>NZ_NEGJ01000004.1 GCF_002135415.1 Acinetobacter sp. ANC 3832
TTCCACAGATTCCACAGATTCCACAGATTCCACAGATTCCACAGATTCCACAGATTCCACAGATTCCACAGATTCCACAGATTCCACAGATTCCACAGATTCCACAGATTCCACAGATTCCACAGATTCCACAGATTCCACAGATTCCACAGATTCCACAGATTCCACAGATTCCACAGAAGGAATTTCATGCCCTTGACCATGAAGCAACAGGAAATCTTTTAATTTCTGATGATAAAACTCAGCATCTGCTTCATCTTCTGTTTCAGGCTGGTGCTCTTTTTCAGATATTTTTCGTAATGCTTTTATATCTTTCTTATTATTGAAATAAAATGCATTTTTATGATCCAAACGTACAACTAGATGTATTTTCTCGGCCCCATTATTTTCGACAATCGTACATTTAACTCGTTCTCCAATTTGAGGAACAAGATTTGTATTTGGGAAGTCACTTAAGGCAAAGTCTAAAACTCGATTATTATGAAGTAAAACAATACAGCCCTTATGTTCTTCTGTGTTGTAATTTTTTACTATACCTCTGTAAAACATAGTAATTTCTCTATCTTATTATAATATCTAAGCAATAAAAAAAGGAGGTTAATAACCTCCCCTTCATAATACTCGATTTTTAATCTTCTTGTACACTACCAAAATTTTGTAAACTGTATCACAGAAAGATAAAGCCTGAAATGATATAACCTTTTTATCCAAATCGAGCTAAACAGATGCTGTAATATCATTTAAATTTCAGCATTTAACAATCAACGTCTAAAATTAGACAACAATGATGTCGTGATTGATTTATTGTGCGTAGATACTTTTGATTTCTTCGCTTTTGCAGAATTATCTTCTACTCGCTCAATCTTAATAGCTTTAAATGCATTACCATTTTCAGCGATAGCAAATTTCACTCTTTCATTTCGTTTTGGCTCACCTTCCGCTGCAGGAAAATCTGAAATATGAAAGAAAATATCGTCTTGTTCATGGATAGAAATAAAACCAAATCCTTTTTCAGGATTGTACTGTTTAATTTTTCCTTGCTGTAACTCTAATTTCATGAGCTTCACCCTATTCTATAAACGCTATAATCACAGTATATTAAAAAAGAGGCAATATTGCCCCTCTTATTGACTCAGTCGGAGAACTTAATCTTTTTGCACTGAACCAAAGATTTTATCGCCAGCATCACCCAGACCTGGCACGATGTAACCCTGTTCATTTAAGCCTTCATCCACCGATGCAGTGAAAATCGTCACATCGGGATGAACTGCTTCAACACGTTTAATCCCTTCAGGTGCAGCAACCAGTACCATCACACGTATATCTTTACAGCCACTTGCTTTTAACACATCAATCGCAGCAACCAAAGAACTACCCGTCGCTAACATTGGATCAATAATCATCGCAATACGATTTTGTACATCTGGAACCAATTTTTTATAGTAAGTGCGCGCTTCTAAGGTTTCTTCATCACGCTCTAAACCCAATACAGAAACTTTAGCACTTGGAATCAGGTTTAGGAAACCTTCCAACATGCCAATACCTGCACGTAAAATAGGAACAACTGTAATTTTTTTACCAGCGATACGATCGACGGTAACTTTACCCGCCCAACCATTTACTTCTTGATCACACATTGGTAAATCTTTAGTAGCTTCATACGTTAACAGCATGGTCACTTCCTGAGCAAGCTCACGGAAATTTTTGGTGCTAATGTCTGAACGACGTAATAAACCAAGTTTATGACGAATGAGTGGGTGACGGATTTCTTGAATGGGCATGGGGAGAATACCTAAAAACATAAAACATAATTTGATCTATTATAAATGTTTTTTATATTAAAAATAAAAAAAGCCCTCAATCAATGAAGGCTTTTTTGTTAACAACAATCGTTTTTATCGATTAGTGCTGTTGGGTCAACATCATATGCAATGGCGATAAAATCTCAGATTTCAACGCAAAGCTAATGATTGGGTCTGGATATACACCAATAAGAAGCACTAACAATGCAGCACCTAATACCATAATACCACCCACTTTTTGCCCCCAATGATCAACGGCATCAATACGTGGATTTTCAGGTGGCGTCATGTACATCACAACCATGACACGTAAGTAATAATATAAACCAATACCACTACCCACGATCACCATTGCAGCCAAGAACCAATGTTGAGTTGTCACAGCAGCCATAACCACCATGAACTTACCAATGAAGCCTGCTGTTAATGGAATACCTGCTAAAGACAACATCATCACAGTCAATGTCGCTGTTAACACTGGACGACGCCAGAACAAACCACGATAGTCAGCCAGTGATTCTGCTTCATCTACGTTGTTATATGGGCTAGACATTAAAGCAACTGCACCGAATGCACCGATGGTTGTTAATGTATAAGCCACCACATAAACACTGACACTGCCCAAGCTTGCATACGTCATGCTCACAAGTGCAATCAGTAAGTAACCAAAATGAGCAATCGATGAGTAACCTAAAATACGTTTTAAGTTGACTTGACGAACAGCCAATAAGTTACCCACAACAATCGAAAGTACCGCAATAATGGTAATAATCGTCACAACAGATGGGATTAAAATCGCACCTGAAGTAAGAACAAAACGTACCATTAAACCAATGGTTGCAACCTTAGCAACGGTTGCTAAGAACGTTGCAATTGGAGCAGGCGCACCTTGATAAACATCAGGTGTCCATTTATGGAATGGTGCAAGAGAAAGTTTGAAACCAATCGCAAAGATGATTAAACCTAAACCTAAAACCACCATTGGTTGTTTGATTGCTTCAAACAATGCTTGTACAGAATCATAGAATGACAATGAACCTGTGTATGCATATAGATAAGCCATACCCATCAACAACATTGCAGATGCAGTTGCAGAAAGTACGAGGTACTTAATCCCTGCTTCCAATGATTTTGAACGTTGATGCGTATATGCCAATAGACCATAAATTGGAATCGACATTAACTCTAAGCTAATAAAGAATGATGCATAGTGAGAGCTACTCACCATTAACATCGCACCAGCAACCGAGATCATCATCAAGATATACAGTTCTTCACGCTTATCTTTATAACTTTCAATATAAGCATGTGACAAAGTGCAACATGCAAGCGCTGCAATAATCGTCATCAATTGATAGAACAATGTAAATGGATCAACCATAAACATGCCCATCACGTTGGATGGTGCAAAAGCACCACCAAACATCATGAATAAAATATTAATTGCTGCAAGGTTTAAACCCACAACTGACGCTGTTGCAATTAAATTATGATTACGTTTAATTGCAGTGAGAATCATCACAACAACCGCGGTCAAAGCCACGATCATTACAGGAGCCAATGGCATAAGTTCAGAGAATGAAATTGTGAAGTTCATGATTATTGGATCTCCACATTTTGTTGTGAAACTACTTGTTGAGTAGTATCAACGATTTCTTGGACTGGAACAGGAATATAGCTATTCGCTATCCAAGCCATACTTGAGTTTGAAATATCAAGGAAAGATTGTGGATAGATACCGAGCCAAATTAGACCAAACGCACAAATCAGCAAAATCACAACTTCACGCGTATTCAAGTCTTTTAATGGACTTGTATAATGCTGTTTTTGCTCTTCGTTTGGTGTACCAAACAATGCTTTATGGATCAAGATTAAACCGTAAAGCCCTGCAAATACCAAGCTCACTGCAGCAAGAATGGTAAACATTGGGAATTTACCGAATGAACCCATAAGAATCAGGAATTCACCAATAAAGTTTCCTAGACCAGGAATACCCACAAGCGCAGAAACGAAGAACATTAAGAAGAATGGTAAGTATTGGAATTGACCACGAATACCACCCATCAAAC
Organism: Acinetobacter sp. ANC 3832; assembly: GCF_002135415.1. Taxonomy (GTDB): domain Bacteria; phylum Pseudomonadota; class Gammaproteobacteria; order Pseudomonadales; family Moraxellaceae; genus Acinetobacter. Next base: position 3,872 of record NZ_NEGJ01000004.1, read on the forward strand.
GTAAATCACGTGTATGTAAACGCTCATACACTTGACCACACATAATGAACAATGCAGCAGAGGATAAACCATGTGCCAACATCATGATCATTAAGCCTTGGAATGTCAGAACATTACCTGCGTAAAGCGCAAGTAAAACAAAGCCCATGTGTGAAATTGAGGTATACGCAAGTAAACGTTTCATATCAGTTTGTTGGAAAGCACACCAAGCGCCGTAGAACACACCAATAAGACCCAAAATAATGGCAATATCTGCAAATTGTGCAGATGCAGCTGGGAAGAATGGAATTACGAAACGTAATAAACCATAAGCCGCAGTTTTAATTAAGATACCTGCTAAGTCTACAGAACCTGCTGTAGGTGCTTGAGCATGTGCATCTGGTAACCAACCGTGTAATGGGAAAACTGGAAGTTTCACCGCAAAACCAATAAACATACAAATCATTAACGCATAAGCAATATGAGGTGCTTGCTGATCTAATGTATTTGCCACTGCAAGTAAGTAGTTGTAATCGAAGCCAACCATACCTGTCATCATGTATCCATAAACCACAAGGCCTAGAATACCGATGAGCATGATCAAACCTGCTACTTGAGTATAGATAAAGAATTTAGTTGCAGCATAAACACGAGATTTACCATCTGCACCTTTATGACCCCAAAGTGCGATCAAGAAATAGATAGGTACAAGCATCATCTCCCAGAAGAAGAAGAACAAGAACATATCAATCGCAAGGAATACACCAATCACACCACCCAAAGACCATAAAAGGTTTAAGTGGAAGAAGCCTACATTCTTTTGGATCTCGCCCCATGAACAGCCCACTGCAAGTACACCCAGTAATGCAGTTAAGCCGACCATCAATAAAGATAAACCATCCATTGCTAAATGAATACTAATCCCTAAAGACTGAATCCATGGTAAATGAAACTCAGCAGCCCAAGTTGGCGCTTTTTGCCCCAACTGGTAAGTAAAATCACCTTGGTTCCAAAGCGCAATGGTTAAGCCTAATGTAATCAGCATACCAACTAGCGCGATGTAACGCGGTAAGTGTTGATCGAGTCGATCTACAATCCAACACAGAAAACCAGCAATGAACGGTACGAGGATCAACGCAGGTAAAATCAAATTATTTGAACTTTCCATCTTATTTCCCCACGACCTGAATTACGATCAAGATCATCAATAACACCACTACACCGAGTGACATACTTGATGCATATTCACGTAATAAACCTGTTTGACGTGAACTCGTAAACTTATTACCACCTTTAACAATTGCAGGTAATACAAGCCACAAGCCATCAATAGGATCACGACCAAGAATTTTCGCGATAAGTAAATATGGTTGAACAAATACGATGTTATAGAGTGAGTCGAAACCAAATGCATTACGACAAATAGAGACAAGACCCGCACCAAAAGATGTAGCAGCAAAGTTTTTCACAGCATTATAAGCAAATACAAATAACACCACGCCAACCACTAAGCCAACAAGTGCAATACCGACCGCAGTATATTCTGCAGAATGCATACCATGCTCTAAGACTTCAGGAACATTAAATGCTGGAACTTTTGCAGCATTTAAAGCGTTCATTACTGGTGCTTTTAAGAAGTAAGCTAAACCAGTTGAAAGAACAGCTAAAATACCTAAAGGCAGCCAGTAAGTCGCACCTTTGATCGCATGATACGGCGTATTTTCTTTGCCAAAGAATACAACCCAAATTAAACGGAATGTATAAATAGACGTTAAGAATGCACCAGCAACACCCACCCAATATAACCAACCGTACATTGCAACCGATTGACCTTGAACCCAAACTGCACCCAAAATTGCGTCTTTCGAGAAGAAACCAATGGTTAAGAATGGGATTGCAGCAAGTGCACCACCACCAATCGCGAAACAAGCAAATAAGAATTTGTTATGCTTGAACAAGCCACCCATTTTGAAGATGTTTTGTTCGTGATGGTAAGCAAGAATCACAGCACCTGAAGACAAGAATAATAATGCCTTGAAGAATGCATGCGCCAACATGTGGAATAAACCTGCTTGGTACGCTTCAGCACCTACAGCCATAAACATATAACCCAGCTGACTCATGGTTGAGTAAGCCAAAATACGTTTGATGTCTGTTTGAACCAAGGCAGCAAAACCAGCAACAAGTAATGTTACCGCACCTGTAATTGAGATAAATTGTAGTACTTCTGGTGCCATTTCAAACACAGAAAACATACGACAACATAAATAAACACCGGCTGTAACCATCGTTGCAGCATGGATTAATGCAGATACTGGTGTAGGACCAGCCATTGCATCAGCCAACCATGTTTGTAATGGAATTTGAGCTGATTTACCTGCTGCACCCAAGAACAACATCAATGCTGTCCAAATGGTTAAAGATGAACTTAACGTCATTACATGTGGTGCATTTTCTACAATGGTACCAATGTGCAAAGTGCCAAACTGTTGATAAAGCAAGAACAATGCGATGAGTAAGAATACGTCACCAACACGTGTTACGGTAAATGCTTTAATTGCAGCGAAACCATTTGACGGGTTTTTATAATAAAAACCAATCAATAAGTATGAACACAGACCTACGCCTTCCCAACCTAAGAATAGTAAAGCTAAGTTGTCACCTAATACGAGGATCAACATGCTTGCTACGAATAAGTTGAAGTAAGAGAAGAAACGTGCAAAGTCTTCTTCACCACGCATATACCACGTTGCAAAAACATGGATCAGGAAGCCGACACCTGTGATCATACCCATCATCAAGAGCGATAAGCCGTCTAGGTGTAAATTAATGCCAGGTGCAAAACCACCCACATTAAACCAAGTCCATAAATGCTGAACGTAAAATGCTTCACCACTATTTGTAAAGGCAATACCCGCGATCAATGCAAATAATGCAGACAAACCCACTGAACCTGCGCCAATAATTGCAGACATATTTTCAGGAAGTTTGTTACGCCCTGCCGCTAAAAGGATGAAACCAATGAGCGGGAATAAAATCGTTAAAAATAAATAACTCATCCGCGCATCTCACTAGCAGCATCCACATCCAAGTGATGGAAGCGATGATAAAACTGAAGGACGATCGCAAGACCAATACAAGCCTCTGCAGCAGCAAGTGTCAAAATCAAGATAAACATGATTTGTCCATCTGGTTGTACCCATGCGCTACCCGCCACAACGAATGCAAGCGCTGCTGCATTCATCATGATTTCAAGGCTCATTAACATAAATAAAATATTACGTCGTACCATTACACCGTAAAAACCGAGTGCGAAAAGAATGGTCGCAACGATCAAACCATGTTCTAAAGGGATGTTGCCCATTATTCTTTTTCCTCTTCTGCACTTGATTCACGTTTGCCTAAGTGAAATGCTGCAACAAGGGCTGCAAGCAATAACATCGCGGCAACTTCAACCAATAATAAGTACTGAGTAAAGAGTGCTTGACCAACAGCTTTAGGTCCTACAATTTGTGTTCCTAAAACTGCACCGTGTGTGGTGTAGTTCGAACCCAGCATCCATACAAGAATTAAGCCGAGTAGGAAACTCATTAATGCAGGAAAGGCCCATGCATCTGAAGTCAGCCATTTGCGTTCTTGATCAACCGTATGTTGACCGAGATTCAGCATCATCACCACAAATACGAACAGCACCATAATGGCACCCGCATAGACAATAATTTCAAGTGCTGCTGCAAATGGTGCACCAATAATCATAAAAATACCTGCAACTGCGAGCAAAGAAACAATCAAGCTCAACAGTGCATGGACTGGATTCGTGTTTGTTACAACACGAACCGTAGAGATGATGGCCACAAGTGCCATCAAATAAAATGGCCACATCATGGTAATAAGCTCCGTACGTCTACAGGTTTACTTTCTTTTTGCGCTTGACCTTTTTCTTTACCATCAATCGCCATACCAGTAACACGGTAGAAGTTATAGTCTGGGTATTTACCAGGACCAGAAATGAGTAAGTTTTCTTTCTCATACACTAAGTCTTGACGAACATACTCACCCATTTCGAAATCTGGTGTTAATTGGATGGCTGTAGTTGGGCAAGCCTCTTCACACATACCGCAGAAAATACAACGTGAGAAGTTGATACGGAAAAACTCCGGATACCAACGACCATCATCTTTTTCAGCTTTTTGTAAAGAAATACAACCCACTGGGCAAGCAACTGCACACAGATTACATGCCACACAACGTTCTTCGCCATCTGGATCACGTGTTAATACAATACGACCACGATAGCGTGGAGGTGCGATCTGCTCACCTGGCACTTCTGGATATAAAATGGTGTCACGTTTACGTGTCACATGTGAGAAAACCATCCACAATGACCGTACGATTGACCCAACGCCAGCTAGAATTTTATACATTTTGTACTCCCTGCTGTCCTAGGCCGCTTGATTCATAAGAATCACAGCACCAGTTACCAAAAGGTTAACCAACGCCAGTGGCAAACATACCTTCCAACCAAAGTTCATAACTTGGTCATAACGTGGACGCATTAATGCACCACGTGCTAAAACAAACATCATGACAAAGAATGCTGTTTTCACAATGAACCAGAAAGCTGGTGGTATAAATGAAATTTCTAAATTAAATGGTGCTAACCAACCACCGAAGAATAAAGTCACGATTAAAGCAGAGATTAAAATGATGTTGACGTATTCAGCTACGAAGAACATCCCCCACTTCATACCACCATATTCTACGTGATAACCTTCAGCCAATTCTTGTTCAGCTTCTGGTTGGTCAAATGGATGACGATGCGTTACCGCAACACCCGCAACCACAAAAATCATGAACCCAAGGAACTGAGGAATAATAAACCATACATCACGTTGTGCTTCTACGATGTCACGCAAGTTAAACGAACCTGCAATTGCAACAACACCCATCAACGAAATACCCAAGAACACTTCATACGAAATGGTTTGAGCCGCAGAACGTAGACCACCAAGTAATGCATATTTATTATTTGAAGACCAACCACCAAACAATACTGCATAAACCGCAATACCCGCCATTGCCATAAAGAACAATAGACCGATACTCATATCGGCTACACCCATCGTCGGACTAACAGGAATAACCATAAATGAAAGTACCGCAGTTGCCATCGCAACTGCTGGTGCTAAACGGAATGTTAATTTATCCGCAAATTTTGGTGTCCAATCTTCCTTGAACATGATTTTGAGCATGTCAGCAACGATTTGGAACATCCCGCCAGGACCGACACGGTTTGGACCGTAACGGTCTTGCCATAGTGCCAATAAACGACGTTCAATAAACGACATCAATGCAGCTAAAAGTACCACCACCAAAAGAATAACAATGGCTTGTACCACTGAATATGCAACTGGCCAATCTTGTGCCCAAGTCGGTAAGGCGCGTAAAGATTCATTCATGATTACACTCCTACCGCTATAGAAATAGGTTCAGCAAGAGAAATAGTTGGCGCCTGACCTACTGGATAACCAATATAACCTGTCGGTAAATAATCAATCACTTGTACAGGAAGACTAATGGTCGTCTCGCCTGATTGAACTGTGATTTTTTGACCATCTTGTACATTCAAGCGTGTTGCATCTTGCTCGCCTACTGCAAATGCAGCAGTTGGAATACGTGATTCCATCGCAGGTGTTTTCGCAAGGAACTCACCCGATGCAAAAATATGATGCATAGGTACAAGACGGAAACTGTCAGGATTTGCTACAACTGTTGTCGGTGCAACATAAGTACGTGCAGGAAGCTTCGCTAAACGATCGAATAAACGAATGCCTGAGTCACCACCTTTTAAATGACCGCCCACTTCGTCTTGGTATTTATTCCAAGATTGTGGAGAGTTCCAACCTGGTGCCCATGCAAATGGTACCAATGCCGCTTTAGTTTGTGTACCAACATAACCTTCCATAGAGAATGTTAATGCTGAGTCTACATCGACAGGTTGCATTGGCTCATGTACGTTTAATGGCGCACGCATTGCCGTACGACCAGAATAACGACGTGGTTCACGTGCGATTTTCAAACCATGAACACGATAGCCAGCATCTGGTGCAACATCGAGAATCGCTTCAAATACAGGTACATTACGTGCCACTGATTCAATAACATCATCCAAGATTGTCCAAGAAATGGCTTTATCTTTCACGCCTGTTTCAATGGCATGTAACCAGCGCCAAGATTCTTTAACCGCATATTCTGGTTTGTAATAACTTGGGTCATATACTTGATAGAAACGCTGAGCACGACCTTCTTGGCTTACAACCGTACCATCACCTTCAGCAAAACTTGCAGCAGACAATACAACATCCGCAGCTTTTACAGTTTCAGTTTCAGAATGATCTAATACGATGACACTTTGTGCTTTCGCCAAGGCAGATTTAACTTGAGCTTCAGGTAGACGACGGAATAAATCATTTTCAACAACAATGATTGAATCATAATCTTGAGCAAATGCTTGTTCTAGGCTTAAACCACCAAACAATGCCATACCCATAGAGTTCACTTCAGGAACAACCAAAGATAAGCCAGCATGTGCACCTAAATTTTGTACAACTTGCGCTGCTGCTTCCATAATAGAAGCATCTTGTAAGCTTGTACCCGCAATGATTAATGGTTTTTTCGCTGCTTTTAAAGTGTCTGCAATGGTTTGAGCAAATACTTTCGCATCATCATCTAAACCATTAACTGCTTCACCCGTTAAAGATGCTGCAACAGCAAAACCTAAGCGTGCAATATCATTTGGAGATGCAACAACTTCACCTTCAGCAACATCCGCTAAACGTGTTTGCGTTGCAGCTAAAATGTAAATTGGTGAATTGGCATCTTGCCCAATACGTTTAACAGGTTCTGCTAACCATTCTTGCGTACGACGATCTGCAGCCATTTGCTTGGCTTTATTTTTCGCAGCTTGGCGAACAGACAATGCCATACGTGGTGCAGTTTGAGTTAAGTCTTCACCTAAAATCAATACTGCATCATAGCTTTCAACTTCACGCATGCCAGGGTTATAAATACCCTCCGTTTGCATAATTGAAGCTGCAAGCTCAGCTAGACTTTGCTCTTTTTGCGATAAACCCGTTGAGAAATTTTCTTGCCCAACCAATTCACGAAGTGCAAAGTTAGATTCTAATGATGCACGTGGTGAACCAATACCTAAAACTTTTTTGCCTTTCGTATATGCAATCACTGAATCTAATGCACGATCAACAGAAATGTTCGTCACACCCGCAACATTACGGAACTGAGGCTGACGTGGACGATCTTCACGGTTCACATAACCTGTACCGAAACGACCTTTATCACAAAGGAAGTATTGGTTGACTTCACCATTGAAACGGTTTTCGACACGACGGATTTCGCCATAACGTTCACCCGGTGAAATATTACAACCTGAAGCACAGCCTTGGCATACGCTTGGCGCATATTGCATGTCCCATTTACGGTTATAACGTGCAGAATGCGTCTTATCTGTGAATACACCAGTTGGGCATACTTCAGTTAAGTTACCCGAGAATTCAGACTCTAAAGTCCCTGATTCTGGGCGACCAAAGTAAACACGTGAAGCATTCGCATAGACACCAAAATCTGTACCGCCCGCATAGTCGTTATAGTAACGAACACAACGGTAACATGCGATACAACGGTTCATTTCATGTGAAATGAACGAACCTAATTCTTGGTTGTAATGCGTACGTTTTGTGAAGCGATAACGACGGCGATCATGACCCGTCATTACTGTCATATCTTGTAAATGACAATGACCACCCTCTTCACATACCGGACAATCGTGTGGATGGTTAGTCATTAAGAATTCAACGATCGATTCGCGGAAATCTTTTGCTTCTTTGTCTTCAATCGAAATATAGGAATTGTCAGACGCGGGCGTCATACATGACATTACTAAGCGACCACGTGTATCTTCAGGGTTCGCATATTGAGTAACAGCACATTGACGGCATGAACCGACAGAACCTAAGGACGGATGCCAACAAAAGTACGGAATATCAAGACCCAGACTTAAACATGCTTGTAGCAGGTTTTCTGAACCATTGACTTCGTACGATTTGCCATCGACATGAATTGTAGCCATAGTCGAATTCCTTAAGCTTGTTCTACGAGGCTGGCTTGAGCAGCAGGACGATCTGTCACTTTTGCTTCAAACTCGCTACGGAAATATTTGAGTGCACCCATCAGTGGTTCCATCGCACCTGGTGCGTGAGCACAGAAAGTCTTCCCTATCCACAATTTTTTGGTGAGTTCTTGAAGATGTTGAATATCTTCCATCTTCCCTTCACCTTTCTCAATTGCGATAAGTGCTTTCACAGCCCAAGGTAAACCATCACGGCACGGCGTACAGAAACCACATGATTCACGTGCAAAGAATTCTTCTAAGTTACGTGTTGCTGAAACCATACATTGAGTTTCATCGACCACCATCAACAAGCACGTGCCTAAACGTGAACCTGCTTTCATGATGCTTTCCGCATCCATAGGGAGATCAATATGCTCAGCTGCCAAGAAGTCAGTTGATGCGCCACCTGGTAACCATGCTTTCAGTTTCAAGCCATCACGCATACCGCCCGCATAGTCTTCAATGACTTCACGTGCAGTTGTACCAAATGGAAGTTCCCATAAACCTGGGAATTTCACTTTACCTGATGCACCATAAATTTTTGTGCCTGGATCTTTCGACTTACCTTCAGATAAACCAACATACCACTCAGGACCACGTAAAATAATGGCTGGCAAGTTATTGAAAGTCTCTACGTTATTCACAATCGTAGGACGACCCCAAGCACCTGCAACTTGTGGGAATGGTGGTTTAGTCCGTGGGTTAGCACGACGACCTTCAAGCGAGTTAATCAATGCAGTTTCTTCACCACAAATATAACGACCTGCACCTGTATGGACGTGTAGATCAAAATTCCAGCCTGTTCCTAGGATGTTTTCACCCAAGTAACCTTTTGCACGAATTTGCTCTAACGCTTCATTTAAGTATTGTGCAGCTTCGATGTATTCGCCACGAATGAAGATATAACCTTGCGTTGCTTCAAGGGTATAACCTGCAATCAACATCCCTTCGATCAATTGATGAGGAAGTTTTTCCATCAACAAACGGTCTTTGAATGTACCTGGTTCCATTTCATCAGCATTACAGATTAAATAGCGTGGACCACCATCATTCGGTGCCATCAACGACCATTTAATCCCTGCTGGGAAACCTGCACCACCACGACCTTTTACGGTTGCAGCTTTAATTACATCAAGCACTTCAGCAGGTTTAAGTTCAAGCGACTTTTTAAAACCTGCATAACCTTCTAATGCTTCATAGTCATCAGCACTACGAACATTTTCTTGTTTGCTTAAACGCCAAGTCAATGGATGGGTTTCGGGATTACCGTCGCCATAAATTGGTTTTGGTTCAGTATTCATACATACTTCTCCAACAGCTGTTTCACTGAGCTCACCTCAACCAAACCATGCGTATCGCCATCAATCATTAATGTTGGGCCTTTATCACAGTTCCCTAAACAGCAAATCGGAAGTAAGGTAAAACGATCATCAGCTGTCGTTTGACCAAATTGAATACCGAGTTCGCGTTGGAATGCTTCAGCTAAAGTTTCAGCACCCATTAAGAAACACGCAATCGAATCACATAATAAAATTACATGACGACCCACAGGTTGGCGATAAATACGGTTATAGAACGTTGCAACACCTTCTAAATCTGCAAGGCTAATCGTTAAAAGTTGAGCAATTGCATTCATCTGTGCGTCATCTACCCAACCATTACGGTTCTGCACGCTCTTTAATGCATCTAAAGATGCTGCGCGTGGGTATGGATAGTGACCCATGTGATGTTCAATGTCGTGAATTTCGTCCGCAGTCAAAATCCCTTCAACATTCACACGTGGCTTTTTATCAGTCAAAATCATCATAATGCGTTCCCCTTAGCGATCCACGTCAGCCATTACGACGTCAATTGTCGCTAAATAAATGATTAAGTCAGACATTAAGCTGCCGTTAATCACAGAAGGCATTTGCTGTAAGTGCGTGAAAGTTGGTGTACGAATACGGGTACGGTAACTCATCGTTGACTTATCTGAAGTCAAATAATAGTTACTTGCGCCTTTTACCACTTCTGCCATGACAGATGCTTCACCCGCTGGCATTACAGGACCCCAAGATACGCTTAAGAAATGCGTAATCAAAGTTTCAATATCTTGTAATGTTTTATCTTTCGGTGGTGGGACAGCCAATGGATGATCCGCTTTATATGGACCAGAAGGCATATTATCCAAGCACTGCTTAACGATCTTTAATGATTCGTTAATTTCATGGAAATGCACCATGACACGAGCGTATGCATCACCTTCGTATTCTAAAGGCACTTCAAAGTCGTAATTCTCGTAACCACTATATGGTCGATACTTACGCACATCAAAATCAATACCTGTCGCACGTAAGCCCGTACCTGTCACACCCCATGCCAATGCAGATTTTGCATCGTATTGAGCAACATTACGGGTACGACCAATGAATACAGAGTTGCGTAACGCAGCTGTGTAGTATTCATTCATACGCTTTGGCATCCATTCAAGGATGTCACGAATGAGTTTTTGCCAGTTGTTTGGAAGATCGTGCGCAGTACCGCCAATACGGAACCATGCTGGATGCATACGGAAACCTGTAATGGCTTCAATTGCATCATAGATTTTTTGACGATCGGCAAACATATAGAATACAGGGGTCATACCACCCGCATCCTGAATGGCTGTACCAATAAACAATAAGTGGTTATTAATACGGAATAATTCAGACATCATGACACGGATACATTGTGCACGGTCAGGAACAGTAATTCCTGCCAATTGCTCAACACCCATCACATAAGGCATGTTTTGCGCACAACCACCTAAGTAGTCAACACGGTCGGTATAAGGAATGAATGAATGCCAAGTTTGACGTTCAGCCATCTTTTCCACACCACGGTGGTGATAACCGATATCAGGCACACAGTCTTTTACTTCTTCGCCATCTAACTGCAAAATGATACGGAAAGCACCGTGAGCAGATGGATGGTTCGGACCTAAGTTCAAGAACATGAAGTCTTCGTCTTCATTACCACGTGTTAAGCCCCAGTCTTCTGGAACAAAACGTAAGTGTTCTTGTTCAAAATCCTGTTTCGCTTGGTTCTGCATATACGGTGTATATTCAGTCGCACGTGCAGAATATTCTTTACGTAATGGATGACCTTCCCAATAGGTTGGCAACAAAATACGACGGAGCATTGGATGCCCTTCGAAATTGATCCCAAACATATCGTAAGCTTCACGCTCGTACCAGTTGGCATTCGGCCAAATGTTGGTTGCTGTTGGAATAGTACTATCACTATCACTTAAAGCAACTTTAATACGAATATCACTATTGCGTTCTAATGAAAGCAAGTGATAAAACACTGTGAAGTCTGACGCAGGTAAACCCTCTCGGTTTTGGCGTAAACGCTCATCAACCGCAGATAAGTCAAATAGCATCACGTACGGACGTGACACTTTGCGCAAGAACATAAGAACGTCTTGTACGCGAGCGCGTTCGACCCAGACCGTTGGAAAGTCTTCAAACGTCGGTTGCACATAGAAGTTCTCACCAAATTTGGCTTTGAGATCTTCTACAATCGCAAATGCTGGGCGTGAATCAACAGGGGTTGACTCTGGCATAGCAATTTCAGTTTCAGCCATTGGCTTGGCTTCCTATTTAATACAAATTCTGTCAATTTTTTTCGATGATCATATCCGTCAGATATGTCAAAAATTCATCTCAAAAAATTACTCAATTTCATCCATAGAGCGTAAGTTTTTCACGGCAATACGTTCAGCATTTTTACGATCACGTTCTGGCATCATCTTTGGCTTATAAACAGGCTTAAGATCATCACCAATTACCGCTGAAAGTGGACGGCGCTCTAATTGAATTTGGTCTTGTAACAACATTAATGCTTGAATTAATGCTTCAGGACGCGGTGGGCAACCTGGAACGTACACATCCACAGGAATAATTTTGTCCACACCTTGTACAACTGAATAAATATCGTACATACCACCAGAGTTTGCACAAGCACCCATGGAAATAACCCATTTAGGCTCAAGCATTTGCTCATACAGACGTTGAATTACAGGTGCCATCTTCACAAAGCATGTACCCGCAATAATCATCAAGTCTGCTTGACGTGGTGAAGCACGAATAACTTCGGCACCGAAACGTGATAAGTCATGCACACCCGTTAAGGTGGTTGCATACTCTACGTAGCAGCATGATGTACCAAAGTTAAAAGGCCATAATGAATTTTTACGGCCCCAGTTTACAGCTGTATGTGCCACATCCTCTAAACGAGTCATGAACACATTTTTATTCACTTCTTCTTCAAGCGGATCAACAACATTTTGACGCTCTTGAAGTGGATATTGGTCAGCATCTGGATTCGCACGGGTTAACGTATATTTCATTCCCGAGTTACTCCTTGTTCAGTGACATAGTCGGTGTTTTCGATTTCACACGACCAGACGATTGAGCTGGAATAGTCCCTGTAGGGTCCATCACCAACTCTTCAATAGAATTGAAGCGTGTAATTTCTGCAAGGTCCATATTTGGTGAACCTATTTTAGGTTTAATCCCTGCTGCTTTACGACGATCTGAAGGTGACCAATTCAACGCACCTGTTGAAAGTTCGTAAATCAAGCCAACGAGCAAAACTAAAATAAATACAGCAGCTGTTACAAATCCTACCCAACCCACTTCACGAACTGAGTTCGCCCATGCGTAAAGGTAAAGTGCTTCCAAATCGAACACCACAAAGAAAATTGCAACCAAGTAAAACTTTGCAGACAAGCGGATACGTGCACCACCAGCACCCACCACACCTGATTCAAATTGCTCTTGCTTCGCACGTCCCCATGACTTACCCCCAAGGAGTAAAGGAACAGTGAGCATAAAGACACATAGAAATGTAACACCGATCACGAAGGCAATAACTGCCCATTCGTATGGAGTAATGGCACTCATGCGGGGATAACTCCTGGCAGGCCTATTATTAACAAAGAAAGAATGTATGTATTGGCCTAGTAAATACACCAAACACAAAATAAATCTGGTCAATTGTACCTGATTGATGTCATCTCTTGCTAGTTTATAGGTATAAGTCTTTCGGATGATTTTTTAAGCAAAATTTATAATTCGGACGAATTAGAGTCATTACAGCACCTCTTAATCGTTTTACAAAATAAAAACTATTTTAACGATTATTTTTTCCGAACACAGTTACAATAAGTTCAATTTACAATCACAAATCAGTCACTTAATCTCTATCTTTGAAGTGGTTTTATCTGTTTTTTGAGATTAATTTTGCTTAAAACCATAAAATTGAGTGATATTTTAGCATTCCACATAGTTGAAATATTTTGTTACACCGTATAGAAATAATTTTTATTAAAATATAGAAATAATCAAACAAATATCTCAATATGATAATTAAATATAAAAAATACATTCATTTTTAAACTTTATGATTTAAATTTATCAGTAAATACTTAAAAAACACCAACCCTCTTATTTTCAACACTTATCACATAATCACTTTTTTAATCTTTTGTTACTTCCATGCCTACTTTTCACCAACCTTTTAAAACACTCTATTCTTATTCAACCCCATACCCTTCAAAATGCAAATTCATGCGCAAAAAACAATTCATCTTTAATGGCATTTAGGTTAAATTTTCAATTTAATAACAAGCATTAATTAACTTTATACAATTCATATCAATTTGATGTGTATGCTTAAAGCCATAAGAAGGAGTAAAAAAAAGATGAATCTAAATTACGCACATAAACCAAATTATTTTCTATACGCTCAATTATTAATACGTCATATCGAGGGGTACGTTAAAAAACATCCAGATGCAAATAATGCGATTTTTGACTTACGTGATATTTACGAAGTATTTCGCCAAGATTTAGCATCGACCACGACCAATCTTGAAGGTATTTTAAATATTGCTGATGAATATTTAGTTGACACCATCAATGGTGATCAAAAAATCATTAGCGCTTATAAAATTGATGCTGAACAAAACAGTTTATTGATTGATTTTAATTCGGATGCTTTGCAATCTGTAAGAGAAGGCAAACCTTTCATTGAACCTGATGCAACCTCTTACCAATAATAAGTAAGTTTTAGAAAATCAATAAAGCGCCAATCGGCGCTTTATTTTTACTCAAGATTTTGTATAACCCAACAATCCAATTTGATTACTTCTCTCTATTGTTAAGGAGAGTTAAAAGATTGGCATTCAAAGAACTGATGATTCAATTCATCAAAATCCATCTTTTTAAAATGTCATTTTGAATATAAAAATAGAACTACGCTACTTTTTTCTTTTTAAATCGCTTCGCAGGCCAAGACATGGTAAATCGAGCCCCCCCTAAAGTGGGACTTGCATCCGCCTCAATTGTTCCGCCAAACCAATAAGCGATACGACTCACAATAGACAAGCCCAAACCATAACCGCCTGAAGCTCGAGTTCGACTATCATCTAAACGTGCAAAGGCTTCAAAAACTCGTTTGCGATCTTCTTCTGGAATACCTGGCCCATCATCTTCAACACAGACATATGCCATACCTGTTTCTGCGTTAATTCCACCAGAAATATTCACTTGATGATCACAATACCTCACCGCATTTCCAACCAAGTTTTGTACAACACGATGTAGGTAGCGTCGCTCTGCATCAACAATCACGCCATCAGCTAAGGGATTTAAATGAATTATTTTTTGAGTTTTAAGGGCTTCTGTTTCTACAGCAACTTGCTTCAATACATCCTCAAGCTCAATTTTTTCAAAATCTAAGGATGGTGTGCCCTGCTCTAATTTTGCATAAGTCATGATTTCATCAATTAGGGTATTTAAAGCCTCAATATCTTTATCAATCATTTCCACTTGTTGCATACGATATTCGTATTCATCTTCATCTGCGAGCATTTCCATACCGAAACGGATCCGCGCCACAGGCGTACGCAACTCATGTGAAACCGCGCGCATCAACTCTCGCTGAGCTTCGATTAAGCGTTGGATATGATCTGACATATTGTTATAGCTTGAAGCCAAACTTGCCATTTCATCATGCCCTTCCACAGGAACACGAACAGACATATCCCCTGTTTTCATCACATCTAAAGCTTTATTGACCTGACGAACCTTGCGTTGAATAGGCACAATCAAACCATAAACACCGAGACTCAGCAAAAACATGCTCAGTAATGTAATGCCAGCTGCCAGTTTAAATGGCATCCAATTAAACATCGGCACAGGTCCCATGACCAAAACCGAGTCAGGTGCATTTAACATTGGAGTGACAATTGAGATATTGGTGCCACTTTCAGAAGCACTATCTCGATACAAAATCACACTTTGATCTGAACGTAATCGACCAATTTGCTCTGTATCCAGTTTTAATTGTGAAATTTTTTGAATACCGACAGGATAAGCAAAGTGTTGTTGTATTTTCTTCAAATATTCTTGTTCTTGTCCAGGATAATAAACCAAATAATCCAGTACAAAAATTGGGAGTGCTTTCATTTGGCGTTCACCAAATGCGCCGCTTTCTACTTTAATGGCTAAAAAATGCTTTGGATCGCTTTTTAAAGCAATAAAAACATAAGCCACATTCTGCTCTGCATTGTAGCGAACGACAGCTTGCTGCCTTTCAATACGTTTTTCTTCTGTTCGAGACAGATCGACTTTTTTAGCATCCACATAAAACATCGGAAGCCCCAACCATGTTGAAGCATCCGAAACCCAATCTTTTTTCTGCTGTAAGGTCGGTTGTCGCTCTACACTTTCACTTAAGACAAATGACAAGCCATCGGTCAGTGATTCACGATATTCTTGCACACGTTGATAGTTAATGATTTGAACAAGTAAATATCCAAATATCGCCACCAAAAAAACAAGAATGATAAGACCTGCGTAAATACGCAAGAATATACTGTGCTTTGACACGCAACTGATCCTTTAAAAGGAAAGTTTTAAATTACCGAAGTTTATATTGAACTGGATGCATAACACCTTTGTCTTTCTCTCTAAAGGAAAAACAAAGGTCATAAAATTTTATGCAAGATCGCAATTATAAACCGTTGGTTTCTTTAACAAACAAGTAACCTTTACTACGTACGGTTTTAATACGTTTTGGATTTTCAGGATCATCGCCAATTTTTGGACGAATACGTGAAATACGCACATCAATTGAACGATCTTGACCATCGTACTCAATACCGCGTAGACGTTCAAAAATATCTTCACGAGATAAAATGCGACCAGCATTTGAAGCCAATAACCAAAGCAGATCATATTCAGCACTGGTGAAATCAACCAACTCACCATGTAAAGTCACTGAACGTCCACCATTATCGATCACAAGATCATCAAACTCGATGCGTTGAGCAACTTCGTCTTCTGGTGCTTTATCTGTACGGCGTAATAATGCGCGGATACGTGCAAGTAATACACGTGGTTGGACAGGCTTAGCGACATAGTCATCCGCACCCATCTCCAAGCCAAGCACTTGATCCATATCTTCAGTACGTGCTGTTAACATCAAAATCGGTTGATGATAATGTGGACGAACTTCGCGACAAACGGTTAAACCATCTGCACCTGGGAGCATGACATCAAGAACTACCATATCTGGTTGTTCACTAATGATGCGACGGATGGCACGATTACCATCTGGCTCTACCCCAACTTCTAAACCGTTACGAATCAAATACTCTTGAGTTAAACGAGCAAGGCGTTCGTCATCTTCAACGATTAAAATTTTTGGTAACTTTTCTTCTTGGCTCATATATATGCCCCTGTATTTGATGAGGTGTCTGCTACAAAACTCGCAGATTCAACACACTATGCTTTGCAATATACACACGTTTACATTGTAAACAAGACCTCATTCACCAAACTGATACATGACAGTAGCAATTTGTTATATTTTTATTAATTGTTGAATTAGCATGACTTTTTAAAGTAATTACAGAGATTGTTTATTGAATAACTCAGCTTATTAAGATTGGATTATTTTTTATACAAAATGTTTCATTGTTCATATTCTGAGTGTTTATATATTTATTTTTACTTATCCACAAAGTTATCTATAAGCACTTTAAAGCGACTTTGTTATGCTATCTCCTTGTCAAATAAGACATACAACAAAAATGATTCAAGATCGTTAAATAAGCATTCTTTTTTTGATTGATGAGAGAAAAAAAATTATCAAAATGTCAATATTGATCTAAGCTAAAAATTCCCGTATCTTGTGCCTTAACTTATATTAAACCACTAAGTCTTGTGTTTAGTCCTCAAATATCGTGCAATGTAAAAAGCCGATTCAAACGGTCCATAAACATAATAATGATGACAATGGAGCTACGCTGACAATGAGCGCAATTACAACCCCTGGTCAACTTCAAGTGATTAAACGCACTGGCGATGTTGCCGCTTTTGATGCAGACAAAATTTCTGTAGCAATTGGTAAAGCTTTTTTGGCCGTTGAAGGTCAACAAAGTATCGATTCAAGCCGTATCCACGACCGTATTACCCAATTAACAGAAATGGTTATGAATACCTTCGATCGTCGCTTACCTTCAGGCGGAACGATTCATATTGAAGAAATTCAAGATCAAGTTGAATTGGCACTCATGCGTACAGGCGAGCAAAAAGTTGCACGTGCTTACGTTATTTACCGTGACCAACGTGCTTCTGCACGTCAAGAGACAGGTGCTCACCACCACCCGACTTTACAAATTACAGATGCGAATGGTCAGCTTCAACCTCTGGATTTAAGTCAACTTCAAGCGACAATTGAAAAAGCAAGTGAAGGTCTTGAAGGGATTAACGTTCAAGCGATTATCGATGAAACGGTTAAGAACCTTTATAACGGCGTAAAAGAGTCAGACATCTCTACTACAATGATGATGGCGACTCGTACACGTATTGAACAAGAACCAAACTACACTTATGTGACTGCTCGTTTGTTACGTGATGATCTTGTATCAACAGGTTTAAAATTCTTAGGCTTACCGACAGATACAACTGAAGGCGATGCACTTGAAACATTCCTGAAAAAAGGGATCGAGCTTGAACTTGTTTCACCTGAGCTTTTAAATTTTGACCTTGTAAAATTGGCAGCAGCGATTAAACCAGAACGCTCTAATCAATTTACCTATTTAGGTCTACAGACTTTATTTGATCGATACTTCATCCATTCAAATGATGTTCGTTTTGAACTTCCGCAATTGTTCTTCATGCGCGTGTGTATGGGTCTTTCTTTAAATGAAGGAAACCGTGAAGATCGTGCAATTGAGTTCTATAACTTATTGTCTAGCTTTGACTACATGGCTTCTACGCCAACATTATTCAATGCAGGGACTTTACGCCCACAACTATCGAGCTGTTATTTAACAACTATTGATGATGACTTGTATGATATTTATGGCGCAATGCGTGATAACGCTTTGTTGTCTAAATGGGCAGGCGGTTTAGGCAATGACTGGACACCCGTTCGTGCTTTAAACTCATACATCAAAGGCACCAATGGTAAATCTCAAGGTGTTGTTCCATTCCTTAAAGTTGCCAACGATACTGCTGTTGCGGTCAACCAAGGTGGTAAACGTAAAGGTGCTGTTTGTGCATACCTTGAAACTTGGCACTTGGATATTGAAGAATTCCTAGAGCTTCGTAAAAATACAGGTGATGACCGTCGTCGTACACATGACATGAATACAGCAAACTGGGTTCCAGATTTGTTCATGCAACGTGTATTTGAAGATGGCGATTGGACACTCTTTACACCATCAGAAACACCTGATCTTCATGATTTAACAGGTTTAGAGTTTGCTGAACGTTATGCTTACTACGAAGGCATTGCGAAAGAAAGCAACATGCTGCATAAGAAAATCCGTGCAAAAGACTTATGGCGTAAAATGTTGTCTATGTTATTTGAAACAGGTCACCCGTGGATCACGTTCAAAGATGTATGTAACTTACGTTCACCACAACAACATGTTGGTGTCGTTCACTCATCAAACTTATGTACTGAAATTACTTTAAATACAAATAAAGACGAAATTGCAGTATGTAACTTGGGTTCAATCAACCTTGTACAACACGTTCAAGGTGGTGAGTTAGATCGTGAAAAACTGGCTCGCACAGTAAAGACTGCTGTTCGTATGTTAGATAACGTCATCGACATCAACTATTACGCAGTTCCTCAAGCACGTACTTCAAACATGAAACACCGCCCAGTGGGTATGGGGATCATGGGCTTTCAAGATGCGTTGTATGAAATGAACCTTGCTTATGGTTCTGATGCTGCGGTTGATTTTGCCGATGAATCAATGGAAGTGATTAGCTACTACGCAATTTCAACGTCAAGTGACCTTGCAATTGAACGTGGTGCTTATGAAACATTCAAAGGTTCATTGTGGGATCAAGGTATCTTACCAATCGACTCTTTAGACTTGGTTGCAAAAACACGTCCAGAGCGTATGTTTGAAGTAGACCGTACACAACGTTTGGACTGGGATACTTTACGTAACAAAGTTCAAAAAGATGGTATGCGTAACTCAAACGTGATGGCGATTGCTCCAACTGCGACAATTTCAAATATTTGTGGTGTGTCTCAGTCAATTGAACCTACATTCCAAAACCTGTATGTGAAATCTAACCTTTCTGGTGAATTCACAGTGATTAACCCGTATCTTGTACGTGCGTTAAAAGATCGTGGTCTTTGGGATTCAGTGATGGTTAATGACCTGAAACACTTTGAAGGTTCAGTTCAGAAAATTGCGCGTATTCCTGAAGAATTAAAAGCAATTTTTGCAACTGCATTTGAAGTGGATACACGTTGGATTGTAGATGCTGCATCACGTCGTCAAAAATGGATTGATCAAGCACAGTCTCTTAACCTTTACATCGCCGGTGCAAATGGTAAGAAACTTGACATCACTTATAAGATGGCTTGGTTACGTGGTCTTAAAACGACGTATTACCTTCGAGCATTAGGTGCGACTTCTGCTGAGAAATCGACGATTAATACGGGTACATTAAACGCAGTGAAAAACACTTCTGCTGCTGCTCCTGTCGTTGCTGCTCCAGTTGTACAAACTGCACCTGAAGCTGCTCAAGAAGATGATGCTTTTTCTCAAGCGGCACCAGTACCATTGGCATGCTCAATTGACAATCCTGATTGCGAAGCGTGTCAGTAATTTTTTAATCAACAACCTCCCCTAACCCCTCCTAAAAGGAGGGGGATCAAACATTCAAAAGGTGTACTCCTTCTCTTTTTCAAAGAAGAGGGTTAGGGATAGGATTGTAAAAAAGGCTAAGAACATGTTCCATTTAAGTCATAACTACGAGTTAGGCATTTTTGCACTGATCTTAGCCTTTCTTATTTTTTACATCCCAATGGCTTATGCTTTTATCGCCATTCGGAAACAACATAAGAGCAAGCAAAATAAGTAGTGTGGGCATTTGCTCTTTTGAACAATTTTAGAGCTTTGATCGGCAAAACTTAATTTTGCTTACACAGAATAAGCGTATAGTACTGACATCTTCGATTGTGAGATGTCGACAACAGATTATCAACGAAGAGAGAACAAAGATGTCTATCCTAAGTTGGGACGATTTTGAAGATGATGAACAGAAACAAGCTACACAAGCTGACCAGCCTGCGACCATCGAACCGCAAAAAAAGGCTGATTCGCAAGTGGTACCTGATACAAAGCAGTCATCGCCGGATGTGGCAACTGCACAACCCGCTAGAGCCAATCAAAGAACCGCAAAACATTCAACCGATTCCTTGGCAAGAGCATCTGCAGCCTTAGAAACGCTTGATGTCGCACCTGGCTTAGAAGAGCTTGAAATGGGCGCTCAGCGTGTTCAAGTTGATGACAAAGCCATGATTAACTGTCGTGCTGACTTGAACCAACTTGTACCGTTCAAATACGAATGGGCTTGGCAGAAATATCTAGACGGTTGCGCAAACCACTGGATGCCACAAGAAGTGAACATGAACAATGACATCGCGCTTTGGAAGTCTGAAAATGGCTTAACTGAAGATGAGCGTACTATTGTTATGCGTTCTTTAGGTTTCTTCTCTACTGCTGACTCATTGGTTGCAAACAATTTGGTTTTGGCGATTTACCGTCATATTACCAACCCTGAATGCCGTCAATACATTTTACGTCAAGCATTTGAAGAAGCGATTCACACGCATGCTTACCAATACTGTATCGAATCTTTAGGTATGGATGAAGGCGAAGTCTTCAACATGTATCGCGAAGTTCCATCAGTTGCACGTAAAGCAGCATGGGGCTTGAAATATACGCAATCATTATGTGACCAAACATTCCAAACAGGGACACCTGAAAACGATCAAATTTTGCTTCGCAACTTGATCGCGTTCTATTGTGTACTTGAAGGGATCTTCTTCTATTGTGGTTTCAGCCAAATTTTAAGTATGGGTCGTCGTAATAAAATGAATGGTGTTGCTGAACAATTCCAATACATTTTACGTGATGAATCAATGCATTTGAATTTTGGTATCGACATGATTAACCAAATCAAAATTGAAAACCCTTCTCTTTGGACGACTGAATTCCAAGAAGAAATCGTGCAAATGATTCTTGAAGGGACAATGCTTGAAATTGAATATGCACGTGACACGATGCCACGTGGTGTATTGGGTATGAATGCTGCAATGATGGAAGAATACTTGAAGTTCATTGCAAACCGTCGTTTAGCGCAACTTGGTTTACCTGAACAATTTGCTGGTGTGAATAATCCATTCCAGTGGATGTCTGAAATGATGGACTTGCGTAAAGAGAAGAATTTCTTTGAAACGCGCGTAACAGACTATCAAACTGGTGGTGCATTAAGCTGGTAAGTTTTTCGCGTCACGCGACACATAAGCTGTCATTTGCAACGCATAAAATGTCATTGAAAAACCGCCATTAATGGTGGTTTTTTTATTTCAGTATAAAAAATTAACACTGAGTATTTAATTTCCCTCTCTCACCAATAATAAAAAAGGCGCATTACGCGCCTTTTCACTTATTTCAATATTACGCAGGAATACGAAGAACCTGACCCGGGAAAATGTCATCTGCATTTTTCAACAAAGGACGATTCGCTTCAAAAATTTTGTTGTATTGGTTTGCATCACCATAATATTCTTTAGAAATTTTAGAAAGATTATCACCCGATTTTACAGTGTAAAATTTACTTTCTGGCTCAGGTGTTGCGACTGTCATTTGATCATCTACTTTTGCAACATGATCAATATTACCCACAGCTAAAACAATTTTTTCACGGTCTGCTTGGCTTTGTACTTGCCCATTAATGGTTGCAAGGTCAGAAGCACCGTTATAGCTTACAGACAAACCTGTAATCGGTAGACCCAATGCTTTAATGTGACCCAGTAATTTATTTGCAACTTCTTGAGCAGATGGCTCAGCAGGTGTAGCAGGCGCTGCTTGTGGCTCAGCAGCAGCTGTATTCTTCTTACCAATACCTTTTACAAAATCAAAAAGACCCATTCTAATTCTCCATCTTCATTATTAAAGTGTTATAAAAATTTTAACTCTATTTTTATACCTAAAATTTAACCAAAAATGCGTTGTCTTTGGTGAATCAAACGTAACTATATGTAACTAATATTTTGTTTTTTAAGTTATTTATCATCAATGCTTCAAATCAATACGTAATAAAAAAGCCACCCTTAAAAGAGTGGCTTTGATTAGTAGCAAAGCTACTAGATCGGCAGATTAACCTAGTTTCTTAGAAACATAGTCAATAGCAGATTGAACAGTTGTGATTTCGTTAGAATCTTCATCTGGAATAGTGATGTCAAAGTCGTTTTCGAAAGACATAACAAGCTCAACTAAGTCAAGAGAGTCAGCACCTAAGTCATCCATAAAAGATGCTTCGTTTTTGATCTCTTCAGCTTTCATACCAAGTTGCTCTGCAACCGCTTGTTTAATGCGTAGTTCGATATCGCTCACAGGAATTCTCCTCATTGCTTGTGGCGTTATAATTGCCACTAGTTTAATTGAATCTAGAAATTTTTCAAAGTTTATACATCGCAATTAAGCCATGTATAAGCCACCATTTACATGTAACACTGTACCAGTGATGTAACTTGCCTGATCCGAAGCCAAGAAACTTACTGCATTCGCAATATCTTGTGGTTCGCCAAAGCGATTTAAAGCCACTTGATCACTCATTTTTTTACGAATTTCTTCATTCAACTGTTCAGTCATTTCTGTTGCAATAAAGCCTGGTGCGATACAATTGACAGTAATCTTACGACTTCCCATCTCTTTCGCTAAACTACGGCTAAATGCTTCAATGCCCGCTTTCGCAGCTGAATAGTTGGCTTGTCCTGGGTTTGCAAAGTGTGCAACCACAGAACTAATATTAATAATTCGTCCAAAGCGTGCTTTAGTCATGCCTTTTAACACACGTTTAGATAAACGGAAAACCGCTTTAAGATGGATATTGAGAATATCATCCCAATCATCTTCAGACATACGCAGTAACAAATTATCTTTGGTAATCCCTGCATTATTCACAAGAATCATCACTGAACCATATTTTTGTTCAATGTCTGAAACCAATGCATCGATTGCAGCACCATCACGTACATCTAAAACCGCTCCAGCACCTTGTTCAGCAAATTGTGCTGTTAATTTATCCGCGCCAGATGTTGAGGTTGCTGTACCAACAACAAAATATCCATCTTGAATCAGTTGTTGAGCGATGGCTGCACCAATCCCTCTACTCGCACCTGTCACCAATGCAACTTTGCGTTCTTGTGTCATGCAATTTTCCCTTCTGCCACTAAAATAGCATTGAGTGCATCTTCCATACGACTTTGCGTATCTATTGGAAATGCTTTCTCAATATTCGGTAATCGTTTTGCAAGGTTAGCCAGTACATTACCTGGGCCACACTCAACAACATACTGAATACCTTGATCTTGTAAATATTGCATTGTTTTTGTCCATTGCACCGATTGGTACAACTGCGCTGTTAACGCTTGACGTAATTGGGTTAGATCCGTGGCAATTTCCGCATTAATGTTTTGTATTACAGGAATACTTGGCAGCTCAATGGCAGTTTGTTCCAACGCTTCTGCAAATTGTACTGCAGCAGGTTTCATTAACGAGCAATGTGAAGGAACAGAAACAGGAAGTGCAATGGCTTTACCACCATTTTCTTTTGCAGCACTCATCACAGCTTCAACCAGTAACTTAGCGCCTGCAACAACCACTTGACCTTGGGCATTATAATTTGCAGCTTCTACCGAACCACCACCAAGCACATTGGCTTGTTCACAAAGTTCAAGTACTTTCGCATCATCTAAGCCTAAAATCGCAGCCATAGCCCCCTGTCCTTGAGGAACAGCGGATTGCATGAGTTTACCTCGTAGATGTACTAATTTTACTGCATCTGCCAAAGTCATTGCATTTGCCGCAACCAAAGCACTGTATTCACCTAAAGAATGCCCTGCTAGATATTTTGGTGCTACACCACCAAAGTCTAACCAAACACGCCATAAGGCAATACTTGCTGTGAGTAATACAGGCTGAGTGTTTTCGGTTTGATCTAAACCTTCACCACTTTGTGCGATGTGCCACAAGTCATAACCAATTGCTTCTGAAGCTTCGGCAAAAGTGTCTCGCACACCGCTAAATTGTTCCGCAAGTTCAGCCAGCATGCCTACTTTTTGTGAACCTTGACCTGGGAACAAAAATGCAGTTTTTGTAGCTTGAGCTGCTTGCTCGAGTCGCTTAGCAGACATATAAAAGTCCTTTCTTCGTTTTAACTCGTTTCCGATGCGGCAATTTAACACTAAATAAATTTATTTTTAATTGCGAAATGCAACAAAAAAGAAAAACAAAAAAAGGGAGCTTACGCTCCCATTTTTTCTACTAAGCTTGACGCTTAATACATCACCAATTATTCAGCATCAGCTGCTTTAGCGAATAATTGACGACCACGGTAGAAACCATCTTTAGTTACGTGGTGGCGACGATGAGTCTCACCAGTAGCTTGGTCTACAGTTAATGCATTCTCGGTTAAAGCGTCATGTGAACGGCGCATGTCACGGCGAGAGCGACTTTTACGGTTTTGCTGAACGGCCATGATGGCTCCTTACAAAGATCGAAAAAATGGATCAGAACAAATTTAGTTGTCTTATACTTTACAGTATAACACAAAAATTAGTTAAGTTTACCCTTCAAACCTGCCAAAACATCAAACGGATTATCCCGTTTTTCTTCAACAAGGTCTTCTTCGGCGGGTTGATGTTTATGCTCACAAACATTATGTCTAGGAGATAAAGGCATCAACAATAACAATTCATCTTCTATCAATGACAATAAATCAGCCGACGCAGGCGCATCAAAGCTACCTTTTGTCGTTGCTTCACTCTCACCTAAGACGATGAAATCAGCTTCCTCATCCAAGCGCTCTATCAGTGACTCATCATCTACTAGCGCTAAATGAAAGTCTGAAACGAGAGAAATTTCAACGTGTTCCAGACAACGCTGGCACTCCATTGGAACATTCGTTTCAACATGACCACTTAACCACACGATACGATGATACGCATCCATTGATAGCTTACAGTCTATAGTAATCAATTGAAGATCAATTGATCCAACAGCTTCACGGGAAATACGAACAAAGCGAGACAGTGGCAGTTTACCTGACCACGTAAAGCCTTGTTCAGCCCATTTAAACGGCTCAATCTGTGCCGGAAAGGTATTTGCTGACATAATTAAGGCGGCAATTCTACAAATTCATGGGTACTCTGTCAAAGATTAAGATACAATTTTGTACTTATTTAGACAGATCAATTTGGGAAATAAGTCATGTACCTGTTGCAGCCGCAACCTGAAATAACAACTTCATCACTTATTAAGTCCCTTCCAAGCTCTAATTCTGCCTTGAATTTAGACCCGATACAACTCACGTCGTGGGTCACTTTACAAACAGAAGTCCAGCAAGTGGATTGGCTTATCTTACACTTTAATCATTGGTTTTCCCACCTAAATGTGCGACTTGTTCGTGGAGATTTTGAACCCGAATATTTTCCAGCATCAGAACAAGCACCTGCGAGCATTCAATTCGCCCATGGTTTTTTAAATAGCGCTCTCCATGAGATCAGCCATTGGAGTATTGCAGGTGATCAACGTCGTTTATTGGCTGATTTAGGCTATTGGTATGCACCAGATGGAAGAAGTGCTGAACAACAAGCGCTATTTGAACAAGTTGAAGTTAAACCCCAAGCCATTGAATGGTTATATTCCCAAGCCTTAGGTCGTAAATTCCGTGTGTCTTTGGACAATTTAACGGGAGATGGTGGTAATGGCTCAAGCTTTAAAGATCATGTTTATGCTCAGGTACATGCTTATTTTAATGCTGAAGCAAAGCTTCCTCGTGATGCAAAACGCTTCATCGATTGCCTCTGTATATGCACCAGAAGTGGCAAAACATTACAAAGTGATGAGTTTCATAGAGAAATGCTTGATTAAATTACATAATTCAACAGAGTCACATTGAAACACTTTATATATTCAAGTGATAATAAGCTTAAAAGACATCAGGAGAACAATAATATGCTTCATTTAAGAATACATCCTGACAACCCGCAGCCACGCCTCATTAGTCAAGCTGTAGAAAGAATTCGTGCGGGTGATGTCGTGGTCTACCCGACTGATGCAGCCTATGCGATTGGTTGCCAAATTGGCAATAAAAATGCCATGGAACGAATTAGTCAAATCCGAGGTTTAGGGGCAAAACACCAATATGCGATTATCTGTGCCGATTTATCTGACATTGCGACCTATGCCAAAGTAGACAATGCAATGTATCGGTTACTCAAAGCCAACACCCCTGCTGTTACCACGTTTATTTTGCCTGCAACCAGTGAAGTGCCACGCCGCTTAATGCATCCCAAAAAGAAAACCATTGGTTTGCGTGTTCCAAGTAATGCGGTATGCCAGATGTTACTGCGGGAACTAGGTGAGCCGTTACTCACCAGTACACTGATTTTGCCTGGTCAAAATGAACCTTTAGATGATCCCTATGATATTGAACAACAACTTGAAAAACGTATTGATGTTTTTATTGACAGTGGTTTGGGTATGTTAAGCACCACCAGTATTGTTGATCTTTCAGGTTTAAATCCTATAGTTGTACGTCATGGTGTGGGAGATGTAAGCGCTTTTGAATAAGCGCTTACATTGAATGATCGATATAATGAATTTTTAATTACGTAAATCTTAAATTAGGTTGCATCTTTTTTCTGGTCAGCATTTTCAGGATCATTTCGACCAATAATCGGATACAACTTCATAAACTCTTCTAAACGTATTTTTTGTTGACGCTCTATATTAAAGTTATCTTGTTTTAACCAATCCGTAAAAGCTTGCTGTAACTTAATCCACTCTTCATCGAGTATCGAAAAACAAGCAGTATTACGATTATGACCTTTTACAATTCGATCTTGACGCAACGTGCCTTCATACAAAAAGCCCAAACGGACAGCGGCATTAACCGATGCTTCGTTCAAATCATCACAGCGCCATTCGACTTTTCGAAAATTTTGTTCAAAACATTCCTGCAACAACAAATAAACGGCTTCAGTCGCTGCTGTAGTTTGTTTCATTTGGTCTGAAAAATAAATATTACCAATCTCAGCAACACGATCATCTTGACGGATATTTAAAAGTGCAATCCATCCTAAAAACTGATGTCCGACTTGAATGAGATAATGTTGTGCATGATAAAAACCAAAATTAGACTTTAGCGCTGTTTCGAGTTGAACTTGAAAAGCAAATTCTGGATAGGGCAAATAAGTCCATGCCCCCTTATTGCTTTCTCTTTCTACCGTGCGCCAAATGCTTCGAAAACTGTTCGATTCAGGCTCTATGTCTTGTATTGGGATTAATTTAACCCATCGCCCATTTAATTGCTGTGGATTCAAATCTTCAAAGTCAGAAGTATCTACTTCAACCCCAGTATTTTGATCCAATGTATTTATTTGTGTTTTTTGATAATCAAACATCTTTTTTCTTAAATAATTTGATGAATATCACAATTTTGCAGATTTTTAAGATTATTGCTAGTGTTATTGCAAAAATATTAACAAAATGATGAATAAGTATCACCAAAATAAATATTCCCTATTTATTTTCAGGTTTTTTATCGTTTTCTCCGTTTTAGCAATTTATTCAATTTCATTTTTCCTTTAGAATAGGCAAACTTTCTACACGCTTTTCGACCATCACTTTCCCTTCTATACAATTTCGACAAGTGATCTCCGAATCGCCCTAACATGCTTTTGAAAATTCGCGTGGCTAATAACGGTAATGACCCAACCTATCCAAGACGTTATGGAACAGATTCCACACATCCGTGTTTTAGATGAGTGGCAAGATTCAATTCCAGAGGATTTATATATACCTCCTGCTGCTTTCGAAATTCTGCTAGAACATTTCGAAGGACCACTCGACTTTTTAATTTATTTGATTCAAAAAAATGGTTTTGACTTATTACAAGTTGATATCGCACCGATTGCATCACAATATTTGTCTTATATGGACAGTATGAAGTCTTTGAATATTGAGCTAACTGCTGACTATATGGTGATGGCGGCATTATTGGCAGATTTAAAATCTCGATTATTATTGCCAAAACCTAAAACCATCCATATTGAAAAAGATCCGAAACAAGAACTGATTGATCGTTTAGAAACCTATTTACGTGTTAAAAAAGCCGCAGAGCATTTAGGTCAAATGCCTGTATTAGATCGTGATACATTTGCGACCAATGTCAGTTTGGGTCAAGTTGCAACAGTGTATGATGGCTATGAAGCTGAAATACTACGTGATGCTTTATACTGTATTTTTAACAGACCAGAACCTGTTACCCATAAAATTGAACAAGAGCCTGTGCTTCTAGAAGAACGTATTGCTTATATTCAATATATGCTCAACTCAGGTAAGGTCTTAAGTTTTGAAGATTTACTAAAACCAAGTCAAGGTCGTATGGGTATGGTTGTAACCTTTATGGCTGTTTTAGAACTGACTCGTCAACAAAAAATTAATATTCTTTCAACTGGAATTGAAGCACCTTTGATGATTCAAGGAATGCAATCATGACCATTGATCAGAGTAATAGTTTTAATATTGATGAGCTACACCATGAAGTCTTGATGCAACTTGAAGCGATTATTTTCGCAAGTGATGCACCTGTTTCCATTGCACGACTGAAAGAAGCATTTCAAGACCAATATTCTAAACAGCAATTACGCCAATATTTACAACAGTTATCAGTTTTACAACATGGTCGTTCAATTGAGTTGATTGAAACAGCTCAAGGATATCGTTTTCAAGTTCGTGCAAAATATCGAAATTTTATTGCACAAGTGTATCCTGAACGCCCAACCAAATTATCACCATCATTGCTCGAAACAGTAGCAGTGGTTGCTTACCATCAGCCCGTAACCCGTGCTGATATTGAGCAAATTCGTGGAGTGACAAATAACAGCCAAATACTAAGGACGTTATTTGAATGGAACTGGATTAAAGAGTCTGGATTCCGAGAACTTCCGGGAAGACCTGCGTTGTTAGTTACAACGCCACAATTTTTAAATGCTTTTGGTCTCGTTTCATTGGGTCAATTGCCTCCCCTTCAGGATGCCAAGGAAGCTTTTATGGCCTTGGATGCGCAAGCTCCAAAATCATAAATAGGTGCACTGTTGATTATTATCTCTAAGGTTATGTTGTCATGAGTGAAAAATTGCAAAAGGTACTCGCACGAGTAGGACTAGGCTCTCGCCGTTATATGGAGGAAGTCATTGCTGCTGGTCGCGTGAGTGTCAACGGTCAAGTTGCTCAAGTGGGTGAACGCATTGAACCAACTGATGAGCTTCGCATCGATGGTCGTAAAGTTCAATTCCAAATTGAAGACGAAATTCGTCGCCGTGTTTTAATTTATTACAAACCAGAAGGCGAAATTTGTTCACGCAATGATCCAGAATCACGCCCAACGGTATTTGAGCATTTACCAACAATTCCAGGTGATCGTTGGGTGATGGTTGGTCGTTTAGACATCAACTCGACTGGGCTTTTATTGTTCACAAATGATGGCGAATTGGCCAATCGTTTGATGCACCCATCGAATGAAATCGAACGCGAATACGCAGTTCGTGTGATGGGTGAAGTTACACCCCAAATTAAGAACACCATGATGAAAGGTGTTGTTCTTGATGATGGTCCTGCGAAATTTGAATCCTTCTCTGAAATTGGTGGTGAAGGGATCAATCGTTGGTACCAAGTTGTTGTAAAAGAAGGACGTAACCGCGAGGTTCGTCGTATCTTTGAATCTCAAGGCTTAAAAGTAAGTCGCCTATTACGTACCCGTTACGGTACTGTAATTCTCCCACGTGAACTACGTACAGGTCGTTGGATGGAACTAGATAAAAATGATATCGACAACTTAACCAAAGCTGTCGAACTTAAACCACGTCAAGGGACTGGTTTATATGGTATGGCAAAACGCCGTACTGAACGTATGCAAGAGAAACCATTAAATGCACGTCGTGGTGGCTTCTTACGTCAACAACGTCGTGATACTGATGGTGAAAATGCATCTCCAGAAGCACCACGTCGTGACCATCGTCAAGCAAGCCCTGAAGCAGGTCGTACGGAAAATCGCTATCCTCGCGTTAACCGTACAGAACAGCAAGGTGAAAACCGTTTTAATAACCGTACTGATCGCCCAGAACAACGTGGTGAAAATCGCTCGAACAACAACCGTGGTACTGAACGTACAGGTAGTAGTTTTAGCAATGATCGCAACGGCGACCGTAATGGCAACACCATGGATAATCCAAACCGTAATGAAAATAAGTTTGCTCAACGCAAACCTTTTGGCATTAACAAAGGTTTTAAAAAGTTTTAATCTTTAAAGCTTGATTCCAAAAGCCACTATTTCTATAGTGGCTTTTTATTGCCAATCTCAATGTATAATTAAAACAATGAAAAAATATATTCCTACAACTCTTATTTTATTAATGATTTGGCTGACTGCCAGTGCATTCATTGCCTATCAAGGGCAATTTATTTCAAGCTATCTCAAATCTAGAGGAATGTTGCAAGAAGAATATGCTTACCCTCTTGATGGTGTACTTTTCTGCATTACTGCCTATGCAATTGTTATATTAAATTATGCTTTTTTGCTTCTCTCACCTTTTAGTATTCGCCATCCTTTCATTAGTTTCTTATTGTTTAGCATTATTCCAGTTTCATTCACCTGTATTTCATTTCTTGGCGCAATGCATGCATCAAGTTATTGGGATGCTTTAATCATCGTTATGTTATTCACTTTTTTTCTACACTTTCTGTTACTACCTTTTCTGCTACCTCTGCACCGTAAATATATCTATCTACGTCGTGAAACAAATAGATCATCACGACAGTATTAGATTTTGAGCTTTGCTATTGATACTGATAGCCTATATTATTTCAATATTTTTCTTTACGGTGTCTGTCGCCTGAATTGGATGCACCATAAAGACATAAGAATCTGAATCCATATCTAGATATCCAATTTTTAAACCATGTGAATGTAAAGCGGTATCATAAGTCGTAAAAACCTCATCATCAGATACTATCGCATTTTCACCAAACTGCATCGCATTGGGTAGTTCAATGTCCAATTGCCAATTGTCTTTTAATATCTTACTGAGATGCCACTCTAAATCAGAAGCTTCCTGTTTCCAGTCCATTGACACAAACAGGCGAATATTTTCTTTGAATAAATCATCCCTCAATTGTCCAATAGTGCTAAAGAAATCATCATCTTCCTGTTTTAACTGCTCAATCTGAGCAAGTGCAATGTTTTTACGCGGATGATTTTTCAAACAAATTTCAGCCAATTCACGATAAGCCTATTTTTGTTCCTCATTCAAATCAGATGATTCTTTATCGTCTTGAGCCGTCTGAATGGGTGTAGGTATTGGTCTATCTTTAAATTGCTGTATGACTTTTTCTTTTAATTGGGTAAATTAATCTCCAATTTTTTGAATCACTTTCGAATCTGTCACAGCATGATGTAAATCAGGAATTTGAAACCATTTTACGCCCATACCTGCATCACATTGCCGTAATTCTAATTGCTGTCCAATTTTGGCAATAAAATAAAATTCACTTGGAAAATTAGCATCATCCACATCATAGAAAATAATGGCTATTGGTAAATAAAAACTACCTTCAGTCGTGTTATACGGAATGCTATCTTTGGACAATTGCGCATATTTAAATACAGTCTTAGCCTGTTCAAATATTTTTAAGCAGCCCTATCTTGAGCAGACTGATCAAATTCAAACAAATATGCATCCCTATATGCAAAGAAAATTTAAAAATTCTATGTTTATTAAGACATTGCTAAAGTACTACCCACAAATTTTTATTTATAACAAACTCATGGCATGGCAATATTTTCGCGATTTGAATCAAGTTTTCATGACATTACAGGAATATCCATCCACAATGCGTTTGGAAAATGTTTCGCCAGATATGCTTGAAGATATTCAGAGGTATCTTTCGAAATCAACACATCCTGAGATTCATCATTTAAGTTATAAGCCAAAGCATAGAGTTCTAAACCACGGTTTTTCAATGCTTCCAAACTGAGCAAAGTATGGTTAATACTACCCAAACGCCCTGAACTGACTAAAATTACAGGATATTTTTTCTCTATTAAATAGTCAATCGTAAGTAACTCTGTGGTTAAAGGCACCATTAAACCACCTGCACCCTCTAATAATACAACCTCATATTTTTCAGTTAATTGTTGAGTGGCTTTGGCTATTTTATCAAAATCAATTTCACGACCATCAATTTGAGTGGCTAAATGTGGTGATGCAGGATAAGTAAAAATTTCAGGCATGGTCAGCTTTGTTTCATCTTCTGGGAACCATCCCATACCCATAATTTCACGGTGCTGTTCAATATCTTCTGAAATATCTGTATTGCCTGTTTGGATCAATTTCTGCGTGATGGTTTTTTTGCCTTGCTCATTCCACAACTTTGCCAAATAACCAGTTGTGTAGGTTTTGCCAATGCCTGTATCAATGCCACTAATAAAATAGACAGGTGCGCTCATGGCTTTCTCCGTGCAATACAATAAATAGGATGATATGTCAGGGAGTAAGTTATTTGCCCACGTTCATCACGATTTGAAAATTGTTGATAATCTGAATAGAACTGCTGTAACGATTGTTTTGTCCAACGATGTTGAGTGGCTGTAGCCGTCACACCCGTAGCTTTCAGATGCTGTAAAACTTGTTTGGGATGATCAAAGCTTAGAGTTTCTATGCTTTCTGAAAGATGTAGAACATCGAAACCCTGTGCTTCTAATTTTTCACGAATCGATTCAAGATCAAGATAATCTAAACCCTGTCCTGTTAATGCTTTAACTTCTTTAAAATTTTGCTGCCCAAAAGTTGAAAAACATAACCATCCGTTTGAATTTAATGCGTCTGACGATTTTTTTAAAATTGCGTCTAAATCGACCATCCATTGCAATGCAGAACTTGAAGCAATCACATCTAAATTTTGTGGAAAGTTCAATTGTTCAATATCACCAATCAACCATTCTAATTTTTTTTGATCTAAATAGATTTTCTGATCAAGGAAATGTTGCTGAACTTCAGGATATAGATCATTTAAAATCAGGTTTTTAATCTTAAAGTTTTGTAAAAGTAGTTGCGTTAAATTACCTGAACCACAACCTATTTCAAAACCACGTTCAAAAGTAGTTTGCTCTAAATCTGCTTGTTCAAAATCTGTTTGTTCAAGATAATTTTGCATCAATGCGATTAAATGCTGACAAATTTTCTTTTGTACAATCGCCTGTTCTGCATAACTCTGCCCTGCTTTGGCAAAGCGTTGTGCAACTTGCACTTTATCTATATTCAAATTTTTCACGCTATATTTATCATCGCAACATTCTTACAAGCACTCAACTTTATGACCACCCTACCTTATAATCATTCAAACTTACAACAACGCAACCAACTGATCTAAATCAGTTTGATTAACCCGTGAAGTGAGACAAATACGCAAACGTGAGCCATACTGCGGCACAGTCGGTGGGCGTACAGGCATGATATAAAAACCTGCCTCTTGCAAAAATTTGGCTTTCTCTACGGTTTTTTGCGATTCACCCATAATAATAGGCACAATATGCGATGTGGATGGGCAATCAAAACCTTTAGCCAATACAGCCTGCTGTAAATTTTGACTAATTATTTGTAAATGCTGACGTTGTTGATTGAGCCCTAAAACTTTTTGAAAGATAAAATTTGTCCAAGCCATGCAGATTGGCGGTTGCGCTGTACTAAAAATTAATGGGCGCATCGAATTAATTAAATAATCACGGATGATGGCATGGCAAATCAAATAACCACCCACCGATGCTAATGCTTTACCAAAAGTACCCACCAATAAATCAATCTCATCCATCACGCCATATTGTTCAGCACAACCTAAACCTTGCTCACCCCGTACACCAATCGCATGGGCTTCATCGACATATAACATCACTTTAGAAAATTGCTGTTTAATTCGTACCAATTCAGCTAAATCAGTTTCATCACCATCCATACTAAAAATGGATTCAGTCACTACAATAATGCGATCAAAGTTTTCATCCACATGATATTTCTGTAAAAGTTGACTAAGATGGTTGAGATCATTATGACGATAACGCACATATTTCGCAGTCGATAAACGAATACCGTCAATCATACTTGCATGGACTAATTTATCGGCAAGAATTAAGGTTTTTGCATCACTCAGCGCAGGTAAAATACCAATATTCATGTGATAACCACTGTTAAACAGCAGTGCTGAACGCCCGTGAAAAGCTTGGCTTAAACTCGTTTCAAACTGCTCATATTCAGGAAAATTTCCTGTCAGTAAACGTGAGGATGATGAACTCATGATGCGTAAATCATTCGGGGTTTCATCAAAGAATTGTTCACGTAAACTCAAGTCAGAAGCCAAACCTAAATAATCATTTGAACTGAGATTCAACATCTTGTGGCTATTGATTTGCCTATTTGTTCGATCATAAAGTTGAATGCTCGAACCTTGTTGTGTATTGGCAGTAAATTGTCTTAAATTACCTTGCTGTTTTAACTGTTCTAATTGTTCGGCATAGCGATTGAGATGTTGATCGTTCTGTTTTGAATGTTGATCATTTTGCTTAGAATCTTGATTGTAAGCTTGTTCAAATTGGCTCATGCTACTAGCTCCATTTGCTCAACCACTTCAACCAATTGTTGCAGTAAAAAGTTCAGTTCATTTTCAGTAATAATGTACGGCGGCATCACATACACCAATTTTCCAAATGGGCGAATCCAAATTCCACGGCGTACAAATTCCTGTTGTAAGCTTTTCATATCGACATTAAAGTTCAATTCCACCACACCAATCGCACCAAGAATACGAACATCATTTACATATTCAAGCGATGATAACGCCTGTAAGTATGCTGATAATTGTTGTTCAATCCGTTGAATATTAGCTTGCCAATCCTGAGAAACCAACAATTGTGTACTTTTTAATGCCACAGCACATGCCAAAGGATTCGCCATGAAAGTTGGGCCATGCATAAATACGCCTGCTTCTCCCTGACTAATCATTTCAGCGACTTCTTTCGTGGTTAATGTCGCAGACAGCGTCATATAACCGCCCGTTAAACCTTTCCCGATACACATAATATCAGGCTCAACTTGCGCATGTTCCCATGCAAAGAGTTTGCCTGTACGTCCAAAACCTGTCGCAATTTCATCAAAAATGAGCAAAATCTTATATTTTTTACACAGTAATTTGGCTTGACGTAAATATTCAGGGTGATAAAAGCGCATTCCCCCTGCACCTTGTACAATCGGTTCAAGGATTAGCCCTGCAATTGTTTGATGATGCTCCGCCAAAGTTTGCGCTAATTCAGTAATATCAGCCTGATTCCATTCATCATAAAAACCAACTTGCGGTGCAGGAACAAAAATTCGATTGGGTAAGCTTGAACCAAAAATTTGATGCATTCCCGTCACAGGATCACAGACCGACATGGCATTCCACGTATCCCCGTGATAGCCCGAGCGAGGCGTTACAAAATTGGTTTTTTGCAGATTTCCCTGAGCTGACCAAAATTGCACTGCCATCTTTAAAGCAACTTCTACAGCCACTGAGCCTGAATCGGCATAGAAAATTTTATCTAAACTCGGGGGTGTAATTTGTAGCAGAAGCTTTCCCAGTTCAATGGCAGGTTCATGGGTAAAACCCCCAAACATGATATGTGACATATTCTGTAATTGATCAGTCACTGCTTGATTCAGTTCAGGATGGTTATAACCATGAATCGCACACCACCAAGACGACATACCATCAATCAATTGACGACCATCTTCCAATTCAATGGTTGCTCCAAATGCCTTTTTAACTTTAAACGTCGGCAAAGGCTTGGTCATAGAGGTATAAGGATGCCAAATATGTTGAAGATCAAATTCAAGATCAGTTAAATGGGTCATCCATTACTCCATTGGTGAAGTGTTTATTCACAAACTCATTTATTGCATAGAAAAATCATTGAATGAATAAAAGCTTCGATTAAGCGATTCATTCAGGTTCTGATCTTAAACCTGCACGGAATAAAAATAAATTGCGAGATCAGCCAATTCTTAATATGTTTGTTTTATTTTCTGTAAATATTGGCAGATTTTGTCAGTTATTTCATCCGCTTTAAAAATAGGACAACCATGTGAGCCTTGAATTAAATCATATTCTAAAAACTTTGCGTTGAATTTACTGAAATTTTGAATAACTTTGCAATCAACCAAAGCATCTTGCTCTGCAAAAATATGATACTGCTGTCCTTGATTTTTTTTAAGGATATCTGCAGCATTTAACTGTTCAAGTAAAATTAAACCTTTTTGTAACAGCTCTATTTTTTGTGGCTGTATTAAACTTTGTAAAACTACAAAATCCGCTTTCGTGGTTTCTACACCCTGACAGACCATATAACCAAATTTTTTAAGCGTCGCAATCGCATCCTTTTCAAAAGATTGTTTGAAAGTTTCAAAAGTACTTTGATGCATTGCTGTTTGCCATGCATCATTAGCAACAAAACAAGGATTAGATGCCAAAGTGATCAGAATTTTTTGTTGACTATATTGCTTAAATATTTGATCGACCAATAAAGTCGCAAGTTGCCCACCCAAAGACCAGCCGATGACCGCATCAAATTGCTGTGCTAACTCGACGTGTTGTTGTAAAACATTCTGATCAAAAGCATTAAAAATATTGATCAGCTCAACATCATGACCGTGTTTCTGCAAAGCTTGTTGTAATGGATGTAATAGCTTTGTGCCACCGCCCCAACCTGTAATCAGTAAAATTCTCACACACTTATTCCGACTATTGAAGATCAATCACGCATACCTTACTTGCTAAAAGGTATGAATCTTTCAGTTCATTCTACCTCATCGCTCTTATTTTCCAAATCCACCAATAAAGTTGCAGGAAA
Source organism: Acinetobacter sp. ANC 3832 (assembly GCF_002135415.1). Lineage (GTDB taxonomy): Bacteria > Pseudomonadota > Gammaproteobacteria > Pseudomonadales > Moraxellaceae > Acinetobacter. The sequence goes on from NZ_NEGJ01000004.1 coordinate 41,618, forward strand.
AACCTTCATCCAATTACTTTTAAATTGTTTATGTACCTGATCAATCGAAAAATTACTCGCCTTACCAATCTGTTCCGCTTTAGCAATATCATCTGCTCGCATATAAGCAATCAAATAATCATTTCCTTCAAGCTCAAGATGAAACCACGATTCGACATGCACACCTTCTACTCGTAATGTTTCAATCGCTTCATCTTTGCGTGCATTCAATTCCTCTTTCCATGCTTCAACATTCTCTAAAACATCAGGTTTTAACTGAATCAATACTGCACTGACATCCATCGTATTACTCTTATTTTATAATTTTGATCCATCTTTATAGCATCTACGCTTTAAGCAATAAACAAGAACAATTCGCATCATTATAAAATATAGAACTCTGCTAAACTGAGCAGAATTTCCAATAAAAGTGAATGATATGAACTACTCAAAAATTTTTAGTATCAGCATGGTTTGTATCTCCACCACGATTGGGTTTTCAATGCTGAGCCATGCCGAAAATACACTTTTATCTCAATCTAATGATCAACAAAAACAATGGGTCGGCAAACCTGCACCTGCATTTAAACTACAAGATCAAAATGGCAAATGGCACGAAGCAAGCCAATATAAAGGCAAATGGATGGTGTTGTATTTCTATCCAAAAGATAACTCACCGGGTTGTACTCAGGAAGCCAATCAATTCAAAGCACTTTACCCACAATTTATAAAAAGTAATGCTGTAGTTTTGGGTGTCAGTTTGGATGATGTGCAATCACATCAAAAGTTCTCTGAAAAGTTAGGTTTACCTTTCCCAATTTTGGCAGACAGTAATCATCAATTAGCTGATCAATTCGGTATTGTGCGTAATTTGGGCATTGCCAAAATTGCCAAGCGAGAAACTTTTTTAGTTGATCCTCAAGGCAATATTGTCTATCACTATAGCAGTGTCAATACACAGACTCATGCTAATCAGGTATTGGCTGATATTCAGAAGTTTTCTAAAAAGTAAACATTAAAGGGATTCATCATTGCTGAGTTTTACATGCTATCTACTCAGACATATAAATACGTCCAAATATCAAAATTAAAAAGCGCAGTAAATACTGCGCTTTTGATTTTAATAACGATCAATTTTACATTTGCGATTGAATATAGTTTTGCAAACCAATCAACTCGATTAAACGCATTTGTTTTTCAAGCCAATAGGTATGATCTTCTTCTGTATCAGACATTTGCTGACGAAGCATATCACGAGTGACATAGTCGCCATGTTCTTCAGCGAGCTTCACACCTTTCGCCAATTTTTCACGTACATGATACTCAAGGGCTAAATCAGCTTTTAAACATGTTACAACGTCTGTGCCTGTTACAATATCATCACGATCCATGTTTGGCGTCCCCTCAAGGAACAAAACACGGCGGATCAAAGCATCAGCATGAGAAGCCTCTTCCTGACTTTCATGATCAATACGTTCAAAAATCTTGTTTAAACCCCAATCTTCATACATACGAGAGTGAATCAAATATTGATCACGAGCAGCCAGTTCACCACCGATCAACATGTTTAGATAATCTATAACTTCTGGATTGCCACGCATTTCAATTACTCCATTCTCTTTGCAAAGATTATGGACAAATTTCTTAAAGAATGCAAAAGTTAATATGTGTAAGTTTATGATTTTTATAAAATTAAAATGATAAACATACGCATTTACAGTACGAATTAGTATAATTTCCATATAAAAAATAACCCCTTGCACGTTTTATGACGATCTGCAAAGGTATTTTTAAGTGGAAATTACATTTTTTAATTTTTGTAACGCTTACTAATGCTTCTTATTTATCAATACGATTTACTAGAGCTTTATCAATAACGTAATACGCTCAGTCATTTATTATAATTTTTTGATGATAATATTCTAAGACAATCACAACCTTAATATTTATGATATTGAATATTAAAATGAGAAGGAAAAAAATGATGTCTCAGGGAAATACATCAGCTCCAATTCTTGTAACAGGTGCAACAGGTTACATTGCAAGTTGGGTCATCCGAAAATTGCTTGAGCAAGGTCATACTGTACATGCCACAGTACGCGATCTGAATAAAAAGCACAGCTTTACGCATTTAGAAAAAATTGCACAAGAAACATCTGGAACTTTAAAACTATTTAAAGCCAATCTGTTGGAAAATGGTTCTTTTGATGAAGCAATGCAAGGCTGTGAAATTGTATTGCACATGGCATCACCATTTGTCGTCACCAACTATAAAGATGCGGTTAAAGATATTATCGAACCTGCCATATTAGGAACAGAAAATGTCTTAAATAGTGTCAATAAAGCAGATTCAGTAAAACGAGTGATTGTGACTTCAAGCATTGCTTCAACTTATGGTGATGCTATTGATATTTTAGATACTCAAAATAATCAATTCGATGAATCGCATTGGAATACGACAAGTTCGACAACTCATCAGCCTTATTCTTATTCAAAAGTCATGGCAGAACGTAAAGCTTGGGATATGGCAGAGGCACAAGATCGCTGGAAACTGATCTGTGTGAATCCTGCTTTAGTTTTGGGTCCGTCTCTAACTGCAAATACACAATCAGGCAGTGTTGAAGTTTTAGAGCAATTTGCGAATGGTATGACTTTATTTGGCGCACCTCCAATGTGGAATGGTATTGTCGATGTCCGTGATGTTGCGGATGCACATATTTTTGCAGCCTTCAATGAGAAGGCTTCTGGTCGCTATATTATTAGTGGTGGTTCTCTGAGCTTACTGGAAATGGGTAAAATTTTACGCCAGCATTTTGGTCAAAAATTTCCTTTCCCACGTAATCCAGTCCCTAAAAAGATGTTTAAATTACTGGGGCCAGCATTTGGTTATTCACGTGATTTTATTGAAAAGAATATGGGTTATCCCATCTTTTTTAATGCAGATAAAAGTAAACGGGAATTAGATATGACCTACCGTAATATTGAAACCAGTTTAGTCGAACATTTCCAACAATTGTTGGATGATGGTGTGGTGAAGAAATACCTTAAATGATAAAAAAAGCCGTTTAATTAAACGGCTTTTTTTTAGTTATTCGGTGTATTCAAGTAAATTTAAGACTGTCCATATTCTTTCATGAGATCTAAGAATTCCTGTTCAGTCATCACTTGAACACCTAACTTTTCAGCTTTTTCAAGTTTAGAACCTGCTTTTTCACCCGCAACCACACACTTGGTTTTACTCGAAACACTACCACTGACACGTGCACCTAAAGCTTGTAACATTTGCGTCGCTTCATCACGTCCCATTTGGCTTAATGTTCCAGTAATCACCCAACTTTCACCATTCAAAGGCTGACGCGTTGGTGCAACGGGTGCATCCCAATGAATGCCTGCTGCCAATAATCGATCGACCACTTCTAAATTATGTGGTGCTTGGAAGAAATCAATAATCCATTCAGCGGTAATATCACCCACATCTGGTGTTTTCTTTAAAGTCTCAATATCTGCATGGCGTAATGCATCTAAAGTTTGGAAATTATTGGCAAGCATACGTGCCGTCGTTTCACCTACACCCCGAATTCCGAGTGCATAGATGAAACTAGCGAGTGTTGTTTTCTTACTATTTTCAATAGAATCAATCAGATTTTGTACTGACTTTTCACCCATTTTTTCAATGGTGAGTAATTTGTCACGATGTTCATGTAAATGATAAATATCCGCGACATCTTTCAATAAATCTAAATGTAAAAGCGATTCAGCCCAACGATCACCCAAACCTTCAATATCCATCGCTTTACGTGAAACGAAATGACGAATTGCCTCAATACGCTGTGCTGCACAATACAAACCACCTGAGCAACGCGCCAAAGCCTCACCTTCTGGCATCACTACAGGTGACGCACAGACAGGACAGTTTTCTGGAAGATAAACCTCAACAGTATCTACAGGGCGAAATTCAGGCCAAACTTTTTCAACCTTTGGAATCACATCACCACTACGGTAAACACTCACCGTGTCGCCGATGCGTACATCTAAGCGATGAATTTCACCAATGTTATGTAAGGTCACATTGGAAACCGTCACGCCACCAACTGATACTGGATTCAAGCGAGCCACAGGGGTTAATGTTCCTGTACGTCCAACTTGCCAATCAATATTTTCAACGGTGGTTAAAGCAGCAACCGCAGGGAACTTATAGGCAGTCGCCCAACGTGGTTCTCTGCTTAAAAAACCCAATTGTTGTTGTTGTTTTAAGTCATCAACTTTAATGACCATGCCATCAATTTCGACGGATAAATTTGGACGCTCTTGATTGATCTGCTCGTATTTCTCTTGCACTTCTTGAATACTGTCACAAACAAAATGAAGCTCACCAACGGCAAAACCAAAATTCGTCAACCATTCCAAACTTGCTGACATTGAGGTGATACCATGATTCGGTTCACATTGTGCAATCCCATAGGCATAGAAAGCCAATGGCCGAGAAGCGGCAACACTCGGATCTAGTTGACGTAAACTACCTGCTGCAGCATTACGTGGATTGGCAAACGTTTTTTCACCTTTGGCTTCATTCTCTGCATTCAATTTTTCAAAGCCTGCTTTAGGCATCAATACTTCGCCACGTACTTCCAATAGTCTCGGCACTTGAACTTTGTCGGATGCAAGGACTTTTGGTAAGTTACGAATGGTTGCGACATTTTGAGTAATCAACTCGCCTGTTTCACCATCTCCACGAGTCACACCACGAACTAAAACGCCATTTTCATACCACAATGAAATCGCCAGGCCATCAAATTTAAGTTCAACATCATATTGAACTTTTTGATTGGGTAAACGCTCTTCAATACGGCGCGCAAAAGCAAATAAATCTTCCTGATTAAAGACATTACCCAAAGAAAGCATCGGCACAGTATGAGTAATACTTTCAAACTTGGCTAAAGGCTTGGCACCGACTTTATTGGTTGGCGTATCTGGCTGGGTGAGATCTGGATATTGTTCTTCTAAAGCTTTAAGCTGATGAAAGAGTTGATCATATTCGCTGTCTTCAATGCTCGGTTGATCCATCACATAATAGGCATGATTATGCTTTTGAATCAGTTGAATCAGTTGACGCATTTGCGCTACAACAGCTGTTTTATCCATATACTCTTTCACCATATAAAAAGGCGGAAAGCACTTTTTGCATCCGCCCTAAATTTAACTTTTCGCTATTATAAAGCAATTTTATAAAAGCTTTTAGACTTCTTGCCCAGAACGATAATCAATGGCTTTATGACGCCAATGCTCTTTTAACTGGGGTGTAAATTCAAGATTGTTTTCATCATAAACCGTACCATCCGTCTCACGAGCAACCAGACCAGCAATACTCACCATTGTATCAAAGCCTTTTTGTACATCTGGATGAGGTAATGCAAGGAAGAACGCCAAACCTTGTACTTGTTCTCCAGATAAAGACTCTAAATCAAAACCGACAGGGCCTTCTTCAGTAATTCGAAGAACAGAGAACATTAACTGACTTTCTTCTTCAGGGTTTTCATAACGATGGAAACAGTTCATTTCACCAAAACGCAGACCATATTTCAATAATACTTTTAAGGTTTTATCGCCTGATAAAGCTTTACGTGGATTAGGATAAACATTTAGAACAATATAGGATTCTGCATTGGCTAAATCACTATCATCATCGCTACGGCGTTGCTCATGTAAATGCGCATCTAAAATACCGCTTTCTTCATCAAAATCTTGAATTGCTACAGCTTCAACATTTGGATTCAAATTCAATTGATCATGTTCAACTGAATCAGCTTTTGGCTTTTGATTCTCAACAACAACTGTAGATGTCTCTGTTGCCACTAGAAGATCTGTGGCTTTATTCTCTTCAGTTTCTGTCTGAACTTCTACACTTGCTTTAGGAGCATTAGATGCTTTCGTTTCTGCATCCACAGAAGACGGCTCAGTCGATGTTAAAGTCGCTGATGTAGAAGAAGGCTCGATAGCAAGTTCTTTTTTATCATCGACCAAATCAACAGCGTTAACCGTATTTAATTCCGGCTCTATACGTTGAGTCATACTTTTTTCTTCAGATTCAGAACCCAATTGATTTCGCACATGACGAGGAATCACAGGTAGCTGACTATCAGAATTAATATGTAATTCTGACTCCAATGAAGGCGCAGCATCATCCGATTTTCGCATCACCATTCTTAATCCAACCAGAATGATCAAGACTGCAACAACAATTCCAATAATTGTAGTGACTTCCATACTAAGACTCCGCGGCTAAACCGTACTCTCTTGCCTCTTCCAAATTTACAGTGACGAGTTTTGATGTTCCCGGTTCAGGCATGGTAACACCTAAAAGATCGGTTGCCATCGTCATTGCAACTTTATTGTGGGTAATGTAAATAAATTGAACATGTTCAGATAGTTCTTTAACCAGATTACAAAACCTTCCCACATTTGCATCATCCAATGGTGCATCCACCTCATCCAACACACAAAATGGTGCAGGATTTAAACGGAAGATTGCAAACACTAAAGCCAATGCCGTTAATGCTTTTTCACCACCTGAAAGTAATGCCAATGAGCTGTTGCGTTTCCCTGGTGGGCGAGCCATTAGTTTAACACCAGACTGCCAGTCACCTTCAAGACTTAAACTGGCTTCACCACCTTCAAATACTTTAGGAAACAAATTCTGCAACTCTGCATTAACTTGCTCAAAGGTTCCCATAAATAACTTTTTAGTCTCTTGATCGATGCTTTTCATTGCATCTTTCAACTGACCGACTGTATTTTCTAAATCTTGCATTTGATGCGTTAACTCATCAAATCGCTTAGAAAGCTCTTCATATTCTTCTGAAGCAGCAAGATTCACAGCACCCAATTTTTCAAATTGACGTTGTGCTTTTTCTAATTTCTGTTGATGCTCAGGTAAATCAATCAAGATGCCTTGTTGCACCTCACTATTCATTTCCTTAAGTTGATCTGAATAATGCTGTAAGTCTGACTTTGCTGCTTGCCAAGACAAACGTTTTTCTTCTAGTTGCGTGCGAAGTTGTTCATCATTTTGTTGATGCAAATGACGCATATCAGTGAGTTGTTGTTGCTTAGCTTGAACATTGTTCAGTTCAACCTGCCATTCAGTCCAAGTTTTCTGCAACTTTTCAGTATGTTGTGATTGTTCAGTAAATTGCGACTCTAAGCTTGGTAACTCTAACAGAATAGGATCAACAAACTTCTTCGCCTGATCCATTTGCACCAAAATCTGCTGATATTGTGCTTTTAAGAATGTGTAATCTTTTTCCAACAGCTCAATTTGTTGTTGATTTTGAACCACCAATCGACGTGTTGTTTCTAAATTTTTTTGCTTTACCAACAACTGCTGTTGTTGCTCTTCAACTTGATCATTCAGCTCATCCACCTGAAATTGGAAAGTCTTATATTCAGGTAAATGATGTTCAAGCTTTAAAATGAGTGCATGTAGATCAATATCCAAATCGTCTTTTTGCATTGCATCTTCTTCAAGTTGCAGATCCAATTGCTGTAATTGGTCTTTCAATTGCAACTTTTGTAATTCAAATGCCTGTGCCGTACTTTGTTGTTTCGCAATCTGTAGATCAAATTGCTGTAACTGTTTTTGTTGCAGTTTTAAGGTCTCTAAGTCAGCATTACTGGTTTTTTGTAAATCTGAAATTTGCGATAACAAACTGGGTAATAATGCTTCTGCTTCCGCCAATTGAGGATGCAGCTCTGATAATAAAGCTTCAATTTCTTCTAAACGGATACGATGGCTTAAAGCACCCTGCGCTGCTTGACTTGATTCATCAAAAAACAGACCAATCACCCAATCAGCACCTACATGATAGCCATCTAAACTGAGAATAGATTGTCCTGCTTTCAGTTGGGTTTGCATTGCAAGTGCTTGCTGTAAAGTTTCAGCAATTGCGACGTTATGCCACAAAGAATGTTGCGGAGACTCAATCCAATCGGCTAAACAAACCATTCCAGCAATTTGGACTTTCTCAGTGTGTGAAGAAGCTTTTAATTGTCGTGCAATACTTGCTTGGAAATCGGATGTTTCATCTACCAAATGTGCGGACAGCCATTTTGCTAAAAACTTTTCGACCAAATTTGCCTGTGCTTTACCTTGATCATTCAACTTTAAAATCTGCATCAACTGCATAGCATGAGCATTTGTTTTCACAGTGCTTTTCGCCATCAATTGATTTAAGTTTTTCTGCTCCGAGGTTAAAACATGTACTTCAGCTTTAAATGTAGAAATATGCGATTTCTGTTGTACTACCTGCTCCTGAACGTGATCTAATGCAGTTTTTGTCGTTAGAGATTTTTGTTCAAGTTCAATTATTTGTTCTTGAGCTTGATGCTTATTTTGTTCAAGTTGAGCTAGATCATCTTGCTGAAATTGATTTTGTATTTGCGCTGTTTGAGACTTTAAGGTTTCTTTTTGCTGTTCAATTCGGGCAATATTTTTGCTCAATTGTTCAAGCTGAGCCTGCATCTGTGCTTGTTGCTGTTGCTGCTTTTCAACTTGGGCTTTAACTTGCTCAAACTGTTGTATCGCATGTTGCTGTTGCAATTTTAAATCTGTAAAGCTTTGGCTACGTTGTTGTGTATCAGACTCTGAACTTTGTAATGATTCTGTCTGCGCTTCCATTTGTTGATACAAGGTTTCTAATTGCAGTTCAATCAGTTGAATTCTTTCTTTGGTTTGCGCTTTTTGCTGTTCAAGCTGTCCCAAGGTTTCTGTATTTTGCTGGAATAAAGATTGCTTCTGTTCCAAAGTCATCTTCAATTCAGCTAATTTTTTCTCTGCCTGTTGCCATTCATTTTGCAAAGGGGTCGATTGTTGAATTAAGCGTTGGAACAATTCACTGGTTGATGCTAAATCATGCTCCAATGTCGTCATATCTGAGCGAACCAATTTAAAATGCTCACTCAACTCATTCATTTGAATTGTATATTCTTCTTGTATGCGACTACTGTGCTCACATTGGAAAGATAGAATTTCAATTTTTAAAGTGCGGACTTCTGTTTCTAAAGTTTTATATTGAACTGCTGTTTCAGATTGGCGTTTTAGCGTTTTAAGTTGTGATTTTAATTCTAAAGCAATGTCTTCTAACCGATCTAAATTTTGAGTGGTATGCTCAAGGTGCTGTAGTGTTTCACGACGACGTGCTTGATAACGTGAAACTCCTGCGGCTTCCTCAATAAAAACTCGCATTTCCTCAGGTTTCGCATCGACCAAACGATTAATCATGCCTTGTTCAATAATTGCGTATGAACGAGGACCTAGACCTGTGCCTAAGAAAATATCAGTAATATCACGACGACGGCATTTGGTACCATTCAGAAAATATTCAGATTTACCATCTCGAGTGACCTGACGACGGACTGCTAATTCCGAATAGGCATTATATGCACCGCCTAACTTGCCATAGGTATTTTCAAAGCGTAGTTCCACACTTGCCATACCCACAGGTTTACGCTTGACGGTTCCTGTAAAAATAACATCTTGCATGCTTCCGCCACGTAATTGGCGTGCACTTGATTCACCCATAACCCAACGAATAGCGTCAATCACATTGGATTTACCACAACCATTTGGACCCACTACCGCAGTACGGTTATCTTTAAATTGTAATGTTGTACTATCGGCAAAAGATTTAAAGCCAGAAAGTTTTAAGCTGCTTAAACGCATAGTTTCCTAATTACCGACGCGATCTCCGCGCCCAAGCGAGTTCGATTTGTTTCATCCGTGTCAAAGATTCCAACACGAGATTGCGTAAGTGTCGACAAAAATCTTCCATAAATAAAGTGGCTTGTTGTGATTTTCGGATCAAAATTGCATCAATCACCAATTTTAATAGATCTAATGCCTCTTGAAGCTCACGTCGTGAAGTATTTAAGGTTAAAAAGTAACTGCGACGGATTGAGGGCAACAATTCTTTATAAAATTTGATGAGATAGGGATTCGCCACCATATCTTGTTGTTCAGATAAAAATTGAAAAATTCCATCGTAAAATTTTTCGGTATTGCCCTGTTTGACCTGCTCCACCAGATGATTCATAAGCTGTTGTAGGGCTTCTGCTTCATGGTTACGCCATGTCTCACTCATGCGCTGTACAATTTGCCCAAGCAATAATGCACTGGTATCAAATAATGCCCGTACTTGTTGTGCAGACATCTCTGAAACAATGGCTCCACGACGTGGATAAATTTCAATTAAATGCGTTCGTTCTAATAATAAAAGTGCTTCACGCACTGAACCTCGACTGACGTCGAGTTCTTTAGCAATACGCAATTCTTGAATTCTTTCACCTTCAACCAACTCACCACTAATTATTTGTTCACTAATATGTCGGGCGATTTGCTCTGAAAGGCTCTCTACTTCTTCTTCCAAATGCATAAATATCCTGTCTTATGTTTTTTATATCGACCAATGCCTGATCATTGTTTTATGTTTTTAACTGATTCAGGCACAGGTTTCTATATCATTGTCGGACAATTTTTATGATTTTAAGTCAATTAATGCCTTTATAAAAGCGTTACTCGTCTAAAAATTAACGCATAATCCCCTGATAAATAAAATAAAGACCGATTGTAACAAGTAGACCTGAAAAACATTTTTTTAACATTGCTGGGGATAAGGCATGTGCAACTTTTGCCCCAAATTTTGCAGTAATAAAACTCATCACGCTGATACCAATAAAGGCATAAACATGTACATAGCCAATGGTATTTGGAATATTGATCTGTTCTTTTGCCCCAAAAAACATAAAACCAATCGCACCTGCAATTGCGATCGGTAATCCACATGCCGCAGATGTTCCAACTGCTTTTTGCATAACCACGCCATTACGATTGAGATACGGCACCGTTAAACTTCCGCCACCAATCCCAAAGATAGCCGATGCAATTCCAATCACACCACCTGCAACAGTTTGCATAGGTGCTGAAGGCAATTGCTTGGTCTGATCAACCATTACATTTGCGCCTTTAAACATCTTGTAAGCAACCCAGACTGCAAATAAACCAATGATCAGTTGTAGATTTGCTCCAGAAAGTAAACCTGCTATACCCGCCCCGATAAAAGAGCCAATAACCAATCCTGGAGCTAAGTTTTTAAATACAGGCCAAAGTACTGCGCCATTTTTGTTATGTGCCATCATCGAACTAATGGAAGTCACCATAATTGTCGCCAATGATGTACCTAAAGCAAGATGCATAATCACTGAAGGGTCATAGCCCATTTGAGTAAAGACTACATATAAAATTGGTACAATAATTAAGCCGCCGCCAACCCCAAATAGCCCCGCAGCAAAACCAGCAATTGCGCCGATAGCCAAATATATGATTAACTCCATACATGTTCTTCCATTTATCTCAGATTCACCATGGATTTAGAGACTCGTCATCTTAGACAACTCCTGACCGATGCACAGCAACTTCCAGAAGTTCTATTGCTCAAACAAAGTACAACTTCAACCAATGATGATGTGCGTGAAATTGCACAAAAAGGTGTAAATACAATTTTGGTCTGTAGTGAAATGCAGACGCAAGGACGTGGACAACACCAACGTCAATGGGTTTCCCCTGTTGGTAATATTTATTTAAGCACATTGCTCGAAACGAGAACACCCTTAGATGGTCGTTTAGCTTTAGAAATTGCGTTAAATATCTTACAAATGCCAAGCTTAAAGCCGATTGAACAACTGCAAATTAAATGGCCAAATGACCTGTATAGTAAGCAAGATAAATGGGGCGGTATTTTGGTTGAACCGATCAATACGCATCAAGCCATTGTTGGTGTAGGTATCAATTTAATGCCTTTACCGCAAGAATTATTAGATCAACAAACCACATCTCTAATTCAATTGGGGCTGACTTATCCTAATCGAATCAAGATCATTAGTGAATTGTATTTAGCCATTCAGCAAGCGGGACAATGGTTTGATCATGGTTGCTATAATCTTGCTGCGCGTTTTAATAACTATGCAGCCTTTATAGATCAAGCAATTGAGTTTGAGCAAATCAATCAAACTATTACAGGAAAATTTAAAGGTATTTCTGATGATGGCTCAATCAATATTGAAAGCGAACAAGGCATCTCAAATTATTATCAAGGACGATTAAGACTTCAAGGCTAATCGTGAATAACCAGTAGAATCGTTAAGGCTAAAACAATGAAAAACTTATGGCTTGATGTGGGAAATACACGTCTAAAATATTGGATTACAGAAAATCATCAAATCCTTGAGCAGGTTGCAGAAATGCATCTGCAATCTCCTGCTGATTTGCTCCTTGGCTTAATTCAACATTTTAAAAGCCTAGATTTAGATTGCGTTGGCATTTCTTCAGTTCAGGATCAAAAGAACAATGAGCGAATTATTCAAATTCTGCAATTATTAGATATTCCAATCAGCTTTGCTCAAGTTCATGCTGAATATGCAGGTTTAATTTGTGGTTATGACCAGATCGAACAGTTAGGTATCGATCGTTGGTTACAAGTTTTAGCCGTTGCCAAAGCTGAACAAGACCTTTGTGTGATTAGTTGTGGGACAGCTCTAACCATTGATTTAACCCAAGGCTTGCAACATTTGGGGGGCTATATCGTTCCCAATTTATATTTACAAAGAGATTCACTCATTCAAAATACCAAAGGCATTAAAATTCCTGATGTTGCCTTCGCTGAGCTAAGCCCAGGGCGCAATACCATTGATGCAGTACATCACGGGATTTTTCTTGGTTTACTCAGTACAATTCGACAAGTCATGCAACAAGCACCACGTAAACTCATCCTGACAGGGGGTGATGCTGCACTTTTTGCACATCATTTAACTGAGTTTGAACCACACATCGAGCCTGATTTATTACTCAAAGGCTTACAGTTTTATATTGAAAAACAAATCATTTAAGGCAAACTATACACTAAGAGAATATTTAGTACTCTTCGTGCCTTTTCATCGAGCGACTGATTAGATTTTTTGTATAAAGCTTGGTTTATTTTCCATTCAGAAAAACTTATAAGTACTTATACAAAATTTCTAATCTTTATTTTCTAATAACAAACATTAAAATAAGTGAACTCTATAATGAAATATATTCCAACCCTCTTTACAGCAGGCATATTTAGCCTTTTGATGACTGGATGTACCAGTTTACAAACAACACATTCCAACCTATCAACTGAAGTTAAACAACAACTCAGTACTTCTGAAGCGATCGTTGCCTATTTTTCAAAAGATGCAGGCGAGGAAGCCTGTTCATGTGGCTCGACAATAGATAAAGGTTATTCTTTTGTTCCTGTTGAACATGGCTATTACCGTAAACTACTGGGAAGAGATATACAAGGACGTTTCTTATTGCAAGATTTTTATCAAGACAGCCAGAAGCCACAAACTGATCCTTTTTGGGTTATTGATCCTAAAGGCTTAAACAGTTTTGATATTCTATACACCGATGGTTTAATTACTGCTTATCATGAAAATGGTAAACCTTCATTTTCGGCAACTTATCGCCAAGGAGAACAAGTCGGAAAAGCTCAAAGCTATTATGAAAATGGACAACTGGGCGCAGAATATGAACTGACTAATCAACAAACCTATGTACAAAAGCTCTGGTATGTAAATGGTCAACCTGCTGCTGATGTGATTTCAGACTATGAAAATGAACATACGCTGCATGAGGGTAAGGTATGGGATGACAAAGGACAATTGGTTGATAATGATGAGCAAAAGTCTGAAATTATAAGCAATATTTATAAAAAAATAGAACAGACTGAATAAATCATTTTAAGTGGTCAATAAAAAGATGCCTATGGCATCTTTTTTATGTATTTCGAAATAGGCTTATTACTAAAGCGTCTTTATTTCCGCCTTAAAAGAAGAACATTCTGCAAACTATCATCTATCTATAAAATATTTAATGATTCTTTACGACATCACCAGATAATAATGGCTGTAATCTTTCCCAAAGTTGTGGAAACTCTTTTACACCATCCTCAGCCATAAAATGCTTTGCTCCCTTCACTTCGACCATTTGTGCATTTAATAAATGCCCTAAACGAATACTCATCGGTGCTGGAACAAATGGATCATCATTCGATAAAAACAAATAACGCTGTTGGATATGCGAGCGAATCATTCCATCTTGAATATTGGCTTGGTCAATAAAAAGATTCAACTCAGGTAAAGATGCAATTCTTTCATTGAAAGGTGCAATTAAAAAAATTGCTTTTAAACTTCGACCATTTAAGGCCTGAGATAAAAAATCGAGAACACTCAAGCAACCTAAACTATGTGCAATCACAATGCTTTGCTCATTCAATGGTGAAATCTGTATTTCTAAACCTTGCTTCCACTCTGCATACTGCGGTTGGTTCGCATCTTCTAAATGAACAATCTCACAAGATGAACCTGTGTCTTGAACTTTTTTTGCTAGCCACGGAAACCAATGTTTTTCGGGAGAGGCTTGATAGCCATGTACGATAAAAACGTTCATAAGTAGAGTTCTTGTTATCAATTATTATAAATTTAGCGTATAGATTAACTTAATAATTACTTGTTTTATGTATTATTTTTATAAACAAAAAAAAGATGCGCAATGCGCATCTTTTTTAGAAAAACAATCGAAATCTCAGATTTCAATTATTTTTTATCATTACCACCGAACAATGGACCCATTCCGCCAGCACCACCGCCACCGAATTGTTTCTGCATTCCACTGAGTGAACGCATCATTTTTGCCATACCAGAGGGATTAGCAAATTTCTTCATCATTTTCGCCATTTGGCTGTGCTGTTTGATGAGTTTATTCACCTCAGCCACATCCATCCCACAGCCTGCTGCAATACGCTTTTTACGGCTTGGATTCATCAAATCTGGGTTACGGCGTTCTTTAATGGTCATCGATTGAATAATCGCTTCCATTTTTTTCACTTGTTTTTCAGGGTTCGCTTGTGCAATTGCATCTTGAATGCCTGAATTACTCATGCCAGGCAACTTATCTAAGAAGCCCATCATGCCGCCCATATTATTCATTTGTTCAAATTGCATCAGCATATCTTCAAAATTGAAGCTTCCGCCTTTCTGCAATTTTTTCGCCATTTTTTCAGCTTTTTCTTTGTCGATTTTACGTTCAACTTCTTCGACTAAAGAAAGGACATCACCCATGCCCAAGATACGTTGTGCAACACGCTCAGGATGGAATGGCTCTAAGGCATCAAGTTTTTCACCCATACCTAAGAATTTAATCGGCTTACCCGTAATCGCACGAACTGAAAGTGCAGCACCACCGCGTGCATCACCATCGGTTTTAGTGAGAATAACACCTGTTAACGGTAAAGCATCATTAAAGGCTTTTGCTGTATTTGCAGCATCTTGCCCTGTCATGGCATCAACCACGAATAATGTTTCAGTTGGATTAATAGCAGCATGTAATGCTTTAATTTCATCCATCATGTCAGCATCGATATGCAAACGACCTGCAGTATCGACAATCAAAACATCATTAAAATTAATTTTTGCCTGACCAATGGCACGTTGTGCAATTTTAATTGGATCTTCAGAAGCATCAGATTCAATAAAATCAACACCGACTTCGGCCGCAACAGTTTGTAATTGTTTAATTGCTGCTGGACGATATACGTCGGCAGACACCATTGCGACTTTTTTCTTTTGGCGTTCTTTTAAGAAGCGTGCAAGTTTTGCAGCAGTGGTGGTTTTACCCGCACCCTGTAAACCCGCAAGTAAAATGACCACAGGTGGCTTAGCCGCTAAATCAAGTGTTTCATTCGCCGCACCCATCATTTTGGTGAGTTCGTCATACACAATTTTAACGAAAGCTTGCCCTGGGGAAAGCTGAGTCATCACTTCTTGACCCAATGCCTCTTCCTTAACTTTCGCGATAAACTCACGAGTTACAGGTAGGGCAACATCGGCTTCAAGCAGTGCCATACGTACTTCACGTAACGTATCTTTAATATTATCTTCTGTCAGCTGCCCTGAGCCAGTAACATTTCTTAAACTCTGCGTGAGTCGTTCTGTTAAGGTATCAAACATTGCAAAATCCGCTTAAAATGACTGGTTGCAAAAAAATCTTTCTTAAAATAGAAAATTTATGCATAAGATGCTATAGGATACTGTAGTTCGCGTAGAATTTATATCTCATAACATGAAATTCAGCATCCCGAAATAGGTTTGACATGATTAGCCTCCCCTTGGTTTATACGATTTTAGCACTAATTGCCTATACCTCTTCATTTTGGTATTTGTTTATGCACTTAATGTCTAAACGCGCTCCAAACCATTGGTTCATTGGCATCGTGCTCGGTTTAGGGTTGTTGCTCCATGCTGGTGTACTCTATAGCGATATGGTTACACCTTTTGGCATTAATTATGATGTATTTAATTTAATGTCTTTTACCTCCGCTTTAATGTTGTTATTAAGTATACTTTATAGTACGTATCGTCCTGTTATTGCACTCAATCTAATTGGTATTCCTGTCGCGGCCTTAGGTTTAATTCTCGGTTTTTCATTTAGTCAACCTCGCCAATTTATTGAACTGCATTCTTTGGGCTTAGATATCCATATTATTCTATCCCTATCTGCCTATGCTGTTTTACTGATGGCAACATTACATGCCATTTTGCTATGGTTCCAAGATCGAGAATTAAAAAATAAACAAAAACGCCGTATTTTAGTGACCCTACTTCCTTCATTCCAAGCCATGGAATCCTTATTATTTGATATGTTGGTCACAGGCTTTTTTTTATTAACATTGGCTCTCGGCTTTGGCTTTTTCACCATTGATAATTTCTTCGCTCAGCATCTTGCACATAAAACTGCTTTCAGTATTGTGTCTTGGTTTGTGTATGGCTCGTTGTTGATTGGTCATTATAAATTCGGTTGGCGTGGACAAAAAGCCATTCGCTTTACCATTATTGGTTTCTTCTTATTAGCAGTAGGATTTATCGGTTCAAAATTTGTATTAGAAATGATTTTAAATAAATAAAAATTCATTTCATCATTTATCAAAGCATTTAAAATCTATAATTTTTCTGATAACGATCAAAAATAGATCACCCATCAGACATCTGTTATACTTTTTAAAATTCTTCCCCTCTTAAGAGTAACGCCAATGAAGTAAGTCTTATTTTCTCCGTCAAATCGAATTTATTTTTTCTGACGTGCAAAATAAACTTATTTTTTGCTTTATCTGTACTATAAAAAATTTATTTTGTATGTCCTGTATTTAGGAGTCTTGAATGACCCAACAGGCGTGTATCGTAAAAAATCTCAGTGTACAATTTACACATGAAGCTCTTTTTCAACAATTAAACTTTCAACTTCCATATGCTCAATGTTCAGCGCTTATTGGACGTAATGGTCAAGGAAAGTCAGTACTCATGTCCTTGCTCAATCAAATTCAGCAACCGAGCTATGCCAGCGGTGAAGTGAATTGGCAGACCAATTTTTCTTATTTGACACAATTTGAACGTCTGAGTAAAGGCAGTATTGCCGAAGCACTTGATGTGGCTGAACTGTATGCTTGTTTTCAACGTATTGAACAGACGACGGCAAGCTTTGACGATTATGATCATGTAGAACATGCATGGCATCAGCCGATCGAATGGCAACAATTACTGGAAAGTGCAAATTTACCCACTGATCTATCAACGTCAGTCAAGCAACTGAGTGAAGGTCAAAAAACCAAATTAGCGCTGTGTCGTTTATTCTTACGTACCGATGATTATTTGCTTCTTGATGAACCGAGTAATCACTTAGACAGTGAAAGTCGTGAGTGGTTGAGTCATAAAATACTTCAGCATCCTTCGGGTTGTTTAGTGATTAGTCATGATCGAAAATTGTTAAATCAAATTTCCAACACCTTTGTTTTAAATAATTTCGGATTACATTACTTTCATTGTCATTATGACGAATATCAAATGCAGGTGGAGCAACAAACCCAAGCTTTACAGCGTGACGTCACGCAAGAAAAACGTGAACTTAAACAGCGACAAGTACAACAACATCAACAATTGATGAAAGCTCAAAAAAGGCAAAAAACTGGACAAAAATTACGTGATTCAGGTTCACAAGCCAAAATTTTGCTCGATTTTAAAAAAGAACGCGCCAGCCAAACACAATCTGGAATGGCACAGCAACAATTGCGTCAAAAGCAACAAGCTCAACAGGAGCTTAAATATAAACAGCAACAACTAGAACACATCAAATCACAAAGGTTTATTTTTAATTTTCCACAAAAACAAACAGGTGAAATTCTTCGCCTGAAAGATGTGGTTTTACCTTATTCCTCTGCTACACCGATCTCTCTTGCATTGTCTAGTGGGGATAAAATTCAGTTACGAGGTCGAAATGGTTCGGGTAAATCCACTTTGCTTCGCATCATCAACGGAGATCATTTTGCTCAGTCAGGGGAAATATTAAAACGTGCATCATCTTTATATTTAGATCAAAATTTTAGCTTACTTCAAGCGGAGCTGAATGCGATAAGTAACATACAATTATTTAATGCTACTTTGTCTGATGAAGAATGTCGTAATCAATTGGGGCAACTTCGAATACGTAGAGACAAATCACTCCTTCCTGTCTCTGCACTCAGTGGGGGTGAACAACTTAAAGTTGCTTTACTTTGCATTAGTCTCTCTACACAGCCTGTTGATTTACTCTTACTCGATGAACCCGAAAATCATTTAGATATTGAATCTAAACTACTATTCGCACAAGCGATCCTTGATTTTAAGGGAGCTGCCATTCTGGTTTCACATGATGAGCAATTTGTAGAAGATTCCCATATACAGATGCATTTCGATTTAACCCAATCCAGATAGACTAGACAGCTTGATACTATTTGCGTATAACACCTTTTTTCTATTCTGAGGTCAGAACATTGAAACTCATCCTTGCACCGATGGAAGGCTTAACCGATCCAATCATGCGTGATGTCCTCACGTCTGTGGGAAGTTTTGACTGGTGTGTGACTGAGTTTATCCGTGTAACTAACTCTGTTTTACCTGATCATGTTTATCATCACTACTGCCCTGAATTACTCAATGGTGGAAAAACTGCTGCTGGCACACCTGTACATGTGCAATTTCTAGGAAATGACCCAGAAATGTTGGCAGCCAATGCACTTAGAGCTGTCGAGTTGGGTGCACCTGCAATTGATATGAATTTCGGTTGTCCTGCAAAAACAGTGAATCGACATCGTGGTGGATCGGTACTTTTAGATGAACCTGAAGTCGTTCATGAATTAGTGAAAGCCGTACGTGATGCGGTACCTAGCCATATTCCTGTTTCGGCAAAAATGCGTTTAGGTTATATGGATAGAAATTTCACTTTAGAAAATGCACATGCCATTGAGGATGCTGGTGCGGCTTGGGTCACTGTACATGCTCGAACAAAAGCCGATGGCTATACGCCACCTGCATTTTGGGATGTGTTACAACCGATCAAAGAAACTTTGAAAATCAATGTCATTGCCAATGGTGAAATTTGGACCAATGCCGATGCTAAGCAATGTCGCATAGAATCAGGTTGTAATGATTTAATGATTGGTCGTGGTGCGGTAACGACACCTGACTTAACCCAATGCATTCGTCAAAACACAGATGAGCCACTCATTACATGGACTGAGTTATTAGAACTACAAGTTCGTTTTTTAAATGGTCCATATAAAAAAGAAATTAATATGGTCGGTCGTTATAAGCAATGGATTGGGATGATGTCTAAGCATTACCCTGAAGCGAAAGGCTTATGGGATGAAATTAAGCGTCTAAAAAAGTTAGATGAAATTATTGAAAAATTAAAACTGCAAAATTCAATCGTTTAATTTCAAACAAAGCCTACAATGAATAGCATTTAACATGAGATTGAATAGACATCTTACATAACGATTAACCACATTTTATTTCCTTTTTAAAGCGAAATAAAAACTATGTAAGACATCTGTTCAAAGATTTCTTTAGTCAAAGCTTTCAAGAATAGATAGGATTTCATCAAGTAAAAATTCTTTTGAAATTTCGGATGTTGGATTCAACACTAAAGTTGCTCCTTTGGTCATTTCAAAGAGTTTTTTTGTATTTAAAATGACATACTCTGTGTCTTCACCTAAATCAGTCTGAATCATTTCTAAGCTTAAGAAAAATGGAATCGCTTGATCCCCTTCAGGCGTTTCTAGCACTCTAAATTGAATGTTTTGAGCAGCATCTTGTGTACCCAAACAATAAACATTTGATTGTAAAAGTTGTTCTATAAATTCTGGAATGAGCTCATAATTTTCTTGAGTTTGAGTAAAAATTTGTTGTAAGTTTTGCATTTATTATCTTTAAGTTTAATTTTTTTAAATATACATTATTCGCGGTAAATATGGAACTGACCTGATTCATCGGGGATTATTGTATTAAATATATTTTAGATAATAAACATGAGTTTCCTCAATTTTTTAAAAACTATAACTTAGCACTGTTCCATTAAAATTTAAACAATCTTCTACACGCACTCTTTGTACTTTGGACAGCTCATCCAAATTAAACCAACAATGCTCAGAATGCTCTGTACTTAATTGAATCTGAGCGTGTTCAGCTAAATGGCAACGAAAAATAAAAGTATGAGACGTTACGGATGAGTGAAAGTAAATTCCTGATAAATAATCAATCTTGATTTCACACCCTAACTCCTCCCAACATTCACGGATTAAAGCATCGTGAATGGTTTCACCCATATCTAAGCCACCACCAGGCAAACCCCAAGTACAATCTGCATAGGTGGCTTTTAACAATAAAACTTGATGCTGTTCATTTAAAATAACAGCATGCGAGCTTAAACGATAAAAATCATGGAATCCCATCACTGATCCTATCCATATATTAGGCATTCTGTATCAATATTCAGAACCTCTTTATCTTTCTCCTTTAAGGAAAAATCAAGAGGTTTAAAACAAGAAGTCTATTTACCTTGTTTAATCTAACGAGCCAAATAACATTTCGAAAACATTAAGCGCAAAGCATAAACAATCGACATTGCAAAAATGCTATAACCAATCGCTGGAACAAATATTGGAATGCATAGCACCACGATTGTCGTTAAAGGATACAACCATTTTTTGATGCCTTGTAAATGATGTACTTCATGCAAAATCCATAAACTCGCTGTATAGATTACCAATGGAACAGCAACAAGATAACCCGCCAATCGATTTGAAATTTCAGCATGTCCCACAGCGACATCAACCGATGCCGCTAAACTTGCACCAATAATGGCAATACTAATAAAAATAAAGAAATGTCCATATCCCCAAGTAAATGCCCTTTTTCGGCTATTTAAACGTTCTGCTACTTCATGATCGAAATACGCCCACCACATGGTAAACACCATGATTAACCCGCCAATCATGAGAAAAACCAATTCAGTGCTGATGAGTTGATGGTCCAAAGCATCTGCAATCGCAGCATAACTACCAACAATCGACTCACCAAGGACGATAATCGTGAGGAGTGAATAACGTTCTGTAATATGATGGGGATGCCACGGCGTCATATTGGATGATTCCGCAATAATCGGAACACTTAATTCAGCAATCACCAAAAGAATAAAAATCAAAATTGAAAAATTAATCGGTGCAAAGTGAAATAACATCCATCCAATTTGCACGAGAATAATACCTATTGCATACCGAATCGCTGTTTTTCGTCTTGGAAGATCATTCTTGGCAACACGTATCCATTGTGCGACTGAGCCTAAGCGCATAATCACATAGCCAATAATAATGACATCAAAATTCTGGTGTTTAAATACAGCAGGTATTCCCGCAGCAATGACCAAAGAACCAACGATTTGGATAAACGTCATGATTCGATAAGCAGCATCGTCATTATCATAGGCTGATGCAAACCATGTGAAATTCATCCATGCCCACCACAATGCAAAGAACACCATTAGATAGTTGGTGAAACCAAATTCCAAATGATTTTCAATCATTGTGTGATGTAACTGTTGCCCTGCGGTTGCAATCGCAATCACAAAAATTAAATCAAAAAGCAGTTCTAAAGAGGTTGCAGCACGATGCTTTTCATGGGGGTTACGTGGCTTGAGTGGTTTAAGCCATTCATGTGGAGATAAAAACGGATGAGGCATGGAATTTCTACTTTTTTATTTTTCAATATTGGATTAAATTTTTTCAAATTCTGATGAAATACACAAGCTCTTTTTAGATATCACATACAGATCAGTAGGCATCTTATAGAGGGATCAATAAGTACTCTATCCAAAATTTCTCATAAATTTAAACTGATCTGTATGGCGTTACATTATTTTCTTCCTAAACCACATCATCAAGACTCGTGAATGGTTCATGCTCTAAATTTTTAATTTCCTGCAGCTTCGCATCTCGTTTCTTTTCATCACCCAATGTTTGCATTAAATCTGAAGCAAGTTCATGTAAAAGACTTACATCATCGCTATCTAAAATGCGGGGTTGTTTATCCAAAATAGATAAACTACCTAAAACAATCCCTTTTTTATTTCTTAATGGGACACCTGCATAAAAACGAATGTGATTTTTACGTAGCTCAGTATTATCTTCAAAACGTGGATCACGCTTGATATCCTCAATAATTAAGTCTTCATCTTGATAAATGAGATGTGTACACACAGATTCTATACGCGGGATTTTTGCATTCATTAAATTTTGCCGTGGATAGACAAAAGGACTCGCTGGAATATTCACCCAATCTTGATCAACCCATGAAATTTGAGCGAAACTCACATCAAATGCTTGGGCTGTTTCTTCAATATATTGCTCATAAATCGGTAAATTTTTCTCATTCAAAAGATCAACTTGATGTAAAGCCTCCAAACGTTGTGGCTCATCGTCACGAAGCAATTGTGGAATAGGATTCTGCCCATCCTGAATTAAAAAGGCTTCAACTGTGAGAATTAACTCATTTACATCATCGACAATCGCATCCACATCAAAGCGTTTTTTAACTTCATCTTGAATATTATTAACATCAGAATTCCATGTTGCAAAAATCAATTTAGCATTTGCAAATTTTTCTCTCACCCGTTGATGAATTAATCGAATTTGTGGCAACGGATTTTCATGAAAGATTGAAATACAAATCATATCAGCATCATGAGGAATCTCATCTAAAGCATTCAATTGTGATTGAATCATGGCTTGAGGAATGCTCGCTGCGGCAATATTTTTTAACTGTAATGCATGTGCCATCATTGCTGAAACTTGCACATCAATTTCCCAACGAGCTCCAATACAAAAGACTTTAGCCGTATTAAAAACAATCTCAGGTGTATATTTTTTTTGAAAATCTCGATTAAATAATTTTAATCCTTGATTCATTCTTAAGCGATGTTCCGCAGTGGCTGCTTGATTATGACTCGTTGAAAAAAGTACGATTGCAGGTATTGCAACCTCCTCATAAAAATCAATAATTTTACGGATAACAATAATCTTACTTGGTTTTTTAGGAAGCTCTTGCTCAACTGACTCAATTGCAACATCCATGGCAGCATCCACATCATCAGCAACCAAGCGTTGATAAAAGCGTTCAGGTGGTTTTAATGCGGGGGTGTTGCCAATCAAAACTTTTACAAAAGCTAATGCAGGTACATAATTTGATAACACTAGAATACAAGCGGTTAAAGGTGTTGAAAGAATTAAACCAATCGGGCCCCAAATGGTTGTCCAAAATGTTGCAGCAACCATAATCGCTAAAGTTGATAACCCTGTACTTTCACCGTAAAGCCATGGCTCAATAATATTATTAGTAATTAATTCAAGTACAAGAACTAAGGTCAAAGCCCATAACACCATGCTCCAACCTGGATCAACAGCAAAGGCTAAGGTAATGGGGAAAACAGCTGAAATCAGGGGCCCTACATAAGGCACAAATCTCATGACCACGGCAACCATGCCCCACATAATCGCAGCAGGTACACCAATAAACCACAGCCCAATTGCCATTGGCACACCGTAAGTCATATTGACGATTAACTGCATGCGTAAATATTTTCCAATTCGGTTGGCCGCCTCATCTAAAGCATCTGTACCGACATTGAGGTTCGCTCCAAATAACCGCAGTAAACGATCATGTAAATCTTTTCGATCCAATAAAATTAATACAACAAAGACAAAAACAATCCCCGCAGTCGTCAGTGGGCTTAAAACTTTTTCGCCCCATGCAACCACGGATTCAGCCATCGAATGATTTTGATCAACCACCTCTACTTGTTGTATGTTCGGATTATCTTGTTTTTTTTGATTGGCTGTTGTGACTGAATGTTCAACTGTTTCAATGGTTGTGATGGCTCCGTCCCAAATACTTGGTCCTTTGGCATAACTTTTAATTGAGTTTAATTTTTGACTGATTGTAGATTGATATTGAGGAAGCTCCTGACTTAAATCACCTAATTGAGAAACTAAATAGGTCGCTGCACCACCTAAAATCCCCAAAGTACAGAGCACCACCAGTGCAATAGAAGGCAATTTAGGTAAACCCATTCTTTTTAAACGAGACACTAATGGATCAAGCAAAAATCCAAATAAAATCGCAAGTGCAAGCGGAATTAAAATCTCTTTCCCGACATAAAGCGCGATTACAATAATTGCAGCGATGACAAAACCTGACATCACTTTAACGACTGTTGAAACTTCAGTTATCTGTTGTAATTTAGAGAGAAGAATAGGCGTCGAGTCTTGAGATCCATCTTTCCTACTTTCGGGATTCAACATGGAATTCTCTTGCTTTAAGACTGAACGTTTTTCTGGACGATCATGATTATTTTCTTGTTTTTCCATCTCATTCGTCCTGAGCAAACTGTTTAATTATTTAATTTTATTCTTTGGCAAATTTTTGTGTCTTACAAAGGTATTCCTGTAACTAAATTGAAATTTTTTATATTGTCCTTTTCTTTTCGCATAAAAAAGCCTTGTTATTGAACAAGGCTTTTTTTCAACTCTTTTGCTTTATAAATTCAAATACTAAACAACCAACCTTAATTTAGACTCATCTTTCAATATCACACCCTTTCCCGTTTCCATATCAATCGGCATTGAAATATGTTGATGTACGACAAGCCAATGTCCTTCTTTCTTCTGTAAACATAACGTCGTTCTACACCACGGCATTTGTAACTTACCTTTTAAAGCGGTATTTTCTACTTTTGAATGGCAATGTAAAATAGCAAGTTCTTCTGAAGCATAAAGTTTAACGTCACGTCGTGAAATATGCATATTCTCATTAAAATATGGGCTAAATTTTTCCCATTCAGTTTTATACTGATGAATACCATTGAGCTGAGAACTGACATCAAACATACTGACATCGTTAGCACATTGATGTACTAAATCATCAATCTGCTTACCAACGACAGCTTTATCCCACAATTGAATTTGTTGTATCACTTCTTGGGCAATATGACTATCGCCTTCAATTTCAATACGCATATCGTTTTAGCCTCTACTTATTCTTATTTATTTGTGATGAATTTAACACTTTTTAACCAAAGTGTTAATTAAATTAATTATTATTTTTTGTATTTCATCTGAAACAATATGTATTTCATCGTTTTCAATTCTTTGTTTTATAAAAATATTTAAAACTTAATTTATCTATTCTAAAATTATTTCGACCATTTTCCAGTGAAATAGATGGCGTTGGAAAATAAAGCGTGTTTTTTGAAAAGATCCAACAGGTACTGTCACAGAAAAGCTATTCATACTGACATATTGTGCTGTCATTTTTGAATCATGTTCTTTGCTCTGAATCTTCTTCTCTATTGTGCTCTTTTCTAGCGTACTGTTTTCTACGACATTCTTTTGTACCGTACTGGCTTGAGGGGCTATTAATGGATTATCTTGCTGAAAATACTGCCTGATCATCTGAATTTGATCCAACTGAGGAATCTCAATGGATTCTTTTAACTGTTTCCCCTGCAATAAAAGGGCAATAGCTTGTGGTGTCACAGCAACATCAACAACTTGATTACTTAGCTTTTCAGTCAATTTCGTAGCATATACAGCCAATGGGTTTTTACTATTTTCTAAACCCAACTTATGATTCAATTGCTGATGAATTTGAGGTTTTAAACTACTTTTTACCGCTGGATAATTAATATATTGTGAAATTTTTCCTGCTTGATTATTCTTAATCGCTTGATTGATTTGATATAACATCCAATACGGAGATGCAAACCAACAAATAATAAAAAGGGTAATTAATAATCCAAAAGTGATTTTAATTTTTTCCATATCAAATACCCTTATCTAAAAATTCATTTTGTTTCAAATAGATTAATGGATGATATTAAATCTGGTTTTTCCTAAAGACAAAGTTTCAAAACGCTATGCAAGATCTATATTGTCGATTTAACTTATATTTTAACAGCAATACCTTGAACCACTGAACCTATTCCTGTGTGATATTTACCTTCAATAATTTCACGAATGGTTTGATGTAACTTTAAAAATTTAAGTGCTGATAGATCTTGTTCTAAAGACTGTTTCGTGGTCATGGTTTCTATTGATTTGCCACCACCTGTGCCTAATTCAACTTGCTCTGGCGTATATGCTTCAATTAAATACACGCCATTTTCTTTTAAACCCGCCACCACTTGTTGATGAATCCGTTGGCGTTGAGATTCAGTTAATGGACAGAAAATAGAAATAATACCATCCCACGTATTGGCTTCAATTTCATAACTGTCTAAATCTGCTTGAATCGTTGTAATTTTGACACCTTTTTCTTGCGCCAATTTTTGTGCTTTTTCCAATCCAACACTTGAACCATCAACAGCCGTTACATCATAACCTTGCTGTGCTAAAAAGACGGCATTGCGCCCCTCTCCCTCAGCTAGACTCAGTACTTTTCCTTTTGGAATTACTTTGAAATTTTCAACAAGAAAATCATTCGGTTGTTTCCCATAAGCATATTCCTCTTCAGCATAACGCTCATCCCACATACGCACTCCAACTCTTTAAATTAATGTATCGTTTGAATACTAAAATTACTCGTGAATAAAAATATAGCAATAAAGACCTTATCTCAAAATTAAGAATCTCTTTATTTAAGATACCTAATTTATAAAAAGAAAAAGCACGTATTCACGTGCTTGAGTTCTAAATTTTAGATATTAAATTAAGCATCTACAGTTAAATCTTTAATCTTATCTGATGGGCCATTTTTCTTTACTGACTCAATTCCATTATCTCGAGCACTTTCGCTTGCATAGAATTGACTGGTACCAATGATTTGATGGTTTGCTGCTTTTAAATTAAAGTAAGGTTTACCATTTTTTGCTTCTAAACGATCATAGCGAGCATCATCTGGACTATTTTTTTGTACAGATTCAATGCCATTGTGAGCAGAAGCTTTGGCTTTATAAAGTTCACTGGTCAGAATAACTTCGCCATTCCCTGCTTTTAAAACAAAGTGATATTGACCATCTTTTGCTTTGCTAATTTCATACCATCCTGACATAACTAACCCCTTATTTGTTTTGCGTTTTTTATGAATTTTCAGCGCCTTATTGAATAAAAATTACGCTATCCATGTCAAATATAAATCACTTCTGACCATTACTAAAGCTTATTTTGTTAATTCTTTTGTATATAAAGCTCATAGAGATATTGATATTTCTCTTCCCATTTGAAGGTGATTCTAAAGTAAGTCAATATTTATTATTAATCAAAATCCCCTGTAAAAGCATAAGATGGATATTCCCCTTTCATCAAATGCTCAACTTCTACATCATTGCCACGTAAAAAGTTTTCAAGACAGGTTTTAAATACATCAAAAGGTAGATCTTTATGATCAAAACTGGGCAATTCTTCCGATTTAAACAAGCCAAAGAAACTCGATTTTTGTTGCTTCTGATAAAGCTCAGCATGTGCCATAAAGTTAAATTCTTGATGGCTATAAACAACAAATAGACCACCAAACGTACGACCCGTTTGTTGTTGCTCAATTTGGAAAAAGGGAAAATTACCATTTTGATCTTCAGTACAACCCCATGCAATTTGTTGCTGCCAATCAATTTGATCAAAAGACTGTAAAATCTGTTGAGTTGAATTTGACTCAAATTCACGTTTGATCATGTCTAATGCTTGAAAAAGCTCGATGCTGATTTTATAGCTCATCTTATTTTTATTTCCATTCTGCGATGCCTTAAATTATCATCATCTTATTCAATTAAAATGTATGAATTTTATTTAAAAATAATCAACTAAAATTCCTTAATCAATGAGCCTCTTGTATAAGTCAGCTTTTAATCAACATTCATTCACAATGGATTTCCTCTCTGCTTTTTAAAGAAAGAGTTAGGGAGAGGACTGTCTTTAGTTCAGCATTTACCCTCATCCTAACCTTCTCCGTGAGGGAGAAGAAACATTCAATATGAATCAAATATTATTTCCACTTCTAAAATTTTGTTCGCTTTTTGACTAGTGCCAGAAATCTAATATTTTACATCGAAAATTTTATTCGAATAAGCAAATAAAAAGGCTTTAGATCATTCCATCTAAAACCTTTTTTAATATTAAAAATAATCTTATTAAGCTTTTTTAACAAACTCTGATTTTAGCTTCATTGCGCCAAAACCATCGACTTTACAATCAATATCATGACCATCACTGGCATCAGTCAGTAAGCGAATATTTTTCGCTTTTGTTCCAACTTTGACCACTGAAGATGAACCTTTAATTTTTAGATCTTTAATTACAGTGACAGTATCGCCATCTGTCAGAACATTACCCACTGAATCTTTTATAATAATTTGCTCATCACTGACTTGCTCACCGTCTTTCCACTCATGTGAACATTCAGGACAAATCAATAATTCCCCATCTTCATACGCATATTCAGAATTGCATTTTGGGCAATTTGGCAAAGACATAAGAAACCCTCAAAATAAATAAAGCAAAGACAACACTATAGCAGTTTTATATTTTACATATCCTATAAAACCATATTATTAGTATGGAATAATCATAAGATATCTAAAATGATGAGAATTAGATTTCCTCTATCAACTGCTTAAGTACAACCACATGATTCCGATCTGCATTTTTGCCGAAGTCATGAATGTAATTTGCTCCTGTTTTGCCATATCTCGAAGTTCAATGATCTTATCAATCTGTTGATTCAATTCAGCACGATAGCGCTGTTGAAACTCATCCCAACGTGAATCGATATCTTCGTGATACCATTTTCTCAATTCATTGGAAGGCGTAATTTCTTTGGGCCAAAGATCGATTTTGGCATTTTCTTTTTTGATTCCACGAGGCCAAAGTCGATCAACTAAAATCCGCTTTCCATCTAATTCTGACACTTCATCATAAATTCTTTTAGTGGCAATTTTCATGTCATTCTATTACTGATCAGGAATACTCGGATTGACCAATAAAGCCAATAACTGCAAAGACTCTTGCCAACCCAGATAACAAGCTTCAACAGGAATAACATCGGGTAAACCTGACTGCGTGATATTTACTTCTGTACCAACTAAAACCGCTTTCAACTCAATGGTCATTTCAATTTGACCTGTTAAATTCGGATCGTCAAAAATGTCGGTATAACGAATCAGTTGATGCGGAATTAATTCAACATATGTCCCCCCAAAAGCATGCGTTGAACTTGTAGAAAAATTGGTAAATGACATTTTATAAGTGCCACCGACCTTGGCATCTAAATGATGTACTTTTGCAGTAAATCCATGTGGTGCCATCCATTTAACCAAGGCATCAGGATCTAAAAAGGCTTTATATACACGTTCAGGGGGAGCACTAAACACACGATGTATTTTGACTATATTACTCATAACTTATCCATAAGCATTATTGTTTTCGAATCTTGAGTCTACCGCTGTCATCCATCATTTTTTGTTTTTTTTAGTATATTGAAACTTAAATTATAGAACTCAATAAGATACTTCGCTCAAAACCTCAATAAAAAAAGCATGCGGTTTAAGCATGCTTTTTTAGATTTCAGTCGATGAAATTATTCAGCGGCTTCTTCTTCATCTTCGTCGTCATAAACATATGCCATGCAACCCCAACCATCGTATTCACCGCCATGCTGTTCTGCAATTTTAGTGAACCATTCTTCCAAGTCTACGATGTCAGAATATTCAGGTTCCATATAAACATAAACGGTAATGATCCATTCAGTCGTATCAGACTCTTCATCTTCAAACAGACTAATTTTCTGCTCTTCTTTCAGTAAATAAAGCGCACATTTATCTGCAAGCTCTTCACTTTGGAATGCCATTGAAAATTCAATTTCATGCGGTTCAGTCAGGTCATCACCATCTTCAGCCATTTGCCAAAGTACGTTACCGTTGTCGTCATCTGGGAATTGTTCAAAATTGCGAGTCATGGGAAATTTCCTTGTTATCTTTGTTGCTTTATAGCATATATGACAGCTTAGCTGAGTTTTGTTTCAGTTTGGAGATCTGTTCCGTATACATTAGTCATCTTACACCCGTATGAGCGACTGTTTTATATTTCCCTTTTAACGAGAAATAGAAAAGCGCTATGCAAGAGTCTTTTGGTTCGATTAAAAATATTCGACTTTTATTTTACTTAACTCGCATAAAGTACGTTGCCCATCTTTACTTGCCATATTTAATGAATACCCTTCTTGCTTTAGCAATGCATAAGCTTCCTCTAAAGTATCGACCATGATTTTATTGCTAGGTTTTACTTCTGCGCTCTCTGAATCAGCTACTTTTTTTATATTTAATACAAATTTTTCTAATGAGTTTTTTTTAGCTTCAAAGGTTACACCTTTCGCCTTACCTTTGGTGCCTACAGTATATAAACGTTTAATCGGTGAATTCATATCATTATTCCAAAGCAGTGCTATTCATAAATACAGTCAGTATATTAACCTAGTCCGCTGTTTTAGGTTGAGTTAAAAAGGTACATTCCCCTTAATTTCAACATCAGCCCCACTCAAGGGTTGCTTAAATGCCAAATAACTTGCATGCAATGCCATACGTTTTAAAGGCGTATTTTTATAATCAGAATGATAAAACTGATCTCCCGTAATTGGATGACCAATATATTGCATATGCACACGAAGCTGATGTGAACGCCCCGTAATTGGGGTTAATAACACACGACTAATATCTTCTTCCTCAACATAAGACACTGCTTGATATAAGGTTTGTGCAGGCTTACCCAATTCAAAATGTACAATTTGACGCGGTCGGTTTTCCCAATCTGTGATTAAAGGGACATCGACACGTCCTTCGCCTTCTAATTTCCCTTGCACCAAAGCAATATAATTTTTCTTCACAGTTCGAGCTTGAAACATTTTGCTTACAGCTACTTCAGCATTTCGATGCTTGGCAAACATGAGAATACCTGATGTCGCCATATCTAAACGATGGGTGATTTTTGCATGTGGATATTTTTCTAATACGCGAAAATAAGCACTGTCGTGATGTTCAGGTAAACGCCCCGGTACAGACAATAAACCCGCAGGCTTTTCAATCACGACCAGATCATCATCTTCATAAAGAATGAAAAGTGCTTCTTGCGGTGGTGCATAGACAAAATTATTTTGGCGTGACATAAAAATTTAAATTAGATAAGAAAAGTTTACAGACTGATTTTAAATTTAATCAAAAACCTGTACCAGCTTTATCTGGATTAATTCTTTATTTGTTCAGTTGAGTCAGAAGGCTCTCTCTCTAAAAGATCAATTCTGTTTATATTTTTAATCCTATTCAATTTGAAGAAACAGTAAAAAGCTCAATGCAAGAAATTGAATAGCTCTTACATTGAAATAGGCCTATTTTTGGGCTTTGGCTTTGCATTATCAAATTGAGAACACAATATATCTATGTTCTCAATAACTCAGACTTTAGCTTTCATCCACGGCATTTTAATATCTTGATAATGAGGAGATACGCCAATATTTCCATAAGTACCGGGATTGCCATAACTCCCGATACTGCCATGCATAGCACGACCACCAAAATTAGAATTTTTGAGTGCAGAAGTCGTATTAAATAACAAACGGTTCTCATACACTACTTCACCTAAGTAGTAGCCATTTGAATCGATAAAGATCCCTTCATTTTCTAAAAAATATCCAATGCCTTGCCCATTGGGAGCATGAAGTTGCTGATTGATCAGATTAGCAATATGTTGCCCTTTACGATTAAATAGAAACTGCATTGTTCATACCTTTTTATTATCAGCTTAATTTTTAGCCATTCTATACTAAAGTTTAGCTAAAGAAAAAAATTATGTGACTTATCTCATCATTTTAATCGGTGAAAGGAGGTTGAATAGTTCTCTTAAAAAATCAAAAACGAACAAAACTTTCTCATGGAAATAATATTTGATTAATATTGAATGTTCCTTCTACTTTTAAGCGAAACTTAGAATGATAGTTAACCTCAAGATAACTTTCTAGTCCCATCTTTAGAAAAGAGGAGGAATCCATTGTGAAACAAATATTGATTACAAGCTGACTTATACAAGATGTTTAATGATTTGAATTAAAAAAAATTTATTTTTAAATTTCTTAGAAGATTTTCTATATGTAGGCTTTTATTAAATATACAATTTTTTGAGGGTGATTTGGGAAAACAACTTGGTTTACTTCAACTATTAAAACTTTGTAAGTTTTAATCTTATAGCCTATAAATTGGTAATCTATAGCGTCCTAAGCCGAATTGAGACCTTTTGGGTAAGTACTACACTCACGTTGTACGCAACTGGTAGCATCTGCTCTTTTCGATCCCTTTCACACCCTTGAGATATACTTTACCCAAAGTTGTTCGGAATTATTTCCCTAAGAAAAGCTCATTTCATTCATTTTTAGAAAATATTTTCTATAAAGATAAAAATTAAAGAATTATTTCCCAATTATGCAAAATTTACGGTTTTTTATTTCAAATAAAGCATATTTATTGAGATTTTAATCCATGTAATATAGAAAAAATATGGCAAATTCAGATTCAATCTATTTGATACAGTTTTTTGATGTTTCATGACAAGAGAAGCTAATGCACTTACGAACTGTTGCAAGAGGTCTAATGCTTTTTACTCATTTCAGCAAGAAGATCAATTTGGATTTCTTGAATTTGCGCCAATCTGTCCCACTGGTGTGAAAGCAAATGATCTAGCTTTTCATGTAAATGTCGAATCTCTAGCTCTGCTTTTAAGTTAATTTGATAATCATTTTGTGAACGCAAACGATCTTTGGCTTCTTGGCGGTTTTGGCTCATCATAATCACAGGAGCTTGAATCGCAGCCAAACATGAGAGAATTAAATTTAATAAGATAAATGGATAGGGATCTGCTGGGCGCGATACCATCACCACAGTATTCACAATAATCCAAATGGCCAAGAATACGGCAAAGCAAATTAAGAATGCCCAACTCCCACCAAAAGTTGCAATTTTGTCTGCTAATCTTTCCCCAAATGACCAGTTTTGATCAAGTTCTGTTTCTACATTTTTAGTGATCAGTTCATGTTGTTGCATACTATTAATCACTTCATATTCAAGGTCTGTCACCTCACCTTTTTCAGATTTTAATAGGGACTGCACATATTGAATACGATATTTGGTTAAGTCTGCATGGCAAATATAATCTTGCACTGACCAATTTGGATAATCATGTAAAATTTCTTGGCTAACAACTTCTCGGATTGCATCTGCTGGAATCAAATTTTTATTTGAGAAGCTTTTTCCGCATACAGCACATGCATGGCATTCAGTTTTTCCGTTCATGGCATTCTCTTTCTTATCGCTTATAAACGTTTAAGTTCTATTTTCACGATACACCATGTTTTCACTGATTTATATGAAGCCTTTTATCTCATGGCTTTTTATTTTTTCTTAGAGCGTTTTATACAAAACTTACCCACACTTATGCAAGATACTTGATCTCTATTGTTATTTGGGTCTAAGGAAATGATCCGTTTAAGTGTAAGGATTAGATTTCAGTTTTTTGATTTATATCAATCTTATTTTTATTAGAAAGTACTTTAAATTATTCTTTTAAATTATTCTTTTAAATTTTTTAGGGTGAGTGGGAAAACAACTTGGTTTACTTCAACCGTTAAAACTTTGTAAGTTTTAACCCTTTGCCTATAAATTGGTAATCTATAGCGTCCTAAGCCGAATCGAGACCTTTTGGGTAAGTACTACACTCACGTTGTACGCAACTGGTAGCAATCTGCTCTTTTCGATCCCTTCACCCTTGAAGTAAATATTAGCGAAAAGCCTGCGGGATTAATTTCCGATGATTGTCTATTTTTTAGCTTTTTTAGGAAATTTTTCCGTAAAAACTAAGAATGAGAGGATTTTTTATTTTATCTGCCAAGAATCATGATTTTTTATCATGAGTATCCATCAAAGTGATTTTATTTTTCAAAATGATTAATCTCATTTATTGTTATTTTTTGGGAAATGATACGATTGAATATATAAGATACTCCCAATCCATGCAGAGCATCTTATGCATTGTTTAAATTAAGCGATACGATATTCCTGCATCGACTTTTTATGTAGCAGTTGTTTGTAGTGCTCAATCATCGAATCGACGTGCCCATCTAAGAAAAGTGAAAGCTGTTCAACCACTTGGCTTTGATTTAAATTTTTATAAATGATCGTATAATTTTTAGTACGCTTCCATAATCCTAAAAGCTCTTTATTCACCACACTAAATTCGATATTACTGTCGATGTGAAATTGCGGTTCAGTTTGGGTACTATGTGCATTCAGCTTGATACTGATATATTGTTCGGTATCAATATTCATGACACTAAATGCACTTTCACTTTGCGCTTGTTGTAATTGTTTCAATAACTGACGTCGCCAATTGATATTAAAAAATTTACGTAAAATCAAATTTGTATCTTCTGATTCAAAGTTTTCTGTTTGCTCCGCCCCATTTCCTTCAGGCAAATTAATTTCTATCTCGAAATTTTTCATTGTTTCATCGATCCATGTGTTTTAAATATTGTTGTTTATTATTAACACTTATCCTATTGTTTAAAAATAACTTAATTTGCATAATATTTAAAACATAAAACCATTTTCATGACTTAATCCACAAAAGCATGCTTATTTTTCATACATCTTTAGTCTTAGCTTTCCATTTTCCTCAGCTTTTTAATCCATCTTTTAGATGGAAATACATCGAAGCAATTAAAATTTTATGTCTTTTCCATAGATGAGTTTTATTTCATCAATTTTCAATAAAGTACTCTCTAATCGTATAAAAAATTCAGCCCAAGAGCTGAGTTTAAACATTGAAAATTCAATTAATGATGGCGCTCGTCTATCGATCCAACAACTTGTACATGCTTCTCGTTTCTTAGACAGTCGAATGGTTTAAACTCTCTTGTTTCTTGCGTCTGATCCAACGGATAACCACAACAACCAATAACACGATAAAAATAACCACAAGCACAGGTACGATAAAAGACAAAACGGAAAGTATGATTGCCCCGATCCATTCCCCTGTAGAGACTAAAGGATTGGCAATACCACCTGTTGTTGCTGTCGATACACCACGAACCGCAACTGTCCCCATTTGTACAGCACCTGCTGTACCACCACCCACAATAATCGCGGATGCCCAACTAGCAAACTGCGACATTTCTCCACTGCTCACCGCCATGGTTGCTAATGTTCCTGCAACCATGGCTGCAGGTGTTGCCACAGTATCCAAAGCATTGTCTACCCACGGAATATAATAAGCGCCAATCTCGCAGAGTGTTGCGACTGCTAAACCGAAGCAAACTGCTGGCATAGCTAACCATTCAAAGCCTTTCATAGGTTCGAATAATCCCATCAGTGATGCGACACTCATCACCAGTAAAGGTACAAAAACTCGGAAACCACAGGCAGCACTGAGTCCAATGCCTATACATAAACCTAATATTGTTTCCATAATTCTTTCCTTACCTTAACTGGCTTTTTATATTTTTAGATGATTTATAAATTAACAAAAAGCCCCATCAAGTGATAGGGCTTTTGTTTAAACAGAATCGTCTGTTTGATGTATTTTGTTTGAGCAATTTTATTTTTTAAACTCAGTCCCATTGCATTTTAGGCAAGGCGGTAAACGATCCGTATTAATTTCTAAAAATACACGTTGTCCACATTGAGTACAGAAATAAAAGCCTGTTCCGGGTTTTTCGCCAGCTGTAACCATGATTTTGCCTCTATCTTATCGATATTTTTAGGCAGTATATCTTGGTTATGATGATTATTGATTGTCCATTTCGACAAGTGATGATGGCGTTTGGGCAAGCGACTATCAAGAATGGATTATATAAACCCACCCTAATTTTTAGATGAAGCAAAAAGAAGTTTTAAATTCCAGTTTGTTTACTACGATTTATAAACACTAAAGTGGTGGCGATACAGGTCAGCACACTTGCACAAACAAGATTCAACCAAAGCCCTAAACCGTCATAAATTAACCCACCAGCAAAAGCGCCTAATCCGATTGAAAGGTTAAATACAGCAACATTAAATGCAGA
The DNA here is from genome assembly GCF_002135415.1 of Acinetobacter sp. ANC 3832. GTDB lineage: Bacteria > Pseudomonadota > Gammaproteobacteria > Pseudomonadales > Moraxellaceae > Acinetobacter. The sequence continues at coordinate 78,173 of NZ_NEGJ01000004.1, forward strand.
AGCTAATTCAAGCTGTGTAGGTGCTGAACGAATCATCCATGTCATTAAGGAAACTGAAACACCACCATACGCAAATCCCCAGATTAAAAATAAGCCGATATTTACAAAGGAGGAATCACCAAAAAATATAAATAGAAACAAGACCATCGTTAATAAAAAAGCGATGCTAAATAAGGTTTGCCAAAGAAATTTCTGAATTGTAAAGCCTAAAACAAAATTACCTAGAATGCCTAGAACCCCATAAACCAACAATAAGATCCCAATAGATGCATCAGAAAAATGCGCTATTTCTTGTAATAAAGGGCGGATAAAGGTATATGCCGCAAAATGCCCTGTCACGATAAATAAGGTTAAGCTTAATCCAATGATAATATTGGGGTTTTTGAGTACTATTAAACTGCTGCGCCATGTCGTTACTTGTTGAACAGGTAAAGTCGGTAATGACCAAAAGAGCATGATAAATACAATAACCACTAAGATGGCGACACAGACAAAAGCCATCCGCCATCCAAATAAATCACCGAGATATACACCTGCGGGGATGCCCAATACAGATGCTGCGGCAATCCCACTAAAAATAATGGATGTGGCAAGTCCCACTTTCTTAGGCGGCATTAAACGAACGGCAAGACTGCCTGCTAAAGCCCAAATACCGCCCATAGAAATACCGAATAATACCCTTGCGAGCAATAGCCAATGAAATGCGTGTGTCATTGCTGAAACGAGTGTTGAAATAAACAATAACAGCATAAAAAATAGCAGTAATTGACGGCGATTGATGCGGTTAAAAACCAAAACAACACACGGTGCAACAATGGCAGCGACTAAGGAGGGCGTAGAAATAATTAGACTGGTGTGACCTAAGGGTTGCTGCATACTTTCTGCAATAGGGGTCAATAATCCAATTGGGAGCATTTCTGCACTGACCACAGAAAAAATGGCTAAAGCGACGGCAATCACGGCGAGCCACGCCTTTATGTTCACTCGAGGTTCTTGTTCAGCGGATGTTTCAAAACTCATTGGGTACTTCAAATATTTTACTGTGTCGTAATATACGCAATAGAGATAAGCTTGAGAAACGTTATTTGTGTTGTATGATTGGAAGAAATAAAAGTGATCAAGCCCTTTATCATTGGAATAAATGATTTAAATAAGCTTAAATTTGCTCAAATTAGTATAAAAGTACGAAGTTAATTTTTTTAAATTAGATCGTTCAATTATGATTGTTTTTTTGGAGAATAACTTGACTACCATAGCGAAAGATTTTGACTTCTACAGCTTCAAAACGAAACTCTTTATGTAAATTAAAAGCTTGGCTACGACCTGTCATAAAAACTTTTGCGGTAGGCATGAAGCTACTCCATCCGTTTTGATATATCTTATGACAGGTATTTATTGAGCATTTTTCAAACAATATCTTCAATCAACATCCAATGGCATACCATCTGTGCCAAATAGCACACCACGTTCCACTAACTTTTCACAAGCTGCGTGATGGACGACACCTCGCTTACTCACTTTAGCTTCTAGTAATCTGCGTAATGTTGCTTCGCTGACATTGGTATGATGCACGACTTCTATGCGTACACCCCAAAATTTATCGTTTGCAAAGCGATCAAGTATTTTTGAATCTGCATCGGGGTTCATGGCAGCTATAACTCGAATCGCCTGATTTGGATCAGTTAAAAATGGTTCAAGTTCTTCTGTATTGGATGCACCACTTGCCACAATGTAGCGTTTTTTTTCTTCGGCTTTTTGTTCAGGTGATTTTTTGGGCATTGATTCCTCGAATATTTTTTTACTTTGAATATCTTACAACTCTTCACGCTTTTGTGGTGGTTCATCTATTCTTTCTTCGGAATAGAAACCTGTAGGCATTTCAGAAAATGATTTAAACAACTTTTCTATGTTAATGGTTTTATTTTGAAGTACTTTTCCTTCAATTTTAGGAAGTTTTGGTTTTTCTATAGTCATTTTTTACTCCTAATTTTGTAATATTTTTAGTTCCATAATCTAGTCAATAAAACCAAGTAATTTTTAACTTAAGGGGAATGATCATTTACTGCAAAATCTATTATATAAACAATTTCCCCATTTTCCTTTACAGAAACAGAGGAGTCTTTCACATACGTTATACCAGCATCATCAAATAATTTAAAAACCTCATTCTTATGGTTTACATCAACACGATAGTCATTATTTTTCACAAATTTTTTAGGTATATATTTCATAGCATATGCTAAATTAAGGAAATATTCTTTTGAAATATCGCTTCCATACTCATCTAAAATTTTCTCTATATCATTAATTTCCCCATAAAATTCAGGAACGAAAGTTTTTAAGTTATTATTTTCCATTGCAATATTATATGCTGATACTTCACTTTTAAAGGTACTTTTAATTTGCTCATCTCTATTAGATTCTTTTCGCTTAAATACCTTTATAGCTTTATTATTAGTTTTATTAAAAAAAACTGTTCCATATGCTCCATTATCATAATTACGATAAGATAAACGTAAAATCATTTTAGAATTCCTTGACTTTTATAATTACTACTTAAAAAATCTCCTGGACTTAATAAGTATTATATTAAAGTGTAAAAAAAATTTGTACCTAATACTGGTTCTGTAGTAACGAGATAATCAGATTTTTCAACTATATCACCTCTAACTTCTCCAACATGCACACCTAAGCACCATAACGTACGTGTAGTATTAATTCCTGAATATTTGATATTTCCAAATTTTTTTATGTCTTTTATCATATGTCTCAAACAAGTGGTAGAACTAATATCTTGTTTAATCTCTAAAGGTATAGATGATGTTTTTCGTTTTTGATGAATCATAAAATCTAAAATGGCTAATTTTTGTTTAGTCTTTTTTCTGCCATCAACTGAACAACGAACCTCTCTATCCACTGACTTTATATCTAAATGATTTTTTAAAAAAATGTAAAATTCTACCTGTAACCAAATTTCCCAACCTTTAATATCAAATCGTTCAAAATCATTTAACTTACCAACAATATAGTCTTGTAAAAAAAACTCTTCACTGATTTTTAAAATAAATTCTCGATCTTTTTGTATAGTTCTATTATTCATAAATATTTTCACTTGGATAAAAACCCCACTTAACAGTAGGGCTTTTTTACAACAAAATCAATTACTTTTAGCTTAAAATCTTAAGCCACATTCCCTTCCAAAAAATCCTGTGCAAAGCGTTGCAACACACCGCCTGCTTCATACACATGAACCTCTTCTTCCGTATCCAAACGACACGTCACAGCAACTTCAACCACTTCATTTTTACCGTCTTCAGTGGCACGTTCAATCACCAAAGTTAAATCAGAACGTGGCGCAATATTACCAATCACGCTATACAACTCAGTACCATCCAACTTCAAGGTTTTACGGTCAATACCAGACTTAAACTCAAGCGGTAACACGCCCATACCGACTAAGTTAGTACGATGAATACGCTCAAAACCTTCCGCAACAATTACTTCTACACCTGCAAGACGCACACCTTTGGCAGCCCAGTCACGGCTCGAACCCTGACCATAATCCTTACCTGCAATAATGATCAACGGTTGCTTACGATTCATATAGGTTTCAATCGCTTCCCACATACGCATCACTTCGCCTTCAGGCTCAACACGTGCTTTTGAACCTTGCTTCACTGTACCATCAGTACGTGTCACCATTTCATTAAACAATTTCGGGTTAGCAAAAGTCGCGCGTTGCGTAGTTAAGTGATCACCACGATGCGTTGCGTATGAATTAAAGTCTTCCTCAGGCACACCCATTTTTTTCAAATATTCACCTGAAGCACTGTCTAAGACAATCGCATTCGATGGTGATAAATGATCTGTGGTGATGTTGTCACCCAAAATTGCCAATGGACGCATATTTGCCAATGTACGTGGAGCAGCCAAAGCGCCTTCCCAATATGGCGGACGACGGATATAAGTACTTTGCGGACGCCAAGCATACAGCGGGCTTTCAGATTTCGCATTCACGCCCAAATCAAACATTGGAATGTAGATTTTTTTGAATTGCTCAGGTTTTACAGCAACTTTCACCAAAGCATCAATTTCTTCATCAGACGGCCAAATATCTTTTAAGTAAATTGGATTGCCATCTTTATCATTCCCCAATGAATCCGTTTCAATGTCAAAACGAATCGTTCCCGCAATCGCATAGGCAACGACAAGTGGCGGAGAAGCCAAGAATGCTTGTTTTGCATAAGGATGGATACGACCATCAAAATTACGGTTACCCGAAAGTACCGCAGTCGCATACAAATCACGGTCAATAATTTCTTGCTGAATTTTAGGATCTAACGCACCCGACATACCGTTACAGGTGGTACATGCATAAGCAACAATACCAAAACCGAGTTTTTCTAAATCAGTGAGTACACCTGCTTCTTCCAAATACAAAGCCGCCGCTTTAGAACCCGGTGCAAAAGATGATTTCACCCAAGGTTTACGCTCTAAGCCCAACTCATTTGCTTTACGTGCAAGCAAGCCTGCCGCAACGGTATTCCGTGGATTAGACGTATTGGTACATGAGGTAATTGCAGCGATAATCACCGCACCATCAGGCATTAAACCATCGGTACGATGTTCAACGACACCTGCAATGCCTTTGGCTTTTAAATCGCTTGTAGATACACGTGCATGTGGGTTTGATGGCCCTGCAATGTTACGGGTCACCGTTGATAAATCGAAACGTAACACACGTGGATATTCAGCTTGTGTCATATCACTTGCCCAAAGACCAATTTCTTTGGCATAAGTTTCTACAAGTCTAATTTGATCTGCTTCACGACCTGTCAGTGTTAAATAATCAATGGTGTTTTGGTCGATATAGAACATCGCAGCAGTTGCGCCATATTCAGGGGTCATGTTGGAAATCGTTGCACGATCACCGACTGACATGCTGTCGGCACCTTCACCAAAGAACTCAAGATACGCACCAACAACACGCTCTTTACGCAAAAATTCAGTTAAAGCCAATACAATGTCTGTCGCAGTAATGCCTGCTTGACGCTGACCGACAAATTCCACGCCAATAATATCAGGCAGACGCATCCAAGACGCACGACCTAACATTACATTTTCAGCTTCTAAACCACCGACACCAATCGAAATGACACCGAGTGCATCCGTATGTGGCGTATGTGAATCTGTACCGACACAGGTATCTGGATACGCAATACCACCACGGTTTTGAATCACAGGTGACATTTTTTCCAAGTTAATTTGATGCATGATGCCGTTGCCCGCAGGAATAACATCCACATTTTCAAAGGCTGTTTTCGTCCATTCGATAAAGTGGAAACGGTCTTCATTACGACGGTCTTCAATCGCACGATTTTTCTCAAAAGCGTCAGGATCAGAACCACCAAACTCCACTGCTAAAGAATGGTCTACGATCAGCTGTGTTGGAACGACAGGATTGACTTTAGATGGGTCACCGCCTTGCTCTGCAATTGCATCACGCAGACCTGCAAGGTCAACCAATGCTGTTTGACCAAGGATGTCATGACACACTACACGTGCAGGATACCAAGGGAAGTCGTGGTCTTGTTTACGGTTAATCAGTTCTTTTAAAGATTGTTCTAAAATTGCAGGGTCGCAACGGCGAACCAATTGTTCTGCAAGTACTTTTGAAGTATATGGAAGTTTTGCATAAGCGCCTGGCTGGATATCTTCAATGGCTTGACGCACATCAAAATATTCGAGCTGGGTGTTTTGCAGTGCTTTGCGGTAATTGTTATTCATTGGGTTCGTGCCTCTTGCATCATTTATTACTGCGGGTCTAATGATTGGCATAGTACACTGCTGAAAAGCCATTTCCCAAATCGTTTATATTTCATATACTTAGATATAAAAACAGGGGTTTTAGAAACATTCAGTAACAACTTCTTTGAATTATTTGCACTAAAACTGATTTTTTTTGAAAAATAGTGGAAAATCGGATTCATTCTTTAGTATTAGATTTGAAACAAGTGAGTATCTTATGAGCGGTCTAGCTTTCTCCTCATTCACTTTAATTGGTGTGGATGCACAAAAATTTTTACAAGGGCAAGTGACCTTAAACGCTGAGGCTTTGCCTGAAAATATCACGCGCTACACGGCTATTTGTAGTTTAAAAGGTCGTATTCAGTTTGGTTTATGGATAAAAAAACTTAATCCTGAACATTTCGTGATTGTCACCACTGAAGACCAAGCAGAAGAATTTGCCAAGCATATTAAAAAATTTGGTGCATTTTCTAAGATGAAACTGGAACAGGATGCTCAGGTTTTCCCAACCATCAATGGGGATACAACTGATTTTGCTACTGCTGAAACAGATGTAACTGCGTGGCAACTGCAAGCGATTGATGCAGGTCAAGCTTGGATTTCTGCAAGTACTGCGGAGTTATTCCAACCTCAGGAATTACGTTTGCATCAGCGTGAAGGCGTACATTACGATAAGGGTTGTTATATCGGTCAGGAAATTATTGCTCGTCTTTGGTTTAAGGCAAAACCGAAAGCATGGTTGCATTTGGTGCTTGGAGGTGGCGATGTTCCTGCACCTGCAACGCAATTGAACAATAGTGTACAAGTCGTGAATAGTATTACTTTGGATGATACGTATAAAGCGTTGGTTGTGGCGAAACCTGCAGCGCTTGAAGAGCTCAGTTTAACGGTCTTAGATTTGCCTGAATATTTGAATGGTGATGTGGCGAGACAGCAGTAACACTATAATTTTTAAAATGTTGTGATACATTAGCCTCTAAGTTTAGGGGCTTTTTTATGAATGAAAAAATATTTTATTGTTTTGCACCGCTAATTTAGTTAATAATTAATAAAAATATCTTGAAACTGAAAATGAAGAAATCACAAATACTAATATCAATTTTTGTATCATTACTCTGCAATCAAATGAGCTTGGCAAATACAGAAAGCATCAAAAATATGGCTCAATCATTTCCCCTAAAAATGAAACCTGAGTTTATCGACAAAACTCCTATTGATAATATATATATTTTATCAAATCCACGTGGATCATTTTTAATCGATGCATCTAGTCGCTATTTAATTCAAGGAGATATTATCGACTTAAAAACGGATTTAAATATCACTGAGGCTGTTTATCAAAGCCATTATTCAATTAATCCTAAACAACTACCTGTTGCTCAAGCTTTTAAAGAAATTAAAGGAAATGGTAAACGTCTTCTATATGTATTTTCAGATCCAGATTGCCCTGCTTGCCAATTACTTCAATCTGAATTAGAAGATGTAGATGATATTACAATTTATACTTTTCCTTTTGCATTAACCCATCTTCATCCAACAGCTGTCGAAACCGCAAAGAAAATTTGGTGTTCAAAAGAACCATTAAAAGTATGGAAAAGCTATCTTATTGAACAACAAAAACCTCAGAATAATTCAATGTCTTGTATAAATCCAATTGATAAAAATATGGAATTAGCAAAACTACATAAAATTGCTTTGACTCCAACTATTTTCAACTCATTAGGTCACCGAATTTCAGGTGTTCCTGATCTCAATCAATTAGAAGAATTTATTAATACAAAAAAGTACGATTAACTTAATACATAATTTATAGGGTATTTTTAAATAAAAATACCCTATAAATTATGAGAACATAAATCCTTAATTTTATTTATGCTTTTTTATCAATAACCACTCATCTAAATTCATAGTCGAATAAACATAAAATACATCTGCTCAACAAACCAACCTATCAATAATTTATATTTTTAATTTCTCCTAAATTTTTATAAAGACTCAAAATTTAGGAAGGTTTCTTCTGCCTCACATAATAAATTACACCTGCCCGATCATCTGAAAAATAAAACGAATTTGCATCAATACGGTAAATATCTGCTGGTCGCCCATTTACCGTTTTACCGACTAAAAACCCATCCATAAATGTCTGTAGCTTTTGTCCTTTACGCATAATCGCGATTTTATAACCATGCCCAATCGCTTCATCGGTTGAACCATGTAAAGCCACTAAAAAAGAATTTTTAATCACATCATCTGTGTTTGGATCATCAAAATAATCAAAACCAAGTGCAGATGAATGTGATGGAAAATAAGCATAAGGCGATGCTACATTTTTACAGCCTGACGGACGTTTGAATTTTGGATCTGCAAAAACTTTTCCATTCGACGAATAACACGACGGCCAGCCATAATCTGTATCACGTTTCAGCGCATAAAAAGTTTCATCTGGCTTGTTCTTTCCTAAATGGTCTGCACCTTGATTGGTGGTAAATAAAAATTTACCCACCCATTTCAAACCCACGGCATTGCGTAAACCTGTAGCGAAAATCTTTTGTTCCGAGCCATCAGGATTCATTTCTAACACTGTCGCTCGAACTTTTTCTTTCTCGATACAAGCATTGCAACTTGAGCCAACTGAAATATAAATTTTTCCATTTCCACCGACTGCGATTGTCCGTGTCAGATGCCACCCCCCATATTTATAACTTAAACCATAATCAGGAAAAGTCGTTAAAACTTCAGCTTTACTCGTTGACTTAACTTCACCTTGGGTAAATTTTCGTCGAGTAAGTTGATGCGTTTCAGCTATATATAACCAATCTTGCCCTGAAGAATCTGTATAAAATTGCACTGAATTAGGATTCTTCAAGCCCGTCATATAAGGAATTGTTTTTCCGAATTTCCCCGTTTCAGGATTCCATTCATCTAAAATATAAACAGTGCCTTTTACGTTATCCGATAAATCATGCATATCTGTAACAAACATTCTGCCATCAGGTGCTTTAGCGAAAAACCGTACGCGTTTTAAACCTTCAACCGCAGGAATGATTTCGTAATTTTCAGGAAGATTTAATGAAAATTTCTTTCCATTTTTCAAGTTTATTTGATGAGGCACAAGATTTGGTTGCCCTGCTAAAATAGCCGTTGAACACACTAAACTTATGAATAAAATTGACAGTGCTTTTATCATCTTTAGGATCCTTGTCGACTCATCTTATGAAAAACAACTTAGTTTTATGTTATATAATTTAAATTAATAGTACATAGTCAAATGCGTTGAATCTAAAAATATTCAGATATATCAAAACTCTCAATCAATAATCTTAATCAACAATAAAATTTTAAGGAATTCGTATTAACTACTTATTTATCTGTAGCCGTAATCAATGGCGCAGTCCTGAGTGGCACTGCCACGCAAGGGAATAATTACTTTTCAGTGGGTTATGGCATTCACACCCGTTCTGCGGGTACAAGTCGCCATGCAAAACATACCTTAACGGTGAAAGATATTGCATGGGCGGATTGTATTTGTGTGATGGAACAAAAATATAAAATATGGATGAAAGAAAAATTCCATAAAGAACTGTTACATAAGAAAATTATTGTTTTAGATATTTCAGATGACTATCAATATATGGATGAAGATTTAATCGAGATACTCAAACAATCCATGCAAAATCATCTCGATTAATTCTATAACCTTATGTTAAATCATCATATTCATTGACTTAATTTAAAATAAATTTAAATCAAAACCCATGAAACAACTTGTTCATGTCTTTGACAAGATAATCTTTAAAATGGTAAGCACGTGCATGTTTTGCATCAAATTTTGCAGTTTGACCATCTTTTTCAAAAATATAAACACGGTCATCTTTACTGACTAAAAACTCAGCACCAAGCTTCATCAGCAAAGCATCAATTTTATCTTCATCGGCAATTGATTCATCCTCAAGAACTTTCAAATAATTACGTTTAATGCCTTTAACGAACATGGTTCTACTCACGATGAAAATCAAAAAGGATTTAAACAAATATTGCGATGAAAGCAAAGCAAAGTCTGTGATAAATTTTTAAGACATTAATTCAGTTCAAGTGATCTGTTTCTTTTCACCATTTTACATGCTGTAAAAAAGTGTTACCCACTTGAATGTTTAAAATGGTTGAATTATCCAAATTACGGAAAATATAATATAAAGATTATCATTAACGGCTCAAGCTCATCATCTAGTCGTAGCTCTTTTTCTAGTAGTGGGCGACTCTAGCTCTGGTGGTAGAGCATCTGGAAGTTGGTAAATAATGGGCATGAATTACATCATTTGCATATATTTTTAAGCCACATTTATTCAATATAATAAAGATCAAATTTAGAGTTTCATTATGAAAACTTGGTTCACAGCCCTATCCTTCAGCTTATTCACTTTGACGACTGCACATGCAAATATTCAAACAGTGGAACAGAATCTAAAAAAGAACTTTCCGAGCATTCCTGTGAAATCTGTTACCAACTCTCCTGTTAAAGATATTTATGAAGTTTACATGGGCGGACGTATTGTCTATACCAATGAGGATGCAAAGTATTTCTTTGTTGGAAATCTCATTGATCTTAAAGAACAAAAAAACCTAACAGAAGAACGTGAACGTGCTTTAACAGCGATTGATGTAAAAAAACTACCTTTAGACCAAGCCATTAAGCATGTTAAAGGCAATGGAGAACGTGTTCTTTATATTTTTAGTGACCCTGACTGCCCTTATTGCCATCAATTAGAAAAAGAGCTGACTCAAGTCAATAATGTCACGATTTATCTCTTTTTATATCCAATTACTCGTTTGCATCCCAATGCGGCGACTGTCGCAGAGCAAATTTGGTGTGCTAAAAATCAATATCAAACTTGGCAAGATTATCTTTTAAAGAAAAAAACACCTGCAAAAGTGACCAGTTGTACAACACCGATTGAAAAAAATATTCAACTTGCCAAGACTTTAGACGTTGATGGCACACCGACCTTCTTCTTAAAAGATGGCAGTCGAGTTTCTGGTGCACGAAGCGCAGGTGAAATAGAGTTACTGCTTAAAGCCGTTCCATAAAACTATCACTCAAAACTTTGTTCACATTAAAAGGCTTTTTATATAAAGCCTTTTATTTCTTGGTTAGAGGAAAATTTTTAAAGTTATCAAGACTTATGCAAAAAGCCGAATATTGTTGATGGGTACGAGAAACATCTAATAGACTAAAATGTTCTTAATGACTCACATTTTTTAAGAGAATACGACATAAATACATCATCTTATACAATTGATATGTTTACATTCACAAAAATCAAATTATGATAAAACCAGTCAAATAACATTTTTCTCTTACATAAATGGAATTATGTTGAAGTTAAAACAAGGTACTCAAACAATATGAAAAAACTTCTCGTTGCTGCACTTCTTTCTCTTTCTTGTGCAACTGTTTTTGCGGCTGATGCACCACAAGCGAATATGGATCCTGCATTTGCTCAGGTTCAAGACTTAATCAAAGCCAAGAACTTCACAGCGGCATATCAAGAACTGGATAAAATGGGAAAAGCGGGTAATGCCCAAGCGCTTTATAATCTTGGTTTCTTAACTCAAATGGGACAAGGAACTGCAAAAGATGATAAAAAAGCGTTGCAGTATTATCAAGATTCAGCAAGTAAGGGCTATCCTGTTGCGAGCTATGTCCTTGCGCAAAGTTATGCAACTGGACAATTAGGTCTGGCTAAAGATGAAAAAAAATCTCGTGAATATCTAGAAAAAGCCTCTGCTCAAGGTTTTGATGATGCAACAGTAGAGTTGGCTGTTTTATTATTCTCAGAAAATAAACCTGAATCTGATAAAAAAGGCTTACAGAAATTAGATCCTTTAGTGAAAAAAGGCAGTTTCCCAGCCATTCATGCTAAAGCACTTTACGATATTACGGTTGGCTTCAAAACCAAAAATGAAGCATCCATCAAACAAGGTTTGAATGCCATTCAAGACTTAGCCAAGAAAGGTTATATTCCTGCATTAATGGCTGTCGCAAACATGATGGTTAATGGCAATATCGTGCAACAAAATCTACCTGAAGCTAAAAAAATCTATACAGCTCTTGCAAAAGATAATATCCCTCGTGCGAAAGAGTCTTTAGATGCTGTGAATAAACTCATTACAGAAAAAGCAAAAACGCCAGCTAAAAAATAATTCTATTCTTTTTTAAATACTCTCTTCGGAGAGTATTTTTTTACCACCAAACCGTAATTAAGCAACTAATCACAATAAAACCAACAATCGTACTTAATAATAACGGCGTCAGTGCTTTCTCATTTAACCCATACATTTGTCCAAAAATCCCAAAGATAGAAGGCATTGGTAAAGCTGCAATAAGTGTTCCTGCGTAGAGCATTTCTTGGCTGACCTGAGTAAAGGTCGATAAACCAAAGAACACACATAAAGGCATCAATAAGTTTTTAGAAAAAACCAAGTACAAGGTTTGTAAATTAATATATTGAATGCTTAATCCGACAACTCCCCCACCAATCGCAAACAGAGCTAAAGGTGATGCTGTTTGTCCCAATAAAGCCAAAACTTGATTCAATTGTTCGGGTAAATGAATTTCAAAAATTGCACAACTAATCCCAAAAACCACAGCTAAAAATAACGGGTTCTTCAACAATGTCTTGATGGTTTTTTGGATGACTGCGCTGATATTTAAATTCTTTTGTAAGCTCAATTCAGCCAAAACTAAAACAGCAGGAACAACAAGTACGCTTTCAATAATCAAGACCAATGAAATATAAATGGTTGCTTGATGCCCCATTAATAATGTTAATACTGCTGTACCAATCAACCCTGTATTCGACATTGAAGCACCCATCGACAATACGGATGATTCTGTTGCAGTATTTTTAAATACTTTTAAAGCGATAAAATAAGCTAAAGTAAATAAAGTGATGGTGATTCCTGCATAGACCACGAAGTATTCGGGATACCAAATTTCATGTAAATCTTTCGAAGCCAATGCATAAAAGATTAAAGCGGGTAAAGCAATTTTGATAATAAAAGCACTGAGCGCATGAATTTGTTCTTTTGTGATTAAATGAATTTTGACACTCAAGTAACCTAAAAACAACAACATAAAAATGGGTAATATTACCGCAAATAGCATGCTTCGCTTCCCTTCGTTTGGGCAAAATGAGTTGTACAGAAATACATCCTAATGTGTATTTCTGCGAAACTTAAATACTTTAAATGAATAGTCTTATGTATAAGCTTTAAAAAGTGCTTTTAGCCCATGCGGTTGGCAACGGAGATATTGCGGTGCAATTGCAATGTTTTCACCTAATTGAGCAGCAGCATGCCAAGGCCAGCGTGGGTCATATAACATTGCTCGGGCTAACCCAATAGCATCTGCTTCACCCTCTTGCAGAATCTGTTCTGCTTGTTCTACCTCAGTAATTAATCCCACGGTAATCACAGGAACATTCACATTTTCTTTAATCACTTTTGCAAAAGGCACTTGGTAGTTAGCACCAATTTTAATGTCTTGTTGAACATGCAATCCACCTGAAGATACATGAATATAGACAGCACCTAACTGTTCTAAAGCTTTTGCTAAACCCACACTGGATTCTAGATTCCATGCATCTTGATGATCCATCCAATCCGTTGCAGAAATTCGAATCCCCACTGGATAATCTTCAGGAACAGCATGCTTGATGGCTTGAAAAACTTCTAGCGTTAATCGAATACGGTTTTCAAAACTACCACCATATTCATCTTCACGATGATTCGATAATGGCGACATAAATTGATGCAACAAATAACCATGCGCACCATGAATTTCGATTAACTGAAAACCTGCATCCACTGCACGTTTTGCAGCGCTTGCGAAGTCTGCAATCACCTTTTGAATTTCAGCTTTACTCAATGCATGTGGTACATGGTCTGTTGGGTTAAAAGCAATTTCACTGGCTGATACCGTCTGCCAACCCAAGGCTTCATTTGGTGCAATTTGCCCCTTACCTTCCCACGGTTTATCGGTTGAAGCTTTACGCCCTGCATGTGCCAATTGCACAGCAAAAGGCATCGGTGAAAGCGTTCTTACTTTCGCCAATAATGCTTTAATTTGATCTCTTTGCGTATCATTCCATAACCCAACATCTGTATAGCTAATTCGCCCTTGAGCCTGCACAGCCGTTGCTTCAACAATACAAAGCCCTGCACCTGATAATGCATAATTCGCCCATTGTTGTTCATGCCAATAGGTTACTTCACCAACCTCAGTTGCTGAATATTGACACATCGGTGCAATCACAATTTTATTATTTAATGTTAAAGAACCAAACTGAATCGGTTGAAATAATAATGACACTTTACTCTCCCTGCTAGAATGCTTTGCTTAAGCTCAAACCTGCGCTCCAATTCAAACCATCAGCAGGTTCAAAGAAGCGACTATTACCATCATTGACAATCACAGAACCCACATAATTCTCATCAAACAAATTATCGATACGTGCATAAGTACGTACTTTCCAATCCTGATTTTTCCAAATATAACCAATATTTACCGAAGTCACGGTATAACTCGGTGCTGAATCTGAATTAAGATCATCAACATAAATTTTGTCCATATAGCGCACATCAACACCTGCATTAAATCCAGCTTCAGGTTGCCAGCCGAATGCGATATAAGCCTGATTCTTTGCAACACCTGGAATATTATTGCCACGATGTACTACTTTTTTAGGATCACTATTTGGAATATCCGCATCAAAAGTTGCATCTAAATAGCTATAACTGGCTTCAGCAGTTAAATCACGCCAAAGCTTTTTATTCCAAGACAATTCTACGCCCTGACGTAAGGTTTTATCTGCATTTTGAAAGGTTGCTCGACCATCCAATGTTCCTGCTGAGACTATGTCATCTTGTGTCTTACTCTGAAAAAGAGCAGCGGTGAATTGACCCAAAATATTTTCAGACTTCAGACCCAACTCATAATTATCACTTGTTGAAGGTTTTAAACTAAAGTTAATTCCAGATGCGCCACTTCCAGTGTTTGGATAAGCCATCTCTGTAAAAGTTGGCGTTTCAAATCCTTTGGAATAGCTGACATACGTACTCAATTGCGGGTTTATTTCCCACGTTAAAGCAGCGGAAGGGAGAAGCTTTGAATAGTCCGTTTTACCGCTATCATCGCCATTGTTTTTTGTTGGGTCGCTATTCAGCTGAATATAATGATCTTTAGATTCATAATGCACATTGCTATAACGTAAACCTGTGTCGATACGCCAAGTCAGTAAAAACTGCCAAGATGCTTGTAAATAAGGATCTAAATTCCATAAAGTATTATTTTCATCACGGCGTAAATTACCTTTTACGCCGTAGTATGGCTGATTATTTTTAAGAATAAAATTCTCATAACCTTGACGATCCTCATCCATCGCATCAAATGCAAATCCTGCACTCAAACGCGTATTTGGCAATAAATCTTTACCCGTCCAACGTAGGTCTGTTCCATAAAAATTTCGGGAAAAATCAATCACACCACCCGCATGACGTGGGTTCATTTGTGCGGTATTTGGAATTGACTGATATTGTGTAACGGATCGCTGCCCTGCATACGCCATTGCATACAATTCATTCTGATCGTTCAATGGCTTCGTCCAAGTCAAACCTGTTTGAGTTTGTTGAATCTCTTTGCGCACATCATAAGTATTCTTAGCATCATTGACTTGCTTGGGGTTATCTTTCCATTGCTGACGAGTTAAGCCCTGTGGATCATCTGCATTAATATCCACATGATTAATCACCCAATTGACTTTAGAACCATCTGCCAAATTCCATGTCAATTTGGCATTACTTAATACTTTTTGAGCATCGCTATGTTCACGATATCCATCTGTATCAAAATAAGAAGAACTAATGACATAACTCGGCTCATTGGCTTTGTCCGAGCCGCCTTGTAAAACAATATCTGCACGTCCTTTATTGTGACTCCCACCTGAGTAGCCAACTTCAATAGAATCTCGCCCTTGTCCTTCTTTGGTCGTGGTTAAAATCGTGCCACCTGAAGAGTTTCCATAAAGCGATGAAAATGGACCGCCTAAGACTTCTATATGATCTAAACTGCTTAAATCAATATTTGAAGTTTGACCTTGACCATCGGGCATTGTTGCAGGAATGCCATCTACATATAAACGAATACCACGTACACCAAAGGTTGAGCGTGCACCAAAACCTCGCATAGACAATTGCAAATCTTGCGCGTAGTTCTCTCGATTATTCAGTTGTAGCCCCGGAATGCCTTTTAAGGTTTCTGTGAGGTTCACACCAATATTATTTTGATTTTTGTCTTGTTCTATTCGATAGACAGATGCGGGTGTTTGTAACCAATCTGTGTCACTACGTGTTGCTTCCAATGTAATGGGGGCAAGTTGCTGAACGGATTTAGTTGCCTCCGTTTCAGCATATAAGTTTTGAGTAATACATGCACTTAAGCAAAGTAATGGGAGATGAATAGAATTTAATCGACCAATACTTTGCATAAACATATCCCTATTTTGAATAAATTATTTTATTAGACATCGTATAAAAGTCTAAAATTAGAAAATCACTTTAGATCCTAAGCCAATCACCAATGCATTATCAACTTTATCAGTTGCACCCGGATTAACCACATATTGCATGAGCGGGCGAAGCATGAACCATTTAGCAGGATAATATGAATAATTTAATTCAATATTATATTCGGCATCCTGATTCAAGACTGCTTTTGTATCACGGTAGCGGTCATTGATATGTACACGATTCACTGCTAAGCCTAAAATATCATTCGGATGTGCTTCAAATAAGCCAATATATTTCAAACCCAACTGCTGTGAGTTATCCACTGCAGTGGTGATTCGGTCATGAAAGGTAAAATTACCAAAGCTATGTAAACCACGTCGGCCTTTACCACTTGATGTCAACTGCTGCTCAAAAGCAATCCAACCACCATAAGTACGGTCTTCTTCAACAGCACCTTTTGCATGTGCAATATCGTATTGATTCTTTGCATCATCAGCCGTGTTATATAATGCACCAAAGCGATAACTGCCTGCTAAGTCATTCAGGCCTTTTTTTGGCGACCAAACCACTTCACTGAGGATATTTACACCATCTGCATTTTTTGTATCTAAGTTCCAACCATGACGTTCCAAAGCATTCTCAGGGTTATATTCAAACACGCCAATTTGTGCAAATAGTTCAGGATTCAACTGGTATTTCACTCGCCCACCCCATTGTGAAACAGGTGTGTTATACCAAAGCTTGCCTTGCCATTTGCCCATTTGTGCTGCACAAAATGCATTGCCTTGGAAATCACATGCCATGGTATTGAATTCAGTCCCTAGCCCCATACGACCTAGTCGCACACTAATTCCTTGATCCTTAAAATTCTTTTCAATATACAATTCACTCAAACGACTACCTGAATTGCCTCTTCCCCAATTGGCTTGTGAATTTGCCCACTGCGGTGCTGTTGGATCTTGGATGCCATCAATACTGGTACTTTGCCCTTGTCTTGCTGTAATCAATGCACGAATTGTTGTGCCTTCCCAACCCGCCAACTTATTCATATCTAGTGTAGTACCCACACCAAATTGTGTTCCAAAAGTTGGAGCTTGATGTGGATTATAGCCACCATCTGCAAGATAAGAGCCATCTACGGCAATGGTTCCATCAAATTTAACCCCATCATTGGCCAATTGGGTACGTGTACCGTTCCAATCGCCTGTCAGTGTTTGTCCATTTAAATCAAATGCTTTCTCAGCATGAGCATAGGACAGTGAAGTTGCAATAGAGATTGCTAATATTGAAAGAGCAATTTTTTTCATGGGAAACCTAATTTAGGAAAGAGATGTTGCGAATTCATTGATTTACACAATTTAAAACAGGGGATATTTATTCATGAATTGATTGAAACATCTTATTTAAATCATGTAATAACATTGATAATGGCGAGGGTATAAACCGTAGCGATACCTATAATTAATGTGAAAATTACACATTTTATTCATTCCAACTATTGTCTTTTTTTTATCAACAACAAAATAAAAAGTTATGATTAAACTATCATATTGATAATTCATTATTTATAGAGATATAGCATGCAAAAATGACGGATAACATAACAAAATATTAAGCCAAAAAGCCTTAAATATTATAGGTATATTTTGAAATATATATCGATCTTTGCCACATACAGCTTTCTGTAGGAAAGATGCAAACAAACAATATAGTTGATCTGCTTTATTGAATATTCTAACTCCCCTACAATATAGGTCAAATCGATCTTTTTGAGCGAGCTATGCCTGAATTACCAGAAGTTGAAACCACAAAAGCCAGTTTAATGCCTTTAATTGATCAAAAGGTTGTTGCTGTACAAGTGCGTGAATCTAGACTGCGCTGGGCAATTCCTGAAGATATTTCCAAACTCAGAGGTCAACGCTTAATTCAACTCACACGTAGATCCAAATATATTTTGGCTGAATTTGAACAAGACACAATGCTTTGGCATTTAGGCATGTCGGGCAGTTTCCGTCTTTGTGAAGCCAATACTGAACTTCGTAAACATGATCATTTTATTCTTCAATTTGAAGATTTTGAATTACGTTATCATGACCCACGTCGCTTCGGTTGCATCTTATGGTTAGACCAAAATTCACAAACTAAACTGATTGATACGCTTGGACCTGAACCCTTAAGTGATGTATTTAATGCTGAATATTTAACCAGTAAATTAAAATCGAAAAATGTTGGCATCAAAGTTGCCATGATGGACAACCATATTGTTGTTGGTGTAGGCAATATCTATGCCACTGAAAGCTTATTTAATTTAGGTATTCATCCTGCACAACCTGCATCTAGCTTAAGCAAAAGCCAAATTGAAAAATTGGTGATCGAGATCAAACGCATCTTAAAACAAGCGATTGATTTAGGGGGGTCAACTTTACGCGACTACAGTAATGCTATGGGTGAAAATGGTTATTTCCAACAAACACTTTTAGCGTATGGACGTGCAGGCGAAATGTGCGTGAACTGTGAAACAACTTTGGAAAATTTAAAACTTGGACAACGTGCAAGTGTATTTTGCCCACAATGCCAAGCCCTTAAAAAAGTAAAACCGACCTCTAATACTGTAAAATTCGTTCAAGGTAAAACCAAATGAAAACTGCGATCGTGCGCCATATTCTTGTTAAAGATAAAGATTTAGCAGAACAACTCAAGAAGAAAATACTGTCAGGTATAGATTTTGCAAAAATTGCAAAGCAACACTCTACGTGTCCTTCTGCAAAAAAAGGGGGTGAACTGGGTGAAATTAAAAAAGGACAATTGGTTGGCCCTATTGATAAAGCCGTTTTTACTTTAAAAGAGAAAGAATTACATGGGCCAATCAAAAGTCAATTTGGTTGGCACTTATTGGAAATTAAATTCCGTATGGATTTTTAGACACATCACGGTTTAATTGGGGCTTGCTGGTACTGTTACCGTTTTTATACTTTTAACAAAGTCAGCATAGCTCTGAATATACGATCTAAATTCTTCTGAACTGGTCGTAAAATAAAACACCATATTTCCACTCATCACAACAGTTGCAGGTGCTTTACCATTACAAAAGCCACCACCAGAATGTACGGCATCATCTAGTATTTTGAATTTTGCAGTTGTTTCCTCAACTGTTGGAAATTCAAATGTCAGTAAAAGAAAATCTGGAAATTGTTTACCGCCCTCACCGACACCCACTTTACTTTTAGCTGTATAGGTACTAATGCCTTCGCCTTTGACATCAATAATGATATTGTTTTGACAATCATGCACCGACCAAGAATTACCGCTTTCTTTTTCAATAAATTCAAAATGATCTTTAATCAGTTGGGTCTGCAAGGCAACTAATGGCGCATCATTACCTGCTAAAGGTTGTGTACTAATCGTTTCATATTTTGTTTGTTCATTTGGCATATCACCAAATGTGAGTTCTTTTTTTTCTAATGGCTCATTTTTTTGATCCATTTTTTGAGGTTCTGAACATGCCAACAAACCCATCACCACACAAAGTAAAATAATGTTTTTGTTCATTCCTCTTATCCTTTTCATATTATTGGTCGTACCCCATAATCATCCTACACATAAAAAACGGTACTCAAAAGTACCGTTTTAAAATTTTTGCTTATTTATCTTATTATTGAGGGCGTCGCTTCAATTCATCACGAATTTCACGAAGTAAGGTAACATCTTCAGGTGTTGCAGCTGCTGCCACTTCTTCTGGTTTACGTAATTTATTAATCATTTTAACCATTAAGAAAACAACCCATGCCAAAATTAGGAAGTTTAAGAGGATTGTAATAAAGTTACCGTAAGTTAATACATTCACACCCGCTTTTTGCAAAGCATCTAAAGCAGTTAAATTATTTGGGTTTGCACCTAATACAATAAATTTCTGTGTAAAATCTACACCACCGCCCGTGATCACTGAAATCAACGGCATGATAATATCTTTAACTAATGAATCAATAATTTTACCGAAAGCACCACCGATGATCACACCGATTGCCATATCCATCATATTGCCTTTTACAGCAAACTCGCGAAACTCTTGAATAATACTCATCTAAATCTCCAGAATTTTGTTTCTCTATTTTTGTGACTAAGTATACATTATTATTTACATACACATTTCCGCTTAATTTACTCGGTTTTAAAAATTTTCCAATATATTTTTGTAAATGACAAAAAAACCGCAATCTTTATCAAGATTGCGGTTTTTTAACAACTGGGTTTTAACAAACATAGTCGTTAAAACCCACTCATTTAAAAATTATTTACCACGGTTACGTTTACGTTCGTTTTCAGTCAACCAACGTTTACGGATACGAATTGACTTAGGTGTTACTTCAACTAATTCGTCATCTTCAACAAACTCAAGTGCTTGTTCAAGTGTGAAACGAATCGCTGGCGTTAATGTTAATGCTTCATCAGTACCTGATGCACGCATGTTGGTTAACTGCTTCGCTTTAGTCGGGTTAACAGTCATGTCGTCAGAACGTGAGTTCATACCAACAATCATACCTTCATAAACTTCTAACTGTGGTTCAGCAAATAGACGACCACGGTCTTGTAATGTGAACAATGCAAACGCTAAGCAAGTACCGTTAACCATTGAAACAAGTACACCGTTTTGACGCTTCGCTACAGTACCCGCTTTCGCTTTACCGTAATGAGAGAAGCTTGAAGTCATAATACCAGTACCAGAAGTAATGGTTAAGAATTCAGAACGGAAACCGATTAAGCCACGTGAAGGAACAGTTGCTTCAATACGGATACGGCCTTTGCCGTCAAGTTCCATATTGGTCATTTCGCCTTTACGGAAGCCCATTTGCTCCATGATTGAACCTTGATGTTGTTCTTCAACGTCAAAAGTTACATTTTCAAATGGTTCTTGAGTTTCGCCATCAATTTCTTTCATGATTACTTCTGGACGAGATACACCCATCTCGAAGCCTTCACGACGCATGTTCTCAATAAGAACAGACAAATGAAGCTCACCACGACCAGAAACTTTGAAACGATCTGGAGAATCAGTATCTTCAACACGTAATGCTACGTTGTGAATTAATTCGCGGTCTAAACGCTCACGAATGTTACGTGATGTTACAAATTTACCTTCACGACCAGCAAATGGAGAGTTATTTACTTGGAATGTCATCGAAACTGTAGGTTCATCTACAGACAATGCTTCCATTGCTTCAACATTTTTAGGATCACAAATCGTATCAGAAATATGAAGCGCATCAAGACCAGTAATACATACGATATCACCAGCAGAAGCATCTTCAACGTCTACACGATCAAGACCATGGTAACCCATAATTTTTAAAATACGGCCGTTACGTGTTTTGCCATCTTTATCAATGACTGTTACTTGAGTATTTGTTTTTACTGAACCACGTTGGATACGGCCAATACCAATTACGCCTACGAAACTATTATAGTCAAGAGAAGAAATTTGCATTTGGAATGGACCATCAACATCAACTGCTGGTGGTTCAACGATATCTACGATTGTTTCAAACAAAGGTGTCATATCTGGAGCAAGTTCGTCAACAGCACGACCCGCAATACCGTTTAAGCCTGAAGCATAAACAACTGGGAAGTCTAACTGTTCGTCAGTAGCGCCAAGATTATCAAATAAATCAAATACTTGATCCATTACCCAATCAGGACGAGCGCCTGGACGGTCAACTTTGTTCAATACAACGATTGGCTTCAAACCACGTGCAAACGCTTTAGAAGTTACAAAGCGAGTTTGTGGCATTGGGCCATCTTGTGAGTCAACAAGTAGAAGTACACAGTCAACCATAGACATAACACGTTCAACTTCACCACCGAAGTCAGCATGTCCTGGGGTGTCGACGATGTTAATACGATACTCAGTATCAGTACGTTTATCTAACCACTTAATTGCAGTGTTTTTTGCAAGGATGGTAATACCACGCTCAGACTCTAGCGCGTTAGAATCCATGACACGCTCGATCTCACCCGCGCGATCACCGAGAGCACCTGACTGTTGCAAAAGTTTGTCGACCAAAGTCGTTTTACCATGATCGACGTGCGCAATAATGGCAATGTTACGGAGAGTTTTAATATCTGACATGTAAATTCGATACGCTTTAAATTTGAGGGCAAATTATACAGAAAAATACTAACTTTTAGTAGTGACAGTTTATTGACAGTTACAACTTTTTTTACTGAATCGCCTGCTTTTTGTTTTGTAAAGTCCTGTAACTCGATTAGAATAGCGCCAAATTGCTGCTGTACCTATCTCTCATGTCTGATTTCAATACCTCTCCCGATCAAAAAGATCATAGCGACCTTGTCTACGGTTTGAACGATCGTCCTAAACCACTTATCGCTTTTTTTGCTGCTTTACAACATTTGCTCGCCATTATTGTCCCAATTGTCACACCAGGCTTACTGATTTGTTTAGCTTTAGGTGTATCAAAAGAAGACACCAATATGATTCTTTCGATGTCATTGGTGATCTCGGGTGTCGCAACTTTTTTACAATGTAAAAAAGTTGGACCGTTTGGTGCAGGTTTATTGATTGTTCAAGGAACCAGTTTTAACTTTATTGGTCCAATGATTGGTATTGGTTCTGCCATGGTTGCTTCAGGTGTGCCTGTTAACCAAGTGATGGCGGCTATTTTTGGTGTGGTGATTGCAGGCTCATTTATTGAAATGGGTGTATCTCGCATTTTACCTTGGGTTAAAAAGCTCATCACACCTTTAGTAACGGGTATTGTGGTTCTGATGATTGGTTTAACCTTAATTAAAGAAGGTTTAATCAGTATGGGTGGCGGTTACCAAGCCATGGAAGCCAAAACTTTTGCCAGTACAGACAATCTGATTATGTCGTGTACAGTACTTGCCATTATTATTTTACTTAACCGTGTTCGTATCGTTTGGGTGAAAAGTTCGGCTATTCTGATTGCTCTAGTAATTGGTTACATTCTTGCTGGCTTTATGGGATATCTCGATTTCTCAGGTTTGAAAGATGCACCACTGATTCAAATTCCAACGCCAATGCATTTTGGTATCAGTTTTGATTGGGGTTTATTTATCCCAATGGCTTTTATTTACTTAGTTACTTCTTTAGAAGCAATTGGTGATGTCACAGCAACATCTAAAATTTCCAACCAACCTGTTGATGGTCCAGTCTGGATGGAACGCATTAAAGGTGGTGTATTAGTGAATGGTGCTAACTCTTTTTTAGCAGGTATTTTCAATACTTTCCCTAGTTCTGTTTTTGCACAAAATAATGGTGTGATTCAACTCACCGGTGTAGCGAGTCGCTATATTGGGATCTGGATTGCAGCGATGTTGGTCGTCTTAGGTCTGTTCCCTGCTGTTGCAGGTGTCATTCAAGCCGTACCTCAAGCTGTGCTTGGTGGTGCAGTTATGGTGATGTTTGGCGCAGTTGCAGCCTCTGGGATTAACATTTTATCGGGTATTCATTTAGATCGTCGTGCATTGCTGATTATTGCAATTTCACTTGCACTGGGTTTAGGTGTTGCTCAAGTTCCTCAAATTCTTGAACATTTACCTGAATTAGTCCGTAACATCTTTAGCTCTGGTGTTGCAACAGGTGGTATTTCAGCATTAATTTTAAATATTGTGTTACCTGCAACTAAAAAATAATGCACCAATTCTTTTATAATGCCCAGCTTAGTCTGGGCATTATTGCTCTTAATTTTATGATGGGTGGTAAATATGGAACCAAGAAGTGAAGTGGTCATTCGACAACATGACTATCTTGCTGGACGTGTATTATTGATTAATGCACCGACAGATGACTTGCTTTCGAATTTAGCGCAAGACATCAAACCTGCATTTTGGACATGGAACTATAATGAGTTTCTCTATTTCCAAAATCTACAAGCAGATGTGCATTTTGGTGTTGATGTTCCTGAAAATGACTTTGACCAAGCGGTCATTTTTGTACCGAAATCTAAAGAACTCCTCAATTATATTCTGCACAATGTTGTGAGTCGTTTACCTCAAGGTGCATCTATCTTTTTAGTTGGTGAAAAGAAAGCGGGCGTTGAGCGTGCAGCGAAGCAACTCCAACCCTTTGGAACTGCACTTAAATTAGACAGCGCACGACATTGTCAAATGTGGCAAATGACAACTGAAGCTTCAATCACTGCGAAACCTTTGGTAAGTTGGGCGCAAGAATATACAGTAAGCACACCTAAAGGTGACTTAACCATTTGTTCCCTTCCAGGTGTATTTAGCCAAAACCATTTAGACAATGGAACCGCTGTTTTACTCCCATATTTACAGCAAGTAACTGCTGGTAAAATTGCAGATTTTGGTTGTGGTGCAGGTGTGATTAGTGCTTACCTTTCAAAACTTAATCCCCAAAATCGTATTTTTGCTTTAGATGTCGATGCTTTTGCTTTAGCATCCACTCAGATGACTTTTGAAAAAAATAATCTGCCGCTAGAACAACTCGAAATTAAAGCGGTCAAGGGAATTGAAGATGCACCATTATTTTTGCATGCTATCGTGAGTAATCCTCCTTTTCACCTAGGTATCCAGACAGATTACAATGCCAGTGAAACCTTATGTAAAACTGCGCGTCGTCATTTAAAATCGGGTGGTGAATTGTGGATTGTGGCGAATCGCTTTTTGAATTACCCACAACTCATTGAACAAAATTTTGGTCGCTGTACGACTAAAGCAGATCAACAAGGCTTTAAAGTGCTCTTCGCCAATACACAGAAAAAATTAAAGGAATAACGATGAGCGAAACAGGTCATCCGGAACTCAAGCGTAAGCTTGGAGCCCGACATTTAAATATGATTGCCATTGGTGGTTCTATTGGTACAGGTCTGTTCCTTGCCTCAGGACAAACCATTGCAAGTGCTGGTCCAGGAGGGGCATTACTTGCTTATGTCCTCATTGGCATCATGATTTACTTCCTCATGACCAGTCTAGGCGAACTTGCTACACACAATCCAACCTCAGGCGCATTCTTCACTTACGGAAACAAATACGTAGAAGAAGGTTTCGGTTTCGCATTGGGTTGGAACTATTGGTATAACTGGGCAATTACAGTTGCATTCGAACTGGTTGCTGTACAGTTTATTATGAAGTTTTGGTTTCCAGATATCCCCGGATTCTGGTGGAGTGCCATCTTCCTTGCGATTATTTTTGCCATTAATGCCTTAACTGTAAAAGGTTTTGGCGAAAGTGAGTTCTTATTTTCACTGGTCAAAGTTATTGCAATCATCTTCTTTATTATCATTGGCTTATTCATGATTGGCAAAATCATGCTTGATCCAACTCAAAGTGTTTTAAAGAATTGGAAAATTGGTGAAGCACCATTTGTTGGCGGTTTCCAAGCGCTGATTGGTGTTGCCATGATTGCCGGATTCTCATTCCAAGGAACTGAGATGGTCGGCGTTGCCGCAGGGGAATCAAAAGATCCGAAGAAGACGATTCCACTTGCGATTAAACAAATTTTTTGGCGTATTTTGTTGTTCTATGTGTTGTGTATCTTCATCATCGGAACATTAGTGGCTTATACAGACCCGAATTTAGCATTAGCAGCAGTTGGTGACGGGAATATCATGCTCTCTCCTTTCACGCTTTTGTATGAAAAAGCAGGTTTGGCATTTGCTGCAGGCTTGATGAATGCTGTGATTCTGACTGCAATTTTGTCTGCGGGTAACTCAGGCATGTATTCTTCTACACGTATGCTGTTTGGTATGGCGCGTGAAGGACGTGCACCAAAATGGTTTGCCATATTAGATCCACGCGGTGTGCCGATGCATGCGCTGTATGCAACGACAGCTGTAGCTGCACTTTGTTTCTTAACCACCTTTATTGGCGAACAGCAAGTTTTTAGCTGGTTACTGAATATGTCTGGGATGTGTGGTTTCATCGTTTGGCTTGGTATTGCTATTTCACACTATCGCTTCCGTAAGGGTTATGTTGCACAAGGCTATAAAGTCGAAGACCTCGCTTATAAAGCTAAATTTTTCCCATTTGCCCCTTGGTTTGCTTTCATTTTGTGTTCGATTATTATTTTAGGACAGAATTACCAAGCATTAACAGGTGGAAAAATTGATTGGCTCGGCTTACTTTCGACCTATATCAGCATCCCACTTTTCCTCATTATTTGGTTAGGTTATAAGTGGAAATATAAAACTAAACTCATTGCTTATAAAGACATGGATGTACAACCCGTTAACGTTGATAAAGAATAATTTTACTTTTTCAATATAGATCAAGCAGCTTTCGGGCTGCTTTTTTTCATCTCACTTTTGAGTGATCATTCATGCTATTCCTTTACTAGGATTTTAAATTCATTTGACAATTAATTTTTTATTCCTACAATAGCCTTTCAATTGGATCTGATCCAGTCCCCCCATTTTATTAATTAAGGAGTGCATCATGCTGTTACTGGAGAAAAATTTAACTTAGGTTTAGCAGATGTCAACTCACGGACTTTTGCTCAATCTGCAACTGTCCGAATGCACTTTCTAGCCTAGCATTCGCTAGGTTTTTTTGTGCCTCATTTTAGGCATTATTCGGACAACAACAAAAATTTGCTTAGAGAAAAAATCATGGGCATACAAAAAATATTGAACGCTAAAGCAGAATATGGCGTTCCTGTGAAAATTTATACCACTGACGTGGATGAAGAAAGTCTAAATCAACTTTCAAAAATGGCTCAACTTCAATTTATTCACTCACATATTGCGGTTATGCCTGATGTGCATGTGGGTAAAGGAGCAACCGTTGGCAGTGTCATTCCAACCAAAAATGCCATTATCCCTGCTGCAGTTGGCGTTGATATTGGCTGTGGTATGAATGCAATACGCTTAAGCTTAACAGCAACTCAATTGCCTGATCAATTGAGCGCTTTACGCAATGCAATTGAACGTAAAGTTCCTGTTGGCTTCGAAATGCATAAACAGCTTAAAGCCAAAGCTTCCACATTAACGCCTTTAGAAAAAAGGCTGAAGCTAATTACAGACAAGCACCCTGCATTGAAACGTATGTTGCGAAATTTTGATATCACTTGGCAAAAACAGCTCGGTACATTGGGTGGAGGAAACCACTTTATAGAGCTTTGTCTTGATGAAAATCAAAATGTCTGGGTGATGCTACATTCTGGAAGTCGAGGTTTAGGCAATGTGATTGGCACATATTTTATTGAACGCGCTAAGAAAGAAGCTCAACATCGCTTTGGACATGTTCCCGATAAAGACTTGTCTTACTTTGCGGAAGGTTCAGAAAGCTTTAATGACTACTTTGAAGCTGTGGAATGGGCACAAGAATATGCTTATGAGAATAGACGTGAAATGATGCGTTTAATTTTGGAAGCGATTCGACCTCTATTACCTAGCTTTCAAATGACCAAAGAAGCGATTAACTGCCATCACAATTACGTGCAAAAAGAGTTCCATTTTGGTGAAGAGGTTTTTGTCACACGAAAAGGAGCAATTCGAGCAGGTCTTGATGAATACGGCATTATCCCAGGTTCAATGGGAGCACAATCATTCATTGTTAAGGGTAAGGGCAACCCTGATTCATTCTGCTCATGCTCACATGGTGCAGGACGGAAAATGAGCCGAAGTAAAGCAAAAAACTTGTTTGATCAACAGGATCTAATTACTCAGACTCAAGGTGTTGAATGTCGGAAGGACAAAGGCGTGGTTGATGAAATTCCAAGTGCTTATAAAGATATTCACGAAGTTATGGCTAATCAAACTGACCTGATTGAAGTTGTACATACTTTAAAACAAGTATTGTGTATCAAAGGCTAATCAAGAAAGCTTTTTCTATAAATTGGGTTCAATGATTTGCTCATTGGACCCAATTTCATCTGAGTAAAATTGGTTTTACTCAGATGAATCTTCGTCTTTCAAATCCTAAATACACATAAAAATAGTCAATTTTTATAAATTAGACCTCTTAGAAAAAGCCTTTTTACGACAGATATATTGTAATTTTATCGAAAGATCGTTTCTATCTAACACTCTAAAATCACAATAACTTCATCTTCAAATGAAATTTATTATAATGATTGCACACCGATTATCTAATTTTCAAAGTCGCTGTAACACGTCTATTTAAAGCACGACCATCTGCTGTGTCATTCGAAGCAATCGGATTCGCTGAACCCACACCTTCTGCCGTCACTTGATCTGGCGATACGCCATATTGAGTCACCAATTGGCTACGAACACTATTTGCACGAGCAGCAGAAACACGGTTATTGGTCGCTGCTTTGCCACTACTGTCTGTATTACCTTGTAAAGCCAATACAAAATGTGGATTTCCTTTTAACACTTCTGCTGCAGTCGATAGATAAATATTATATTTAGGATCAATTTCTGCAGAACTTTTATTAAAGTATAAAGAAGCACCTTTCTTTAATTCATCAATAAATTTTTGATTTTTATTTACAACAGTTGCCTGTGCGGGTTGTGTAACTTGCTTAGTTGAAGTACATGCAACTAAAAATACACTGCTTATAAGTATTGAAAAAATAATTTTCATTGGCTTTCTCTTATTTAGGTTTTTATTTAATATATGCTTAAATATTATCACAAAAATTAAATAAACGATGTAACCAATCACAAAAAATTGAATGAAAAATCACCTTTACTCATTAATCTTAATTTTTAATTAATATTTTTCAATTAGTTATATTTAAATTTAACAAATATACCTAATATTTAAAAACTCATTCTGATAAAAATCATCACACATAAAAAAACGACCACAACCGGATCGTTTTTTATAGCGAACCCAAATAAATTAACTATTATCTGAAATCAAAGCCACTTGCTGTATGTAATTAAACATATTTAATCGAGATGCAGCAATCGCCTCTTCACCCAACTCTTGTTTAATATCACGTTGCACACGTAAGCAATGTTGGCGAATCGGATGATGCTCCGCAGCATTATACATTTTAATGAACTCCTTAATTGCAGGATCACCTTGAGCGATCATTCGATCAACCCAACGTTGCAATTGTGCAGTTTTCTTTAAACCTTGCTGCGGTGTTAAATAAGATAAAATAATGCTTTCATCTTCATTTCTTAACAATTTACCAATCCTTAAAAATTGACGACGGCGTGCTTCATGCGCTGTAATTAATTGAACATCTAACAATGCATCAATTAAACGCTCTTCAACAGGCAGTTTCTCAATTTTCTTTTTTGGCAACTCAGCGAGTTGCGCACCAAGAGCAGCCATACGTTGTACGGCTTTCTTCTGTTCGGTTTTACTTGCACGTCCATCTAAAGAATCATAATCATCTTCAGTAAAACGTTGCGTACGACGTGCCACGATTAATCTGCCTCGTAAAATTTTGCGGCGAATAATGCTTGAACTTCAGACAAAGCTTTTTCTTCATCTGGACCATCAATCACTAGACGCAAAGTGGTTCCTTTACCAGCTCCAAGCATGAGTAAAGAAAGAATATTCTTGGCATCGACTAACTTGTCGCCCTTACCAATTTGAATCGATGATCGAAATTTAGTAGTGACTTCTATTAGTTTTCCAGATGCGCGTGCATGTAACCCTAATTTATTAATTACGTCAACAGTTGTGTCAATCATGACCAGTGCTTCATTTCTCTGTGTAAAACTTGAACAGACCATTTTGACTCTAAAGCCTTTTTCAGTCTATCCACGATATAAACGGAACGATGTTGACCTCCAGTACAGCCGATTGACACCGTAATATAATGACGATGACCTTCTGCAAAAGCAGGCAACCACTTATTTAAAAATTCATAAATGTCTTGAAACATTTCTTTGGCTTGTTCGCTGTCTTCTAAAAACCGACGCACAGGTTCATCTAAACCTGAATATTTGCGTAGTTCTAAATCCCAATGAGGATTTGGTAAATGACGGACATCAAAGACAAAATCGGCATCTAAAGGAATGCCATGTTTATAACCAAAAGATTGTAGAATTAGGATGAGTTTATCGGACTGTCCGAGTTTCGACAATAAGGTATCTTTTAAATCATGCACACTTTTGTCAGTGGTATCAAGATGTACAGTTGCACGTAATTGAATTGGCAGTAAAAGTTGTTTTTCTTCTTGTATACATTCATTCAAACTTTTAAAGCGATTTGCCAATGGATGTGGGCGTCTTGACGAACTAAATCGTGCAATCAACCCCTGATCTTGAGTTGTCAAATAGATCACATCCACCACACCATGCTTTTGCAAAAGTTCAAAAACCTGATCGAACTCTTTTAAATCTGCACGTGTGCTACGAACATCAACACCCAGTGCCAATTGTTCTAAATTATTTTCTTTATCTAACTTTTCAACTATTTCAGGGAGCAATGCCAATGGCAAATTATCAATGCAGTAATAGCCTAAATCTTCAAGCACCTGCAAAGCAGATGATTTCCCTGATCCAGATTGTCCCGTCACGATAAGTATGCGCTTCATGGCATGGCGACCCTTAAATAGAATATTTTATGTAGATGTATATTTCACTTGTAGGTTGTCAATTAAACGTGTTTTACCTAGCTTAGCAGCAACGAATAATACAACATCCTGATTAAACTGATCTACCTTTTGCAACATCGGTGTACGTGCTTCCACATAATCTACTTCAAAACCAGTACGACTCAAATCTGCTCGAATTTGAGTTAATGTCTCACTCAAACTCTGCCCTTCATGTAAATGCTGTTCTGCTATTTTTAAGCTTTTATAAATCATTGGGGCAATCTGACGGTTTTCAACAGATAAATAGCCATTCCGCGAGCTTAACGCCAAACCATCTTCAGCACGTGTAATTGGTACACCAATCACTTCAATTGGCATATTTAAATCACGTACCAATTGTTTGATTACAGCCAACTGTTGGTAATCTTTTTGACCAAAAAAAGCATAGTTTGGTTGTACGATATTAAATAGTTTGGCGACGACAACTGCTACACCGTCAAAATGACCAGGACGTTGCAAACCACATAAATCATTGGTGATTTCACCAACACTAATATTGGTCAATCGAGGGTGTTTACCATACATTTGCTCAACAGATGGCGCAAATACAATATCACATCCCACTTCAGCCAATAAATTACTGTCATGTTCTAAAGTTCTTGGATAATTATCAAAATCTTCATTCGGTCCAAATTGAATTGGATTCACAAAAATACTGACTACAACGACATCACACAATTGACGTGCTTCACGTACTAAATTGAGATGACCTTCGTGTAGATTCCCCATGGTCGGTACAAAACCAATAATCTTACGTGTTGAACGTGCTGGATTTAATGATGCGGATAATCCTTGGATGCTCGTTTCAGTTTTCATGCTTACAGCTCAACTTGAAAAGAATGTTCTGGTGCAGGAAAAGATTGATCTTGTACTGCCACGTGATAGGCTTTAAATGCATCCATGATTGCAGTTTCACCCGCCTGTTCTTTCATAAAGTTACGCACAAAACGTGCCACTTTGCCAAAAGTTAAACCGAGCATATCTTGTACCACAAGTACTTGACCATCCGTTTCTACCCCAGCACCAATACCAATAACAGGCACATTCGGGAATAATTCAGCGATCTCTTTACCCAATTGTGCAGGAACACATTCAAGTAATAATAAAGCAGCACCTGCTTCAACCACAGCTTTACAGTCAGCAATCAATTGATCTGCTGCTTCACGTGTTTTTGCTTGTAATTTATAACCACCAAACACATGTACAGATTGAGGCGTTAAACCCAAATGAATACATACAGGAATACCATTACGAGTCAAAACTTGTACAATTTCAGACAACCATTCTCCGCCTTCCATTTTCACCATTTGAGCACCAGCTTGCATCACTGTTCTCGCATTGCTCAAAGCATCATTTAAAGTTGCATAACTCATAAATGGCAGGTCAGTCATAATAAATGAATGCTGATTGGCACGGCGCACTGCACTGGTATGATAAGCCATATCTGCAACCGTTACAGGCAAAGTTGAATCATGCCCTTGAATCGTCATTCCCAGTGAATCGCCAATTAAAATACTGTCAATTTCAGCAAGTTCCATTGCTTTTGCCATACTTGCATCGTAGCAAGTCAAACATGAGATTTTACGTCCCTGCTCTTTAAATTTTCTTAAATGACTTAAACTAATCATGACGATATTCCTCTGTTCTTGAGAGATACGAAGCACTTTTACTTAATGTTTGCCCAATTTGAATCGGCTAAAACAGTTAAAGTTGAATGCTGTACAAATTCTAAATTTCGTAGTGCTTGACCATCAATTTGAATATTTTGATCCAAATCTAACAATGGTATGACCACAAAATCACGCTCAACAATACCGATATGCGGCACAGTGAGTCGCTCATTTATAATGTTTTTTTCACCATAAAGCAAAAGATCTAAATCTAAAGTTCGTTCGCCCCAACGACGAAAACGAACACGACCTGATTCTTGCTCAAAATCTTGTAGCGCATCCAAGAGACTCAAAGGTTCCAGCTCAGTGACCAAACGCGCTACTGCATTATGATAGTGAGGCTGATCTTGAGGACCCATTGGAGGACTATGATATAGCCGAGATACTTGAACCCGCCCTAATGTAGACAACTTCTCAACGGCTTCCCTTAAAATCTGCGCTGAATCCCCTAAATTACTTCCCAACCCAATATAAGTGATTACACTCATTTTGTTGGTCCGAAAACAACCTTGGTCAAATCACGTTGCACACGTTTGCGTTTCATAATTGGATGATCTGCATCAATCTCACCTGAGTTTGATTTAACACGTTGCTCACGACCTCTAAAGTCTTGTGAGGAGCCTGATGAAGATTGCGATTTACGAGGGCGACGGCTACGAGACTCTGATTCTTTAACCAAAGGCTCAATCGTTGCTGTATTCCCTTTAAGCTCTTCAACAACATCTGTAGTAACCGTTTTACGGCGGTTTTTCGCACGTTGACGATTATACTGGCTAATCGCTCGCTCTTTTTCGTCACCAGACATGGTTTGATAAGCTTCCCACCAGACGCCCATACCTAATGTAGAACTGTCACCTGATTTTTCACGCAGCAGTAAAAAGTCAAATCCTGCACGGAAACGTGCATGGTTAGATAACGCTTCAATTTGCTGTGCTTTAGGATTCAGCAAACGCGTTTGCATTTCCCATACTTCACGAATAAATGTTTCTGCAAAACGAGGAATAATGGTGCGTGTCGCTTGGCGTTTCAAGACGTCTAAACCTGCTTGTGCACGTGCTTCAGCAGGTGCTACACCTTTTGCCAAATGAGCTTCACAACGTTCTAAGAATGGTTTCCATAACAATACTGCGTAGAAAAATGCAGGATTGATGGTCTTACCCATTTGAATACGTTGATCCGTATTTTTAGCCGCATGCTCAATAAATGCTGTGATATCCGTTGGAAGATCTGCAAATAATTGATTCCAGATTCCAAAATCAATCAACATGGGCATTACGCGATGTAAATGCCCCATGGTGAATAATTTTTGAGACTCATCGTATAAACGGTGCGGAGAAACATCACGCAATAACTGCGTCATCTCTGGTGTAAATATTTCTAAAATGTCTGGATCAATACTAAAATTAAGTTTGGCTGCAAAACGCAAAGTACGTAACATTCGTACTGGATCTTCTTCAAAACGTAATGCAGGATCACCCAATAAACGTAATGTTTTATTTTTTATATCATCAACCGCATTACAAAAATCGAGTACTTCCCCCTTACGTGGTTGATAGTACATCGCATTAATTGAAAAATCTCGACGCGCAAAATCTTGCTCGATGGTTCCCCAATTATTATCACGTAGAATCATACCTGCCGCAGAAGTGACTGCTTTTTTAGGCGGAGCACGAAAAGTCGCAACTTCAATCAATTCTCGCCCAGAATACACATGAGCTAACTCAAAACGACGACCAATAATTCGGCAGCGACGACCAAAAACCTCTTTAATTTGAGCAGGTGTCGCATCAGTAACAGCATCATAATCCTTAGGACTTAACCCAAGCATAAGATCACGTACACCTCCACCGACGATATATGCTTCATAGCCAGCTTTGGTTAAAGAATCAATAACATCTAAAATGGAAGAAGGTAATTGAGCGGTGGATAATCCACACTTTGACGCATGCAAAGTTTGCAAAAGACGTTGTCTCCTACGTCAGGACGTAAAAAATAATAATTGTGCTAATCATATATCTAACACAATCAAAGGGCAATTTGATTATCTCAATCTAACTCTAAATCTTAAGTCTTATTTCACATTTATCTGACTTTTAAACCACATAAAACACCTCATAAACTTAATATTGCTTTATTCTTTTCCAATAATTTTGGACCAATACCTTTCACTTTTTGTAAGTCATCGATACTGTTAAACTTTCCATTTTGATTCCGATAATCCAGAATCGCTTGTGCTTTTTTTAGCCCGACACCATTTAACTGCTGTAATTGCTCAAGGCTTGCGGAATTCAAACTAATTTTTGAACCCGTAGAAGCAACTGCTTGACCTGAATTACTCTTACTTTTAGTCGTATGACTTAAACTAGGTTTAGACAAATAATAATTGGGGTCAGTATTTTGTTTCAGTTTAGCATCTTGAGTTTGTTGCTCTGCCTTCCACTTTAAATAATTTTGATCAAAATGTTCAGCATAGCTTAACTGAGTCATACTTAAAAAAGATAAAATGACATAAAAAAATGCCTTAAAGATTGTTTGGTCTTTCATAATTTGCCTGTTTTTTTGCGTTATGTTGTTGTCGTAATACTTGCTTTGCTTGTTCCCACAACTGATCCATTTCTTCTAAGCTCATCTCTTCTATATTTTTTTGTTGTTGAAATGCTTGATCTTCAATATAAGCAAAACGCGTTTTAAATTTATAAATTGTACTTAATAGTGCCATTTCACTAGATAACCCAAGTTTACGTCCTACATTGATAAAAGAAAACAAACAATCACCAAATTCATCCAAAATTTCATCGGAATTTTGATTGACTAAAGCTTGTTTAAATTCATCAAGTTCTTCTTGTAGCTTTTCATATGCATCTGTTAAATTGGCAAAATCAAAACCAATTTTTGCGGCATTCTTCTGAATCTGTTCTGCTTGTATAATTGCAGGACCATTTTTAACCTCATCTAAACGAGATTTGGGCTTTCCTTGTTTTTCTTGTTGCTTAATTTCTTTCCATAACTGGGACACTTGTTCAGGTGTTAAATCATCAAATTGCTCTGCTTGAAATACATGGGGATGGCGACGAATTAACTTCTCTGAAATTGCCTCAACGACATCATTAAAATCAAAAGCACCTTGTTCACTATACATTTGTGACTGAAAGACTACCTGTAAAAGCAAATCACCTAATTCATCACGAATATGGTTAAGATCTCCTGAACGCACTGCCTCTTCAACTTCATAAGCTTCTTCAATTGCATATTGAGTTAAAGTTTCAGGTGTTTGAGCTTTATCCCATGGACATTTTTCTCTTAATACTTTCATTATATTTAATAAATTTTCCATAAGAATGTCCCAAACTTAAAATTAAAAATGACCCATGTGTATCTTGCATGATATATGAGAATTATGTTCAACTGCCCCTCATCAACACGAAAAATATCAAAACAAAAAGGATGAAATAATGAGCCGAAGTATTTTCATTAGTGGTGCTGCTCAAGGAATTGGTGCTGCAATTGCACGCTTATTTTACCAGCACGGCTATAAAGTTGGCATCTATGACATTAATGAAGTTCAAGCTCAAACCTTAGCTCAGCAATTAGGAAGTAATGCCAAAGCAGGCTTATTAGATGTTTCTCAATATGATCAATGGCAACATGCTTTAGATGACTTCTCTCAGTGGGCGGGTGAACTCAATATTCTCGTGAATAATGCAGGTATTCTTTATTCAGGCGAATTTGAAAAAACTGATATTCTTTCACATTATCGTACTATCGACATTAATGTAAAAGGTGTGCTCAATGGTTGCCATGCTGCACTGCCCCTCTTAAAAGCCTCCAAATTTGCACGAATCATTAACTTATCATCAGCCTCTGCAATTTATGGTCAAGCAGATTTAGTCTCATATTCTGCCAGTAAATTTGCAGTTCGTGGTATCACTGAAGGTTTAGATATCGAGTGGCAAAAATATGGAATCCGTGTTTTAGATGTCATGCCTTTATTTGTACAAACGGCTATGGTTAAAGATATGAATGCAGTCAGCATTCAAAACATGGGCGTGGACTTAACGCCTCAAGATGTCGCTGAACAGGTTTTAAATCTTGCTCAAGCAAAAGGTACAATATTAACGGCCACACATACTCCTGTAGGCTTTAAAACCAAGATCATGTTTAAATTATCAAGTATGAGTCCACAGATACTCAATCGATTAACCAATTTATATCTCACAAAAAAACATTAAAAAAAGCCCGCAAATAGTGGGCTTTTTCCATACTCAAGCTCAATAGAACTTAACTGCCTTGAACCAAACGTCTTGCACTAATAATGCCAGGTTGTTGTTCTAAGCGAGCCAACAAACGAGATAATTGTGCCAAACCTTTGACCTCAATCAACAATTTCATATTGGCAATACCATCTGCTTCAGAAATGGTATTGACCTGACGAATATTGATTTGATCGGAGAAAATTACTTGCGTTAAATCTTTCAATAAACCACGACGATCATAGGCTTCAACTACAATTTGTACACTTTGACCACGTGTCGGTTGCATCTCCCAATCTGCTTCTACAGCTCGATCAGGCTCTAAACCAATCATACGAATATAATCAGGACATACAACTTTATGAATACTCACACCACGATTTAAAGTGATATAACCTGCAATTGATTCACCATGTACAGGTTGGCAACATTGCGCCACATGAAGCTCAACATTATCTAAACCATCAATCAAAATACCATGTGCAGATAAAGTATGACTGGCACGTGGATTCAGTGTTGGCTTTAACACCAGTTCAGGTTCATCCTGATCTAAATGCATATGACGATTTACTTGATTCATCAGTGCGTGCAAGCTAATGTCGCCACTTACCAATGATACGAGAATATCATCACCTGATTTGACATTGAAATGACTGCAATAATCACTCAAATCAATACTTTTAGGATGAATCGCTAATCTAGAAAGTTCTTTATTTAATAGCTCACGACCCACTTCAAGATTTTTACTGCGATCTTGCTGTCTAAACCAATGACGTAATTTATCTCGTGCGCGTGCTGTCTTAATATAACCCAGAGAATTCACCAACCAATCACGGTTTGGTTCACGATCTTTCTTGGTTAAAATTTCAACCTGCTCACCTGTTTTTAACGTATAGGTTAAAGGCACATAACGTTGATTGACACGTGCTGCATAGCACTTATTCCCAACTTCTGTATGCACATGATAAGCAAAATCTAAAACGGTCGAACCGCGTGGCAATTCTTTAATATCACCATCACGGCTAAAGACATAGATTTTTTCAAAGCCTTCAAAATCTTGGATTTGTTCAAAATCTTCTGTTTCATCTTCATTTGGATGCGCACCTGTTTCATTACGCTCTTGGTAATGTTCAAGCACTGCACGTAAAGAATGCAAACGATGATTAAATGAATAATCTGTATTTTTTGAACCTTCTTTATAGTTAAAGTGTGAACATACCCCTAGTTCAGCTTCTTCATGCATCTCTGTGGTACGAATTTGTATTTCTAGAGATTTATTTTCAGCAATGACGGCAGTATGTAACGAACGATAACCATTGGCTTTCGGATTGGTAATATAGTCATCAAATTGATGCGGAATATGTCGCCAAATCTGATGAACCAAACCCAGTGCGTGATAACACTCAGGTACACTTTTGACCAAAACACGTAAAGCTCGAATATCATAAAGCTGATCAAAACTCAGATTTTTACTTTTCATTTTTCGATAAATCGAATAAATATGTTTTACCCGACCTGAAATTTCAGCATGAATGCCATGCTCAGCTAGCTCACCTTTCAGCTTGTCCACGACAAATTGAATGTAATGTTCACGTTCAAGACGCTTTTCATTTAATAACGATGCAATTTCTTTATAACGTTCAGGTGCTAAATAACGGAATGCGAGATCTTCAAGCTCCCATTTCAGCTGAGCAATGCCTAAGCGGTGCGCCAACGGCGAATAAATCGTTAAAATTTCTCGCGCAACACGTTCCTGACGCTCTTTCGAAGAATGTGCCAACTCACGCAAAGCATAAGTACGCTCAGCCAATTTAATCAGTACAACGCGAACATCTTCGGTAACCGAGATCAGCATTTTATAAATGCCAGATAAATGTTCACGTTGATTATTATTAAAATGATCTTCTAAACGTTTATTTTTTTCAATCAGCTCTGAAAGTTTACCCATTGCCAAAGTGCCTTTGACAAGATTGTAAACATGCTCACCAAAATTACGCTGTACTTCTTCGAGTGTGGTAATTCCTTCACGCACACTACGATAGAGCATTGCTGCAGACAAAGTATCTTCATCCACATGCAAATGCGCCAGAATATCAGCTATCCCCAAACCTATCGCAAAGGTGTTGGTTCTATGGTTTTGTGCCGACTCTAACTCTTTTTGTAATACTAATTGAGCAACTTCCGTAAGTTGCTTTAGTTCAACACCGTCTAAAATTTCACTTACACGATTCAGCCAAGTTGCCAGACCTTGCTGTGCTTCTTCGGCATGTTCTACAGTCGTTTCCTCAGATAACTCTGTGAGTTGCCCAGGTAACTGTTCACGCACTGTGACCATACCATTCTCCTCTGACCGTATTACTCATTTTTAATGGTTTATCTCTTGTTTCTTTTCAAATAAAGCAATGGATTCGACATGTCCAGTATGCGTAAACATATCCATCACACCTGCTTTTCTTAGCTGATAACCATACTGTGACAATATTCCTGCATCTCTTGCCAAAGTCGCAGGGTTACATGACACATAAACGATTTTTTTCGCACCAAAATTAGGCACATAATGCATTACTTGCTCCGCGCCTGCTCGTGGAGGATCTATTAATAATGCATCAAATCCTTGCTTTGCCCAAGAAAACTGTGAAAAGTCTTTTGTTAAATCTTGTGCATAAAATGTAACATTGGTGATGCCGTTATTCAGTGCATTTTCTGTACCACGTTTCACCATCTCTTCACTGCCTTCAACTGCAACCACGTTTCCATTTGCACCCACTTGGCGCGCAAGTGGAAGAGAAAAGTTACCTAATCCACAAAATAGATCAAGGACAGAATCTCCGTGTTGCAAATCAAGCAAATCACATGCCATCTTCACCATCTGAGGATTAACTGTTGGATTGACTTGAGTAAAATCTGTGGGATTAAATCCAAATTCAATATCAAAGTCATTCAACCGATAATGGAGTTGCATTGATGCTTGCGGATCATCTACACGATGTAAGCTGTCTACACCTGCAGGTTGCAAATACAATTGCCACTGTTTCTGTAACGCATATTCTCGTAATCGGTTGACATCAACGTCTTTTAATTTTTCCGTATGACGTATCAATAAAGCAATTTCACTATCGCCTTTTGCCAATTCTATATGACCTATCGCCGCTTTGCCTGTTAGACTTTCGAGTAACACTTTTAATTCAGGTAAAGCTGAATCCAATTGTTGATCTAAAATTTTACAGGTTTTGATTTCAATCAAATGATTACTTTGTGCTTCACGAAAACCCATCAACAATTGATTTTGTTTAGGTAAATAACGTACACCAATACGTGCCTTATGACGATAATCCGTTCGTGTAGAACGTAAAGGCGTTAACCATTGTTCAGGCTGTAGACCTGCAAAATGTTCTAAGTGTGATTTAAGCACATTATGTTTTAAGCGAATTTGTTCATCTGGATGGATGTGTTGCATATTACAGCCACCACAAACGCCAAAATGAGGACAAATCGGTTCAACACGATAAGGACTTGGATCACTCAATAGTTGAATATTATCTGCTTCTTCTAATTTTTTTGCCTGATGGGTAATTTGAGCTTTAACTGTTTCACCAGGTAAGGCATAACGAATAAAAACCTTCTTACCTTGTTTTTCACTGGGATGATTGGTTTCCGTTCCGTAGTGCGCTATCCCTCGCCCTTCATGTGAAAGTGTCTCAACTTTAAAAATATATTGGGGAAGTTGAGATGGTCGAGGTTTAGCTCTATGTTTCAAAGGAATAACCTAATCTAAAGTGGGTGGAAAATCTGAAATCGTAAATTCAGTATGTTGTGACGTTTCACGCCATACTTGTAAGAATTCAGCCTGTTGAGGCTGACCTTGTAAATAATGAATACTGGCTTGAATCCATAAACGATAATCTTCAGCCAAAATTTGACCTTTCAATAATGACCAACGTAAATAAATCAACCACGTATTTAAGACATCACCTTCACAATAGCTTGTAAGTTTAAGCCATTGCTGATTTTTGACATATTCAGGAATGTAATACCCTGAAATACCACGCTTTCCGGGATAACCCAGTAAATGTGCAACATCATCTAACTTTTGAAAATGACGTCCATTAAACATTGCCATGACATCCATTAAATCAACATGACGATGGTGATAACGGTTCTGATAGTTATTATAACGTTTTTGTGTGTCAATCTCACCTTGATCGAACAAACTTGGTGCAGATAGACCATGATACATGGCACGGAATAAGATCACAGGCAAATCAAATTGTGAACCATTCCAACTGACTAGCGTCGGATTCCGTTTATCAAAGATTGATAAGAATTTTTTTAAAATTTCGGACTCAGAGTCTTGTTCTCGGCTAAATGAAAACAATTTCATTGCGCCTTTTTCATCGATCCATAAACCTGAAATACAGACAATTTCATGTAAAGCCAAGCGCTGAAAGTCCATGCCTGATTCTTGACGGCGTAATTTACTTAAGGCTTGCTCTAAATCTTCTTGCGGAAGATCTAAACCATACAAATGTGCTCCCGCTTTAAGATCGGTTAGGGTTTCTATATCGAACACTAAAACAGGAAGACGCATGTATATATTTCTCTTAGATTTTTAAATCAATTACTGCGCATCAACAACAGAAAATAAACCTGTTGAAAGATAACGATCACCACGGTCACAAATAATACATACAATGACTGCTTCAGGATTTTCGACTGCCAACTGAATGGAAGCCCAAGCTGCACCACCTGAAGATGTTCCTGCACTAATGCCTTCAACTTGCGCTAATTTACGCATGGTTTTTTCAGCTTCAATTTGTGGAATATCCATAATACGGTCGATACGACTACGATCAAAAATGGTAGGTAAATACTCTTCAGGCCAACGACGGATTCCCGCAATACTTGCACCATCTTCAGGTTGCAAGCCGACAATTTGAATCTCTGGGTTTTGTTCTTTTAAATACTTAGATACACCCATAATGGTACCTGTCGTACCCATTGAACTGACAAAATGAGTGATCTTGCCGCCCGTTTGTGCCCAAATTTCAGGACCTGTAGTTAAGTAATGTGCTTCAACATTATCAGGATTCCCAAACTGATTTAGGACATAACCTTTGCCTTCTTGTTGCATTTTTTCAGCAAGATCACGCGCACCTTCCATCCCTTGAGCTTTGGTCACTTCAATCAGCTCTGCACCATAAGCACGCATTGCATCTTTACGTTCTTGGCTCATGTTATCAGGCATGATCAGCTTCATTTTATAACCACGCATTGCAGCCACCATGGCCAATGCAATTCCTGTATTTCCACTCGTCGCTTCAATTAAGGTATCGCCTGGCTTAATCTGTCCACGTTTTTCAGCTTGCATAATCATGTTGTATGCGGGACGATCTTTTACAGAACCTGCGGGATTATTCCCTTCAAGTTTTGCCAATACGATTGCTTGAGTATGACTTGCAAGACGTTGTAAACGCACTAAAGGGGTTTTTCCCACATAATGATCTAGTAAAAATTCGTCTGCTAAGAAATCAGGTTGTGTGTTACTCATGATGTGTACCTATATCGAGGTGCGGCTATTGTATGAAAAAATGATCTAGCCTGCACACTTTTCACAGCTTTTTTATGCACGTAAAGTTCAAACACGTTTATAAAACAAACATTACACGACTCAAAACCGCTCTATGA
The DNA here is from genome assembly GCF_002135415.1 of Acinetobacter sp. ANC 3832. Lineage (GTDB taxonomy): Bacteria > Pseudomonadota > Gammaproteobacteria > Pseudomonadales > Moraxellaceae > Acinetobacter. The sequence continues at coordinate 120,676 of NZ_NEGJ01000004.1, forward strand.
ATGGAGATGAAGCTCCCCAAATTTCCATCATTTTTGATAAAGCATGTTAATATGCCAAGCATGGGGAATATGTGGTTGGATCCATGTCGAATTTTAATAAAAAACTCTTTAAACGCTTAAAGCTCAATCATGCCTACGGACAGCTGATAGCTTTAATTTTTGTTCCCATCATGATTTTATCCTGTGTTGGCACTGTTTTAGTATTGTCTGAAACGTCAAACTCAGCCAAAGCTCAACAACGTTTTGCAGCCATTGCGATTCTCAGTCGCTACCAATATACGGCAGAAGAACTGGTCGAACTTTTAGAAAAAGCACCAAATGAACATGCTAAAGCAGAAAATATTTTGCAAAATATGTTCAATGAAAAGTATTTACTCAGTGCAGCCATTTTAGATCACAACAATAAAAATCTATTAAGCATCGGTTATCAAAATAAACGGATGTGGCCTCCAATTCCTGCTCAACAAATGTTTTTTGGTCCCATCACCTATAAAGACAATAATATTTATGGCATGCGCCTTAATCAAACCGACACTCATAAAGATATGTGGTTAGTGATTGAGTTAGACAATCAGCCTTTAGAAATTTCGCATTATCGTGTTTTGATCGTTTTGATCACGACGGGATTGCTCACATTATTACTGTTATTGTTATGTCTCAATTTCTACTCACGTCGCTGGATTGCACCGATGTATGAAATTCGCATGCAGTTACAACGTTTAAATGCAGATACGCTTGATCAGCACATGGTGATTAATAGTACGGGTGAACTTCGTTTACTTCAGCGCGACATTGCCAATGTTGTGAAACGACTACACTTTAGCTTTTTAGAACTCAAAGAACATACTGAACAAACTGAAGATGATTTACGCCGTACATTAGATACCTTAGAAGTTCAAAACATCACCTATAAACAAGCCCGTGACCAAGCGATTTCATCAAACCAAGCCAAGTCTGTTTTCCTTGCCAATATCAGTCATGAATTACGAACACCACTAAACAGCATTGATGGCTTTATTCACTTATTATTGCGTCAAGGAAATTTAAGCAATGATCAAAGTTTATACTTGCAAACCATTCGAAAATCATCCGCACATTTATTGGCATTAATTAATGATGTCTTGGATTTCTCTAAAATTGATGCAGGCAAACTAGAATTAGAAACAGCACCCTTTGACTTAGAAGAAGCTATTTTTGATGTCATGGATATGCTTTCGCCTTTAGCTGCACAAAAACAAATTGATATGGCATTTTATTATGCTGACAATGTACCGAAGCATGTGATTGGTGATGCATTACGGGTTAAGCAAATTCTCACCAATCTTATTTCAAACGCCATCAAATTTACCCCTGATGGTGAAATCATTGTCCGTGCCCGCATGGAACATGATGATATTGGTCAGTGCTTATTACATTTTAGTGTTCAAGACAGTGGAATTGGTTTAAGTGGTACAGATCGTAAACGTTTATTTGAATCTTTCTCACAAGGTGATGCTTCTGTGACACGCCAATTTGGGGGCACAGGCTTAGGTCTAGCCATTTCCAAACAGCTTGTCAGTTTAATGCATGGGCAAATCGGTTTTGAAGACAACCAAGAACGTGCTCCTACTGAAAAAGGCTCAACTTTTTGGTTTACAGCTAAGTTTGGTGCAGATGAAGAAAACCTTGAACATCCGAATTTCTCCAATATGCATGTCGTGTCTTATTTAGCACACCCTGCAACAGCCAATGTTCTGCGTCATTATTTAGAAAACTATCAAGTCCAGCATACTGAATGTCAGTCAATTTTAGATTTATTCAGTCGTTTAAATAGTCTTTCAGACCAGCTTGAAAATACATGGCTTATTGTTGACCATAGTGGTGATACTGAGGCATTGCTGAAAGAAATTCGAGGACGTTATCAAGGTCATTTAGCCGTTTATGGTTACCAAATGACTTTAGATCCGAATATGCTTTCAGAATATAAAGCACGTCCTTTATATCAACCTTTAAGTCGTACTGCTTTAATTCATTTACTCAACAACAAACCTATTTTTGAACATGAACAGCACGAAGATTTTAAAGGACGAGACTTACATGTTTTGGCTGTAGATGATCATTTACCCAACCTGATTGTTCTAGAAGCACTGTTAGGCGAACTAAACGTAAAAACCACGAAAGCTCTTAGTGGACAGGAAGCTCTCAACATTTTACAGCAACATATCGAACAAGGTCTAAAACCGTTTGATTTGGTATTTATGGATATTCAAATGCCTGTCATGTCAGGTATTGATACCACACGTGCGATTCGATCTTTAGAATCAACACTTGATGGCATGCGCATGCCAATCATTGCTTTAACCGCGCATGCCCTCGCTGATGAAAAACAAAAATTGCTTAAAGTCGGCATGGATGACTATGTGACGAAACCAATTCAAATTGATCAGATCATCCAAATCCTAACCAATTGGACCAGTGATAAATTCATACAGCATATTCAAACTATTGAAAAGACAGTTTTTATCGAAGCTCTAGACACCAATATTCTAGATTGGAAACAAAGTCTACAATTGGCAGCCAATAAAGAAGATCTCGCACAAGATTTATTAAAAATGTTAGTCGATAGCTTCCCAGCAGAATTGACCGAAATTGAGCAATTGATTGAAATGGAAGATTTCCCACAACTTGAACACGTCTTACATCGCTTATATGGTGCAACACGTTATGTCGGAACACCTAAATTACAAAAAGCCACGGGGACTTTTGAGCAATTCGTTTCAACCTTAAGAAAAGAACGTCGCAAGGCAGATGAACCATTTATTCAAGAAGTACATCAGCGTTTAGATGAGCTACAGTTGGTCATTCATGAAGTAGAGTCAGCCGCTCAACAAGTCTTGGTTCATGATTTAAAAAATGAATAAGCTGCTTCGTGTATAAATTCTTTTAATTTATCGATAACTGAGAAAAATAAAGTGGCTGTTAACCCTTATTCAAAATGTTTAACCGAAAACTGATAAATATTGATGCGAGATGATTCATATTAAGGATCAAGCACCTCAAACTGAGACTAACGCTACTAACCTTTGAATGTGACTGTACTGTCATGAAACCAAATAGCGCTCATGTTATGCTCAGAAACAAGGAAAAATAAGAGTTAACTTCATGGCACTATTACGTTTAGAAAAGAAAGATGGCATTGCAACGGTTTATTTAAACCGCCCCGAAAAACGCAATGCGATGAGTTTTGCATTGTTAGGCGAATTGGTCGCAATGGCGAAAAAAATTAAAAAAGATCGCAGTATTCGTTGTGTCATTTTAACTGGTGAAGCCAATGTCTTTAGTGCAGGAATTGATTTAGCTGATTTAAATAGCCCTAAAAACACTGTATTTGCAGCATGGGAATTGATTAAACCGGGACAAAGTCTGTTCCAAAAAGCTTTTTTAATTTGGCAAGAACTCCCAGTTCCCGTGATTGCTGCTTTGGAAGGTTTCTGTTTTGGTGCAGGTATGCAATTGGCTTTAGCTGCTGATATTCGTATTGCTCATCCTGATACTCAAATGTCAATTATGGAAAGTCGTTGGGGGCTCGTTCCTGACATGGGCTTAACACGTTCAATTAAAGGAATCATCGGCTTAGACTTAGCCAAAGAATTAACGTTAACAGCACGAATTTTTGATGGTCAATATGCTAAAGATATTGGCTTGGTTACCCATCTTGCAGAAGATCCACTCGCTAAAGCGCAGCTGATTGCACTTGAAATGCTACAGCGTTCGCCAGATGCACTGATGGCTGCAAAGCGGGTTTTAGATGCTATGGAACACGAACCAAAGAAATCTTTACGTTTAGAAAAAATTTGGCAATTAAAATTACTGTTAGGTAAAAATAGCCAAATTGCTCGTAAAAAGGATAAAAATCCTGACGTGCAATTTCTACCGCGTCAGTACAAATAGCTGAATAAACAACCAAACTTTTGAATTATTGAGACTAAAGTGATGAGTTTTGATCGTAATAGTAAAGTAGCTTTTTTAGGTATGGGACTGATGGGCAGCCGTATGGCAACCCGTTTAATTCAAGCTGGCTTTGATGTTGCTATTTGGAATAGAACCCAGAGTGCCTGTGATGTTTTGATTGATATGGGAGCGACTGCCCTTCAACTGGAAGATATTTATCAATACCCGATCATACTCACCTGCCTTGCTGACGATCAGGCTGTACATAGTGTCTTTGAGCAAATCCGTCCAAATTTAAAAGCAGGACAAGTCATTGTCGACTTCTCCAGTCTCTCGGTGGATAAGACCAAGCAATTTGCAGAAGATGCTCAGCAAGTTGGAGTGACATGGATTGATTCCCCTGTATCAGGTGGTACCGCAGGTGCTGAACTTGGAACTTTGGTAATTTTTGCAGGTGGTAATGCAGAAACCATTCAAGATTTAAGCCTCATTTACAATGTACTTTCACAACGTGTCACGCGAATGGGTGATACTGGTACAGGTCAAGCCACCAAAATTTGCAATCAACTGATTGTAGCAGCCAATAGCACTTTAATTGCTGAAGCTGTTGCGTTGGCAGATCTCGCAGGTGTGGATACTACTTTGCTCGCTCCTGCACTGGCAGGTGGTTTCGCAGATTCAAAACCTTTTCAGATTCTGACACCGCGCATGGCAGCACATCAATTTGAACCTGTACAATGGAAAGTGAAAACGCTTTCCAAAGATCTTAATAATGCTATAGTTTTAGCAGAACAATTTAAGCTGGATATTCCCGTTGCCAAAAAAGCATTAAGCCAATTGACACAACATCAAGATCACGGCTTTGCTGAAAGTGATTTAGCCACGATCATTCAGCAAGTGGAATCGAAGTAAACTCTTTTATCCCAGAGCATGGAGCGCAATCATATGACTAAACTTGCAGTAAATATTTCAATGATTTTTACTGAAGTACCATTCATTGAGCGTTTTGCTTTAGCACATGCTCAAGGGTTCAAACATGTAGAAATCCAATTTCCTTATGAACTGAGCATTGCAGATATTCGAACTCAAATGGAACTATATGACCTAGAGATCTGCCTGATTAATGTCCCTGCAGGTGATTTAATGCAGGGTGGAAATGGTTTAGCAGGTATTCCAGGTCGTGAAATGCAGTTCAACCAAGCTCTTGAACTTGCGATTGAGTATGCAACGGCTTTAAACATTCCTCGTGTTAATATTTTGGCAGGCAAACAACCGCTTGATGCAGACTTACTTCCTTGCTTAAACACTTTAGCTGAAAACTTAAAACTCGCTTGTCACAAGCTTACTCATCATCATATTCAGCCTGTATTTGAAATGATTAATGGCACAGATATGCCACGCTTTTTGGTTCAAAATATTGCTCAAGCACAAGAAATGTTAGAGGCAGTCAAACACCCTGCTTTAAAAATGCAATATGACTGCTATCACATGGCAATGATGGGTGAAAATGTATTGGATACACTCAAAGAGAATATTGATTGGATTGGGCATATTCAATTTGCAGATTGTCCAGGTCGACATGAACCCGATACAGCGCAAATTGCTTTCAAAACAATTTTTGACTATTTAGATCAAAGCGCATATTCAGGCTTTATTGCTGCCGAATACAAGCCACAATCACATTCAAATCAATCCTTTGCTTGGAAAGATAAATACTTTACCAACAATCATTCTATCGAATGATTTAAACAAGTACGTTCTAGTATTTGAAATTCTATAGCAAAGGCGTTATATTAGACGATGAGTTATAGTCAGGAAAATATACTTCACATGAATTTAGAACCATCGCCCAGCGCTTCTAATTCTCTCGAACTCTCAATGAATTCTCAAAATCAAGACGTACAGGCTTGCTTAAAAGTTGTACGTGAAGCACTACTTGATGTAAAAGCTAAAGATATTTTAGAAATAGATGTGAGCTTAATCAGTAACGTTGCAGATGCAATGGTGATTGCGAGCGGAACGTCTACGCGTCATGTTAAAGCGCTTGCTGATAACGTTGCTGAAGAAGCACGTAAAGCAGGGTTTCGCCCAATTGGTGTTGAAGGTGAGCGTGATGCAGAATGGATCCTCGTTGATTTAGGATTTGTTGTTGTACATGTTATGCTTCCTACAGCGCGTAAATTCTACGACTTAGAAAGTTTATGGCGTGGCACTCCCGAATCAGCATCGTAAGTAAAAAAAGCGACTAAAGGTCGCTTTTTTATTGTCTTAAAAATCATTCAGAACATATTTTTATTTATAATTTATACAACCTTATTTTCATTGTCATATTTACCTAATTTTAACTTGACCATATAAATCGTTTTAAACAACAAATAAGCCAAACCAAAACTCCAAATAAAAGCAATACTTACACCAATGATTTGACTCACCAATGTTGCCTGCCCCATTTGTTCAACGACGACATTATTCGTAAATGGGATAGCCAATGTCCCCCATACACCGCATAAGCCATGAATCACAACCACTTCACGAATATTCTTTGCATGAATCCATCGATTGAGTAACGTTGGAACAAATAGCGTTAAAGCACCTGAAATAATCCCAATAATGACAGATGCAGATAAACTCACAAAACCACAACTGGCCGTAATCGCAACCAAGCCACCTAAGGCAGCTTTGATTAATGCTTCCCATGATAGCTGCTTATAGAAAAGTAATGATAGACAAAGTGCTGAAATGGCAGCCCCAAGCAATGCGGCCACTGAGTTAACGACAATCGTGGCAACATCAACATGAATCGCTGAAATATAGATTACATTTAAACCTGACCATGCTAACCACAACACAAAGCCTGCCAATGCCATTGAAAGAACTTTATAATCATCAAAGATAATGTCACGCTTTTGAATTTGTTGTTTTTGTTCACTTCTTAAAATGAAATAACCTGCTAAAACAATCCATGCAGCAGTTGAATGCACCACTGTTGAACCTGCAAAATCAATAAATCCAATTTGTTTTAACCAACCACCATCAAACAGTAAACTCCCCCAAACCCAACTACTGTAAACAGGAAAAATAACGCCTGAAATAAAAAATCCAACCAGTAAAAATACCATTAAAGATGAACTACTGGGAATAATTCGCCCAACCACAGTGGTAATTGTTGTTGCCATTAAGCTGTAAAAAAAGATTAAATTCCAATGCCAGCCCTGAAGGATAGAAAAAATTGGTTTATCCGTTTCAACCCAACCTAAATACCCAATCAACATACTCATTGCGCCAAAAAAAGCGCCACCCAAAAGTGCAGACAAATAGTTAATACATAGATTTTGCAGTGACTTAGAGTTTTTTTCGTATCCACCCTCGACTACAGCGAAACCCGCTTGCATTAGGATGACAAAAAAGCCACCCAAAAATAAAATTTTATAATCTAGAGCAAAATTGAATTTTTCAATATCATCAGTAAAACTATTCACTTCTGCGAAAATTTGCATTGAGGTTAAAGCAAATACAAGACAGATCAATTGTCTTCGCATTGTCATCATAAAATCCCCTCAATGGATATAAAATTGAATCTTCATTCAAATCATTTTCATATATTTAATGTTAAATATTGATATAATTGTTAATCAAATCACAAAAATAACGTGATGCGTCAGTATATAGTTTCATTCGATGACAAAAAACCTTTAACAACAATCTTTTTAATTTATGTGATCAATAACATGAATTAATAACAATATCCAACTAACATCTCAACTTAAGCTATATTTTAAAAGTGAGTTGTCTTAAATTTAATGAAAATATTAACATGATGAAAAATATGAATTTTCTAAAAGTAATTAATATAAATGGTTCCTTAACAATATTTTTATTGAGTATCAGTTCAATTACAACTGTTTATGCTGCTCCAACTCCCTATTCTTTAGCAAAAAACAATTTTGAAACTCAGTGTGTTCGAGGCTTGGCAACCCCTGTCTTAGTTCAAAATAAAGTGTTTAACCACAGTTTTAAAATCAAAAATAGTACTGGAGACTTCCCTATCCTTTATGGAGAAGAAAAAGCCTCTTTGCCCAACCATCAAAATATACAACTAGAAAATTCAGGTTGTGAATTTTATACATTTCAAATCAAGCTAACATTAAATGCTGATATGCTTGAGAAAAATCAGAAACTTTGTCAGTCTTGCTTAGCTCAGCAATTGAAAAGTTTAGCGCTCTATTTTAAAAAGGATGATCAAGATTTTTATTTTGATGGCATAAAAGCTTTAGAGCAACAATTAAAAAAGAAACAAACATTTAAAATCCATCAGCCTTATGTATTGGCAGGTTCTGAAGATATGCCTCAAACCATCGAGTTTTCTCAAATAAAAAAACAAGCAAATGGACAATATACTGTCGATTTTTATATCAGCACTGGACCCTTATAAGTGTATAAAGATGTAGCAATACTTTGAAATACCGCTTAAAAAATCTAGATCACATATTGGATAAACATCAGACATCCATGTTCACGAGTCTATTCTTCTGTTCAAAAGGTTCTGCTCTAAAAGTAAGTTGAAAGTTTGTATATCAGATGTCCAATTCTAGTTTTTATAATATTGATCTATAGGATAGTATTTCGTTTTCTCTCTCCATTTTCCTTTTAGCAAATAGCGTTCAGTCACTTTAACTTTATCACCTGATATGGATCTCGCATCTTCAATCAACTCATAAACTGGGACCAAACCTTTCTGAGGGACAACTGCATATTCCGAAGTAATATGATAACAACAACCACTTTTATTAAAAGTAATGATTCTTTTACGCTGCGGATCATTCTGAAACATTCCCAAGTTTTCTCGGGTTAATGTGGATAGTTCTTCACTCAACACAAATTTCTTTCTCGTTTGATTAAAGACATATACATCATAAGTCGGCCCACCATACGAACCTTTATTTCCATTACGAATAGCAAGATCTTCTGTACCATCAAAATTAAAATCATCAAAAATTAATGCACTTTGTTCATCATATAATTGAATAACATTCACAGATGGTTTCTGTTTTTCATCCAGATACATCGTCAAATCATCAGATTTAAAAACTTGAACAAGAGTGTTCATCGCTTTTTTATATAAAATGATTTTTGCTTGACCACCACACTCATCGTTTTCACAATGTACATCAATGCTTGCATCATAGTTTTTTGAACCTTTTTTGATTTCAAAAACCTACGCATTCACCAACGGGTTACACAGTGCGACAATCAAAGCTAAAGTAACTAGAGACAATCTTAATATTCTGTTCATTTTTCTTATTTCATTACATGTATTAAATAATTTTAGCAGAAAAACCCCTTCATAAAAAAACCACCCGAAGGTGGTTTCTAAAGCTTAAATGTATGGAACTTAGTGTCCGTTACCATTAATCGCTTTAGTCATTTCCTCTACAACTTTTTTCGCATCACCGAAAATCATCATCGTTTTTTCGTTATAGAACAAATCATTATCCAAACCTGCATAACCTGTTGCCATAGAGCGTTTGATCACCATAATGGTACGCGCTTTATGTGCTTCAAGAATCGGCATACCATAAATTGGTGATGTCGGATCATCTTTAGCAGCAGGGTTTACAACGTCATTTGCGCCAATTACAAGAACCACATCTGTTGCAGGGAAATCTGAGTTGATTTCATCCATTTCGAGAATATCTTCATACGCAACATCAGCTTCTGCAAGCAATACATTCATATGACCAGGCATACGACCCGCAACTGGGTGAATTGCAAAGCGTACTGTTACACCTTGTTCTTTCAAAATTTCACATAGCTCTTTAACAGCATTTTGTGCACGACCTTGCGCCATACCATAACCTGGTACAATCACAACGCTGTCCGCATTTGACATGAGGAAGCCTGCATCATCTGCTGAACCTGAACGATAGTTACGTTGAACTTGTTCGCCTTTGTCCGCTGAAGCAACCGCAGCACCCCCCATCGCACCACCAAACAATACGTTGATGATTGAACGATTCATTGCTTTACACATGATGTAAGACAAAATTGCGCCTGAAGAACCTACAAGTGAACCAGCAACGATTAACATATTGTTTTCAAGTGTGAAACCAATACCTGCCGCTGCCCAACCAGAGAATGAATTGAGAAGTGATACCACAACTGGCATATCACCACCACCAACAGGGGCAATCCAAACCCAACCAAAAGCAAGTGCAAGTGCAGTCATTGCCCAGAATGCTTGCATATTACCTGTGGTGAAGAAACAGATTCCACACGCAACCATTGCAATGAAGATAATTGCTTGTACAGGTTTAACCCATGCACCAGAAATTGTTTTTGCCCAGTTTTTTGCAGCCAATTTACCGTAAGCAAATACAGATGCTGTAAAGGTAATTGCACCAACAAAACAACCTACAAATAATTCAAATAAATGAACTTTACTCATATGCGTGTGTTGAACACCTGCATTTGTGAGAGCAGTTTCATTTTGAGCAAACAATGCAGTCAATTGGTTGTTATGCAGAATTGCAGCAATCGCAATCAATACTGCAGCCAACCCGACTAAAGAGTGCATCAGTGCCACTGTTTCAGGCATTTGTGTCATTGGTACAGTACGCGCGCGTGCAATACCGACAACCGCACCCAACACCATTGCACCCACGATCATCCAAATGACTGGACCATTGGCAACAAAAAATGTGGTAACAACTGCAATACCCATTGCAATCATACCGTAACGGTTACCTTGAATCGCTGTTTTAGGACCAGACAAACCACGAAGCGTTAAGATAAAGAGGATGGCACCTACAAGGTACAACCAATTTGCATTCTCTTGAATAAATTCCATCTAAATGCCCCTTATTTCTTTTGCTTAGGTTTAAACATTTCCAGCATGCGCGCAGTTACTGCGAAACCACCGAAAATATTAATACTCGCCAAAAATACAGCAATGGCACCCAATACACTCACGACATTCACAGTCTGAAATGCAACATTTGCATCTACACCCAAAACAGGCATACCGACAGTTTGTAACATTGCTCCCACGATAATAATCGAAGATAAAGCATTTGTTACCGCCATTAACGGCGTATGTAGCGCAGGTGTTACACCCCAAACCACGTAGTAACCAACAAAGATGGCTAAGACGAAAATTGTAATAGTTTCAACCATGAAATTTCTCCTTAACCACGTTTGAGCAGTACTTGACCGCCATGCGTTACAAGTAATGCTTTTTGAATTTCATCTTCTAGATTGACTGTAAAGTTTTTCTCTTTATCGAATAGTGTTTCTACAAAATTAAATACGTTACGCGCATACAACGACGAAGCTTCAGTCGATACTGTAGATGGAAGATTCGGAATACCCAAAATCGTCACACCATTGCTCGTCACAACATTTTCGCCACTAACTGAACCTTCAACGTTACCGCCTGTTTCAACAGCCATATCTAAAATGACTGAACCCGGTTTCATTTTGGCAACAGTTTCAGCTTTAATTAAACGCGGCGCATCACGACCCGGTAAAAGTGCTGTTGTAATCACAATATCTGCATTTGAAACAGCTTTATCTACAATCACGGCTTGATCTTGAATGTATTGCTCACCCGGCATCCATCCATAACCATTTTTTGCAGCATCAGCAGCTTTTTGTTTTTCTTCGTCAGACATTGGAACATCTAACCACTTACCACCTAAAGACTCAACTTGATCGCGAGCCGTAGGGCGTAAATCAGTTGCTTCAACTACTGCACCCAAACGTTTTGCAGTTGCAATCGCTTGTAAACCAGCAACACCAACACCCATGATGACGATACGTGCAGGTTTTACAGTACCTGCTGCAGTCATTAACATTGGGAACATACGTTGATATTCTGCAGCAGCTAAAAGTACAGATTTATAACCCGATACATTAGCCTGAGAAGACAATACATCCATGTTTTGCGCACGAGATAACGTCCGTGGCAAAAGCTCTAACGCAAATGCAGACACTTGCTGTGATGCGAATTGGTCAAGTTCAGTATTGCGGTATGGGTCAAACATTGCCACAACAGTTGTATTCGCTGTGAGCTTTTGAATTTCACTACCATGTGGTGCGCGAACTTTCAAAATGATTTGGCTACCAGTGTAGGCATCATCTGTAATTTTGGCACCAACTTGTTCATAAGCGCTATCAATGAAAGCAGCTTTTACACCTGCTCCACGTTCAATAACAACATTATGACCAGCACTGATCAACTTTTTTACTGTCTCTGGCGTAGCAGCTACACGTTTTTCACCGACGACAGTTTCGGTTGGAATTCCGATCTGCATGAGCATTCCTCAAGCTAATTTTTCTTAAAGTAAACATCGTTAATAACGATGCTTCCCCCTAGGATGCGTTCTTCTGAATTTTTGGATTCTAATTGAACTATTTTAAAATACTACCCAATATTTATTTAATAAATACCCATATTTTGAACTCATGATTCATAAATATAATTGTACGATATAGTATATATCGGTTTTGCCTGTGCTTTTGAATGGCACATTCTGCTTATTTTGTCTTCCATTTTGAACTTTCACCTCATCTTTCTATTTTTAGCGTGCTCATTTTTCATATCTATCTTATGAAGTGAATAAGGCACTGTGTCTAAAACATCTGCTTTGAACAAATTTTAGCTTTTCTTGCAAGTCGACAAACTGCAGATAAAACAAGATATTCGTCCTTTTATTCAAAGTAAAACTCGCCTTTCTGACATCATATCTGAATAATTTTAAAACAAGTATTGGCTGTTTTTTCACAAATCCCTGTCAGTTTTGTGAGTCATCTTTTTATTCCTTTTTTTAATTTCACTAATAAAAAAAAGTACTTATAATAGCGCCTAAAAATTTATACGGCTTAAGTCTAAACTCAGTCCAAAAATATTTAATTTTTTTCCATTCGCCATTTTGCCAGATGATAATGGCTGTCCTACATAGATATGCAATGTATAAAAATGCACCATTTTGATGCAATTTTAATCTTCATAAATCACTGAATATCTAATCGTATCGTTTTAAAATGACAAAAAATTGAAATGAACTTATAAAAATCACTTACTTCCCACTTAGAATGAACCCAAATATTGCAATGGTGCATAAAATCTGCATATTTACATTCCATTTTTTGATCAGATTGATTCTTTTTTTGCATTTCACCTGAAAATTTAAAAACATTATACTGATTGTTCAAGATGTCTTTTGCTTCACTCCTAAGCCAAAGCAAGTCCAACAAAGTTGAAGTTATGAAATTCAAACTATCAAGTGTGCAACTCGGTTCTTTATTTGCACTCTGCGCTGCTTTTCTGTTTAGTACCAAAGCAATTTTTATTAAGCAGACCTATGCACTGTCACCATTAGTGGATGGCACTGTGTTAATGGCGCTCCGCATGGCAAGTGCACTGCCCTTTTTTCTATTAATTTGTTGGATCAATCGTGGGCATAACAGGAATATTCCAACAAAAGATTGGATACTGCTGATATTTGCAGGACTAATTGGCTATTACCTTTCAAGTTGGCTCGATTTTGCAGGCTTGATGTATATCAGCGCATCTTTAGAACGTATTATTTTATTCTTATACCCAACCCTAACCGTGATTGCATCAAGCATCATTTATAAGCAAGGTTTAAGTATTAAAAGCATCTTTGCAATCGCTTTAAGTTATGGCGGTACAGTGATTGTGATGTTACAAGAACAAAGCAGCATGCTGCATGAAGGCAAGTTTTGGTTAGGTGTAAGTCTGGTTTTTGCCAGTGCGATAAGCTTTGCATCTTACTTATTGCTTACACCACGTTTAATCCAGCGCTTTGGTTCATGGAACTATACTGGCTTAGCTTTGAGTATCGCTTGTATTGGCACGCTTACACATTATGTCATTGCGACACCAAATCCAATTGGCTTACTCAGCCAACTTCCTCAAGAAGTCATTTGGTATGGTATTGCACTCGGTTTATTGGTGACCGTTCTACCGACTATTTTAATTGCACAAAGTATTTCCCGTCTGGGTGCGGCACAATCCGCAATGATCGGATCAATTGGTCCAATTTTAACGATTATCTTAGCTGTTGCATTTTTAGGTGAACATATGAATGCGATACAATGGTTTGGTTGCTTACTCAATATCATCGGTGTCATGATGATTACCTTATCTAAAAAGAAACTCGCCCATTAATCTGGATTAGACATGCATTTTCGAATTGTTTCACCTAGCGCTTGTGTTGATATTGAAAAAATAGAACTCGCACAAAACTTACTGGAACGTTTAGGTCACCAAGTTTCATTAGCAGAACATGTTTTTGCTCAATATCGTTATTTGGCAGGAACAGTAGAACAACGTATTGCTGATCTCAAAAAAGCATGTTTAGACCCAAATGTAGATGCAATTTGGTGCGCTCGCGGTGGCACAGGCGCTGCTGAATTAGTGCCTTATTTAGCTGATTGGATTTTGAATAAGCCAGTAGTTGGCTATTCAGACAGTACCGTTTTATTAAATTATGTTGCAATGCATGGCGGGCAAGCTTTGCATGGTCCAGTCTTTCAAGAAATTGCAGTGAAAAACTTGGACAATGAACCGCTTTCATATGATGCATTAAAGGTCATTAGCTTAGTTGCAACAGATTCCAATAAAATCAATCATTATCCGCTTTGTGGATTTAATGTTTTCACTCAACATCATGATTTAGCTAACCTAAAAACTGTTGGTGGAAATTTAACAGTCCTTTCCACATTGCAAGGCACTTCAAATGCTTTACAACTTACACAGCCAAGTATTTTACTGCTTGAGGATGTAGGTGAACCTTACTACCGCTTAGAGCGTTGCTTTGTACAGCTCCTACAAAGTATTGATACGACACAACTCAAAGCTGTGGTCTTGGGTGATTTCTATCAATGCCCACAAAAAAATGTTCCCCATTCAATTGCTGAGATTTTTTCGGAACATCTTCAGTCCTTAGATATTCCACTTTATCAATGTGATTGGTTTGGTCATGGTGAGTACAATCGTCCATTTTGGATTGGAGCATCTGCATCCATTCAAGATTCACAACTCATCATCTAAAGTCTTAGCCTCTATGGCATCTTGATTTAATAATGTGGTCAGAACATCTTGGAAATGTGCCCCTGCAGATTCCTGTGCAAATTGATCTTCTGGATTACGTAATGGGCATTGCTTCAAAGAAAGACATCCACAACCAATACATTTATCTAACTGCTGTCTTAGTTGTAATAAGCGAATAATATGCTGATCTAATTGAGCTTGCCACTTCTGCGACATCTTTTGCCAATCTTGCTTTGTGGCAACATCATGCTTAGGCAATACTGAAAATGCATCTTTCACTTGTTGCAGGCTGATTCCGACTTGTTGCGCAACTTTAATAATGGCGATTCGCCTTAACATTGCCCGTTGATAACGGCGCTG
Organism: Acinetobacter sp. ANC 3832; assembly: GCF_002135415.1. Taxonomy (GTDB): domain Bacteria; phylum Pseudomonadota; class Gammaproteobacteria; order Pseudomonadales; family Moraxellaceae; genus Acinetobacter. The sequence goes on from NZ_NEGJ01000004.1 coordinate 136,043, forward strand.
ATTACCAACAGTTCGTGTACTCCAAATCAACTCTTTTTCTTCATAAAAGCGAATTGCAGGCACACTCACATCACTACGTTCAGCAAGTTCTCCAATACTCAGCCATTGGCTTAACGATTTAGAATCATCATTTTTTCCTATCAATTTCTTCTTGACCTCAAGTTAACTTGAGCTTTGATACTAACAAAATTCTTAAACTAATGATGCACAATATGATGAACTCAAAGCATGGATTCCCACTCAAGTCATTTGAATTGATTAACCCAAATACACTTTATAATCCACGACCATTTGCGTATAGTCACATCGCTGAAGTAAAACACTTTTTACGTATACTTCACATCTCAGGACAAGGTGGTGAAAACCAACGAGGACAATTATCTCAAAGTTTTGCAGAACAAACCCAACAAACTTTTTTAAATTTAAAAAGTGCGTTGGAAGCAGCAGATGCATCACTTTTAGATATTGCAGTATTAAGAATTTTAGTGGTCGATCACAGCCCTAAAAAGCACCAGTTTTTAATTCAGGAAATGCAACAACTTTGGAAAGATCAAACTTTCCCTGCTTGTACCCTTATTCCTGTTCCGTGTCTTGCTCTACCCAGTATGCTCATTGAAATTGAAGCTACTGCATATTGTATTTAACAGAACAAGTTCGGGAATTTTATGAATCCTTCTCTCGATATCAGCCAAAATAAACCCTTATTATGGTTGATGGCAATTGCTTGCGGTTTATGCGCAGGTGCAAACTACTATTGCCAACCTTTAGTACATTCCATTCAACTATATTTCAATGTTCCTGAATCACAAGTTGCGTTAACCGTGACTTTTGCTCAAGTCTCCTATGCCCTTGGACTTTTATTTATTGTTCCAATGGGCGACATTGTCAATAAAACCAAATTCATTCCTCTACTCATGTTTTTTGCTGCTATTGGCTTATTAATTTGTGCTTTTGCGGTGAATTTACCCATGCTTTGGGTCGGAACCATTATTGCCGGATTATTTTCGGTTGCAGCTCAAGTGTTGATTCCATTGGCAACTATGGCAGTCAAACCTGAAAAAACAGGAGAAGTTGTTGGCTTCCTCATGAGTGGTTTATTGGTCGGTCTATTACTTTCAACCAGTTTGGCGGGATTACTTTCTAATTTATTTAATTGGAAACTAATTTATATCGTCAGTGCTGTACTCATGCTGATTATCGCATTTTTACTTAAAGCAAAATTGCCCCAAGTACCGATCATGAAAATGAGTTATGCCAAAATTTTCCAATCTATGGGAAGTTTAATGAAAGAAGAACGTCGTTTGCTCTATCGTTCTTTAATTGGTGGCTTTGCTTTTGCAGCGATGAGCATCTTATTTTCAACCATTGCTGTGTTACTCACTTCCGAACCTTTCAATCTGCCCGATGTTCTCGTCGGTGTAGCCACTTTAATTGGTGTATTTGGCGCTTTATCTACGACAAAAATTGGGAAAATTGCAGACCGTGGATATACTAAGACACTAACATGGGCAGGTATAGCTACACTTGCCATCAGTTGGATCTTCCTTTATTTCGGTGGTCAATCTCTCATCAGCTATATTATTGGTTATGGTGTGATTAACTTTGGTTTAGCAACAGTGCATAGTAGTAATCAAAATATTATCTTTCGCTTACGACCTGATGCTAAATCACGTATTAACTCGATTTATATGACTTTCTACTTTATTGGTGGCGCATGTGGATCTGCGCTTGGCGTTTACGCATGGCATCATGGTGGATGGTCGATGACTTGTCTGGTCGGGCTTTGTTTAGTGATTGGTTCAGCTTTCTTTGCGCTATTGGATATGCTTTATCATTCAAAAACTCAAATCGCTTAGTACCACGTCTAAGTTCTATTTAAGATAAATACTAGACCTCCCTTTTAAACGGGAGGTTTTTTGAATTAAGAAACTTGTACCACTGGATAAAATGGCATACCTAAATCTAAGGTTTTGGCATTTTCTAAAAGTACATAAATAAAGACAGGCAACAAGGCAGATAAAATATTACATGCATCTTGCAACTGTTTACGATTTACAGAGCTATTATATGTTGCTCCGCCATGCATGATCTGATTTCGTAAAGTATAAAGACGATTGAAAATTACAAATAAAATATCTACTGTATCTTTTTCTTGCAGTGCTCGACTGACCTTATTCTTCTCTTTATTAAAATCTTCTTTCCATGCCAATTCGCTGACTTTTTTATTTTGATAATCCCAGAACGATTGAAAAACATAAGGGTTATCTAATAAAAGTCGAATTGGCTGACTAAATTTTTCCCAAATAATATTATAAATTTTATGTTCATCGTCAGCACGACAGATCACCGTTAAAAACTGTCGAAAAGATTGTCGATCTTGAATTACACCTAAATCTTGAGCATAGATGGCATTAAACGATACCCAAAGACCAATAAACTTTAGATCAAGATCATTATCGAGTTCAACGGATTTTTTTAACCAACTTAATCCACGATGAATCCTTAAATTGAATTGATCTGATTGTTCACACTTTTTACTTTTGAATATTTCTTCTAAAACCAACATGATTTTCCCCAATCATTATTCTTTTCATCTTCAACATATCCAGTTTTTACTTTGCTCACAATGCGACCAAGGTGAATATTTTTAATTTTTAAGGATATGAATCATATGGTTAAAGTCATCTAATAATACTACCCATTCAGTTGACTGTCGCTTTTAGCATAAACCACGTATAATTCTGCGCTCTCGATTTTTTACGTTTTAGGTCTCATTTATGTCTTCAATCCACTCTTTACAACCACGTATTTCGGTTGCGCCTATGATGGACTGGACTAAAAACTAAACAAAAATAATATTAATTAATAACTTATAACGACAAAACGTAAAATAGTAGCAACGTAGTTGCAAAAACCACTAAAAAACCAACTAAATAGCTAAATTAAATACATATCAATTAATTACTAAATATCTGAATTTTAAATAAAAAAACACTAAGCCTAAGCATTGTATTTAAGAGATTTTATCTTAATACTATCACTCAAAAAGCATCATTTATTTCATCTAAATTACTTATAACAATTGATATGAATATAGCAATGATCTGTATTGATATGCGTAATTAATTTAAAAGGTTGAGTAGATATTTTTGAAATAAAATGCATTAGGCTAAAATTTCACATCATAAAAAAAACAGGTTACTTTGGTTACCAACAATTAAAATAGTAGCTATCTATATGTATTTATTAATATTATATCTATTTTATAAAAGTTACTTTTAGGTTACTTTGAGGTTACCAGTAACCCGTTTTTCAGGTTACCAATAGTAACCTATTAAATATTTGTTTTTACTATATTTATTAATTTTAAAAGTGCTCTGGTAACCCGTGGTAACCTAATAAAAGTTACCACTTTTTATTATATAAATTAACAATTTAAGTATTACTTAAAGCCTTGGTAACCTAAATTGAACTTTTATTTTTAGAGTTAATAAAATAAGTAATTAGTTCTCTTTATTCTATTTTTTTAAATCGCATCAAACTGCATCTATTTGCATCAAAAATAACAAACAATAATTGAGCTAATCCCTATTAGACATAGGCTTCTTACGAAATTTATCATTGCATCAAAAACGAGACATTTAGTAAGTGTGCAGGTGGGAGAGGAGACTGCGTTTGGCTCCTAAATTCAAAAATCATTACAGCAATAGATGGCTATCTTCAATGCATTTGATATTTATCTAAATTTGCAAAAGATACGGATAAGCCCACAGGATGTTGGGCTTTTTTATTCGTAATTATTTTCTCTACTACAAGTGTCAAATTTAAGAAAAACTTATAACGCTGAATTTTTAAAATTTGACATATATAAATTATTGAGTAATTATATTGCTATCAATTTAATTGCTAGCTAAACAAATAGGCACTATGATGAGCACTCTATATTCAACACAAGTTAAAGCAGTTGGCGGTCGTAACGGAAATGTACATAGCCAGGATGATTTATTAAATCTTAATCTTTCTTTACCAAAAGAATTAGGTGGTAAAGGTAATGCAACAAACCCTGAACAATTATTTGCAGCTGGTTATGCATCTTGTTTTGGTAATGCTGTCATCCATGTATCAAGAAATAAAAATAATAAAGTTCGCGATAATGATATTGAAGTAATTGCTACAGTTGGGATGAAATCAAATGATCAGGGCGGTTTCGCTTTAACAGTAGCACTTGATGTAACGATTGCAGATCTAGATCAAAAAACTGCTGAATTAATTGTCAGTGAAGCAGATAAGGTTTGCCCTTACTCGAATGCAATTCGAGGTAATATAGACGTATCGCTCACTGTAAAAACTCGATAAAGATTTCTATATGTCTAATGATCATCTAAAGCTAGATAAGCAGTTATGTTTTCCTTTGTATGCTGCATCAAACTTACTAGTAAAAGTATATAGGCCTTTACTGGAACCTTTAGGTCTTACTTATTCCCAATATTTAGTAATGCTTGTGTTATGGGAACGTGATTCTGTAAGTGTAGGTGATCTTGGACATTGCTTGTATTTAGATAGTGGTACTTTGACGCCATTACTTAAGCGTATGGAAAGCTCTGGTTTTATTAACCGCCGAAGAGACTCTAATGATGAACGAAGAGTTTTAGTATCGCTTACGACTAAAGGGTCAGAGATAAAGGAACTTGCTGTAGATATTCCCAATAAACTTTCCGAACAGTTAAATATATCTGATATTGGCGAATTAAGAAGTGAAATACAGTCATTAGTCCAATCACTGGCAAAAGCCGTATAAATCTTTATTAGATATAATAATACTTTTATAAATAAGGGATCGACTTATAAAAGTAATCTAGATAATTAAACCATTCAATTTTAAAAGGCAGAAATTGTTTTGATTACATTGCACCATTTAGACCAATCACGTTCTTTTCGTATACTTTGGTTATTGGAAGAAATTAAACAACCATATGAGCTAAAAAAATATTATCGAGACTCAATCACTCATTTAGCTCCAGAATCTTTAAAAGACATCCATGCATTGGGTAAATCTCCAGTGATTGAATGGAATGGAAAAGTAATTATTGAATCTGGTGCAATTGTTGAATTATTAATTCAAAAACTAGCGCCTCAGTTAGCTCCTGCTCTTGATGAATCAGATTATGCGGATTATTTACAATGGATTCATTTTTCTGAAAGTTCGGCAATGGTGCCTTACTTGTTAAAAATATTTAATTCTATTGAGAGTCAACATGGCACTAATTTAGTATTTTTAGAGAATTATGCTCAAGTAGAATTTGACAAAGTTTTTAGTTTTTTAAATAACTATTTAGAAAATAAACAATACTTTGTTTCCAATCGCTTAACTGGTGCAGATTTTATGATGGGCTTTGCATTAAATAGTCTAATTTATACATTAAATCAAGCGGAAAATTATCCTCATATTAAAAGTTATGTGGATGGTTTAACAAAGCTAGATAGTTGGAAAAATGCTATTGAAATTGAAAACTCTTTAAGTTTAAAGTGAGAAAATTAAACATGCTTAAAGTTTAAAATTTGATAAAAAAGGGAGCTTAAAGCTCCCATTTTTGACTTCGCATAAGGTGTATTATGTTAATTTTAGAAAAGCTAAATACTTTTTTGATTTACACGGTTTGATAATTCTTCAGCACTTTCTATACGTTCAGAATAACGATCTGTTAAATATGCAGATTGCCCCCTAGTAAGTAGTGTGAACTTAAATAACTCCTCCATTACATCAACAATACGAGTGTAATAAGAAGATGATTTCATACGATCATTTTCATCAAATTCCATAAATGCTTTTGGAATAGAAGACTGATTAGGTATGGTAATCATACGCATCCAACGACCTAAAATACGTAATTGATTAACTGTATTAAAGGACTGAGAGCCACCACATACCTGCATCACAGCAAGCGTTTTTCCTTGCGTAGCTCGGATTGCACCTGCTGCTAATGGAATCCAGTCAATTTGAGCCTTAAAAATAGAACTCATAGAGCCGTGTCGTTCAGGTGAACACCAAACCATGCCCTCAGACCAAACTAATAGCTCATGTAGTTCTTTTACTTTTGGATGATCTGTATCGGCATCTTCGGGTAAAGGCAAACCTTTTGGATGGAAGATTTTTACCTCTGCGCCAAAATGTTCCAAAATCCGACCTGCTTCTTGCACAGCTAATCGGCTAAATGATTTTTCACGATTAGAGCCATAAAGAAGCAAAATACGAGGGGGATGTTCAAGCAGTTTTGCTTGAACTTGTTCTAATGTCGGGTGCTCAAGAAGATTTAAATCTACATTTGGGAGATTCATTAGATATTAGACCTCTTTAAAATATTTGTTTCTCAACCATAGAGAAACACTGACTAATCCAATTAAAACGGGTACTTCAACTAAAGGACCAATAACTGTAGTAAATGCTACAGGTGATGCTAACCCAAAGGTGGCAATGGCTACAGCAAGAGCTAATTCAAAATTATTACCTGCTGCGGTAAAAGAAATGGCTGTAGTCTTCGGATAATCATTCCCCATCCATTTGCTCATAAAAAAGCTAATGAAGAACATCAAAACAAAGTAAATAATCAAAGGAATAGCGATTCTGACAACATCTAAAGGCAGGCTGACGACTTCACCACCTTTAAGGCTAAACATAGCAACAATCGTAAATAAAAGCGCAATAAGGCTAATTGGACTGATCTTTGGAATAAACCTGTTTTGATACCAGTTTAAACCTTTACGTTTCACTAGAATCTGACGGGTTAAGAAGCCAAGTAAAAATGGAATTCCTAAATAAACTAAAACTGCATGTGTAATCGTCCAAAAGCTCACAGTAATAATCTGAGCTTCTACACCAAAAAATGGCGGTAAAAAGGTTAAAAATAACCAAGCATAAGTACTAAAAAAGAGAATTTGAAAAATACTATTAAACGCAACTAAAGCAGCCACATATTGGTTATCACCACAGGCTAGACCATTCCATACCAATACCATTGCAATACATCGAGCTAAACCAATAAGGATTAAGCCAGTCATATATTCAGGATAGGATTGAAGGAATATCAGGGCTAAAGCAAACATCAAGCATGGTGCAATTACCCAATTTTGTACTAATGATAAAGCCAATGTACGTTTGTCTTTAAACACCTGTGGCAATGTCGCATAGTCTACTTTTGCCAATGGTGGATACATCATCAAGATCAAACCTATCGCAATAGGGATATTAACTGAATCAATACTCATGCTATTTAAAACACTAGATGCTTGAGGGAAAAACACACCAATTCCAACACCAAATGCCATAGCAATAAAAATCCATAATGTTAGATTTTTATCCAAAAATGAAATTTTAGAAGTAGTCATTCTATTACTCTTTAAATGATTCACAAGTGACTGAAACAGTAGAACTTAATTTTTTAGTATCACTCTGATCCGCAATAATATTTATGATGTTTTTTGCCCATATTGGTAAATCAGGATTTAAACTGTAATACACCCATTGCCCCTTTCTTTGATCTAAAAGGATGCCTAAATTTCTTAATAATGCTAAATGACGAGAAATTTTAGGCTGACTAAGATCCAGTTGCTCCGAGAACTCACAAACACAGACGTTATTTTTGGCAATGACTAACTGCAAAATATCTAAACGGGTTGGATCTGAAAGACATTTAAAGAAATCTGTTTGATTCATATTTATAAGCCATCATATTTACTATTGCGAATATACGCATATCCATATATAAAGGCAATAAGATATATTCATAGAGAAAACTATGCCCCACCTTATAACGATTTATCACAATCCTGCTTGTGGAACTTCTAGAAATACGCTCGCTCTTATTCAAAATACAGGACAAGAGCCTTTAATCATCGAATATTTAAAAACACCTCCATCAAAAGAGGAACTCATCAAATTGATTCAAGAATCAGGATTATCTGTGCGTGAAGCTTTACGAAAGAATGTAGAGCCTTATGAAAATTTAAAACTAGACGACCACCATTGGACCGATGAAGCACTTATTTCTGCAATGCTAGATCATCCTATTTTAATCAATAGACCCTTTGTCGTTACAGAACTTGGTACAAGACTATGCAGACCTTCTGAGGTCATTTTAGATATTCTTTCAGCTCCACAATTGCAAGCCTTTAGTAAAGAAGATGGTGAGCAAATCATTAACCAAGATGGCAACAGAATTAAGTAAGTTTTTTTATCCTCTATTACATTATGTGCGCTTAAGCTCACAATAATTTAAGAATTTTGCCAATATGTAGAATAAAAGAACTTTCTATAATACGTAAATCAGGAACATGATGTTCCGACAAAGATAATAAGATAAAGTACACGGAGTGTCAGGTACAGGTACGGAAAAAGCCCAACAGGATGTTGGGCTTTTTTTTATAAGAAGATTATTAATTTTAACTATTCTTGTGTAGGTAAAAGCTCATAATTCTTGAATCGAATCACTTCAATACCTAAACACTCATTGATTTGTTTAAGTAAGTTTTGATAAAAAACTATTTCATTGTAATAAAAAACTTTTGCAGCTTTTTCAATATCTCCAAACCCACCTGCATTTTGCGGTACTACACCAATCAATTGAGGTGGTATGCGATGCCCTGCAAGTTGATCGTCTCGACTGGCTATCTTAATATTATAAAATTCATCTTTAGCAGCAACCTCAGCCAGTGGGATGACTTTCACCCCATCTTTAGTTCCCCCTGGTGTATAAATTAGTAAATTCTTAAAATTGCCTGCTCCTTTTGAATTTTCGAGTGAATCTTCTAAATCATCGACATCTTGCTGAGTTTGTAATGCATCGGTCATGTGTAAAATAAAACCTGCATGAGCCCCATTTTTATAATAACGACGACGGAATAATGTCGCAGCTTCATTGAGCAATATTGCATTTACACTACTCAGATAATTGGGTATGCCATAAATTTCCTGCCCAATATCCGTTTCAAAAATATGGATCATATCTTGAGATTCAAATTTAAAATTATTGATCTGGTCATAGCCCAGTTGATAATAACTGACTAAATCTAAGCCTCTTCGCATATTAAGTGCAGGTCTAGAACCAAGCCCAACGATTCCACCAAAACGATTTCGCTTTACATGCACATAACAGTTGGCAAAAGTTAAAAGATTTAAAGCCAATGCATTAAATTCATGGCGGCTTAATAACGGATGAGGGATGTAATCACTGGTTAGAATATTACGTTTTACAATTAAAGCACTGGTGTGATGACTCGTTGCTCTGAACAATTTTGCCGTGGCCAACATATCGTATGGTAATTCATACCAATCTAACCATTTCGGACAATAACCATATTCAAATAAAGCATGACCATCTAATACAGGTTCTGCCTCCCCAAAATTTTTGCAAATAACTTTGCTTGTAGAAACAGGCAGTTCTTGCTTTTGCGACAAACCGAACCGATCCAATTGCTGATGGAGCATTGATTTTATATTCATGAATTAAATACTCTGATTCGGCTGAGTGTTGCGCCATGTTGAGAGGGATCTGTGATGTCGACAATAGGGGCTTTTTCTAAACCATTCATAATTGCCCAAGCCAAATCTCCATGCCCATTTTCAGCAGAACGACTGGTAACTAACGTTTTATTACCACCGCCACTAGTCATGGCTTTTTTAATAGAAAGAAAGGCTTTAGCAACAGTGGTTAGACCTGCATCGAAATTGAGTCGTCTTTTTTGAAATAATTCTTTAGCTCTAAGCCCCATACGAATTTTTAATTCAGGGTTATAGTTAAGCCTAGTTAATGCAGGGAAAAACTTAGATACATACTCAGAAACAGCAAGGCCATTACCTGTATTATCAATTCCAATAAAAGTGACTTTATAACGCCCACAAACTTTTTTAATATATAAAGATTGCTCTTGAGCTGTTTGTCCTTTGAATTGTTTTACTTCAAGTATTCGATAGGGAGACAAAGGTGTTGGAGGTGGAGCAATTACCGCAAGTGCAGCATTATCACCTGTAAATGACGGATCATAACCAATCCATACTTCACCTTGATAATGTGGTGTTTCATTCGGATTAAAATCATTCCATATTTCCCATGAATCTACCATATTCGGAATGATATCTTTCAGTGGAAAATAAGAACCTGAATCATCAATAAAATCACAATCAAATAAATTTGCAAACTCTTCATCGCCATATTCAGCAAGCAAGTCATCTCGATCAAATAAATCACAACCTTTCGCTTCGGCTGCATCCAAAGTCACAATTTGACGAGTCTTTCTATCCGCACATTTGACTGGCATTTTTAATGCGATTTTGCTGACATCAATTTCAATCGGTAATTTACGCTTACTATCTGTCCCCGTCCAAAATGCATAGGCTTCATGCAAAATACTGGAAGGTGTAGACATATAAATTTGCTTATACATTTTTTGCGATGCCATCGCAGAAGCAACTTTTTTAAACTTTAAGAAACTACGAATCCAAAAAAACTCATCCATGATGACATCGCCATGACGGCCTTGAGCTGTTAAAGCATTTGTACCTAAATAATATAAACTCGCTTGGCCATTTGGTCCGTTAACAACAATAGGATCTCCAGTCAGTTCAACACCAATCACTTCTAAACAAAATGCTTTGATATATTCAATAAATTGAAAAGCTTGTGCTCTTGAAGCAGACATAAAAATTTTATTCTTACCTGTTTTAAGTAAGTCAATAAAAGCCCATAGTGCAATAATATAAGTTGCCCCAATCTGGCGAGATTTCAACAGAATAAAAATTCGTGACCATGAAAGAGCATCCATCCATTCTTGTTGATATAAGAATAAAAATTCATTAAATGCTTGTTCAAGTAGAACTAAATCTTCTTCGGTAATTTGGTTTTTAAGTTTCCGTTTTTTCGGCTTATGATTACGATTTTCAAGCTTCGGATTCAGATCTGCCTGCGTACCACCTTGACGGTATCTTTCTATTTTTGCCCATCTTTCAAATTGAACACCAATAAAATCTATTTCTTTATAAGTGGCATTACTCTTATTTTCCATAAAAGTTAGTGCTAAATATCGGACTTTAAGTCCCAGTGTTACATCATCAAATAAATCAGATTTTTCCCATCCATCACGCTGTTTCCAACTTTCAACAGTCGCACGATTCTCCGTTAATTGTTTTGCAATTTCAGATACAGCCATCCCCATCGCAAACAAAATTCTGCCATGTTGCCGTGGATTGATATTTTCAAACGTAATCGGATGCGATGTATTCATGCGCCTAATGTAGCGCTAGGTATTCATTTTCAACGAATAGAAAAATCCTGTTTAAGCTTTAAACAGGATTCAAATCGTTGCGACCTCCCTACCCTCACAAGCAGACTGCATACATCAGAAACATAGATGGAAATTTAAATGGGACTAGCAGGAGAAGGACGTGTAGAAAAACGCTTTCGTGTTGCCCGTGAAGGTCAAACAGTGGATGGTCGAGAACTGACTCGCCAAGAAGTTCAAGACATGGCTGATACATATAATCCTGAGCATTATGCAGGACGAATCAACATTGAACATTTTTCAGGTTGGTCACCAGAACCACCCTTCAATGCTTATGGCGACATTGTCAAAGTTGAAGCACTTGAAGAAAGTGGAAAGCTCTGCCTATACAACACTATTTCTGCCCTGCCAAATTTTTTGGCCATGAACAAAAATGGACAAAAAATTTATCCGTCAATTGAGTTCTATCGCAATTTCGCAGGGACCAATAAAGCTTATCAAGTGGGTCTAGGCATGACCGATCAACCTGCCTCTTTAGGTACTCAAGCCATTAAATTTTCAACCAGTCAATTTGCATTACGAACTCAACCTAACTCGGAGATTTATATGTCACTGACAGCTCCAACTGAACAAAACCATTCAGTTCCAACAGATCAAAAAGGATTCTTAGAACAATTAAAAACCTTACTGACACCAACAGCGAAACTACCTGAAGTTGAAGACGATTTTAAAGCAGTTATGACCCAAGGTTTAGTGGCAGCTTTGAATGGAATTAAGGACTTAAATGAAAAATTTAATACTTTAAATACAACTCCTGTAGTGGTGGCAAAACCAATAGAACTACCCATACCTATGACCCAAAATACTGAGCAGCAGGCAACACCGCCAGATCAGCTTAGCCAAGCACTCGCACCCATTTTGCAATCTCTTCAAGGCTTACAAACGCAATTCACACAACTTTCAACGACTCCAGTCAATAATCCACCTGCTGCTGCAGGTGGTGATGTTGACCGTGTTGATTATTAATCAAGGAATTTATCAATTATGGCAGTCGTTCTTAGTTCCATCGCACGCACAAAATTATCCGCTTATATGGCAGATATTGCCCGTGCCAATCAGGTAGAAGATGTTCGACATAGTTTTGCTGTGCAACCTGTTCCAGAACAAAAAATTATTGCTGCTTATCAAGAGTCTGCGGACTTTTTAAAGCAAATTAATGTTTTCCCTGTTGATAATGCAATAGGTCAAAAAATCGGTATGCTCATCGGTACCACAATTGCAGGTACGACAGATACTCGTGTCAAACCACGTACCCCAACCGCAGTGGGTGTATTAGATTTACTGGATGAATATAACTGCACCCAAACCAACTATGATGTTGCTTATTATTGGTCATTACTCAATGCATGGAAGCACCATCCAGAATTCAAAGCTAAGCTGCAAGCAATGGTCATCAATGCTGTTGCACTAGATAAGCTTTGTATTGGTTGGAATGGTGTATATCGTGCGCCGACTTCAGATCGAGTAGCGAATCCCCTTTTACAAGATGTTAAAAAGGGATGGTTGCAAAAAATTCGTGATACCGCTCCAGAACAACATTACGAAGGGATTGATGACGGCACAGGTAAATTGGTCACCAAAATTGGCGCAGGCAATGAATTCAAAACACTGGATGGCTTAGTTGAATATGCAATTGAAGAATATATTGCCGTCCAGCACCGTGAAAGTGGCTTAGTTGCAATTTGTGGCCGTGGCGTACTGAGTGACAAATATTTGCCTTTGCTCAACACCATTCAAGACCCAACAGAACAATTAGCAGCACGTACTATTTATGCAAATAAGCAATTGGGTACTTTACGTGCTCTACATGTACCCAATTTCCCTGCAAAAACGATTCTAATTACTCATCCCAAAAACCTTTCAATATACCTTCAATCAGGCACTTTAGTCCGTTCTATTGCGGAACAGCCAGAGTGGGATCGTGCAGTCGACTTTCAGTCTGTAAATGAAGACTTTGTCGTTGAAGACTATACCAAGTGTGTGCTCATCGAAAATATTGAGGTACAAGGCTAATGGCAAATTCAATGCGTGAGCATCGTGAAAAAATGCTCGCAATCAAAGCACAAAAGCAAGCACAAAGCCCAGATCCACGCTTACGAAAAAAAGCAGTAATTATGGGTATTGATCCTGGTGCACTAGAGGGTGATCAAACTATTGCAAGCACCCTATCTTCACCAACTGCAAATATTGAACTACGCTTGTTCAATCACATGAACCAATTGAAAGAAACTAAGTCAACTCAGGAAAAAATTGCCAAGAAAAAAGAATGGCTTCCTGAATATCTAGGTTATATCGATGGCTGTTTAGCAGTTTCCCCTTCTGCTCAAAATACAACGCTTGTCACCTTAATGGTTTGGGCTGTTGATGCAGGTGAATATGAACTTGCAGTTCGTATTGCTGAATACGCCATTCTCAATGACATGGTCATGCCTGAAGGACATGCCCGTGGTATTGCTGAATTTGTCACAGAACAATGCGCTATTGATTTTTGTGATGATACTGACCTTGCAACGGCTCATGCTGAACTGATTAAAAAAATTATTGAGCTGGGTGTCGGTGAGCAAATGGTAGACCAAGCCCGTGCAAAAATTTTCAGAGCCTTGGGTGATGCATTAAAAGATGCTCAGCCGATAGAAGCACAAAATGCGTATAAAAATGCCTTGCGACTTGATAGTAAAGTTGGCTGTAAAAAAGATCTCATAGCCCTTGAAAAACTATTGATGAAGCAAACAACCGAGTCGTCTCCCGACGCCACTGTCGGCTCGCAGGCTGACACATCTACAGCACAAACTGTTGATGCTTCAGTTCCTGCGTCCACCGACTCTAATGTCATTGCAGATCAATCTACTACAGCAATTGACAGCACAGTGTCTACGGAATAAGCCATGTTACTAAATGCTCCTGTAACCGATAGCGAAGTACAGAATCCTGATAATGAACGACCCAATATCAGCATTACAGATTTATTGGCGCAGGTACGTTTAGATCAATCCAAGGGTGAACTTTTTCTCACTGAAAAAATTATCCTTGCAATGGATAACATCAATGATCAAACCATTGGCCTAAATATCGAAACTGAAACTCAAATTCGATACTACAAACGTGCAGTGTGCTATGAAGCTGCTGCACTTATCTGTGAAGATAATTTAGATTTTGATACCACAACAACAGGTCAAAGCCGTGGTGAAAATCAACAAGTTAAAACCCAAGCCTTACGTCGTACTGTTAATTACAGTATCGGTAAATTAATCAGTAAAGGCAGCCCTAAACGTAATCGAGTGAAGCTGATATGAATACTGTCAAAGCTTTACAAAATGATACTTTCGATTCAATTGCTTATCGCTACTACGGTCAACAATCTATCGTGATGTTAGCTGCCTTACTTGAGGAAAACTCACTACGTCAAAATGTGATTTTACAAGAACATCAAATCATAAATTTACCTGAGCTTACTCAGGCCCAACGTACTCAAACACTTAAATTATGGGACTAAGTTATGTTAAAGCGCATAACACCCCAAAAGGGGAAACCGATGAATGATCCGCTTTCGATAAAGGGATTACCTTGGATTTTAAAAATTATTGCAGCAATCATGGGCGCAATTTTAGCCCTAATTTTAAGTGGCGATATTGATACTCAAGGTCGTATCAAAATCACTATTGGCGTGATTTTAAAATTTGCAATTAGTGTCAGCATTTCCTTATATGGCGGTGCTGCATGTATTGAATACTATCAATTACAGCAATATTCACACATGACACAAGGTTTTGTAATGCTGCTATTTGCTGTATTTGGCATGTTACTCATTGGTATTTGGTACCAGTCTATGCAGTTACTTAAAGGTAAAACTTTCAGTGAAATTATTATTGAAGTGAAAGCTGCTTTTGCTGCAATGTTTAATAAATAAGAGGCTTCATCATGTCACTTACATTTGATCAAGCATTTGAACGTCTTATCGGCCATGAAGGTAAATTTACCAACGATCGACAAGACCGTGGTAACTGGACGACGGGTGTCATTGGAAAAGGGGAACTCAAAGGCACAAAGTATGGTATTTCTGCCATGACTTACCCTGATTTAGATATTAAAAACTTAAGCCTTGCTCAAGCCAAACAGATCTATAAACGTGATTGGTGGGACAAGATCAATGCCGATCAAATCAATCCTGCGCTTGTTTTTCAGGTATGGGATTTTGCCATTAATGCAGGCATGGGAACGGCTAAACGAAAACTACAATTGGCTGTCGGTGTATTGGATGATGGCATCATCGGTAACCTCACCATCCAAGCCATCAACAAAGCTGATTTGAATGATATTTTATTGAAATTTAATGCCGAACGATTGAAATACTACACCAGTTTAAGCACTTGGCCACGCTACGGTAAAGGTTGGACTTTACGTGTCGCAGGTCAACTCAATTATGCTGCTGTGGATAATTAAATCATGATCGCCTTGATCGGTTTAAAAACATTTTTGCAAGATAAACTGCCTAATATGACTGCAGACAAATGCCATTTATTCATTGTGAATGGCACTCAAGCAAAAGGTTATATGGATTATACCGTTCGGCTTTTATTTCTGGATTATCGCTCAGATCCAATTGAAGTCATCATGCTCATTCGGAGTTGGCTTAAATCTCAACATTTGCACTTAGATACCACGGGCAATGATCTACAAATTTCATTTAGTTCTGAAATTATTGATACCGATACTTTTGATCTTGAAGTTGATTTTCCACAACGAGATAAAATCGTTATGGATGAGGACAGCTATCATATTTGCCCAGAATTAGTATGGAGCGATTCAAAAGGTGGCTTCATTCCTAAAGGGTCCGAATAATGAATTCCTTTGCTGCTTTAGATCGTTGGTTTGATCAATTCCTTCAGCATCTTGAACCATCTCAACGTCGAGAGCTTATGCGACGTTTGGGACAAGGATTAAGAATACGATCTAAAGACAGAATTAGTCAGCAAAGAGATCCAAACGGTAATCGTTTTACGCCAAGAAAAAGGGATCAAATTGGAAGTATTAAACGTAAAGATGCCATGTTCAAAAAGATTGGCCAACAATTAAAAATAGAATATTCAGCCGATAAAGCTTCAGTAGGTTTTGGTGGACGTTCAGCACAAATTGCAAAAGTACATCAAGAAGGTAAAACAATCCGACCAAGCCAAAATGCAAAACCCACCAAATACCCTATTCGAGAATTGGTGGGTTTTAGTCAAGATGATGAAAAATGGATTACAAAAACAACAAAAGATTTTCTAAAATATAAATAACTATATTTATCAAATTATTATGCTTATTCCCCCTATACAAGTTTTTTAAAATAACACCCAATCAAACTTTGTTAAATTTTTAACTTTTACAATTTAATACTTCATATATAATAAATATTTTTCAAAAACTTATTTATAACAGAGGGTAAAATGAATTATCAGATTTTTACTTGGGAAGAAATAAAAACAGATTTTAGCGATAGCTCACTAATATTGGGAAATGGTGCAAGCATCGCTATTGATAGCGACTTCAAATATTCTAATTTATATGATTATTGTGTTGAAAAAGATTATATAACTGAAAATTTAGTAGAAGTATTTAAAAAATTCAAAACAACCGATTTTGAGTTCGTTTTAAAATTACTTTGGCATAGCAATTTTGTTAATAATAAATTAGGCATTGAAGATACGCTCACAAAAACTGTTTATGAAGACTTGCAAAATGCTTTGATAAATGCAGTCAAGGATCTACATCCACAGTACGAAGAAAGCATCCCTTTAAAAAGTTATAATTTTATCAAACAATTCCATACAATTATTACTTTGAATTATGACCTGATTCTTTATTGGATTATGATGTATGGTAACTCCTTGCGAAATACGCATGCTTTTAAGGATTGTTTTAATAACACAACTTTTGTAGATGATTGGGAATCATACAGAGCTCCCATCTATAATCAAAGAGAAGTGAGCCTATGTTTTTTCCCACATGGAAACTTATCATTAGTCACAAATATTAATAATGAAACATACAAAATATCGGGTGGAGAAGGTCAAAGTTTAATAAGTTCAATTACAAGTACTTGGGCTAGAGGTTATAAAAATCCACTTTTTGTAAGTGAAGGGGACTCGAGTGAAAAGCTTAGAACAATTCAATCAAATCCCTATTTGAGTACAGTTTATAATGAGGTTCTTCCTAGCTTAATTGATACAGGAAGTGGAAATATTGTTATTTATGGTTGGTCACTAGATGATAACGATGCGCATATTCTTAAACAAGTCTTCAAATATTGTCAAGCAGACACAAAACTAGCAATATCAATTAATAATCACAACCAAGAAAGATGTATAGAGTTTATAGGGAAAATTAATAGACTAATTGCACAAGATAAGAGACCGACAGTTATTTTCTTTGATGCTGCAAGTTCAGGATGCTGGAATAAGTGCATCTAAAAAATCTAAATGTAAAACATGGAAAATTCTTGCTCATGTTTTACAAGTTTAAGAATATCTAACTAGTAATTACTTTATTTTTTGAAATCAGCATTGCGAATTCATAGTCTACAACGTTAGCTAATCTAGCACAATTTTTTAAATCATTTTTACATATCAAGACAGCATTCTCATAAGATACATCTTCATTAAACTGCGCTTTCCAAGTAGTAGTTAATGAAATTTTTAAAAACTTTCTTTCTTCCATTTCCTGATAAAATCTCTGTCTTTGTTTAGTATTAACTGAATTTAAATCAACTGTGAGTAATACATTAAAGCTCATAAAAATATCTCTAATAAAAATTAATCATTAAAATTTAACACTTAATAATTAAAAAATCCTCACATTAGAGACACACCTTGTCGCTCTCGATAGCAATTTAACAAAATAATTGACAAACCAACTCAACAAAGTTAACTTGATAAGACCACCCACATATAGTGGTCGAGATTGGCGTCTCGTTCAAAAATCAGCAGACAAACCGCTGCTTAAGCGGTATTTTTATGTCTGAAAGTTCGGTGTGCCCGCTTTATGGTAGATCGGACGATGGGACATTCGTGTCCACCGTTTTCTGTTTTTTACGGTACGCCAACTTCGTTCGGTCTGCCACCTCATTGGCGTGGGGTGGCGATTAAACTGATTTAAAAACAGGTACATCATCATGAATAAAAATTTAACCTCACAAAACCCTCTCGACAAAATTTGCTATCAACGAATCCAATCCCCTGACTTTGCTTACCCAACTCTAAAAATCAAACTCATTGCCCTTCTTAAAAGCTTTGGAGGTGCGAAATGAGAGACATCAGCTTTAAACTTAGCGAAGACAACTATCGTGTTATTAACGAAGTCCGTGCCACACTCAACATGATGGCAAGTATGGGACTTTCAGATACCAATGACAGTTGTAACGACCTTTCAAAAGACGACTTAGTCAATGTACTTGTACAAGCAGAACAACGACTCAAACAAGTGTTGAATGAAACGACGCTAATTTAGAATCCTGATTAAGCCCTAAACAGGATTCAACTTCTCGCACTTTAAAAACAAAATGCCCATGCTTTCAAGCATGGGCATTTTTTACGTTTAAATCATCATGAGCAATCAACTTTTACGCCAATTTCAAAACCTATCGAGTATCGGTACTGTCATCGCAGTCGATGCTTCAGCGTGGAAAATTCGCTTAAAGATTGATGAAAATGAAACGGATTGGTTACCCATTCCAACAATGGCTGCAGGGGTCGTCAAAATTTGGCGATGCCCATCGTTAGGAGAACAATTTTCTGTATCTGCACAAGGCGGTGAACTTACAAATGCCGTCCCACAGATCAGTCTATTTTCAGAAGAATTCCCTCCCCCAAGCACCAATCCTAACGAGGTCTATATCCAGTTAGGTGAACATTTTTTTATGGTCAATATCACTTCAGGTGAGGCTATTTTTAAACTCAATAAATGCACCTTTGATGTTCCTGAAACTGAATTTACAGGACAGGTCAATGTTCTCCAAAACTTGGCTGTAACCCAAGGCATTCATGCCAAGCAAGAGATCACCTCGGACACAGATATCATCGCTAAAGGCATTAGTTTAACCAAACATAAAACATTAGGTGTCAAAGGTGGCTCAGATACTTCAGGAGTTCCAACACCATGAAAGGTATGAACCGTACAACGGGAATGAGCATCACAGATGATGCCGAATTATTTGAACACCTTTATCAATCCATCCATGACATTTTAACTACCTTAATCGGTACTCGTTTATGCCGTCGTAATTATGGATCACTCATTCCACATTTAATTGATCAGCCTTGTAATGAAATCACCAAACTAAAAATTATGAATGCCTCAGCAACTTCACTTATTCGTTTTGAACCACGTATTAAGGTCAATCAAGTTTTAGTCAACCAAACTTCAATTCGACCAGGCTATTGGCTCATTACCATTTTAGGTAATCAAAATACCTTAAGTGGTGAACAATCCTTTAGACAAGAACACCTTATTGGAGCAGCAGCATGAGTAGCAACCGCATTGACCTATCATCGCTCCCCTTTCCAGATGTACTTAAACAGTTAGATTTTGAAGCTGAACTACTCGAGTGCAAACAAGATTTAATTGCTCGTGATCCAGAGCTTGCATCAGCATTAGAATTTGAAAGTGAACCTTTACTCAAACTACTTCAAACTTTTGCATATCGTTTATTGCTCAAAAGCTCTGAAATTAATGCCAAAGCTAAAGCATTAATGCTCGCCTACGCCAAAGGTGCGGACTTAGATCATTTGGCTGCCAATCGCAATGTATTCCGAAAAACCATTATTGCTGAAAATCCAAATACAAACCCTCCTACCGAAGCGGTCATGGAGTCGAATGAAGACCTACGTCGACGAGTACAATTAGAACCTGAAAGTAAGGCAGCAGGCTCAACAGGTGCCTATCAATTTTGGGGCTTAGGTGCACATGGTCATGTCAAAGACATTGCAGTTGAAACACCACGACAAGGTGAGGTCGATATTTGGGTACAGAGCCATGTCAATCCAATTGCAACTCAAGACTTACTCAATACTGTAGATCAAGCTTTAAATCCTGACACACGTCGTCCCTTTACAGACAAAGTTACTGTTCGCGCAGCAACACCTCAAAATTGGTCACTTAATGCAGTATTGGTTTTATTCCCTGGCCCAGACTCTGAAGTTGTAAAAACTTCAGCTATAGAAGCCCTCAATGAATATATTATTTTGGTCAATGCCCTTGGCTATGACGTTACACGTAGCGGAATTTTCAGAGCTTTACATCAAGGTGGTGTACAGAACGTCATTATCAATGAGCCTGCTTCAGATATTGTCCTAGCAAAAAATCGTTATGCACAATGTACAGCAACATCAATCTTGGTGACGGAGTTCAGAGATGTCTAAACTCCTCCCTCCCAATGCCACAAAATTAGAAAAAAACATAGAACAACTGGGTGAAAAAATGACGGAGCTCCCCATCCCTTTTATTCATTTACACCGCATTGATTATTGTCCTATTGCTCATCTACCGTGGCTTGCTTGGGAATACCGAGTTGAATATTGGCGTCCTGATTGGTTAGAACAAGAAAAACGTCACGCCATTACAGAAAGTAAAGACTTTAATGCCCAAAGAGGGACTCGTTCATCGCTACAAAGTTTATTAAATACGGTCATTACAGAATATCAACTCAAGGCATGGCATAGCTTTGAACCGCCCCTATCTCCGTTTACATTTTACGTCATCGTGCCAGATCACATCATGATCAGCATCGAACAACTCCAACAAATGCATACCGCTGTTGATGCAACTAAGTCACAGCGAGATCTCTATGCAATTCACGCCAAAGTACGAACAGAATGTCATTTCAATCTCAGTGGTGTGGCTTACTTTGGTGAAAAAATTAATATGACAACCAGGATCTAATCAATTATGTCAGCCACTTATTATTTTACGCTCACAGATTACGGTTCAAGCCTGATCGCCAATGCACATAACATACAAACCATTCAACTCATAGACTTACATTTGGGTGATGCCAATGGACTACCCTATAGTCCAATCAGTAAAAAAAACCGAACCAATTTAGTCAATAAACGTGCTTCAGTTCCAATTCAATCCATCGAAATTATTGGCAATATTGCACGAATTACCGCAACCATTGAAAGTCATATTGGTGGCTTTAATGTGCATGAATTGGGATTAACTGACGCCACGGGGCAATTGGTTTATATCGGAAACTATCATGGTGGCTATAAACCTGTTTTAAGTGATGGTGCAGGTGGTGAACTTGCACTCGTGATTGATATCCAAGCTGAAGCAGGCAGTAATGTACTCATCACCGTTTCACCCAATAACGTCACTGCAAATAAAGATTGGGTATTGGCCACTTTGACTGAATCAATAAAACAAGCATTTTTGCATATTTATCATGTGGGTTCTTGGCATGGTTCTAACAACTATAATTATCACCCTGCCACCGCCTTAAAATTATTTTTTGGTTATGAAACCACATGGGTACTGTGGCCTTATGTTCCCAAAGGTGTTGCTTCAATGGGAGATGCAATTGGTGCGATTTCAGGAATCAATACAGGAGCTTCATTTCAAGCAGCATCCACTCGAATTTGGCAACGCTTAGAGGATGGAGCAACAGGTCCAACCTATCAATTAAGCACCAATAAAACAGTGGTTGATGAAGGTGGTCAAATCACATTTACCTTACAAACGACAGGTCTAGCCACAGGAACACCCGTAGATTGGTCAATTACAGGTATTCAATCAGACGATATTTCTCCATCAATAATGAATGGGCAATTCATTATTGATGCAACAGGCAAAGCCTTCCAAACGTTCAATATTATTGCCGACAATAAAACGGAAGGTAATCAGACCCTTGCCTTTGCACTGACTTTTATTCAAGGGCAACAAGTTTCTGTAATGATTATGGACACCAGTAAATACCCTGAAGGTCAGCAAACTTATTATGAAGGTACACATACCCTTTCCGTTGCAGCGAATCAAACCATGAGTATTGATATGTTTGCAGCAGGCGGTGGCGGAGGTGGTTCTGTTTATTCTGGTGGTACTCATGAAGATCATGGAACCAATGGTGCAAATATTATTCTCAGTTATTTAACCAATACACTCATTACAGGGGGTGGTAAAGCAGGAACAGGTGGCGTTTGGGGCAATGGCTCATCCTATACAAATGGTAAAGCAGGTATTGGAGGAGTCAATACACTCAATGCCGATGAGAGCTTTATTATTTTAGAAAATACTGCAGGGAACACTGCTGTAATTGGCTCAAGATGGAATCGCCAAGAAGGCGCAGTCGCACTACCTTCCAGTATCGGAATGTTGAACAATGGCGGTGCAGGTGCTTGGGGTATTGGGGATGAAAAATGGTCGTATGGCGGAGGTGGCGGTTCAGGAGCACGTCTCAAAGTTCAATTTACCAATAGCAGTGAAGAAGCAATTGATTTAAATCTTGTGATTGGTGGACGTGGGCTCGGTTGGAAAAACAGTGGTAATTATGGTGATGATTCAGGTATCGGCTTTGCTCTGGTCACTACAACTTAAAATTATATTAGATCACATTTAAAAACTGCAGAATCCTGTTTAAGACTTAAACAGGATTCAGTTTATAGAATAAAAAAAGCTGACACAGCATGATGATTTCAAATCTGTCAAAACAACATATTTGGAGTAATCATGGCTGAGTTCCATCATGGGATATCTAAAAAAGAACCCACGTCAGGCATCATCCCAATGCGAGATGCAGACACTAATGTCATCGGACTCATCGCCTTTTCAGATGATGCAGATGAAGATTTTTTTGCACTTGATACACCGACTTTAGTGACATCCATCAATCGAGCACTTGCAGCTTCAGGTACTGAAGGTAATCTTCGTACAACATTAGAAGCAATGTCTGCAATTACTTCACCCACTTTAGTGGTTGTGCGTATCGCCGATCCGTTTAAAGGTGAAGTTTTAAATCAAAGTCTAGTGATTGGTACAACACTCGATAACGGTCAACGTACAGGTATTCAAGCCCTACTTACAGCAAAATCTATTTTAGGAATTACACCTAAAATCACGATTGCACCTGATGTTGAAACCCCTGATGTAGTTCAAGAACTTGCAGCTATCAATAAGAAATTACGGGCATTTTCTTATGTGACCCCTCGTGATGTAAATGGCGTCATGCTTGAGACCATGCAAGAAGTGACAGCCTATCGAGACACACTTTCTCATCGTGAAATCATGCTCATTTGGCCTGAATTTACCAGTGGAAATATATTCTTGGGAAAGTCTCCATCCTTACCTTCTGACATTGCAGGCAGTGGTTTTAGAATTCGACTTACAAAAAATATTTCTAAATCGCCACTGTTACATACCTATAACCCTGAGTCGGTAGGTACAAATGGCGAAAAGGTGGTCAATCTAGCCAACCTATTTGATACAACCGAAACTTTTAATGGTGTAACTACATGGTCAAGAGCACTTTCATTTGAGGATGTGAATTACCCATCTTCCAATGGTGGAGTCACCATTGTTTTTAATACAGATGAAAATCCAAATTATTGGGTCGATATGACGGGAATTACAACATTGATGCAATTCTTTACCGTACTGTCCAATCAAATGGTTATCGAGTTTTCAAATAATCCATAGGAAATAAAAATGACTCTACTCTACGGACCAGGCATCCTATCTGCCGTGGTAGCAGCAGCTGCACTTCGTGCTGAAACTGACAAAAAAGTTGGTTGGCATAAATCACTTTCAAATATTCCAGTGACGGGTCCAACAGGAATCAGCCGACCTATCACATGGGATTTAGAAGATCCAGATACCGATGCAGGTTATTTAAATAGCCAAGACATCACCACAATGATTCAACATCAAGGTTTCCGCTTTTGGGGCAATCGTACCTGCTCTGCAGATCCTGACTTTGCCTTTGAAGTGGCAACACGTACTGCCCATTTTCTTCTCGACACCATTATCAATGGCTGTTTTCCTTTTGTAGATGAGCCCCTCACCCCTTTTCTAGCCAAAGACATCATTGACTCAATCAACTTTGAGTTACAAGAGCATGTCACTGCAAAACGCTTACTTGGTGCTTCAGTTTGGTATGACGCAAATGAAAACTCAGTCACCAACTTACAGCAAGGACAAATGTGGATCGACTATGACTACACACCTGTTCCACCCCTCGAAAATCTCGGACTGAATCAGCGAATTACAGGTCGCTATCTTATGGACTTTGCACAGATGATCAATGGTGCTAACTCAACCACTGAAGGGGTCTAATCATGCTACCTAGAACACTTAAAAACTTTAATGTCTTCGTCAATATGCATTCTTGGGCAGGTGTTGCAGAAAGCTTCAACATTCCCAAAATTTCCAAGAAAACAGAAGACTTTCGTGGTGCAGGCATGATTGGTGATATTGCTTTGGCAATGGGTTATGAAAAGCTTGAAGGTGAAGTCACCTATGCAGGTTTTGACGTAAAACAATATCGTCAACTCAGTGTATGTGGCACATCTGACCTACCTGTACGCTATGTCGGTATCTATGAAAACCAAGACACTTGCAAAAAACAAACTGTCGAAATTTATATGCGTGGCCAAGCCCTCGAATTAGATCCTGGTACATCAAAAAATGGCGATAAAACTGAAATTAAAATGACTTATAACTACACCTATTTCCGAATGGAAGTCGATGGTGTAGTCGAGTTCGAGCTTGACTTTATCAATGGTGTAGAACGCTTTGGTAGCAGTGATCTAGTCGCAGATATTAAACAATTACTTGGTCTCTAATTCGACCAAGTCCTTTCTTTTTAAAGAGCATACAACATGAGCAAAAGCACAGATATCATCACAGATACAAATGTAAAAACAGCCACTTTGGAAAACCCAATCATCCGTGGTGAACTTTCAATTCTTGAAGTTCAAATCCGCAAACCGAACGTTGGCACCCTACGCAATTTAAGTTTACAAGACGTTCTCAAATGGGACATTAACGCAGTCAATACGGTACTGACTCGAGTCACGCAACCTGCGCTTAATGTTGCCGAATTAAATGCCATGGACGTATCAGATTACACCACTCTAACTGTGGAACTGACGAGTTTTTTAGTCAGTGCGAAAGCGAAATCCCAAGCAGCGTTGATGACGTCATAGCCAATCTCGCTGTGATTTTCCATTGGACACCCAAAGAATGTGAACATTGGGAAATTGAAGAACTCATGCAGTGGAACGAACGTGCTCGAGCACGATCAGAAGTGAATCAATAAACAGGTCAATATATGAGTAGTCTAAGTCTAAGTGCAATTTTAACCATCGTAGATGAAGCTACTCGACCGCTTAAATTGATTCGTCAACATTCCGATCATACTGAAAATGCAATTGAGGATCTCACTCGAACTATCGAGCAACTAAACAGAACCTTAGGCGGTTCAGATGCACAACGCTATAACCAATCATTAAAACAAACTGAAAAAACCTCTCATGCTGTTCGTTCAGCAACACGAATGATGGTGACTGAGTATGGTCATGTTGATCATGCTCTCACCGCTCTTTTGCATAAAACTGACCAATGGAATGAAAAACTAAAGCAAAGTCGCGCATCCATGCATCAAGAATTTAAAGCAATGGCAATGGGTGGTGTCGTCGCAGGTGCAGGACTCTATCAATTTTTTCAACCTGCTATAGAGTTTGAAAAACAAATGAGTGGCGTACAGGCTGTTCTAGACCTAAAAAAGCATAGTGATGCGATGAAAATGCTTGAAGCAGATGCTCGAAAATGGGGTGCAGCATCATCATTTAGTCCTAAAGAAGCAGCCGAGGCACAGTTCAATTTAGGCTCAGGAGGCTTTAATCCAAGTCAGATTCATGAAGCTTTAGGTGGAACATTACAGTTAGCAGAAGCAGGCAAAGTTGAACTGGCTGAAGCAGCCCAAATTGCAATTGGTACACTCAATGGATTCGGCTTGGCTGCTAAAGATATTAATCGCGTCAATGATATTTTCTTGCAGTCCACCAATGCCACAGCAACCAGTGTACAAGGCTTAGGTGAGACCATGAAATATGTTGCACCTGTTGCTAAGCAATATGGTGCAAGTATTGAAGAAACCACCGCAATGGCAGGCTTATTGGGGAATAACAATATTTTAGATACCCAAGCAGGCACTTCACTCCGTGGCATTATGTTGCGTTTAGCCTCACCTCCCAAGGCAGCCAAAGCAGCACTTCAATCACTCAATGTCACTACCGTTGATGCCAAAGGCAATCTACGAGATATGGCAGATATTTTAGATGATATTCGCAAATCAACCGCAGGAATGGGTTCACAAAAACGCCTAGAGCTTATTTCAGATATTTCAGGTGTTGAAGCAGCTTCTGCAATGGCAGTTCTAGTCGACCAAACATCTGTACTAGATGAAAATACAGGTAAAACTGTCAATAAGATCAAACAACTCACCAGTGAACTGGAAAACTCAGAAGGAGCTGCTGCACGGGCAGCTGCCATCTTAAAAGATAACCTTGCAGGCGATATCGAAAACATGGGGGGTGCTTGGCAGGATTTTAGTATTTCAATACAAAAAGTGCTCGGCAATGATCTACGTAAATTTATTCAACAAATAACTGAAATCATAGATCGCATTAAAACATGGGTCGATGAAAATCCAGAACTTGTCCGTACATTAGCCAAAATTGCCATGCAATTAATTCTGTTTAAAGTTGCAATGCTTGGGGTCAAATACACCACCAATCTATTCTTTGGTGCAATCGTTGGGTTAATTGCAGGGGTGACCAAACTTGCAATAGTGATGTTTATAATTAGAACAATCGCAGGCAAATTGGGCATTGGTTTACCCAGTCGGTTCAACTTAATTACAAAATCTATTCTACTGCTAAGTCGTGCATTCACCTTTCTTGCCAGTCGGGCAATTCCATTGGTTTTAGCAGGCATTCGCACACTCAGCATTGCCCTACTCACCAACCCACTCACGTGGATCATTGCTCTTATTGGACTGGTTGCACTCGCAATTTATCGCTACTGGCAACCAATAAAAGCTTTTTTTAAAGGCTTTTGGGACGGTCTAAAAATTGGACTTGCTCCAGTCATGGACAGCCTTCGTTCGGCCTTTAACAACCTTAAAGCTACCCTAGCACCCTTACAACCTGTATGGGACACACTGGTGAGTGCATGGACTATTTTCAAAGGTGTATTAGGTGAAATACTGACTCCTATGCAAGCCACCAATCAAGAACTTCAAAACGCTACCAGTTATGGTCAAGTCTTAGGTCAATTCATTGGAGTTTTGGTCGGAATATTTGCTGAAGCGTTTATGACCATTGGTCGATGGCTTGGTGAAACCGCTGCTAAAATTGTGATCTTTGTCGGTGATGCTATGGTCGCTTGGGAAAACTTTAAAAATAGTGTGATGACCGTTGGAGCCAATATTCTTGATCATTTACTTTCACCGATTCAATTGGTGATTGGTGCTGTCAATATGCTCATTTCTGGATTGAATAAAATCCCTTTTGTAAATATTCCAAAGATTCCTCAAATTCCACAGTTTAGTAATACAGCAGCGACTGGAATCCCTGTCCCCACGAAAACCATTCAAACCCAACCGATTGTACCGTTACGACTACCGCAAGCGAAAACCTCAGTCAATCACTTTGCCCCTGCTCAAATCCATATTTCGGGTGTATCAGATACACATGCCGTGGGCGCATTGATGGAACAGAAAATGAATAAATGGCAACAATCTGTCGTTGCAGCACAAAACCGCAGTTACAACGATATAGATTAAGGACAGCCCTCAATGTTAATGAGTCTAGGACAATTTATATTTCAAACTGACACGCTCAGTTTCCATGAAATTCAACGCCAACGAACGTGGACTTATGCTGAAAATGCAGTGGCTTCAGGCAGAGCAAAAAAGCAATTTACGGGTGTGGGCACAGACACCATAACTTTACCCGGTCTTATTTATCAGGAGTACGGTTTTGGCAATCGCTTTGCTATTGATGAACTGGCTGCAATGGCTAGTACAGGACAAGGTTTCGTACTCATGGATGGCAGTGGCTATTTATATGGTGTCTATGTCATCGACAATATTGACGAAACCAAATCCATTCTTCTAGACAATGGCGTACCACGTAAAGTGGATTACACCTTAAAACTTTCTCGTACCGATGATGAAAGGATCGAGGAGCAAACTGCACCTGATGTAAAACAGGTAACCGCATGATTAAGACCCCTATTTGCCTTTTAACAGCAGATAACAAACCATTCAATGCCTTAATTCTCAGTCGAATTATTAATGTTACTGTGACCGACAATCGAGCCAACGAAGCAGATGAACTCAGCATCGAATTAGATGACAGTGATGGTGCACTTGAACTCCCTAAACGTGGTGTCAAACTCAACTGTAAAATGGGGTTTAGCGGTGAAAATTTGCATGATAAAGGTGACTTTATTGTCGATGAATCGGAATGGTCAGGCACCCCAGATAAAATCATTGTCAAAGCATCCAGTGCTAATTTTAAAAGCAAGATTAAAGTCGCTCAATCTAAGTCATATCATCGTAAAACCTTTGGTGAAGTAGCCACTGAAATTGCTCAAAAGCATACTTTGCAATTGATCATGACCAACCAATTAAAAACTATCGATCTTCATCATATTGACCAAACCAATGAGTCGGATCTCAATCTATTGGCTCGTTTGGCAAAGCTTAATGGTGCAGAAATGGCAGTGAAAAAAGATCGCTTGCTCATCTTCAAAGCAGGCTCAGCCAAATCTGCTTCAGGTAAAGATCTACCTACAATCACATTGACCAGGAACGATGGTGACCAGTTCAGATATAGCGAACAAGATCGTGAATCTGATTACACAGGTGTCACTGCAGGTTATCAAAATACAGGAAAGGCAAAACGTGAAATCGCCCATTCAGGCGAGAAAGGAAAAATTAAAAGAATCAAAGGCACCTTTGCCAATCAAGCCGAAGCTGAACGTGCAGCTCATGCAAAAATGGCAGAAATTAAAAGGCAAATGGCAAAGTTTAGTATCAACCTTGCTTTGGGTATGCCTCAAATCAGTACAGAGTCTCCTGTCAAACTAGATGGCTTTAAAAATAAAATTGATCAACTGAACTGGATTGTGGAAAAAGCGACACATAGCTTTGCCAAAAATGGCGGTCTAACTAGTCAATTAGAGTTGGAAGCTAGTCTTTAACATCATGAAGATCTAACAAAGACTTAACAACATTCCCTAGAGCCTGACCCAATAACGGTGGTACCGCATTACCAACCTGAGTGTATTGTGGGACTTCAAACTGACGCATTTGCCCTCCCGTAGTTACTTTAGATCTAAACTCAAAATGATCAGGAAAAGACTGTATTCGAGCCATTTCACGAACCGTTAAAGTTCTTAATTCATCATGATGATAATGGCATGCATCATCTGGAATAGATAAAGCAGCAGGTGCAGGCTGATTCGCAATTAAAGCCTTTTGAGTCTGCTTTTTGGTTTGATGTTCATTAAAGTATTGGATCAGTTCATCAATACCAGAAAATTTAGCGTACTGATTTAAATTTACTAAATAATCATAACTAAGTAATGTCTGAGCTGTTTTTTCTGAAACAAGACTAATCTTGCCCTTCAATAGATCTAATGCTTCTTTCTTTATCGAGGTATCCAGTGTTTGAAGAATTTGATAAATCCTAAAACGACGTTGTACATGAATACCATTATTTCTTAGGTCATGATTTTTGAGTTTCTCTAGCGGTTCAAGATTCGGCATCAAAGTGCTATTTATCAAATCAATATATTTAGATTTCTGTGAGCCTTGGGTACGTAAGTCATCAATTGCATCTTGAACTGAAAACACATTATTTTTATATTTAATCAGTGGATGTAA
The DNA here is from genome assembly GCF_002135415.1 of Acinetobacter sp. ANC 3832. Lineage (GTDB taxonomy): Bacteria > Pseudomonadota > Gammaproteobacteria > Pseudomonadales > Moraxellaceae > Acinetobacter. The sequence goes on from NZ_NEGJ01000004.1 coordinate 166,302, forward strand.
AAATGTATCATTGAATGTACTAACTTGGTCATCATGGCTGACATCAAAATAATTTAGAGCACCATACTCAACGCTTCCACTTTGTTTAAGCTGCTCAACAAAGCTCAAAGACTTTTTAAATAATTTTTGTTCATTTCCACTAAGTTTAGGATAAATATTTTCAAATATATCATGACGAATTCCAAGAAAAATAAAGCGTGGACGGTTTTGAGCAACACCTGCATATTTTGCATTGATGTGTAGACATAACGGAATATAGTTTATTAATGCAAAGGCTTTAGCTACCTCAAACCAAGCATAGAATTTCTTATCCTCTACATCAAAAGCTCTTAAAATTCCTGTCACATTTTCTAGTAAAGCAACTTTAGGCTGAGTCATTTGCACAAATTTAGCAAATTCCCACGGTAGAACATTACGTTTATTATCAAACTGTCTTAAGCCTGCCATGCTAAAACTTTGGCAAGGTGGGCCTCCTGAAACTAAATCTAATCCACCCTTTTCACCATAAGCATTTTTTAATTCGCTTGCATGGCTTGGATTTTGCTCTAACCATTGATTCAGTTGAACGATATTACCAACCACTAATTTTTTATTCAGTGTCGTATTTTCGCCCAGATCTGTACTCCCTTCCCCTAACTCTGGATAAGTTCTCGGATCCTCTCTTAGACGTTCTTTTATTCTATCTTTGCTAAATTTACTACTGAGCCAAACAACTTGGCTTTCTTGAGTCTGCTTGTCCAATTCTTCATTAAAAAAATTATAAGCGAACGTCTCGGCTGCCATAGGAGAAAGTTCATTTGCCATGACTAATTCAAAACCAACAGACTCTAGCCCAAGCGACAAACCGCCACAGCCTGCAAATAATTCAATATGGTTCAAATGAGACATTCCTTAAAACAAGATAATTTAACAACCAGTGCATTTTAATAATAAATCAAATAAAAAACCAGGCTCAAACGACGCAAAATGTCGCTTTATAGCATTGTTAAGTTGCTATTTTTGTTAAGTTGTGGAAATATTAGCTTAGGCCTCCCTGAGTAAGCCTACAGCCCGTAACTGTAAAAACCCCTTTTGGTTATCTCATTGAAAACACTTCTGTCTTTTTGTTTGTACAGGAAAGCTTTGTTACGGGTCGAGCATTTCCAAGTATGAACTAAAAGGTGATTTCAATGGAACAAATACCACTATTTCCAAAACGCCAAATTGAGCGTTTAAAAAATGATGCCAAAAAATTAAAAGATGCATTAAAAATTTCTCATACTTTGGCATTAAATAAAATTGCTCAACAGTATGGTTATAAAAGTTGGATTGCTCTCAACAATGCATCTAAAGATCAAGAATCTTTAAATCCTATTCCTATTTTAGTATCTCCACCTATTGTCACTTACCCACTGATCAATGAAGATTTAATTCGTCATAACCGTGAGCTATTAGCAAAACTTGGTTTAGATCACAGTGAGTTAATTATTACCGCAACTGGTATTGATAAATCTATTATGGATGCTGTTGCTCCTCTACGAGATTTTTTCAAGTTCAATCACTATCACGATTATGCAACTCAAACTCAAGGTGACATTGAGAAAAATCCTGCAAAGCTAGTAACCGCCAGTGAAGTTATCGATACGCAAGTCAGTTTGTATAGACCAAAAACAAAACAAGGTGACCCACGCATTTGGGTTTATAAACTTAAGCCGCATGTACAAGCAAATGACACTCTTGCTTTGATTCTGGTTAATGGCTTGCTTTATGTTTTTAATATTTCTCAAATCGATTTAAGTCAACAACTTGCTTTACTACAAAAGTTCTCTGCTCAGTCAGATGCGATCGCTATTGAGTTATTAGATAAGTTAAGAGCAATAGCAAAACTCGGTCCTTTAAAATCGATCAAGTCTGGCGATACTGGCATTGGCATGACTATTGAACATGCGCTTGGTATTTCAGCAAATTCATCTAAAAATCCTGATTATAAAGGCATTGAATTAAAATCTGCTCGTAAACGAGAGAAACCAGGCAGAACCCGTTATACTCTTTTTACACAAGTAGCTGATTGGGCTATTAGCCCGTTAAAAAGTAGTGCAGATGTTATAAATGCATACGGTTACAGTCGTGGAAGTGATTCCAAATTAAATTGTACAGTAAGTACTAAAACCTTTAATTCACAAGGTTTACGATTTGAATGTCGATTAAATGAAGATTTATTAGCCGAAATCCATAATGTTAATGGTGATATTCTTTACTGGACTGGGCATAAATTAAGAAGCCGATTATCAGAAAAACATAAGGAAACATTTTGGATTAATGCAGAACCCATTTTTATCAACGGTATAGAACACTTTATTCTTAAATCAATTATTCATACCAAAAATCCATTAATAAACCAATTCATGCAGTTACTTTTTGATGGAATTATTACTATGGATCATGCTAGCCATAGATATTCTGATGGAAAATTAAAAGAAAGAGGACCACTCTTTAAAATCCATCCAAATGATTTAAAACGTCTTTTCCCAGAACAAAAAGAATATCATTTATAAGAGATAAAAAAAAATGAGCAATTTTCTTGATAATAATTGGGTCGTTGGTATTTCAACTGGACTAATTGTTTTAGCTATACCACATATTTTAAAATTCTTAGTCAATATTAAACATCATCTAAGTAAAAAAGGAATTATAGGTAAGTTTATTCGTAATTCTGGAATTAAAGAGTTACGAAAAATTAAAGCTATCCGTAAAGATGATATTCTAATTAATAGAGAGATCATAAAATGTCATGCATACCAGAGTATTTTTTGGCTAAGTATCATGATTTATTTTTGGTTTATCTTGAGCTTAACTATTCTTTCTGAAGATTTTAGACGTTATATAGTACAAGATCAATTTACTTATAATATTCTAGCAATAATAGGGGGATTACCCGTTTATATATTTGAATTTTTATATCTAATAAAAAGAGATTTTTCTGAAAAGCTTTTAAAATATAGGAGATGAACACAACCTCATTAAATAATATCAAAAGGTTGTGTACTTATTTTAATTCGTCGTATGTTTTTTTGAATTTCGAGCACTTTTATCTTTAGGATTATGAAAAAAACCTATTGGGATATGTCTTAAACTATAGCCATTTTTAGAATCTGGATGTATCAGCTTTGATATATAACAGGTAGGCTTTAAATCGCAAGGGGAAGTAGAAATTATTTCAATAACTTTACTCTCCTTTATTTTAGGTAATTCAGTATCTATCCATTTTTTCATAAAAACTCCTTCTCTCTCATCATCACCCTGTATATATATAAACAGCCCTCCTGAAGTAGCATTACCCTCACCTTTTGCATAACGTGTTAAAAGTTGAAGTAAACCTTCTCTAACGTTAGTAACTGCAGTCGCTCTTTTTGCTTCAGCAATCCACTTATATGATCCCAATTTTATTCTTATATCTGCATTCCCATTTTCATTTGCCTCACGTACCGCATTAAATTTTCTATCGACTAATGATGAACAAATTTTATTAGAAATATAATCTTCACTTGCATCAACAAAGTCTTCAGAAGTAGAAATCATGTCAGAAACTATTTCATCAATTTGAGTATATAAGATTTTTACAAAATCCTCATATGTGCCGTACTCGACTACACCATTAAGCATAAAATTATATAGAGCCTTAGGATCACTAAAATTAAACATTACTATCCTGCTTCACTTTCATTTTAAAACTATTAGTAGTACTAAAAAATGGAATAATTTCATGGTTAAATTCTTGAATAGATATAGTTTTACCATTAAGCGGATGAAAGAACTCATTCTTAAGATATGCTCGAAAAACACGCTCAGCATTAACATCAATCATTCTGTCATTTTCTTCATCATAAACTTCAAACTTATATTTCAGTACATCGATTTCTTTCACTGTTAATATATATACTATCTCCAACAATAACTCTCTTTTTGATAATTCTAATTTTGAAGCCTCCATTAAATTTTCATAAGTGTAATAATCTTTTAAAAAGACAAATTCTTTTAGATAATCAATTATATTTTTATAGCCATACAGAATCTGATCATTTAACTTATTTTTTAAATGATCAGATTTTTGCAACCTCTTTATGTACAACTCAATAACATTTATATCTCTCATAACCTTAACTTAATTCTAATAGTTTATTAAAACAAAACCTTAGATCTTGAATATTTTTTAAATCAGTTACCAATGCATAATAAATAGCTTTAGTTGATAATTTTCTTAACACCCTTAGATCTTCCTTTATCATTATTACAGGGTCTGAGGAACCAAGAGAATACATCTTTTGAATAACGTGAAAATCTAAACTTCTAACAGCTTTACTACCAGCAGCATGATAGCCTCCCAATCTTAAATCGGTTTTAGTTGAAGGAGAAAATGCACTTACATTTTCTCCTTCAAAAGTTAACATTCTATGACCTAAAATAGATCCAATTAGATTTCCTGCACTATCAACTTCATCATGCATCTTTTTCAAACAAGGATAAAAATTAACTTCGGTCATGATAGACAAATTATTTTTTTTACCTATTATTTTTTCTAACTTTTCCTTTGTTAAAGCAATTTCAGGTTTTTTAAATAAAGAACCTAGATCAAAGCCAATTACTAAATAATTATTCTTGAAATCTAAGGCAATAAAGTCATAACAGTTTAATCTAATTTTCCACTTCCCATATAAGTCAACTAATTCACCATGAAAATTATCATCATAGGTTTTTTTATTTTGATCAGCAGTTTTTATCTCATCTTTATGATAGTAGTATCGAGATGTTTGAAAGTAGAAAATAGAAAAATCATCAATCTCAATTAAAGGGCCATGATAAGTTGTATTTTCATCTCCCATCTCCAAATCAAATTCAGACTCATCAAGACTATTTTCTCTTAATTTATCGTAAATTTCATTTAAATAATTAACATCTTTAATATGATAAATGTTAAAAATTTTATCATTAAACTTTAAATGTGTTAGTAATATATTAGTTAAGTCTTTATCAAGTCCCTTTAAATCAACAGAAACCAACCCATCATTTTTTTTAACTTTATTAATTAAGTTTTGAGCGCCATTTGACTCAGAGAATCCATGTTTAACATAAATTTCTTCAAGTTTCGTATAGGTAATTGCTTTTCTGCGCATTAACTCTGTTGATTTTTTTACAATAGAATTCGGTAAATCATCTAACGGTTGTGAAGAGTCGCCCATTGTTTTCCTATATAATACAAATAAATTCTTTAAAAAAATAATATCATCTTAACAATGTTATTTAAATAACATTGTTCACTTACTACGACATAAGTAGACCTTATAAGGAATCAACAAAACACTTGCATTAAAAAAAAATCATCGTTATATTGCAAATATCACAGCGAAACTGTGAACGGGCGTAGGAACCTGTTTTATAATCCAAAAGCGCAAAATCAAAGTCGCTTATGCGGCATTTTTTTTGTCTACTGTTTAGCAGTCGTTATGGCAGGCTAGACAGGGCAGCCTTGTGCTGGCCGTATGCTTTTGGAACGGTATTCCTACACCCTGTTTAGTCTGCCACCATCCCGTAGGAAGGATGTTGGTAGGTATAAAAACTTATCCAAAAGCGACTTGACTATGAACACTCAAAACAAAAGTGTGCCTTCAGCACCTGTATGTCTAAACCTAGACACTCTCTGCATTCAACGCTTACATGCGTCTGACTTTGCCCAACCTCAAAAACTTAGTATCCAATTTTTAAATTTTCTTCGTTCACACAAACGAGGTTAAGTCATGCCTAAAATTTATATACAAACCGAATTAGGCACTGAAAAATGTTGCCCTATGTGTAACGACTACTTCCCTTTTGACGAAGAATTTTATTTTAAAAATGGCATGAAAAACGGTCTTCAAAAGTGGGCTGCTCGTTGCAAAGCGTGTTATATGCAGTCCTATCGTACGGGGTATGACATATGATCAAAAAAATTATATTCAGGGTCAAAAACCCACAGACCAATAAACGTCAGTTCTTTGTTTCTTCAAAAAAACTTTATAATCTCATCAACCCAGATGTCTCTTATAAAACCTTTATTGAAACCAATATTATCTGGTCAAAATTAAGAGTAGAAATTGATTATCATTATAATCAATCATTTGACTGCTACAACTTAAGCATAAGCGCAGTTCAAGCCATTCTAATACTTGAGAATACGGAAAAAAGTTGGTCACTTTTTAATGAGTTATCCGATCTTATAAACATTGGTTTTTCAACCATAAATGAGAAAGGGTAAAGATTATGGACATTCAAACTAGATTGTCATTATTAGATCAGCATTTAGCTTTACTAATTGAATCGACTGAAAGCTGTAACTCACTTACTGGTGAATCTGTTGCTGCAACTTTATTTATTATTCAAGAACAGGTTCGCCAAATTCAAAAGGCAGTAAATATAGAGTAATAAAAAGCCCTCTTTAAGAGGGCTTACCATTTCTGTCTAAAAGTATGATAGTTTTAGGCTTTTCAATAGTCGTGTATTTTTTATTTGCTATATCTAATTGTTTGATAAAATTTTCTGCTTGTTTAAGACTATCTTCTAACATCAAAAATAAAAGTGCAAATGCAATAAAAACTACAGACCAAATAATCAATACCAAAAGTACAATTATTTGAACTTCTTTTATGTTAACTAGTACTACAAAAAGTAATAAACCCAAAAATGCAAAAATAAAATATCCAGTTATAAATATATAGCGTCTCCAATTCAGTTTAAGAAATATAAATGGCTTAATTGAAAGATCTTTGGAAATATTTAATGTTTGTCCTTTTTGATATGATATATAACGACTCCCTTCATCAAATAATAAAATCATTTGGTCAAAATCGACTAAATAATTTTGATGAAATTCAATAAGTTGATTAACTAAATTATGATCCACGTTTGGGCTTTTAGCAAGATCTTGAGCAGCTCTGTCTAATACCAGCTGATTGGTCTGACCCTTCTCATAGTACTTTTCAAAATATTGAATACTTGAAGCAAGCCTGTCTGAAATTTTCTTATGTTTCAAACTCGTCACTTCATGTCGTTTAAAAAATAAAGTAAGAATTGCTACAAAGGCACCAACTATTGGTGCAACAATTTTCCAATCGATTTCCATCTAACATTATTCCTTCACAAATAAACTCGGAATAACAGGCATCCCACACCACTCAGCTATACTGTTATATCGTCTTCCTAAACTTTTAATTAGAACCAGAGCTTTGCCACCCTTAACTCTGATTAACTAATGATCCTATAGCGATGTTGAAATAACCGTTATCATCCCAATTTAGAACTTCTAATTCATGGATCAAAGAGTCTCTAATCGATGCAAAAAATCTGAAATCTGAATTCTCTTCTTTATACTTTTTGTAGAGCTGATGTGAGACAGTTTCAAAAAATTGCTATAATTCGTCTAATAAATCTGGATGATTATTTTTAAAAGTTTCCCAAGCCCCTAAATAACTAACGACTTCATTAATATACATATAAAACTCTTATAAACTTAACAATTTAAAATTGCTCAATTTATAGCATTTTTCTTTTTCTTATAACAGCTTAGAGTAAATGAGATTTTACCCATTTACTCATTTATTCACTTTTTAGAAAAACTCTCAGCAAAATTTCTTACTAAAGTCATAAGAACTTCTCTCTGACTAGGCTCTACCGTATCCCAAAGTTTAAGCAACTCCTTTGCCTCATCAGAAAGTAAATCAGGTCGGCTACGTTCACCTGTCAATAAATACCAAACATCTACGCCTGCTTTATTTAAAGCCTCTAGATCATCTTGCCCCATGACACGCTCGCCTTTTTCATAACGAAACACTGCCATTTTTTGTTTGTTTATCAAGGATGCAAATTCACTTTGCGACAATCCCAGTCTTGATCGCTCAATACGAATGCGATCCCCTTTTTGATCGGCATTTTCATATACCATTTGATATACACCTATTTAGAAAGTATACCATTTGATATACAATCTTGTTGAACACACACCATTTTAACAAAGTTCCCCCTCAACCACAGTTTAAAACTGTCTTTAACAAGGAAAAAAACATGGCGACTCAAGAATCTCAAAAAGAAATCCAAGTTAGCTTTCGTACCACTCCAGATATCAAACGACTTGCACGTATAGAGGCAGCGAAAGAAGACAAAACTTTAAACGAATGGATTAAGCACCTTGTTGAAAAAAATCTTTCCAAGGCTTCTTCTCAAAATTCAGAATAATCATAAAGCTCAGTATTTTACCCATTCACAGTAATGCAGAGTTTAGAAACAAAAGTACACAAAATAAATTGCATGAATTAAAAGAGAACGCTATGCAAACTTCAGTACAAAACACCGCACGTATTACAGACATTATTTATTTTCATGGTATGACATTACAGGTCATTACTTATGAAGGCATAAAATACGTAACAGCAAGAAACCTTGTAGATCTAGCAGGACTTGACTGGCGTACAGCAAAAAGGAGTCTTTTAGATGAAGAAAATATACTTTTATATGCAGTAAAACTGTTCAAAAGCCCTGTTATTGCTGCTCAATCAGGTAGCCCTACCACCCCAAACGATGTAATTCATATTCAACTTAATCGTGCATATTTTTATCTTGCACGTATCAACACCAAAATTATGAAAGCAATGGGTAAAGCGACAGCAGCAGAAAAACTTTTAAATCTTCAAATTGAATGGGCACAAGTACTACACGACTACGAAACTAAAGGTGTAGCTATCAAAGATAAAAATAAAACAGATACTGCCGAACTCATGAACCTCATGAAACTTCGTCAAATGGCAAATCCAACTGAAAAAATTGCGTTTACTCACCTGCTTCATCAAAAAATGACAGAACTCGGTTTACCCATTTCAAATCAACAGCAAGATTTATTAAATCAATAAAAAAGCTTCAAAAAGATGATTGTCGTCGGGAGCAACAATTTCTTTATTGAATGTCTAGAGGTACTCCATGAGTAAATCAATTGGCTTTTATTGCCCCCACTGTGGCATTCGTATGCATGTATCAAGTCGTAAAAGACCATCACCACTTCTACACGAACTCATTGTGTCTTGTCGCAATGACCAATGCCTTGCAAGTTTTGCAGCAAGTCTAGAAATGGTGCGACCAATACAAAACAGCATCAATCCAAATCCTGAAATAGAAACAGGACTCCCTCAGCACAAACGCCAATGGGAACACGAACTCGAACATCATTTAAAAAGTTTAGAAATACAAACCGAAATTGATGAACATCAAAAAAATTATGTTGAAGGCTTTATCTCTGCCCTATTTCACTCATCAACAATTGACTTGACCAGAGCATCGACATATCGCAACCGCCTTCAACAAATTAAACTCTTATAGGTTTTTAAATGGATCTTCAACGTCGTATCGATGACAGACTCAACCAACTTTTTAACTTTAAAAGAGTCGGTGAATGGTATCGCCAAGGTCGGTGTCCAAACTGTAATGAAAAAGAACTCTACACCCATGCAGAAACACCACGCATGGTGAAGTGTGGACGCATCAACAAATGTGGCTATGAAGAATACGTTAAAGACATCTGCGAAGAGTTTTTTAAAGATTGGTCAGAGTACCATCCAAGAACTGCAGAAAATCCAAATGCTGCAGCAGATGCATATTTAAAAGATGGACGTGGCTTCGACCTTAAAAACCTAAAAGGACGTTACAGCCAAGAACTATACCAATCTCCAAAAAATAAAAGTCTGGTCAGTGCCACAGTACGCTTCCAACTAGCTGAAGGTATTTATTGGGAACGCATCATAGACAGACCAGATCGTTTTGGTCGTCAGAAAGCCAATTTCATTGGCAAATGGACAGGCTTAGCATGGACAATCCATGAGTTGGACCAACTCTGCCATGCAGGTAGTATCTGGATCACAGAAGGCATCTTCAACAGCATTGCCCTGTCACAGTCTGAAATCATTAGCATCAGTAATATGAACAGTGGAAATTATCCAACGCAAATGTTGGATGCCATTAATAAACGCTGTCATGAACTCAATAAAGATAAACCTCGTTTAGTTTGGGCTTTAGACAATGATCATGCAGGTAAAAAGTTCCTCACCAAACACCACAAACAAGCAATAGATACAGGTTGGATCTCAACAGCTGCGCTCCCTCCTGTACCGATCAATGGCAAATCATTAGATTGGAATGACCTTTTCCAACGAGAACAACTAAACGAAAAAGACCAGGATAAATACCTCCATTACGGCAAGCTTCAAATTGTAGAAACACCTGAGGAAGCAGGACTACTCATCTACAATTTTTATGGAAGTAACCTCAGTAAATTCTTTTTTAATCATCGCTTCCGCACCTACTGGTGGGAACTCGATTATGAAAAATACAACAAAGCCATTCAATACGTGGAAGAAAGCCAACAAGAACAAATGCTCTCAGAAGAAGAAATTCGTATTAAGGCATTAAAAACCTGTTCATCAGCCAAAGAGATCTGCAATGCACAACTAGAACCACTATATTTCCAACGCAATGAAATCACAGATGAATCATGGTACTACTTCCACCTACAAAGCCCGTGGGGCGAAACTAAAACGACCTTTACAGCAGAACACATGGCATCACGAAGCAAATTTAAACCCCGTGTCATGTCAGTGCTTTCAGGTGCAATGTGGACAGGTAGTGACCAACAACTCGAAACATTTATTAAACGTAAAACTGAAAAATTACGTGAAGTAAAAACCATCGACTTCATTGGTTATAGCAAAGATTATCAAGCCTACATCTTTGATCAATACGCTGTGCATAAAGGGCAAGTTATCCACAAAAATGAACATGATTTTTATAAAACAGGAAAAAAAGAGCTTAAATCCTTAGCCAATTCCCCTGTCATTCACCTCAATCCAAAGAAAGAATTTCAAGCCACATGGTGGAAAGACTTCTACTCATTAAATGGCGCAAATGGTTTAGTCATTCTTGCATGGTGGACAGGCACATATTTTGCCGAACAAATTCGAGCACTCAACTCCTCATACCCATTCTTTGAGTTTGTCGGTCAAGCCGGTGCAGGTAAATCAACCCTACTCGAATTACTTTGGAAATTCAGTGGGCGTGAAGCCTATGAAGGTTTTGACCCAAATAAATCCACCAGTGTCGCAATCTATCGAAACTTCGCTCAAGCATCCAATATGCCCATAGTTCTCATTGAAGGAGATCGCAACGATCAAAATGGTAATGCCCAAAAAGCCAAGTTTAGTTGGGATGAACTCAAAGATGCATTTAACGGTCGAGCAATCCGTTCTAAAGGCTTAAAAACCGCAGGTAATGAAACGTATGAGCCACCATTCCGTGGTGCAATCATGATTAGCCAAAACACGCCCATTCAGGCCTCTGAAGCAATACTTTCCCGTACCTTGCACATTACAGTGACCACCAAAGGACATAATTTAGAAAAGAAACGAATTGCCGATCGTCTATCCCGAATTTCACTAGAAGACGCATGTACCTACATGACGCATTGCTTAAAAAGTGAAGCCAAAATTATGCAAACATATACAGAAAATATCCAGGCACTCGAAGAAGAGTTTCATCAAAAAGGCATTACCCATACCCGTATCGCTTTGTGTCACGCACAAGTATCAGCAATGCTCGATGCACTTGAGCAACACGTTTTAAAAGATGTGATAAATCTAGAAGAAATCTGCGACGCAAAACGAATACTAGAAACAATGGCACGGGAACGTGTAGAACAACTGGGGAGTGATCATCCGATGGTACAACAGTTCTGGGATGCCTTTGAATATATGAATGTCAGCCGTAGCGCATCATTTAATTTAAACCATCATGATCATGATGCCCAATGCATCGCAATCAATCTCAATGAAGTCTACAAAGTTGCAGCTCGAAACTATCAATCACTGCCCGACATCAATGAAATGAGAACCTTACTACGCTCAAGTCGACGCTATAAATTTTTAGAAATGAATAAACCAGTGAAGTCCAAAAACTTCCCTGCAGATGAAGTTAAAAATGCCACGTCTGATATCCGTGAACGTGTTGTGAAATGTTGGCTATTTACCAATCCTTATTATCAACCCAATACTACATCCAAATAATTTTTAAAGCGCACATACAGAAGCGGTCACTTCTGCATGTGCTACATCACTAAGTCTGAGGACTAAACAATGCAAAATGATTCTAACGTAAAAAGAATACAACCTGAAACTTCTGTTTCAAATGCTGTGCTTACACCCCATCAAATTCATCCAAACTTTTTTAAAGTTGTAAAATACCGCCAAAGAGTCAATCCTATTATTCAACCAAAATTCGAAGATGCCTTACCACTCTCTAAAAGAGAAATTGAACAGCGCCAAAAATGGATTGCTCGTCAGCTTTTGACATTAGCAACAAATCCAAGCAATGCCGTATTGGGAGCATAAGAATGTCAAAGAAAATTAAACCTTTTAGACAAACTCGTGGCGGTTGGTGGCCATGTGAAGAACAAGTGCTGATTTCAATGTTACAAGATCATTATCCAGTGAAATTTATTGCAGAAGTGCTAAATCGTGAAAGAATGGGAGTGCATGCAAAAATTGCAGTCATGCAACGCCAAGAAGGAAAAAGAAAAGGCATTACAATTGAAGATAAATTTTTAAATCGGTCTAATATATCGGGTGCATTAATTGAAACAAATTTCCAAATTGAAAAAACATATCAAGGAGTCGCATAACAATGGCTAAATTTGCACCAACAATGAATACATATCAAATGCTATTCATTCGCTATATGTCTCCTGTTATTTCACTGGAAACAGTAGTAAAAGACTACCTAGTGCATATGTCCATTGAACATGCAAAACGACTAGGCAGCAGACAAGAATTACCCTTTCCTGTTGCTCGTCTTGGTGAAAAAGGTAAAGCCAGTTGGGTCGTTAATCTTTCAGATTTAGCCGTGTATATCGATAAACAAACCGCTATTGCACAACAAGATCATAAAGCGATGCATAACAATTAAATTCATAAGCCTCTATTTAGAGGCTTTAATTTTTCTAATGGGTGTATTTGCTGCATTTTCTATTGCTTCAGGGTAATCCAATACTTCCCTTCTAATAATATCTAAATTCACATAACGCTTTAAGCTATTCCAATCATCATGCAAAGTGTATTGTTGAATCTGAGGAATAGTTTTCCCTTGCTCTGCTAAACGTGTAGCAGCTTCATGCCGAAGATCATGAAAATGTAAACCATCAATACCAAGGGCATTACGCAACCTTCGCCAATTTTTATCAATTGCTTCTGTTCTAAATGGCACTAAATACTGACCATCTCCACCACGCTGAAGCATTCGCTTTCTAACTTTGGGTTTAAGCAACTCTTTAATAATTAATTCCGCAGATTCAGATACGACAAACCACTTATCATTGCCTTTAGAACCATTCGGATGTTTTATTCCTTCTATAAACCATTTTTGATGATCTCTATCGTAATCTTTGATTTTTAAACGGACTAATTCATTTAACCGACGCCCAGTGTAAATGCACAACCAAATAAGCAAATACATAGGTGCACCGACATAATGACTACCATAATTAAACTCATAAAAACTGGTGGTCGTCAGCTCTTGAAGTTCATTTGTAGTAGGCAGCCTATTTCGCTCTTCCGAATCACCAATAATTCGAGCTTTGCGTAAACCCTTTACTGCTTTTTCATATTCCAAAATATCAATTTCAACTCCCCAAACTAAATCAGCATGATCCAAAACTGATTTAATACATTGAAATTCAAAATTGATTGTTGCACCCACTACAGGTGCTAACTCGAAACTATGATTACTGTAGCCCTGAGCCCGACGTTGAGCATGCTCACCAAAATTTGAACGTTTCAAGCTATCCAGTTGTAAATCTGCAATATCAAATTTTTGGATTTGCAAAAGCGTAAACTTCTTTGTTCTGCCATAATCAGTGACTTCAGACATATATTTAGAAATCGCATTCGCCAAAGACATCGACAAAGATGGTTTATTATTTGACAAAAGCTCAGGATTCTTTTCTAATTTGTCTTCAATTTTTCTAATCCAGCTTTTCGCAAGCGTACGAGTGCTGAAAGTTTCAGTCTCGAAAAACTCAATTTCTTTCTTCCGAATTTTTATTACTGCTTTATAGCGGGTACCTTTAGTCTTCGACTTTAGCTCTGTGATATAACCCATTTTGCTACTATTTTTTAAATGAAATAATTTAGTAGCAGTATAGTTGCAATTACATACATAAAATACTGGAAAGTTTGTAAATACGCATGAAAATTGCAGTAATCAATAGGTGCCTAAATGACTGATTTACAACAAAACGTAGATGTACCAAAGCTTCCACGTATTTCGGTTGCGCCTATGATGGATTGGACGACCAAAGACTATCGTTTTTTTGCTCGTTTGTTTAATCCAAACGTGATTATGTACACTGAAATGGTGACGACAGGTGCAATCCTCTTTGGCGGAGCAAACCGTCATTTAGATTACAATAATGAAGAGCATCCTATTGTGTTACAGCTTGGTGGGTCAAATCCGAAAGATCTAGCAGTATGTACAAAGATGGCACAAGATTGGGGCTATGACGAAGTTAACCTGAATGTCGGTTGCCCAAGTGACCGTGTGCAAAACAATAAAATTGGCGCATGTTTAATGGCTGAGCCAGACTTAGTAGCTGAATGCATTGCTGAAATGCGTAATGCGGTTGATATTCCAGTCACGGTAAAGCACCGTATTGGGATTGATAATATGCAGTCTTATGAAGAGATGTTGCATTTTGTCGATACAGTTGCAAAAACAGGCTGTGATAATTTTATCGTGCATGCACGCATTGCCCTGCTTCAAGGTTTATCACCAAAAGAAAATCGTGATGTTCCACCTTTACGCTATGAAGATGTCTACCGTTTAAAAAAAGATCGTCCAATTTTACTGATTGAGATTAATGGCGGAATTAAAACCTTCGCTGAAACTCAAGAACATTTAAAACATGTTGATGGTGTAATGATTGGTCGTGAGGCGTATCACAATCCATATTTATTGGCTGAGCTTGGGCAATTATGGAGTTTAGCAGCACCTGATCGTTTCGACATTATGGATCAAATGCTGCCATATATTGCTAAACGCATGGAAGAAGGCGCTCCGCTTTCCATTATTACGCGTCATATTCTGGGTTTATTCCAAAACTTACCGGGCGCACGTAAATGGCGTCAGGCTTTAAGCGGTGGTAATGCTAAAACTTTTGCTGATGTTGAAAATGCCATCATGGGTATCAAAGAAGCGATTAAACGTACAGAAGATTACTTACTCGAAAAGTCGATAGTTGAATAGTCTGTTAAATGAAATATATTCATTCTTAGTATCTTTTTTCTAAACACTTGAACCCAAAAAGCGAGCAATTTAGCTCGCTTTTATATCTGATGGCAACCTTTCACCAGTCTACGTTTTTGAATATTTGTTGTGCAATGCCTTTTTTCTGTTTTGACATCATAACGACTGGATATATATTTACCTGCAACGTCCTTACTCATACTTTGATTGTTTTTAAAATATGCAGTGACTGTACATCCTTGTTGATCAGGCGTTAGGAGTATTCTTTCGACGTACTTTCCATCAACTTTTAAGTCTGTATTGAGTTCTAAAACACGATTCATATTCTGAAAATCTTCAGATTCAGGAACACGTTGAATATTATCAAAATTACATGCTTTTAAGACATCCTTTTTATACTGATACATCGCCCAGCCAAATAAAGAATGAGTATTATGAATCATATCATTCGCTTCATTAACTTGTTTCATTGCTTTAAAGTACTGAGCAGTTGAATAAATATAATAACCAATACCTATAGCAAGCAAAATCATCACAGCAATTCTTGTAAAATCTACTTTATGTCGATCATCTGGATTTATTGTTATCATTTTTAGCCTTGTATTTATCTTTAGAGTTTCAAAGCCAATTCAGGAGATTAGACTTCTTACATAAAGCTTTTTTATTTCCCCTATTCAGAAAAATAAAAATCTTATGCAAGATGTCTATTCGATTTTTAAGATTTAATTTTATCTAACTTTTTCAATACTTCAGCCACAGCAATCATCGCAAAACTAGAAGTCACTACAACAGCTGAACCATATCCACCACAGCGTAATCCTGCATTTGCACAGACATCAGCACTGGAAAAAGGATTATCAATTGAATACACACAGGTAATGCCAAATTTTTCTTTTGCTTTTTTACAGATACCTAGACCACGCAATTGTGTACGCAGTTTTGCCAACATCGGATCTTGCTCAGTTTTAGATAAATCAGCAACTCGGATTTTTAGAGGATCTAATTTTCCACCAGCTCCACCCGATACAATCAACGGAATTTTGTTAAAACGGCAATGCAACATCAGCGCTAATTTCGCTTTGACATCATCAATGCAATCTAAAACGACATCTGGCATATTCGCCAAAATGTCTTTAACATTTTCAGGTGTCAAATAATCATCGATCAAATTGATTTTAATTCGAGAATTAATTTGACGACAGCGCTCTGCCATTACTTCAATTTTTTCATACCCTAAAGTTGAAGTAATTGCAGGCAATTGACGATTAATATTCGATGCTGCAATTGAATCCATATCAACTAAAGTCAATTCAGCAATGCCTGTTCTTGCTAAAGCCTCTACAGCCCAAGAACCGACACCACCGATACCAATAATCATGACATGACTTTTTTCATAATGTGCAAATGTATCATCACCATAAATTTTGGCAACACCTGCAAAACGGCGGTCATATTCATCATCTTGGGGAAGTTCGTTCATTCTCTATCTATCAAAAGCAAAAACAGTCGAATATATTTTAGCAAATTCGACATAATTGAAGAACACTTAAAATCACCATGCTTTTGGAAATTGGATCGCATTGGCTTTATTTGAATTTAGCGTATAGGTTTTACGTTGATGAATCAATTTTATTTCTGAGTCAGATACTTTAGAAATAAAATTTTGATATTCATATTTCACTTTCCACTCATAAGGCGTGGAATATTCTATTTGGGTATTCAATGTATACTCATCATGGCACTGCTCCCCTGCTTTTTTATAATCTTCCTCAGAAAAACAAGCCCTAATCATTCGATACATCGACAAAGGAACATTTTGGAAAACCTGTTGATATTGCCCATTTGCTTTGAGCTGTAAAAAATCAGCGACTTCTTCATTCATTCCACCACCTGAATATCCCTCATTCCACTCTTGCACAATACCTACAGCATATGCTTTATCAGTGATTTTAAATAATTTTGGAAAAATAGATACATGATTAATCTCATCACCTTCATCGTATGATGCCCAACGTGGACGCTGTGTTTTAGGTTGATAATTAGAAAAATCCCATTGATTGAGCACTGTAAACATTTGCTTATTCTGTTCAATTTGGAACAGTTTTAAATTTGAAATGAGATAGTTTTGATTGGTTTTTTGCTTAACCTTATAAAATTTCCAATCATTTTTATTCCCACATTCTTTAGGTAGTTGCTGACACAGTTGTTGGCTCAACTGATTTGTTATTTGTTGTTTTTGAAAATTTAGAGTTTCAATCTGAGCAAAACTCAAACTAGGTAATATCGATACGATTAAAATGATACTTTGATTTCTGATCATACGAATTCAGTCATTAAATACATTAATTCAATATGACGTAATTTCCCTCATAAAAAAAGCCCTGCATTATACGCAGGGCTTGGAGAACCACATATTCAATCTTTTAAGAAGCAATCAAATTACGTAATACATAATGTAAGATGCCACCTGCCTTAAAGTATTCCACTTCGTTCAAAGTATCAATACGACATAACACTTTGAAACGATCTATTGAACCGTCTGCACGTTTAATCTCCACTTCCAAGCTTTGATGAGGCTGAATATAATTCGACAAGCCATGAATCGAGATTTGCTCCTGCCCTGTTAAGTTTAATGAGAATCTAGTTTGACCATCAACAAACTGCAGTGGTAAAACCCCCATACCGACTAAATTTGAACGATGGATCCGCTCAAAACTTTCTGCAATCACCGCTTTTACGCCAAGAAGATTGGTTCCTTTTGCTGCCCAATCTCGGGATGAACCTGTGCCATATTCTTTACCTGCAATGATGACTAATGGCGTTCCATCTTGCTGATATTTCATTGCAGCATCATAAATCGCCATTTTCTCTTCAGTGGGTACATAAAGCGTATTACCACCCTCTTCACCGCCAAGCATTTCATTTTTAATTCGAATATTCGCGAATGTACCACGCATCATCACTTCATGATTACCACGGCGTGAACCATAGGAATTAAAATCTTTCGGTGCGACACCTTGCTCTTGTAAATAGCGACCTGCTGGACTGTCTTGCTTAATATTACCTGCAGGAGAAATATGGTCGGTGGTCACTGAATCGCCTAATACAGCAAGGATTCGAGCATTCTCAATATTTTTAATCGGTTTTGCAGGTTTATCTATGCCATCAAAGAATGGTGGATGACGAATATAAGTTGAATCCTCTGCCCATTCATAGGTCTGGCTTTGTGGAATCTGTATAGATTGCCATTGCGCATCGCCATCAAATACAGCGGCATATTCTTTATGGAACATCTCTGTATTTACTTTTTGTAAGACCTGATCAATTTCAGCCTGACTTGGCCAAATATCTTTCAGATAAATCGCTTTTCCATTCTGATCTTCACCCAAAGCTTCTGTTGTAATATCTTTACGAATCGTACCTAGCAAACCAAAAGCAACCACCAAAGGCGGTGACGCTAACCAATTGGTTTTTACCAATGGATGTACACGACCTTCAAAATTACGATTCCCTGAAAGTACGGAAGCCACATTTAAGTCATAACATTGAATTGCATCTTCAATTGGTTTTGGTAAAGGACCCGAATTACCAATACAAGTTGTACAACCATAACCGACAAGGTTATAGCCCAACTGATCAAGATAAGACATTAAACCTGAGGCTTCTAAATAATCCGTCACCACTTTAGAACCGGGAGCCAGTGAGCTTTTCACCCACGGTTTCCGTTGTAATCCTTTCTCTACCGCTTTCTTCGCCAACAACCCTGCGGCAAGCATCACACTTGGATTAGAGGTATTGGTACATGACGTAATCGCTGAAATCACCACATCACCATGCACCAATGGATACCGTTTTCCATCAATCACGCAATGCGGATCTTCATTTTGTATAGACGATTGTTTTGCATCAATCGCTGCACCTGCACCACCTTCATTGACTAGACGTTCTTTCTCAACTTTGGCAGGTTTTAAATCCAACTCCATCACCGCATCAAAAGTACTTGGAATATCTTGTAAAATCACACGATCTTGCGGACGTTTTGGCCCTGCAACGCTCGCAACCACAGTTGCCATATCTAGTGTTAACGTATCAGTAAATAGAGGTTCATCCCCTGCATAACGCCATAAACCTTGTTCTTTGCTATAGGCTTCAACCAAGGCAATTCGATCATCCTTACGTCCAGTTAAACGCATATATCCTAAGGTAACATCATCCACAGGGAAGAATCCACAGGTTGCACCATATTCAGGTGCCATATTGGCAATGGTTGCTCTGTCCGCAAGGGGTAAATCAGCAAGACCATCACCATAGAATTCAACAAATTTTCCAACAACACCTTTTTTACGTAACATCTGAGTAATCGTTAAAACCAAATCTGTTGCGGTAATTCCTTCTTTTAATTTTCCTATCAGCTTAAAACCAATCACTTCAGGAATCAGCATGGAAATTGGTTGTCCCAACATGGCTGCTTCGGCTTCAATACCACCAACGCCCCATCCTAAAACACCCAAGCCATTAATCATGGTCGTATGTGAATCTGTTCCAACCAACGTATCTGGAAAAGCATAGGTCTTTCCATCGCTTTCACCCAACCATACTGCTTGCGCCAAATATTCCAGATTTACTTGGTGACAAATACCTGTTCCCGGTGGTACGACACTAAAGTTATCAAATGCTGATTGTCCCCAACGTAGAAATTGATAACGCTCACCATTACGTTGCATTTCAATCTCAACATTTTCTTCAAAAGCCTGATCTGTTCCAAAATAATCGACCATCACAGAATGGTCGATGACCAAATCTACAGGTGAAAGTGGATTAATTTTTTCAGGATCAGCACCTGCCTTTTCTACCGCAGCACGCATTGCAGCCAAATCTACAACTGCAGGCACACCTGTAAAGTCCTGCATCAATACACGTGCTGGGCGATATTGAATTTCCTGATCTGACTTTTTGGATTTCTGCCAATCAACAATGGCTTGAATATCTTCTTTTTTGACCGTGAGATCATCTTCAAATCTGAGTAGATTTTCGAGCAAGACTTTCAAAGACTTCGGTAATTGAGAAAATTCAGCAAGCTGTTGTTGCGCTGCTTTCAAACTGAATATTTGATAGTTTTTTGATCCAACAGTTAACTGTTTTAAGGCTTTAAAGCCATTGATATGACTGTACTTTGCCATAGGTAATCCTCCGGCTTGGCATGAAATTTTTATTAAGCTGTTGTTAAGTACTTGTTCTAATTTATGCTTAATTTAAAGTTTGAATGTTATTGATTGGTTAAGATTTGAGAATGAAAGCTGAACTTAGCTTAAACCAAGTGCGATATGTGAATTAAGCCATAATTGTTGCGCTAACTTTTCTTTTGATACCGCCAAACTCTCAGCTAAACCTTCTAAAACATAAGGCAAATTTACTGGGGTATTCCGTGTTCGAAGCTCATGTGAGGTTTGACAACAAAGCGGTGTCATATCTGGACAATCAGTTTCCAAAACCAAATGTTCAAGACCAACGGCTTGAACTACAGCATGTAATTTTTTTGCATTGGGATTGGTAATTTGCCCTGTCACACCCATTTTAAAACCCAATTTGATCAATGCTTTCGCCTCTTCCACACCACCACTAAAGGCATGTGCAATACCACCATTTTTAAAATGATGCTGTTTGAGAATAGATAAAACATCCGCATGAGATTTACGGATATGTAAAAGAATCGGTTTATCAAATTGTTGAGCAAGCTCAATCTGTGCTGAGAAAAAATATTTTTGCTTTTGGAAAATTTTTATTTGCTTATGTTGAGCAAAAAAAGTATCTAAACCAATTTCACCAATCGCAACACAATCCTCCATTTTTAAAATATTTTCCAAATCGACTAAATGTTGAGTTTGATGTTGTTCAATATAAAAAGGATGTAAACCAGGTGCTAAATAACTTTTCGGGGCTTGATCCAAGTGATTCAACTCGTGATGAATATCAATTAAATCATGAAACCGTTCTTGTAAAAACCCAATCAAAATCAGTTTTTCCACACCTACTGCTTTTGCTTGATACGCCAATTGCTCCCGATCTTGATCAAAATCAGGTACATCAAAATGTGTATGCGTATCAAACAAAGCATAATCAGGCATTATGATTTAGCCTTTGCCTCAGTAGCGATAACTGAAGAAGTTGGCTGATCAACTTGAACATCAGCAGGTAAATATTCTGTTTTTATAATGGTTTTGAGTTGATCATAAGGAATGACCAAACGGGGTAAACCAACCACATAAGGGCCAATTTCATATTCGCCATATTGTAAAATCAAACCTTGTTTACCCAAATAAAAGTTATCTGACAGTTTAAATTTCCAAACTTGCTCATACTCAGCCATATTGTCTGCCAGCTTAGATTCCATCACCCAAACTTTAAATGCTTCATACGCAATTTTGTTCAGATTGGCTTTTTGATTCGGCTGAAGAATACCATCTAACTCCACTTGCTTTTGGTGTTTTAAATCAAAGTTAAAATAAGTTTGGGATGATGAACCATGTGCACCACCCAAATAGCTACTGCTGTTCAATACAACGGTCGCCAAAGGACCTTCTGAATTTAAAATTTTAGGACTGACCATCACATTAATTTTACCACTTGCACCTAAAGTTTTAAGCTCTTTATCTAAAGCTAAAAATGCCGTGAGATACGGTTGTACTTTTAAACTGAGTTCTTGTGCAGGCGTATTGGCGATTTTATTGGCCATCGCCGCCGTACTACTTGCGACTTGATCAGGATCTTTCTGATCTGATTTATTTTTTTCTTTTTCAGCTTGAATCTTCTTACTTTGATTACTGATATCTAAAATATGATCCAAATTTTTCAAAATAGCTTGATCAATAATATTATCAACAACAAACTGATTGGTATGCAAGCGATCTACAGAAAAATCAGGGCAACGATTGCCATCACAATCTGGCATCTCTAAAACCAATTTTTCAGTATTACCTTCCAAGCTTAATTTTAGGTCTTGTGTTTCTGAGGCACTGGTTTGATCAACCTCTTGATCCTGTTTTTTTTGCTCCAGCTTGGGCTGACATGCAGACAATGCCAACGCTGAAATAAGTACAGCCCCAACCAAAGTACTTTTATTTTTAAACATTTCACAAACCTTACACAAGATTTAAAATCAATTACTGTTCAACAGCCTAGCGCTTAAAACTTAAATGCTCAATTCAGTTTTGTATCTAAAATTAAAACATTTTATGAAAGACTTCAGGCTTTAAAATATTTTGAGTGTGTTCTTTTGAAAAATAAATATCCAGTTGCTTACCATCTGCCACAATTTCACTGGCACGGTAATGTAAACCGATCCCTTCACCATCAAAGAACCAATCGGCTTGCCCCCAATATAATTTTTTAGGTGCTGCTTTTTTCACAACCTTATCTTGTTGATTCAACCATTCTTGATATTTTTCTTGTACTAATTCATTCATTTTATTTTGTTTATTGGCTTGAATGACATCAAGTACACTTAAATTTTTCTTTAACTTACGATCAGCAACAAAAAAATACTGACGTTCTTTGACTGAAATATCTTCTTGCTTGGTATCTACAGAAAGCTGTAGTAAAACGAATTGATTACGCTGTGAAGCAATACGCGTTGTCATATGCAATTCATAAGCTTTATTTTTATTAAATTCTTGTTGCCAAACATCAGACTTCTTCACATAAGCATTAATCGCCTGTTGTAAGGTCATGCTTTGCTTTGAGCCAATTTGATTTTGAATGACCGTAGATTGGTTATTGGCAATCCATTGGTTCAACCATGAGTCTTGTGTTTTGATGGTCTGAATATTGACTTCAATACAATTTTTCTTTTCACAAAATGGTAAAGCATAAACCGCTTTCGCTTCTTGCATATTCAAGTAAGGTAATACTTCAGCCTTTTCTTGTAGTTTTGCCTGAGTTGTATCTGGCTCAGTTTTTTCTTTTTTAGAATCGCATGCACTCAAAACCAAAGCACTGAAACAAAGTAGCAATATCTTCATTTTAGTATTGTGCTGTGCCGTGTTTTGTACTTGAGCCTTGAACATACCAGATTCCCTTCATCTTTTAGATAGGTTATTTTGATACAAAAACAGCTTCTCTAGGAAGCTGCTTTTACATTTTAATTTGCTAATTCAAACAATAAGGCATCAATGCTCACGTGTCGCACGGAATTCAATATCAGGATAACGCTCTTGCATAATCTGTAAATTTACACGACTTGGTGCAAGATACGTCAAGTGACCACCACCATCTACAGACAATTGGTCATGTGCCTTTTTCTTAAATTCATTGAATTTCTTTTCATCAGCACAAGAAACCCAACGCACTGTATTAATGTTGACGGGCTCATACATACAATCAACTTTGTATTCTTCTTTCAAACGATACGCTACAACATCAAACTGAAGTACACCGACAGCACCGACAATCAGATCATTGCTGATTTGTGGCATGAAGACCTGTGTTGCACCTTCTTCTGAAAGCTCTTTTAAACCCTTTTGTAGTTGTTTAGATTTCAAAGGATCTTTTAAACGAACACGACGGAACATTTCAGGTGCAAAGTGTGGAATACCTGTGAAATGTAGATTTTCACCCGAAGTAAAAGTATCACCAATTTGAATCGTACCGTGGTTATGTAAACCAATAATATCACCCGGCCATGCTTCTTCAAGCTGTTCACGCTCACCGGCTAGGAACGTTAAGGCATCACTAATACGGATATCTTTACCGAGACGAACATGATTCATTTTCAAACCTTTCTCATACTTACCTGAACAGATCCGCATGAATGCAATACGGTCACGATGTTTCGGATCCATATTGGCTTGAATTTTAAATACAAAGCCTGAAAAACCTTCTTCAACTGCTTCAACAGTACGTTCTTGTGTCGGATGTGCTTTTGGTTCAGGCGCCCATTTAATGAAGGCATCCAAAACATGATCCACAGCAAAGTTACCCAATGCTGTACCAAACAATACAGGGGTCTGACGCCCTGCTAAGAACTCTGCATGATCAAGTGGATCATTTGCCATTTGCACCAATTCAAGTGATTCTTCAAATGCAGCGAACGCTAGCTCACCTACTTTTTCACGTAAATCTGGATAATCATAACCATCACGAATTTCAATTTCTGTAATGGTTGAACCAAAACCAGCTTTATACAGATAAAATTTTTCTTCTAACAGGTTATACACGCCTGCAAAATCACGCCCTGTACCCATTGGCCATGTTAATGGGACACAACTGATTTTAAGTACATTTTCAATTTCATTTAATAATTCTAATGGCTCACGAATTTCACGGTCCATTTTGTTGACGAATGAAATAATCGGTGTATCACGCATACGACACACTTCCATCAATTTAATGGTACGTTCTTCGACACCTTTTGCACCATCAATTACCATCAATGCTGAGTCAACAGCTGTTAATGTACGGTATGTATCTTCCGAAAAGTCTTCATGTCCAGGTGTATCAAGAAGATTAATTACATGCTTTTTAAAAGGAAATTGCATTACAGAGGTCGTGATTGAAATACCACGTTCTTTTTCCATTTCCATCCAGTCAGATGTCGCAGCACGATCAGACTTACGGCTTTTCACCATACCTGCAACCTGAATCGCCTTACCCCATAACAGTAGTTTTTCTGTCATAGTGGTTTTACCAGCATCGGGATGCGAAATAATCGCAAAAGTGCGGCGTTGAGCGACTTGAGTCGCTAGTTCATCTTTAAAGCTCATGGAAAATACCTACTGCACATTTGCAGCACTAAGATCAAAGTTGATCAATATTAAAAATTGGCGATATTGTAGCAGATCATCCAGCAATGTGGATGAAATGCGATGTGCAATAGAAAGGAGTTCTTTCATGCGCATTTAAAATGCGATATGAGAGAAATATTGAATTTAGATAGCTAATGCACGTTATTGATATCGACTACAAATTTTTATAGTTTTCTTCTAAGCGATCTACAGGTAACGGCATTCCCAAAAGATAGCCTTGTAATTGCTGACAACCCAAGCGTTTTAAAATTTCTGCCTGCTGTTCTGTTTCAACGCCTTCAGCAGTAACCACTAAACCAAGACGAATCGCAAGTTGAATAATACTTTCTAAAATAATTTCTTCTTTTGAACCTGAAGTTAAATCCCGAATGAATTCACGATCAATTTTAAGTTCATCGACAGGAAGATCTTTTAAATACAAAAAGCTAGAATGCCCTGTACCAAAGTCATCAATGGCTAATTTAATACCTAAATCACGCAGTTTTTCAAATGTTGAAATGCTGGTGTCAATATGATGCATTGCTGTAGATTCAGTGATTTCAATAATCAAACTACCTGAGCTTAACTGATACTTTTGAATCAAATTTTTTAAAGTCTCAATCAAATGCTTATGTTCAAACTGTACAGCTGATAAGTTGACTGCAATCGGACCTAGCTCATAACCTTTCTTTTTCCACGACTGAATCTGCATTCCCGCTTGTTCTAAAGCCCAATAGCCCATACGAATGATTAAACCTGTTTGCTCAGCACCTTCGATAAACATACTCGGGGCTAATAAACCTAGGCTTGGGTGTTTCCAACGAATTAAAGCTTCAACACCACAAATTTTATAATCAGCTGTAAATTTTGGTTGATAGAACAAAATAAATTGTTGTTCCTCAACCGCTTTATACAAGTCATTAATCAATTTTGACTGGCTACGACTGGTTTGTTGTTGCGCAAGTGAATGGTTAAAAATACTATAAGTATTCCGCCCTTGCTCTTTCGAGAGCATCATTGCTGTATCAGCATTAATCAACAAATCTTGTAAATTATGTCCATGCTCAGGATAAAATACGATACCAATACTGGCGGAAATATTAATTTCTCGACCTGAAACATGGAAACTTTCTTGAATGTTTTGCAACAGTAAATTGGCAATTTCTTCAGCTTGTTGTTGGGTTGACTGTTCCAAAATTAATAGAAATTCATCCCCACCCAAACGAATCAGCTTTTGATGATCATTTAATAAGACATGCAGTCTCTGTGCTAATTTAACCAATAACTCATCACCAATATGATGTCCAAATGCATCATTCACTGACTTAAAGCGATCTAAATCGATATAAATAAAAGTGATTTTACTTTCACCATCTCTATAGGTGGTAAAAAGTGAGTTTGTATAATCAAGTAAAAATAATCGATTTGGTAATTTGGTTAAATTATCTTGTAAAGCCAAATTTTCTAATTCTTTATTTGCAGAAAGTAACTGTAAATTTCGTTCTTCTAAGCGTAACTCTAAAATAGCAACAGCAAATGCAGCAACCAAAATTAAACTGCTGATAAAAATCATCGCAAATAAAATTAAACCCTGCCCCTCATGGAAATGATTGAGTAAATGCTCACTCTCATGGATCGGGTAGAAAGATGCTGCGGCCATTCCTGTGTAATGCATACCGACAATACTGAGTGCAATCATGAATGACACAGCAATTTTTAAAAACTGTTTATGTTGTACAGCTTTTTTATACTTAAAGGTTAACCAGAATGAAAGCCCTGAACCACTAATCCCGATTAAAATAGAGAAAACAACCAAAAATGGATCATAGTAAATTTCATGCATTGGAAGTCTGAGACCCATCATTCCAACATAATGCATGCCAGAAATACCTAGCCCTAAAAGCAAAGCACCTAAAAGTAAACGGAGTATAGGTAAAGTATCTCGTGTGGTTAACCAAATAGCGAAAGTAGAAGCGACTGCAGCGATCACATAAGAAAAAAACGTTAACCCAGGATCAAAGGAATAACCTTCAGGTAAATGGCAAGCAAGCATACCAACAAAATGCATCGCCCAAATTGCAAAACCAAAGACCATACCACAAGCACAGAGTATAACTTTTTGAAGCTTTGCATTATTTTGCTTAAAAATGAGTTGCTCTAACGAAATAGCCAAGTAACAGATGATCACTGCAACAAAAGCAGAGCCTATTACTAGATTACTGTCATAACTCATATGAATCATAAAAAAACACTTCCAAATGGAATCCGTTATTGTTATTCGAAACCCCAAAAATATAACGCATAACTGCGATAAAGTTCACTTTTTCAAAGAACTCTAAATCATCTTAAAATATCACTATCTCATTGAAGGTCAAGTTATTTCTAATGATCTGAATAAAAAAAGAGCATATCTTGATATGCTCTTTTTAATATAACTAAACAGTGAAATTAATTATTGTTTTTTAGCTTTGCTAAATCCAATAAAACATTTGAGGCTTCAGTCACAAAAGTCTCCTCTTCTGGTAAAGGAAGTCGCTGATTAGCTTTCATCTTCGCTCTAGATTCAGCCAAAGCATCTAAAGAAGCCTGATAGCTTTCCCAATTTGAATAAGGTTTTTGACCTGTTTCAGCACGACGTTTATTTTCAGCTTGCAGTGTTTTTAATTCCAAAGCATTCAATTCAGCTTTACGTTGATCAATATCCAGAACGATTTTTTTCTGATCTTTGGTCTGTTGTGCAATGGCTTTACGTGTTTGTAAATATTCAAATTGAGGATCTTGAGCAACACGTTTTTGCGATAAGCCATCCAATTGCGGTACATATTTTTGAATTTCGCCATCACGCTTGAATGGAGCAGTTGGAATGGTATCCCATTTCAACGCATTCTTCGCTTTACGCTCACCAAACTCTTCATCGTAAATATCAACCAGTTTTACATCTGGAATAACGCCTTTATTTTGCGTACTTCCACCCGTTACACGGTAAAATTTACGCTGCGTTAAGGTTGCTTGACCATAAGCCAAACTATCCAACTGAACTTGCGCTGTTCCCTTACCTGTCGTGGTACTTCCAATGATGACACCACGGTCATAATCTTGAATTGCGGCAGAATAAATTTCACTTGCAGAAGCAGAAGCCAAATTAATCAATACAGCCAACGGACCTGCATACGTCTGTGCGCCACCATCTGTGTCTTCAAATACGCTGACATTACCATTACCATCACGAATTTGAACCACTGGACCTTCTTTAATCACCTGTCCAATCATCTTCGCCACTTCTTCAAGTGAACCACCAGGGTTATTACGTAAATCAATAATAATCCCTTCAACTTTTTGATCAGACAACGACTTCAATGCTTTATTGGTATCTTCAGCCACTGAACGATAATCTGCACCTGCACGGCGTGCACGGTAGTTCAAATAGAATGAAGGAATTTCAAGTACACCAAATTTATGCTTTTGACCATCACGTGTTACTTCTACTGTACGGCTTTTTACACCTGCATCTTCTTCTTGAATTACATCACGTGTCAACGTCACCACACGTGCTTGATTCATAGATGCACCTGCACCTAATAATTTTACAGCAACCTTCGTACCGCGCTTACCACGAATCAACCCGACAATTTCAGAACTTGGCCAACCAATCACATCCACCATTTTGTCGCCATCTTGCGCCACACCAATGATGCGATCACCCGATTTTACTTGCCCTGATTTACTTGCAGGACCACCATCAACAATGGTTTCGATCTTGGTATAATCTTCATTACCACGATCTGGACGAATCGAAACACCAATCCCTTCAAGTTGCAACGTCGTTTGACGATTTAACTCCATTGCATCTAATGGTGGGAAATAGTTACTGTGTGGGTCGTAAGTCAATGTCATCGAGTTTAAAATTTTCTCTAAGACATCATCACTCTTAACACGACCAATACGCTCTAACTGACGTGTATAACGCTTTGTTAAGGTTTGCACAGGTGTTAAATCTTCTGAAGCCGTTAAGTCCTGCCCATTGGCAAGTGATGGATCATCTTTTAAAGCTTTTTGCTTCGCTTGTTCTTCTTGTTTAGAAATATTTAAGTTGATGAGTTGAGAGACCAACATCTTGCGCCAATAATTATCTAACTCAGTTTTAGAGCTAAAAAATGGTGCTTTCTCTCGATCTGTGTCAATAAACTCATTCGGTTGATTCAAATTTTGCGGTTTTTTCAACTCTGCCAACATGAACTCATAGAAGTTTTTTAAACGCTCACGATACTGGGCATGAATGGCATAAGGACCCGATAAATTACCTGCCTTCAACGAAGCGCCTAACGTTGCACCATATTGTTTTTTATATTGTTCAACTTCTGAAGCTAAAAATAATGAATGCTCTGGATCTAAACTATCGATGTACATATCTAAAATACGATTAGAGGTATTGGCATCTAAACGCATATTCAAATAATGCTGACGATCAACTAAAGTCGCTAACTGACGAGTGACAAGGGCTTGTTCTTGAGTCGGTTGAATCGATTGAGAAACAGCAGTTGGATTAGTTTCGGCCATAGCTTGATTGATGGTATGGGTAAAAAATAAACCACCAGTCGCAATAGCAACGGCGCAAGCGAGTGTTTGAAGTTTCATAAATTCTTTGTACTTCCTTGGATTTCCAATTTCTACGTTGTTTTTCAATATGAAGTCAACAGATTCAAAATCTTAAACAACTTTATCTGTTTATGTCGTGTAGTTTTATCATAATCTGTACTGACAAAATGTAGCAAATCATTGCAAAATTCGAGTATTGTTTCTTTTTTAAAAATACAACCACGGATTTTTTATGATCGGCGCATTGATGCTAGACATCGCAAGTACAGAACTTACTCAAGAAGATATTGAACTATTACAAGCTCCGCAAGTCGGTGGCATGATTTTATTTGCACGAAATATCGAATCTCCTGCTCAAGTTCGTGCTTTAACCGATCATATGCGTCAAATCCGTCCTGATATTCTCATTGCGGTCGATCAAGAGGGTGGTCGGGTTCAACGCCTTAAAAAAGGGTTTACCTTACTACCTGCTATGGGACATTTTGGTGAACTTTACTTAACCCAACCTGAAAAAGCACTCGACTTAGCAGAACAATCTGGTTGGTTGATGGCAACAGAAGTTCTTGCTGTCGGGATTGATTTTAGCTTTGCACCTGTTTTAGACATTAATGATGTCAGTGACGTGATTGGTGACCGTGCCTTTGCTCAAAATGTTGCTGATATTGTTCCACTCGCAAGTGCATTTATGAAAGGCATGCAACGTGCAGGTATGGCAACCACAGGTAAACACTTCCCCGGTCATGGCTCAGTAAAAGTAGATTCCCATGTTGCAGCAGCGATTGACCTAAGAAGTTATGAAGAAATTTATAACAATGATATGCAAAGTTTTATCAAACTTCAGCCTCAACTCGATGCACTGATGCCTGCACATGTGATTTATGAAAATGTTGACCCAAATCCTGCTGGATTCTCACCTTTTTGGATTCAAAATGTACTCCGTCAGCAATTAAAATATGATGGCGTACTCTTCTCCGATGATTTAACTATGCAAGCGGCATGCGTTGCAGGTGGCGCAGATGCGCGTATTCGTGCAGCACTAGATGCAGGTTGTGATATGGGGCTTGTGTGCAACCACCGTGAGTCTGCATGCACAGCATTGGAAGGGATCAAAAACTTCGCCCTTCCTAATCAAGAACGTTTGGAGCGTATGCGTGGCAAAATTCCAAATATTCACATTGCTGAACAACTGGATTTAGGAAAAGAATGGCAATCTGTCAAAAAAGCCATTGAAGAGTTTAAAAATACTCGTTAAAACATGAAGGAACATCTGAGATGTTCCTTTTTTGATTTTTGAATCAAATATTGAAAGCCATTGTAAAATCGTATCAAATTCAATAAACATTATAGAAAAACAAAAGTTAAGGATAACCATGACTGAGCAACAGCTGTCAAAACATCGCCATATTTCATTTACAGCGCATTACACAGGCTATATTTGGTATCAGATGGGGATTTCACACCCTTTACTGGCTACGGCTAAGGGTAAGTCCTTAGCTTATATTGCTCACCCTATCGAAAGCTGGGCTGAAAAATATGTGGGTGGCAGTATGCGTACTACGTTAAAAGCACGGCATACCATGTTGGATGATCATCTTAAACAACTGATTGAACAATATCCCAATTTACAAGTCTTGGAAATTGCGGCAGGTTTATCACCACGTGGATGGTGGTTTAGACAGCAATATCCTGATATTGATTATCGCGAACTAGATTTACCTGATATGGCACAAACCAAACAAGATGCCTTAAAAAAAATTGATCCCAATAGCCCTAATGTCCTTTCAGTCGATTTATTTACAGAGGATTTTAAAAAAGCATTTGATGAATTTGACCCAAATCTACCATTGGTGATCATCAGCGAAGGTTTAATTAATTATTTTGATAAAGCCTTGCTACAGCAATTGATCCAATCTATTGCACTCTACGGCAAAGAATTTAAAGCCTTACACTATTTGACTGATTTATATCCTGAACCAGTGAAAAATAAACTCGCTAAAGTTATTTGGAACAGCAGTAAACTATTGAAAGTCATGTCACGCAGTGCCTTCAGTTTTCACTTTACCAGCCCTGCTGAAGTACGTGAATTTTTTCAAAATTCAGGATTTAATCACGTTGAAGTGATTCAACCTAAAATCTACTTTAATGAAACAACAGATACGCCTAGACTTAACCCTGAAGAGCATTTAGGTGACTTGGTCTGGATGATTCAAGCAACACTAAAATAATATTGATAGTTTAAATTTAAGCACAAAAAACCAGTCAAATTTGACTGGTTTTTTGAATACTATTTAACTTAAAGACAGAATATATAAATTTGATACATTAAACTTCTGCTGTTTCAACCACATTCTGATCTTGAGTTTGACGTGTAATAAAACGAAGTAAGCGATCTGCATTTTCAAAACTGCCATGCTTAAATAGAGCACGAATACCCTGTTCCGATGTTTCAAAAATTAGACACTCAATCGCAAACGCACCTTCATCATCACAAAGATTCAAAGCAAGATCACGCGGATGTGCAGCGACAAAATCTAAATCTGAAACCTGTTCTAAAATCATCCACAAACCGAAATAATTCAAATCTACTATACGTACATTGGCAATTTGATCTGAATGACGATGGGTCAATTTACGCTCAGGTTCTAAAACTTGAATACGCTCTTCACCACGACGTTCAATATTTTTCATTTGCCCACGGTTTAAATTAATAATGCCATCTAAACCTTGAATCGACTCACCTTTTAAATAAGTCGTGAATAAATGCATGGTTTCTTTACGGCGTTGCAATTGCGGTACATGATCTGCATTGGCAATCATTGCAAACTGCATATTTGGACATTGCAAAGCAAAATTAGCATTTTCATGAGGCAAGGTGAAACTATCAAATTGACCACATGCAACTAGTGTATTGACCTGTGGCACAGGCACATTTGACAGCCTTAAAAGACGATTACAATTGATTTCATAACGCTCTTGTTCGGTATTTGAAAACTCAGCCATCTGTTTAAAGAATAAACGTTTCGCTGTCGGTGACATTCGTGTTTCTTTTAACTTGGCATGATTCACCAAATATAAAATAACCGCCTGACCAAACTCATCCATACGCTGTTCTTTCATCAGCATTAAAGATTCTTCAAGAAGCATGCGCCAGCTTTTGCGGGTTTTTTGCATTACTCCCATCAGAATCATTTTTTCAGCCAATTCAGGACGTTGCTCTGCAAAAAATGAAGCAATCACTGAACCGAGTGAAATACCAACAACATCAACCTTTTGAATACCAACGATATCCAACCATTGTCCTAACATAAGGGACAAATCTGGTAACTCTAAACTGCCTGCTGAAAGCCCAGTATCGACATTTGAAATTTGTTGGTTTGAGCCCATGGATGGTAAATCGATGAGAATCACTGGACCACTTTCAAAGAATTGTTCTACACAGTATTTATATGAATTAAAATTTTGAAAAGCTCCACCTACAATCACAATTGGCGTGTTATGCATTGTTCTTGGATCGGCGATAGCCATATATTCAATTTTCCAACCATCAATCCACGTCATACGTGCAGGTTGTTTAAAGCTATTTTTTGTGTAAATGTCAAAAAAACCAAAACCTGAGTTGGTTTGGTTTAGTTCTGAGTCCATTTGGATAATGGAATTCATTTCCTTCCTCCATCCTTGCTTTATTCTTTTATTTTGCAAGATATTTCTTACTCGCATTATTTGCTCAAATCATGATACAAAAATAAACATTTGTATCAATTCAATGTCCTTATGCTTTCATTCTATACAGATGTGGGATTTATACGCAATCGCTTATTTGACCACTTATCCAGTTTAAAGTGCTAAAAATGCCAAAAAATAGTTACAAGCTTTAACATAAGCTCAATTTTTCTAGAGATAGACATAGATTGTTCCAATACTGACTGCTACTATCAAAGAGAGTTTTTTAGCGATCAAATAGAACACTATGCAAGATTCAATTGAACAGTATATGCAAACTGTAGGACAACAAGCACGCCTAGCATCAAGTACTTTGGCTGCTGCATCTACTCTTGTTAAAAATAATGCCTTATCTGCAATTTATACGGCGTTAGAAAATAGTGAACCCCAAATTTTAGCTGCCAATCTTGTTGATATGACTCAAGGTCGTAACAATAATTTAGATAGTGCGCTACTTGATCGTTTAGAACTCAACCCCCTACGTTTTAAAGCAATGCTACATGGCTTAAAAGATGTGATTAGTCTAATTGATCCGATTGGAGAAATTACGGACTTGGCATATCGCCCATCTGGCATCCAAATTGGCAAAATGCGTGTGCCTTTAGGTGTCGTTGGCATGATCTACGAATCACGCCCGAACGTCACACTTGAAGCGGCTTCTCTTGCGCTAAAATCAGGAAATGCCATTATTTTACGTGGTGGTTCTGAAGCCTTAAATTCCAACCAAGCAATTGCTGAGGCGATTCAACATGGTTTAAAAGCTTCTGGCTTACCCGAACATTGCGTGCAAGTGATTAACACCACAGATCGTGCTGCGGTTGGTCAATTAATTACCATGTCTGAATATGTTGATGTGATTGTACCGCGTGGTGGTAAAGGACTCATTGAACGCATCACCAATGAAGCAACGATTCCAGTGATTAAACACTTAGATGGCAACTGCCATGTATTTGTTGAAGCGCAAGCAGACTTACATAAAGCTTTGCCAATTGCATTGAATGCAAAAACACATCGTTATGGCGTATGTAATGCAATGGAAACCTTACTGGTTGATGAAAAAGTCGCGGAAGAATTTTTACCACGTGTTGCTGAACTTTATGCTGAAAAACAGGTTGAACTTCGTGGATGTTTAGCAACGCAACGTATTTTAGGAAGCTCAGTTAAACCTGCAAGTGAAGAAGATTGGTATGAAGAATACTTAGGTCCAATTCTTGCGGTGAAAGTTGTGACTGGTATTGAAGAAGCCATTCAACACATTAACAAATATGGTTCTCATCATACCGATGCAATCATTACTGAAAACTTTAGTCTGGCACGCCAATTCCTAACACGTGTTGATTCAAGTTCAGTGATGGTCAATGCATCAACACGTTTTGCCGATGGTTTTGAATATGGCTTAGGTGCTGAAATTGGTATTTCAACCGATAAAATTCATGCACGTGGCCCAGTGGGCTTAGAGGGTTTAACCTCACAAAAATGGATTGTGTTAGGTGATGGTCAAATTCGCCAATAATTTCATTTAATTTTAAACAGCATGTTCAGTTTGAATGGCTTACTTACATGATTATTTACACGTTAAATTTTTTATGTAAAAGGTTCAATAAAACTGAGCATGCTTTAAATAAAAATATAAAGTGAAATTTTCAAGAATAATGAAACATTGAATTTAAATAAAAATATTTTTGGAAGTAATTGTTCTTAGATTTTATAAATAAAAAATTGAAAATAGCCACAGTAAAAAGCGGCTGAATAAACTTACAAAATTCTGCTTTTTTCAGCAAATAGAATACGTTTGTGATGAATCAGCTATGATAAGTTAAAGCAATCAACTGATAAATATTAAATATTAATCAATTGTTGGTCGATAGTGCTTAAGTCTAATCACCTAAAGTCTATCTAGGACAGAAAAACAACACATGGTACAACATACACACTGATCTAAATTGCATCCATAAAAAAGCACGATTAGATCAAATAGAACGACTACTTCAAATTACAATGCGGGTAATAAAACGTGTCTACATCAGTATTAGTGATTAACTGCGGATCTTCATCCATTAAATATGCGCTTGTTTCAGAGCACCGTGAAGATCGAATTTTTGGTTTAGCAGAAAACTTAGGTTCTGCTGATGCGCGTATTAAAGGTATTACCGCAGGTGGGCAACCACTTGAACTGTCAATTCCACATGCTGACCATGAAAAAGCATTGGAAACAATTTTAGGCCGTTTATCTCAGTACAAACCGAAAGCAATTGGTCACCGTGTCGTTCATGGTGGTACGCTCACTAAAGCTGAACTATTAACACCTGAAATTGTAGAACGCATTCGTGAAGCAACACCGCTTGCACCCTTGCACAATCCTGCTCACTTAGTGGGTATTGGTGCAACGATGCGCCTATTCCCAGAATTACCCCAAGTGGCTGTGTTTGATACTGCATTTCATCAAACGATGCCTGCACATGCATATCGCTATGCCTTACCAAAATTTTTATATACTGAACATAATGTGCGCCGTTATGGTTTCCACGGTACAAGCCATGCTTATGTATCAGAACGTGGTTCTGAATTAGCAGGTAGCTACAAAAAAGGCGGTTGGTTAACGGCCCACTTAGGTAATGGTAGCTCGACTTGTGCAATTTGGAATGGTCAAAGTGTAGATACCTCTATGGGCTTAACACCGCTTGAAGGTGTAGTGATGGGTACACGTAGTGGTGATGTTGATCCAAGTATTCATAGCTTCCTTGCTAGCAACTTAGGTTGGGACATTTATAAAATTGATAAAATGCTCAATAGCCAAAGTGGTTTATTGGGTTTATCTGACCTTTCCAATGATATGCGTACATTGATTGAAGCGTCTGAGCAAGGCAATGATGATGCAACACTTGCAATTGAAGTCTTCTGCTACCGTTTAGCAAAATCATTAGCTGCTTTAAGCTGTGGCTTACCACGAATTGATGGTTTGTTCTTTACTGGTGGTATTGGTGAAAACTCTGCTTATATCCGTGAAAAAACAGTCGCTTATTTACCACACTTTGGTTTCAACCTCAGCAAAGAACAAAATGATGGTTTAAAACGTGGTACTGAAGGTCGTATTGATGCAGGTACAGGACCGCAAATTTGGGTTATTCCAACTGATGAAGAAGGTCGTATTGCACTAGAAACTGAACACGTTGTGGAAACTGAGGTACAACAGGCTATAAAAAAGTCTGAATCTGAGATGACAACAGCTTAAACCGTTGTTGTTATGCTTCTTTTTTCAATATCTTGCATAGATAGCTATCATTTACATTTCGTTTTATAGCGCTCAGCTTTTTATATTTCTCTTCAATAAGCGTGAAATATAAAAAGCTTGATGTAAGTCATCGATTATAAATTATTTTAAAACTATTGATTAAGTCCTGAATATGAAAACAATTTTATTAGTACCTACAGGGGAAGGCGTCGGCTTAACATCGGCGTGTCTGGGTTTAGTCTATGCTTTGGAATGCCAAGGTATTAAAGCAGGCTTTTTCAAACCCTTTTCACAAGAATTAAAAGCTGAACCAGATCGTACCACTGCCCTTTACCGTCATATTTCTAAACTAGATTCTGTAGAGCCTATTCCGTATACACAACTTACCCATCAGTTGAATATTGGTGAAACAGATGAGTTACTTGAAGAAGCCGTCAGTCTACAGCGTCAAGTGGCGAAAAATCATGATTTCATTATTGTTGAAGGTTTAGTACCAACAGCACGAGATACCTTTGCAACAGAAATTAATGCCTTACTTGCACAAGCTTTAGATGCAAAAGTTATTTTTGTCAGCAATGCAGATATTCACAGACCTGCGCAAACAGCTGAAAAAGTTGAAGCTCAATTGCGCAACTTTGGTGGTGCAAGTAGTACACGTACAGCAGGTGTACTGTTCATGCGTACTCGTGGCTTACCTGCCGATTCTGCACAAATTCCTGTCACCATGGATACGGATTTACGTTTAATCAGTGATATCAAAAAATTCACAACTGATATTCAACAAACCTATGCGCATATTGGTACTGAACAATTTCCTGTGATTGGCATGGTTCCGTTCAGTGATACGTTAAGTGTGCCACGTATTTCAGACCTTGCTGCACAAATTCAAGCCGTCTGGATCAATGAAGGTAAAGCACAACATCGTCGTGTCTTACACAGCAGTTTAATTGCTTCAAATATTGAGCATGAATTACATAAATTTGTGGCAGGTGAGTTGATCATCAGTGCGTCTGATCGTATTGATGTACTTTTGGCAAGTAGCTTGGCGAGCAGTAATGGTATTCCACTTGCAGGTTTAGTCTTAACTGAACATCATGAACCCAATACGCGTGTTCTTGAGTTTTGCCAAACTGCAATTAAAAATGGCTTACCTATTTTACACACCTCACTGAGCACTTTTGAAACAGCACAACAGCTTTTGAATTTAAGCAATGAAATTCCAGTGGATGATACTGAGCGTGCGGATCAAGTGACTCGTTTTGTCTCTAGCCATATCGATCCTGATTGGTTAAAACAGATCATGAATGGCAGTTATACACCTCGCCTTTCACCCTCTGCTTTCCGCCATGAATTGGTGCAAAAATCAATTGTGGCAAAAAAACGTATTGTTCTACCTGAAGGTGATGAACCACGTACGATTCAAGCGGCTGCAATCTGTCAGTCTCGTGGTATTGCACAATGTATTTTACTTGCAAAACCTGAAGCTGTTTTAGAGGTTGCTAGGGCGCGTAATATCGAATTACCTTTTGATTTAGAAATTATTGATCCTGATCTGATTCGTGAAAACTATGTTACGAAAATGGTTGAACTTCGTAAAGGTAAAA
This sequence comes from Acinetobacter sp. ANC 3832, assembly GCF_002135415.1. Lineage (GTDB taxonomy): Bacteria > Pseudomonadota > Gammaproteobacteria > Pseudomonadales > Moraxellaceae > Acinetobacter. Next base: position 204,572 of record NZ_NEGJ01000004.1, read on the forward strand.
TCAACGAATTACAAGCGCGTGAACAGCTTCAAGATACAGTTGTACTTGGCACGATGATGTTGGCGCTTGAGCAAGTTGATGGTTTGGTTTCTGGTGCAGTACATACCACCGCAAATACTGTTCGACCTGCGTTTCAATTAATCAAAACCGCACCTGATTATTCATTGGTTTCATCGGTCTTCTTTATGTTATTACCTGATGAAGTCTATGTGTATGGTGACTGTGCGATTAATCCAGATCCTGATGCTGAACAGTTGGCAGAAATTGCGATTCAATCTGCTGACTCTGCAAAAGCTTTTGGTATTGACCCACGTATTGCGATGATTTCCTACTCTACAGGTACTTCAGGTGCTGGTGCAGAAGTTGAAAAAGTGGCGAAAGCAACTGAAATTGCCAAGCAACGCCGTCCAGATTTACTGATTGATGGTCCATTGCAATATGATGCAGCATCTGTTGAAAGTGTCGGTAAATCTAAAGCACCTGACTCACCTGTTGCAGGTCGTGCCAATGTCTTTATTTTTCCAGACTTGAACACAGGTAATACCACTTATAAAGCAGTACAACGCTCTGCAAATGTAGTGAGTGTTGGACCGATGTTGCAAGGTTTGAATAAACCTGTGAATGACTTATCTCGTGGTGCTTTGGTGGATGATATTGTGTTTACGATTGCCCTGACTGCGATTCAAGCAGAGCAAGATGCGGCAAAAGTAAAAGCTTAATATTGAATAAAAAGGAAGCCACCCAATTAAAAATTTGTGTGGCTTGTTTTATAGAATCATTATCTCATAGTGGCTTAAATATCAATTAAATAATAATTATTGATTCATCATTTTACCAAGGTACTATTTGACCTTGATAATCAAGATATTCTAATCCTATTTTTCCTTGCTTCGCTAAAACGACATTCACCAATTTAGGAATTGTTTCCTCAATACTAAGTGGTGCTTCTGGGTCACCTAATTCTGTACGGATCCAACCTGGTGCCATAACCAACATTGCATGATCAACATGACGTGCAGCAAAACTACGCATAAACATATTTAAGGCAGCTTTACTACCACGATAAACCTCTCGTTGCCCTCTCTCATTATTGGCGATACTCCCTTGCCCAGATGACATCACACCAATTACTCCATTCTTTGCGATGAGAGACTCCATACTTTCAATCACGCGCATTGGACTTAAAGCATTGGTAATCATAACTTGTGTAAAATCATCCGTAGAGACCTCACCAATAGTTTGCGTGGGATCGGAGTTGGTTGTTCCAGCATTTACAAATAAAATATCGAATCTTTGATCTGACAACTTATGTCATAGAACTTGAATCTGATCGATATCACAAATGTCTAAAATCTCGATTTCAACTCGCCCTTGATATTCATCAGCCAAGTCATGTAGTAATGTTCTAGGTGAGCTTTTACGAACAGTCCCCACCACATTCCATCCTTTTTTAGAAACTCCTCAGCAATTGCATAACCAAGACCACGTGATGCACCAATGAGAAGTAACTTTTTTGTATAGGTTCTATTTGCATTGATTATTTCCTATCATTCTAAATTTTATTAATTTTTTCTTACTAAAACGAACTTATTTTTTCAATATTGATCAAGCTTCTGAATAGAACACCTTTCAACCCATATTCGAAGAAATAATGAAAAAAGTTACTAATATTTATATATATTAAATTTCATAATAAATATGACCAATGAGCGCAACTCTTTGAGCATTAAAATAATATAAGTAATCTGCTTAAAAGCCTAAAAGTTTGATGTTGCAATTCATTAATATGAGAAAAATTTACGCTGACTACCTTGCATTTCTTGTTTTAACCATTCCATAAAAATCATTTTCCGATGATCTTCCTCAAAAGAAGTACTCGATAAAAGATAATAAGCTGAGTGATCAGAAAATGCTGGAATAACTGTATCTAATAACTGATATTCAATTTCTTTTTCAATCATATAAGCAGAAATAATTGTTGAACCTAAACCAGCAAGACAAGCTTCCAAACAAAGATAAAAATGTTCAAATTCACTGATACTGTAATCTTTAATCATTTGCTTTATTTGACTATTTTTACGTAAATGATTCAATAAATTTGGACGTGATGATGATATTAAAAGTATTTTATTTAAAGGCATTTCAAATTTTTGCACCATCACAACATATTCTTTCGCAATTTTTTCACTAAAGATATTTTCTTCCCACAGAAAATCATCTCGTCTTAATGCCAGATCAATTGGATTTTCCTTGAAATTGACCACACCACCGCCAGTTAGCAAGACAATATCAAAGCCATGATTCAATTCTTTAAATTTTGACAAACGAGGAATAAGCCATTTCATCGCAAATGTAGGCTCACAAGATAAAGTGAGTTGCTTCTTTTCTATATCTTTTTGCTTTATTCCAACAAGACACGAATCAAGTTGATTAAATATTTTTTGACAGCATTGAAACAGGACTTTCCCATTTTCGGTCAGTTTCAGTGTCTTATTTGTTCGATCAAAAAGTTCAACATCAATATTTTCTTCCAAGTTTTTAAGTTGCTTACTCACCGCACTTTGCGTCACAAAGAGTTTTTGCGACGCAATTGTGACACTCTCAAAGGTAGCAACATAATAAAAAAATTTAAGTGAATTCAACGAGACTCTTTCGATCATTCCAAAAACTCATATAAGCATGGAGAATAAATCAATTTATACTTTTTAACTTTATATGCAAAATAAAAATCACTCCAAACTACACAACTGTATTTAAGCCATGGAAAAAATTATAATTTTTTCACAGATATCTAAAAAATACCATTCAGATCTACAGCTTCATATCGGTTTCAAAGGCTTATATCCGCTCAATAAGGCTGAAGCCTAATGGAAGAAATTATTGCTGTCATGCTTATTACTATACTTGCTGTGATCAGTCCTGGTGCTGATTTTGCTATCGTCACTAAAAACAGTTACTTATATGGGCGTAAAACTGGAATTTTCACAGCATTTGGCATTGCACTTGGCGTATTCGTTCATGTCGCTTATACCTTAATTGCAATCGCTTTTGTGATAGTCTATACACCTTATATTTTAACCATTGTGAAATATGCGGGAGCAATTTATTTAATTTATATGGGTTATAAAACTTTTACACAAAAACCCGTTATTGATATAGCAACAACAATATCAATAAATCACTTTCAAGCTTTTAAATATGGTTTTTTTACCAATGCTTTAAATCCTAAAACAACTTTATTTGTGATCAGCACTTATACTCAAATCGTGAATATAAAGACCCCAAATATAATTCTTATAAGTTATGGTTTCTTTATGTCCTTCGCTCATTTTATATGGTTCGCTATTGTTGCTATCCTTTTTTCCTCTACGATTCTGAGAAAGAAAATGTTAGCCAAGCAGGTATTCATTAACCGAATCATTGGTTTAATACTCGGTTTATTAGGGCTAATATTACTTTTTGCAAAATTTAGCTAAATCTATAAATGGCTTTTTATTTGGCTCTTATGCTAATGATATTGTATTAACTACCATTCAGATCGAGTAAAAACTGGATATTACAATTTTCCATCAGAAATGTATTATATGAACTCAAAATAATCTTTAAATCTTTTTCGCTAACCACACTGTATGCCCTACACATTCCACATCTTCAGCAACCATTTTTATTAGCTCAAAACCATACTCATGTAATAAAGCTTTATATTCTTCAGGCGCTAAACTCGCATGATACAAAGCATCGCCAAACAGATCTCCAACCGCTTCACCATCCGCAGGACCACTGCTAAACATTAGGACTGTTCCTAGCATTGCATGCTGAGCAAAGCATGCAAACATCTTGCGTTGATCATCTTGAGTTAAGTGGAAAAAACTGTCCCAAGCTAAAACCCCCTGAAACTTTTGCGCTAAATGAAGCTGACGCATATCTGCTTGTAACCACCTTTGCTCAGGAAAATTCTGTTGTGCCATTTCAATCATGACATCAGAGCTATCCACACCTGTCACGGAATATCCTTGTTCAATAAAATACTGCGCAATCGGCTTACCTGAACCACACCCTAAATCAAGCAGGTGAGAGTGTTTGGGAATAAAAGAAAGGAAACGATCTAGCCATACTTTTTCGTAAAGAAAATGACCACGTAATTCTGTCCATGCACGTGCATGTTTTTTATAAATTTCAATAATATTGTCAGCAAGAAAAGATTGCTCTGCTTTAGGCTGTGGCTCTGACATGCAAGCTTATTGGTTTTTAGAATGATTTTAAAATAGTAGCAAAGTTTAGAAGAGAAGAAGAAGTATTGTTGTAATCGATAAATTTTAAAAAATTATAAGAAAGCCAAATTCAAAAAAAGAAGATAAAGCGTTGAGCTTAACCTTCTTTCTGACCATATAACCAAGTTGCTGCAATATAAAGACTAAATCCAACCACCATCAATACACTTGTAATCGTCATATTTCATGTCCTACTCTTTGATGACAGCATTATGTAAAAGTTTTATGACAACTTTATGACAAAACCGTCATATTGCAAAACAATCGATGCCACTCATTATATTAAAACTAAAAATCAAACACTTATATGAAAATATTTTTTAAAATATGGTCAAACATATTTGTATCATAGCAAAAAAATCATATTCATATCTTCGTTGAATGCCAATTAAATACACAATTTAATTTATTAAACTTTAGCCCAAAACTTAATCGAATCACCCACAAAACTTGCTTTATACCGTATAATTTAGCCCGCTAGCTAACAGCCCGCTCAAGAGATTTTTGGTATGACAACTATTATCAAACAAGATGACTTGATCACATCGGTCAAGGACGCACTTCAGTTTATTTCGTATTACCATCCGCAAGACTTCATTCAAGCAATGAGTCGTGCCTATGACCGCGAAGAAAACCAAGCCGCAAAAGATGCAATCGCACAAATTCTAATTAACTCTCGTATGTGTGCAGAAGGTCATCGTCCAATCTGTCAAGATACTGGTATTGTTAACGTATTTGTTGATGTGGGCTTAGATGTTAAATTTGATTTAACCTTAAGCTTAGATGACGCAATCAATGAAGGTGTACGCCAAGGTTACTTAGAAAATTCAAATGTACTTCGTGCATCTGTTTTAGCTGATCCTGCTTTTGGTCGTAAAAATACCAAAGATAATACGCCTGCTGTTATTCACTACAAACTCGTTCCGGGTAATAAAGTAGATATCACTGTGGCTGCTAAGGGTGGCGGTTCAGAGAATAAATCTAAATTGGCTATGTTGAATCCATCTGATTCAATTGTGGATTGGGTACTTAAAACTGTTCCAACAATGGGTGCAGGTTGGTGTCCTCCAGGTATGCTCGGTATCGGGATTGGTGGTACTGCTGAAAAAGCCATGATGCTTGCGAAAGAATCGCTCATGGAAGAAATCAACATGGACGAATTACTTCGTCGTGGACCTGAAAATAAAATTGAAGAACTCCGTATGGAAATCTTCGAAAAAGTAAATGCTTTAGGTATTGGTGCACAAGGTCTAGGTGGTTTAACTACAGTTCTTGATATTAAAATCAAAGACTATCCTTGCCATGCTGCAGGTAAACCAGTCGGTATGATTCCAAACTGTGCTGCAACACGTCATGCACATTTCCAATTAGATGGTTCAGGTATTGCGCATATTCAAGCACCTAAACTTTCTGATTATCCTGAAGTGACTTGGGATTCTTCAAAATCTAAACGTGTAGATTTAGACAATATCACGCAAGAAGAAATGGACGCTTGGCAACCAGGCGACACTTTACTTCTGAACGGTACAATCTATACAGGTCGTGATGCTGCACATAAACGTATGTGTGAAATGATCGATAAAGGTGAAGAACTACCTGTAGATCTTAAAGGTAAATTCATTTACTACGTTGGCCCTGTAGACCCTGTTGGTGATGAAGTTGTTGGTCCTGCTGGTCCAACGACTGCAACACGTATGGACAAGTTCACACGTCAAGTTTTAGAACATACAGGTCTATTCGGCATGATTGGTAAGGCTGACCGTGGTCCAACTGCAATTGCCGCAATCAAAGACCATAAAGCAACTTATTTAATGGCTGTTGGTGGCGCTGCTTATTTAGTGTCTAAAGCAGTTCGTCAAGCTGAAGTGGTTGCTTTTGCTGATTTAGGTATGGAAGCAATCTACAAATTTGTGGTTGAAGATATGCCTGTTTCTGTAGCCGTTGATGTGAATGGTACTTCAATCCACGCAATTGCACCTAAAATTTGGCAAGCGAAGATTGGTAAAATTCCAGTGGTTGATGCTGCTGCAAACTAATTTAGCCATCAGGTGTAATGATTAGTCCTAGATTAATGATTAAAACTTGAAAGCTGATGAAAAAGCACTCTATGATTAGGGTGCTTTTTTACTTTATGAGATGAATAATGAAATTTAAACAGTGGATGTTTGCTTGCAGTATGGGCCTTGTTTCATTTGGATCTTTTGCAGCACAACCAACAGATCAACAAGTACAAAAATTAATGAAAATTATGAACATTGATCAACTTCTGCAACAAACTATATTGCAGATTCGCCCACAGTTAGATCAACAAGCTTATGCCATTGTGCAAAATACGGTAAAACATGAACAATTAAGCCCACAAGAACAAATTGTTGCGAACCAGCTCTCTGATAAAATGTTTGAGCAAAGTAAAAAAACCGTGTCTTGGGAAAAATTACAGCCAAGTTATCAAAAAATTTATAAAGATGTTTATAGCGCAGATGAAGTCCAAGCACAGATTGATTTCTATTCAAGCCCAGTGGGTCAGTCCATTCTAAAAAAAGCACCATTGGTTGCACAGGAATCAATGAAGATTATGAATGCAAGCCTAGCCAGTAGCATACAAGCAACTGAAAGTGATTTTAAGGAGATTAATACTCAACTCGAGCAACTTCAAAAAGCGGCTCAAGAGGCTTCAGCTAAATAACAGTATTCACATCATCATAAATAAAAAAAGAGGGATTTATCCTCTTTTTTTCAGAATATTAGATTACCAAGTCAAAGGATTCCAAATTTTGAAAGGCTGAGTGGTATGTACATCATCACTCGCTTGATAAGTACTGCTAATTTTTTCTTTTGGTTTAATCACACGACCATCAGCAGTCACTTCTCCGACAAAGTTTAGACCCGGTGACTTCAGTTGTGTCATGCCAATTTCTTTTAAAGCTTGTCCCGTTGGCATTTGCACGAGTGGACCTACTTTTAATAAGTCACCACCACCATTTGGACCACCACGGAATTTTTCTTCTTCATACTTCACAAAGTATTGCTCACCTGCTTTAACGCTAAAATAAGCAACTTTGGGTTTCTGAAAATGCATCACTGCCAATGGACGACTTAAACTCAGCTTATAATCACCTTCCGCAAGTTCAACCCAATAATAATGATTACTGATTAAACTTGGAATTCGTTTACCATTTAAGTAAAAGCTTTGAGCCACAATCTCTTGGCGATTCCACTTACTATCTGGACGATAAAAGTAAACAATCGAAGCATGTGGATTTTGTGGTTTTACCAATTTAAAATATTGACCTGGTTCTTGATTGACCCAAGACCCCACAGAAAACTTGCCAACTTTATATTGATCTAACTTTTCATGAACTAATGAATTCTCTTTATCAAAATCAACAGAAGTTAACGTTGAAACTGCCTGATTAGCTTGCTTTTGCGCAACAGTCTGATGACTTTGACAAGCGGCTAATCCACAACTGGCTAAAAGAACTAAACCTAAGTAACGCATGATCATCCCTCACCGCGTATTTTTTATTTTTCGTTATGACTATTTTGCATATTGAGCTTAACATTTCAATGTCATTTTAAACATAAAAAACGTGTAAAAAGCCAAGCTTCTTACACGTTTCAGATGAATTGCAATGTAAAAGTAGAAAATCTATTAAGCAGACTTACTATCAAGTACCTTCAAATCCACTTTTTCTTCAACGTCTTTATTTACTTTAGGTTGACGTTCTTTTTGATAAGCAGGTTCAGCTTTATCATTAATAACCGCGTCATTAATGACAACCGTACCTACATCAGAACGACTTGGTAAATCGTACATCGTTTCAAGCAATACATTTTCTAGAATTGAACGCAGACCACGTGCACCTGTATTACGCTCTAATGCTTTCTTCGCAATCGCACGTAAAGCGGTATCTTCAAATACAAGATCCACATCTTCCATTTCAAAAAGATATTGATATTGACGAATCAATGCATTTTTTGGCTCTGTCAAAATTTGCATTAATGCTTCTTCATCAAGCTCTTCAAGCGTTGCAATTACTGGCAAACGACCAATAAACTCTGGAATTAAACCAAATTTCACTAAATCGGCAGCTTCAACTTGGCGGAAAAGTTCAGAGATTTTTTTCGTATCATCTTTGCTTTTCACATCAGCAGTAAAACCAATACCGCCTTTTTCTTGACGTTGCTGTACAACACGCTCCAATCCAGAGAATGCACCACCACAAATAAACAAAATATTTGAAGTATCAATCTGAATGAATTCTTGTTGTGGATGCTTACGACCACCTTGTGGTGGAATTGAAGCAACAGTACCTTCAATCATTTTTAACAATGCTTGTTGGACACCTTCACCAGACACATCACGCGTGATAGACGGGTTTTCAGACTTACGAGTAATCTTGTCGATTTCATCGATATAGATAATCCCTTTTTGTGCTTTTTCTACATCGTAATCCGCTTTTTGCAAAAGCTTTTGTACAATGTTTTCAACATCTTCACCAACATAACCAGCTTCGGTTAAGGTTGTTGCGTCAGCCATCGCAAAAGGAACATCTAAAAGACGTGCTAAAGTTTGTGCAAGTAAAGTCTTACCTGAACCTGTAGGTCCAATCAGTAGAATATTACTTTTCGCAAGCTCAACCACATCATCAGATTTACGCTCAGCCAAAGTTACTTTTAGGCGTTTGTAATGGTTATATACTGCAACCGATAAGGTTTTTTTCGCAGTATCTTGCCCAATCACGTACTGATCTAAAGCCGCACGAATTTCATGTGGTTTTGGTAAAGGTCGTGTTGCCCAATCACCTGTTTCAACTTGCTGACTGGTTTGAACTAAATCTAAGCACACGTCCACGCATTCATTACAAATGTAAGCGTCCTCGCCTGCAATGAGTTTACCCACTTCAGACTGTGTTTTACCACAAAATGAACAATGCTTTTGTCCTTGAGGATGTTCGGACATTTTCACTCCAAATTTTGAATCTTTGTTTGTTATGACACTGATAACCGCTTAGTTTTGTGGACGTTTTGAAAGTACTTCATCCACAAGACCATATTCTTTAGCAGCTTGAGCTGTCATAAAGTTATCACGATCAGTATCTTGTGCTAAACGCTCATAATCTTGACCGCTGTGTTCAGCCATCAAACGATTTAAACGTTCTTTAATAAATAAAATTTCACGCGCATGAATTTCAATATCAGATGCCTGACCACGGAAACCACCGAGTGGTTGGTGAATCATCACACGTGCATTTTCTAAGCAATAACGTTTACCTTTAGCACCCGCATTCAATAAGAATGCACCCATTGATGCTGCTTGCCCCATACAATATGTCACCACATCTGGCTTAATAAATTGCATAGTATCGTAAATTGCCATACCCGCAGTCACAGAACCGCCAGGTGAGTTAATATAAAGGTGAATATCTTTTTCTGGATTTTCAGCTTCTAAAAACAACATTTGCGCAACAATTAAGTTTGCCATGTTGTCTTCAACTTCACCTGTTAAAAAAATCACACGTTCACGTAAAAGACGTGAAAAAATATCAAAAGAACGCTCACCACGTGAAGATTGTTCTACTACCATTGGTACTAAAGCGTTATCAATCATTGGAACATACATACGTTAATTATTCCTGAATTTTTGTTACTCAACCCATATTTACAATATGAGGGATAATTGTTGAAAATGCAAAATATTCCCAACTAAATATCAGATATTTTTTGAATAAGCATTGTGAATAAAGGACAGATTACAAAATCGCTACATCATAAAAAAAGGCGCTTGAAGCGCCTTTTTTACAACTTTAAAGCTATTAGCCTTGTTGACGAGCAGCTTGTTGCTCTTTCAACAATTCTTCATAACTTACTGCTTTGTCTGTCACTTTAGCAGAAGCAAGGATGTGATCAACTACTTGATCTTCCAATACTACGCCTTCAATTTGAGCACGTTGCTGTGGATCATTTTTGAAGTATTCGATGACTTCAGTTGGATCTTCATAAGAAGAAGCCATATCATTGATGTAAGCTTCAACACGAGCTGGATCAACTTCAAGTTTAGCATCAGCCAATACTTTGCTCACTAAAATACCTAACTTAACAGACTTTTCAGCTTGTTCTTTAAACAAATCATCTGGAAGCATGCTGCTGTCAAATGCTTTCGCACCTTGAGCACCAAACTGCTGAGTGAACTGTTGAATCATTTGTTGACGTTGACGTTCAATTTCTTGAGTCAACATAGACTCAGGAACTTCAACTTCATTCGCAACAACAAGCGCATCAAAAGTTGCGCTCTTAACTTGGTTGCGAAGACCATTTTTCACTTCACGTTCCATGTTTTTACGAACGTCAGCTTTAAGTTTTTCAACGCCTTCTTCTTCAGTCAAACCGAAGATTTTAAGGAATTCAGCATCAATTTCAGGAAGTTTTTGTTTTTCAACAAGTTTAACTGTGATTTTAAATTGAGCTTGTTTACCTGCAAGGTTTTCAGCTTGATAGTCTTCTGGGAAAGTAACATCAATTACTTTCTCTTCGCCTTTCTTCATTCCGATGATGCCATCTTCGAAGCCAGGGATCATACGACCAGATCCTAAAACAAGTTTAAAATCTTCAGCAGAACCGCCTTCGAATTTTTCACCATCAATAGAACCTTCAAAATCGAAAGTTACTTGCATGTCTTTTTTAGACATACCTTTAGTTTCAACCCATTCAGCACGTTGCTTTTGTAGGTTTTCAAGCATTGCATCAACATCTTTATCATTGATGTCCGTTACTTTACGTTCAACGTCTAAGCCTTCAAACTTAACGTCAACTTCTGGGTAAACTTCAACAGTAGCTTGATACACTAAAGCATCATCTTTGTTTTCAACTTTATCAATGTTTGGCATGCCAACAGCATTGATTTTTTCTTGTTGAATTGCTTCAAAAACGGTGTCACGAATTACATCGTTAACAACTTCTTGATAGATACCCGCGCCATATTCACGACGAACAACGTCCAATGGCACTTTACCTGGACGGAAGCCGTTGATCTTTACAGTTTTGGCAGTACGTTTCAAACGAGCTTCAAATTGCTCGTTCACACGGCTCGTCGGTACAGATACATTTAAACGACGGGCAACGCCCGAAACCGCTTCAGAAGTTACTTGCATGGCTTCCTCGATAGAATTTAGTAATTACAGTTTTTTAAAAGTGCCACATTATATGACAACATTTAAAGATATACAAAACACAATGGATTAACCATGAATTTTTTTGTACATCTTCCATAAAATCAATGTTTTTATTATTTCTATTCATTTTTAGTATAAATACACTAATTTTTGCATGTTTTTATTTGTAAATGATAAGTTTTATCGTTAGCATTACTTTGCTTTTTATTATTTGATTTATTTTCATATATTTATCTCGTCCACTTCGGAATTCTTTTATGAGTATGTTTAACCTTCGCCCTCTTTCAATCGCAATTTTTGGGATTACAACAACTTCCGCATTTGCCAATACCAATTCGGAATCTGCCGCAATTCAACAACTTTCAACAATGGTCGTTTCTGCATCTGGTTTCGAGCAATCGATTAAAAATGCGCCTGCAAGCATTAGTGTTATTAGTAAAGAAGATATTGAGAAAAAAAATGCGACTAGCATTGCCGATCTTCTTTCAGATATACCAGGCATCGATATCCGTGACGGTATTGGTAAAACATCAGGTCTAAATATTAAAATGCGTGGTCTAGGCAACGAATATAGCCTCATTCTGATTGATGGTCGTCGTCAAACTACTTCAGCAGATGTGACACCCAATGGTTTTGGTGAATCAGCAAATGGTTTTATTCCACCTTTAGCAGCAATTGAGCGAATTGAAGTGATTCGTGGTCCAATGGCCACTCGTTATGGCTCTGAGGCTATGGGCGGGGTGATTAACATCATTACGAAAAAAATATCCAATGAATGGAATGGAAATGTCACGGTAAGTGGCAATATCATGGAAAATAATGCAGAAGCAGATTCATGGAAAACCAGTTTTTTACTCAATGGACCAATTATTAATGACCGCTTAGGTGTACAAATTCGAGGTAGCTATTTAGACCGTCAAAAATCTGAACGTATTCCCGGTACATCAGGTCGTGATCCTCGCCCTTCTGAAGCAGATAACTATGATCTAGGTGGAAAGTTAAGCTTTAAACTCAATGACCAAAATAACTTTTGGGTTGATGCTTTTCAATCAAGTCAAACCTATAGCAACGATGATGATCGCCTAGGAACTCAAGATACCTCAAGTCGCGCACGTGGTTATAAAGATGAGTTAGAATTTAATCGTGAACAATACGCTTTAGGCCATGATGGTGATTATAGTTTTGGTAAATGGTCAACTTATGTGAGTCAAACAGAAACAGAAACCAAAGGCCGAACGATTCCAACAGGTACATTTGCACAAAATGCTCATGCAGGTACTGATCGTAATTTAAAAAATACTGATCTTGTTGCCGACACTCATATTATTGCTCCTATTGCCAACCATGTATTAACTGTAGGTGCTGAATATAAAAAAGCGGAAGTTGCTGATGATTTAGCAGGCATTGGTGCTAAATTTGATAAAGACTCTTACTCTTTTTATGCAGAAGATGAATGGCGTTTACATGATAATTTAGCATTCACTTTTGGTGGTCGTTATGAAGACCATTCAGGCTTTGGTGGTCAATTTAGCCCACGCGGTTACTTGGTTTGGAATGCTTCTGATGCATGGACATTTAAAGGTGGTGTTAGCACGGGTTATAAAGCACCATCGCCAAAAGCCTTGCATAATGGTGTGATTGGTGTCAGTGGTCAGGGTGCAAATTTCCAAATTGGTTCACCAGACTTAAAACCTGAAGAGTCATTGAACTATGAACTGGGTTTTAATTATAACAACGGTAATTTAGACCTCACCACCACGGCCTTCTTCAATAAAATTGACAACCTTATTACAGATGGACCAGAACTCTTAAACTGCGCATTTACAGCAAATCCAAATAGACCAGGTTGTGTGAACTATGGTTCTCATATTACCCAAGATACATTCTCACAAAGCATTAATGCGGATGAAGCTGAAACCAAAGGTATTGAACTCAGCTTAAAGTATCAAATTATTCCTGAATGGGATATTAAAGCGGCATACACCTATATGGAATCTGAAATCACTAAAGGTGAAAATAAAGGTTCATATTTAAGTAATGTACCTAAAAATGCCTTCAATATGACCTCAACATGGCATATTAATGGTGCATTTGATCTTTGGTTACAACACGAATATAAATCTGATCGCAAACGTTATAGTACAGAACAAACAACAGGTGATGCGGGTATTATCTATGCTGCTACAGGCAACAAATTAAAAGGTTATAACCTCTTTAATTTAGGTGCGAGTTATATCGTGAATGATAATATTCGTATCAATGGTGCAATCAACAATTTGTTAGATAAAGACTTTACTGAAAATGGCCGCTATATTGATGCAAATGGTGATCCTGCAAATTATTACGATTATATGGTGATTGGCTCAGGAATGTCTGGTACTTATCTTCCAGGGCGTAATTTATGGTTATCACTATCTTACGATTTCTAAATCTAGAATAACAATAAAAAACCCTGCAAATGCAGGGTTTTTCTATACATATATAAAATCAACTACTTAAACATTAAATGTTACATTATTGCATTCAATATGCCTCTTTATCATCTAATGAGAATCGAGAAATCCAATGTTACATAATGGTTATATAAAATAAGAATCATTATTATTCGCATACAAATTTGCACTACTCTTAGTGAGTTTTTTAATGTCATTCATCAAAACACGTAAAAAGATTATCTCAACTGCAATTGCATCTTCTTTATCTGTAATTGCAACTACAGCGATTGCTCAAGATGACGCAACTCAGCTTCCAACAATTCATGCACTGGCAAGTGCAGAACAAAGTTTAAAAGTAGATAAATCTGCAAACACTAAATTTGTTGCTCCCCTTCTAGATACTCCAAAATCTGTTTCCGTTATTTCTAAACAATTAATACAAGATACTCAAGTTACGACGTTAAGTGATGCTTTACGCACTGTACCTGGTATTACATTAGGTGCTGGTGAAGGTGGTAACCCAAATGGAGATCGTCCATTTATTCGTGGTTATAACTCTGAAAGCTCAATGTATGTAGATGGTATCCGTAGTGCAACCTCACAAAATCGTGAAATGTTTGCCATTGAACAAGTTGAAGTGACTAAAGGTTCTGCTTCTGCTATGGGTGGTGCAGGTTCTGTTGGTGGTAGCATCAACATGATCTCTAAAGTTGCTAAAAAAGGTGACTTTTTAGAAGGTTCAGTTGCAGGTGGTACAGATGATTACCAACGTATTACTTTAGATGGTAATAAAGATTTTGGTAATGGGATTGCTGCGCGTGTTGCTGTTATGGGACACCATAATGACAAAGCAGGTCAATCTGACGGTGCTGAATACAAACGCGCAGGGATTGCACCTAGTATTACTTTTGGTTTAGATACCCCCACTCGTGCAACTTTAAGTTATTACTACTTAAAATCTGATGACACTCCAGATTCAGGCGTTCCTTATTGGAATCCATCAGACAAAACTGCAACAGGCAAACCTTTAGATGCGAAACAAGGTATTTACTATGGTTGGTTAGATCGTGATTTCCAAAAACAAGAAAATCAAATTGGTACATTTAAATTAGAACATGACATTAATGAAAATCTAACCATCAGTAATGTTGCTTCTTATACCAAATCGACCAATGATTATATTTGGACTCAACCAGATGATAGCCAAAAAAATATCGCGAATGGCGAAGTTTGGCGTCGTGTGAATTCTCGTATCACAGATACAACTGGTTTTAATGATCAACTTTCGTTAACTGGTAAATTTAATACTGGTGCAATTAAGCACAGTTTCAATGTAGGTGCTGAATACAGTAAATTAGAATCTGATAAAGGATCATATACTGTTACTTCAAATTCAGGAAAAGTCATTACTGGTTCACCTACAACAGGTGCATGTTCTTTAGGTATTGGGGCTGCATCTGATTACTGGTGTACTTCAGCTTACAATCCAAACTCAAAAGATCCTTGGTTAGGTAGTTACGCTGCAAATAAAGCTGTCACAACAACAACGGCTGAAACCACATCAATTTATCTATTAGATAGTATTGAATTTACACCTAAATGGTTATTAGATCTTGGTGCTCGGTGGGACAAGTTCGATACTGAGCTTAAGACCAATGCAACTGGTGCTACTATTGAGAACAACACAGACTTTTTCTCATATCAAGCAGGCTTAACATTTAAACCTGTTGAAAATGGCTCAATTTATGTAAGTTTTTCAACCTCTGCTAACCCTGTAGGGATAGATGCAGGTGATGGTTCAGAAACAGCCTTAAATGCGAACATTAAAGATCTTGATCCTGAAAAAGCGCGTACTTATGAAATTGGTACAAAATGGGATCTTCTTCAAGACCGTTTAAATCTTACTGCAGCAATTTTCCGTACTGAAAAACAGAATACTCGTATTCAACTTGATTCAACGACTTATACCAATGGTGGTGAAAGTAAAGTTGATGGACTTGAACTGGGCTTAAACGGGAACATTACTAATAAATGGGCTGTATCAGCAGGTTATACTTATTTAGATAGTGAACAAACTGATCCTGGTCCATCATGCTCACGTGCAGGTGTGTGTACTGCTGATAATCCAGCAAAGGGTAAACAACTACCTAATGTACCAAAAAACAGTGCAACACTTTGGACAACGTATCAAGTACTTCCACAGCTCAACTTAGGTGTAGGTGCAATTGCAATGGACAAAGTCTATGGTGATGCTGCAAATACTAAGTTTGTTCCAGGCTATGTACGTTACGATGCAATGGCGCGTTATAACGTAAACAAAAATGTTGATTTACAATTGAACGTAAACAACCTTTCTGATAAACGTTATTTCACTAAAGCTTATGCATCTCACTATGCAACAGAAGCTGAAGGTCGTAGTGCTGTATTGTCGGTAAACTTTAAATACTAAATCGTTCCAAACAAACTTTAAAATCCATAATTAACTTATGGATTTAATGTAAAATAGCCTCTGAGATAGAGGCTATTTTTATAGATAATGAGTTAAATATTTTAATTGAGGTTGCCATGATTCATCATATTCCAAATGTACTGAGCAAAGCCCAAGTTCAATATTTTCGCGAAGAAATGAGTAAAGTGGAATGGGTCAATGGCAAAGTAACTACAGGAACACTGTCAGCAACCGTAAAACAAAATCAACAACTCGCTGAAGCGCATCCCCTTACCCAACATTTAGGCAACATTATTTTAGAAGCATTAGGACAGCATCCTTTATTTTTGTCTGCTGCTTTACCTTTGGATATTCTTCCTCCCTTTTTCAATCGCTACGAAAACAATGAGTCCTTTGGTTTTCATGTGGATAATTCAATTCGGAATATTCGTGGAACTCAGCAACGCTTAAGAACAGATTTATCCTGTACTGTTTTCCTCAGTGAACCTGAAGAGTACGAAGGTGGGGATCTTGTCGTTGAAGATACTTATGGTTATCACGAAGTAAAATTACCTGCTGGCGATCTTATTCTCTACCCTTCAACAAGTGTGCATGAAGTGACTGCTGTGACCCAAGGTTGTCGTATTGCATCCTTCTTTTGGGTACAAAGTATGATTCGTGATGATGCCAATCGTCATATGTTGTTTAACCTCGATCAGACCATTCAAAATTTACGTACTCAATTAGGTGATACACATGCTGAAGTCGTTAAATTAACCAGTATGTACCACAACCTCATTCGTAAATGGGCTGAGCTTTAATTCAGATTTGATTCTATCCTTATATCGACAAATACCTTATTCCGTTATTTTAGTACCAACATTTTATTTCAATTTTGGGGAAATGTATGAACTCACACACTGTACTTCCACCTCTTATACAAATTCCCCCATATCTACAAACCATTGCAGACTATGAACAACAGGCTCAAAAGCATTTAGCTGAAAATACATGGCACTACTTACAAGGTGGTGCCATGGATGAAATCAGTGTCCAGAAAAATTTAGATCAATTTCAAAAAATTCAACTCATACCAAGACTGCTGAATGACTTAACCCAAGGTCATACTGAATGTGAAATTTTAGGGCAAACTTTTCCGCATCCTATTTTTTTAGCTCCGATTGGTCATCAACAACTTTTCCATGAAAATGGTGAGGCTGCATCTGCATTGGCTGCAGAAGTGCTCGGCAGTAATATTGTGATCAGCACGTTTACCAATACAGATTTAAGAAGCATTAAAAAAGAAAGCCCATACAAATGGTTTCAACTATATTGGCAAGGTGATCGTGAAAAATCGTTAGCTTTAGTCAAACTCGCAGAACAGCAAAACTTTAAAGCAATTGTGATTACGGTCGATTCACCACATACAGGTATTCGTGATCGCGAGCGTCGGGTGTTTTTCCAACTCCCTGAAGGCATGCAACATCCGCATACTCCTACACATATCCCCTTACCTGAAATCACGGCGGATCAACATCCTGTGTTTAACGGTTTAATGCAAATTGCGCCGAAATGGGCAGACATCGAATGGATCATTGCCAACACACATTTACCCGTGATTTTAAAAGGTGTATTGCATCCTAAAGATGCTGAAAAAGCTGTGCAACTTGGTGTTCAGGCTTTGATTATTTCCAATCATGGCGGGCGAGTTTTAGATACAGCAATTTCACCGTTAAAAGCTTTGCAAAAAATTAAGCAGGTTGTGCCTAAAGATTTCCCACTGTTACTTGATGGTGGAATTCGCCGAGGAACGGATGTATTTAAAGCCTTGGCTTTAGGTGCTTCTGCTGTGCTGATTGGCCGCCCTTATATTTATGGACTAGCTGTCGCAGGTGCTTTAGGCGTTGCGCATGTGACTAAAATTTTAAAAGAAGAATTTGAGATTACGATGGCGTTAATGGGAACATCTACGTTAAAAGAAATTAATTCAGAATATATTTCCCAAGATTAAGACTTTCTAAGAAAATTTTTCTCTCAAACATTCTATATGATGCAAATTAAGGAAAATATTCCCGTCATCATTGTTTTAAAATTATCCTTAAGATAAACCATTTACAGGTTGAATGAACCGTCTAAATCAAGCGTTGGTAGAAGTTGCATGAGCTGAAACATCCGTGATGATCAACAATCACCTTCTGCGACTTTAGGCTGATATTTTAGACAATATGGTTCAAAATACTTGTAAACAGCTAGAATAGACACAATCTATATTTGTAGTAAGTTGCCTTTACCCAAGACCAGAGCGACCGACACTACACAAGGAGTTTCACATGATGTTGGCAGATCCAAGTAAAAAATATCGTCGCATGTACCAACGTGTGGACTTACCAGACCGTCAATGGCCAAATAACGAAATCAATAAAGCGCCAATCTGGATGAGTACCGACCTACGTGATGGTAATCAGGCAATCTTCGAGCCAATGAACATTGAACAAAAATTTAAAATGTTCCAAATGTTGGTCAAAATTGGTTTTAAACATATTGAAATTGGCTTCCCGTCAGCATCACAAATTGACTTCGACTTTACTCGTAAACTCATCGAAGAAGGTCATATTCCTGAAGATGTTTATATTGAAGTATTGGTTCAGGCACGTGATCATTTAATTCAACGTACTTTTGAATCTTTACAAGGCGCGAAACGTGCCATCGTACATATCTATAATTCAAACTCTCCGACTTTCCGTAAAAAAGTTTTGAATGTTGATGCTGCTGGTGCAAAAAAATTAGCCATGAATGCGGCTGAAAAAGTGAAAGAATATGCAGCGCAATATCCTGAAACTGACTTTATCTTCCAATACAGCCCTGAATGTTTTACTGCAACAGAATTAGACGTGGCTAAAGATGTCTGTGATGCTGTGACTGAAATCTGGGAAGCATCGCCAACCAATAAAGTGATTTTGAACTTACCTGCAACGGTTGAAGTTTCTGGTCCACATGTCTATGCAGACCAAATTGAATGGATGCATCGCAACTTACAACGTCGTGATGGTGTGATTATTTCAGTACATTGCCACAATGACCGTGGTTGTGGTATCGCAGCCTCTGAATTAGCGATCATGGCGGGTGCTGACCGTGTTGAAGGTTGTGTATTTGGTAATGGTGAACGTACAGGTAACGTAGACGTTGCTGCAATTGCTTTGAATATGTATACCCAAGGTGTTGCACCTGAATTAGACTTTTCAAATATCAATGAAATTATTGCAACCGTCGAAGAATGCACAGGTTTGCCTGTTCATCCACGTCATCCTTATGCAGGTGATTTGGTCTTCACAGCATTCTCAGGTTCACATCAGGATGCGATTAAGAAAGGTTTTGAGTTCCAAAAGAACGAAGAAATTTGGGATATGCCTTATTTACCAATCGATCCTAAAGATTTAGGTCGTGATTATGATGCTGTGATTCGTGTTAATTCACAGTCTGGTAAAGGTGGTATTTCTTATCTTCTTGAGTCAAATTATAACGTCGTATTGCCACGTCGTTTACAAGTTGAATTCTCGCAAGTGGTACAGCAAGTCGCTGATGATGAGGGTGTAGAAGTCACTGCAAAACAAATCTGGAATTTATTCCAAGATACTTATGTTGCAGTTAAAGATGCACACTACTCAACCAAAAATTACAAATTATCAGATGAAAATGGCAACCAAGTCATTGAGCTTGATATTGTGGTAAATGGTGAAACTCAGCACTTACGTGGTGAAGGAAATGGTCCAATTTCTGCCATTTTGAATGCACTTCAATTGCCAATTGATGTCTTGAACTATGAAGAACGTAGTATCAGTTCAGGCGCAAGTGCCAAAGCATTGGCATTGGTTGAACTTCAAGTGAAAGGTACAGGGAAATCTGCGTACGGCGCAGGGATTCATGACAATATCGTCACCTCTTCAATTGAAGCCATTATTGCATGTACAAATCGCTTGATTGAGCAAGGTGTTTTAAGCACTGAGCAAGTGGTTGCTGCTGCTGTTTAAAGGCTGATTCTACAGACTTTAGCAGTAAAAAGACTTTAGAAAGGATACCCTCGGTGGTATCCTTTTATTCATTGTTCCAAAAGATTTTAAGGCGAATTATTCCTGTGTCTTTTCCAGCTGACTCAGTGGGTGTCGTTACCCCACAAAAGCTTCAATTTGAAGAACCTTTAGAGCTTGAATGTGGTCGCGTATTACCACGATTCGAAATCATGATGGAAACTTATGGTGAACTCAATGCAGATCAATCCAATGCTATTTTGATTTGTCATGCGCTTTCAGGGCATCACCATGCAGCAGGTTATCATCATGAAGATGATAAAAAACCAGGTTGGTGGGATGCTTGTATTGGTCCTGGAAAAGCCATTGATACGTCTAAATTCTTTGTCGTTGCAATCAATAACATTGGTGGCTGTAGTGGTTCTACGGGTCCTACATCACCGAATCCAGAAAATGAAAATCGCCCTTATGGTCCAGACTTCCCTTTAGTGACTGTTCGTGACTGGGTAAAAACCCAAGCAATGTTATCTGATCGTTTGGGTATTGATATTTGGTATTCAGTGATTGGTGGTTCGCTTGGTGGAATGCAGGCTTTACAATGGTCTGTCGATTATCCTGATCGTTTAAAAAACTGCGTGATTATTGCCAGCGCACCAAAACTTTCAGCGCAAAATATCGCCTTTAATGAGGTTGCTCGTCAATCGATTCTTTCCGATCCAGACTTCCACAATGGTCGCTATTTAGAACAGGACAGCTACCCTAAACGAGGACTGATTTTGGCACGCATGGTCGGTCATATCACCTATCTGTCTGAAGAAGCGATGAAGCAAAAATTTGGTCGGGATTTAAAATCAGGCAAATTTATGTATGGTTTTGATGTGGAATTCCAAGTTGAAAGTTATTTGCGCTATCAAGGTGAACAATTCAGTCGTAACTTTGATGCCAATACCTATTTAATTATGACCAAAGCTTTGGACTATTTTGATCCTTCTCGTGAATATGATTTGTCATTAACCAAAGCTATGTCGAATACAAAATGTCGCTTCTTAGTGGTGTCTTTTACTACAGACTGGCGATTTACCCCTGCTCGTTCGCAAGAAATTGTAGATTCACTAATTACCAGTCACAAGCCTGTAAGCTATATCGATATTGATGCAGAACAAGGACATGACTCATTTTTGTTCCCTATTCCGCTATATGTAAAAACATTACGTGCATTTTTAGGTGGTCGTGAACACCTAGAAGCAACACCTAAGGAGGCAGTGTAATGCGAATCGATCAACAACTCGCTGAAAAGTGGATTACAGCGGGTGCAAGCGTGCTGGATTTAGGCTGTGGCGATGGTGAATTATTGTCACAAATGAGCAAAAAACAGCAAATTCGTGCATATGGTTTAGAAATTGATCAAGAAAAGATTGCAATTGCGGTCAGTCGAGGGTTAAATATTATCCAACAAGACTTAAATCTCGGTTTGGGACGCTTTGCTGACCAGTCTTTTGACTATGTGGTTATGGCACAAGCTTTGCAAGCTGTAGATGCGCCTGACGTGCTTTTGCGCGATATGGTGCGTGTGGGGAAACAGGCAATTATTACCTTCCCAAATTTTGCGCATTGGAAGACTCGTTCTTTTCTTGCACTTAAAGGGAGAATGCCTGTTTCAGATGCTTTACCGTATATGTGGTACAATACGCCAAACATCCACTTATGCACCTTTCGTGATTTCGAAGCATTGTGTGCAGAAAATCATATTCAAATTATTAATCGACTTGCTGTAAATGGGAACCAACAAGGGAGCTTACTGAGTAAGACCATCCCAAATTTGTTCGGCGAAGTCGCTATTTATCGAGTGAGTGCTCTATGAGAAAAATACTATTAGGCAGTACATTATTTTTTGGGCTGTTTAGTTTTCAAGCCCACGCGGATTATATTCCGCAACAGCAACAATCGACATCAGCTTTAGCAGCACAATATGCACATATGAATGTTGCAGATTTGCAAAAAGCGGCTAAATCAGGTCAAGCTGCGGCTCAATTCTATCTTGCGACTCGTTATCAATCTGGTACAGATGTGTCTAAAGATATGAAACAAGCTTTTACTTGGTTTAAAGCGGCTGCTGATCAAGGTATTTCATCTGCTCAACTCAATGTTGGACGCATGTATGCTGATGGTATTGGCATATCGAAAAATGAAAGCTCTGCACGTCAATACTTTGAAAAAGCAGCCAGCCATGGTGATAATCGTGCTAGCTTTAACTTAGCTGTGATGGAAGAACAAAAGAAAAATTATATGGGTGCATACCAATGGTATGAACTTTCTACCCGTGATGGCATGTTAGACAATAAAGTCATTAATATGTCTGAAACCAAGAAAACAGCTTTGGCTGCCAACTTAACCCCTGAACAAATTCGCACTGCACGTGATCGTGCTGACAAATGGATTCAAGCACAATAAGCTTGAGCATCATCTTAAATAAATTCTAAAAGCACCTTCGGGTGCTTTTTTATTAACGTCATTTCTGTCATGAAATCAGCTAAAATACCGACTATTATTCAAGGTCAAGGCTTTTACAATGTCTGCACAAGATTGGTTATCTCAAGGAACTCTTGTTCTCGCAAGTAACAACAAAGGTAAAATTGCAGAATTTGAAAAAATGTTCGCTGAACTGAATTTACCTGTAGAAGTCGTTCCTCAAGGTCAATTGAATATCGAAGATGCGATTGAAGATGGTTTAAGCTTTATAGAGAATGCGATTATCAAAGCTCGCCATGCTTCAAAAATATCTGGTAAGCCTGCAATTGCAGATGATTCAGGGATTTGTGTCCCAATATTAGGAGGTACACCTGGTATCTATTCTGCACGCTATGCAGGTGAGCATGGTGATGACTCAGCAAATAATGCAAAACTTTTAGAAAACTTAAAACCATTACGCAAAAATGGTGAAACGATCGAAGGCATGTTTGTATGTGTCTTAGCATTGGTTCAACATGCAGAAGACCCACTTCCACAAATTTTTCAAGGCATTTGGAAGGGTGAAGTCTTAGAGCAAGCACGTGGTGAAAATGGCTTTGGCTATGATCCGCTCTTTTGGTTACCTGAACTGAATATATCGAGTGCAGAAATATCAAAAGAAGACAAAAATAAAATCAGCCATCGTGGACAAGCGATGAAACTTTTTAAACAAAGCTTAGAAAAATAATCATCAAGCATTACCTCTTCTAACAAAGAGAGGTAATGCACATCTAGAAAACTTTCAAATGATTGACTTAAAAAATTAAAAGATAATCAGCTTAATGATTAGCCCATATATGATACATATCACGCAACTCACAATCGTACCTGATGCGATATATTTAGCTGAAATTCCAGTTCCTTGATAATACGTTTCCAATGCCACAATATTGGCTGCGGGCGGTAAACAAAATAATAAAAACATCACTCCAATATATTCATGGATATGTGGAATAGGTAAAAATTGATAAGCCACACCACACAATACGATGCCACAGATTATTTTTAATAATGCAACTTGAGTACTTTCAATGAGATCATCCCAATGTACCCGAGTTTTACGTAGCCACATTCCCAATACGCACATGCCTGTAAAGCTCATGCCCCATTTTGCAGCGTCATAAATCTGATCAATCCAATGATGGTTTTCAAGATTTTGTAGATCAAAATATCGAAAAATAACAGAGAAGAACAGTGCAATAATAGGTGGGGATTGAAGCATTTTCTTGCAAATATCAAGCAGTGATTGTGGTTCTGAACTGACGGATGTTACTGCCCAACTGTTGCCAAAAATTGAACCACCAATATATAAAGCAATAATCGCGGAACTAATCTCTGAGCCGAATAAAGCAATAGCAATCGGAAAGCCTAACCATGCCATATTGGTATAACTAAAACACAATGATCTCAAGCGATCTTTAAACATCGTTAAATAAATAAAGAACAAAATGAATGCAGAGCAAAAGCTAAATAGCATCAAGCTCAAGCTACCTTCGCGGTAAAACACCATGTTGTAGATAATAACGACTGGAATAAATAAGCGCGCGAGCAAAGCGGAAAACAAGGTTTTTAGCTGATTTGAGAATGATGTAGAAGCAAGTATTAGCCCACAGATAAAAGACAACAGTGGTAATAGCAAAGCCACAAGCTCACGTCCAAAATGGTATTGATTTTGAATGCTATCACGCCTCGCTAAGCTTTTCTTTAAAAAAGTCTAAGTCGATTGTCTTTAAATTGAAATCTCGATGTCACTCATTTGTCATACATAACTGTTGAGATAGCTGTTAAATAATTGGAGTTAAAACTATGGCTGGCTTATCAATTTGGCATGTTCTTATTTTTGCAATTGTCGTGATTTTATTGTTCGGCACGTCTAAGCTTAAAAACTTAGGTAAAGATGTCGGTGGTGCTGTTAAAGATTTCAAAAAATCGATAAAAGATGAAGAAGCGGCTGCAGCTGCATCATTAGGTGAAGCACGTACTTTAGAGCATCAAACCACCAATACTGATGTGAACTCTACAGTAAAACACTAAGCTGGGAGACCATCAGTCATGTTAGATATCGGATTTTCAGAGTTATTGGTTTTTGGGATTATTGCTTTACTGGTGTTAGGACCAGAGAAGTTACCCGAAGCTGCTCGCTTTGCTGCAAAATGGTATAGCAAATTCAAGCGTGCTATTAGCAGTGTTCAAAATGATATCGATCGTGAATTACGTCTGTCAGAATTCCGTGAAGAAATGCAACAAGAGATGCTCCGCATTCAAGAACTTGAACAAAAAATGCAGAGCCAAATGCAAGCATTACAACAACAATCATTACTGGCTGTAGAAAAAGAACAACATACAGCATCATCGCAAAATAAAAATTCTCCTGTCATTTATAATTTTATGCATAGCACGGTTCCCTCTTTATACTTTTCTAAGATTTGGATGAAAAAGCATAATTGCTCTTATGAGCAACTGCATATTGTTCCATCTGAATCCAGAATCATGCCTGAATTAAAGGTTGCTGTATGACAACATCGCTCACACCTCAAATTCACTCAGAAAGTAGTGAAACAAAAACAGCATTGCCAGAGATGCCGATTACTCAGCATTTAGTGGTTTTAAGAAAGCATTTATTTAAAATTGTTGCGATCATCATTACCATATTTTTTTGCTTATTGCCCTTTGCTAATAAAACCTATTCAACACTGTCTGAACCTTTACGTGCTCAACTGCCTGTAAATTCCACCATGATTGCAACGGATGTTACTGCAACATTTATGGCACCATTTAAGTTGAATTTTTTTATTGCTCTGATGCTGGCTATGC
This sequence comes from Acinetobacter sp. ANC 3832, assembly GCF_002135415.1. GTDB lineage: Bacteria > Pseudomonadota > Gammaproteobacteria > Pseudomonadales > Moraxellaceae > Acinetobacter. The sequence goes on from NZ_NEGJ01000004.1 coordinate 230,225, forward strand.
CTTTTATTATTTATCAAGTCTGGACATTTATTCGCCCTGCACTTTATGAAAAAGAAAAAAATCTAGCCTTCCCATTATTATTTGGCAGTATCTTTCTCTTTTACTCAGGCATTGCCTTCGCTTATTTTGTAGCTTTGCCGTCTATTTTGCATTTCTTCATTAGCGTTTCACCTGACACTGTTGCGCCTATGACGGATATCAACAGTTACTTGGCTTTTTGTTTAAAACTGTTTTTAGTGTTTGGGGTAACCTTTGAAATTCCGATTATTACCTTGGTTTTGATTTTAGTCGGCTTAGTGACCACTAAAACCCTCGCAGAAAAAAGACGCTTTATTATTGTCGGATGTTTTTTCGTTGCCATGTTTATGACACCACCTGATGCTATTTCTATGATCATGTTGGCTGTCCCAATGTGGATGCTTTTTGAAATTGGTTTGTTATTTGGCAAAATCATTGAGAAAAGAAAAACCAAAGAAGCATAAAAACAATAATTTTTAGATACTCCTGCCGATTTTTAAAATCGGCTTTTTTTATTCTCACGTAGAAGATAAAGAAATTGTTTCACTTTTTAAATCACCTTCATGTTCACCCTGTTGGGTCTTTTCAATCCAATTAAATTCAGTATTACTCATTCTTAAAAAATTTGAACAACGTGTCCCATAAATTGGACTTTGAATAAATGTTGAAGAAAGTAATTCTTCCATTTCGACATTAATACCTGTTTCAGGGAGCAATTCAGGGAGGATTTTGCGCTCATCTTCTAAAATACCCCAAACCGTATGCTGAAGATCAATCTCAGATGTTGTCGCATGTTGCAACATCGGTAAAAATTCCTGAGTAAAGCGTTTACGCAAATGTTGTGTCTTCTGCCAATCATCAGACATTAAACCATTCGATACGACGAATACGCCTTTTGGCAATACCTGTGGTGCCTCACCTCGATTACTCATATAAACAGCTTGGTTTTGATCACCTATAAATAAATTAAAGCCTGCATAATCACATTGGATTTTTTCAAGCTCTTGTGCAAAACGAATTGGCATTTGTTCTGATTCAAGAAAATGTTGAATCAATTGACCCCGTGATGTTGGATAGCTTTGTTGATCTGCACCATCTCGAAAATTGGTAACAATTGCCCATCTCCCTTGTGCTGTCACGCCCATCCACGTTCCACCTGACTGCAAATCTTGTCCTGCAATAATGGGGCTTTGTTCCCATATATGTAATTGCGATGCTGGACGGTGATAAAACTCATCACGGTTGGAAATTAAGCATAATGAAACATCTTCTAAAACTTGCCATGCAAATGCCACAATACACATAAATGATATCCTTGAACTTTACACATTGAATGTACAACATTTTTCATATCTTTCAGCTAAAATCTGTGCAAAACGAAGATCAAGGAACAGGAATGCTGACCTACCCGAATATTGACCCTGTTGCAGTCGCGCTGGGTCCTCTCCAAGTACATTGGTATGGACTGATGTACCTGCTTGCATTTTTGTGCGCATGGGGGCTTGCGACTTATCGTGCCAAGCAACGTAATAACTGGAATGCTGATATGGTTTCAGACTTGGTATTCTATGGTGCCCTAGGTGTTGTACTGGGTGGTCGTATTGGTTATGTGCTGTTTTATGAGTTTGATAAGTTCATTGCAGATCCAATTTGGTTATTCAAAGTCTGGACAGGTGGTATGAGCTTTCACGGCGGTTTCTTGGGCGTGATGGTTGCAATGTTGATCTGGTGTCATAAATATAAAAAAACGTGGTTTGAAACGCTTGATTTTATTGCACCCTGTGTTCCTACAGGATTGATGTTTGGTCGGATTGGTAACTTCATTGGCGGTGAGCTATATGGTCGCCAAGTGACGGATCCTAACTTTGCTTTCGGGATGATTTTCCCAACCGATCCATTGCAATTGGTTCGTCATCCTTCTCAAATTTACCAAGCGCTTTGCGAAGGTTTATTATTATTCCTTATTCTCTGGTTTTATAGTGCGAAGCCTCGCCCTCGTATGGCTGTTTCAGCTGTATTCTTGATGGGGTATGGCTGTGCTCGCTTCTTTATGGAGTTCTTCCGTGAGCCCGATGCAGACCAAGGCTATATCTTATTTGGTTGGATGACCAAAGGGCAAATGTTGTCTTTCCCAATGATTATGATTGGCTTATGGATGATTTGGTATGCCTATCAAAAGAAAATATTTGATTGGGGTCCTCAAAAGAACACACCGAATTAAGCCTATTCTTTGAAATAAAAAGCACTGTCTATTACTCATTCTTTTGTGAAAAATAAGACAGTGCTGATCAATTTTCTTATAAATAATTATTTAATACTTTTTATTTTATTGAGAAAAAATGAAGCAGTGCTTCCTTTTTTCTCATATGTTAAAGTTCAATCAATCAGTTTTTATCTTAATAAACTATGCTTGAATTTTGGTTTAACCCTCAAACATCACTTGTGAAGAAATTACTTATTCTCAGTGTTATCGCAGTTACAACAGCAATCCTCTATAAAATTCAACCTTTAGCAGTTGATGCAATCCTCATGTTTTTCGGTACAGGAATCATCTTCTTGATCTGCCGTTATTGCAAAATACACTTTGCCGCAAAAAAACCAGCAGGTATGTTGTATCGATTATTGACGTGGATTCCAATTGCTATTGTTCTCGCGCTCATTTTTAAGAATATGCAGGGCTCAGAAATTTTGATTCCAGGTGCTCAAGGCATTGGTTTTATGGCTTTAGCTGTGTGTCTATTCTCACCATTGTCTTTAATGCATAAAAATGCCTCTAAGCAAGAGTCTTAACATGTTAGATTTTTGGTATTCAGAAAAATGTACCCGAGAAATTAAACTAATGGCGTGCATCATTACCTGCGCCATTATTTACTTCTGTTCGAGCATTCAACAGCTTTCTCCGCTATTTACTGGCTTCTGTATTGCAATTGGCATCTGCATTCACTTACTTAGAAATATAAGTTTTAAAATTTCAGCAGACAGTTCTTATGCACAAGGCTTTAAAATTTTATTCGCTATTCTGCCTATGGCTACCTTAATCTTTTTAATGACATTATTGCCCACTGAACATCAACTTTATCTCGCAATTCAATGTGTAGGTTTTACAGCGATCGGCTTGTTTATGCTGTCTATTTACGAAAATAGAGCCAAGCGATTTGAATAAAAAAGGCAACTATCTATATAAATAGTTGCCTTTTTTATCTCTCTTGTTTTATCCGTTCTAATTTTTACAGAAATAAAATCTAGCCTGTATAAAAACTCTATTTTTCTTTTTATATTCTGAGTTTTATCTACATTAGCTGTTTAAACGATAGTATTCATAGGTCACATTTGGATCTTTATAAACATCATAACTACGTTGTCTATAATCCGAAACCCATTGCGAGCCAGTAAAGCCAGCAATATGGCCATAACGATGGCGATAACTCTTGTTAATGATATAAATATCACCTTCTTGAGGATTATCAAAAGAGGGTTGAATTTGTTTATAGCCTATACTGGTTAATGTACCACCCCAATCAGAAGCTGCAATAGGATGATCTGAAAAGCGCGCACCTGCTGATTCTAATGCGATACGTACATACTTAGCACAACGATGTGCTGAGGTATTACGTGACATGCTAACGAGCTTTTGGGTAAATTTTTCAATGTTAATTAAACTTTCTTCTTTAAAAGTTTCAGTTTTATTTTTAAAACTTTCTAAAGATTGGTTTCTTAAAAATTGTTCTGGTTGAAAGCTATTGTGTTGATTTCCCGATTGAACTTGTATATGTACCGTGGGATTCACGTATTCATTCATATCTACATTATGGTCGTAAATCATGCTTATCCTCAAAATTACTCTTTATGAATTGGCTAAAACAACCTTGTTAAAACCAATAACAACATTTCATAAGAAAAGCATACTAATCAGCGAATCTTAAAATGCAGACCCTAAACATGTAAAAAAATATGTAAATGTTAATAAATCTCATTTTAAGTTTTTTAAACTACTGAAACTTTAGGAGTTATAAAAATCTTAGGTGTAGTCTATTTGATCAAAAAACATACAACAGCTTATGCAGATTAAGCCGTATCGGTATAAATATAACCGAAATAAATCAATGGTTTCTTAAGGCAATTTGGTCATATTGTATATTTCTAATGATGCTTTTTAATCTTCTAACTCGTTCTTTATTCAAACTAAAAAAGCTCATGTTTACACATAAGCTTTTGTCTCAACGTCAACTCAAAAGGAATTTAATAGCAATCCCAGTTATACAACACTTTGGAGAAATCACGTTTTTTCAAATCTTCAGGGTGAATAAAGAAATTTCCAACCCCTGAATCGCCCCACATAATATTTTTTCCATCCGAATCATCAGTGTCAATTTGTAAGAGCAAGACATAATCTTGAATCTTCTCATTATATTCTCGTGGGTCTGTCTGAGTAAAAAATGCATAACCACTTAAACGATGTCCATTTGCTGAAAAAGTTTCACCGTATTCGTCCCAAAATTCTTCTGCAACATCATCTTCCATTGTCGAAACATCTGTGACCTTTTCAGAGAAATTAAATTCACTCAATCCGATATATTGCTGATCTAGTTGAAAACGAATTGCATACTGCCCTTCTATTGGGCTCAGCGTATTTTCAGAATCCAATGTTGGGAAAGTTTGTTCTAATTGAGCAATATCCTGTGTTACATCTTCAATATAAATAACTCTAAAGCCATCTTGTTTCTGTTGATCGTCAAAATTTAAACCATATAAGTCATCATTCGGATTTATAAAAAACTGTAAAAGCCCTGATTTAGGATAAACCTCATTTTCAGGTAATTCTGCAAAATTGATTTGAGCAAGCAGTTGTAATGCTTCCCCCTCCGCACTTTCAGGATAACTTTGCCCCAAAGACAAATATGGCTTTCCACCTATTTTACTTTGCCATAGGGTTAAATCTTGTTCAGGCTGTATGTCTATTTCAATACTCGATTTTAATGTCGATGAAATCTTATCTTTAAAAGGTTGAAAGATTTCAGGCACATCATTCCAATTGAGGCTCATTGTTGTTCTCTCTTGTTGTTGATCTTAAAATTTGGTTGAAATAACTGGCTTAAAAAGCATGTCCATTTAGTATAAACTCTATGGCTATTCAGAAATATTACGGAATCGTCTTTGAACGACACAAACTGTCACGTGTGTTGTTATTGATTCTTCTTGAACTGATAATCCTCGAACTGGGAAATTTATGAAAACGTATTTAGATCTTCTACAACACATCCTCGACAACGGCGGCGATAAAGGCGACCGTACAGGTACAGGCACTCGTTCTGTATTTGGTCATCAGATGCGTTTTGATCTTTCTAAAGGTTTTCCGCTTCTCACTACAAAGAAAGTTCATTTCCGTTCGATTGTGATTGAACTGTTGTGGTTCTTAAAAGGGGATACCAACGTCCAATATTTAAAGGACAATAAAGTATCTATTTGGAATGAATGGTCTACTGCTGAGCAAACAGCTCGTTTTGGTCGCCCTGAGGGTGAGTTAGGGCCAGTTTACGGTCATCAATGGCGTAATTTTGGCGCAACAAAAAAAGACAATGGTCTGTATGAACAAGATGGCTTTGATCAAATTCAATGGCTGATCAATGAAATCAAAACCAATCCAAACTCACGTCGTTTAATCGTGTCGGGTTGGAATCCACAAGAAGCAGGCAATGTTGCCCTGCCACCATGTCATACACTGTTCCAATTCTTTGTACAGAATGGAAAGTTGTCCTGTCAGCTTTATCAACGTAGTGCAGATGTTTTTCTCGGTGTACCTTTTAATATTGCAAGTTATGCTTTACTAACGCATATGATTGCTCAAGTCTGTGGATTAGGTGTTGGTGATTTTGTTTGGACTGGTGGTGATACACATCTTTATGCCAACCATTTTGAACAAGCTCAATTACAACTGAGCCGTGAACCAATGGCACTATGTGAATTAAAGCTGAATCCTGAAATTATAGATATTTTCGATTTTAAATTTGAAGATATTGAAATTGTGGGTTATGAATCACATCCTGCAATTAAAGCACCTGTGGCTATTTAATTTTATAAATAGATCAATAAATCTCCCTCACTCCCTCTTTATAAAAGAGTGAAGCTCTATCTTTTGATAGACAGAGCAGAGAGAGACTAAAAAATAAATAAGATTACGAGACTAAACAGCTATGAGCTTTAAAAACTTTGAAATCGTGCATGTCGTTGCAATGGATCAACAACGCTGTATTGGCAAAGGCAATGATCTTCCTTGGCATATCTCCGCTGACCTCAAACACTTCAAAGAAATCACCCAAGGTGGTGTCGTGGTTATGGGCCGTAAAACTTTAGAGTCGATGGGACATGCCCTGCCCAAACGTGTCAATTGGGTGATTACCCGAGATCAAAACTGGTCATATGACGGCGTTAAAGTTGCTCATACGATTGAAGATGCTTTAGAGCAAGCGATTGCAGATGTAGAAACATCTGAAAAACCAACATCAATCTTTATTATTGGTGGTGGTGAAATCTTCAAACAAACCATCGCAATCGCAGATCGTTTAGAGCTCACCCATATTGAGTTAGATGTACAAGGTGATGCGCATTACCCAGAAATTCCTGCTGAATTTAAAAAAGTGGCATCCGAAGCACACATTGATGACAAAACAGCTATTGCTTTTGAGTTCGCAACCTATAGAAAATAAGCCCATAATTTTTTATAAAAAATAGACAGATATGCACAATATAGGCAAGAGAGAATTTTTACATGCATTGGGAATGGGCGTTATCCATTCCCTTTTCAGTTTATTGGTGATCTTGTCTTCGTTGTGGTTATGTTTCGCAATTTGGATTCAACAACCTGGTGGATGGCTCATCAGTCGACTTCTCATTGTTTTTTGGCTGATTTTTGCACTCAGTATCTTGGGCATTTACTTTACTCAAAATATATTTAGTCGTCGTAGAGACATTCAAATTTATATCATTGCGCTCATCTGTAGTCTATTTTGGTATTTTAACATCCCAGCTCAACAAGATCGAGATTGGAGCCCCGATGTTTCCAAACTGCTCTACTATGAAAAACAAGGCAATATTGTCACCTTACACAATATCCGAGATTTTACATGGTATAGCGAAGATAAATTTGATGAGCATTGGGATACACGTACTTATAATCTAGACCATATTAGTGGTATTAATATTATTACTTCCTATTGGATGGGACCACAAATTGCCCATACTTTGGTGAGTTTTGATTTTACTGATCAAAAACCTTTGGTCTTTTCGATTGAGATTCGCAAAGAAAAAATTGAAAGCTTCTCTGCAATCGGGGGGTTTTTCCGCCAGTTTGAACTCAGTTTGATTGCATCAGATGAAAAAGACATCGTCTATACACGCAGCAATGTGCGCGGTGAGCAAGTTTATTTGTTCCCCATTAGTATGCCAAAAGCTGAAACACAGGCTCTATTTTTAGAATATCTTAAAAAATCAGATGAATTACGTGCACAGCCAAAGTGGTATAACACGCTGACCAGTAATTGTACGACCTTGGTTTTTGACATGATTCAAGCCATTGACCCACATAAATTACCACGAGATTATCGCCTATTGGCTTCAGGATACCTACCCAATTACCTCTATGACTTAGGTGCGCTCGACCATCAATGGACAATGAAAGAATGGTATCAACGGGCACATATTAATCCGCGGGCACATGAATTTAGTCATTTAAGTCAACAAGACAGTTTAAGTTTTTCTAAAGTCATTCGCGTCGGCTTACCGCAACGCCAACTCCCTAGCTCAATTGAATAAAAGATACGCAACACATACAGAGTTAAGCTAGTGATTTATTTGTTTTTTTGATTAGATATAAGTTACTCATTCAAGTTAGAGATTTACTATGCTAAAAAAACTAATTGCAGCAAGTTTGATCGCTTCTACATTAGCCGTTGTCGGTTGTACGTCTATGCCTAGTTCAACTCAGCAAGCAAAAAATTTAGAACTTTTACAAAATAAAACTTGGGTGATGACACATATTGGCGCTGTTGAATACAAAACTGACCCACGTGCAAACAATATTCCAAGCATTCAGTTTGATGGCAATGAAATGCGTGTGAGTGGCGCGGATGGTTGTAATCGCTTAATGGGCACATATGCGGTTAAGGGAAATCAAATTACCCTTGGGCAAATGGGTGCAACTCAAATGATGTGTATGGGTACGATGGAACTTGCAGGAAAATATACGGAAGCTTTAAATAAAGTGGCGAGCTACCAAGTGTATGAAAAAACATTAAAACTTTTAGATCGTCATGGTAATGTCGTTTTACAGTACACCAGTGCCATTCAACCACGTTAATCAATTGTAAAATTTAATCAAAAACCTGATTCGTCAGGTTTTTTACATTTTGTATGTAAAAGTACATCATCGCTTCATAAAACGTTTATATTATAAAAAATCAAAAGAAAAAGGATTGAACAATGCAACAGGCATTATTTGGTGGGGGATGTTTTTGGTGTGTAGAAGCCATTTTTTTACAAATTAAAGGTGTTCAGCGAGTCATTAGCGGTTATGCAGGTGGTCATACACTCAATCCAAGCTATGAAGATATCTGTAATGGCGATACCCAACATGCAGAAGTGATTCTAGTGGAGTTTGATGAAACTCAACTCAGCTTTGAGCAACTGCTTAATGTTTTCTTTGCTACACATGATCCAACCACACTCAATCGCCAAGGCAATGATGTTGGCACACAATATCGCTCTGTAATTTACTATTATAATGATGAACAGAAGCAACAAGCTGAGCAATATATTGAGGCTTTAAAATCAGATGGTTTAAACATTGTAACTGAGCTATCTCCTGTACCAACTTTTTATCCCGCTGAAGATTATCATCAGAACTTTTATGCAAAAAATCCATCCCAAGGTTACTGCAATTTTTCTATTCCGCCGAAATTAATGAAATTACGCAGTCAATTTCAAAGTTTGCTTAAAGAAGACTAAATTAAGCTCTGTAGAAAATATCGATTATTCAGACATAAAAAAGCGATCTAGACAAGATCGCTTTTTTATGCATACTAAATTCATCAATGAACTTGAGCTTAGTTATCACTCATAAAGGCAAGATCGTTTAGCCCGGCTTCGCTAGCACGAGACATTACCTGAGCAACAGTGTCATAACGAGAGTCTTTATCCGCTCTTAATTGAATGGTTGGTTTAACTGCTTTTTGCCCTTCTTCATTAAAGCGCTTTTGCAATTCATCCAAACTAATCATTTGTGAATTCCAAGCCACTTCACCTTTCGCATCAATACTGACTGTAATGGCCGCAGGTGGTGGTTCAATAATTTCAGCAGTAGTTTTTGGTAAAGTTAATGGTATTGATGGGTTAGCAACGGTTGCAGTCACCAAAAAGATGATCATCAATACCAACATAATATCGATCAGCGGAATGAGATTCATCTCATTCATACCTGAATCGTTGTCTTCACCCAATTGAAAAGCCATTAAACTTGACCTCCAACGAATACTTTATCCGTAGCTTTAAGCTGTTCTTTTGGCGCAGATGAATCTTGCTGCAACATGGTGTCAATAAGCAAACCATGCGCATGATCTTGTAAATCATTTGTCAAAGTTCGATTAAAGCGAACACAGATGTTATATGCCAATACAGCAGGAATTGCGACTGCTAGACCTAAGCCTGTCATAATCAATGCTTCACCCACTGGTGTTGCAACCTGAGCTAAACCTGCTTGACCGCTTTTACCGACAGCAACAAGTGCATGGAAAATCCCCCACACTGTACCGAACAAACCAACAAAGGGTGCAATTGAAGCAATTGTACCTAAAACAGATACACCCTTTTCTGCAGAAGATTTTTCTACTGAGATTTGGCGTAACAATGCTTGTTCAGCAACCGCTTTACGTTGATCAAAACCTAAAGGTGCAAGCTTTGCTTTTAACTTACTAATTGCTTCAGTAAGATGAATATTGGCTTGTTGTTTAAGTTGGCGAGTGCCCATAAGACGCAAGATGAAGACAGTCCATGTTGCAATAGACATTACCAATAGCACGAAATACAGAGTTTTACTCACTGCATCAGCATGCTGCCAATAAACTGAAAAGTTCATACTCGAACTCCTAATTAATGTTAGCCGTTAGGTTTCAAATCAAAGGGTAAAGATGCACGTACAGGTCGCCCATCTCGCGTTGTTTTGAATTTTGCATTACGTACAGCACGTAAAATCTTATCATCTAAAGAAGGTAAACCAGAAGATTTAGCCAGTTTAACATTGGTGATATTTCCGTTCGCATCAGCATCAATAACAACTTCTGCAGATCGTGTTTGGTCACCTAAATCTTTATTGGTGAAACTTAAGCGTGGTTTTCTTGACCACTCAATCTCACCTTCACTAATCACACGTGGCTTACTTTTTTCTTCCTGCTCACGTCGTTGACGATCGCGTTCATCTTGTTCACGTTTAGCACGTTCACGCTCATCCTGCTCACGCTTCATACGCTCTTTATCATCTTGCTCACGCTTTTGCTGTTCCAAGCGTTGCTTTTCTAATAAGCGCTCTTTCTCTAGACGATCTTGTTCAAGCTTTTTCTTGTCTACAGTATCGTCTTGATGAATGACCTTTTCCTTAATAATTTGCGGCTTTTGTGCAATCACTTTTGGTTTAGGCTTTGGCGGTTCAACTTTAGGTTCAGGCTTTGGCTGAACTTTCGGTTTAACAGGTTCTACTGGCGGAGGTGGTGGCGGCGGAACATTTTCAACAATTTTAACAAATCTAATTTTTAATGGTTTCTTTTCAATCACTTTCAGTTCAGGTGTCTGCATATGGCTAACAGCCCAAAATACCCCAACATGCCCGATCATTACAGCAACTACGGCGGCGATGATTTTTTTCTTCATCGGGTTTGGTGCTTGCATATTGAAACTGGAAGAATGACTCATATGAATCTGAATACCTAAATCTGAGTAAAGTACAAATCTCTTTTCTGTAGATTTAACTCGTCGGATAGAACAATTAAAGTATTGCAATAATAAATGAGAAGTGTTTTCATTTGCAACTACTTTTTGGATGCTTTTAATCGATTTTCCAAATAGAAAATAAAAAAGGAATGCATAAAGCACTCCTTTTTTATATGAAAAGTTATATTCTATTGAAATACAACTGTTTTATTTCCATCCACAATAATTCGATCTTCTAAGTGCCATTTCACTGCACGCGCTAAAACATTACGCTCTACGTCTTGACCCAATTCACGTAATTGATCAACTGTAAAATCATGATTTACACGTTCAACATCTTGCTCAATAATTGGACCTTGATCTAAATCTGCAGTGACATAATGCGCTGTCGCACCAATCAATTTGACACCTTTCTCATGCGCTTGTTTATATGGATTTGCGCCGACAAAAGCAGGCAAGAATGAATGATGAATATTAATCACCTTCATTTCCCACTTCTGAACAAAGTCTTCATCCAAAATTTGCATATAACGTGCGAGAACGAGTAAATCATTGCCTTGCATAATTTCATCAATTTGTGCATAAGCTTCACGTTTATTCTCTTTGTTTACAGGTACAACAACAAAAGGAATACCAAAGTTTTCTACAGATTCGCGTAAAGCTTCATGGTTTGAAACCACTTGAGTAATTTCACAAGCTAAACCACCACGTGCATGGCGCCATAATAGCTCCAATAAAGCATGATCCACTTTAGACACTAAAATACCGACTTTCTTCACATCACTGACCAAAGCCAAACGCCAATGCATTTCATAACGTTCTGCAACATTAGTTGCAAAGGTCTGAATTAAAGCATCTTTACGGCTTTGTAAATGATCCAGTTCAAACTCAACACGCATGAAGTAACGTCCACCCTGAGCTTCCGTTGCATATTGATCAAGTGCAGTAATATTTGCTCCTTGATGATACAAGAAGCTTGATACAGCTTGTACGATACCCGGCTTGTCTTCGCAAGTAATCAATAGACGTGCTGTGTTGGCAGTTGTCATGTTCATGTTGATTTATATCACTTATAAGTTAAATTGAAAAAACAGCCGAATATTCTAACCTTTTTTAGAAAGCTTTCAACGTTCGTCTTGCATATCAGTTGTGCTTTAAAGCAGACAGGCTGGCAAAAAGTTCCGAAGAACCAAAACTTTCAAGCATTCTCTCATAGGTTTCACGGCTTTCCCCGCGTAAGTAAGGACCTTCCAAAAACACCATTTGACGTAAGGCTTGCCAAATCCACTTTTCATCCAAATGATTAGAATCACTTAAATGTCCTGACATATAAAGGAAGTTTGTCCAGTTGGTCAATACAATCCAAATATTAATAATTAATGCTTCAATTTCCGAAGCAGTCATTTGCATTAATCCAGCTTCAACAAAAGCATGGTAAATTTTCTGCCCTTGTTGCATGACTTTTCCAGCAAAACGCGGATAAATTTTTCTAAAATCACCGTTATTTTCGACCAGATGATAAACATCTCGATGCAAAAAACGATATTCCCATAGCTGACTACTTAAAACTTGGAAATAACGAATTTTATCATTTGCATTGACTGCTCGGTCATCGGGTAAAGCCAGCATGTCTAATGTCTCTTGCTGGTACTGTTCCATCAGCTCTTTAATAATTTCTTGCTTGTTGCGAAAGTGGTAATACAAATTACCCGGACTAATGCCTAACTCCGCTGCAATATGGTTTGTCGTAACCGAACGCTCTCCACGTTCATTAAAAAGCTGCAGGCTAATCTGCAGGATTCGATCTTTCGTTTTCAATGCTTTGGAGTGCGACATCTTCATACCATTTTTAACCGTTAGCTCAAGCTAACACATAAAGTGACTTGACTATTTAGAGTATTTACTCTAAAAAATATACTGAATTAAACTTTTCGTAAATGGTGTTTGTCATGAACAGTCAAACAAAAACAAACTCAATGACTCCCTACGCGCCAGAAGTCCAACGTTTGCATGACCTCTTAACTCAGCAAAAATCGGCTTATCAGCGTTATCCAGTTCCTACAGCGAAAGAACGAATAGAACGTTTAGCCCGCTTAAAAAAGGTATTGGTAAAATATCAAGATCAACTTGCAGAAGCAATTAATCAAGATTATGGGAACCGTTCAATTACAGAAACAAAAATAGGTGAACTACTCACCTGTTTAGAACAGATTAAATATTATAGCAAGCATTTAACCAATTGGATGAAACCATCCAAGCGCCATGTCGGAATAATTCACCAACCTGCGAAAGCATGGGTGCAATATCAGCCAATGGGTGTAATTGGTATTATGGCACCATGGAATTATCCACTGGTGTTATCGGTTGGACCTTTAATTTGTGCATTGGCTGCGGGGAATCATGCCATGCTCAAAATTTCAAGTTCATCTACAAATTTTGGCTATGTACTTGAAAACGCCCTATCTGAAGCTTTCCCTCAGGAACTTGTTGCTGTCGTAACAGGGGGTGGGGTTATTTCAGATACGTTTAGCCATTTAGCTTTTGATAAAATGATTTTTACTGGCTCAAGTAATGTGGGTAAAACCGTGATGGCTGCGGCTTCAGAAAATCTTGTTCCCGTGATATTGGAATTGGGTGGAAAATCCCCTGCTATTGTCCATCCATCGAGTGATCTAAAAGACGTTGCTCAACGTATTGCTTTTGGAAAACTATGGAATGCGGGGCAAACGTGTGTTGCACCTGACCATATTTTCTTACCGAAAGGAAAAACAGCTGAATTTGTCGAAGACTATCGAAAAATAGTGATCACAATGTATCCAAGCTTAGCTAATAATCAAGATTACACCTCTATTATTAATGATAAGCAATACAATCGGATTCAAGGCTATTTAGAGGATGCACAAAAACAAGGTGCTGAACTCATCGAAGTTAATCCTAAGAATGAAGATTTAAGTCATGTTCGTAAAATTGCACCGACATTATTGACTGGAATTACGCCCAATATGGATATCATGAAAAATGAAATCTTCGGTCCAGTCCTTCCAATCTTAGAATATGATCAAATTGACGATGTAATTGACTTTATTAATAGCCGTCCGCGTCCACTTGCTTTATACTACTTCGACTTTGATAACGCGCGTGCGGATTATGTTTCGCAGCGTACACATTCAGGTCATTTTGGTCAGAATGCTGTATTAACTCATGTTGCACAAGACGATTTACCTTTTGGTGGCGTTGGTGCATCAGGCATGGGGAAATACCATGGGCCAGAAGGGTTCTTTGGTTTGTCACATGAGCGCTCAGTAATGTCTATTCCGAAGCTTTTCAGCATCAAATTCATTCTGCCGCCATTTAATAAGCCATTTGTGAAAATTCTTGAGAAAACCTTTCTTCGCTAACTGATCAAGGCATGATCTATCGCACTCGATCATGCTGTGTTTTTATTAATTCCGCTTGTCTTTTAAGCGGAATTTTGGTATAAAACGCCCCTTGAATGATTTCATCCGTTTACTTTTAATGACTAGCCGCATAATTGCTAGCTAGCAATGGAGTTCACCATGTCTAAGGTTTGCCAAGTTACCGGCAAGCGTCCAGTCGTTGGAAACAACGTCTCGCACGCCAATAACAAAACCAAACGCCGGTTCGAGCCGAACCTGCACCACCACCGTTTTTGGTTGGAAAGCGAAAAACGTTTCGTACGTCTTCGTTTAACAACTAAAGGCATGCGTATCATCGACAAATTGGGTATCGAAAAGGTTATTGCTGATCTTCGTGCTCAAGGTCAAAAGATCTAAGGAGTCAGTAAAATGCGTGATAAAATTCGCCTAGTTTCTACTGCTGGTACAGGTTATTTCTATACCACTACTAAAAACAAACGCACAATGCCGGAAAAAATGGAAATCAAAAAATTTGATCCAAAAATCCGTCAACACGTAATCTTCAAAGAAGCTAAAATCAAATAATTTTAGCCTCTTTAAAAAAACGATCTCAATGAGGTCGTTTTTTTTTGCACTTTTTTTACTCGACTTGTTAAACTTTCATCGTTTCCTTTTAGCATTGCTTTTATTTTTCTTTTTTTCTAATCACCCCTTCAAATTTTAAGGAGTACTTAGTGCCTCATGATGTAGATTTGATTATTTTACTTGCAGTCGGTTTTGGTATAGCGCTCATTTTTGGTTATATCGCTGCACGTTTACGTCTACCCCCTCTGATTGGTTATCTCATTGCCGGGATTATTATTAGTCCAAACACCCCGGGTATTGTTGCCGATCTTGCTTTAGCCAATCAACTTGCTGAACTTGGTGTCATGTTTCTCATGTTCGGCGTTGGTATGCACTTCTCGCTGAATGACTTAATGCAAGTCCGGCGTATTGCCTTACCCGGTGCAATTCTACAAATTGCGGTCGCAACGTTACTCGGAATGATCGTTGCTCACTTCTGGGGATGGAGCTTTGGTTCCTCTTTAGTCTTTGGCTTAAGCCTATCCTGCGCCAGTACGGTCGTGCTTCTGAAAGCACTGGGTGACAAAGGTTTACTCGATTCAATCAATGGTAAAATTGCAGTCGGCTGGCTTCTGGTTGAAGACCTTGTCATGGTTTTAGTCTTGGTACTTTTACCTGCTCTAGCGGTTCTTTTAGGGGGTCATGCCTTAGAAGGTCATGCTAGCAATGATGGTATTTGGCTGACTTTAAGCATTACTTTACTTAAAGTGACGGGTTTTATTGCCTTTATGCTGATTATTGGCAAACGACTTGTTCCGATGATCATGCAATATGTTGCTCGTTTAGGTTCTAGAGAGCTTTTCACACTGACTGTTGTTGCTGCTGCTGTCTCAATTGCATACGGTTCATACGCAATTTTTGGCGTATCTATGGCACTGGGTGCATTCTTTGCAGGAATGGTCGTAAAAGAATCAGATTTCAGTCATCGTGCAGAAGAAGAAACCTTACCGCTACGTGAAATTTTTTCTATTTTATTCTTTGTTTCCGTTGGAATGCTGTTCGACCCAAGAATTATTATAGAACAACCCTTACATATTCTTGCTGTCATCGCCATCATCATGATTGGTAAAACACTTGCTGCAATGGCTTTGGTTTTATTCTTCCGCTATCCATTAAATACTGCACTGACTGTTGGTGCAAGTCTTGCACAAATTGGTGAATTTTCCTTTATTCTTGCGACGCTTGGACTATCCCTAGGATTACTTACACCTGAAGCACAGAACTTAATTTTGGCAGGTGCTTTATTCTCTATTACATTAAATTCATTTCTATTTTCTGCAATTGAACCTGTGCAAAATTGGATTCGTGAACGTTCACATTTAGCGCGTCTATTAGAACGTAGTGGTGACCCTCTTGCAATGTTACCTGATGAGGTTGACCAAGATTATTTACGCGATCAAGTGGTTATTGTTGGTCATGGTGAAGTCGGTCGTCGAATTACGAAGACCTTAATGCAAGATGGAATTAAAGTCGTTATTGCAGAAGAAAATCGTGAAATTGTTGAGAATTTACGAGAAAAAGGAATCGCTGCCGTTTCAGGACGAGCAACTGAACCGAGTGTCTTGATTCAAGCACATATTCAACATGCTCGACTTTTGGTAATTTCACCGATGGATATTTTAGATATTCATAAAATTGTAGATACAGCCAAATTATTAAATCCACACATTCAAGTGCTAGTCTGCGCAGAAAGCAAAGAACAAGCTGAAATTATTCGTCAGGATAATATTGGTGAAGTTTATTTTGCGAAAGAAGAAATGGCGAAAAATATGAGTAATTATATTTTGAATCAAATCGAAATTGCTCACCAACACCCACCGACACATTAGACTTTTTGTATAAAAGTTCTTTTATTTATCCTTAGAGTAACATTTAAAAGTTCTTTAAAAGCGAAGCAAAAAGTCTACTTATAGATCATAAAAAACGCATCAATTGATGCGTTTTTTAACTATCAAATAAGTAATTAATGCTTAGCTCATAAATCGGGGTTGTTCATCAACCACTTCTGCTTGTAATTCATTCACTTGCTTTTCCATCAAAGCAAACAAAGCTGCTTGAATCATTTGTTGAGCGATAATAGGCGTTTGATCACCAATTAAAGCTTTCACTTCATCACTAAACTGAATCGTTACTAATGGTTCTTCTTGTTCAGAATTCGTATTACGAAGTGCCAACTCTCCACCTTCAAGTTGAACCAATTCAAGAATCGCTTCTTGACTACCAAACAACTCTTTTAACTGTTCTATAGACATACACATCCTCTCCATGCTCAACATGGGGCAAAGCACCGTATGTACTTTGCAACTTGTAGATTATTTTATATCGGTATTCTGAACTAAGATTTCAAGTGGCATTGTTAAAAAAGATCAGAACTCAACCATCTCATTACGAAAGCCATCAATCAACTGCGTTAAATCCCGATGCCATTCACGTAAAATTTTGGTATCGGGTAACCATGCCTGTGGGGTTTGCGTCACTTTAATAATCAGATTTGAAGACGTTTCATTTTCAGGTTCAGGTGTACTTGGCTCAGGTGCATATTGGCACATGCGGTATGCCCGCTTTAACTCAGCAATAAAGCCCTCTCGTGCTAAATGTTGTAGAACAGAAATCTCTGGAGAGACTTGTCCTTTTGTTGCCATATGTTCTTCTATTGATTTTAAGGTTGGTTGTAAATCATTCAAACGATAATAACGTACCAATTCTTGTAAAAATGCCAACACCGCACCGTGCAGATGAAACACCGCAGACTCACGATATGCTTGTACTTGTTGAATATGTTCCACCTGCTCGGCTTGCTGGCACGCCAAGCGCGCAAAATAAAGCTTTTGATTGGTACGATCAGCATGGTAACGCGCAACACGGGACATGTTTAAATTCCTAATAAAACACTAAATCTGCATGAATAAGATTAAAGTCAATTGAGTAAAAGTGAAAGCTTTTTATCAAAGCAATCTCTCCACTCGCTAAATCAGGCTAAAAATAGAGCATGCAACATTATTAAGATTTAATTCAGATTGCATTAATAGAATGAAGAAAATATCAACAATTATCAATCTTAAAATGCTTATGCCTCGGATCATGATGAATGAATAAATCAAACCATCAGACATGAGTCTTAACTATAACCGCGCATTTCAATGGATCGGAGAAGCATATAGATGACTGACTCAACTCAATCGGTCTCACGTTTCCGCAGTATTATTAACGTGACCAGTGGTAATTTCCTCGAACAATATGACTTCTTCCTCTTTGGCTTTTATGCCAAGGATATTGGTGAAACCTTTTTTAAATCAGACAGTACTTACGCTGCTCTGATGAAAACTTTTCTCATTTTTGCAGTCAGTTTCTTAATGCGTCCTATTGGCGCTTTAGTACTTGGACCGTATGTTGATCGAATCGGGCGACGTAAAGGCTTAATGCTGACCTTAAGTATTATGGCATTTGGCTCTTTAATTATTGCCTTCACGCCAGGCTATAACACCATGGGTATTGCCGCTGCCTTTTTAATTTTTGTTGGACGTTTAGCACAAGGCTTTTCAGCAGGTGTCGAACTGGGCGGTGTCTCCGTTTATTTGGCTGAAATTGCGACAGATACGAATCGTGGTTTCATTACCAGTTGGCAATCGGCAAGCCAGCAAATCGCCGTCGTATTTGCTGCAGTGCTAGGTTTTATTGTAAATATGCTCTTTACAGCTGATCAAGTTGCAGATTGGGCTTGGCGTATTCCGTTTTGGGTAGGTTGTTTAATTATTCCACTTATTTTCTTTTTACGCAGTAATTTAAAAGAAACGCATGATTTTTCCTCACGTACTGAACATCCAACAACCTCTCAAATTTTAAAAACCTTATTAGAGAATTGGAAAATTGTTTTGGTTGGAATGTGTATGGTGGCGACCACGACCACAATGTTCTATTTCATTACGGTGTATACACCTACTTATGGCAAAGAAGTTCTGCACTTAAGCACTTCGCAAAGTTTAATTGCAACGGTCATGGTTGGGGTTACTAACTTTTTATTCTTACCGATTGGGGGCCATTTTTCAGATCGTTTTGGGCGTAAACCCGTATTGCTCATCACTACACTGTTGATGTTTGTGACGGCTTACCCTCTCCTGAATTGGCTCACCCATAGTATTAGTCTTGGCCATTTAATGATGACCTTACTGTGGTTATCTTTACTTTATGGCTTATATAACGGTGCAATGGTTCCATCTTTGACAGAAATTATGCCTCGTTCAGTCAGAACCTCTGGATTTTCTCTAGCTTATAGTTTGGCAACCTCTATTTTTGGTGGTTTAACACCTGTTGTCGCAACCTTCCTTGTTCAAGAAACGGGGAATAAAAGTATGCCTGCATTTTGGCTGATGCTTTCTTCATTCCTCGGTTTATGTGCTGCACTCTATGTCTTTCATATTGCAAAGCATCCATCTAAAAACTTTAAGTTTAAACAAGATCATTAACGTTTGATCCTGTAAAAAAGAGCGATCATCTTTTCAGATATCACTCTTTTTTTTTTTGCTTTTGGAAAAACTATTTTTATATCCACAATGAAATTAAGAGTTCACTGCAAAATAAAAATGAATAGGATCAAAGTGATTAATCTTCGCCCAGCATTGATGAACTCATACCGACAGTATTGAACCCTGCATCTACATACAGAATTTCACCTGTAATCCCGTTTGCCCATGGTGAGCAAAGGAAAAGCGCTGCATTACCGACATCTTCAATCGTTACATTACGTTTCAGTGGTGCAATTTTTTCATTAGCATCTAACATTTTACGGAAAGATTTAATCCCTGAAGCCGCTAAAGTACGAATTGGACCTGCTGAAATTGCATTCACACGAATCCCTTCTGCACCCAAACTTGAAGCTAAGTAACGTACACCCGCTTCTAAAGATGCTTTCGCCATACCCATGACATTATAGTTTGGCATCACGCTTTCAGAACCTTGGTAGGTTAAGGTCAACAAACAGCCCTGACGCGCAAGGAGCAATGGTTTTGCAGCACGTGCCATTGCAATAAAGCTATATGCACTGATGTCATGAGCAATTTTAAAACCTTCACGATCTGTTACTTCAGTGAAGTCACCATCTAAAGTATGCGCAGGTGCAAAACCGATTGAATGGACAACGCCATCCAAGCCATCCCAATGTTTTGCAAGTTCTACAAATGCGTTGTCGATATCTGCATCATTTGCAACATCACAAGGAAAAACCAATTTAGAACCAAATTGCTCAGCAAAATCATCCACACGTTTTTTTAATTTGTCATTTGGATATGTAAAAGCAAGTTCTGCACCTTCACGATGTAAAGCTTGAGCAATACCAAATGCAATGGATAATTTACTTGCGATACCCGCGATTAAAAAGCGTTTACCCGCCAATAGTCCTTGTGACATGAAATTCTCACTCAATTTGATTTTAGAGCATAATGCCAAGTCTGAAGCTTTTCTGAAATTGCATAATGCATCTTTTTTGCTTTGTTTGGTTAAAACATAAAAAAAATCGCTTCAAAAGAAGCGATTTTTTGTAGCAGTGCTTTTATTAATCGTTAGATAACAAACCAATAATGCGTAAGAATGAAATATACATCCATACCAAAGTTGCTAATAGAGCAATTGCACAAACCCATTCAAAAGATTTTGCTGCGCGTTGTGCTGCTGCATTTTCAATTAAGTCAAAATCAAGAATCAGGTTTAAAGATGCAATCACAGCAATAAAAACAGCCAAACCAATGCCCAACCAGTTGCTTTCAAAAATATATGGAATACTTGAACCAAATGCTAAACGCATAATGATTTGTACAACAAAGACCAAAGCAATGGCGATAGTTGCTGACATCACCACAGATTTAAATTTTTCTGTCGCACGAATAATTTTAAATTTATATAAACCAAACATCACCAAAGAAGTAATGAAAGTTGCCAACAAAGCCTGAACTGGTGCACCCGGATATTTCATTTGGAATACAAAGGAAACTCCACCTAAAAATGCACCTTCAAATAATGCATAAGGAATGGCAAGTATCGGTGCAGTATTTGGCTTAAACGTTGCGATTAACGCCAAGATAAAACCACCAATCGCACCAACCAATGTTGCTGTTTGTGCAATTCCAACATTCAAAGTCACCGCACAATAAAAAAATAAAGCGATACCAACAATGGCTGAAATACTGGTCAATAAAACCGACTTTTGTATCGCACCTTGTACAGTCATGGGCTGACTGTAATCCGCATACGTTTCCGAGCGGGTTAAAATAGGGTTATTACTTTGCATAATTCAACTCATTGTAATAATTAAATGAATAAAAAGATTTTAAGACTATTTATTTTCAAACTGATGGACAGTTTGCATCTTTTTGTAACGTGTCTACCCATTGTAGTATAACTTAAAAATTACAATCTAAAAACGTATAAAAAAGAGGCAATATATGCCTCTTTTTCGAATACCAAGGTTTTAATTCATTTTGATTAATCAGGTTGATTCATAATGAAAAAATATTGGCGGTAATATTTTAATTCTGCAATTGAATCACGAATATCATCCATTGCTAAATGTGATGCATTCTTTTTCAAGCCACTCATAATTTCAGGGCGCCAGCGTTTTGCTAACTCTTTCACTGAAGATACGTCTAAATTACGATAATGGAAAAATTGTTCCATTTCAGGCATCAAACGGTGTAAGAATCGACGATCTTGGCAAATAGAATTTCCACACATTGGTGAGGTTTTAGGATTCACCCATTTTTTCAAAAATTCTAAGGTTTGTACTTCAGCATCACGTGCCGTCAATTTACTACGGCGTACACGACTGACTAAACCAGATTGACCGTGTTGTTTTGTATTCCACTCATCCATTGCATTTAACACAATATCTGATTGATGTATTGCGAGTACAGGCCCTTCCGCAAGAATATTAAGATTACCATCCGTCACAATTGTAGCAACTTCAATAATTTGGTCGTTATCAGTATCAAGACCTGTCATTTCTAGGTCAATCCAAATCAAGCGGGTGTCTGGGGTGCTGCTCATAAATGTGCAATCTTATTAGGCTGAAAAATGACGATAGTAGCAAATTTCTTACATCTTCGCTGTAAATACTATGCTCATCATGCTATTTTTGCCTTCCAATGATCATGGTTTACTTAGGTTATGAATGGCTTTAATTCGTAAACGTCGTTTAACTGAACAGCAACAACGCCGCATTCAGAAGCAACAAAAAACACGTCAAGAAGATGTAGATACTTCCGATGATTTAGAAGGTCTAGTGGTCCAACATTATGGACGACAACTCGAAGTACAAGCCCTTTCAGTACCTCATGAACATCCAGCAAAACCTATCACCAAAGAAGGCGAACCTGAGCCTTCATGGAAAGAGATTGAGCTAGGCAGTGTTTGGCGTTGTCATACCCGTACTAATTTAGAATTATTGGTCACAGGCGACAGAGTGACATGGCAAGCAGATCCAAATACGGGCTTGGGCATTATCACCGCTATTCAGCCACGCCTGTCCTTATTAACGCGCCCTGACCGTTATCATAAAGTTAAACCTGTTGCAGCCAATATCAGCTTAATTGTGATTGTATTTGCAGTACTGCCAGACCCTGCACCAACGTTGATCGACCGCTATTTGGTGGCATGTGCAGATGCTGATATTCCTGCATTATTGGTTTTAAACAAAATTGATTTACTCAAAGAAGATGATACGTTATTAAAACTGGTTCAAGAATACCGTGATCTGGGCTATGAAGTTCTATTGACTCAGTCGGATGGTGATTTGACGGAATTGAGCCAACGGATTGATGGCGAAACAGTTGCCTTTGTTGGGCAATCTGGTGTGGGGAAAAGCTCGCTGATTAATACCATTCTTCCTGATGCAGCACAAAAAACCAATATTATCTCTGAAAACTCAGCACTGGGTCAGCACACCACTACATCTACACGTTTAATTAGTTTTGGTGAAAATGGTGCTTTAATTGACTCTCCAGGGATTCGGGAATTTGGTTTATGGCATTTGAATTTAGATAAAATTGAAAATGGCTTTCCTGAGATTTTCAATTTGACAGGCCATTGTCAGTATCGAAATTGTACCCATACCCATGAGAAACAATGTGCTTTAAAACAAGCCGTTGAATCAGGTGAAATTTTATCGCGTCGTTTAGACAGTTATTTACGCTTAGTCGCTGAAATTACTGAGGCGCAACAAAAAAATTAATTTTCTTTAAATGTAGCCTTGAAGCAGTGATTTTGATCACCATATATATAGGCTATACTCTTCGCAGTTTTGATTTGTAATTAGGTGACTTGTGGAACGTTGGTTCGAGTTTATGGGGAATCATCCCTTTTTATTTGGTGCTTTAGGGGTATTTATCGTTTTGTTCTTCATTTTTGAAGGACAGCGTAATGGTCGTAAAATTTCACCACAATCACTGGGCATTTTAGTAAAAGCTAAAAATGCGATTTTGATTGATTTACGTGATGCGAAAGATTTCCGTGATGGTCACATTAGCGGCAGCCGTAACATTCCATATAGCCAAATTGCAAGTCACCTTGAAGAGTTAAAGTCTTCAGAGCGACCGCTCGTATTCATTTGTAATATGGGGCAAGTTGCAGGCAGTGCCTTACAACAAGTCGGTCATAAAGACAGTTATCGTCTTGATGGCGGTATAAGTAACTGGAAAGCCCAAGGCTTACCATTGGTTAAAGCAAAATAAGTTTAAGGAGTTAAAATCATGACAGCTGAAGTAAAAGTTTATTCAACCACTTTCTGTCCATATTGCGTTCGCGCTAAACAACTTCTTGAGCGCAAAGGCGTTGCTTATACTGAAATCAATTTGGATAAAGAAGATCCTGAAGTACGTATTGAGTTAACCCAAAAAACTAAGCATCGTACTGTGCCTCAGATCTTTATTAATGAACAATTTATTGGTGGTTTTGACCAGCTTTATGCTTTAGAAAAAGAAGGCAAACTTGACCAATTATTGGCTTAACGTTTTATAGATATAGAACACCTCACACATATTA
The DNA here is from genome assembly GCF_002135415.1 of Acinetobacter sp. ANC 3832. Classification (GTDB taxonomy): domain Bacteria; phylum Pseudomonadota; class Gammaproteobacteria; order Pseudomonadales; family Moraxellaceae; genus Acinetobacter. The sequence continues at coordinate 254,245 of NZ_NEGJ01000004.1, forward strand.
AGGAAATAAAGAATGAGTGAAGAACAACAAGCTCAACCACAACTTGCTTTAGAACGTATTTATACGAAAGATATTTCTTTTGAAGTACCTGGGGCAGGTGTTTTTACTAAAGAATGGCAGCCTGAGTTAAACATCAACTTATCTTCTGCGGCAGAAAAAGTTGATCCAACTCATTTTGAAGTTTCTTTAAAAGTTGTTGTTCAAGCGAATAATGACAATGAAACAGCTTTCATTGTTGATGTGACTCAAGCAGGTATTTTCCTGATTGATGGCATTGAAGAAGATCGCCTTCCATACATTCTGGGTGCTTATTGCCCGAACATTTTATTCCCTTTCCTTCGTGAAGCGGTGAATGATCTTGTAACTAAAGGTAGCTTCCCACAATTGCTTCTTACACCAATCAATTTTGATGCTGAATTTGAAGCAAATATGCAACGTGCTACTGAAGCTGCTGCTGAAGGTCAAGCTTAATCTTTTTTAGATAAGCTGGCTGTTAAAAAGATCGTTTATACGGTCTTTTTTATGTCTTAAACGTCACTTAAACATCGTTTAGATTTCACATGAACAATTCTAAAAAACAACGATAATTCAGTTTTCAAAATATAATACTGCATTTAGGCATTGGAGCAAATTGCACAACCTAATCATAAATAAACTTAAAAATTTTCAATGGTTCTAAATGTCAAATTCACGCGTATTGTATGTACTTTTTTACTGGGTGGAAGCCGATGTAACCAATAAGTTTGAGTTGTATCTTTCATCAAAAGTAGGCTTCCATGCTCCAGAAACAGTTCAACTTTTTCTTTACTCTGCTTATGCTTAAATGCAAATTTTCGTACTGCACCAAAACTCAAAGAGCCAATTGTTCCATCTTTTTTTAGATCGGTTTCACCATCACTGTGCCAAGCCATTCCCTCATCGCCTGTGTGATACAAATTGAGTAAACACGAATTAAAGCTTTCACCTGCGTGGGCTTCAATCATTTTTTTTAATTCAAGTAATTCATCTGTCCAAGGCAACGCATATTTTGAAGTTTTAGAATACGTATATTCAAATGCTTGATCTCCATACCAAGCGACTTTACGCTTCGTTTTAATCCTTTTTCCGAAAATAACCGCTTCATCATTTTTCCAAATAATTTGATTGAGCAATCTCTCCAAATAATCATTGGCTTGATCATCACTCATAATTTTACCGTAGTAATGAACTGTTCCATCCTGTGGAAGTAAATTTTTATTGGGGTCAACTTCGATATCAAATAGCTGCACTTTCTACCTCAGATAGGCTGATGGCATATAAAATTCTGTGTTTATTTATAATTCAGAACGCTGTGTTTGAACACCTTCCCAACCAATCATGGCTGTTTTACGGGTTGTTCCCCAATGGTATCCGCCAAAAGTCCCTGTAGATTGAATGACGCGATGGCATGGAATCAGAAAAGCCACAGGATTGCTTCCTATTGCAGTTCCAACTGCACGAGAAGCTTTAGCATTTCCAATGGCATTGGCAAGTTCACCGTAGGTTGAGAGCTGTCCCATTGGAATTTTGAGTAAACTCTCCCAAACTTTCAGCTGAAAATCAGTGCCTTTTAAATGTAGTTTGATCTTTGAAAGAGGATTTACATGATGTTCAGATTGGTTTTTATCAAAAATAGCTAAAGCACTCTTCTGCATTTCATCTGTTTTCTTCGAATATTCAGCATTGGGAAACTTAGCTTGGAGTTGTTGGAAAGCTACATTTTCATCCTCAACAAAAGCCATCAAACAGATTCCTTTCGGTGTTGATGCAATAATCACTTTACCAAAGATAGTTTCTGCAAAATCATAATGAATTGCTAAGTTTTTACCGCCACTTTTATATTCGGCAGGCGTCATTCCTTCAATTTGAATAAATAAATCATGTAAGCGGCTGGTACTCGAAAGTCCTGTTTCAAACGTCGCATCAAAGATTGTACTATCGCGACTTTGTTTTAGAATGCCCTTCGCATGCTCTAAACTGATGTATTGCAAAAATTTCTTTGGACTTGTTCCCACCCATTCTGTAAATATTTTTTGAAAATGCGTTGGACTTAAATGAATATACTTTGCCACATCATCTAAATTGGGTTGTTCTTGAAAATTTTTCTGTAAATAGTCAATTGCTTCTGCAATACGATCAAATTGAATCTGTGAACGCATATTCATACCTTGATTTTATCTTGGTTTTACCATAGCAATAGCAAGGCAAATTGAAAATCTGAATCTTGTGCAGTTTTAATTTGAAGTCTCTTCGATCAAAATAAAAAAACCGTAAACATCGTTACGGTTTTCGCCTTTTTAACAGATTTATTTATACAGCTGATGCCCTTCATCTTTAATTTCAGCAAGTTTTTTTCCTGCAACTTTTGCTTCAGCTAATTTATTGTCTTGTACCAATGTCTTACTTTCCTGAATACCTGCAATCAATTTATCCAACTCAGCTTGATAACCCTGCACTTTTGCATCGGTTTTAGCCAATCCATGCAATGAATGCGGTGTCGCTGTTTTAGCATCCACTGCTGCCACTTGCATATTATTTAGAGCCGTTAAAGCTTCTTGTTGAGTGTTTGCTTGATTAAACGCTTTATAGTTTTTACCTAATGTTTTCATATTCTGTTCAAGGTCTGCTGCTCCCACCACACCACTGCTTAAAGTGATTATTGCGCTTAGACAGAGCGTGCTTAAAGTCTTTTTAATCATGTTGATATCCTATCTAATGGTATTACTGAAATATTATATTGCTGGAATATTATATTGTTGAAAAATAGCATCTGGCTTTTTTTAAGATTGACATTACTAAGCAATGTCAATCTCAACTTAAAGAGCATAAACAAAAAATGCAACTTTTCAGTTGCATTTTAATGACGTGATTATTATTAATAACTCACTTTAATTTTCTTTAAACAGGTTCAATCTCATGATGTAAAGCATCATGAATGGCTTCTACCAATTGTTGTGCAATTTCTTGCTTTGATGCTTTTTCTAAATCACGTTTTTCCAATTGGTATTGATCTGCAAAAAACACGATCATGGCGTTTTCATCAGAAGCAAAACCAATATCTGCACGTGACACATCATTACAAGCAATCATATCAAGTTTTTTTGCAACTAACTTTCCTGCGGCATATTCTTCTACATTACGAGTTTCTGCGGCAAAACCGACCATAAATGGACGTTTAGTTTGTTGTGCAATAGTCGCAACAATATCAGGATTCTTCACTAAAGAAACATGCAACTCATCGCCTGCTTTCTTAATTTTATGCTCAGCAACTTCTGCAACGCGATAATCTGCAACCGCAGCCGTTGCAATAAAGATGTCACAACCTTCTTCAAGCTGATGCATACTTTCATCAAGCATTTTAATAGCAGAAGATACATTTATACGGCGTACACCATTGGGAGTATCTAAACTGACTGGACCTGCCAATAACGTGACTTTTGCACCAGCGGCATAACATGCTGCTGCAATTGCAAAACCCATTTTTCCAGTACTATGATTTGAAATATAGCGAACAGGATCAATTGCTTCACGTGTTGGACCTGCTGTCACAACCACACGTTTACCTGCCAACATACCAAATTTTTCGGCAATGGCACGTTGCGCACGATGGAAGTAATCAATGACTTGTTGCGCTAAATCTTCAGGTTCAGGCATGCGACCTAAACCCACATCCCCACATGCCTGTGAACCTGCATCGGGCATAATCACATGTACACCATCTTCAACAAGTGTATTCAAATTACGCTGCGTTGCTTTGGCTGCCCACATTTGCTGATTCATTGCAGGTGCAACCCAAACAGGTGCTTTGGTGGCTAAATATAAGGTACTGAGTAAATCATCGGCTAAACCCGCTGCAAATTTCGCAAGGGTGTCACAACTGGCTGGCGCAACCAAAACCAAATCTGCCCAACGTGCTAATTCGATATGCCCCATGCCTGCTTCAGCTTCAGAATCGAGTAATGTCGTATGCACAGGATTGCCTGACAAAGCTTGAAAAGTCAGTGGTGTAATAAATGCTTGCGCACCTTGGGTCATAACCACACGCACATCAAACCCAAAATCTTTGAGTCGACGGACTAAAATTGCACTTTTATAAGCTGCGATACCGCCTGTAACAGCGAGAATAATCTTTTTATTGGAAATCACACTAAGATCGAAACTCACGATCAAGCCACCTTTCTATTGCAGTGGCGCTCACAATATCATTAAATAAAGCCGTTCCCAAGAAATTCATTCGGGAAAAGTGAAAAGTAAAATAAATAAAAACAGAGATAAATCATGAATAATTCAATTAAACAGTGGCCAGAGCAAGAACGTCCAAGAGAGCGACTATTACAACAAGGGGCTGAAAGTCTATCTGATGCTGAACTGTTGGCAATTTTTTTAAGGTCAGGCTCAAAGCAACATTCAGCAGTTGAACTCGCACGATTGTTAATTCAACATTTTGGGGGCTTAAATCCAGTTTTTGATTCATCACTAGAAGATTTATGCCAATTTCATGGCATTGGTGATACCAAATATTCACAACTGATGGCTGTGAAAGAACTCGGGCGACGCTACCTAAAGCATCATCTTTATCAAGGGATGGATTTAAGTCGTTCTGATTTAATTCGAGATTATTTACGCTATGAATTGATTGGTGAAACTCAGGAAGTATTTGCTGTCCTATGTTTAGACAGCCAATTACGTAAATTAGATTTTAAAAAAATGTTTTTTGGCTCTATCAATTATTGCAATGTGTCCATCAATCAAGTGCTCCGTTATGCCATTCAAAAGCAGGCAACTTATATTGTGATTGCACACAATCATCCTAAAGGTTTTGCTAAGCCTTCTAGAGAAGATTACGATTTGACACAACAAATTTTAAAAGCCTGTGAATTGGTCGAAATCAGGCTTTTAGACCATATTATTATTGCAACTGAACAAAGTTATTCTTTTACTGAACATGGTCTGCTCAAAAGCATGACAACAATGCCGAAATAAGATTGACAAAGAAATATGAACGGGTAGCATCAAGTTAAAAATATTCTGATCCAAATAACATGATTGTTCGTGAACAAAACGATACGCTAAAACTATTATTCTCATGGCGTGGCACAATTTTACCGAAAGTATTGCCTCCTTTAGGCTTTGTCATGCTCATTTCAGCCATTGTCGGTGGCATTGAATATACCAATTTATATCGCTTTCCAGAATTACCGTTGGTAGGCTTTACCTTAATTGGTGTGGTACTTTCAATTTTTCTGGGTTTTAAAAATACGGCATGTTATGACCGCTGGTGGGAAGCACGTAAACTTTGGGGCATGCTGATTGCCAATGCACGCCATTTTGATCGAGACTGTCGTTTTTTCCCACAAGGTCGCCGAGAACGTATTATTCAGCATGTTATTGTGTTTGCAAATGTACTTAGAGACCGTCTCAGACATCAAACAGCAAATCCTGATGCTTTAATTGAAACAAGCGGAATGAGTCAACATGCTTTGACTCAGCTTTATCAACAAAATAATGCACCGCAATACACGCTCAGTTTAATTCAATGGGAGTTGATGCAAGCGCTCAGAGAAGGTGAAATTTCAGATATTATTTACACCCAATTGAATGAGCATGTGAATGAGTTGAGTCTTGTTCAAACAGGTTGTGATCGAATTGCAACAACCCCTTTACCCTTTGCTTATTCGGTATTACTGAATCGTACTGTATATTTCTTTTGCTTCATGTTGCCTTTTAGTTTGGGTTCTTTATTGGGTTTAGCAACACCATTATTGGTTGGGATTTTAGCTTATACTTTTTTAGGTTTAGATGCGCTCAGTAGCGAAATTGAAGAACCATTCGGTACACAAAGTAACGACTTACCTTTAGATTCTATGGTCAGAATGATTGAAATTGAACTTCTTGGAACACTAGGAAAACCAACGCCGCCACCGATTCAAGCACACGATCATAATTTGCTTTAATTTAAACTTTCTTATCTAAAACTGCCCCTAAATATCATGATCATAAAGCTATTTAGGGATGATTACATTGATTAAAATAGAAAAACCAGTTCAATTAAACCGCCAATGCCCTTTCCAAAATCCGTTCTACATCTACCACTTTCGAATCAATCATTCCGACTACACGTCCATGAAATTCACTATAACGGGTTTGAATAAATGCATCTGCAACAAATTCAGGTGCATATTGTTTCAATAGAATGGCTTGTGTCAAAATCACCAAGCGGCTGACTAAACTACGTGCCATAAATTGCATTTCATCGGCGCTTAAACTGCTGAATAGTTTAAACAAAGATTGCAATTCATTCTGTAAAACTGAATTTTGTACTGCAATTTCAGCCAATGATTTAAATAACACTTCAATGGATTCACGATCACGTTGAATGGCACGAAGTACATCTAAACACATCACATTACCTGAACCTTCCCAAATGGTATTCACAGGGGCTTCTTTAAAAATTCGAGCCATAATACCTGCATCTACATAACCATTACCACCAAAGACCTCCATCATTTCACCTGTCAATTCTACTGTGCGTTTACACACCCAGAATTTTGCTGCAGGCGTCATAATGCGCTTCAAAGCAATCGATAATTCATCATCATTTTCATAACAATGTGCCAAATGGAAACTCAGTTGCATCGCTGCTTCCGTTTCCAATGCCAAATCCACCAATACGGCTTGCATTAAGGGCTGTTCAGCCAAATTTTTACCAAATGCTTTACGCTGTCTTGTATAAGCAATGCATTGCGTTAAAGCCTGACGTAGCATGGCACTTGAACCGACTGAGCAGGTTAAACGAGTATAGTTTGCCATTTCAATAATAGTTGGAATGCCTCGCCCTGCCTCTCCAATCATGATGCCTTTCGCATTTTTAAATTCAACTTCAGAACTTGAGTTACTACGGTTTCCGACTTTATCTTTAAGACGTTGAATATGAATGTGATTCTTTGTTCCATCTTCAAGCCAACGTGGCACAAAGAAACATGCTAAACCGTCTTGCTCTGTTTTCGCCACAACGAGATGTGCATCTGACATTGGTGCAGAAAAAAACCATTTATGCCCTGTGATTAAATATTCTTTACCACGACCTGACTCTGAAATCGGAATCGCTATCGTTTCATTGGCACGCACATCTGAACCACCTTGTTTCTCAGTCATGCCCATTCCGAGCCATATCGATTTTTTTTGGCTGATGGGCACATCACGTTCATCGTATTCGGTTGAGAGTAATTTTTCACTGATTTTTGCCCAGAGTTCAGGTTCATTCTGAATCAATGGAATACTGCCCAAGGTCATGGAATTTGGACATAAATTGCCACATTCAACCTGACCGCTTAGAAAGAAACGGGCTGCCCAATCCACCCATTTAGAGGTCGATTGTGGATGATGAAATGGATGAGCATGTACTGCATATTGACGATTTAAACCCATCCATTTGTGCCATGCAGGATGAAACTCTAAAAAGTCTTTACGGCGACCACGTGCATCAAAGTTATGCAACTCAGGTGTATGTCGATTGGCGAGATCTGCATATTCATAATATTCAGCAGAACCAATCACCTGAGCAAATTCAGTCAGTGTTTGTTGATCTATACTACCGTAGCGAGCCAATATTTCCTGTAATACCTGATCCGTTGCGAACAGGTTGTAATTTATCAGTTCATCAAACTGATTATTAATTTCATGTGTTTGCCATTGTTGTGCTGTATTCATCCTGAATTCCTGTCTTGTTGTTTTAACCAATTACATTCAGTATAGAAGAAATTTCATTCTAGGATGTTCGGTTTTAACTCATGGTTTTACCTGCAATCAAAGTTCGTCGTAAGCCACGCCAATCAAGGGCTCGAATCACTCAAGAAGCTCTGATGGAGAGTTTTGTTCGGCTTTTGCATGAACGTTCTGCACATGAGATTACTATTCGTGAAATCACTGATGTTGCAGGTGTCGGTTTAGGCACCTTTTATGAATATTTTTCCAAGAAGGAAGATTTGATTGCTTTAACCATTCATCAGCATGTGAAAAGTAATGCCGAAAGCTTGAAAACTTATGCACAAAGCCTGTGTGAGTTATCCACATATAGCGAATTACAGCCTTATCTTGAGCAAATTATTCGTTTTCAACTTGAGCAAATGCAAGCGAACCAGTTTTTATGGGCGCAGACTTTTTTACTGGAACGACATATTTCCAGTATTGAAATTTATAAAAAAAGTTATTTAATGATGGTAGAAATGTGGCGCAGTATTCTTGAGCCTTTTGTTCAAGATAATGAACAGCTCAATCAAATCGGTTTAAATATACAGCGAGTTTGCTATGGTTTTGTGTCACAGACTTTGTTGGTGAATCCTAAGTTTGATGAATGGATAGTTTTGGAAGAGGATATTTTGCAGGCTTTAAGCAGTTTTAAATTTTAGAAAAACTGGATACTTTATGATTCAAAATTAATCTAGAACGGGAAAAAACATCAAAAGCCTTTAAACGACGAGCGATTCTTATCTAAACCTTGGCTGTTCTGCTGATAAAAAACATCATAGACCCAACATTTTTATGGATGAGCATATAGGGTTCTAACAACAATACTTCGCATAAGCGCTATTATATTAAATGTTGGATTTTAGGAGAATTTTACACCGTCTATTTTGGTTAGAATCATGACCTAGCAGGGTTATTCTTAGAAATACAGTCATTATGAGGGAGCTCAAATATATTCTTAAACTCTATAGATTTAATAAATTTTTTCCCTAAATTAGTAATTATTAAAAGAGAATCTCCCCAAAATGCAGGAGCAATTAGATTTAGATTTTTGAGTTCTTCTATACAAGTAGGTAAAAGTGGATTTTCTTTTTGTAAGGTATAAACATCGTTAGATTGCCATAGTGATCCTTGTCCGAGTATTTCAAATCTATTAAGTACATCTAAGTGATTAAAACTCAACCTATCTAAAATCAAAATAAACAATGAAATCATTTGTGGAGAGAGAGTTGTATCTACGCATCCATTTGCATATAAATTTGAAAAAAATTCAACTTTTGCTTCTTCATATTGATTTCTAGATTTTATAAGCATCCCTTCAAACAGCTCCTCTGCAGGTTTTCTGTATCCCACAGGAGATCTAAAAAAATCATCATTTCTTATTTGAAGACCTTGATTTAAATTGCTTTCTAACTTTTCCACAAAATAAATATAAGCTTTATTTGTACGTATAACTTCTTGCTGTGACATATTCCTGTCTAAAGTATCAGCTATTGTCTCACCTGTTGTAGTAATTAATACCTCTATGGAATTTGAAATAATACCTGTTGGGTCAGGAATCAAGGCTTGAAAAAATGGAGTGGTAGCTGCTGCGGTTATTTGAGAACCTTTTTTAAATACAGCAGGCAATATTCTTCTAATATTCATTCAACACTCAGCCAAAAAAATTAAATTATCTAAAATTAATATAGTACAGCTTATGCAAAATATACCATATAAATTAATTAAAATCAGTTAATTGCACTCTACTAAAAAACCGCTCTCTGGCGGTCTTTTTACATCTTAAATCATTACTTCACATCAAAATGATCAGTATTTATTGAGTTCTCAAATGATAGAAATTTTACATAAGATAAAAAGATCAATCTCAACATAAAATCTAAAATTAATCGTATTTTATTTAAAACTATACTAAAAATCATATGAGCAATTTTAGCCATTGAACGATACGTAAAAAGACATTCCAAAGGCACCTCACCCTCTAATACAGATTATTCAAATTTAAAGAATAAGACTAATAACGCATCATCGATAAAACAAATCGATATTAAAATTTAAATCAATTTGTCTAATTATAACAATCCGATTACTATTTTATAAGATCTTAATTTTTTGATGTTTTTAGCCATCAAAGCAAATAGATATACACGTTATATTGATACGAATAGGATAAAAATTATGACTGATTTTGCATACGCGAGATCAACATATTTATATCAAATAGATTTAACAATTGTTCACTATATTGGTTTTTTAATTACGGTTAATGTCATGTAATAAGGACATTCTTCAGCAAGATAATTGTTTTAATCACAATTTTAATATGACTTAAAAATGACTCAATAGAATGGAGAAATAAAATGAGTGAAGACTCAAAAAATTGCCCTGTCACCCACTTGACTACTGATGTTGGTGCACCTGTTGTAGACAACCAAAATAGTATGACAGCAGGCGCACGTGGTCCTCTACTTGCACAAGATTTATGGCTAAATGAAAAGCTTGCAAATTTTGTTCGTGAAGTCATTCCAGAGCGTCGTATGCATGCCAAAGGTTCTGGTGCTTTTGGTACATTTACCGTAACTCATGACATTAGCCAATATACCCGAGCAAAAATTTTTAGTGAAATTGGTAAACAAACCGAAATGTTTGCACGTTTTTCAACTGTTGCAGGCGAACGTGGTGCAGCAGATGCAGAACGTGATATTCGTGGCTTTGCATTAAAATTCTATACAGAAGAAGGAAACTGGGATTTAGTGGGTAATAATACCCCTGTTTTTTTCTTACGTGATGCACGTAAATTTCCAGATTTGAACAAAGCGGTAAAACGTGACCCTAAAACCAATAAACGCAGTGCAACCAATAACTGGGATTTTTGGACTTTACTACCTGAAGCATTCCACCAAGTTACGATTGTGATGTCTGACCGTGGTATTCCAGATGGTTATCGCCATATGCATGGTTTTGGTAGCCATACTTATAGCTTGATTAATGCCAATAATGAACGTTTTTGGGTGAAGTTTCATTTCCGTACGCAACAAGGCATTAAAAACTTAACTGATGCTGAAGCTGAAGCACTGGTTGCTAAAGATCGTGAAAGTTCACAAACTGATTTATTTGATGCCATTGAGCGTAATGATTTCCCTAAATGGAAACTTCAAATTCAAATCATGCCTGAAACAGATGCAGAAAAAGTTCCTTATCATCCATTTGACTTAACCAAAGTTTGGCCACATGGCGACTATCCATTAATAGATGTCGGTGTTTTTGAACTAAACCGTAACCCTGAAAATTATTTCCAAGATGTGGAACAAGCAACTTTTGCACCAAGCAATTTAGTTCCTGGGATTAGTTATTCTCCAGACCGTATGCTACAAGCACGTTTGGTTAACTATGCAGATGCAGCACGTTACCGTGTTGGGGTAAACCATGTTCAAATCCCTGTAAATGCTGCACGTTGCCCTGTAAACAGTAACCGTCGTGATGGACAAGGTCGTATGGATGGCAACTATGGTAGCTTGCCACATTATGAGCCAAACAGTTTTCATCAATGGCAAGACCAACCTGAATACCGCGAACCACCTTTAAAAATCACAGGTGATGCTGATTTTTGGGATTACAGAAAAGATGATTCCGATTACTTTAGCCAACCTCGTGCCCTCTTTCAGCTGATGAAGCCTGAACAGCAACAAGCTTTATTTAATAATACTGCTGGAGCAATGGGAGATGCCTTAGATTTTATTAAGCATCGCCATATTCGTAACTGCTATGCGTGTGATCCTGCTTATGGTGAAGGTGTCGCTCAAGCCTTAGGTATGACTGTTGCAGATGCTCAGGCTGCACGTGCAACAGATCCTGCTCAAGGCAATCCTGGTTTGCTTTAATCTTTAAAATGAATAAAAAAAACCACCTTCGGGTGGTTTTTTATTTTCAGTAAAAAAGCTGTATTTAAGTGAGCAACTCGCGAATAAAAGCATAATCTTAATAATAAAATATAAAACAGGCTCAGATATGCAGCAAAAAATAGAAGATATCATCCAACAACACGACATCATTCTGTTTGATGCAATCTGTGTGCTGTGCAATGGTTGGGCAAAATTTATCATTCAGTATGACAAACATGCTCAATTTAAACTGGCATCGGTGCAATCACCTTTAGGTGAAGCCATTTTAAAACATTACGATATGTCGACTACTGAATACAGCACAATGCTAGTCATTAAAGATGGTCAACGCTATCTAGAATCAACTGCCTTAATTAAAGTTATGCAAAGCATAGGATTACCCTTTTCACTTATAGCAACTGGCTATCTGATGCCACGTTTTCTTCGTGATTTTTTATACCGTCGAATTGCATTAAACCGTTATCAACTTTTTGGTACAACAGATTACTGCTTGCTCCCATCTGCTGAAAATAAGTCTCACTTTTTAGAAGATGCGATTCATGCAAAATAATCATCTAGAAACCACTACAACGATTCGTAAAGCCTTACTTACCATTAATATCACTCTTGCAATTTTATGGATCTATCAAGGCATCATACCAAAGTTGCTCTATCGTGCTTTAGATGAACAACGTCTTTGGCAACTCAATGGCATTGATGAAATCACCATGCTGATTTTGATTCAAATTGCAGGTTATATCGAAATCATTTTTGGGGCTTTCTTCCTAATTTTTAGACAATCAAAACTGATCCATTATTTGAATATTTTTGGTATGTTTGGACTGGCTATGATGGTGTTTTTCACCGATTCCTCTTATTTCAGCCAAGCTTTTAATCCATTTGTGATGAATGTTGCAATGGCTGTACTTTCTATTGTGGCACTTCAATTCCTCAGTGAAAAATCACCTTGAAACGGATGAGTACACTGCAAAATATTTGATGGTTGCTAAAAATAACACATTACATTTTCGCACTACTGCCATACATTTCTTTCCAGTCTTTTGTTTCAGTTGTTATTTGCTTTGCTAATTTAGTTTTCACTTCTTTAAGTAAGAGCGCTCTTTCCTGCCCATGCACGAATCTTGCTTTATACTTCTTTTGTATCATTTGAATATAATCATGCAAAGACTGACGCTGCTGCTCAGTCTTTACTTCTGTATGTAGAAACTGAAGATATTCTTCTTGTGGATTGCTCTTCAGTGGATCACCTATAATATCTTCAACATAAATAACCGAACTCAACAATTTTACTGTGCCTTTTGCATCAACAACATAGACTTGTTTTCGCACACCATATGGATACATCCATAGTCCTTGGCGATCTGCCGAAGCCTAATAACTATAAAAGATGATCTGATTATTTTTAACTTCATAATCACCTAATTCAATCGAAACAATACTACAATCACCTGTTTCTAAACGAAGCGTATGAGTCAAAAGCTGATGATCATCTCGATATAACTCAATCTCTTGACGCTCAAAACCTTCTTCTGTTTCTTTCATTACTGTTTTTAATTCGAAAGCTTGGTGATTAATTTGAATAGTTTGGGCATGTGCAAAACTTTGTACAAAAAGGGACATCAATACACATATATAAAATTTGTACAAAAAGGGACATCAATACACATATATAAAAGATGAATTTCACAGCATCATCTCCGATGAACCAATGAAGTAGATTGTTCTACTGCTTATATCTGCACTTACTTCCAAGCTTTCATAAAATCAGCACTTTCTTTACAAAGCTTTTCAAAAACGGGCTGCTCATCACCTGCCTTGCTGAATGGCTGAACCTGACGATAAAAATCTACTTTTTTGACTAATTTATATTTTTCGTCATCCTGACTTTGAAACTTTTCCAGAATATTAAAGGTCTTATCGGTACACATCAGCTGATAGTAATGAATCACTTGAGATTTTTTACCAGTATCTACTCGCTTAATCCAAGCCTGAATAAACTCTGCACCATCGATCATCGTGTTATTACTTTCAAAAAATTTTGCATTTGAATTCTGATGAATCAAATCCCACTGATCACCAAATTCTAGTGCATATTTTTCACTTAAAGGCTTAATGCTATGTTGAGTTTGAGAGCTACTAGCCGCAGAATCAACAGCAGAATCAACAGCAGAATCAACAGCAGAATCAACAGCAGAATCAACAGCAGAATCAACAGCAGAATCAACAGCAGAATCAACAGCAGAATCAACAGCAGAATCAACAGCAGAATCAACAACACTGACACTTTTCGCATGAACAGTCGCTATGGTTAATCCTATGAGTAATGTTGTTAAAATTATTTTTCTCATCACTGAATCCTTTCTTTAAGTATAAGAGACTTCTTGCATCACGATATTCATTATTTTTTACTTTTTCCTAAAAGAACAATCAAAAAAGCTTTATGCAAGAAGCCTATATCTATTAAACCACCAACTTTCGCCCTTCTCGAATGCAATAAAAAGGGTTCATTAGCTTAGATGAATTCTTCATTGCCTTTTGCAAATCTTGCTCAGGTTGATCACGGCTTTCATCTGTCAGTTGGAAGGTTCGATAATGTATTGCCAAGGAGCGTTTCGCCTGCAAATCTAAATGTGCTTGAAACGCATCTTGCGGATTCATATGCATATAGCGCATTAAAGCTCGAGGTTCATAAGCTCCGATTGGCAATAAAGCAATACGTGGTGCACCTAAGCGCTTTTGAATTTCTTTAAAATGTGGTGAATAACCAGTGTCACCTGCAAAGAAGAAATGACCATGCTCAGACAAAATGGAGAATCCGCCCCATAACGCTGCATTTTGGTCACGTAAACCACGCCCAGAACCATGCTGTGCTGGGGTATAAATTATTTTAAGTTCTTTAAATAAAGCGGATTGCCACCAATCCATTTCAATAACATACAGCTCTTTGGGTAAATAATGGCTATTCCCTAGACCAGTATAAATAGGCATGGAAAATTTTTGATGCAACCAGCGTAAAGAAGCCAAATCCATATGGTCATAATGATTATGACTTAACAAGACTGCATGAATCTCTGGAAGTTGCTCTAATGCAATTCCAGCAGGAATCACTCGTTTCGGACCACGCCCTTGCTTTGGACTCACATGATCTGCCCAAACAGGATCAGTCAAAAAATTATAGGGACCAATTTGTACCAGTACAGTGGCATGACTAACAAACCACACTTGCCAATCATTTAGATCAGCCTGTGGTCGGTTTTGAGGTAACGTTCGTTTCGATGCGTAAAACTCTTTGGCTTCTTTTTGAGTATCAACTTTCCATGTACTTGATTTTCGACTCATCAACCATTTAAACAAATTCCAACGACTACGCCCATTTGGGTTACGAATTTCATTGTGAAATTTTTCACCATTATGATGGTTCGAAGCCACAACATTAAATGTAGGTTTGTTCCACATATGGGACATACATTCTTCTGTTGTTAAACGATAATGTAATTGCGCTTTCGGAATTGTTGATATTTCTGAATCTGCCATAGTTCGGTCTTCAACACGATCTATTTTTATTTCTTTAGACATTGCTACTCTAAACGCCCTTTCATTCGTTCCAACCAAACCTGTTTAGTTTGTGGTTTGATGAATAATGCCACAATTTCAGGATGAATTTTCTTAATTTTTGATTCTATTCGATTTACACATACTTCAATATCATCAGAAGTTAAATGATCTTTAAATTCTAAACTTAAAGAAGCAATCACTTGATGTGCTCCCATCTGTTCAGTTAATACACCATTAGCAGATAAAACTGATGGATCTTGTTGTGCAATGGTTAATACATTGTTTCTTAATTGTGGATCTGCGGTTTCACCCAATAATAAGCCTTTGGTTTCTCGACCTAAAAGTAAAGCAGAAATAGCCAAAACAACACCAATCAGGATAGAAGCTACGCCATCGAGGATAGGCATATTCAATTGATGTGCAAGGAAAATTCCAATCAGGGCAATAAAAAGTCCAATCAGTGCAGCTGAATCTTCAAACAATACCGTAAATGTGGTTGGATCTTTACTCCGTCTAAATGCCTCAAAATATCCTAATTTACCTTTGGTCTTTTTAAATGACTTTAGCGCAACCAACCATGATGCCCCTTCACATACAATCGCAAAAGCCAACACAATATAATTGATGAAGGGTGATAGCATTTCTTCGGGTTGACGAATATGTTGAATCCCTTGATAGATGGATACCACTGCACCTAAAGCAAAAACCATCAAAGAAACAATAAATGCCCAGAAATATAATTCCCGCCCATAGCCAAATGGATGCTGATAATTTGCAGGTTGTTGTGATTTTTTCATACCATACAACAACAATATTTCATTTAAAGTATCAACAACAGAATGAATCCCCTCACTGAGCATAGCAGAACTATTGGTGATATAAGCAGCAACGAATTTCACTAGGGCAATCGCTAAATTACCAAAAAGCGCAGCGTATACAACAATTTTGTTAGAATCTGACATTAATTGTCCCAATTTTTCTCATTAAATACATAGATTTGATTTTTATACCCAACTTCGTTCATATTAGCGAAACAGCATGTGATTTTTCTTTATTTTTTGTTGTTTTTCACATTCGAGCGATTCGTTTATGCAACCTGTTCATGCCAATATAAAAAATACGAGACCAATACAACATAAACAACTCTTAAAAATTTGGGAAGCATCCGTTCGCTCTACACATGACTTTCTGAATGAACAACAAATAATTCAAATTAAGACATTGATTATTCAACATAATTATTTCGATCATGTTCAACTTTTTCATATTGAACTTAATGATGAAATTGCAGGATTTATTGGTCTTGCTTACGAAAAGATAGAAATGCTATTTATCAACCCACACTATTTTAGACAAGGTGTCGGCTCCATTTTGCTTGATCATGCTTTATCATTGGGTGTGAAAGAAGTCGATGTTAATGAACAGAATCCCAATGCGCTCACTTTCTATCAAAAAAATGGCTTTGAACAAGTTGCGCGCTCTGAGTTTGATGCTGAAGGTAATCCATTCCCGATTCTTCATTTACGTCGTACCCATCAAGAATTCACATTAAATCATCGTGTAGGCGTTGAACAACGCTTAAGTTAAGAATCTAATTGAACAATAATATGTACAATGTGACATAAAATGTCATGCCCAACATACTACTTTATTTTAGCTTGAGTTCATCTCTATAAAAAAAACAGACCTTTGGGGGTCCTTCCTCGGGTCTGTTTAGTGTGAAAAACCAATCTCATGAAAATCACAAGATCAATTCAACAACCTGTTTAAGCATCTGATTTTTCAATTCACTCAATGTTGAATTAAACTTTTTTCAAATCAAGTGATAAATCAAGATGCTTATCTGAAGTAAATACTGCTTGTTTGGCAATCATTTTTTTCAAATGACGCATTTCTTTAGCGGCATTCACCGTAATGCCTGCAACAATCTGACCATTATTCACGCCAAACATCACAAAGGATGAATCTGCACCTAGTGTTGCATCCATGTCTCCACGAATATGCCACTCCTGCGCAGCCATATCACCAACGAACTGGAAATTAAGGTCTAATTGATCTGTCCAGAACCATGCAGGATTCGCCACAGGATGTTCTATATTCATCACATGACGAGCAAAAACACCTGCCTGACTATTGGCATTTTCCCATGTTTCCACACGGCGATATTGCCCATCTTCACGCAATTGTGTCGCAACATCTCCTGCAGCATAAATATCAGGATTTGATGTTTGGCAATTTTGATTCACTTTAATGGCAAGATCAGTATCTAAACCTGCTTCAACAGCAAGCTGAGCATTTGGAATAATCCCAATACCATAAACCACAGCATCGGCACGAAGTTCTTCACCATTTACAAGCGTGACCACAACTTCTTCACCCGCTTGAGTTAGCTCAAGACGACAAGCCGTAATTTGAGTAGAAAGGCGGATATCAATACCCTTTTGGCGATGTTGTGCCAATAAGAATTCGCTCAAAATACTCGGTGAACAGCGTCCCATCACCATCGAACCCATTTCAATCACTGTCACTTGGCAATCTTTAAAACGTGCAGAAGATGCAAGTTCTAAACCAATCACACCACCACCAATTAAGAGAATACGGCGACCTGCTTGTAATACAGGAACAAGGGCTTGTGAATCTTCAAGATTACGCAAGGTATAAACGTGTTTACCTAATGCATCAAAATCAGGTAAACGACGTGCAGCGCCACCTGTTGCGAGTAATAACTTGTCATAAGCAATCACATCACCATTTTGCAGTTCGATGTTGTGTTGTTGCGGATTGATTTTCACCACAGCATTGCCACGAATCACATCGACATTTAAATCTGCCAATTTCTGTTCTGACAAAATTTCAATTTTGGTGCCTTCGGGTTTTAAAATCACATCTTTAGACAACGGTGGGCGTTCATAAGGAAGATGCATTTCATCACCGACCAAAATGATTTTACCTTGGTATTTATTCGCACGAAGTTCTAAAATCGCACTTGCACCTGCTTGACCTGCACCCACGATCACGATGGTTTCGATATTGCTCTTGCTCATAGTATTAACCCTTCAATTCTGCAGATACAATGCCAAAGCCCGCAATCCATTCACTGATTGCTTCATAGCAATGCGTGGTCATTTCATATTCGCCCAATACTGAAAGAGCAGCAAAAGCTGCCATCCATGAACGAACTTCCTGACCACCACGACCACCTTCTTTACGAATGTCATCTTCAGTCATTTTTTCAATGGTCGAAAAATCAGCTTTTTTGAATAGTTCGAGTAAATTTTTATCCCACTCAGGATTCAAAGGTACAGCAACCGATTTATCCCCTGCAGCTAAACGCTGTCCAACAGATATAATTTTTGCTTGACGAATATTGCGTGCTTCTTCTGTTGGGTTACGCCCTGCAATGAGGAATTCCTCAACTTCAACGGGTACTGAACCCATTTGTGGTGTGGGTGGATCATGCGATAAACCACCTGTTCCGAGAATCAAGACACGTTCATTTTCAAGATTCAGTGATTTGATGAACTGACCTACCGCACGACCTAAAGCTAAAGTCCGTTTTGTCGTCGGCATTGGTGCGGCTGCACCATTAATAAAAATAGGAATCGTTGGGTAACGATCAAGATGCCCACCACAGAGAAAATGGAGGGGTTGCGTTACACCATGATCCGCTTGCATGCGATAAGAATAAGCAACATCTACGCCTTCGTCTAAAACAGTACGCACCAAATCAATAGCGGTATCTTCAGGCACATCTATTTTATTGTTCTCTTTACCATAATCCCAATCACCTGCTGCTGTGGCACGAATACCCACACAGAAACTTGGCATCAAATCATAAAAGAAGCCATTAAAGTGGTCAGGACCAAAAGTAATAATTAAGGTTGGATCATAAGCTTTAACTTCTGCTGCCAACTTTTCAAAAGTCGCACGAACTACTTCTTCCTGACGCTTTTCCGCAGGTGAAGCAAATTCCATTAAAGGGCTATGAGAAGCACAAATCAGTTTAACGGTCATGTTTGACTCCGAAAATAGAAGCACTCACTCAGTGACTGTATTCCCTAATTACCCTTTTTGCACAGCCACGCTATGCACCTTTAAAGGATGATCATTAAAAAGAGAAAAATACCGAATATGAAATACTTATTTGAATGCAAGACACCTTCTCTTTTGAACAAAGATGAGGGTTTAAATTAAAATTCAATAAATGAATCATTCATCAAAGAAGCCTGCACGTGGCTGACGTAAACCACGGATTCCTAAGCCACAATCTGCATTGATCAGTACACCTGTCAATGGACGGTTATTGGCACGTGAAGCGAGCAATACATACGAACCCGTCATATCTTCAGGTTCAGGTAAAAAGCCTAAAGGCATACCACGACCAATTTTTTCAGGATCACGTGCATCCAGTAAACCTAAGTTTTCCTGACCCAATGATGCAGCACCTTTGATATTGACATTCATACCTGATGGCGCAACCGCATTCACTCGTACTTTAGGCGCAAGCTCATAGGCTAATTCTTTCATGACACCGACACCTGCATGCTTAGACGCTGTGTAGATCGGGCCTCCGCCTGCAGAATAGAGTGCTGAATTAGACAAAGTAAATATGATGGAACCGTTAGAAGCTATTAATGCATTTAAGGCTGCTTTGGCACCGAGAATCAGCGATTTGGTATTAATCCCCATGATTTCATCAAAGGCTTTTTCCAATTGCTCACCAGACATATTCACAATGTCAGCATAGTGATCCCAAATACCTGCATTGCCGATGAAGCAATCCAGTTTACCGAAACGCTCTACAGTCGCTTCAACAGCACGAACATTGTCGGCAAAGTTGGCAACATCACCTGCTACGGTTACAATTCTGTCACCGAAACGTGCTTTCAAGGCATCAACTTTTTCCCGTGAACGTTGTAGTACTGCAACACTCGCACCTTCTTCAAGAAAGCGCTCAACCAAAGCCAAGCCTAAACCTGAACCACCGCCTGTAATCAGTGCAACTTCACCTTCGAGCCAGCCCATCTTTATTCTCCTGCCATTTCGACGTATAGCGCACCGTCTTCAATAATTACAGGGAATGTTTTAATTGGATCTGTTGCAGGTAAACACAGTGCTTCACCTGTTTTTAAGCAAAAGCGTGCTGAATGAAGTGGACATTCGACTGTGCCATCATCTTCCAAATAACCTTCAGCCATTGAGGCATTACCATGCGAACAACGATCATTCATGGCGAAGAATTCACCACCATTATTGAATACAGCCAGTGCTTCGATACCATTTACACCGCAATCGACTCTTAGCGCTTCGCCTTCGTCCAACTCATCAATTTGACATACAAAAATTTTATTCATTAGAAAAATACGCTCAGGTTATGTGAGTTATACGTCACTTGATCTAGGATGATTTTACGATTGAAAATCTGCCACCCTAAACCGCCTTCAACTTTACGAATTTTGTCATGACGCTTACCGCAGTAAATCGTCACATCTTTTTCTTTTTGAGTACGGTAAAGCAAATACGTCATATGTACATCATATTCACCATCCACATCGGTCGGTTCAATAATGATATTACTCACCATATGCGTAGTACGTGATGGAGGCTCTTCTGCCCAAGCCATGCCTGTTTCAAGGCGTGCCACACGGCGTTCCAAAAGATCTTTGGTATCGTTAAATACCCACGTTGTTGGTGGCTCAACTGAACGACGACGATCACGTGTTTGTGCATTGGGTGTGGTACGTAATGTATAAGCAATATCTTCTGCTAACACAGCAAGCCAATCACGAAATTTCCAGTCATCCAGTAGTTTTGCTTCCTGATAAAGAAACTGACTAATCTGATGTTGAAGCTCTAAACTGATTTGACTCATTTCGTTAGCTCCTGTTCATACTCATTTGTTGCTTTTTCGACATCTTCCCATTTTTCATGGATCAGTAAATCTGCCCAACGGCGGTACATACCCCGTGCTGCAGTTTCTGAGAAAATGTAGTTGGTAATGCCCGGAATACCATCTTCACGTTTTTTCTCATTACCCAAACCCATTTCCATAATGAGTTTGTTATTACGTGCTTTATAACCACGTAATACTTTTTGAATCTCAATCCAGTTTTCAGAATCATCTTGCTCTAAGAAACCCGCAGGGCCAAATGCACGTGTTGCTGAACGCTCAAAGGCTTCTTTCACTTCCTGAGAGGCTTCAGCATCTGCAATACAAAATGCCCAAACTTCAGTTTTATTTGGACCACGTGGATGCCAAACGCGAAGTGTTGCTGTACCGTTGAGCCAAGACATGGTTGGGAACATATTGTTATGACCCGCAAGGCGTAATGCACGGACTTCGCCTAAACGCTCTTTGACTTCTTCATATGTTTCACGGAAGTAATTCGCTACTTCACCATCGACCCATACATTTGCATCTGGCTTTTCGGTAAAGAAGAAACCTGAACCATGACCACGTGAACCGTATTGAATGGCATCTTTAGCCGTTTCCCATACAGGACGTGCGGTTTGCGCTGCACCTAATTTTTTAGAACCTTCATCATCAGGTTTTGCACCCAACACCTGAATCGCAGATGCATGTGAGAACAATGCGTGATATTGGTCTGATGCAAACTGTTCCGCTGCAAATTTCCAGTTACAATCAATTTCCCATTTGTGCACGCCACCAATAATTTGCGTACCACCCGGACGACGATCAACCACACCATCTAAATACCAAGCAATATCGCCCATGTATTCAATTAAATCTGGGGTTGTTTCATCCCAACATGCAAAGATTAAGCCTTTATAAGACTCAACACGGTTGACTTCAATCAGCCCCCATTTCTCTTTACAAGCGCCTTGTGGAAATGCACGATCTTCAAGCGGAATATCTTTCAGTGAGCCATCTGTGCCGTATGACCAACCGTGGTATGGGCAGGTAAATGCACGGGTATTACCACAATCCGCAAAACTCACACGCATTGAACGGTGACGACATTGATTCAATAATGCTTTAATTGAGCCGTCTTTTTGGCGAACTACAATAATTGGGTCTTCACCCATATATGTATTAAAAAAGTCACCCGCCTTTGGAATTTGGCTTTCATGACAAAGAAACAACCATGTGCGCCCAAATACGCGTTCCAACTCTAATTCGTAGATATCTGGATCTGTGTAGATGGATGGTGAGATACGTCCATTTTGTGCATCGACTAAAGCATCGATTTCACGCACATCAATTTTTCCATTCATGAAAACTCTCCTGCGACAAACGTGGGGGTCACAACGTAAATAGGCTCATCTTTGCAAAGATGATCGCTGTTCATACGAGCTTTAGGGAAATATTTATTTTGTTTTAATTAAGACCTTTTATGAATAATTATGAGCTGTATTTTCTATACTAAAAATAATATCAACCTCTAAATATCATTTATTTTATAAATGGTATAACCATCTTCACGACATCATTGTTTATAGATTATACTCATGCAAAATGATGTTAAGACATTTTTTGGATTACTCTTTTTAGAAAATCAGGGACAATTGATATGGAATTACGACACCTTAGATACTTCGTCACGGTCGCAGAAGAACTCAATTTCAGCAAGGCTGCACTCAAGCTGTATACTGCTCAACCCTCACTAAGTCAGCAAATCAAAGACTTAGAAGAAGATGTTGGCGTGCAATTGTTATACCGTACTAAACGCAAAGTTGAACTGACTGAAGAAGGTGCTGTCTTTCTTGAACAAGCCCGCTTAACACTGGCTCAGGCTGAAAAAGCAGTCGCTATGGCAAGACAAGTTTTCAAGGCAAAACAACAACTTCTACGCATCGGTTTTGTGCCTGTTGCCGAAATGAAAATCTTCCCTTATGTCCTGCCTAATTTGCGTGTTCAAAACCCTGAGCTAAAAATTGAATTGCTCAGCCTAAACAATACTGAACAAATGCGTGGCATTAAAAAAGGTGACTTGGATATTACCTTTACCCGTCATAACTTTCATAATGAAGAAATTGAAAGTAAATTTGTTTTACGTGAACCTCTTATTTTTATATTGCCTCAAGATCATCCTTTGGCTAAATATGAGCGAATTCCAGTCAAAGCACTCAACGGAATAGACTTTATTATTCCAGCTGCAGAGCAATCTCAAACACTGCATGACACGATTCTGGCCTTTGCAGAAGCCAATAACATTACATTCAACATTGTGCAAAAAGCAGATAATATTTTATTTAATATCAACTCCATAGGTATGGGTTTAGGCTGCACTATTCTGCCTGGTTATATTGCACCACTGACCATGAGTAATACAGTGATTCGACCGTTGGATATTGAATTGCCTTCTTTAGACTTATATGTCAGCTATCGCAAGCAATCTAGCTCGGTTGCGATCAAAAAGTTTATGGAATTACTAACCAATGTTTTCTATTTGGATGTTAATCGTTCTGAAAGTTAATTTTTAATTGAAATCTTGATCTAAAGTCACCACACCACTATTTTAAAACAAAATGGTGGTGACTTAATTTTCATCAATCACATCGCTTTTATATGTTTTTTGATCGTTTTAAACAATATTTAAAACAAATTTTCGATCATGCTAAGTTGTTTCCTTTTTATACAGCTTATAAAACTGTTTCCTGTATCGACTAAAAACCAAATGCCTACAACTTAAGTCGAATAAGCGCAAAAATGAATTTATAATTTATTCAGGCAGCAAAAGTCATCTTGTATCAATATGTGCAAACGCTTTATGTATTTCTCCGCTCAGGAAGCATACATAAACGTATACAGAGCATCTAGATAACAAAATAATAAACATTGAGGAGACAATATCGTGACTCGCACCTTACATCGGCTTAAAAATGGTGTGATTTATCGCCCACGATTTTTTTTAACCTTTCTTGTTGCAGCGATTCTTTTTATTGCTTTAAACTTCGCATCGCCGTGGGCATGGTCAACCAATTTATTATTGGGTTGGAATGTTGCCGTATATTGCTACTTATTTATGACCATGAAAGCGTTATGGAATAGTGATTCACACCACATCCTTAAAAGAGCACAGCAGCAAGACCCGAGTAAATGGATCATTTTATTTCTGGTTATTCTGACTTTGGTGATGTGCTTCATTGCGATTATTGTTGAACTGACCCATCTTCCCAAAGAACACAGCATTAAAATAGGACATATTGCACTGTCCATCACCACCATTATTTCTGCATGGTTTTTTATGCATACGGTGTTTGCCATTCACTATGCACACGACTTTTATCTGTCTTTAAAAGCAAATAAAGAAGGTGGTTTAGATTTTCCTAAAACAGTTCAACCAACCTATCCTGATTTTTTATATTTCAGTTATGTGATTGGAACTTCGGCGCAAACAGCGGATGTATCGATCACTACAAAATCGATGCGTATTTTGAATATTTTGCACATCCTTTTAGCCTATTGTTTTAACACTACAATTCTAGCGATTTGTATTAATGTGGCAGCGAGCTTGATTACCCCATCCTAATTATTTCTATCTTTCTCAAAACGACTTACCAATAAAAAAGGATGACCTCAGTCATCCTTTTTTTAGCACTATAATCAAATCTTCAACTCAAGAAAATTACACGCCACGAGCCGTTAAATAATCTTTAATCACAGTATTAAATTCTTCCGCTTTTTCCACTTGAGACCAATGACCACACTGACTGAAAATGTGAGCATCTGCATGAGGAACTGTATTTAAAATATCCCATGAACGAGAAACAGGAATCACCACATCTTGTACGCCGTGAATCAACAATACTGGCACTGTAATGTCTTTCATTTTATCGAAGTCGAGTGGGAACTCAAAACGGTCACGATCACGTGCGCCTACAACATCCATCAAACGATTCGATGCATAGTCATTTGTAGCTGAAGCAAAACGTACTTTAACCAATTCATCAGTGATCAAGTCTTTGTTCACTACAAACATAGAAAGTGTCTTTTTAATCCCTTCTACAGTTAACTCAGGGTTTGCATGCGCTTTCAATGCCGCAGTTTGTTTCGCACCGCCTGTACCCATAGAAACAATACCGAGAACTCGCTCAGGGTAATCCAGTACCATTTGGAAAGCTAACCAACCACCGAGTGAGTTACCCACCACCCAAGTTTTTTCAATACCTAAAGCATCTAAAGTACGAATCGCATGATCTACCCAAGCACGGATACCATAAGCAGTATTTGGCGCAACGACAGTTTGACCATAACCAATGGTATCAATGGCGATACAACGTGCTTGCTCACCAATTTGTGGCAAGTTCAACCACCAGTTTGCCGCAGCAGATACGCCTGTACCTGAACCATGCAAAAATAGAATAGGCGTTCCTTCACCTACTTCATGATAGTGAGTTAACTCGCCTTCAGCAGTTTCAATCCATTTATCTTCTAAACCAAAAAATGCATCAGTTTTATAATCTGGGACTTGTACAGTGCTCATACCTACTCCTCGTATAGCATTGATACGTGCTTGATTGACTCAATGGCACGCTGAATAATGATAAATTCGACAATTTTACAGCTTAATATTACAGGTTCAGCAAGCATCAACTGATACTTATTTACGATGACAACCCATAAAATAACGATTATTTAAGTTATTGTTTTTAATAAAGATATATTACTTAAAAGAAAAGAACGATACATCCATGTCGTTCTTTTTGTCATCTTAAAAATTAGAACTTAAAGGTATAAGTCGTTGCAATTCGATTTTCAATCAAATCAACAAAACCAGGCACATTGTGATAATTCACATCAATCAACATCCATTGAAAGCCCAAGCCTTTAAGCTTCCCTTCAGGCATCACATAGTTCACGATTAAGTTATTTTCATCTTCCTTACCTCGTGTACCATTACTATTCTGAATGTTCCAACCATCATAATGACGTACTGTTGCGGTTAAACCAGAGACACCAACATCTTTAAAGTCATAGGTATAGCCGAGACTCCATGATTTTTCATCTTTACGAATAAAACTCGCAACAGACCAATTGGCTAAATAAGGCTGAGGTACCCAACCTGAAAGTGTTGGGAAAAATGCGGCGTGATTACCATTTTCACCAAACATTTGTTGATAGCCTGCATCAATCGTATGATTTCCGTGTGCCCAAATACCTTTGAGTGATAAGGCTTGATTATCAATCTCACCATATAAAGCATCACCCGACTGTTGGTTATCAAAATAACGAACCTGCGCAGTAACTTTATTGTGCTCATCTAATTTTTTATTATATGTAAAACCAAGATAATTTTGACGATAGATATTGGTCACATCGCCATAGAAATAGCTTGCTGCGAATTCAGGTGTGACTTGATAATCAATACCTGCGACATACATACCATCACTATCCCCTGACTTGACCTGACTTTTTTCTGTCGCCAGTTCATTCGGCCAAAGCTTGAAATCTTGCACTTGATTTTCATAACGCGCATTTACGCCATCTAAGTAACCTAAAGTGATTTTGGTATTTTTTAAATCTTTCGATTCTAACCAAACCCCTTCAAAGGTGGTGAGTAACTGACGTGATGGATCAAAATGAACCACTGGCGTCATTGGCAAAATTTCACCCACCCGTAACTCAGTCTGACTGACTTTGGCTTTTAAAGTCGCTCCGAGTTTAAAGTTATCACGAGCTTGTTCATGGGTCTGATAATTGTATGGCATGATAAAGTCGTTATCACCACGATCACCACTTAAACGTAAAGCATATTGCGCAAGAACATCGATCCCTACTTTTACAGGTCCAATGTCTGCATAACCCGATTTTGCATCCAATGTGACAGCTTGAGACCAACTACCAAAATCTTGTGGTTTGGTTGGATCAGGCTGATCTATCTGACGATCTAAATAGAAATTTCGTAATTTAAGCTGAACTTGACTATCGTCAACAAACCCTGCATGTGTTGCAGTTGTCCCTAATACCGCTGTCGCAGTACACATAGCTATCCATAATGATTGACGACGCATTGTTTACCTTCCAATTGAAACAATAATCTATGACATCATCATGCTGAACTATCAGTGGATAAAAAATCAGACTAGAGTATTAAATGACTTAGCTTAAAACTGTATTTTGACTGGCTCTTCAATTCTTAAGCTTTTTTTTAATACTTATTAACAATAAGTATTTTTAAAAGAAAAATTTCAAAAGATGATTTAAATCATTAATGAAACAGATTTTTATATTGAAAAATGAATGAAATTCTTAAAATTTAAAATTTTTAAGCGTTTTTATGTTTAAGTTTCTCTTTGAATGATCAAAATTTTAAGTCGTACTTATAAGAAAAAACGTTGATATAACAGAAATTATCTATATGTTTGAATATCAATTAGTAACCAAGCTTACCGTATATTAAAAACACAAAAAAACTGTTCATTTTATAACTTAATTATTCACCTATTTAATATTTTAAAACATCCAAAATTATATATTAATTTTATAATAAGATAAGATCAATATTAAAATATCATATAATTTTTCTATATTAATCTTCATCCTATTTCAGATTAATAAAAATGCTTTAAAACATTTTTATCTCTATAAATATTCACAAAAATTGATTAATAAATAACATGCTTAAGTTAAACTTCAACCAACTAAAAAGCGATACCAAGCCTTTAAAATCAATATTATTAGCACATTTAAATATCTATCGATCAATAAAAATACAGATGTATTCCAAATACCCTGCTCACATATTAAAATACTTATAAAGTTTTTGAATTTAATAAAAAATACTGGAATAATCCTTGAAATTTTTTAATTATTATTTACAGGATGTAATATATTATGAATCAGTTTCAAAAAATATTATTTGCAACGCCATTATTATTACTCACTCAAGTAAGTTTTGCCGATTGGATCAAAAGTTCTGTCGCAACAGAAGAAAACCATACTATTCAGATACGCCATCAAATCCATCAAAACCCCGAGCTAGGGAATATGGAATTTAACACATCCAAGATGGTACAAAAAGAACTCAAATCTTATGGTATTGAAGTAAAAACTGGATTCGCAAAAACAGGGGTCATTGGTATTCTTAAGGGTGCTCAGCCTGGTCCCGTTATGGCACTCCGTGCGGATATGGATGCTTTGCCTGTTCTGGAAAAAACAGGGTTATCTTTTGCCAGTAAAACTAAAGCGCTTTATCAAGGTAAAGAAGAATCTGTCATGCATGCTTGTGGTCATGACACGCATACAGCAATGTTACTTAGTGCTGCTAAAATTCTTGCAGCAAATAAAGATAAAATCTTAGGAACAGTTATCTTTGTATTTCAGCCTGCTGAAGAAGGTGCTGCCGATTTAGATAGTTCTAAATACGGCGATCAAGTCGGTTCACAAAAAATGATTGCCGATGGTGCATTGAATCAGCCAAAACCTGAAGTGATGTTTGGTATGCATGTGATCGCGGGTATGCCAAGCGGAAATATTTTTTATAAAGATGCCGCTATTTTAAATAGTGCAGATGAATTCCGAATTAAAATCATTGGACAACAAGTGCATGCATCTATGCCTTGGGCAGGTCAAGATCCGATTGTTTCTTCTGCTGCTGTGATTACCAACATGCAAACTTTGATCAGTCGTTATTCTAACCTGACCAAAGGAATGGCAGTTGTTTCAGTAGGTCAAATATCTGGTGGTACAGTCAGCAATATCATTCCAAATGAAGTCAATATGCAAGGTACGATTCGTACTAACCAAGAAGATATTCGTCAAAATATTTTAAAACTTTTACCTGAAATGGTGAAAAACACTGCGCTTGCTAACAACACCAAAGCTGAAGTGGAATTATCGTCTTATGCACCTGTCACGTATAACGATAAAACGCTGACTCAGCTCATGGCAAAAAGTTTAGAGTCTGCAGCAGGTGCATCACAACTTCATGTGATGGGCAATAACGCCAGTGCCAGTGAAGACTTTGCTTACTATGGCAAACTCATGCCGTCTTTATTTGTGTTCTTAGGTGCAACGCCAAAAGATCAAGATATGGATAAAGCTGCACCAAACCATAGTCCTGAGTTTATTGTGGATGATGCCACATTAAAAACAGGCGTCGAAACTCATGTCCGTTTTGTCATGGACTACCCTGCGGTCGCTCAACAAGTACAAAGCGCATGGAAAGTGCCATAACGTTGAGTTGCTCAACCTCAAGTCAGTGACTTTAATTTAAGCAAAACCTCAACTATTTCAAACTCAATTGAATCATTTCGCAATGCCTCAATACATCATTTTTTGTATTGAGCGCTTGCTCTTTGCCTGTTTATTTTCAGCAGTCATTTATACCCCCATCTTAAACAAGGACTTATTAAGATGAATAAAATTTATACCCTTCTTGCGCTTTCTACACTCATTGGTACAGGTTCTGCATATGCAGGAACCATCAATATTGGTGACTCAAAAACGGATTTAGGTGGCTTAAATATTGGCGGTGCTGTTCGTGGTGCTTATGTCTACAAAGATTTCGCCGATGATATGAGCGAAGGCTCAAGCAATGGACAATTTAAATTTCTCGATATCAAACTGATGTTAAATTATGAAAATCCCAATTGGCTTGCCTCTTTCGAAGCGCGTTGCTATCAATATGACCGTTTATGTGATGCAGTCTTTATCCGTGATGCTTGGTTGGGTTATAAGCTTTCTGAAAAAAGTCGTGTTTCAGTTGGACAACAAGATGTTGAGTTCGGTTTTGGTCGATATTGGGGTAATACCAACTATGGTTCACTCTTCTCATCAATGGGCTTTGAAGGCGTAGAAAACGTCGGTATAAAGTACAACTTAAATCAAAATAACTACGCTTTTGCACTTGGTTTCTATCCAAAAGATGGTGGTAATTTTAAAGGTGTCAGTAAAGACTCAAGTCGTTATGGCGTGAGTTATGTTGAAGCCGATGACATTGAAAATGGCACACATATTGAAGAAGAAAATATCTGGGCAACACGCTTTGCTAAAACATTTAAAATTGATGCAGAAAAAAACTTTAAAACTGAAGTTGGTGCATCATATTTGCACTCTGACCTAGACAATCGAATCAGTGGTGAAACGGGTAAACGAGACTCTTGGAATGCTTTTGCGACAACGGATTACCAAAACTGGCAATGGTTGATTATTGCAGGACAACAAAAAGTAGACAATGCTGATGCATTACATCCAAATGATTCGACCTTAGGTGCGCGTGATTATTCTTATCAAGTGGCCAATGATGGAAAGTTCATGTTGAATGAAATCAATTATTCGATTAAACAACCTTTTGAAAATGTTCCTGAAATTAAACCTTATCTATCTTATGGTAAGTATTACAAAGATCTAACAGGCTCGCTTGATTCAGAACGACTCAATGCGGGTGTGTATTTCTTCTACAAAGACATCGGTGTTCAGGCAGAATATATCATCAGTAAGAATGATCCTGCTGTTGGTGGCAGTAGCACTTCACTTGCTCAAGGTGACAATCAAGACACCAATAAAATGTTTGCTTTTTCAATTGGTTACTTTTTTTAATCAAAATAAATTTTGAAATTCCTATTCAATACTCATTTCATGGTCAAAATAGCATTCTAAAATAGAATGCTATTCAACAAATAAGCTGATACAACGCTAAACAAAACTCTCCCAAATTCCAACTTGTCCTTCTTTTACTTTTGGAATATTGCCTAGTCGAATCCACGGCATATTATCACCATGAAAATCACTTCCCACAGAAACTTTTAAATCATGTTCCGCAATAATTCGATCCACCATTTGACGAGTAGATAAGGGTTCAATGGAGGGAGGTAACTCAATTGCATCACCACCATGTTCTGCAAACAGCTCAATTAAATAACGAACATTGGTTGCAGATAAATCATACCGTGTCGGATGAGCCAACACAGCAAACCCTTGGCTTTGATGGATCACTTCAATGGTTTCAGCCAAACCTAAACCATCAAATTTGACATAAGCCTTTTTGCCTTCTTTAATGTACTTATCAAAAGCTTGTTGTGGTCTTGCTACATATTTCTTTTCTACGAGTGTTTTCGCAATATGTGTACGAGTAATACGGTCTGCAATACCGTCTACTTTTACAATAACATCTGCATAAATATCCTCACCAATTAAAGGAGTGAGTAAATCACAAATTTTCTGAGCACGTTCTGCTCGAATCTTTTTTTGTTGTTCAAGAAGCTTTTGTAAAGGTTCATGATTTTGCATATTTAACGCAATAATATGCACCCCATAACTTTTTTTCGTTGCAGGTCTAGACCACTGACTGGATATCTCAACACCTGAAATAATACGGATTGGATAAGCTTTCGCAACAAATTCAGCTTGTTTTAAGCCATCCATCGTATCATGATCGGTTAAAGCAAGTGTGTGGATCCCTTTTTCAACAGCAGCTTGCACAAGCAGCTCTGGAGATAAAGTTCCATCAGAAATATTACTATGTGTATGTAAATCTACGCCTTGCATCTCTTATACTATCCCATCCACCTGAACAGACTAGATACTTTAACATGAAAGCACTTTTAGACTTTGTGCCACTCATAATTTTCTTTTATTTATATAAAACCGTAGATCCTAAAGATACACATCATCCTTTATTAGAGTTGATTGGTTCTGCAGGGGGAATCGATAATAATAATATCTTAGTGGCAACCACTGGACTTATTATTTCGATGCTGGTTGTCTATGGCGCATTATTTGTGATGCAAAAATTCCGTTTAGAAAAACAACAATGGATTGTGTTGTTTATGACGGTCATTTTTGGTGGTATTACATTAATGCTGAGTGATGACTTTTATATTCGCCTTAAAGCAGCACTTTTAAATTTAGTTTTTGCAGGCGCTTTCCTTCTTTCTCCATTTGTTGGTAAAGAACGTACACCGCTAATTAAGCGATTATTTGGTCCAGTATTGGACTTAACTGAGCAAGGTTGGAAAAATCTGAACTATGCTTGGGCAGTGATGTTTATTGTTATGTCTTTATTGCATGTATTTTTTGCCTTTTTATATGCAGGCGGGAAATATTGGGGCGAATTCACCGCATTTGGCGACATGATTGTCATGTTTTCCTTTATCATTATCCAGTTTATTATTTTACGTAAGCACTTTAAGTCTTCCGATGAATAATTTTTTATAAAATTAGAGAAGTGATATGCCTTTATTTGTAATTACATGTACTGATCACGAAGGTACAGTAGAAAAACGCCTTGCAACACGCCCTCAACATTTAGTACGTTTAGAAAAATTAGATGCCGAAGGTCGTGTTATCGTTGCGGGTGCGATGCCGAAAGATCGTGAAAATCCACATGCAGGTTTCTATGGTAGCACCATGATTCTCGATTTTGATAGCAGAGAAGCGCTTGATCTATGGCTACAAGATGAACCTTTTATAAAAGAAGGTATCTATAGCCATGTGGATGTAAAACCATTTAATAAAGCATTGCCTAAAGGATAATAAGATGCATGTTGTGGTCAAAAGCTTACTCGGCTTATCGTTAATTTGTTCATCTGCATGGGCTGAACCTCCATCACAGAATTCGGCTCCCGCAGTTCAAGCAACGACTGCAACAGCTCCAGCGAATCCAAACCAACCTGCACTTAAGCCTAGTATCATTTCTGCTGTGGCGGGTGCAAATGTAAGCAATCATGCTCAAGCACAGGCGCAAGAAAATAAGCCTTTGACTGCAGAACAGATTGCAAAAGAAAAAGTCTCTCAAGAAGCCAAAGTTAAAGCCTTAGTGAAAGACCAAGCAACTCGTTTACAGCAACTTGAAAAAGCCAATTTAGAAGCCTTATCGCAAAACCAAGAGTTACAGCTGAAAAATGATAGCTTGGGTGTTCAAGTTCAAGTTTTACAAAGTGAAGCCAGCGCTCAAATGTTTCTCTATGGCGCTGCAACCATTGCAGTTGGCGTATTATTGGGCTTTTTAATTGCAAGTTATGTCTATACGAAACGTCGTCGTCAGTGGTAATCCACTGACTCGTTTCTTTTAAAGGATTATGCTGCTTTGTCCAAAGCCATTCAAACTGCTGACTTAGATTGGCAATGTATTGATGGAATTGATATTCCTGTTTCTAAACAATTTGGTGATGTGTACTTTTCTAAGGACAATGGTCTGTTAGAAACACGTCATGTCTTTTTAAATGGTAATGATTTACCAATTCGTTTAGGCCATCTCAAAGACTTTGAATATTTTCATGTTGCAGAAACAGGTTTTGGAACAGGTTTAAACGTTTTAGCCTTATGGCAATTATGGCAACAAGTTCGTCCTAGTAATCATAGTCATTTGCATATCACCAGTATCGAAAAGTTCCCTTTAACTAAACATGATTTAATTCGTGCGTTAAATGCATGGCCTGAATTACAAACTTTAGCGCAGCAACTGATTCAACAATATCCATTCGCTATAGCAGGCTGTCATCGTTTAAGTTTTCTTGAGGAACGCTTCACTTTAGATTTATGGTTTGGCGATGTGCATGATGTCCTTCCGAGTATTCATAAAACAACACCCATAAATGCTTGGTTTTTAGATGGCTTTGCACCCTCATACAACCCAGATATCTGGGAAGAAAATGTTTTAAATCATATTGTTCGTCTTTCTGATATTGGGACAACATTTGCATCATTTAGTGTTGCAGGCGTACTTAAGCGTGGCTTACAACAGCATGGTATTCGCATTTCACGCCCGAAAGGTTTTGGGCATAAAAATGAAATGCTCAAAGCTATTTGGCAAGCGCCAGAATTAAATGAATTGTCTAAGATCCAGCAACAAAATTCAGATGCTATGCAACAAGAAATTGGGCTTGATGCTACGGTACAACTTAAACAACGTCAAATTGCGATTATAGGCGCAGGAGTAGCAGGTTTAACTTGTGCATGGGGCTTTGCTCAACGCGGTCATCAAGTCACGATTTACGATCAATTAGCGCCTTTATCTGGCGCTTCAGGCAATCCTCTTGCCTTACTGAATCCTAAACTCAATCCGATTGCACAAAGTGCTGAACATTTAATGACTTTGGCTTGGCAACATGCATTACGTCATTATCAAAAATTTTCAGCCTTTCGCTCCATTGCCATCAATCAACTGGTTCAAAAAGATGTTGAAGAAACATTAAGTATTGCTCAGCAATATCCAGAACACATTCTTCGAGCACAAATAGCAGAAGAATTAGAACTAAAAACTGAGTTTCCGAGTTTACAACTTGTTCAAGCAGGCACGATTTCACCACATCAACTGTCTGAGCAAATTTTGCAACACCCTCTGATTGAGTTTAAACAGGTGAATGTTGAATCCATTCAAACATTAGAACACAATCAACTCACCATCTATGATGAATATCAAAAACAGTTTGGACCATTTAATCATGTCGTGGTCTGTTGTGCTTTAAATAACAAAACATTCTTTGCAAAACATTCAGCATTAAAGCCGATTCGTGGACAAGTTAGTTGGTTCAATAATCAACATCAAAGTCTAGGATTTGATCAAGCTTATAGTTATGCAGGCTATTGCATGCAACTCGATGATCAAAACTTACTTCTCGGTGCCTCTTTCTATCCAGACAGAAATGATGATGACGTTTTAATGGAAGATCACGCACATAATTATGACCTGATGCATAGTGTCTTTCCTGAATATGCACGAACTCTTCCGCCGATTAAAGAGTGGCAAGGACGTGCATCTGTACGGGTACAAAGTCTAGACTACTTTCCATTGGTCGGAAAAATGCAAGATGATGAAGAAATTTATACGTTTACGGCTCTAGGCTCTAAAGGATTTTTATTTGCGCCCATCTGTAGTGAAATTTTAGTTGCTTTGGCTTTAGGTGAGGCTTGCCCTGTTCCCAGTGGAATACTGCAAAAATTAAATCCGAGGCGTTTTCAGAAGAAAATTAAACCGAAGAAACCATACTATCAAAAGCCAATGTAATCTTTAAACATCTTGCATCCACATTCTCAGTTCTTTTTTATTCTGCTTTGCTCAGAAAAATAGAAAAATGATGTAAAAACTCAACACTGAATAGAGAAAAACCCCTTTATCGGGATAATTAACGCATTTCATCTGCCCATAAAAAAGCGCCTCATGGGCGCTTCTCTTTACATACCGTGTTCTAAAGGCAAACCTGCGTCACGTACTGCACGCGTGCCTCCCATAAGAACCACATAATCTCGAGAGCTATCGATCTCTTCTAGTTGCTCTGCAGCACGAGGTGCTTTACTCCCCCCACCACATAAAATATAGATCGGTTGATCCGACGCCACTTGATTGAGGCTATTTGCATCTAAGCCATCAATGGGCTGATTTACAGCACCTTTAACATGACCCTCAGCAAATGCTTTTGCGTCACGAACATCCCAGATAACAGCATTTTCTGGGAACTCAAATGTTGTAATTTCTTGTTTACGGATCATTGTGCACTCCTTTGATGTAAACAACACTTGGCAAATGAAGAAAACATCCCTAGCATCTCAGATATTCTTTCCCTTTGTAAAGGTCTAAACCATGCCTTCTTTCGATATTGTCTCTGAATTAGAAGTTTTTGAAGTAAATCATGCGGTTCAAAACACGCAAAAAGAAATTGCGACACGTTTTGACTTCCGTGGACAAGACGTTTCTATTGATTTCAGTGAAAAAAACAAAGAAATTAAAATTACCACTGAAAGTGACTTTCAATGTGAGCAAGTGTATAGCATGCTAGAAAATCATTTCTTTAAACGTAAAGTTGATATTCAAGCACTTGATCCACAAAAAATGACGGCTTCAGGTAAAAATGTTATTCAAGTGATTAAGCTTAAAGATGGTCTTGACTCGGATACTGCAAAAAAAATTAATAAAGCCATTAAAGAAAGTGGTATCAAAGTGCAATCTTCTATTCAAGGCGACAAAATTCGTGTCACAGATAAAAAACGCGATACTTTACAACAGGCAATGGCGTTCTTAAAAGAACAACAATTTGGTGTGCCTTTACAATTTAACAATTTCAAAGACTAATCTGTCTTTTTGTACACAATAGGCTTAAACATGACTCAGTCCAATCGTTTATCAAAATTAGTCAAAGCGACATCTAAATTTCCAAAAGGAATTCGTAGCACGCTATGGAGTAAAGCTTTTGGACGAGTCGTACCCATGGTCGGTACAGCCAATATTCGATACTTAGAAGTTAGCAATTCACAAGTGATTGTTGAAATCAAAAATCATCGC
The DNA here is from genome assembly GCF_002135415.1 of Acinetobacter sp. ANC 3832. Taxonomy (GTDB): domain Bacteria; phylum Pseudomonadota; class Gammaproteobacteria; order Pseudomonadales; family Moraxellaceae; genus Acinetobacter. Next base: position 290,651 of record NZ_NEGJ01000004.1, read on the forward strand.
GCAATGCAAAACCATATTGGACAATTGCATGCGTGTGCGATGGCGCTGATTGCTGAAACAGCAACAGGTTTTGTCACAGGTATAAATGTACCAGACTCATGTATCGTATTAATTAAAAGTATGCATATTGATTATAAACGCCCTTCAAAAGGCGATATGAAAGCCGTTGCTACGTTGACCGATGAACAGCAAAATTTGATGCAAAATACAGAAAAAGGCGAAACACTGGTCTCTATTGTAGTTACCGATGAGACAGGACAAGAACCTGTGAAATGTGAAATGCTTTGGGCATGGGTATCTAAATCTCATTTAAAAAAATAAGTCAATAATTTCAATTAAAACTTACCTTTAGGTAAGTTTTAATTTTACTAAAAGATAAAACAACAGCGACATTTCATCACTATAAAAAACTTGATATAACACTCACTATCTCGATACACAAATCGAAAAATTGAGCTTTACAATGAAAAAGATCCTTATTCCTTTGCTTTTTTTACCTCTACTTTTAACAGCATGTAATCAAAATCCAAATCAACCTGCCGCTGCTGTAAGCACTAAAACCTTGAATGCACTTTCTCAAGCTCAGTTTGCAGAACAGAATAAAAAAATTGTGACTGATTTTTATGAGGGTGTCTTTTTAAAACATCAAGTGAAAGCCTATGCTGACCGTTATATTGGTGATCAATATATTCAACACAATCCGCATGTTCCAGATGGAAAAGCCCCTTTTGTTGACTTTTTCACAGGTCATTTTAAAGAAAACCCTGAAGCAAAAAGTGTGATTAAACGTGCAGTTGCAGAAGGTGATCTGGTCTTTTTACATGTACATTCGACTCAAAATGCACAAGATCGTGGTGTTGCGATTGTCGATATTTTCCGTGTTGAAAATGGGAAAATTGTCGAACACTGGGATGTGCAACAAGCCGTTCCTGAACAAAGTGCCAACACCAATACCATGTTTTAAATAAAGATCGTTGAAACAGCTTATCCCTATGAATCAGCTCTTTATTTTCTTTTATGATAAAAATTTTATATAAAATATCACTTAATTAAAGCCATAAAAAATCCCAATCAAAGTTGGGATTTTTTATTTTCAGCCGTTTAGCTTAATACTTTTATCTTAAGACCTCTATCTTAAAACTAAGCACTCTGTGATGCTAAGTGCTTCTGTTTCACTTCTTCAGGAATCTGGCGTTTACCACCCTTCACATCAACAGCGACAAACGTAAAAACGCCTTCAGTCACACGTTTCGGTTCACGTGAGCTGTCATGACTATCCCAAACTTCAATTTGCATTTGAATAGAAGTATTCCCAACTTTTAAAATTTTGGTATAACAACTAATCACGTCACCTACTTTTACAGGTACAAGAAAAGTCATTTGATTAATTGAAATCGTCGCGCAACGACCTTTACTAAAACGTTCTGCGTGAATCGCTCCTGCCAAATCCATTTGTGAAACAATCCAACCACCAAACACATCACCACTCCAATTGGTGTCCGCAGGCATTGCGATTGTTTGAAGTGATAAAGTTCCTTCTGGTTTTACATGAGAATCTGACACGTTAACTCCGAGCCCTAAAGTTTATTTTGGGGCATTCAATTGTTGATCTAACCATTCTTGCAGCTGAGTTGCGCGTAGCGCACCACTTATTCTAGCAACTTCGGTGGTTTTATTCATCAAAACTAAGGTCGGAATACTACGTACATTAAAAGCACTGCTTAAACGAGGATTGGCTTCTGTATCAATTTTTGCAAAAACCACATGAGCGTTCTGCTTTGCAACTTCAGCAAAATGCGGTGCCATCATCTTACAAGGTCCGCACCATTCAGCCCATAAATCAATTAAAATTGGTAAATCACTATTGCTGACAAAATTACTAAAATTTTGTTCGTTTAACTCAATTGGTGCTAATGGAATTAAAGTCTTGTGACATTGACCACAACTCGGATTTGAATCAAGTTTTTCTTCAGGAACACGATTCTTAGCGCCACATGATGGACATACAATGATCATCTAAACCACTCCAATATGCTGATGTAAAAACTCTAATTGGGTCAAAATTGCTTTTTCCAACCATTGTCCATGATAAATATCGAAATGTGCCATATTCCATTCATGATATTGCACAAAAGGAGCAATATTGGTTGCTGTTTCACGGCTTGATTCTATTGGTGTCAGACTGTCGTATTTCGCTGCGATGAAAAGTACAGGAAGATTAATGCTTCGTACAATTTGTATTGGTCTAAAACGAATCAAATTAAAGAATACGCGCGCAGGAATTTCCCCACTCCAAAAATAATCTGGATTTACAATCGACATAAAACCCGTATAGCTATCTTTAGTCGGTAAAAAGCACAGTGAAAATGGATGTACAACAGGTAAGGTTTTAGCTGTCATTCCCACTTTTGCACCCATATAATCTTGACTGGATAGCTTCAATGCTTTGGGTAAATGCTGAATGGGATAAGCTTTGGCACTTTCCGCACCATCAACAAAGGGAATTTGTACCATCACCGCTTGAATATTTTTGAGTTCAGCAGCTAAGTTCAATACATAGCCACCACTCAAAGCTGTTCCCCAAAGCACCATTTTCCGATGATCAATATTTTTCTTAGCAGCAATATAAGCAATTACTGTTTTCCAATCTTCTAATTGATACTTAAGTGAAATTAACTCTCTAGGATGACCTGTACTGCCTCCCCAAAAACGATAATCAAATAAAACCACGGCATATCCTGCCTGAGCAAAACGTTGTGCAAATTGGATCAGTTTAAATTGACGTAAACCTGCAAAGCCATGCGCCATAATAATCACGGCAGGTTTTTTTATATTTTTAGGTCGATAAAAATCCGCTGCAATCACTTCCTGTCCGCTCTGAACATACAGTGGTTCTACTGTATAAGCATGCATACGCGCTCCGTTGCGTTATAATTTGTTGGAATTCTCTTATAAATATACAGAGTCTTTTCAACTCAATTAAAGCTTAATGTTATGATATTAGCATAATCTTTTAATTTCGTTTTTGGAGTGACAAAATGAGTGAAAATGTAGGCTTCGCAGGTCAAATTAGCCCAGAACACATTCAGCAAGTCGTAGAAAAGGGTTTTAAATCTGTTATTAACAACCGTCCAGATATGGAAGGTGGTGCAGAACAACCGACCAGTGCTCAAATTGAAGAATCTGCACGTGCAGCAGGCTTAGACTATGTCTACCAACCTGTGATAGCAGGTCAAATTACTGAAGTTGATGTGCGTACTTTTGCAAATCATTTTAATGAACTTCCAAAACCAGTATTGATGTTTTGCCGTACAGGTAATCGTTCAAATAATTTATACCAGCTTGCGAAACAAATGGATCTTTTAGATGACTAAAAGTGTTATCCGTTGTTTGTTTATTTTTTTCCTTTTAAATACTGGTACTGTACATGCGGATGTTGCTGATTTAAGTCAGACTCTCACACCGCATGTCAGTGTCTCAGGGCAAATGAGCACTGAAAAATTCCAGAAATTGCTTCAACAGGGTTTTAAATCAGTTATTGTAAATCGACCTGATAATGAACAAGGGAATTTAACATCTGCTCATCAACTTAGATCTATTGCTGAAAAGTCTCGGATTAGTTTGATTTACCAACCCATTGCATCAAGTAATATTTCTCAAACAGATATTTTAGAATTCGCAAAATATTATAAGAGTTTACCTAAACCTATCTTGATGGTGTGTAAATCGGGTAATCGTTCTACCCTACTGTTTAATCAAGCTAAATCTCAAGGTCTTTTAAATGAATAAGTTTTTGCTGATTTTATTATGTTGTTGTCTTGTCTCTGCTTGTAGTTCGATGAATGTCAGACCGACTGTTGGTGTGAGTATGGGGACAGCGTTGTAATTATCTTTGAAGTTTAATATGGCGCTATATGCGTCATATTTTTTGTGTGTTATCTTTACACAACATAACAAATTCATATATAAATTTTTTTAGGGTAGTTATTATGACTTTTTTAAAGGGAACGTTAGCTCTATCTTTATCACTTATTCTTTCTGCTTGTGGCGGTGGTGGAGGTGATGGATATTTTGGTAAAGAAAATGGATCTTCAGATAATAATAGTAATACAACAGATCCAGATAAAGTTTTAGCTCAATCTACTTTAGATAGTCTTAAAAAAGAAGGACAATATTTATTCGGTAATTATGATCCAAATGATGCTACAACAGCTAAAGGTTATATTGACCATTCTTTGGATACTTTTGCTCAGGGTCCTTTACAACTGGCTGTAGATGCCAAAAAGTTATTTGATAAGGATAAATCTAAATTTATTTATCGTGAAAAATGTATGGACTCTGGTTTTTATGCTAATACTGGTTGCTATATCCTATTTGGAGATAATGAAATTAAATCCGCATTAAGCATTGTAAATCCACAAAAATATATAAATTGGGATTTTGATGTAAATGACAATGAAATTTCAGGAATGAAATTATCTGAGGATCAAATTAATCATTTTACTGGCAAGACTATGTTGATTATTTTTGACAATCGAAATACTGATAAAAAGTATAATGATATTTGGGTAACTGGTGTATTTGGATACCCATATAAACAATCATGGGGATTAACACAATCTGATCAAGTACGTATTGTCTCTATGAACGAAACAGATAGTAATTATCAGGTTACAATTACTTATAATGATGAAACAACTGAAACTAAGGGTGCATTAAGTATTTATAAAGATCCAACATCAACAGATGGTGATTTATTTGTATTACAAAATAATTCTGGATTTGATGTATTAACTAATGATAATCCAAATACACCAGATGTAGAACCAGTCTCTTTTACGGTTAATTCTATTCCTGGTGATGCTACAGCTCTAGCTACATACCGTATTAAAGCTTCTGGTGAGCAAGTACTTAATTTACCAAATATTACAGCCTTATCTGGTACTCGTATTGAAAATGAAGCACCATCAAGTAATACTCAAAGCTTTACTGGAAGTGTTCATTTAGAAGGTAATAATATATTCACCTTCAAAAAAGCAATGAATGGAACTATGTTGAAATTTAAGCATGTTTTTAATGGCATTACTTTTGAAGGTCAATCTACTAATAATAATGGAACAGTCAATACAATACTGACTCAACCAAGTAACTTAAAATATTAATATAACTTTTTACAAGAAAAGCCTTCATTATTGAAGGCTTTTTTATATAGTAAACATTAGACAATACAAAAATGAGTGCCTTATGTACGACATCATCATTATCGGAGCAGGTACAGCAGGTATTAGTGCCTATAAAGAAGCGATAAAACATACTCAAAATGTACTTATAATCAACAAAGGACCTTGGGATACCACATGTGCCCGTGTTGGCTGTATGCCAAGTAAAGTACTAATTTCCACAGCAAATCGTATGTATGATATTCAACATGCTGACGAAGTTGCTTTAGAAGTAAATGCGACAATTGATACATCACTAGTCATGAATCATGTCCGCAGCTTAAGAGATCGCTTTACCCGTGCAACATTAAAAGATGTAGATAGTTGGGAAACTTCACACAAAATTTCAGGTGAAGCTAAATTTATTGATTCAAATACCATTGAGGTCAATGGAAAGCTTTATCAAGCCAAAAGCTTTATTTTAGCTGTAGGTTCTACACCAAATGTTGAACAAGAGTGGAAAAATGAGTTAGAAGATAAACTCATCACTTCAGATCAAGTTTTTGAAATAGAAAAACTACCTAAGTCACTTGCTGTTATCGGCAGTGGTATAATCGCAATCGAATTAGCCCAAGCATTCCATCGACTTGGAGTACAAATTACTGTTTTTGCTAGAAGCCCCAAAGTAGGTGCTTTATCGAGTCCAAATTTACAAAAGCTTGCCTTAGATGAGATCTCGAAAGAAATTGATTTTAAATTTGGCATATTACCAGAGACTGTTCATAAAACCACTCATGGCGTAGAAATACACTATCAACAAGAATCAAAGCAAAAGACTTTAAATGTAGATTATATTTTAAGTGCTATTGGTAGATCTACAAATTTAAGTACTCTTCAATTAGAGAAAGTTGATACAAAGTTTTCTGATTTAAAAGCACTGCCTATAGATGAAAATACTAAACAATTAGGAAGTTTCCCCATATTCATTGTCGGTGATGCTTTCACACAAACTCCAATTCAGCATGAAGCATCTATCGAAGGTAAGTTAGCAGTAAGGAATTGTTTGTATTACCCCAAAATGCAGTCGATTAGAAAGCTTACTCCTCTTGCAATTGTATTTAGCTCACCAGAAATGGCAACGATTGGTCAAAGTTATACAAGCTTAATTAAAAGTAAAATTGATTTTATCACTGGATTTACTTCATATGAAAATCAAGGTCGGGCATTAGTTTTAGGGAAAAATAAAGGTGCTGTTGAAGTATATGTTGATAAAAAAACACGTAAGCTTTTAGGCGCAGAATTTTTTGTAGATTCAGCAGAGCATATGGCTCATTTACTTTGCTGGATGATTTCTGAAGACCTTACAATTGATCAAATTTTAGAAAAACCTTTTTATCATCCCACATTAGAGGAAGGTTTAAGAAGTGCTTTAAAGCATGCTAGAAGACAATTTCTTTAAATTATTTTCAATAAAATAGATTAGAAAACTTGATATTTCCTGTGTATAGAAGCATATGGAATAGCTTCTGAGTTTAGATGATTGGCTCTTTTACAATTAAATTGAGAGCTTATGATCCATTGCTTTCAGTTTTGATACTACTTTATTGGCTATTTTGTGTATTTTTCTTCTTTTCTGATTTATTTTTATACATAAAAAACACCCCCTTCATAAGAAGGGGGTGTTTTTAGGAATAATGAGCTGGCGATGACTTACTCTCACATGGGTAACCCCACACTACCATCAGCGCGAAGAGGTTTCACTTCTGAGTTCGGGAAGGGATCAGGTGGTTCACTCTTGCTATTGTCGCCAGCACAACTGTTTATGACTACTTGCTTAGGTCTTATTGAATG
>NZ_NEGJ01000005.1 GCF_002135415.1 Acinetobacter sp. ANC 3832
GACACAGGTATCAAGCAATGACTAAGAAAGAATTAACATTTAAAGAAGGCTATGAAGTTCTTAAGAAGAATGCTGATTTGCTAGAATCTCAAGAAGAGCCTGATATTGATAATTTGATGAAGATTGTAGAAGAGTCGATGACTGCATACAAAGCCTGTAAGTCACGTGTGGATGCTGTACAACAGGCTTTAAATGAGACTTTTAAAGAATAATTAAATTTAAAATATTTTCATAAAATTTAAAATTCAGAGTAATTATCTTGAAAACTAACTTTAGCCTTGATTTGGCTCTTTTTTTTACATGTTTATCAATTGTTTTGTATTCTTGTGGGTATTTTTACATCAAAAGTTATACTGAATATTTTGAATATACACATGAGTCCTTAGGCTTCGATTTTCAAAACTATTTAATTTATGGTGGTCTACAGGGCAGCCAAGTGATAATTTTAGGAATTTTAATACCTATCACATTGTCTTTAATAAATAATTTAATTAAAAAGAATATTAGTAAAACTTTATCTAAAGTTTTTTCTTATATAATAATAACCATCATACTTTTTATAGTTAAAATAATTGTATGTATATTTAAAATATTCTATTACCCAGTAGAAAAAATATCAAATTTTATCTATAAATTCAATAAATTATCTACATATTTAGAAGCAGTTATTTTATTTACTTTAATGATAATTTTATCGCCAATTTTGTTATTAATAAAATTACTAATAGAAATTATTAACTTAATAAAACCTACAGTTGTATTAACACATAATATAGCCAAAACTGAGTCAAATTGGGATAGCGCTGTTGATACGCCAAATGTTGATGAGGGTTTTAAAGAGCTTATAACTCACTATCTAAGCTCTCTGGTTATTTATTTGCTATTTTTTTTGGCGATTTATTACCTTATCAATATCGAAAAGGACGGACATAATGATGCACAAAAAAGAATTAAAGATAGTCAATCAATTAGCTTAATCATTAAAGATGAAAAAATAAACCAATGGTATAGTGAAAACAAGATTAAAGAGCCTTCTACTAAAGAGGTTAAAATTTTAATCTGTGGTAAAGTTAAATGTCTAATTGCTGTAAAGGTACCTTATAAAATATCTTATACTCAACAAAATTTAATTACTATAAAATCATACTTATACACTACGATTGACAATTATAACTATTCAGTATTTTAGTATGCTACAAGCACCCTATTGGTGCTTCCAACCTAATACTCAATAAACCCATACCGACTATGCAAAGCAGCCAATCCGCACTTCACATCAGATCGTGCATCATTCTGTGTACGATCTTCTCTTACCATTTCAGACCATGAATTCGTATAGAAATAGCGACTAATGATGGCATCCATCCAATCGTCTAATATTTCAGACTGCCCCTGTAGATCCAAAACTAAACGCTGAACGGCGCGAGCTTCATTATCATCAATTTCACAGACCGTCTTAGACTTACGCGGTTTTGGTGGCTCATAATCACCTGCCAAGTAATCCACAATCACCTGCAGTTGTTGATCAGCATTAAGCTTTTTACTTTTCTTGACTTTCACTGCATTATCCATCGCAACTGCAATAGGATTCACCGTACGACCGCTTGAACCAGTGTTAGTATATAACCATGCCCCAAATTGCTGTAACCATCCTTCTAAATCAAAACGTGACCAATCAACTGATTGTAAAATATGTTGCTTTACTACTGCAGTATTCATCGTTATATATCCCCTACCATCTTTTCAATCTGCTGAACCGCTAAACCTGACTTCACTTGCTCTGTACTAAACCGTAATAACTGATAACCCAACATTGTTGCCGCGTTATACTTCTCTAAATCACCTAGATAACCCTTCCCTCTTGTATGTCTTCCATTACTCCAAATCCCTCCCTCCACCTCAACTAAAATCATTTTTTCTACCAGGTGGAAATCAGCTCGCCATTTTCGTTTTGGATGAAACTTAAATTCTTGTTCAAAGCTGATTTTCAGTAATCGCAATTGGTTGGCCAATGTAATCTCACCAATGCTTTCAACCTTTACACCCTGTGTCCTTTTTTTGCGCTTAACGGCAGTGTTACGTTTCTTGCCGTACAGTTTTTTGTATTCAGCGAGGGAAATACTAGACACTGATTACTTCACCCCAAATAATTGCTTGGTTTTATCAGTAGCCGTATAAGCTCTATTATTTTTCTTGTTGTTTGATACAAGATAATCAGCTTTTGCTAGGCGCTTCAGATGTACATTTAATTGACCTCGTGAAAACTCTGTAACTTCTTCCTCTAGTTCTTTAGCTCCAACTTCATGATCTGCATGTGCCACGTAAATCAAGATATCTAAATAATCTTCAAACATTTGTATTGAGCCATTTCTCATGCCATATCTCCCAATATCACACCCTCAAAGCCAACCTGTTTCAAATAAGACTCCCACTTCTTCGCTTGAGCTGGATCTTCAAGTTTCACAGCGATACGCGTTGCAAGTTTGTCGTAGGATTCACCTGGTTCTGAGAAACGGCTAATGAAATCGGAGTGATGAGAAAGTTTTTGAGCAAACATCTGAATCTGTTTTTCGCTCAGGTGTCTGGCTTGTGCGCTTGATCCGTTCGGTTTAGCAGCATTTGAATGATGTGTATTTGAATATTTATTTCGGTATGCGTTGATCAGCCAATCTGCAAAGTGGTAAATCATCAGGTCATCACAAAGATTTTTTTCAGCGTTATAAATTTCAAATGCCCGTTTTTCTCGATTTGCCCAATTTGATTTCATGATGGTTTCGAAGTCGATGCTCTCATCGGCCAAATGCATTTCTTCTCGAAGTTTTTTAAAACAAAGCCACGCTTTTATATTTTTAGATTCTAATGAGAGGTTCTTTGAAAGATTCCGTGTCCCAACGTTGGGACTGTTTAACGGAATTGTTGGGACTCTTTCATGGAATTGTTGGAACTGTTCCGTTGTTGGAACTGTTCCACTGTTGGGACTGTTTAAATCATCATTTTCAGTATTTAAGAGTACCGTTGTTGGGACTGTTTCACGTCCATTTACACCCACCAATTGATAAACTTTAACCTGTTTTGTGCGTCCTTTTCTCTCACCAGTATCTACAATTAGACCATCCTCAATGAGCTCATCGATTATTTTTAGAACTGTTTTACGATCCATTTCTGTATCTTCGACCAATCTCGCTACACTTGGATACGCGCAATGATCCTCACTTGCACGATCGGCAAGTGAGAGTAAAACGAGCTTTTTAAGTGGTTTTATACTGCCCTTAGGTTTTTGCTTTTGACGTACTTTCCACGCCCAAATACTCGCATCTAAACTCATTCTTGGGCCTCAACTATTTTGGGCTGAACATAGCCACCGAATGTTTTAACTTTGTCTGCTTTAATCAGACTCGTAATTACTTCATGAGCCAACCAAATCGTAATTTTGAATCTGTATGCCATCTTTTGAGCTAGTTCTTCTTTGGTTACTGCAGCATTGTCTTCGTTATAACCACGACGTTTGAGGTTGGCTTTTTTGATTTCATAAACTTCGTTCAACACACGTATTGCAGGTTCATAGAATGACTGCACGCTTTGCTGATGTTTAAAATCGGGCTGTCTTTGGAATTGAGTATTCATGAAACCTCCGCGATTGAAAGTTCAATTTCATCCAAACGTCGTTTGTGAAATAACTCTGATGGTGTTGCTGAACGAATCGCTTTTTCAGAGACACGTCCAATGTGGTGATCTGTTTCCCAATATTGGCCATCGAAGCTTTTAAGGGTGATGAGTTCCTTTACACATAACAGATCTAGTTTTTTTAAAACCACAACATCCTCAGCTAGAAAGTTACTGTCGTTGTAAGGTGTGGCTGCTTGTGCTAAATTTGATTTCATATTCATTGGTTTTTATTCCTATTTATTGATGAATCAAAAGCCTGATCCCCAAGATCAGGCTTTTTTATTTGAATAAGATCCGCATATATTCAGGCGAGTTAAATGCGTTTGCTAAATAGACTCGTGTCGCTTCTGCAACCTCAACCGAGCAATACACATCCCCTTTTCTCACAAGCTTCAATCCTAAAGAATCAACAAAAGCACTTATGAATTCGACTTGAGTCAAATTGTTGCTGTCTTTTTTATCGGTTTTCATTCTTGTGATAGTGCTTGCATCAACTCCCACCAATTCCGCAATCTCTTTTTGATTTTGAGAATCAAGGCAATGCAATATGAGCGACTCGTTATTGCGAGCGCTTGCAGATAATTCAATTGATACTTTGCTCATGATGATTCCTAGGCGGTTAATTGCTCAAAACTTTCTTTTAAAGATGGGCATAGCTCGACTGCTTTAAATTCACCTTTAGTGGCAACCTGCGCTCGAATAGCTACTAGTTCAGACATTTTTTTGGTACCACAAACCCAACCAGATACTGCGGGTTGTTTTACATTGAGGGCTTTGGCGGTGTTTTCCTGACCACCAAAGTGAGCTACTAGCTTCTGGAATTTATTATCGTTTGATTCAACCATGGTTATATCTCCATAAAATATAACCAATATTATAACTGTAGTTATCAATAGTCAATAACTATAGTTATTTGATTACTTATAACTAAGGTTATATATTTACATAAAGCTATTTGGTGTTTGTTATGACTCTCCGAGACCGTTTAAAAGAATCCAGAAAGAAAGCAGGCAAGACGCAAGCAGAAGTTGCTGAAGCTGTCAAAATTTCCCAACCTGCATATCAAGCACTTGAATCTGGCAGAAATCAAAAATCAGCATTTCTCCCAATGATTGCACAGTACTTAGGTGTTGATCCTTACTGGCTTACCACAGGCGGTGAAGGTGATTCTTTTCAAGAGAAAGAAGTTCATAAACCAACAATTGTTGAATATGGATCTGATAATGAATTTGTCTGGATAGATGTTGTTGAGGCTAACTTCTCATGTGGATCTGGCGAGTCTATTGAGTTTCACTTTGATGCAATCAATGGAAAAATACCTTTCCCACCTTCTTTTTTAAAAGAAAGGAATGTCACTGAAAAAACAATGAAGATCATTAAAGCTAAAGGCGACAGTATGTCGGACTTTATTAAAGATGGTGATTTAGTTGGTATAAATTTAGCCCAAACTGATGTGATAGATGGTGAAATCTATGCAGTTTATCTGGCTGGTGAAGGCATGATAAAACAAATATTCAAAGAAGCTGATGGATCACTAATACTTCATAGTCTTAATGAAAAATATAGAGATAAATTGGTTACTGAAGAGAATGGTAAAAATTTCAAAGTGATGGGTCGTCAGATTTGGCGTGCAGGATAATTAAAATTTCTTAAAAAGAGAACGTAATGATCGCAACACTAAATAAATCCAAAACTGCGCTAACGATTAATCGTCAAGAATTTAAATTGGCTCTAGATAAAATTAGTGCAGGAATTGATAAACAAATAACCTCGCTTAAAAAAGCCAAGCAAAACTACGATACTGCGGAAATAGCAAGCGAGGTCATTAGTGAAGCAAATATCTTTGAAGCAATTATTGAAGGCTTTAACGAAGCAGAAGAAACCAATCTAAAGCTAACTGATATAACCAATCTTGAAGTGGCTCAAGGGTGGATAGATGAATTTTTAGAAAAGTATTCGGATGTGTAAATGATAATTGCGAACTCGACGCAGTCCTTTATAAATGATCGGGAGGGGAATAAAATGGGCTTTGAAATTAGAAAGTTTAAAGATATTGATTTAAATGATAAATTTTTTGATTCACTAAAAACTGATTATGCAGAGTTTTCGGATTGGTTTGAAAAAAAATCTGGAAATGGGGCAATTATACATTTTGATAAAACAGGACAGTTGAATGGGTTTCTATATCTAAAATTAGAAGATGAAATATTGGATATCGACCCCCCTAAAAATAAAGCATTAAGATTAAAAGTTGGAACCATGAAAATTGATGCTCATGGTACTCGGCTTGGCGAAAGGTTTATTAAAAAAATATTTGATTATGCATTGCTTAAGAATGTTACAGAAATATATGTTACGATTTTTGATAAACACAGATCTCTTATAGAGTTATTTCAAAGATATAATTTCAATATAATAGGTTTAAAGCATTCTAGTAATGGTAGTGAGAGTGTTTTTTCTAGAGCCATGTCTGGGACTGTAATAGCAGAATATCCTTTTATAAAATATAATAATAAAAAAAATAATATTTATTTTTTAAGTATTTATCCTGTATACCATTCAAGATTATTTCCAGATTCTATTTTAAAAACCGAGAGTAGCAGCAGTATTGTAAAAGATATTTCATATACAAATAGTATCCATAAAATATATATTGCTGGTATGCGAGGTATGGATCAATTAAAGAAAGACGATATAATTATCATTTACAGAACGAAAGAAGATAATCAGCTAGCTTTATATTCAGCCGTATTTACTTCGATTTGTGTTATTGAAGAAACCAAGAGTATTTTTGAATTCACGGACTATGACTCATTTTACCAATATTGTAAAAAATATAGTATTTTTAGTGATGATGAGTTACTGACTATTTACAAAAATAAAAAGTATCCATTTATTATTAAGATGTCTTATAATGTAGCATTAACGAAAAGAATTATAAGAAAACATTTAATTGATATGCGTATAATGTCAAACTCTTCATATTCTGGGTTTGGATTATTGGATTATGAACAGCTACTTGACGTATTTAAAGTGAGTCAAACAAATGAAAGTATTATTATCAATCAAGCCTGAATTTGCTAATAAAATTCTAAATGGTGAGAAAAAGTTTGAATTTCGAAAATCACTTTTCAAACGTGATGGAATTAAAACTGTTCTTATTTATGCAACTATGCCAATAGGCAAGGTTATAGGTGAATTTGATATAGAGCATATCATTTCGAACTCACCTCAAGAAATTTGGAATGAAACCAGTGAGTTTTCAGGTATATCAAAATCTTTTTTTGATGATTATTTTGAAAATAGAAAGATGGCCTATGCAATTAAGGTTAAGCATGTTAGGGAATATTTAAATCCACAAGCTCTAGAAGACATAAAAGTAGGACTCAAAGCTCCTCAGTCATATGTATACATATGAATTAAAAACTCCAAACAACCCACCCAGTGTGGGTTTTCTTTTGCTTATTAAAGCATAAATAACAATTACAGTTATTTAAATTATAATTAAAGTAATATTATCTTTGATATATTCTTGACTATTAAAATAACTATAGTTATATTTATCTCACAAACAAACAAAAAACGCACCGACTCTCAAATCAAATGCGCTTTTGCTAACAACGAGGTAAGTATGAAACAAAACCCTATTCAAAGTCAAACAACTCCACAAGGTACGCTGTACCAAAGCCCAACCTCTACCAACACAGTAAAGTACAAATCTAAATCAGGTTTGGTCTTAGCTTCAATAATTATCATTGTGATGTGCGTTGGGGGTCTCTTTAGTTGCACAGCTCATCAAAACGCTGTTGCAAAGATTGGGAGTGCTCAAGCATGAATACTCAAACCATTAAACAAACCCTCGCACCTGCTCAAGTCTTTGAAGCTTTAGCTAGAGGTTTAAATATCGACTATGCCGAAGTAGAAACTAACGATTGGGAGCTTTTAACTCCTCAAGCACGTTTAGGTTTTGCAGACTTCTTTGGTGGCTTCATTAAATTTCGCTTCTCTCAAGGTTTAGATAACGGCATTCAACGGGATCTAAAAGATAAAGCAGCTCAATACTTCTCTGAGTTTCTTAATTTAGATGGTGATAAAAATGAGCGCTATCGTGTAGGTAAAGATCGCCCTAGCTTTTATGTTCTTAAGCCTATTGGTCGAAGTGGAATCAACCTAGATGGTTTCGATATTTATAAAGAATCTCTAGGCAGTCTCATTCTTCTAGACAAAGCCACTGCTCCTGAATGGCTAATTAAAGCATTACTGGTTGCACGTAAAGCTAAGCGCAATGCTGAGTACAACCAAGTCTTAGAAAATATTGGCCACTTTCAAACACCAGAATATAAGAAATGGTCTAAAAGCCATCGTTCGGTTTAAGGAGAATTATCATGTCTACAAATACTCAAAACCAAATACCTGCTGAACAAAACATTAATGTGCTTCAACAAATTCAACTTGAATTAAAAGCACCGAAAAGTAAAAGAAATACATTTGGTAATTATAACTATCGTAACTGCGAAGACATTCTTGAAGCAGTTAAGCCACTTCTTCAAAAATACAATGCAACACTCATCATCACTGATGAAGTTCAAGAGATTGGACCTGTTGTCGTAGTCACAGCAAAAGTGATCCTAACTGATGCCAATGGTAAAGAAACGGTAGTCAAAGCCCATGCAGGTGTAGAGATTAGCAAGAAAGGTATGGATGTAGCTCAGACCTTTGGTGCATCGAGTTCTTATGCTCGTAAATATGCACTCAATGGTTTGTTCTTAATTGATGATACCAAAGACTATGACTCTGATGAGTATCACAACCAAGTCAATAATGGCTCTGCCCGAAATAATAATCAGCAAAATAGACAGACACAGCAGTCTGCTCCTGCTCAAAATAACGCTCAACGTAACCAAACGCAGAATCAAAATAATCAACAATCAAATAGCCAACAAAAGCCTAAACGTAGCCAATCCCAACTCTTTAATGATGCTTTGAATGCCATTAAAAGCACATCGGACAAAGGTGTTCTTAAAGCGGCTGCAAATAGATTTAAAGGTACGACCTATGAAGCAGGTATTACCAATGCTTGTCGTGCTCGAGCAGATCAAATGGGATGGCCAACACAAAGTAATACTCAACAAAACAATCAAATGCACCATTGATGTGCTCGAGGAGAAGCAATGAAATTTACATATTCTACGGCGACCCGAACACTCACTGTGTTCGGGGTAAAGATGACCCACGTGTTTAGCAACGTCGGTGTGGGTGAAATTGAAGAACTAGTCACGGATGCAAAATTTAAAGAAGCGAACTGGAGGTCCAAGGATGGAAATTCTTATTTTGTGGCTTGAGTTTTCTATTGCGGTAAGTGGGTCTGTTTATATCAATTTTGAAATGTGGAGTTGGTGATGGAAATTAATAAAGAAAAAACTGCGTTTCTTAATATCTATGTGAACTACAAAGATGATTCTCGAAAAATCCAATTCGATGAGGAAACAGAGCAATTCATGTGGCGTAAATACAATGTTAGCGACACTGAGGTTGAATACATTAGCATCATGAATCAACGTTGGTACGCATGGTTAGCTTGTGCAAAGAGAAAGGTGGTACCTGAAGGTTTTGTGCTTGTGCCGAAATTATTGAGTGATGAGCTAGCAGATGAGTTGGCAAGTGACGCATTTAATAATATTCAAAGCATGTTTGATTATGAGCACAGAGGATCAACAGCCACACACCGTGAACAAATTCGATTGCGATGGTGCACAAATAAAGCCAGGGAGTTTCAAGAAAACTACAAGATCATGATCGAAGTACAGGAGCAAAGTCATGATTGAGAAAATCCAAGTTGGTGACAAGATCAAAGCTCAGTTTGAAAATTTTCTAGGTCAAATTATTGTAGTGGAAGGCATTGTACGACGGATCGATGGGTCAGAAAACATTGTTGGAAATGATGCTGTAAGTCGTCACCCATTTTTTGTAAGTCTTGATGAGATTTTGGAAGTGAACAATGTGGCCATGATGCCAAATTCAGTTTTGGAAAGCTTAAAGGAGGTGTCATGATGGGGCGATTAACTAAACTAGATAAAATGTCTATTGAACAAAGAACTGCAGAAGCAATTAAGTTTTGGGCCTCACCTGTTGATGCTGCATTTCCTCCTGAAACAATTGCAATTACTTTTGAGGTTTCTTTACCATGGTTGCAATTAAAACGTTGTGATGGTGGTGGTATTCCTTTTATGAAACCAGAAGGTACAAGAAAGGTTTTATATAAAAAAGCAGATGTAATTGATTTTTTCCACAGTAAAAAATTAAAACACACAGCATAGGGGGATTTATTCCCCTTTTTCATACCCTGAAAAAACAATATCTTCAATTTCTTGCATTGCCATTCTTAGTTTTTTATCGCTAATTTGAACATAACCTTCAGTCACATCAGATGAAACTGTGTGATTTAAAAGTCGTTTTATTGTGTATTGGCCATAATCTAAATTTTCAGCAATAGAGCTAAATGTTCTGCGTAAATCATGAAAAGTAAACTCCACTCCACTCGCCTCTATTACTTTTGCTTTAGCTTCATATAAGTGTGTCGTATAGCCTTTCAATTTTGAACGTGGTGAAGCAAATACATAATCGTTATATTGTTGTTCTTTACGACTTTTCATTATTTCCCAAAGCCTATCACCCATAGGTAAAGTATGAGGGTCATCATTTTTAGGATCTAACGAAGTAATCCATCCATACTTTAAGTCGATTGCATCCCAAGTTAACGTTTCACATTCTTTACGTCTAAAACCTGTCAAAACTAATGTTAATAAAAAGTCTCTAACAGTATTTCGTTCTTGACGTAAAGCTGTGAAATTCATAACAGCATTGACCCAATCACCTATTTGCTCTTGTTTAACGTAACCTTTTCTACGTTTTATTTTATTCCATGTTCGCTTTGCTTTAAGGGTCGCAACTGGATTGGTTGTATTTATTAGTGAATTATCTTGCTCATCAAGAAAGTGCTCTACAGAAAAGTTAAATATTGCTCTAAATACAGCCATTGCAATATTTGCTTGTGCCGGGCTATTTTCAGTGAGTTCTGCATATTTCTCATGTACATGGGTTCTGGTTATATCAATAAGCTTTAAATTTTTCCATTCAGATAAGTATTGGTTCACTGCCCTGTTGTAATCTTCAAGACTTCTACTTTTTAATTTTCGATGTTTTAGATATTCATCATATGCAATAGTTAAAGTAGGTTGTTGTTTTGACACCTTATCATTGATGATTAATTGTTCTCTTTTTTCTTTTTTAATTTGGTTCGGATTGTAACCTTGCGCCATTTGTGAAAGTAAGCCCTGTGCTAAAATTCGTGCCTGAGCTAATGTTAGATTTCCATGTAGACCAATCGTAGACCTAATAGCCTTGCCATTAACTTTTTTCTCAACAACATAAGTTTTACAAGTTGTGTTAACACGAATAGCAAAACCAATTAACTCACTATCACGATAGATACCAGGCTCACTGAGATTATCTATATATGTTTTTGTGAGTTTTATTCTTGTGTTAGCCATAGTAGAATTAAGTTAAGCAATAATTCGCAATAATATACCTTATTATTTTAGCGTCTACCATGGGTCTACAAATTTAAAAAGTCTACATTTTAGCTCTTAATTACGTTTGATAAATATCAATTAAGATATTGAAATATATTACTATTTAATTTTATGACGGTACTAAAAAATGGCGAACAAATTTGAATTCCAAATCCGTGTATATATTGAAGATACAGATGCAGGTGGAATTGTTTACCATGCGAACCATATTCGCTTTATGGAACGTGCCCGCACAGAATGGTTACGTGCTTCAGGAATTGACCACTATTGGCATCAAAAAGATTATAATTTCGTGGTGCATAAAATCTCACTGAAATATTCGCGCCCTATACTCATGGATGACTTAATTACTGTTACTGCTCGTGTAGTTTCATGTAAAGCTACGTCTTTTGTATTGCAACAAAATATTTATCGTGGTGAAATCATGCTTGCTTCTGGCGAGGTTGAATTGGCATGCATTAGTGCAGAAATGAAACCTCGTAGAATTCCTGACGAAATCCGTGATTTAATTCAAAGAGAATTAGCTCACGAATAAAAAATATTATTGGCACATGTAACCTATGGCAACACAACTAGAATCATCGCTTCACATCTCAGATTTAATTTTACAAGCAAGTCCAGTGGTACAACTGGTCATGCTTGTTCTGGTCTTAGCATCCCTATTTAGTTGGTATCTGATTGCCAAGTTACATATGGGTTATAAAAAAGCCCAACAGGGTGATGAGCACTTCCAAAAAATCTTTTGGTCAGGCGCAGAACTCAATACTTTATTTAACAATGCGCAACTAAACTCTAAGCGTGAAGGATTGGAAGATATCTTTTATCAAGGTTTAGGTGAATTTTTTAAACTTAAAAAATGTCATGCCGATACTGCGCAAATGGTTGAAGGTACAGAACGTATTTTACGTGTCGGTTTAAGTCGTGACCAAAGCCGTCTAGAGCAAGGATTAAGCGCCCTTGCCAGTATTGGTTCAGTTGCACCTTATATCGGTTTATTTGGTACCGTTTGGGGCATTATGAATGCCTTTATTGGTTTAGCTCAGGTTGACCAAGTTACTTTAGCAACGGTTGCCCCTGGTATTGCAGAAGCATTAATTGCAACCGCAATTGGTTTATTTGCTGCAATTCCTGCTGTATTGGCATTTAACCATTACACATCTAAAGGCGAAGAAGTTTATTCTGACCGCGCATTATTTTCAGAAGAAATGGTGGCGCTATTACAACGTCAGTCTGTGGGAACTACACAGGAAACTGAATAATGGCGATTCAACGTTCTGGACGCTTTGAGCGTATTAAAAAACCATTAAAAAGTGATATGAACGTCGTACCTTATATTGACGTGATGTTGGTTTTATTGGTCATCTTTATGGTGACAGCCCCTATGATTACCACAGGTGTTGATGTGGATTTACCACAAGCAAATAGCACGCCTATCGAATCTAAAGAAAATCTCGCGATTGTAACTTTAGATAAACAAGGTCGTTATTTGCTGAAAGATAATGACCATAAAGATGAAGCTTTAACACTTGAACAGCTTAAAGATGCACTCAATAAAGCACAAACTGATTCTGAAACACAAAAACAGAAATTCAGTGTTTTAGTGAATGGGGATAAAGAGCGACCATATGGTGATGTCATGAGTCTCATGGCAGCTTTACAAGATGCAGGTTTAAGCCAAGTTGGATTACTGACAGAGCCGTTAAAGTAAGTTATGAAAGATTTTAAGCAACCACAATCCAAAGAAAAAGCGATTGCGCTTGGGTTCACCCTTGGTGTCCATGTGGTGGCGATTGTCGGCTTACTTTTTTTAGGCATGAGTAAACCACCTGAACCACCCAAACGATTAAAAACAGTACTAATAAAGCCTGAAGATTTGCCTCCACCAGAACCAAAACCGCTGGAACAAACTGAATCGACTGAAACCACAGATACTCAAATTGCACCTGACATTCAACAAACAGCTGAACCTGTTGTCACAGCACCGAAGATCCCCACTGAAGCTCAGCCACAGTCTCCACCGAAAATAGATCAACGCAAAGCAGCTGAAGATGCCAAAGCTGCAGCAAAAGAAATGGCTGAAGCCACTGCTGCCCTATTGGCTGCTCAAGCTGTTAAAGATAAAGCAGTAGAAATGGCGCAGGCAAAGGCTGAAGCCAATGAAAAGGCGAAACAAGCAAAAGAAGCCACTGAATCTAAACGTAAATTAGAAGCAGCTGAAAAAGCTCGTACTGAAGCCAATGAAAAAGCTCGCCAAGCAAAAACGGCAGCTGAAAAGTCGAAGGCAGAGGCTGAAGCAAGAGCAGCAGCAACTGAAAAAGCAAAAGCAGAAATGGCTGAAAAAGTCCGTCAAGCGAAAGCAGATACCAAAGCAAAACAACTTGCCGCTGAAAAAGCTGATGCAGCAGCAAAAGCCAAGCAAGATGCTGCCGAGAAAGCTCATCAAGCGAAAGCCGATGCAGCAGCAAAAGCCAAGCAAGATGCTGCCGAGAAAGCACGTCAAGCGAAAGCCGATGCAGCAGCAAAAGCCAAGCAAGATGCTGCCGAGAAAGCTCATCAAGCGAAAGCTGATGCAGCAGCAAAAGCCAAACAAGATGCTGCAGAAAAAGCACGTCAAGCGAAAGCTGATACCGCAGCAAAAGCCAAACAAGATGCTGCAGAAAAAGCACGTCAAGCGAAAGCTGATACCGCAGCAAAAGCCAAACAAGATGCTGCAGAAAAAGCACATCAAGCGAAAGCTGATGCCGCAGCGAAAGCCAAACAAGAAGCAAATGAAAAAGCAAAAGCCGATGCTGATGCAAAAGCCAAGGCTGCTTCGGATAAACGTAAAGCTGATTTAGCCCGTGAACTTGAAGAAGAAAAGGCTTCTTCCGCTCAAAAAGCCAAAGAAGGGGCTGCAACTAAAAAAGCAGATGCCAAAAAAGTTGCTTCAACAGCTAAGCGTGATTTTGAAGGAAAAATTCGGGGTGCTTGGCGTATGCCTTTAGACTCATCAGGTCAAAAAGCAACAGCACGAGTTACATTAACAGATAGTGGTGGTGTCGCTTCTGTGATCGTAACGGCATCGGATCCAGATGTAAAAGCCAGTGTTGAACAAGCAGTTCGTTCAGCTGCACCTTATCCAATGCCTTCCGATCCAGATGCACGTCGGGAAGCTAAAAGCTTTACCTCAACATTTATCGTTAAGTAACTTAATCAATACCCCTGCTTCGGCAGGGTTGTTTATATTTAGAGAGATTGAAATAAGGGATAGGGTATTTATAAGGGTTGCGAATGAAGTATTTCACTTATTTATTGTTAATTTTAAACGTACCATTGGTCTATGCTGAACCCATTGAAGTTCTAACCAATCATCTTGTTATTACAAATCAGGTTCTGAACCCAATCCCCCTTGATATTTCTGATGAAATTGTTAAACGCTCTCTTCCACCAAATGGATTACCAAATACTGTTTCTCATCGTCCCACAACAGAAGAAGCTCTTACCCAAGATCAACAAGTGCTTTTGATTCAAAAAGAACATAGTCAAGCCATTTTTAAACATTGGCATACCCCAAAGTCTTCTACATTTGAAATTGCGCATGTTTTCATATATTTAAATGATGATGGCTCAATCAATCGTGTTGATTTGAATGGTCAATTTAGTGAAGCTTTTAAAACCTCCATTAAAGATGCAATTATGAAAACCTCTCCATTTAAAATGCCAAGTAATGTATCACTTAGACAAAGAGTGAAAGAAAATCGTATTACATTTCAGACTAATTAATCTTTTGTTCATAATTACATGCTTTATATAGATTAAAATCATGTCTTTATGCTACAAAGCTAAGCATAGATAAAAAACCAATATTTGAGTACATGACGACCAATGAAAATGATGACTAAACATCTGTTAGGATTGGCATTTATTGCAGCTTTCAGTCCTGCACTAATGACAACTGCTTATGCACAATTACATTTAGAAATTGCGAAAGCTCCTGAATCCGCGCCTAAAATTGCGATCATCCCTTTTGGAAATGACCAATCTATTTATCCTATTGTTGAACAGGATTTAAATCGTTCAGGCCGTTTTACCAGCGCATCTAAAAATTTGCCTGCAACAGCAAGCTTAAATAATGTCAATGCTGAGGCTTGGAAAGCAGCAGGCGTTCCTTATGTTGTTTTAGGCGATGTTAAAACCAATGCTGATGGTAGCTTAGCTGTTCAATACCAACTGTATGATGTCGAAAAACAGAAGTTTTTACTTAACGAATTATTAACTGTACCTGCTTCTCGTGTACGCTCTGCTTCACATTTAATTAGTGATGCAATCTACCAAGCACTTACAGGCATTGCAGGTGATTTTAGCGGTCGTATTGCTTATGTACTACGTAATCCTACGACACCTGCAACACGCTACACCTTACAAATTGCAGATACAGATGGTGAACAACCCAAAACTGTTTTAAGTTCACGTGACCCAATTTTGTCACCTGCTTGGACACCTGATGCAAAGAAAATCGCTTATGTTTCTTTTGAAACCAAACGCCCTGCAATCTACGTTCAAGACCTATCTACAGGACAACGTGAAGTCTTAGCAAAATTTGTAGGATTGAATGGTGCGCCAAGTTTTTCACCAGATGGTAAGAGCATGTTATTTACTGCATCCATGAATGGTAATCCTGAAATTTACCAAATGGATCTAGATACACGTCAATTAAAACGTATGACCAATGACAGCGCGATTGACACAGAAGCTCGTTATGCTCCAGATGGTAAATCGTTTATCTTTACTTCTGATCGTGGCGGCTCTGCACAAATTTATCGCTATACGTTTGCTGATGGCTCAACCAAACGTCTCACTTTCCGTGGCGCATTCAATGCCCGTGGTACTTTAAGTGCAGACGGCAAATATGTTGCATTGGTACATCGTCCGTCTGGCAGTAATTACAAAGTCGCGATTCAAGAAATTTCGACAGGTATTACCAATATATTAACCCCAACAAGTTTAGATGAATCACCAAGCTTCTCTCCTAATGGACAGATGGTGGTATATGCGACACGTGAAGGTAACCGTGGCTTGTTGGCAATTATGTCAACCGATGGTCGTTTCCGCATGAATTTACCAAGTGAACAAGGTGAAGTTCGTGAACCTGCTTGGGCACCGAAATAAGCATAGAATCAGTTTTAAGAAACCGTCATGGAGATGAAGATGAATACGATTAAATACTTAGCCTTACCACTACTTGCTGTAAGCTTAATCATGACAGGTTGTGCAAGCCGTAAACCTGCTGCTGAAATTACTACAGGAAATACGCCAACGGGTTCAACCACAGTTAGCACGGATGGTTTAAGTGAAGATGCTGCGCTAAATGCTCAAAACTTAAATGGCGCATCTTCAAAAGGTGTGACTGCTGCAAACAAAGCATTCTTAGCAAAACGTGTTGTTCATTTTGATTATGACAGCAGTGATCTTTCTAATGATGATTACCAAACATTGCAAGCACATGCACAGTTTTTAATTGCCAATGCAAATTCTAAAATTGCATTAACAGGTCATACGGATGAACGTGGTACACGTGAATACAATATGGCTTTAGGTGAGCGTCGTGCGAAAGCAGTGCAAAGCTACTTAATTACCAATGGCGTGAATGCAACTCAATTAGAAGCTGTCAGCTATGGTAAAGAAATGCCAATTAATCCAGGTCATGATGAATCTGCATGGAAAGAAAACCGTCGTGTAGAACTCAACTACGAAGCTGTTCCACCACTATTAAAATAAACTTTTGAATTTACTTTCCTAAATCAAAAGTTTATTAAAAAAAATGCTCATTAAAGATGGGCATTTTTTATGGAATCAAAAATACTAGATTCATTATTAAGATAACCTATTAAAGACTCAATAATTTTTTGTGCATTAATTTCTTATTTCTCAGCACTAATATGAGTAAGTAAAATAAGAGTTATCCCTTAAATATTATTTTCTAACAGTAATTCTTCTCATTGTATAAATATTTAGGCATAAAAAAGCGCTCATATCTTATGTGCGCTTTTTATATATTAAGGATTTTTTGAATCTGGCATGGGACTATGGTTTTGCATAGATTCAATCATGTCATGTTTATTGAATGTTTTATACTCAGGTTTTGCTTCGTATTCTTTCCATGCATCTTTTACATTTTCGACACTAATATCATCTAAATCAATGCCTTCATTTGCAGATGGAGTCGCTTCAAACTTCGTCGTTGTCATCTTAGTGCTCCTTGGATTCTCATATTCCGTCTCTTCAACATAGCACTTTATAAAATACTTTCAAGAGCAATTTCACGACAAATAACACAGGATAATTTCTATTTTGTGTCGAACTCATCTAAAATAGTGCGATTGTTTAATTTGCTAGAAATTCATCGCTTTATTGGAGCAACCTTGATATGTCATATCGCACATTATCCCAGTACTTAGAACTACAACAAGGGAACCTGACGCCTGAACTTGCTGATGTGATTGAAACCATCGCAAATACCTGTAAAACCATTGATCTTGCATTACAAAAAGGTGCTTTGGCTGGTGTTTTAGGCAGTGCTGAACATGAAAATGTCCAAGGTGAAACGCAAAAGAAACTAGATGTTATTTCAAATGACTATTTAATTGATGCGCTTAAAATCAATAAAAATGTCGGTGGATTAGCCTCTGAAGAATTGGATGATTTCACATCTGCTCAAAACAATGGTCAATATCTGGTTTTATTTGACCCATTAGATGGTTCAAGCAACATCGACATCAATATGTGCGTCGGTACAATCTTTTCTATTCTTCCTGCTAAAAATGCAGTGACTAAAGCAGAAGACTTCATGCAAGCAGGTACTGAACAAGCAGCCGCTGGTTATGTATTGTATGGTCCATCTACCATGATGGCGCTGACTGTTGGGGCAGGCACGGTATTCTTTACTTTTGATCCTGAAACTCAACAATTTTTACTAACGTCTGAAAACATTCAAGTTGCCACAGAAACTAAAGAATATGCGATTAATGCATCAAATCAACGCCACTGGGAAGCTCCAGTAAAACGTTATATTGATGAATTACAAGCAGGCATAACTTCAGTTCGTGAAAAAGACTTTAATATGCGTTGGGTTGCATGTATGGTGGGTGATATTCACCGTATTCTTTGCCGTAGTGGTATTTTCTTATATCCTTACGACACTAAAGACCCGAAAAAAGCAGGTCGCCTACGTTTAATGTATGAAGCAAATCCAATGAGCATGCTCATGGAGCAAGCTGGTGGCGCATCGACAACAGGTCGTGTCCGCATTATGGAAATCCAACCGACTGAACTACATCAACGTGTACCCGTTGTGATTGGTTCTAAAAATGAAGTTGAACTTGTTACCAGTTACCATAACTAATTTTTCTTTCTCTCAATAATGGGAGTAAGCACATTTAAGGGTCTGTTGCCATATCATCAGCGATGAATTGCCAACAGACCCTACTTACTTCCGTGGATGCACTCCCATGCCAACAATATTTTTAGAATCTAGAGACAACCCTAAGCTTAAGCACTTACGCGGTTTAATTGAACAAAACACTTACCGTAAAAAACAAGGTCAAACCGTCCTTGAAGGTACGCATTTAACCTTAGCTTGGTTAGAAAAAAACCGTCAGATCAAATCTATTTTCACCACTGAACATGCCCTTTCACATCCAGATTTTGAAAAAATTACGGATCAATATACAGGTATTATTTTTGTTTTAAGTGAGTCTTTATATAAAGACTTAAGTACATTGGGAACCAGCATTGCATGTCTTGCTGTTATTGATTTACCAAATTCTAGACAAGCGCTTAATTTCACTGAAGACACACTGATTTTGGAAAATATTCAAGATCCAGGTAATGTCGGTACACTATTGCGTTCTGCAGCAGCAGCAGGTATTGAACAAATTGTTTGTACCAAAGGTTCGGCATCATTATGGTCACCACGTGTATTGCGTGCTGGCATGGGTGCTCATTTTTCACTGTACACTTATGAAAACATTGAACTTGAAGATATTTTAAAAGAATTTAAAATCCCTGTTTATGTTACAAGCTCTCATGAATCTGAAAGCCTTTACTCTAAAAGCTTAAGAAAACAATGTGTTTGGATTCTAGGCAATGAAGGTCAAGGCGCTTCAGATTATGCTCTAGCGCATGCTGAAGCAGTTTCAATCCCTCAACCGGGTGGTCAAGAGTCACTGAATGTTGCCATTGCAGGTTCTGTATGTTTCTTTGAAATGGTGCGTCAACGCCTATAAATCGTTAAATAATTTTACTAAAGCCCTTCGCTCAAGCAAAATCATTTACACTGACAAAAATAATTGCTTCGGTTGTCAACCTACCATTGTTTTTAAACGTTATAGAAGTAATGATTTAAACAATAATGGTGGGTGCCCCAATGACGGGATTTTCCATCTCTATGGACTTAGCACCAAAACAGTCACAGTCTGAAGAAAGTAGTGCTCAAACGGGTACGGTTGAGCAACGCCTGAAGTTTTTTATGCAGGATGTGACGGGTCGTGCCTTGGTTATGATGGAAAGTGCGACACAAGGGCAAAATGGCATTGCAATGGATTTGGTACAGGAAGCCTTTATTTCCTTACATAAATCTTATGCAAACAAAGCCATTGAAGAATGGTATCCACTTTTTTATACAATTTTAAATAACAAATTACAGGATTGGCGTCGTAAAGAAGCACGCAGAGCATCACCTTTTTCACTGTTCAGAAAACTTAATTTAGATTCTGACGATGATGAGATGATGGACATTGTAGACGAATCAACGCCTAATCCATTACATTTTTTAGCCCAAGAAGTTGCGATTGAAGAAATTCATGAAGCGATTACAAAACTTCCATTGCGACAACAGCAAGCTTTCATGCTCCGTGCTTGGGAAGGCTTTGATACACAAACGACAGCACAAATCATGAACTGTACAGAGGGAAGCGTGAAAACACATTATCACCGTGCAATTCAAGGTTTAAAAGCGTCGCTATCTCATTTAAATCCTTTTATGGGAGGGTCATCAGATGAATCATGATGATTTCACAAAGCAAGTCACCGCGAAGTTAGATGGTCTTGCAAGCAATCACAGAAATAAAGCTGTGGTGATGCATAAAGTATTGGAAAATATACATGCCAAACCTGTGTCTCGTTTCCACTCATGGAAAATGACTGGTTTTGCGCTTGCTGCTGCCATTACTGGTTTTGTGGTAATTCCAAATGCATTTGATTTTAAGGATCAACCACAAAATCAACAAGTCATTGTCAGCCCTAAACTTTCACCGCAAATGATGGAAGATTTAGAAATGTTATCTGTATTTGGTGAGAGTAAAGCTTCCCATGGCAGCTAGAAAATTAGTTTTGGCTTTTTGTGCAATCGGTTTTTTACAAACCAGTTTTGCAGGATTTGAACGTTTTTGGATTTTTTCTAAAGATACAAAAAGTCAAGCCAATGAAACATGGGATGCACTCTCTGATGATGAACAACGTGCGCTGATTAAACGCTATCAGAATCTCAAAGAGATTCCTGAAAATCAGAGTGTTGCACTGCAACAACGTATGGATTGGTTCACTCAACTTCCTGAACCAGAAAAAGAGAAAATGCGTGAAGCTTGGCAACAAATGAGTACCAGTGAACGTAGTGCTATGCGTAAAAAAATGGAAAAAGCGACAACGACAGAACAACGTACAGAAATTCGTGAACACTATTTCCAAAAATATCTACAAGCTACAAATACCACGAATCATTAATTTAAGGCTCTGCATGAGCCTTTTCATATCGATGAAGTTCCAAATCATCGCATGAATCGATTTTAATCTCACCATTCTTCTTGCATAATGTTGCTTAAATAGCATTGGTATTAAGAATGAAAAGAAATCTCGCTTTATCGATCAGTTTAATCGGCTTTCCCTTTTCTGCTTGCTTTGCTTTCAATATTAATGAAGCACCAATTCAGCATGTCACACTTTACCCAACTTCCGCAAAAATAGAACGCAATATTCCTGTTCAATCTGGTGAGCAACTTATCACTTTAGATGGACTTGCAGCTAACTTTGATATGTCACAATTGCAGTATCAAACAGTGAATATTGATGTAAATGCAGTGTCTCATAATGACAGTGCCTTAAATAAGCCTTCTGGGCAAGAATCACAAAAAATTAGCAATCAAATTGATCAAGTTCAAACTAAAATTTCTGAACAAAACTCAATTATACAAGCAGCTGAGTTACAAAATAAATTTTTAGGAAATGTCACCGAAGGCTCAGCTGATAAGGTTCGTAAACAAGCTTATGACGCTTTCGTTGCCATTGATAAAGCTAAACTTGAAAAAGAAAAATTAGAACAACGCTTAGAAGAGCTACAACAAGATTTGAATGCAATTGGTGATCATGAGTTTAAACAACGTAGCATTAAATTTTATGTCAATGCACCGCAAAAAGGTATGATTAAACTCAGTTATATGGTGCCCTACGCACGTTGGCAACCTGTATATAAAGCCGAGTTAGATACCAATACTAAGCAAGTCAAACTGACTCGAATGGCAATGATTGCGCAAAAAACGGGTGAAGATTGGAATAATATAAATCTCACTTTATCAACCTCATCACCGCAAAGCATTGTCCGTCAGCAAAGCCCTGAGGTATGGTGGGTCGATTATTATGAACCGCAACCTGTTCGTCCACTGTATGCCCCTGCCCCAATGGCAGAAGTTGCAATGATGGATTCGTCTGCAAAAATGGTAAGTAAAGGAAAAGGCGGGAATGCACCTCAATTTCCACAGTTTGAAAGCAATGACTTAAATTTTAGTACAGAATTTCGCTCAGAAACTAAAGCTTCTATTTCAAGTAGCCAACAACAAATTTATTTACCACTGAGTACCGAACAATATCCAGCAAAAATTTCTGCATGGGTTATCCCGAAACAAAGCACTCAAGCAACACTGAATGCAGAAATTACAAAGCTCGATCGTAATTGGCCATCTGGCTTAGTCAAACTTTATCGTGATGGCGATTATATTGGACAAAGAAACTGGGACAATAGTTCAGATGAATCAGTATCCATGAGCTTTGGTACAGATGAGCAAATTCAAGTCAAAGTCATCGACTTAACAGATCAAAAGAATGCTGTACGAGGCGCACAATCTGAAACTATTCAAAAACAACAATATAGTATTCAAAATTTGCACTCATACCCAATCCAAGTGCAACTCTTTGACGCTGTACCACAAAGTCGTAATAGTAAACTCACCACTCAGTCAACCTATAGTCAAACACCAACGGCGACAACATGGCATGATCAGCCAAATATTAATCAATGGAATTTAGAATTGAACCCCAAACAAATATTTAAACTCGATGTTCAACATCAATTTAAATATCCTAATAAAGGACGTATTTCAGGATTCTAGAAATTAAAGCCCAGATCAATCTCTGGGCTTTTTATCATTCAACAATCATACTGATTACAAATAATTCCCTTCGCGTTCAGGCTGATAAAGCACTTTTTCAATTTTGACTTTCATAATATGACCATCTGGTTGTGGCCATTCAATTTCTTGCCCTTCTGCCAAACCTAAAATTGCAGTCCCAATCGGTGCAACAACATTCACCTGCCCTTTATCACCCTTAAAGTCATGTGGGTAAACCAAGGTAATTTCTGTTGCTTCTTTTGCAGGTGCAATCGTGATTAATACTTTCGCATTCATGCTCACGACATTGGCAGGAACATCTTTCGGCTCAACCACTTCAGCACGTGCAAGTTCATCTTCCAAATGTTGCATCGTTGGCGTCAATTTATCTTGGTGCTCAAGCATCGTTTCTAAACGATGTAAATCTTGTGATGAAATAATAATATTCGGTTTAGCCATGTACCTAATTCCTTGAATTCAATATATCTTAAGGGATACATTAATATTTTGTCGTTATCTCTCATTCTTTTATAACAGAAAATATCTTTTTGTGTACCCTACTTTGTATTTTTCACTGTGATAAAAAAAGCCCCCTTGAGGGAGCTTTTTCTCAAGTCTAAACTTAGTTTACGTAAACTGGGAATTTAGCGCAAAGAGTCGATACTTTCTCTTTTATCGTATTAATCACCGCTTCGTCACCTTTGCTATCTAGAACGTCAGCAATCCAACCTGCAAGTTCACGAACTTCAGCTTCGCCAAAACCACGTGTTGTTACAGCAGGTGTACCAATACGAATACCAGACGTTACAAATGGAGAACGTGGGTCATTGGGTACAGCATTTTTGTTCACAGTAATGTGCGCAGCACCTAACCATGCATCTGCTTCTTTACCCGTTACGTCTTGTTTAATTAAAGACAATAAGAATAAGTGATTTTCAGTACCACCAGATACGATGTCATAACCACGTGCAATCAATACTTCAGCCATTGCTTTAGCATTCACCACAACTTGTTTTTGATATTCTTTATATTCTGGTGTCATTGCTTCTTTAAAGCAAATTGCTTTAGCAGCAACAGCATGAACCAATGGACCACCTTGGTTACCAGGGAATACAGCAGATTGAAGTTTTTTCTCAATCTCTTCATTCGCTTTTGCAAGGATTAAACCTGAACGTGGACCACGAAGTGTTTTATGTGTCGTCGTTGTTGTTACATCCGCAATTTGTACTGGGCTTGGGTATACACCCGCAGCAACTAAACCAGCAACGTGAGCCATATCTACAAATAAGTAAGCGCCAACTTTATCCGCGATATCACGGAAACGTTGCCAATCTACAATTTGGCTATATGCAGAGAAACCCGCAACGATCATCCGTGGCTTATGTTCTACTGCTAAACGTTCTACTTCTTCGTAATCAATTTCGCCAGTTTCAGTATTTAAACCATACTGAATTGCATTATATGTTTTACCTGAGAAGCTTACTTTTGCACCGTGAGTCAAGTGACCACCGTGAGCAAGGCTCATGCCTAAAACGGTATCACCCGGATTAAGAAGCGCCAAGTAAACTGCAGAATTTGCTTGTGAACCTGCATGTGGTTGAACGTTTGCATAATCTGCACCAAACAACGCTTTAGCACGGTCAATCGCTAATTGTTCAATGACATCTACATATTCACAACCGCCATAATAGCGTTTGCCTGGATAGCCTTCCGCATATTTGTTTGTAAGTTTTGATCCTTGAGCTTCCATTACTGCTGGCGAGCAATAGTTTTCAGAAGCAATCAGCTCGATGTGCGCTTCTTGGCGAGCATCTTCCTTTGTGATTGCTTGAGCGATTTCTGGATCAAATTCTGCAACTGATATATTGGCAAACATTAGCGAGGTCCTATATAAGTAGGGCTTTTAAGCCGTGCTAAGATTGTGCGCATTGTAACATGAACTTTATGATTAAGAAGAATGAAGTTTACTCAGTTTCATATAAAAATCGCTCATGTTTCGATGCAACATGAGCGATTTAATTCAAATTAACTTATTGAGCGCTAAGCATACCTTTTACATCTGTGACAATATTTGCAATATTTGCAGTGTATGCTGTTGTGTGGCTCCAAGTGACGTCATATTTCAAATCGATTTTGGTTCCAAGTTTCGTTGCATCTGTTATAAGTTGAGCTGTTGCATTTGCAGGAACAGTTGTATCAATTCCACCTTGGTAAATTTTCACTGGAGTCGTTACTTTTACCGATAAAGGTTGAGAAGTTGTACCTAAAAATGTTGTGATTGCAGGAACTTGCATAAAATTATCTTGTGTTAAATAACCTGATAATGTATTAGTTGTCGCCAAAGCTGTTGCCATTTTGACACCAAAAGTTTCCCCCAGTGGATCTGCGCATACTGTCTCTGCCTGCATGGCGATTGGTACTGCATTCGTTTGAAATACTTGCGAATATGTAGCGGATGAAGATTGTCCCTGCATTCCAGCAGTAATCAAAGCCGCATAGGTATTTAACGAAGCCAATGTAGAGATTTGATCTTTAAGCGGTAAGTTCGCTACAGCTTGTTGCCCAGTATTAAAAATCGTTTTTAAATTGGATGCAGGAGCAACGGCAACGGTTCCCATATATTTTATATTTGCACGTGAAGCATATTGTGCTGCACCTAATGCTGCTTGCCCGCCTTGTGAATGTCCTACCGTTACCCATTTATCAGACACTTTAGCACCTAACCAACTACGCGCAGCAACAACAGCATCTGTAATTGAATAAGCTTCACTTTTTACATTTAAGAATGGATGTGGTTCTTTGCCACCATTACCTAAACCTTCATAATCAGGCGCAACAACAACATAACCCTGTGCCAACAATTGAGCGATCATCCCCTGAATAGCAGGATTCATTACATTCTGACTCGGCGCACATACATCTGCTACACCTGTTGTGCCATGCGCCCAAGCAACAATTGGCCAACCGCCTACGGGCGCTGCTGTTTTGGGTGTAAAGACTAATGCTGTAGCTAAAACTTCGGCTCCGCTAACCCCTTTCATTTTATAAGTCATTACAACACTACTACCAGCGACACTCGACATATCAGTTAATGCATAGGTCGAAGGTGTTCCAACCACGGGCTCTTTAATCGTATTAACATCCGATGATGTATTACCATCCCCACCGCCTAAAACATAATCATCATTGCTATCATTACATGCCGTTAATATTAAACCTGAACTGAGTAACAGAACTGTGAGTAACGTTTTTTTCATAAGATTTATCCTTAAACCAGTTTTTTTAATGCATATTTTTACTTTGATTAGCTTTAATAATTACGCCAATATATCCTGCATAGCAAGTAATTTATTGAACAACTTTCAAGCAACTCAAATCTAATTAGCATACTTGGAACAACACACAATCTTGATCAAATAACCTTCATCTATTTATACCAATATTTACTATTTAAAAAAGATCATTTGAAATAACCAAACCAATACTTTTTGCTCACAGAAATTCAAGGTAAAAATAATCTGAGTTTCACTTAAAATAGATGTTTTATTCAGCTTTCTTATAAAAAATGAAGTAAATTCGATAAAAATTGGATTTTTATTTGAAACATTCGCATGTGAGCGGTACATTTGAATCACTTAAATCTTGCTTTGGAGCAGGTCATGCAAGCCATCATCCTCGATACTGAAACACATACACTCAATGGCTTACCTATCGAGATTGCATATGCACCGATTCAAATCCAAGAAGGTAAATTAAGTTTAGATCGCAATCAAATTTTTGATCAACTGTATAGCATTGGCGATGAAAAAATTTCGTTTGCATCAATGGCTGTTCATCATATTTTAGAATCAGAAATTATTGATCAACCGAATTTCGGCACATTCAGCTTACCGCCTGAAACGGTTTATATCATTGGTCATAATATTGACTATGATATTCGAGCGATTCAGCAATGCGGTGTGGATACGTCTCACATTAAAGCAATTTGTACACTTGCTTTAGCACGTTTGGTTTGGCCAGATGCTGAAGCTCATAATATATCAGCACTTATTTATATGATTAGTAAAGGCAGTGCAAAAGCACGTGAAATGTTAAAAGGGGCGCATAGAGCTGATGCTGATATCATTCTAACCGCCAATATTTTAATGCATATTATTCATAAGTTGAATATTCAAAATATTGAAGAATTATTTGATGTTTCTGAAGATGCGCGAATTCCACGTACAATTAATTTTGGTAAACATCGTGGCACAGCCATTGCAGACTTACCTTCTGACTATATGAGCTGGTTACTCCGCCAAGACGAGCTTGACCCTTACTTAAAAAAAGCATTAGAAAATGCAAAATTAATCACACTTTAAACGTTTGATTTGTAATATAAAAGTCATATTAGTGTAATTTTCACTCATTACAATTACTCTAATTTATTGTGGGGATAAATTAGAGTATGAATCACTATTTAAAAACTGAATTGGGCATAAATGCCTTAAAACATCGTAGTTTAGATTTAAATGCTCGTCAGCGTCGTTTACTTGTTCTTATTGGCTCTGAAGACTTTCAAATTTTAAATCCTAAACTGAAAGAAAAAATAGCAACACCTACGTTATTAAGCGAACTTGAAGAAAAAGGTCTCATTTTTTCCTCACAAAAACCTATTGAGCAACACTCACATTCGATCCAGAAAGATGTTAGTGAAATTTTGCTTAAAGAAAGCCCAATGATTATTCATGAAAGTGAAAATCACTCGAATGATCTTCAACAAAAAGCATCTACAGAAATAGAAGAACTGGCACACGTCGCATTACCAATGCTCAATTTTAATGAACTGAAACAATGCATGATTGACTTATTGACACAATATTGTGGCTTAATGGCAAAAAGACTGGTTATCCAAATTCAAAATGCTGAAAATATTCGTGAACTTAAACTTTGCCAAATGCAATGGATTACTGCTCTACAAGAAACTCGCATTCCGCCATTAGCATTAAATCAAACGCTGCATCAAATCAATTTATCATTTCAACATATGCAAGCGACGTAAATTTAGCGTTTATCTGTCATACATAAGTGTTTTTTTATCTTAAAAATTGAAACGCTTAGTAAGCCACCTACTATAATTATATTAAAATCATGATGTTAGTTTTTGAGGCTAAATTAACATCTACTTTTAGCATTATTCATACAACTTAAGCCCTATCTACATTGATGATTCACTCACTTATAACTGTTTCTTTTGGGAAGTATCTTTCTATGGCTTTTCCCTTATTGATACAGTTTGCTTTATTTGATAACCCCATGCATTTAAGTAAAGTTGGCAATTGGGTGATTACTTTTATCAGCCCTCAAGAACAACTAGAGAAAAATCAACTGGCGATTAGCTCGGTATTACCCATTCAAATGATGAATGACATTCAACCGCGTCGTATATACATTAGCCAGATGGATGACCCTACCATTTGGAACATTGATCGTATTGAATGTTTTGATAGCGCTCAAGCTTTAGAATATGAAGTTAATGATGAAGATGATTTATTTAAACAAATCATTGAAAGTATGATTATAGAATTTCAACGTTATGATGTTGAATTAGCAATTATTGATGCTTAATGACCTGTTCTTTTATCAATGATTTATTCTTAAATATCTTACAGCCTACTTATAAGAGCTTGGTGCGAAAAAATTAAAAGATATTTATTCAAAATAACCTATTTGATTAAATATTCAAATCCCATAAATAGGAAAACTCGCATTTCTGCGAGTTTTCTATGTTGGATGGCTAGTGCTGATTTGTTATTTAAAGTCCGTTAAAAACATACTTCAAACTCAATAAGCTGTCATTGATCCGTCCAACTTAAAAGTAGAATCTAACCTGATCTACTGTTTTTAGAATATAGCTCTAAGTGATTTTCCCCACAAGACCTAGCAACATTTCAATACGTTTAGACCATAAAAAGTATATTGAGATCAAATCAAGAAATTTGTAAGATATTACGCTTCTTAAATCTAACGATATATCTTTAAAATTTGTTCACAGAACAAAATTGTGGGCTATAGGCTGATCAAATTTATAACGTGCTAGATTTTAAAATTAGAATAAAAAGTTATTGTTGATTGTCATTATTTTAAAAACACATATAAATGGTGCGCTCAGCGGGACTCGAACCCACGCCACAGGCTTCGGAGACCTGTACTCTATCCAGTTGAGCTATGAGCGCATTTTAGATTGCGCACATCATATCAAAAAAAAACATAAGGTAAAGCATATATCAAATGTTTAAGTGCACTGCTGATCATGCTTTATACAACGTTCCATAAATGCAACACATAATTGCTCGTCTGATGCTTGGTTTATTCACCGAGATCGCTCACAATACACACTCATAAAACCAAGTGAGTATTTCATGGCTGATGCATTGACGTTAAGAGATTTGTCCAAGACATATCGAAATGGCTTTCAAGCACTCAAAGGAATAGATCTAACTGTTCCAGAAGGCGAATTCTATGCCCTTTTAGGTCCAAATGGTGCAGGCAAATCCACAACGATTAGTATTATCAGTTCTTTGACACGTAAAACTTCAGGTACAGTTGAAATTTTTGGTCATAACTTAGATACCCATCCCTCACATGCTAAACAATGTCTTGGCGTTGTACCGCAAGAGTTTAATTTTGGTCAGTTTGAAAAAACTTTTGATATTTTAGTGACCCAAGCAGGTTATTACGGTATTCCAAGAAAAATTGCTGAACAACGTGCTGAGCACTATTTAGAAAAACTTGGTTTATGGGATAAACGTAATACTCAGGGACGCATGCTTTCTGGTGGTATGAAACGTCGTTTAATGATTGCTCGCGCAATGATGCATGAACCTAAATTATTAATTCTGGATGAACCTACAGCAGGTGTAGATATTGAACTACGTCGTTCAATGTGGGATTTCCTAACTGAAATGAATGACAATGGTACATCGATTATTTTAACCACTCATTACTTAGAAGAAGCAGAAATGCTTTGTCGTCGTATTGCAATTATTGACCGTGGTCTGATTAAAGAAGACACCACGATGAAATCTTTCTTAAATCAATTGAATGAAGAGTCATTTATCTTTGATTTAGAACATCCGATTGAACCGCTGCATATCGATATTATTGGTGTGAAATTTAACTTGATTGATCCTGTGACATTAGAAGTGACTTTAGATAAAGGTCATACCTTAAATGATCTGTTCCA
Source organism: Acinetobacter sp. ANC 3832 (assembly GCF_002135415.1). Lineage (GTDB taxonomy): Bacteria > Pseudomonadota > Gammaproteobacteria > Pseudomonadales > Moraxellaceae > Acinetobacter. The sequence goes on from NZ_NEGJ01000005.1 coordinate 29,901, forward strand.
ACTTTTAGAAGCTCACGGAATTCGTGTCACCAGTATGCGTAATAAATCGAATCGTCTAGAAGAACTGTTCGTTAAAATGGTTGAGAAAAACCTTGAAGGAGCAGCGCAATGAATTTTACTCAAATGAAAGTTGCGTTGTTTACTTTAGTTCTTAAAGAAGTCCGTCGCTTTATGCGAATTTGGCCACAAACGTTGCTCCCACCTGCGATTACCATGAGTTTATACTTTGTGATCTTTGGTAATTTAGTCGGTTCACGCATTGGGCAAATGGGTGGCTTTAGCTATATGCAGTTTATTGTGCCTGGCTTAATTATGATGGCTGTGATTACCAACAGTTATGCCAACGTATCTTCTAGCTTTTTTAGTGCTAAATTTCAAAAAAGTATTGAAGAATTGATCATGAGCCCTGTTCCACTACATTTAGTGCTTTGGGGATATGTGATTGGTGGTGTGTGCCGTGGTGTATTAGTCGGTGCAATTGTCACGGTGATGAGTCTCTTTTTTACAGACTTAGCCATTCATAATATTTTTGTCACGATCTATACCGTGATCGTCACTTCTTTATTGTTTTCATTGGGCGGATTAATTAATGCAGTTTATGCAAAATCCTTTGATGATATTTCAATTATCCCAACATTCGTATTAACTCCACTTACCTATTTAGGGGGTGTGTTTTATGCGATTAGCTCGTTAAGTCCTTTTTGGCAAAATCTCTCTTTGGTTAACCCAATTGTATATATGGTCAATGCCTTCCGTTTCGGCATCTTAGGTCATAGTGATGTGAATGTGTCATTCTCTTTAATCATTGTGACACTGTGTTGTGTGGCACTGTATGGCATTGCCTACTATTTATTGTCTCGCGGTGAAGGAATGCGTGAATAATGTCTGTAGAACTCTCTTTATTGGGTAAAGATACTCAGTATCCAACGACCTACCAACCTGAAATTCTGTTTCCAATTTCACGTGCTCAAGCACGTGAAAACTATGCTCATATTGAGGGCATATATAAGGGAAAGGATTGGTGGCATATTTTTGAAATTTCTTGGCTAAATGCTAAAGGTATTCCTCAAGTTGCCATTGGTCGCATGATCCTTCCTGCATCATCGCCAAACCTTATTGAGTCAAAATCGCTGAAGTTATACTTTAATAGTATGAACTTCACTCAGTTTGACTCAAAAGAAGCATTTATTACGACAGTCGAGCAAGATTTATCTAAAGCTGCCGAAGCTGAAGTCAAACTAGACTTGTTTCAGGTCGATGATTTAGCCATCAGCCAACCTCAAGGCATTTGCATTGATGATCAAGAACCGACCAATTTAGTCAATCATCCTGATGCATCATTATTAAGCTTAGATGAAAGTGTAGAGACTCAAGCTAAAAATATTGAAGTACAACTCTTTTCTCACTTGCTGAGAAGTAATTGTCCAGTGACTGGACAGCCAGATTGGGGCACAGTTTTTATTCGTTATCAGGGTAAAAAACCTTGTTATCGCAGTATTTTAGCTTATATTATCTCCTATCGTCAGCACAACGGTTTCCACGAACAATGTGTGGAGCAAATTTTTGCTGATATTTGGCAAATCTTAAAGCCAGAAAAGCTGATGGTATATGCAACTTATACACGTCGTGGAGGACTGGATATTAATCCTTGCCGTGTATCTGATGAATCATGGATGCCAAGCCCAATTCGATTGGCGCGACAATAACATTGAGGTTTTCAACATGCCTTTTTTTGGTTTTGTACCGTCTGAAAATTTATTGAAAAATATTCAGACTGGTATTGAGAAAAAAAATTCCAACGAACCACTGTATCCTTTGCGAGATCAAACTGCCCTGCTCATTAATGAAGAAATTATTGATGCACTATTAACAGAGCTTGTTCGTCGCTTTCCTGCTAGTGATAAACGTGATACTGCTGAAAAACTAGCAGGTTATGTAAAATCAACTGTGGCAGTATTGCTTAAACAATTACTCAGTAAAGCGGATAACGATGTTGTTCGCCAATCTATTGAGTTTTCTGAACGTAGCTTATTTAAAGACCCACAAGGACAATTCCGTGTTGGGACAGCATTAAATGCAAATTTAGTGACCAATTTAAAAAGTACTTTTGCTGAAATTCAAGCAGGGACTGATATTAATCGTGCAGGATTGTCTGAACTGTATAAACAGTTTGCAGACGCAACGATTACTCATTTCATGAAGGATTTTAACAAGACTTTAGATTTGGGGATGATTAAGCGTAAAGCATCAGATATCGCAGCGGCAGCAGTAGGTAAAGCAGTCCATATTGCGATTGATAAACTGATCCCGAATTTAACCAAAGATGAATTGAAAGCGATGGCTGAATACCACGACAGCCTATTTTTCAATTGATCTAAAATATGTGATCGAAAACCTAGTCTAGACTAGGTTTTTTTATTGCTAAATATTGATATACATTGCCTTAAATAAAGTTTGTGATAGCATTCGCAAAGCCCTTCAACAGTAATCAATAAGTCTAATGGCACCAAGTTCACAATATAAATTTCTACGCCAAGCACCACGAGATGGATTAAGCACTGCCATGTTGCCCTCAAAGTGGCAACGTCTACATATAGACCCTTGGTTATGTTTATTTTTATTTCTAAATGCAATGCTGGGCTTGGTGGTCCTTTATAGCGCTTCTGCACAAGATGTCGGACTCGTTTCAAAACAAGCCATGAGTTTTGGTATTGGCTGTTTTGTCATGTTCACCTTAGCGCAAATTCCACCCAAAGTTTATCAAGCCTTTTCGCCATACTTTTATAGCTTTGGAATCTTATGCTTATTGGCGGTCATTGCCTTTGGTGAAATACGACTCGGTGCAAAACGTTGGATTGATATTCCTGGCTTCGGTAGTGTGCAGCCCAGTGAATTTATGAAAGTCGGAATGCCATTAATGATTGCATGGTTTTTATCACGCAATGCATTACCACCTAGTTTTAAAAACGTTTTGATTTCCTTGGTCTTAATTGGCGTCCCTTTTTTACTGATTGCAGAACAGCCCGACTTAGGTACATCTCTCCTCATTCTTGCCAGCGGTATTTTTGTACTGTTCTTAAGTGGCTTGTCTTGGAAAATGATTATGGCAGCTTTCGCTGCTGCTGCTGTTGTGATTCCAATTGCTTGGGAATTTCTATTACATGACTATCAACGTCAACGTGTATTAACCCTATTAAATCCCGAAGCCGATGCTTTGGGGACAGGTTGGAATATTATTCAATCTAAAACTGCGATTGGTTCAGGTGGATTTGCTGGCAAAGGTTTCTTAGAAGGCACACAGTCCCATTTACACTTTTTACCAGAAGGTCATACTGACTTTATTATTGCCGCTTTCTCAGAAGAATTTGGTCTTATTGGCATCGTGATTCTTATAACTCTTTATTTTGCCATTATTTTTAGAACATTCCAAATCAGCTTACAGTGCTTCCATAACTATGGACGTTTGGTTGCAGGCGCTTTCGGAATGTCGTTTTTTGTTTATGTATTTGTAAATGCAGGCATGGTCAGTGGTATTTTACCTGTAGTAGGTGTTCCTCTACCTTTTATGAGTTATGGAGGAACTGCAATTATTACTTTGATGGCAACTTTTGGCATCGTGATGTCAATTCATACACATCGTTAATTTACACACATCGTTTTATACACATAAATATAGACCTCTTAAATAGCATCTCTTTATTTGCCCTCATATGAGAAAAATAAAGAGATTATGCATCGCTATGTAAGATGTCTAATAATCAGGAATATATAACACATGTTAAAGTCTGGGCTTATTCAAAAAGTAAGAAATTTAACTTTTTGTGCAGCTGCATTTTCAGTTTCAAGTTTTTGTCAGGCAAATAGTTTTGCCAATGATCCTAATTATAACAACTTCAAAATGAAGACCATGCAAACCTATGGTTTGAGCAGTGAACAAGTTGATTGGGCAATGAATGGTTCAAAAAACTTGCCAAGCATTATCAGCATTATGGAACGTCCAGGTGAAAGTAAGCCATGGTATTCCTATAAGTCGATGTTTGTAACTGAAGGAACCATCCAAAAAGGTGTACGTTTTAAAAACCAATATGCAGATGCTCTCAATCGTGCTGAACAGCAATATGGTGTACCTCAGTCGATCATATTAGGGATCTTAGGCGTAGAAACGGGTTTTGGCTCAAATAAGGGCTCTTTTATCACTCGAGATGCGCTAGCGACGTTAGGGTTCGGTTACGAACGTCGTGCACAATATTTCCAAGATGAATTAGCGGCATTAATCGCATGGTCATATAAAGATGGTGTACCGACCAATTCAATTGTAGGTTCATATGCAGGTGCCGTCGGTTACCCACAGTTCATGCCAAGTAATATTCCTAAATATGGTGTCGATTATGATGGTAATGGACATATTGATTTAAGAAATTCAGCAGTAGATGCCATTGGATCGATTGCTAACTATCTTGCACAGCATGGATGGCAACGCAATCAACCGATCGCTTTTCTTGCTCGATATAGTGGCAATAATCCTGATGCAATCATTGCAAAAGATTTAACGCAACCGACACCCTATGGTGTACTCAAATCACAAGGCATTTCGCCATTGAATCCTATTGTAAAAATTGATGACTTTGATTTGGTCAATGTTATTCAATTACAAGAAGATTATGGCCCTGCTTACTATATTACTTACCCTAATTTTCAAGTCATTACGACTTATAATAAAAGCCGAATGTACGCAACTGCGTTATGGCTTTTAGGTACGGAAATTGCGAGTCGATAAGACTCCAATTTCTTTTTAAAACAATAAATCAAGAAATATTTTTGAGATTCTGATCACAAAACACACTTTTTTTATATTATGTTACAATATTGATTATTTTTTAATCATATCTCGTAAGTTTTTGTCCTTTTTGTAACTGTTTATCAAATATTAGTAGACAGTTTTATTGCTGCATGAATATTATCCCCTACCGTTAAATGTGGTTGCACAAGTGAATTTACAGACCTCTCAGGTTAATTTTCAGCGACTTAGAAAGTTAAATCGAGGTTCCAAGGAGTTAAACGATGCATGCTTCGCTTAAATATATTACTGCCCTGACCATCGGTTTAGGTATGACTCAGCTTAATGCTGAAATGGTTCAGTCATCATACTTAAACAATGATTCAGACAGTTCAAGTCTCGCTTCTCGCGTGATTAGTAAAGATTCAAACAATTTTAATGCTCACTTTTCAAATTTGAACAGTTTAGCAATCACTGAAAGTACAGGTGATAAAATTCGTCGCCAGACTATTGCAGCTAAAATTGCAGTACCGGAAGATGAACCTTCAGTTATTGATAAATTGAATACTGTTGCTTCAAACACTGTTCGTAAATTCAGCCAGACTGGTGTTGCTTCATGGTATGGTCGTCAATTCCACGGTCGTAAAACCGCAAGTGGCGATACATTCGATATGAATGAGCTTACAGCAGCGCACCGTAGCCTACCTTTGAACTGTTATATCCGTGTAACAAACAAAGATAATGGCAAAAGTGTAGTCGTAAAAGTTAACGATCGTGGTCCATTCCATGGCAACCGTGTTCTTGACTTATCTTACGGTGCTGCAAAACGCTTAGGTATGACCAGTTCAGGTACGGGTCGTGTAAGCATAGAACGAGTTGACGGACCTAACTCTTAATCTCATTTCTAGCAACAACACTTAACGCTAAAAACCACTCAGCATGAGTGGTTTTTTATTTGTTGATAAAACTATATCTACATTCTTTGTAAAAAATTTCTAAAAGTATATGATCATCAAATAGATGATTCAATCTGACAGGATGTAGTTGAAATAAAACCAAATAATTTTCAAGATCAAAAACAAAAATTAGAGAACCACATGGAAGATCATGTTCAATCCGCAAATGATAAAATTATGGATCATGCCAAATGAGCAGTATCTATCGGTTTTGTAGCCCAAGGTTTAGGTTATGCCACGGTCATGACTGCTCTACCCTCCATCAAAAGTAAATTCAAACTCTTAGATGATCAACTGTCTATTATTATTTTAGGGGGGATGTATTGCCTCTGTATTAGACTCATTACTTGCAGATCGGCTTGCTGTCAAATTTGGCTCGCGTCTTGCCATTATCATTGGTTTTATATTTGAAGCGATTGGAATGCTCAATGCGACGTTTAGTCATCATCTTTATATGATGGTTTTCAGCTTTATCATTTATGGAATTGGCTTAGGTTGCTTGGATGCTGCATTAAATATGCATGCGGTCATTATTGAGCAAAAGTTAGGTCGTAGCAGCCTTTCTTCGTGCACTAATCATGTCTGCTGCTATCGCCACAGCTTTCGGCGCAACAACTGCCTTATGTATTAGCTATCACCATACTAATCTCTAGTTTATCTACACAATGGTTATTTAAAGTAAAAACATCAACCATAATAAATAAGATTTTAATTGCACCAATACATCTGATATTTTTATACAAAACTTTACTTCTCACATGATTTTAAAGGCGATATTCTATTTAATTAATTCAATTTCATACTTAGATACATTGCATCAATATTCACAATCTTTTAATTGTTCTCTTCGAAAGAGAAGTTAAAAAGTTGTATGCAAGATGTCTATTTTTTCATTATTGGGGGTCATCATGTCATTTACACAACCATCCAAAATATCAAAAATAGTTTTCCCTCTCATCCTTACACAATTTTTCTTAGGATGTTCAAGCAATCCAACACAATCTAAAGATGTAACATCTGAGAATCTATCATCTCAAAATATATCATCTCAAAATTCATTGTTTATCTATGGTGGTCCAATTCTCACCATGCAAGGTGCATCGCCACATTATGTTGAAGCACTTGTGGTTGAAGATGGACGTATCAAATTTGCAGGTGATTTAAATCAAGCCGAAAAGTTAAAACAAAAAAATACCCTATCTGTCGACCTCAAAAACCAAACCATGCTCCCAGGTTTTATCGATGCGCATAGTCATCTCAACAGTGTTGGCTTACAACAAACTGTTGCTAACCTCTATCCAGAACCTGATGGTCATGTTTCTGACATTCCTTCGCTGATTCAAGCCGTGAAAGACTGGCAAGCTAAAAATCCTGAGTTTATAAAAGCCACATCTGGTTGGATTATTGGCAATGGTTATGATGATGCGCAACTGAATGAAAAAAGACATCCGACTGCAAATGAACTTGATTTAATTTCAACAACCAATCCCATAATTATTCTGCATCAATCTGGTCACTTAGCAACGGTCAATCATAAAGCGCTTGAACTTTTAAATATTAATAAAAATACACCAAATCCTGAAGGTGGCATTATTCGAAGAGTAAAAGGTTCACAAGAACCGAATGGAGTATTGGAAGAATCAGTGGTGTTTTCTGCAATGGGAGCCGCATTTAGTAAAGTTCCACCAGAAATTATGCAAAATATGGCGAAAACTGCACTGCAAACCTATGTTAAAAATGGTTATACCACCGTTCAAGAAGGTCGTGCAGACCATGGCACATCTGAATTATGGCGAAGTTTCGCTGCCATGAATCAGTTAAATATTGATGTGGTTGTTTATCCAGATGCCATGAATGAAAAAGACTACATGCTTAAAAATGGTACAAGTCTCGAATATCAAAATCATTTCCGTATTGGCGGGGTAAAAATCAGCTTAGATGGTTCTCCACAAGGCAAAACCGCATGGTTGACCAAACCCTATCTTGTTCCACCTGAAGGTAAGGATAAAAACTATCGTGGTTATCCTGCATATTCACAACAAACTGTTCAAGATGCGATTAACTTAGCTTTTGAACATCATTGGCAAATTCTTGCACATGCCAATGGTGATGCAGCAATTGATCAATATCTTGATACCATCGCTGTAGCAACAAAAAAATATGGTCTCAAAGATCGTCGTAATGTCATCATCCATGCACAAACTATGCGTGAAGATCAACTTGATCGTGCGAAAGAATTAGGTCTTATCCCCTCTTTCTTCTCACTACATACCTATTATTGGGGAGATTGGCATAAGCATGAAACTTTAGGACCTGAACGCGCAAATCGCATTTCCCCAACAGGATCGGCTTTACGCAGGGGTATGATTTTCACAGAGCATCATGATGCGCCTGTTATTCCACCTCGTAACATGATGGTGATTGATGCAACAGTCAATCGTGTCACCCGTTCAGGTGAAGTTTTAGGCGAAGATCAGAAAGTTAGCCCTTATGTTGCACTCAAATCAGTCACAGACTGGGCGGCTTATCAATATTTTGAAGATAAAAACAAAGGAACACTTGAGGCAGGAAAGTTAGCAGATTTTGTGGTTTTAGATCATGATCCATTAAAAGTGCCGACAAATCAGCTAAAAAATATCAATATTGTTTCTGTCTATAAAGAAGGAAAATTGATTTATCAGGCGAATCCTTAAATGGATTTTGGTCTAATCATCAGACAGACCAGTCTATTAATCATCGGTATGGGTACTTTAAGTACACATGCCGAGATTAAAAATTTTGAACCTTCATTTCCGAAATATGATCAAAATAGACAATATCATTCAGCATTTAAAGTTGAAAATATTGGGACTGCAAAACTCAATAATATTTCTATTCTTGCATTGGGTGTAGCTGTTGCAGACCCAACAGCAGATGATGACGAGTTTTATAAAAATTATTCGTCTTGCCAAAACCAGCAAAATTGTCAATTCAAGTTTAAGATCGAGCCTGCAATTGTCAAACAATTAAAAGCGATTTCACTCGCAGGATTTGGCACAATTTTAGTTCCTGCTGATTGGAAGATCATGCAATCCGCCATGGGCGTCAATGGCACAGCATCCACACTGTTGATGAGCCCAAAACAAGATGAAGCCATGACTTTATATAACTCATCCGCTTGTTTAGGTTGTGGCTTACCTCCTGCCACACTCTATTTTCCAGAGTTGATAAAACAAAGTTTGGGCAATGATTATGGTGCTTATAAAGATCCAAATAAATTTTTAACTATTGTAAAACCGAAAAAGAATATTGCTTATTTTAGCTATCAAATTCCAAACTATCCGAATAAAACACATGGTGTTGCAAGCTATACCGCGGGTGATTTCAATTACAAGGAAATTAATCTGACCTTAAAGCCTGAACACAAGCAACTTGCCAAATACATTTTAAATTTTTATTTACTGACCAATCCAATTGAATAACAAATGAATCCCACCATCATAAAAACAACTCTCTTGATGTCTATCCTACTTCCAAGCATGTGTTTTGCTAATGTTGAAACATTTAAACCTGAATTTCCTAAATTTGATCACACTCAACAAAACACTCAAACAACAAAAGTTGAATACTTAGGCTTCGCTACATTAAATGCTCAAGTTAAAATACCCACCTATGTTGTTTCAATCGATAACCCATTTAGTGGTGATGGTCTTTTTAACGATATTGCACCGTGTACTACAGCAAAAACTTGTCAATTTAACTTCAACTTGCCAAAAGCATATGAAACACAATTCAAAATTTTATTACTCTCAGGCATCGGCCCTGTTTTGGTTCCTCAAGACTGGAACATCATTCGAAGCAGTATGGGGGCCTCAGGTGTTGCATCGGCACAACTTTTTAGCCCTGATCAGCAAGAGGTCATTACGATTGACAATACTGCTTCTTGCGCAGGATGTGGTATGCATCAAGCGACTTTGTATTTTCCTGAAATACTCAAAAAAAGTTTAAAATATGAATTCGGTGCTATTCAAGATAAAAATAAATTTCTAAACTTAGTAAAAGTGAATAAACATAAAGTCTATTTTAGCTATCAAATTCCACATTATCCGAATAAAACACATGGCATTGCCTACTATGCGGATGAAGATGATGGAAATGCTTATACCAACTTTCAAAAAATTGAAGTCTCTTTAAAACCTGAGCATAAAGAATTGACCCGTTACATTTTGAATTTTTATCAAAGCACTCATTAGATTTTCCAACAAACCTTCGTCATTTCTACTTAAAAGAAAAAATAAGGAGCGTGCAAAGCTTGGCGCAAAATATCTGTTCAACACAGCAGTCAGTTTTAATTTTGACCGCGTAAATTTTCTCAGTTATATTTCAAAACATAATGAATAAAATAGCCAACCGCATGGAGAGCCAAAATGAGAACAATCAGTGAATGGCTAGATGAATATAGTGAAAGCCATCAAAACCCAACCAATAAAGCAATCCATTGGGTCTGTGTACCCGCCATTCTTTTTTCAATCATTGGTATTTTGGCGCACTTTAATGCCATGCTAACTGCATTGCTGATTGTATTAACCTTGGTTTTCTATGCCCGTTTAGACATTGTGCTTGCTGTTGCAATGGCTGCTCTACTATTTGTGATGGCTTGGTTAATCATCTTACTTCCAGTCGGCGTCGGCTTTTATATTGGTGTTTTTGTGGTGTCATGGATTGGACAATTCTATGGTCACAAAGTAGAAGGTAAAAAGCCTTCATTCTTTAAAGACCTCCAATTTCTCCTTATTGGCCCTGTATGGTGCATGAATGCCTATTTAGCTAAAATCCTACCTAAATGGAAAAGACGCCAACTAGTGGCTGTTTAAAGCTATTTTGAATAGGCTAAATATTTTTAGGATACTTAGCCTCATTTTATTCAGTGAATAAAGTAATTCAACAGGTAAAAACTCAATAAACTTAGCCCTAGATTCAACAATATTTTCTTAAAAAGCACAGCAAAAATAACAGATAAAATGGCGGTTAAAAAATAGGGATCTAAAGGTAATGAACGTAATTGCTCTCCATTAAAAAAGATAATCGGTGTGCAAATAGCGGTAAGCAAACATGGTGCTGAATAGTTCAACATCTGTTGTGCAAATTTTGCCAAACGAACAGAGATATTCGGTTCTAGAAAAAAATAACGATTGAAAAATACAACACAAGCTAAAGTCAGTAAAAGTATCCAAGTCATTCTTTACGCTCCAATAATTTTGCTGTACACATTGCCGTAAACATTCCCAACAATCCTGCAAACACAGTGCCTGCTTCTATATGTAGATGATGAAAGACCAAAGCCGAAATAAGGGTGGTCATCACTCCCATTAAAGTGGCTCGGTTCTTAATCATAGGAACAATAATGCAAATAAAAACTGCAACAATTGAGAAATCCAAATGTAAGCGCTCTAAATCAGGAATCACATTTGCGAGAAAAATCCCAAGTAAACTAAATAAGCACCAAGCCAAATAAAAACATAAACCTGCACCCAATAAATAGGCAAAAGAACGCTGTGCTTTCTGTGCAATGCCCACGGCAAATAATTCATCTGTAAGTAAAAAACCAAGTACTAAACGTTTTTTTAAAGGTAGATACATTACGTCCTGTCGAAAATTTAAGGCATAAATAAAATGTTGAGCACTAATAAAAAAGACCGTAATAACAATGGTAAAAAATGAAGCCCCAGACATCACTAACCCCAAGCTGACCAGCTGTGCAGCTCCAGCAAAAATAACTGCGGACATTGCAAAAGCTTGGGCAAAACTTAGACCTGCATTGACTGCCATTGAGCCAGCCAATATCCCCCAAGGTAAAACTGCAATTGAAAGCGGTAAAATATCAAAAGCACCTTGGTAAAATACTTTTAAATGGGTTGCTTTATTGGGTAAAGGACAATCATCCAAGGCTTTGGTCTGTAGTTCCATGACATATACATACTTTTTAAGATAAGCATCAGTGTCATCATTTTTTTATCAGATGGCTTGAATAAAATTGCTATGTGATCAATTTAAAATTCAGCATATATTGCGAAGGTGTTACTCCCATTGCTTTTTTGAAGTGCCGATTAAAATGGCTTTGATCTGAAAAACCACTATTTTGGGCTGTAATTGCAATGTTATGACCTTGCTTTAATAATTGTCGTGCTTTTTGCAATCTCAATTGCACCAACCAACTATGCGGTGGTAACCCTGTATATTTTTTAAATTCTCGTAAAAAATGCCAAGGGCTTAAGCCCACATAAGCGGCTAATTCTGATAAAGAATAATCATGCTCAGGTGAACTGCTCAGTAAGTCTTTAATAACTTCTATTTTTCTCTGAGCTTCGGGTAACTCTGTAGGTGTCAATTTAGCTTTGCCATAACGACTGATTAAACGCGCGATGGTGGATAAATACATACTTTCTTTTAATAATGAATTTTCTTTTTGTTCTAATAAATCAAAAAGTAAGCAAAGTTGTTGAGCCAAACCTAAATCACGAACAACCGCAGTGGGAAACCAAGGCACACTATTTTTAAGGGTAAAAAAATCCTGACTAATATCAAACAGCATTTCAGGTGTTGGATAAATCGCACGATAACCCCAACCCGACTCCACAGCAGATGATCCTGTATGAATTTCATCTGCATTCACCAAAATAATGTCGCCCTTCGGTGCGGTGTGTAGCTGACCTGTACGAAAAAAACTTTGAGCACCTTCCTCAATCACCCCAATGCAATAGCCTTCATGGACATGCTTAGAAAATTGCTTTTGATGATAACGCGCTTTGAGTAATTCCAAACCACCCAATTCTTTCACATGTAGAAAGTTAGCTTGCTCCAGCATTTTCATATTCAAATTGATTCAACATATTTTAAAATAACATGATTCAAAAAAACGTATAGAACAAAATTGCTATGCTCAGAGGGAATCTGTTTTTGTCAGCTAAAAGCTGAGTTGAAATTATTGATAGGTTTTTCCATTATGCTTTAACCATCCAGCTGGATGTCTTTTTTGCGGATCACGATGCGTCCAATGAATTACACCACCTTGATTGCTATATTCATATTCACCCAAAAATTCGACTAAATCACCTTTACGTAAATTTTCAATTTTAGGTGCTAAATCAATATTATGTGCAACCAATACAGTTAAACCATTGTCTAAGTTTAGAATAAATTTTTGATGGCGCGAACCTTCATTATCATCTCGTAAAACAGCTTTCACATGACCAAAAGATTGCACTTGAACATTGCTTAACTTACTATCATAGGCTTTACGAATAACCTCTAAACCGTGCTGACTTTGACTGCTCTGCCCCACATCGACAGTTTGAGTATTGGCTGAATTTGGTTGACTGATATTGGCTTGCTGTGAAGATGCATCAGTTTTATGTTGATTAGCATCAAAACCTAAATATGCAGCTAAAAGTAAGCCGATAACAGCACTGATCCCTAAATTTGTTTTATTTGCCATAAGAATAATTCTATTTAATTACACTGAAATTATATTTTATTCTACTCAATAAAATACCCTCAATGTTATTAAAAAACACTCCGTACATAAAGCTTCTTGCATAAAGACTTTTGCTTTTTTTTAAAGCAAAAAATAAAGTATTTAATAACAACTAAGCAAAATATCTATTTTTATTCAATATCTTAATACAAAAAAAAGCCCTCTAAATCGAGGGCTTCTTATCATTCATACTGATTCAGTACAAATTATTTTGCAGCAGCTTGAGCAGCAGCAACTTCTTCAGCGAAGCTCATTTCTGCTTTTTTCTCAATGCCTTCGCCTACTTCGAAACGAACGAATTCAACAACAGTTGTACCCGTAGATTTCAATACATCAGCAACTTTCTTGTCGTTGTCAATCACGTACATTTGACGATCAAGTGCAACTTCATTCAAGTATTTCTCAACTGAACCAGTCACCATTTTTTCAACGATATTTGCTGGTTTACCAGATTCGATCGCTTTCGCTTCAGCAATTTCTTTTTCTTTAGCGATAAGATCTGCAGAAACACCTTCAGCAGATACAGCAACTGGGTTGAATGCAGCAACGTGCATTGCAATACCTTTACCAGTAGCAGCATCACCAGTGTAAGATACAACAACACCAATTTTTAAACCGTGTTTGTAAACAGCTAAGTTATCGCCAGTCACAATTTTTGCACGACGAACTTGGATGTTTTCACCGATTTTTTGAACAAGAGCAATACGCGCTTCTTCAACAGTAGTGCCATCTTCAAGTTTTAATTCAGCAATTTTAGCAACATCAGTTTCATTTGCAGCCAATGCAGCAGCAGCAACTTTAGCTGAGAAACCAGCAAAGTTTTCATCTTTAGCAACGAAGTCAGTTTGGCTGTTAATTTCAACTAAAATCGCTTTATTACCTTCTTGAACGATTGTGATCGCACCGTCAGCTGCAATGTTGCCTGCTTTTTTAGCAGCTTTAGCTTGACCGGATTTACGAAGGTTATCAATCGCTAATTCGATGTCACCATCAGCTTCTGTCAAAGCTTTTTTGCATTCCATCATTGCAAGACCAGTACGGTCACGTAATTCTTTTACCATGCTCGCAGTAACTGCAGTCATGTTGTTCTCCTAAATTCGGTAGAAAAATGAATCTGATCAACAAAAACGGCCCAAAGTCTTCTCTGGGCCGTTTTGCTTGCTTGACGCTTAATTTGCCACCATTACATGTCGCAAAAATGACAAAATCACGTCAAAACGCATTAAGCCTCAGGAGCTGCTTCTTTAGCAGCTTCTTCGCCTTTAGCTTGTGCATTTGCTTGAGTTTGCGCATATTCTTTACCAGCAATAATCGCATCAGCCATAGCAGAAGCATAAAGAGTTACGGCACGGATCGCATCATCGTTACCTGGAATAACGTAATCTACGTTATCTGGGTTAGAGTTTGTATCAACGATACCAATTACAGGAATACCAAGGTTCTTAGCTTCTTTAATTGCAATCGCTTCATGATCAACATCGATGATGAATAATGCGTCAGGTAAACCACCCATGTTTTTAACGCCGCCTAAACCACGTTCAAGTTTTTCCATCTCACGAGTACGCTCTAAAGCTTCACGTTTAGTAAGCTTAAGGAAAGTACCATCTTGAGATTGAGTTTGAAGGTCTTTTAAACGGTTGATTGATTGACGAAGAGTTTTCCAGTTCGTCAACATACCACCTAACCAACGGTGATCTACATATGGTTGACCAGCGCGTTGAGCTTGTTCACGGATGATATTAGAAGCAGCGCGTTTAGTACCAACGAACAATACTTTGTTCTTTTTGCTAGCAAGGTTGTTAACAAAATTCAAAGCATCATTTAACGCAGGAACAGTGTGCTCAAGGTTAATGATGTGAATTCGGTTACGTGCACCAAAAATATATTGACGCATTTTTGGGTTCCAAAAACGTGTTTGGTGACCAAAGTGCGCGCCTGCTTGAAGAAGGTCACGCATGCTTACGTTGTAATCTGCCATTTTCTTTACCTTAAAGTTTGGGTTAGGCCTCCATATGTCCGCATCCTCCACCCTTTCAGGCACCCAGAGAAATGTGACGACATATGTGCGGATTTTAAAAAATACCCCGATCAATGTCTTCCATAGAACATTCTTAACGAATGTCACGAAAAAGCATTTGATAAATTGGGCGGCTATTTATACCATAGTCACATATAAATTTCCAAAAGTTTTTAAAGATCATGAATAGTACTTATGAAGCACCACGTCGTTTAATTAAAACTCCAGATGAAATTGAAAAAATGCGTACAGCAGGACGACTGGCGGCAGACATTCTAGATATGATCAAACCGCATATTAAACCAGGTGTTTCAACACTAGAATTAGATACGATTTGTCATGATTATATTGTGAATGTACAAGAAGCGATTCCTGCTTGTTTAGGCTATGGCGGTGCACCAGGTCGTGCTCCTTTCCAACATTCAATCTGTACTTCTGTTAATCACGTCGTCTGTCATGGCATTCCATCTGAAAGTAAAATTCTGAAAAAAGGTGACATCCTAAACATTGACGTTACTGTTATTAAAGATGGTTATCACGGCGATACCAATATGATGTACATCGTTGGTGGTGAAACATCTATTCTTGCAGAGCGTTTATGTAAAGTTGCTCAAGAAGCCATGTATCGTGGTATGGAAACAGTGAAACCAGGTTCAACCATTGGTGATATCGGTCATGCGATTCAAAAATATGTTGAGTCTGAACGCTTTGGTGTTGTACGTGAATACTGTGGTCATGGGATTGGTACTGTATTTCATGATGAACCACAAGTGTTGCACTACGGTCAATCAAACTCAGGCATGATTTTAGAAGAAGGCATGACTTTTACCATTGAGCCGATGGTCAATGGTGGTGATTGGAAAACCAAATTGCTCGGTGATAAATGGACTGTTGTGACGAAAGACCATACTTTATCGGCACAATATGAGCATACTTTACTGGTCACTAAAACAGGTGTTGAAGTTCTGACTGCACGTCCGGAAGAAGATTTATCTCGTTTTAATCAGTAAAAATCATAGGCTGAATTAACCTAGAAAAATATTTTAAGGGTCACGTCAAGTGACCCTTTTTTTGCTTTTAGCATTTTTGAGCATAGCTATAAGGGATTAAATTTCTGATTTTAATAAAAACAATCAACCTATATAACGATCATATTCATGTAATTCAAAAGTAACTTGCTTACAAATTTGGCATTTTTCTTACGATTTAGCTGATAAAAATATAAGAAATTAACATCTTCTTAAAAAAGTCCTATCAAAATCAACATAAATAATTGCATGAATATTTTAATAATAAATACGCATAAAAATGAGCATCAATAAAAGGACATGGAGTCCACTACTATGAAAAAATCTATCTGTTGGTTAACTGCTTCTTGCCTTGCCTTACCCATTTTAAGCCATGCTGATTCACCTTATTTTAGTTTTAAAGATGGTGATGATTTTAAGCGTTTTTCAGTTTCAGCAGGTTGGCTGCATGTGATGCCTCAAGGCAAAGCCAATCCATTTAATATCAGTACGACAATCCCAGAAGGAAAACAAAGTGCTGTAGGTCGAGTCAAAGCAGATTCTGTCCTCAATGCAATTGATACTTCAACTGAAACTGGTGCTGAGAAAAAGAAAGTACTCGAAGGAGTTTTAAATTCAATATTGGCAGGGACGATTTCAGATAAAGATGAAAATGGGGTGCGTTATTTAAAACCCGAAGTTGCAGGACAAGCCACGCTGAATGGTCTCTCACAATGGACAGCAGAAGGTACTGGTTTAGAAGCAGACAATGTCGATACTTTAGGTATCATTTCTAACTATCATTTCACAGATCATGTTTCATTAGAAGTAAAAGCAGGCATTCCACCAAAAGTCGATATTAAAGGCAAAGGTGAGATTACAGCGCATCTGAGTGGATCAGCCAAACCTGGGGGTCTAGGCGCCATTATTGGTGAATTACCTTTAAAGCAAGATATTCCAATTACCGATCTATCCTCTCAAAGTTCGGCAGCATCAGCACGAGCTTGGACACCTGCTGTTGAACTCCATTACCAATTCGGCAAGTCTGGAGTTAATAAGTTTCGACCTTATTTAGGGGTCGGTGTCATGTACGCTTATTTTAATGACCTTAAAGTAAATCCAAGTATAGAATCAGACTTAGTTGCAGCAGGCCATATGATTCAGAATATTAATGATGGCAAAGCAGGACAAGCCTTAGATAAAGTAAATTCATCAGCTGACCCAAAGGTTAAACTTGATGCAGAAGATGCATGGGCACCCATCGTCACAGCAGGTTTTACCTATGACTTTAAACCCAATTGGTTTGCTGTTGCCTCAGTTTCTTATGCCAAGTTGAATAACAATACCAACATTGATGTTGTCGATAATCACACGGGAAATCAACTTATTCATGCAACCACGAAAATTGATATTGACCCTATTTTGACGTATATGGGTGTTGGTTATCGTTTTTAAAAATAGAGACCATATTTAGACTAGATCACTCATATAAGAAGCATCTAGCTTTTTATCCTTCACGGAAAATGAAAAGCTAGATACGATTGCTAATCAACTTTCCTTGAAAATTATTACGTGCGATCATTGATGGTCGCATTTTGATTAAATAAAAATTGTTTAACTGAATCTAAAATATTTAAAGCCAAATCATGATTCACTGAACGCGCAAGGATAAGCGCACCAGAAAGTAAACTGAGTTTCACAATCGCCTCCTCACTGATTTGATTCTGATCATCAGCATTTTCAAGTTGCGTTAAAATCTTAAGTAAAGACTGTATTCCATCATCAAATGATTGTTTAACAGGTTTATCATTTTCTTCTCTAGCAACATCAATGGTGAGTGTTGATAAGGGGCAACTTTGACTTGGGTTTTCAAGATTTTTTTCACTCAAATAGCGTTCAACAATGGTATCTAAAGCCATTTTTTCTGTATCTGACTCTTGAATAATTTTTTTCCATTTAGCAGTTGATTGATCAAATGTGTTCTTGCATGCGATGTCTATCAGCTCATCTTTATTTTGAAAATGTTTATAAAAACCACCATGCGTAAGCCCAACTGCATGCATTAAATCAGTCACACTTACCCCAAAACCTTTATCTCTGAGTAAATGCGAACTCATTTTTTCAATATTTTTTTTATTTTCAGCAGCGAGTTGCTTTGAAACACGTGGCATAGACCTAATTCCCAATTAAATAAATCATTAAATTTGAAATAATATATCTTCATTTTATTATAGATTATGAATATAATCTATTTTTAATGTGTGCTTTAACATTTTTTGATCAGAAAATTACATTGATCTATTCAATAGGGCAATAAGTTACTGAATTTAGGTTGACTCAATATCTTGCATCAGTTTTTACAAACTTAATTTTTCTTCTTGAAGAAAAATTAAAAGAATTTATTCAAGATATTAACTGATAAAAATTACTTTCTAAGCAGAAGATAATTGTATACCCGTTCAAAAAGGATGATGTATGGAAGCAGATGTACAAGCGAATAAATTTTCCAAAACTTTAATTATCATGTTGATTGGTAGCGCATTTATTCTAGCGCTCTCTTTAGGCATTAGACATGGTTTTGGTTTATATCTTGTTCCAATGAGCCATGAATTTGGATGGAGCCATCAAGTCTTTAGCTTAGCAATTGCGATGCAAAACTTATTTTGGGGAGCAGTTCAGCCGTTTACTGGCGCTTTAGCAGATAAATATGGCAGTAAAAAAGTTGTCGCGATTGGTGGTGTACTTTATGTCATCGGCTTATTGCTCATGTCTATCAGTTCTAGTGCTTGGCTACTTGATCTAAGTGCTGGGCTCATCATTGGTATGGCACTTTCTGCGACCTCATTCTCTGTTTTGCTGTCTGCTGTTGGGCGTGCAGCACATCCCTCCAGACGGAGTATGGCGATGGGTATTGCAAGTGCTGCAGGTTCATTTGGTCAGTTCATCATGCTACCTACTACCCTACTTTTGATTAAAAATATGGGTTGGTCTTCCGCGTTAGTCATCAGTGCCATATTGGTTGCTTTAATTATTCCATTGGCATGGACATTAAAAGCACCGATGTATATTGACCCGAATGCGAAGGCAACGACCAAACCTGCTTTAACATTTAAACAAATTTTAAATATCGCCTTTAAGCACAAACCATTTTTATGGTTAGGTTTAGGCTTTCTTGTCTGTGGCTTTCAAGTGGTTTTTCTTGGTATTCACTTACCAGGTTATTTAATTGATCATGGCTTTGATGCATCGACTGGAACCATATTTTTAGCCTTGGTGGGTTTATTTAATATTATTGGAACTTATGGTGCAGGTTATTTAGGTGATAAATTTTCTAAACCGCATTTACTGATGTGGCTTTATGGCTTACGTGGTATCGCGATTATTACTTTCTTAGCATTACCTTTAACCATTTGGTCAGTCTATGCTTTTGGTACGGTGATGGGACTTTTATGGTTATCTACTGTTCCACTCACCAATGGTATTGTTGCCAATATGTTTGGTGTAAAATATTTAACAATGCTCAGTGGAATTGTATTTTTCACCCATCAAGTCGGTTCATTTTTTGGTGGATGGCTCGGTGGGCTAAACCATGATATAACGGGTAATTACAATATGATTTGGGCATGTTCGATCGTGCTTAGCTTTTTTGGCGTAATTGTACATTTCTTTGTGAATGAGAAGGCGGTGGTCGATGACTGATACCTTAGGATGGTTAAAACTTAGTATTTGGATTGGCATAATCGTCTTCCTAGGACTCTCTATTCTACTCTGGATGAATACGCCTGAATTATTTGAATATTTCAATATGGCTTTTTGTGCGCATTAAACCTTTGAGATAAGACCTTTCTATTGATACAAAATCTCCAATCAAAAACTGAATCAATATAGCGAGTAATAAATTTCACAATCTGGAATTTATTACTCGCTATTAGACATCTTAGATAAGCTCTTTATCAATAAAAGAGCTATGCAAAAAGTCTCTTATTCTAAGCACATATTTTTAATGCATTGGTACTTTCTCTAAATCTTCTTGTTTTGCACCTAATTCAGATCTCACGACTTGTTGTTCAAAACCAGCTCTATCAATTGCAGCACGTTCGCTACGATCCATTAAAGATACCGTACAACTCACAATAAATGCCAAAGGCATAGAGAATAATGCAGGATTATCATAAGGGAAAATAGCCGTTTCAAAACCAAAGACGCCTATCCATACCGTTGGTGATAAAACAACAAGAAGTACCGCTGAAATAATTCCAACATAGCCACCCCAAACAGCACCCTTGGTGGTTAGATCTTTCCAATACATCGATAAAAACAGGGCAGGGAAATTAGCAGAAGCGGCTATTCCAAAAGTTAATCCCATTAAAAATGTAATATTCATTTTTTCAAATAAAATACCACAGGAAATTGCTACGATTCCAAGCCCAACAACTGCAAATCGTGACACCAACATTTCTTGTTTATCGGTCGCCTTACCTTTTTTAATAACTTTTTGAAATAAGTCATGTGCAATAGCAGAAGCACCTGCCAAAGTTAAACCTGCAACAACGGCTAAAATAGTTGCAAAAGCCACAGCCGATAAAAAACCTAATAATATATTTCCACCTAGTGCACCTGCTAAGTGAATCGCAACCATATTTGAACCACCAATAAGATCTCCACCGAGGTTGCCGCCAACATAGAAATTAGGATTCGTTCCGATGATTGAAATTGCTGCAAAACCAAATACAACGACAATAATAAAGAAATATCCAATATAACCTGAAGCATAAAAAACTGAACGGCGTGCATCTGCTGCATTTGGTACAGTAAAGAAGCGCATTAAGATATGAGGTAAACCCGCCAAACCAAAAATTAAGCCAATTGATGTCGATAAAGCATTAATGGGATTCGACAACATAGAACCAGGTTCAAGTACTTTTTGCCCTAAATGATGATTTTTTGCTGCGGATACCAATAAATTACCGAGGTTAAAACCAAAATATCTTAATGATAAAATGAGTAATACTGTTCCACCAAATAATAATAAAATAGCTTTCACAATTTGGATCCATGTTGTTGCCAACATTCCCCCAAACATGACATAAACCAACATTAGACAACCGACAAGCATCACTGCAACTTTATAATCAATACCAAATAAAAGCTTGACCAATTGCCCTGCACCAACCATTTGCAGCAGTAAATAACAACACACCACAATAAGTGAACCGCAAGTTGCAAGAATACGCGTTTGTACAGGTTCAAGCCGATACGATACAATATCTGCAAACGTAAACTTACCTAAATTTCGCAGACGCTCTGCCATCAAAAAAGTCAAAATAGGCCAACAAACAAAAAATCCTGCAATATAAATAAATCCATCATAACCTTTAAAGAAAACCATACTCGAAGCACCAAGCAAAGTGGATGCAGACATATAGTCCCCTGCAATTGCCAATCCATTTTGCTTAGCAGAAATTGAGTTTCCAGCCGTATAAAAATCTTCTTTTGAGTGTGTTCTTCTCGCAGCTCTCCAAGTAATAAATAGGGTAATTAAAACAACCACACTAAACATTGCAATTGCTGTCCAATTCATTGCAGTACCATTTTGCGCAGCATAACTTTGACCGCTAAAGAGTAAAAAACTCAATGCTAAAAAGGACTTATTCATAATGATGCTCCTTTTTAATTTTTTCTTTTAATTGATCAAAATGGCGGTTAGTCACATAGATATATACACCTGTGATGAGCCAACTTACGATAATCACCAAAGCGGCTATCGGCATGCCGATGGTGATTGCACTATTACCCACGGTCTGAGCAAGTAACTGCGGATTGAAACTTGCAATACCAATAAAAATAAAATAAATCACCAAGACTAGAATACTTAAGATGAGTGCAAATCGATTTCTAGCACGAACCATCGTCCTAAAATTTAAATCACCCATAATGGTTGCTTCTGCTTTTCTATCCATTTTGAAGTCCTTTTTCTATAATTTTATGTGTATCTAATTGCTGAAATAATTTTGATATTGTTCTCGCAATTGTTTCTTACTTATTTTCCCTGTAGGTGTATGTGGTATTTCCTTCACTATCATCGTTGCAGATGGCAACGCCCACTTATGTAAATGATCTGATAAATAATCGGTCATTTCTTCATGACTCACGATTTGATTATCTTTGGCAACTAAGACAAGTAATGGACGCTCACCCCATTTGGGATGAGCAATTGCAATCACCGCAGCTTCTTGTACTTTTTGATTCCCCATCGCAGCATTTTCAACTTCAACACTACTGATCCACTCACCACCAGACTTAATCATGTCTTTCGCACGGTCTGTGATATGCATATAACCCTTTGAATCAATTGTTGCGATATCTCCAGTATCTAACCATTGATTTTGAGTCTGCTTATCTTCTATTGGTGTATTAATATATTGCTGAACTACGGTATGACCTCTGATCTCCAATACACCTTCACGAATACCATCATGTTCAACCAAAGAACCATCATGATGGCGTAATTGCATTTGCATCCCAAAAACTGGACGGCCACATTTAATAGATTGCTCATCAAAATTTTCTTGAATTAACTGAGTTTGATTAATGGCACCTAAAGAACTCGTTTCAGTCATTCCCCAACCATTTTCAAGTTGAATTCCAAGTTCTTGCATACTTTTTATGAGAGATAAAGCAGCAGAAGAACCACCTGAAATCGCACGTTTTAATTTAAGTTGAATATTTGGATTCTGTTGTAAATAATCTTTGATTGATGTCCAAATGGTTGGTACAGCCATAGAAATATCAACATCCTGTGATTGCATTAAAGCCACCATTTTGTCTGCTTGCCCTACAAACTGATTGGGCCAAACCAATTTCGCCCCACAGAGCATGGCATTGAATGGCATATCCCATGCGCTGATATGGTATAACGGCACCATTGGCATCATCACACTTGCCGAATGCAAACCAACCACTTCAACCATACTCATAATCAGTGCATGTAAGACTGTACTACGGTGTGAATACAGCACACCTTTAGGCTGCCCTGTCGTTCCTGATGTATAGCAAAGTCCACTTGCTTGTTGCTCTGGAATGTCTTGCCAATCATAAGTATCGGGTTGTACTTGAATCAGTTCTTCATAAAACTGAAAAGAAAATGTTGCCTTAAGCTCAGGTTGAATATCTCCTAAAATAATAAAGTGTTTTACGAATGCTGAAATTTCATCATAAAAACTTTCTACTAATACAATATTCTCAGGTTCGATGAGCAAGACTTCATTACGCGCATCACAAATAATCTGCTTAATTTGTTCAGGCAGTAACTTCGGATTAATCGTGTGATAAATACGCCCTGAACATGGAATTGAATAATGTAATTCCATGTGTTGATAAGTATTCCAAGCCAGCGTCCCTACTTTGGCAAATTGTTCAACATGCAGTACATCAAGTACATGTGCAAACTGTGAAACACGCTTAAAGGCTTGTTTATAGGTATATTGATGTAAGCTTTGACCATCTGATTTAAATGATACAATTTTTTGATCTGCATGCAGCATCAAGGCATGTCGCATAATGGAAGTAATATTTAAATTACAGTTCATCATAAATCCATTCATGATTATTCTATCCTTACACAATTTCATTTTTGAGTTATCATGTAAGCTGTGCAACTATAGTGCCAATATTTTTATTGTTATATTTCAGCATGATATAAATAAAAATCCTATTCCAAAACTGAAACCAATTTCAACTTTGAAATAGGATTTAAAGCTTTAGAATAGATTAGACTTTAAGCAATTTCATCTTGCGCCATAAAGTCGTACGACTAATATTCAAATTCTGCGCTGCAATATCTAAATTTCCATCTGCTGCTTGTATTGTCTGCTCAATCAGTTGCAATTCTTGATTTATTTTGAGCACTTTTAATGGACTTAATTGTTCAATAGAGGTCATCGTTTGGAAAAGTTCAGGAATTTGCATTTCAATAAACGATTGATTGAATATGTTATTTTCAAGCTGATACATCACGGCAATGCGCTCAATAATATTTTCAAGTTCACGAATATTACCCGGCCAATAATATTTTTCTAATGCTTTGATTAGATAGTCAGGTAAATTTTTGACTTGAATTTGATGCTTGGCTAGAAAAGATTCAGCCAATAGTAAAATATCAACACGGCGTTGTTTTAATGCGGGAACAAAAACCCGAAGAATGTTTAAACGATAATATAAATCTGCTCTAAATTGACCTGCTTTAACTTGCTCTTCTAAATCACAATGCGTTGCAGCTAACACTCGAATATTTACATGGTGGCTCACGATTGAACCTAAACGATTAATTTGTCTTTCTTGTAAAACACGTAAGAAACGTGTTTGTAAATGTAAGGGCATATCGCCAATTTCATCTAGAAACAAAGTACCATTATGTGCAGCTTCAATAAGACCCACTTTTCCATTTTTCTTCGCACCTGTAAATGCACCTTCCTCATAACCAAACAACTCACTTTCTAAAATGCTTTCTGGAAATGAAGCACAGTTAATTGCAACAAAAGGTGCTTTGGCTCTAGAGCTATAATGATGAATACTTTGAGCAATTAGTTCTTTACCTGTACCACTCTCACCTGTAATTAAGATTGTTGTCTCAGTTTTTGCATATTGCTTCGCAAGCTCAATACTTTGCTTTAAATGCGGATCTTGCGTAACTAAATCTGAAAAGTTATAGCGTGTATTAAATTTTCGAGATGCAACCTTTCGAAATTCACTACTCACTTGTTCAAATGCATCTAAATCTTGAGCACTCAGAATAAAACCATCAATATGATCATTCTTCATTTTGGCTAAATGAATGGCAAGTTTACGCGAACCCAATGATAAAACCTGATGACTATTCTCTAAATTTAAATCTAGGTGCTTAAATAGGGTATGAACAGGTTTATTTAATATTTGAGTAATGTTTAATCCCAGTAAAGCAATCATCGATTGATTGGCGAAACTAATATTTCCATGTACAGAGATAAAACAAATACCATCATTTAAATGATTAAAAATATCGGTGAGCTTTTGATTATGATGCTTTTCTTGTTGAATTTTCTCCAAACGTTGCAATGCGCTCAGTAAATGATCTTGCAAAGAGTTCTGACTAATTGCCAATTGCCCTGCCATTTGCATACTTAAAGCAAGCTCAACTGCAACGGGAGAACCAATCACTGCATCAAATTTTTGCAGTTTAATCTGTTCCACTGTTTTTTTTGCGGATAAATAAGAGTCATAACTAAACTGCTGAATATCGAGTGCAAATACATCTGAGTATTGGGTTAAATTGACACTGGTGGCATTACCTAATAAAGCAATTTTTTGATGTTTTTTTAGGTTTGAAATTGCTTGAATAACATCAAAAGCACCAGTACGAATAGGATGTAATTCAATCGCCAATTTCATCTGTAAATAGTGCGCTGTTGCACCTGTGCACAATAAAATTTCACTGCCGTTTTGTACCAGTTTTTGAGCAACGTCAAGTACATCCGAAATATGACATTCAACATAACCTATTTTATCGGAATTCAATTGCTCTAACGTCTGCTCGGCAAGTTCCCGAAAGCCATTAATACCCGGTGTTTTAATATAGCTGACCAGAATATTAATCGGCTTTTGGTTCAACATTTAATAATCATCCTATGAAATTGATGCGCAACTGTGCCCACAGTCAACTTTAATTTCGACACCAGTCATTCCTTTACCTGCTTCTGATGCTAACAGTAGTAATGCTCCATTTAAATCGGAAAATTCAACAAATCTTCGCATGGGCACTTTTTTCAAAATAGCTTGTCCTGCATCGCTTGTTAAATAATCTTCATTAATTTCTGTGACCATGTACCCTGGTGCAATTGCATTCACTTTAATATTAAACCGTGCAAGTTCAACAGCCATCACTTCTGTTAAATGTTTTAATCCTGCTTTCGATGCACAATAAGGCGATACACCTAAATTAATAGATTCCGACAATATAGAGGTAATATTAATAATTGACCCCACAGTTTGATGTGCAATCATATGTTGAACCACTTCCTGAGTACACATCCATGGTGCTTTTAAATTAGTATTGAGTACAACGTCCCAATCCTCATCCTTATAATCTAGAAAGCGCTGGCTCCCACTTACGCCTGCATTGTTGACTAAAACATCAATCGCAACGTTTAAACGTTCCAAATCTTTCAACATATTTTTTACAGCGTTTCGATCATTAATATCTAAAACATAAATATATGTTTTTACATTATATTGTTGCTGAATTTTCTCTTGAAGTTGCTCTAATCGATCTTTTCGTCGTGCACAAATCACCACATTGGCACCTTGTGATGCATACAATTCTGCAATGTGTTGTCCAAGTCCACTAGAAGCACCTGTAACGATGATATTTTTTCCTTTTAAATCAAATAATTTCATTTATATACCTTCTATCCTTGTTCTGATTTTGATGCTTTTAAAATTCAATGATTTTTTTGATTAAGAAGCTTTTTAGAAATACTCATGCGATGCACTTCATTTGCACCATCATAAATTCGGAAACCACGGGCATCTTGGAAAATTTTGCAAACTAAACTTTCATCCGTCATCGCCTGCCCACCGAGTACTTGCACGCTTCGATCAATGATTTTCCAAATATTTTCAGAGCTGATGACTTTAACAAGACTCGATTCATAATTGCCTTTTTCATTGGCATCTAAAACTTGCGCACAATAATGCACAGCAAGACGCGTGGTAAGAATATCCATTTCATTGTCTGCCAGCATAAACCCAACCCCTTGATGATCTCCTAAGCGTTTCCCAAAAGATTGGCGCTCTCGTGCATATTGAGTTGCAATATCATGTGCACGACGTGCTTGTCCAAGCCAACGCATACAATGCGTCAATCTTGCAGGGGCAAGACGTACTTGTGCATATTGAAAACCTTTGCCGATTTCTCCCAACACATTTTCTTTAGGCACTCTTAAATTTTCAAACCGCAATATGCCGTGACCACCAGAAAAACAAGAATCCATTGCATTCATATTCTTTTCAAGGATAAAACCATCAACATGAGTATCACTTAAAAACATAGATGCAGAACCATCTTCCATTTTTGCCATGATAATGGCGAAACCTGCACCATCAGCACCTGTAATTAACCATTTACGCCCATTAATAATATAGTCATCACCCTCTTGCACGGCTGTAGTTACGAGCATTGAAGGATCAGAACCTGCTCCAGGCGCGGGTTCAGTCATTGCAAAACAAGAGCGAATTTCACCATTTACCAAAGGCTTTAACCAACGCTGTTTTTGCATTTCACTGGCAACGATGTCCATTAAATGAATATTACCTTCATCAGGTGCGTGAATATTCATTGCAATTGGACCCAACGGAGAATATCCAGCTTCTTCAAATGCCACAGCTTTCTGTAGATGTGACCAAGCTTTGCCACCCATTTCGATACTGGCATGTGATGTCAGTAAATCATACTGACGCGCTTGCTCAATCAGTTCCGCACGTAATTCCGCACTTGGTCCATGACTGTCCTGACGTGGGTCTTTCTCGTAAGGAATAATAATGTTTTGAATAAAGTTACGTACTTTCTGTTGTAGATCAATGAGATCCTGACTTAATGTTTTCATAGTACTTCTCACTTAAATCCATTTGTTTTGACATACATGTGATACACATCATCTAAAGCATTGTGTGTTTCATTTATTTTTAAAATATTATGTGCGGTAAAGTTCTGGAGCAGAATTCGAGCTTCAATCACTTGATCATTTTCAATAAAAAAATCAATGATATTCAAACACCCATAATTCTGTTCTTGCACCTGAACATCATCATTTTTTCGACCATATGCCCAATTTAAAAGAACACGATTTACGGCATCATGTGATGAAACTAAAATATGCTGATGCTTGAGCGCTACTTGTTGAAGAAGCATCTTCTCCATCCATGAAACTACACGTTGCTCAAAAGCCTGCCAGCTTTCTCCTTGTAGAAAATTCCCAAGTGAATATTGACGATGGCAATATGCTTTTTTAATAACTATTTCAGCATTTTCGGCATCAATATCTTTTAAACGCCCTGATTTTATTTCACAGATTTCATCAAAAGATTCAATCTGTTGCTTCGTTTGCAACTTAGCCAATATTTCCGCTGTTTGAATTGAACGTGGCATTGTTGATGAAAAAACACCATCCATGTTGATACTTGTTAACTGCTCAGCAAGCAATCCTATCTGCTCTTCGCCCATTTTTGATAAAGGCGCATATTTAGGATTAATCGGTTGTTGATCATCATTAAAATACTGAACATGTCCATGTCTGACTAAATAAATTCGAATACGTTCTGACATAGCACATCATCCTGTTTGCGTAATTTTTAAATCAAGTTGATTCAACTGTTGCAATACTTCTAGTGTATTAAAATCAAAATCTGTTCGTATTTCTGCACAGAGTTGTTGCATACTTTGATCGAGATTTTCTACTGGAAATTTAAAATAGTTTTTAAGTAACTCAAGTTTTTCTTGCTCTTGAGACTGCGCTTGAACCATATATTTTTCAATAATACTTATGCTCTTTAACAGCATTAAAACATCGTATTTTGCCTCTGGATATTTTGCCAACAACTCATGTTTCAAGGTGGATTGACTGGCATGAATCAGCTCTAATATTTTTTGTTGATTCATTCTTTGTCTCCTAAAATATCCAGAATATTTTTTTCAAGTTGCGGTAGCATAAATTCAGTTAAAGCTAATTCGAGTGATGGCAAATCATTATTGACATTACGATTGGATTGTTGCATCGCAATAATTGCCCAACGTACATGTGATAAAACATGCCAAAACTTCAATTCAAATTCTGGAATATAAACATCAGAGATTTGAGCATATGCCTGCATTAAATCTTTATACGCACCAATTCCACCTGCAATATTCTGATTTTGACCAAAGCGCCAACATTTGGCTGTAAACCAACCAATATCTTCTCTGCGATCTCCCCAATGAGTAAACTCCCAGTCTAAAATCCCTGATACATGATCCTGATCAATCATGATATTTCCAGTGCGAAAATCACCGTGAATTAGGACAAGATCATCAATTTCAGGTTGATTGTGTTGCATCCAACTTAAAGCGAACTCAAGCACAGGGCGATGGCGTTTTAATTTATCAAGCTGTAACAAGGAATCATCGATAAGATTCTGTAAATAATGTTCTTTTGATGGTTTTTGAATAATTTTTTCAAGTTGAGGGTCAGACTCAATCTTATGAATATTTGCCAACTGCTGACCAATATCTTGCAAAATTTTAGTTTGCAATTCGGCATTGTTTAGACGCACAAGTTTGTGCCCTTCTGCAATCCCAGTAATTTTATCCATAATGAAAAAATCACTATTTAAAAAATTATCTTTTTTTGCAAAAAAAAGCGGTTGAGGAACATGTATATTGAGTTCATACAGACGATCTAATAATTCATATTCTTGTTGACGATCTGAACTTGCTTCTACAACGGTTGCAGCATTCTTACGCAATACAATTTCACATTTTGAATCGTTACTTTGACCTGAAATCGCCCAATTTTCTTGAATTGCGCCGCCACTTAATTTTTTAATATGAAGATCAGAAGCTGGATTGAAATTTAAATGATCAACCAATAACTTTTTTAAATCTTGCTGTTGTACGCTATCCATAAACAAATCTCCTTTAATGCAAATATTGCAAAGAGCATGCCATTTAACTTTATTAATTAAATTCAAACATTTAAACAATATCCATCTTTATCATTTTTGAAATTTCATTTCAATTTTGAAAAATTTTAATTCTTAAGTTCAAATATAATACGAATGCTTATAGAAAAATCCATAATCATCAGATCAAATATAGGATGCTTTCATTCGCCTTTCACATCAGCAAAACAGGAAGAGGAAAAGATCAAGTTTTGAAGTAGAAACAGATAAAGCGTTTTATCCCAACTCATTTATAAAAAAAAATTCGCTTTTTGACTTTTACAAGAGATCTAATCATGATGAGAATCTTTTAAATCAAGCATTTTAAACTGCTCAATCAAATGATCTAATAATAATCTTACTGATGGCAGCATACCTAAACGAGATGTATACGCCACATGAATCATACCTTTAGGTAAATGCCATTCAGGTACAAGTTCTATGACTTGCCCTGTCTTTAATTCTTCTCGAACAAAAACTTTCGGTAATGAAGCTATTCCAACACCTTTTAACAATGCGGATTTCATTGCTGAAAAATTATCTGTTTTTAAACGAGGGTGAAACTCAACCTCTTGAAAAACATCATCAGCACCGCATTGTTGAAACATCCATGTTTGTTTTGGACCTTGAAAACCAATACTCGGTAATAAAGCTAAGTCTTCTAACTTTTCTGGCTTTGGATAGTGCTTAAACAGTTCAGGTACGGCGACCAATACATGTTCCCAAGCATCCAATTCACGTACGATCAATTCACTATTTTCAAGAGGTGTATTACGCACTCGAATGGCTAAATCAATACCTTCTTCAATCAAATTAACTCGGCGGTTTGTGGCAATAAGATGGACTTGAACTTCAGAAAATTTCTGCATAAAATCTGCAATCATTTCTCCCACAGGCATTTGTATCAATGCGACAGGACAGGAAATTTTAATCAATCCAGAAGGCTCATCAGTTAATGAACTATGGATAAAACATTCCGCCGCATTCACATCTTCTAAGATTTTTTGACAATATTCATAAAACTGTTGCCCAGTTTCCGTTACTGTAAACTTACGTGTATTTCGCTGAATTAAGCGCACACCTAAACGACTTTCGAGATCTGTAATTCGTCTGGATAATTTAGACTTGGTGATGCCTAGAGTTTCACTGGCTTTGGTAAAACCCTGATATTTTACGACTTGGGCAAAAAAGTAATAATCGTTTAGATTCTGCATTCTTGTTCCATGCATAGGGTTGTCCTATTTTTAGAATTAACTGTTGTTTTTTACAGTCTGTAATACTCAATTTATACCTCAATAATAACAGTTAGCAAAAAACAAATTTGAGGAATATAAAATGAAAACCATTGAAAAAGTACATACCAGTAACCGTAGCACTTGGGTCGGTGATGGCTTCCCAACCAATTCAATGTTGCCTATGCATGAAATCAGTCCTGCAACCAGTCCACTCATTGTGATGGGCTATACTGAAAAATATGCGTTTGAACCGACATCGCACCAACGTGGTGTAGGCATGCATCCACACCGTGGTTTTGAAACAGTGACTATTGTTTATGATGGAGAATTGGAGCATCGCGATTCAAAAGGCAATCACGGTAAAATTGGCAAAAATGAAGTGCAATGGATGACCGCAGGCAGCGGCATTATGCATGCAGAGCATCATTCTGAGGCTTTTGCCAAATCTGGCGGTAACTTGGATATGATTCAACTTTGGGTGAATCTACCTAATCATACCAAAATGACTGAACCACGTTATCAGGAGCTTACTGAAACCAATATTCCTGAAGTTGATCTTGGAAAAAATGGGATTGTTCGTGTACTTTCAGGGCAATATCGTCATGAGAATCGCATCGCTAAAGGTCCAGCGAAAACATTTAGCCCAATCAATTTACTCGATGTTCGCTTAAATGCTGGCGCACAGGAAAGTTTTGACTTTAACCCGACTTGGAACAATATTGTCTTTGTTTTAAGCGGTAAAGTTAAAATTGATGGTCAAGAGTTTCATAATCTGCAAACCGTGTATTTAACTCATGACGTATCTGTTTTAGATATTGAATGTAGTGAAGACGCGAAACTACTGATCATGAGTGGTGAACCCATTAATGAGCCAATTGTTGCACATGGTCCATTTGTGATGAACACTGAAGCTGAAATTCAGCAAGCATTTGTTGATTTTCAAAATGGTCATTTTGCTTAAATATTCAGATTGTAGAATGAAAAATAAAAACCCATCGAAAGATGGGTTTTTTTATGTCAATCAGAAAGTAGGAATTTATTTCTGACAAGACAATAAATATAAATCATGAACACCCATACTGTCATCAAAATTCTGAGCAGATTGATCTTGTTTAATTTGCGCAGTGAATGTCGATGGAGCAGATTTTAAAATATCCGTTAATTCTTTTTCATCTTCAAAAATCATCGGAATATCCGTTTTTTGCTTACAGTTGAAAAAATAGCCCATATAAAAATACTTACCTGGATTCATATCACTCGGCTGACGAACCACAGTTGCAACTGTTCCATCGGCACGTTTTGCGACAACTGCATAACTTTCATTCTCATGATTAAAAACAAAATCGTCTTGATCTTGAATTGGTTTCAAGGCAATACCATTATTTTGGAAAACCTGTGTAGGACTCATGATAATGTCAAAACTACCGATTTTTTCTACAGCCGCCAATGCTGTAACAGAGATCAAAATAGATAAACTCAATAGTGCTATTTTCAGCATTTTAGTTTTTAAAATTAATTTCATTGTTCGTTATTTCACTCTTATTTATTAGGTTTAATTATCTCGAATACTCAAACAAAATTTAATGAGTATTCAATATCTGTATTGTATAAAGTTTAGTGTATTTTATCCAACACCCCATCATCCAAGATTGGGCATTGATTAAATTCAGCAAAGCGTTGTAACTCACTTTTCAATAAGGATAAAAATAAATCTCGATCCAGTATTTGATCTTCAATATGTACACTTAACACTTGTAATCTTTTCTCAGCACGATGTGCCTTACAATCTATTCTACCCACAAGCCGATCAGTATATAAAATCGGTAAGCAAAAATAACCAAATACTCGTTTGGATGGTGTGACATAACATTCCATTCGATAATCAAATTCAAACAGTGAACTCAAACGATCGCGGTGAATCACCAAATTATCAAACGGCGAAAGAATCTTCACCGTAGCTTCAAGCTTTGGAAGCTGCTCTAATGCTGTAATATCGGCATATATAATGTCTCCATCCGCAGTATTAAATTGCTGAATAATTCCCATATCTAACTGTACATCAACCACTTTACGCATCGCATCACGCATGTGTTGTCCTGTTTTTAAATGCAACAATTGCTTCCATGTAAATGCACCATGTGCCCTAAGCGTGGTATGAAATAAATATTCTGCATATTCATTCAATGTTGGCACTGTTAAATCAATATTATTCGGTAAACAATTTTCTGTGAGATCAAAGGCTTTTTCCATGCCATTGCGCTCACAAATCATCACATCACCCTGCATGAATAATTGATTTACAGCACGACGCCCTGCACTTGAATTCCACCAACCTCCCGAGCTTGCTTTATTTTTTTTATCAATATCTCTTAAACGTATTTTTCCTTCGGCTTTTATTTTCGCCAAAATTTCATTCATCAAATGTTGATCGCCATTTTTAAAGTAACGATGTTCACCTTTTCGAATCGCTTCTATCTGTGGCAAAGCATAACGATAATCCTGCATCGGCAGATAAGATGCAGCATGATACCAATATTCAAAAATCTGCTTTTCTCGAACTAAATGATTTAAATGCTCTTGTTGATAATTCGGTACACGATTCCACAAGATATGATGATGTGCACGTTCTACCACAGATATGGTATCAATCTGGACATAGCCAAGATATTCAATCGCACGGCGTGTTCCAACCAAGCCCTCACCAAAAATAGCTTGCTGTCCTAGACCTTGTTTAAACAAAGCCAAATACCTTAATAATTCAGTCATTCATATATTCACTGTTATTGTTTATGTTCTTAAATAGACTTTGGGCAAACAATCCAATCTTAGTACATCATGAATACTTTCTTCATCATTCATTTATCTAACCGATAAAAAAACCCGCAAATCTTAATTTACGGGTTTCATCTTCATATCACTTTAAAGCAACTATAAATTTTAGAACAAACGGTTCATACCATTTAAAGTTGCCACACGATAGGCTTCTGCCATCGTTGGATAGTTAAAGGTTGTTTCAACAAAATACTTAATGGTATTTCTACCACCTTGCATCACAGCTTGTCCAATATGCACAATTTCAGCAGCATTATTACCAAAACAATGCACACCCAATAGCTCTAAAGTATCACGATGGAATAACAATTTAAGTTCACCAACCGTATCCCCTGTAATTTGCGCACGTGCCAAATGACGGAAAGATGCTTGACCGACTTCGTACGGAATTTTCTCTTCAGTCAACTGACTTTCAGTTTTACCAAAGAAAGAAATCTCAGGAATGGTATAAATACCTGTAGGAATATCAGTTACAGGTTTAACACCGATTTCACCACTCATATTCGAACCAGCACAGCGACCTTGGTCATAAGCAGCCGAAGCAAGCGAAGGCCAACCAATCACATCACCTGCCGCATAAATATTATCAACTTCAGTTTGATATTGTTCATTCACTGCAAGCTGACCACGGCTATTTGGCTTAATTCCAACATTTTCTAAGCCTAGACCATCAGTATTACCAGAACGTCCGTTACACCATAAAATTGCATCAGCTTTAATCTTTTTACCGCTGAGTAAATGCATCACCACGTGATCATCAAATGTTTCTAAACGATCAATTTGTTCGTTATGACGAATCAATACACCTTGTTCACGTAAGTGATATGACAAAGCATCAGCAATTTCATCATCTAAATAGCTGAGCAATTGATGTTGAGTATTAATCAAATCAACTTTATGGTCTAAACCAATGAAGATAGATGCATATTCACAACCAATTACACCCGCACCATAAATAATGATTTTATGAATTGGATAATCCAAATCTAAAATTTTGTCTGAATCAAATACACGTGAATGATTAAAATCTAAACCTTGAGGATGATATGGCCGACTACCTGTCGCAATCACCATTTGCTGAAAACTGAGCGTTTCTTTAATGCCATCATCACTAAAAATTAAAACTGTATTTTTGTCTTGGATATACGCACGACCATGAAATACATCAATATTATTCCGATCATAAAAACGTGAATGCGTGTCTACTTGTTGTTGAATTACTTTATGTGCATTGCGCAATACTTGTTTCATGGTGAATTGTTTCCAATCCCCCACTTTTTTAAACATTGGATCACGTTGATAACGAATAATACTTGAAACGGTCTGACGCAATGCTTTGCTTGGAATGGTACCCACATGGGTACAGTTCCCGCCCAATTGTTCACGTATATCCACAATTGCAACTCGCTTACCAGATTTCGCCAGCTTCATTGCCGCGCCTTCACCAGCAGGTCCTGATCCAAGTACGACTGCATCGTATTTTGCAAAGTTCCCACTAACGACTTCTTTCTTACGTGGCATTCAAAGCTCCTTAATGCTGTTTCATCTTCTGTCTATTATGACCTAATCTTCACCACTTTTCTGTATTTACCTAGCATATATTGCGTGATGACCACATTTAGTAAATGAATAGTGTTTTTACCCTATCATTTTGCAATTCCGCTATAATATAGATAAATATCCCCCGTCAAAAAACAGTGGAAAAGTTGAATATGTCAGAGAACCGTAAACCTGAACAGGGTGTGAAGTTACGTGGTGCAGAAAAAGTTGCGCGTATTCCTGTAAAAGTTATACCAACGGTTGAAACGCCTCGAAAGCCTGATTGGATTCGGGTGAAAATGGCTGCGCCTGATGAAGTTCAACGTATTAAAACAACATTACGTGCGCAAAAGCTCCATACCGTTTGTGAAGAAGCCGCTTGTCCTAACCTACCTGAATGTTTCGGTGGTGGTACAGCAACCTTTATGATCATGGGCGATATTTGTACCCGTCGTTGCCCTTTCTGTGATGTTGCACATGGTCGTCCGAATGCTTTAGATGCTGATGAACCGCGTCACATGGCTGAAACTATTTCTAATCTTGGTTTGAAATATGCAGTGATCACCTCTGTAGACCGTGATGATTTATTGGATGGTGGTGCACAGCATTTTGTCGATTGCATTAAAGAAGCGCGTGCTTTAAGCCCTAAAACACTCTTAGAAATTTTAGTGCCAGATTTCCGTGGTCGTATGGATATTGCCTTACGCATCATGACTGAATGTCCACCTGATGTGTTTAACCACAATATTGAAACCGTACCTCGTTTATATAAAGCGATGCGTCCAGGTTCAGATTATCAGCACTCTTTAACCTTATTAAAAATGTTTAAAGAATACTGTCCAGATGTTCCAACCAAATGTGGTTTGATGGTTGGATTGGGTGAAACTGAAGAAGAGGTTCTTGCTCTGCTTGATGATCTTCGTGCTCATGATGTGGA
This sequence comes from Acinetobacter sp. ANC 3832, assembly GCF_002135415.1. Classification (GTDB taxonomy): domain Bacteria; phylum Pseudomonadota; class Gammaproteobacteria; order Pseudomonadales; family Moraxellaceae; genus Acinetobacter. Next base: position 66,442 of record NZ_NEGJ01000005.1, read on the forward strand.
TTACATTACCATTGGTCAGTATCTACAACCGTCTAAACAACATGCACCGCTTGACCGTTTTGTAACGCCTGAAGAATTTGAGCGCTACACAGCACATGGTCAAAAATTAGGTTTTAAAAATATTTGGGCAGCTCCAATGGTTCGTTCAAGTTATTTTGCAGACCGTCAATATTATGGTGAACCTGTTCCTGCTGTACGTCGTAAAGCGGATCCTGCGAAAAAAATTGCCGTTCAAACGATTGAAGCTTAAATCATAGATACAAAAAGCCCTCATTGATTGAGGGCTTTTTTAATTCAAAGACTACAAGCTGATTTACTTACATTTCCCAATCGTTTTACCTTCAATACTGCTCATATTGGCTGAAAGTTTCACCAGTGATGAACAGTACAAATTTCCTGAAATCATCGATTTATCCAAACTCAGTGAAGTGGCAACTTGAGTTGCTTTGACATCCCCTTCCACACTTGAATTAATCAGTTTGATTGCTTTGGCTGTATCCGCTTGTACACTGCCGCTCACCGATGAATTATTTAAAATAAATGTCCCATTTTTCTGCACACTCACATTGCCATCAACAGAAGTGCCATTCAGGATACAAGTTGCTCCTGAAGGTATAGTTAGACTACCAACCGCATTGTTATTGATTGTTTTATTACAGACTGCTGCATAACTCATTCCAGAGCTTAGTAAAACTGTCGCGACTAAACTAACTTTCTGAATCATGCTTTTCTTAAAAACTTTCTGCAAAGTTACATGGATTAAGCTTTTCATTTTTAGTTCCTTTTGAATTAAATTCCACTGCATTGTTGTCATATTTAAAATTTGCTTTATTCAATAAAGACTAAGGCTAAATACACATACAACAATTAAGTTATTTCTAAATATGGACGCTCTAATACTGGTCATAACTTCGTTAAATTTTAGCCTGTAAAAAATATTCAACTTTTATAATCACGCATCCATTTTGTAGATAAATTAAATAATTACAGATGAGATGTTAACGCTTCGTGACAAAACATAATGCTTTCACACTTGAACAACAGGTCAAAAAAAAGTTAAAAACTAGATAAACATGAATGTTTTTTATTCAATTAATCATTTCAAAAAATTCAATTTCAACGTAAACAAATAGAATTAATTCAATATATAAAGCCCGATTTCTATTTATTTACATTCAGCAAAACTCAAAAAGAAGCATCCATAGGAGTTCAATTTTTATGACCTTTTTATTGTTTTTACTTAGCTTGCTGATTCAATTTATTGCACTATGGATCATTTTCTTTTTCGCATTTTCTAGGATGACTGGGGCAATCAGTATTATCATCATTGCTGTTTTATGTGCATTGATCACGCCTTGGTCGCTCATTCTAGGCATTCCACTGATCCTCATCAGCTTAATTGTCATGATTAATCCATTAAGAATGGCGCTCATCACCAAACCTGCGTATAAAACATTAGCCAATGCAATGCCAACCATGAGTACTACTGAGCGTGAAGCCTTAGATGCAGGAACCAGTTGGTGGGAAAAAGAATTATTTATGGGTGCACCTGATTGGTCTAAATTTGATGCTTATCCATACCCTGAATTATCGGAAGAAGAACAATCTTTTATTGATCATGAAGTTGAACAACTCTGTGCAATGCTAAATGAATGGGAAATTCATACCCATAATGATTTACCGCCAGAAGCATGGCAATTTATTAAAGACAATGGTTTCTTTGGTCTCATCATTCCAAAATCTTATGGTGGTCGTGAATTCAGTTCTTTTGCCCAAAGCAGAATCATGAGCAAAATAGCGTCTCGCTCTTTAACGGCTGCCGTAACCTGTATGGTGCCAAACTCACTTGGTCCAGGTGAGCTTCTATTAAATTATGGAACAGATGAACAAAAAGATCGTTATTTACCCGGTTTAGCCAAAGGGACTGAAATTCCTTGTTTCGGCTTAACCAGTCCTGAAGCAGGTTCAGATGCTGGTGCTATTCCAGATACTGGCGTGGTTTGTCAGGGTGAGTTTGAAGGTAAACAAGTTCTGGGTTTAAAAATGAACTTCTCCAAACGCTGGATTACTTTAGCCCCTGTCGCAACAGTGGTTGGGCTTGCATTTAAACTGTATGACCCTGATGGTCTAATCGGTGACTTGCTTGGAGATCCGCAGAAGAAAGAATATGGTATTACCTGTGCCTTAATTCCATCATCACATGAAGGCATTCATGTCGGACCACGTCATCATCCAGGTGGTTCACCCTTTATGAATGGCACAGTTGAAGGTAAGGACGTCTTTATTCCAATCGACTGGATTATTGGCGGTCCAAAAAATGCAGGTAAAGGTTGGCGCATGCTGATGGAATGCCTAGCCGTTGGCCGTGGAATTTCATTGCCCGCTCTTTCCACTGCTGCAGGTGAAATGACCTATTTAACCGTCGGTGCATTTGCCAAAGTGCGTCAGCAATTTAAAATTTCCGTGGGTAAATTTGAGGGCGTTCAGGAAGTCACCAGTGATATTGCAAGCCAAACTTATATGTTGGAAGCCTTTCGTTATTTAGTCACATGTGGATTAAACCAAGGAGGTAAACCTGCTGTGATGACTGCAATGGCAAAATATTATGCCACTGAAACCATGCGTAAATTGGTCAATCACGGTATGGATGTCGTTGGTGGTCGTGCAATTCAGCAAGGTCCTCGTAACTTTTTAGCCCAAATGTATCAAGCCATTCCTGTTTCCATTACCGTGGAAGGTGCCAATATTTTAAGTCGTTCTTTGATGATTTTCGGTCAAGGTTCAATGCGTTGTCATCCTTATTTATTTGAAGAATTACAACTTTTACAAGCCGAAGATAAAGATTCCGCTTTAAAAGCATTTAATGAAATGCTGTTTAAGCATTTAGGTTATACCTTTAACCGTACTGCCCGTGCATTTACCTACGGCTTTACAGGCGGTTCCAGTCACGCACCTGAAAGTGCAGATCATTTTACTCGCCCATATTACAAAACCATCAACCGCTTAAGTGCAAATTTCGCTTTAACCGCGGATATGTGCTTAGGTTTATTGGCAGGTGATATTAAACGTAAAGAAATGCTTTCAGGACGATTATCTGATATGCATGCCTCAATGTTTATTGCGACTGCGATTTTAAAATTTTATGAACATGGTCAAAAAACTGAGCAAGAACAGATCCATGCAAAACTTGCTTTAGAAAAAGTGTTGTATCAAGCACAAGAAGCATTTATGGGTTTATTTGATAATTTCCCTGTTCCACTTGCATCAAACTTAGTGAAATTTATTTGCTTCCCATTTGGTCGCCCTCTTGCGCAACCAAGTGATAAATTGAAACAACAAGCAGGTGATTTGATTATGGAAGAAAATGCTTTCCGTGATCTATTAAAGCAACATGTCTATTACAGTATGGATCCAAACTCTGCGACAGGACGTATGGAAGTCACCTTCCAAATGTTGCTTAAAGTTGAAGAGCTTTGGAATAAATTTAAAAAGGCTGAATCAAAAGGTCAATTTAAAGGTTTAACCTTTGAAGAGCATATTCAAGATGCGCTTGCAATTCAGTTTATTCAACAAAATGAAGCAGAGCAATTACTTGAATATAATGCAATGCGCTATGACAGCATGTTGACTGATATTTTTGATGAAAATCTTGAGCAGGTTCTACCTTTAGACAATCCGCACTTATCGCCATTGCATTAAATGATCGATTTCTTAACTTTTTATCAGCACTCTATTTCCCCTTACTTAGGGAGATAGAGTGCTTTTATAAAATACAATTCAAAATATTCAAACACTGTTTGCTTCATGTTCTGCGTTGTTTTATGAAAAAAAGTTGGGTGAACCATGAAGACAATTTACTAATCATTTTCATTCGTAGTCGGTATAGTAGACAGCTTGCACAAATAGGATAAAGCACATTATCTTCTGCTTTAAAGAAAAATGTAAAAGCTTTATGCAAAAGTCGAATCTACAAAATAAATGTTTGATCTTAGGGTAAAACGATGTCACAACAAGATTATGAAAATGGTTTAAAAGTTCGCACAGAAGTTATGGGTGAGTCATTTGTAAAACGTGCACAAGACAATACTGTGCCTTTTACTCAACCGCTACAAGACTGGATTAATGAACATGCTTGGGGCTCGACTTGGCAACGTGAAGGCGTTCTTCCTCGTAAATATCGTTCATTAATTACCATTGCATTCCTCACTGCACAAAAAAGCCCAACAGAACTAAAAGGTCATGTTCGTGGTGCCTTAAATAATGGTGCAACCGTTGAGGAAATTCAGGAAGTACTTTTACACAGTCTTCCATATTGTGGCGCACCTGCAACGCAAGAAGCATTTCGTGCTGCACTTGAAGTGATTAATGAATATCAAAAAAGCGAATAATTTTTTGAATTTAAATTTATAGACATCCTAATAATGAAAGAGCTTAAGTTTTAGGCTTAAGCTCTTATTTAAAAAATAATAAATAAATTAAATCCAATACACATTCAAACTATAAAAGAACTCATCTACTTCAAAACGAACTTGATAACCCAATTGCGTGAGCTCCGCAGACAAAGCTCGAATCTCTTCTAGAGGTAAATGTTTCGGTAGTACGGTAAATACAGCAGTACTTCCCTGCTTGGCACTTTCTTCAATCAAATTAGCTAAACGATTTTTATATAATTCGATATTCAAATTTACATTATGAGAAATTTCTTTGGCTTGATCTGCATGTAAAAACTGTGTCATTTTTATTCTCCAAATTGAATAGATAACTCATTTTCAAAATTCAATTTAAAAGTACAACGCTCATCTTCAATGCATTGTTTTTATTTTGTAATACCTTTGACCCTATTGAGCTATTTTCAACTTAATCATCAGGCTCACTTTTATTTTAGGGTATAGCATGAAATAAAGAGTAAAAATGATATTGCTTTGTCATCTTATCTTATCGTTTCGGCTACTGCCTTTACATTAGCACTATAATTTCTAGACTATAAAAATTTAAAAATACAGCAAACAGTTTTGTCATGTATGAATTAAGGATGTGTCAAATACATCAATAAAATCCAGCATCCCATTAAAAATGTCCAAGCAGCGGTAAAGAAAATAATGGCAAAAATCATCTTTTTCGACTTAGACCATGTTTGAATCGTATTATTCGGATTAATCACTTTCTTGACAACAATACCTAAAACGCCGACTAAGGCTAAAATTGAAAAAATTTGCAGTAAAAATAAGATATGAGCAATCCATGAACCCCGTATATCTAACCAATGTTGACTATAAAAATAAATCGATTCACTTGGCTGTTGAACATTCACATAAACTTCTTGTTCATTCTGATTTAATGCCTGATTAAATTTCATTTTTGTTAAGTCTAATAATTTTTGATTGTCTTCCCAAAGCCATAAGTGGTACTGACGAGCAATATCAGCTTGCTCCGTAGAATATTTTTTATGATCAAACTCATATTGATAAATCACATTCATATACGCATAGTTAATCCCCTTGCTGACATGATGTGTATGTTCTTCTTGGTCAACAATTTGTACCTGCGAAGCTTTTTGCCATGTTGGATATGTTAATTTAAATTCATGTAGTTGTAAAAATGGTGAAGCTCTTAAAATAATTTGTAAAACGATATAGCAGATAAATAAACCTAAAAAATGAATGAGATAATCTGACTTTATATATTGCTTACGCCCTATGCAAATAAAATAAAGTACGTAACTTAGGCTTGCATACACGATAACACGTAGATTTTCATGTTCAAATAAGCACAGATACACACCAAGCAAAAGCATTGGAACAGCAATGATCCATCCTAAAATTTGTTTTATTTTCGAATTATTTTGATCCATTAAATCTCAATTTCTACGGAATGATGTTTGATTGTTTTTGAAGAATAACTTTATTCTTTCTATAGAGATTTTATGATTATGTAAGTGAAGTAATATTTTAGAGTTAAGCAAAATATAAAATTTTTAAATTAAAATTTAAGCTTCGCTTTTTCCCACCAAATCTTTAAGCTATACAAAATTTTTCCTTTGGATGTTGTATGTCAAAACCTCTCTCAATTCCAACCGAACTTTTGAATCGTGCTACTGCAGGTCAAGCCGATGCGCAATTTGCTTTAGCTGAAATTTATATGCAAAGCGAAGATGAGGATGATAATGAACATGCTGAAGAATGGGCATTAAAAGCGGCTCAACTAGGTCATGTTGAAGCAATGTATTGGCTTGGTGAAGGTTATGCAGTTTATGCAAAGGATTTACGTGAAGAAGATCCAACAGAAGCAAAAACCTATTTTGAACATGCCTTCCGTTGGTTAGAACAAGCCAGTAAATTTAAACATCCCTCTGCCATTTTAGAATTGGCTACATTTTACCGTCGCGGTGATGTTGTTGAAAAAGATGTTGCTAAATCAATTGCAATGGTTCAGCAAGCAGCGGAATTAGGTGAAGTTCAAGCAATGCGTGATTTAGCGTGTATCTATGAGCATGGCTTAGGCATAGATGTAGATGAAGCAAAGGCAGATGAGTGGTCTGAAAAAGCAAAATCAGCCGAATGATTTAAATGATTCATCTCATAATCAGACATATTGCATAAGTTCTTTAATTTTCTCTTTAAAAGTAAAATAAACAGTCCTTTTGCAAGAAGTCTCTAAAAAAGCCAATTAAAAATTGGCTTTTTAACTAACGCTTGCCTACAAAAATAATATTTAAATCTTGTTGAGGTATAAAATTTTTCTCAACAATTTGAAATTGTGTTGGACTTATTTTTTTAACTTTCCCATTCCAACAAAATGAAACCAATTCATTCGAATCTCGCTCAATTATCAATTTAAAATCTTGAATTGGCTTTGCCCAATTTGCTCCTGTTTTTAAAATATATCCCAATGCAGAGTAAGGTGCTTGCTCTGAATTTGCTTTTTTCAAACCTGCTTTAAAACTTTGATCCATACAATATTCTTTTATATCTTCTTCTGGATATACAGCGACTGAACCACCGACTAAAGGTACATACTGATGTTGTACTCGTGTCAATGAATTGGCTTTAAAAGTTTGTTTCCAACTATAAATCACTTGCGAAGACCATGGAACTATATCTGTCTCACTTTTTGGTAATAACTTTTGCAATTCAGGGTTTTTACATTGTTTTAATTTAGTTTCAAAAGCTTCGTATTCATCACTTTTTCTACTCCACGGATTTAACATTTCAGCATCAGTAAAACCACATTTTCTGAATAAGTCAGTTGTATCAATCGAAGGAGATTTTTCATCTTTTTGAATAAAGGTGCGTACGTGCATTTCAGGTTGAATACTTCGACCATCCACAATAATTTTAAAACTTTTTAATAGTTTATCCGTATGTGCAAAATCACCTCCATCAAAAAAATTATCTAATTTTGGTAAAGGAAATAAAACTGTTTCCGTGATGTTCTTATTGCTTAAGTTTTTAAATTGATAATCTACTCGAATTTGCTTTTTACTAATAAATAAATCTTCACTCTGCATTGTAATATTTGAATTTTTTAAATATTGAATCCCTCCTGTACCGACATAGCCTGTACTGTCATTTGCAAGTGTCTGAACACTAATAAACATAAGAATACCGATTTTTTTTAGCATATTGTTTGGTCCAATCTAAGTAAATTTATAATTTATGAAAAATCACCAAGTTGAGCTGACATGCTCAGAAATAAAAATAAATAATGAAATGAGTGTATAAAGAATAGTGACAATACCTATTAATCCGATTAAATAAATCACCAAAGATTGCCATATTCCCTTTTTTTGAGTGAATTTTGAAACTTTCAATGAAACCCAACAAATAACAACTCCACCAATCATCGTGAAAAATAAGATACATAGCATTTGAGGGTCTTTGAATAATTCAACATCGTTTCTTCTCGCATGACTTATTTGGCTTAAGAAAAGTATCACTGTAAAAATAAACAGCTGATCAAGTGTAAAATTAAACCTCATTTATCATTCTTCTTATAAATTTTTAATTCATTTAGACAAATAACAATGTCAAATTTGATATTGAGTCAAAATCAATTTGAATGAATCAAATAGACTGTCTCGTAATTGATGATAATCCTATCATCAAAATAAAACAGATCCTCAGCAAAAAAATCATCAACTTAATTCAATTGTGTTGAATATAAATCAAAACTAAGATCATCAATCACAATCGCTTGCCTGCAAATACCATCAACTTTACGTTGTTGTTCAAATATAACTTTAGACATTGGATCAAATGAATCAAAAAAACAAATTTCGTCATTATCTATTGAATATACCAACGACTGATTACCCACACCATCTAAAGTATCGTAATACACAATCACAAACTTACCATCATTCACAGCATCTTGAAGCTGTTGGTAACTTAAAGCCGATTCAATTGAGATACCTAATATGTTGCATTTTTCGTAATAAATGACTTCTCTTGGATCAACATTTGGATCTACATCAGTATAAAAAGTCACATCAAAACCTAATTTTTGTAATGCAACAACCAAAGTAATGGTAAATGTACCCTCTTCACTATCATGTCCAGAGATATCGATGAGTTCATTTATATTTTTATCAATACCATGATGTTGAAATAGCATCCATAACGCAAAAACACCACAATTTGACTCAAGCGCTAACAAGGTTTCAGGGATCTTTAAGGTCATAACTTCATTCCAAAATACAATTGCACTGATAATAAGCAAAACAAGATTGGAACTCCACGCATTTCCAAGTACAATATTCCGCAAGTCGAGGGATGCTGCGACGTTTTACAGGCTCTAAATGTAAAAGCGCTAGGCTCGACCATCGATCAAATCTTCAATTTGATCAACAACGGCATCCGCGAACATAACGATCCAATCTATTTTTTTCCTAGGAGATCCTGATGAACGCGGTTAATGCTTCATTTACAGATTATAAAGTTGCCGATATTTCACTTGCAGATTACGGCCGTAAAGAAATCAAACTTGCTGAAGCTGAAATGCCTGCCCTTATGGGTTTGCGTAAACGCTATGCGGCTGCAAAACCACTTGCTGGCGCAAAAATTCTTGGTTGTATTCATATGACCATTCAAACTGCGGTTTTAATTGAAACCCTCGTTGAATTAGGCGCTGAAGTTCGTTGGACGTCTTGTAACATCTTCTCTACTCAAGACCATGCTGCTGCTGCAATTGCTGCTGCGGGTATTCCTGTTTTTGCTTGGAAAGGTGAAACTGAAGAAGAATACAACTGGTGTTTAGACCAACAAGTGAATGTAAATGGTACGCCTTGGGATGCCAACATGATCTTGGATGATGGTGGTGATTTAACATTACTCGTTCATGAAAAATACCCACAAGTGATTGCAAAAATTCACGGTGTGACTGAAGAAACGACGACGGGTGTTCAACGTCTGTATGAAATGCTTCGTGACGGCACGTTGAAAGTTCCTGCAATCAACGTAAATGACTCTGTAACAAAATCTAAAAACGACAACAAATACGGTTGCCGTCACTCACTCAATGATGCGATCAAACGTGGTACAGATATGCTTTTATCTGGTCGTCGTGCGCTAGTCATTGGTTATGGTGACGTAGGTAAAGGTTCTGCTCAATCACTTCGTCAAGAAGGCATGATTGTACGTGTCACTGAAGTTGATCCAATCTGTGCAATGCAAGCATGTATGGATGGTTACGAAGTTGTATCTCCATACAAAAATGGGGTACAAACAGGTAAAAAAGAAGACGTTAACTTAGACCTTCTTCAAAATACTGACTTGATCGTAACAACAACGGGTAACTATCACGTATGTGATTCTGCAATGTTAGATTCATTAAAAGCGGGTTCAGTTGTTTGTAATATCGGTCACTTTGACACCGAAATTGATACTAACTATTTACGTGGTTACAAATGGGTTGAAGTTAAACCTCAAGTACACCAAGTCTATCGTTCAGAAGACGAAAATAACTATTTAATCCTTCTTTCTGAAGGTCGTTTAGTTAACCTTGGTAATGCGACGGGTCACCCATCACGTATTATGGATGGTTCATTTGCCAACCAAGTATTGGGTCAAATGCATTTATTTGCTGAAAAATTTGCTGATCTTCCAGAATCTGAAAAAGCGGCTCAAATCCGTGTAGAACTTATTCCTAAGAAATTGGATGAAGAAGTTGCGGCAGCGATGGTTCTTGGTTTCGGTGGTGTGTTGACTCAATTAACGCAAGTTCAAGCAGATTACTTGGGCGTTGCAGTTGAAGGTCCATTCAAATCTGAGACTTATAAATACTAAGTTTTATCTATACCTCTCCCTAACCCTTTCTTAACTAGAGAGGGAAATCCTTTTCAGGATTAATGGAAGAAAAGTCCCCTCGTAAAGAGAGGACTTTTCTTTAATTCAAACTGAGGGTGTTATTTCTCTCAGATGGGGTCAAGGTAAGGGTAAATAAAAATCATAAATATTTATAAAAGGATTTGAAAAATGACCAAACGTGTCCCAATTTCGTTTGAATTTTTTCCGACCAAAACTGATGTTGGTGCGGAAAAACTACGTGTTGTTCATCAAGAATTACAATTACTAAACCCTGAGTTCTTCTCTGTAACTTATGGTGCAGGTGGTTCAACGCGTGAACGTACACTTGCTGCAATCAATGATTTTAATGGCAAAGGTACACCTGTTGCACCTCACCTGTCTTGTATTGGTGATAGCAAAGCACGTATTGCTGAATTACTGGATTTATATAAATCGCAAGGCATTAACCGTATTGTTGCATTGCGTGGTGATTTACCTTCAGGTCAAGTCGGCTTAGGTGAACTCCCATACGCTTCTGATCTTGTGGCATTTATTCGTCAACATTCAGGTGATCATTTCCATATTGAAGTTGCGGCTTATCCTGAAATGCATCCTCAAGCAGACAGCTTTGATAAAGATATTCAAAACTTTATCAATAAAGTGCGTGCTGGTGCTGATGCAGCGATTACTCAATTTTTCTTTAATCCAGATGCCTATTTCTACTTTGTAGATCGTCTGCAAAAAGAAGGGATTAATATTCCTGTCGCACCTGGTATTATGCCAATTACCAATGCAAGCAACTTAATTCGCTTTGCTGATGGTACAGGCGCTGAAATTCCACGTTGGATTCGTAAGCAACTGGCAACTTACGGTGATGACTCAGCAAGTATTAAAGCTTTTGGTCATGAAGTTGTGGTGAAATTGTGTGAACGTCTGATTGCAGGCGGTGCACCAAGCCTTCATTTCTATTCAATGAATCATACTGAACCAAACCGTCAATTGGTCTTGGATTTAGGCTTAGCTTAATTTAAAAAATATCTTATTTGGCTTAATGATAATTGAGCCAAATACACTTCCCTTTTTATCGATTTTTGAGAGTAATACCACATGCCACGTTTTTTTATTGAAGCTGATTTAGCTGTTGATACGCATGTAGAATTAACTGAAACCGTATTTCATCATTGGGTGAAAGTATTACGTGCTCAAGTCGGGGAAAGTGCAACTTTATTTAATGGACAAGGTGGTGAATACCAAGCGAAACTCACAGTAGTCAATAAAAAGTCTGCAATGGTTGCCATCCAAAATTTTAATGCTGATAACCGTACCCCTGCTTTTAGCACATTACTCGGTCAAGTAATGAGTAAAGGTGACCGTATGGATTATGCAATTCAAAAAGCGGTGGAACTCGGTGTATCCAACATTCAACTTTTAACTTCAGAACGCTGTGAAATGCGTTTAAAGTATGATCGTGACCAAAAGAAAATTGACCATTGGCAAGGAATTGCTATTGCGGCGTGTGAACAATGTGGGATGAATAAAGTACCCAAAATACTGCCACCCATTTCACTACAAGATTGGTTAGCCACCGAATTACCGACCACGAAACTGGTTCTTGCGCCCAATAAAGAACAAGTGAATATATTTGAACATGCAAGTACTGACTTTGTACTATTGATTGGTCCAGAAGGTGGATTAAGTGACACTGAAATTCATGATGCAAACAAAGTCGGTTTTATTAATTGGTGTATTGGTCATCGTGTTTTGAGAACAGAAACTGCACCCGTGGTTGCCTTGTCCATATTAAATCACATTAATCAAAAATAATGATAATTGTGTAACATATATTGATTTAATCTTTAAAAAAAAGTACCTTACAAAGATGCTGAATCGATAGTTTTTACACCCGATTTAAAGTAGATTTCAATCAATTATTCTAATAACTTATAACATTTGGTATGGGTGCCACTCTCTATGATTGATGTTCAGGAAGAGCCTCTTTATCATGGCGTATCCGGATTACAAATAAAAAATGTCGCATACCATTTGCGCATGTTTTTAGTATGGGCTTTATTTACATGCTTTTGTGATGTTATCCTTTATTTTTATTTATTTAATACCACCTCACATCTTTTTAACTTATGGTTTGTCGCTACAAGTTTATTTCTAATTAGCTCTTGTTTTATCATTACGTGGATTATTAATCATTATAAAGAACATCTTGCGTATGATTTTAATAAAATATTTCAGTTCTTTTGCTTAACGCTTGGTTGCTTATTGGCAATAGGTGTATATATTCTGAATTATGAACTCAGCATAATGAAAAATATACCAACCCCTTTCTATTCTTTTTTACTTTCAAGCCTTCTATTAAGTTTTTGTTATGTCATGGCAATTAGCCATTTAAGCCAAAAATTCTCTTATTATATTTTTATTTTTTTACCCTCTTCATTTCCTATATTTGCTATTTCATTTTTATTTCCACAAAATACCAATGAAATTTATAGTATGTTATTTATTGTTTGGTTTTCTTTATTATTTTTTAGTGCTTATGCTTCACATAAAATCTATAACAATCTCGATTTACTCAATTTTAAAAATGCACAATTATTACAACAATCTCAGTCACATTTAGTGGCATCAAGTACATTACAATTAAAACTACAAGAAGAAATAGGAAAAACTCAAGAGATTAGAAATGAATTACAGTTAAATAACCAATTGTTAGAACAAAAAGTCAAAGAACGCACTTTTGATATTAAACAAATTAATGATCGCCTAGAAAACCATCAAGCCAATTTAGCTTTTGCACATGAAACAGCAGGTATACATTCTTGGTTATGGAATATTGAAAAAAGAACAGTTGTTTTTTCAAATGAGCAATCAGAACAAGATTCAAAACAATTTGATGAAAAAGAAGTCCATTTCAGCTCTTACATTCACCCAGATGATTTGAATATTTACAAAGATTTGATGCGTAAACATCTTCGTGGCTTCACCGATCGTTTTGAAGCAACGTATCGAATTAAACAAGATGGTGAATGGCTTTGGATTCAAGATATCGGTAGAGTGATTGCACGACATCCGCATAGCAAAAAACCACTCCGCATGGTCGGTATTCACCGAGATATTCATAAAGAAAAAAATGATGAAGAACAACTTAAACTTGCAGCAACAGTCTTTGATCAAGTTGCTCAAGGTGTCTTTATCTTAGATAAAAACTTATGTTATTTAGAAGTGAATCCTTTTTTTGAAGAGCTTATTGGTTTTACTCAGGATCAACTCATTGGTAAGCATTTATTTGATATTACAGTAAGCCATCAAAATGAAATTAATCAAACACAAGTGAATGTGGCACAACAGTTAATTTTGAATGGTGAATATGAAGGAGAAGTATATGAAGAGTTTTTGTCAGGTAAAAAACTGACTTTTTGGGCACACATTAATGCCATTACCGATGATAAGAATAAAATTATTAACTATGTTGGTATATTAACGGATTTAACGGAACGTATTAAACAAGAACAACGTTTGTCTTATTTAGAAAATTATGATGCACTTACTGACTTACCAAATCGTTTTTATTTTAATTTACAACTACATCATTATATTACAAACACAGCACATGCCTTAAAACATTTTGCTATTTTTAGAATTAATATAGACAGATTTCGTTCATTTAATGAATTTTTAAGTAGTCATGCAGGTGATGAACTTTTAAAACAGGTTTCACTTAGATTACGTCAAAGTTGCGCAGATGCTTTATTAATTTCATATTTAAATAATGATGACTTTGCCATTATCTATAATTTAAATAATAGTAGTTTTACAGCGCATTTACATGCAAAAAAAATCCTTAAAGCATTTAAAATGCCATTTACCATTAATGGGCAAGAGCAAACCATTGCTATATCGATTGGTATTGCCGTATTTCCAGAACATGGCAGACAAATTGAAAGCTTAAATAGTCTAGCTGAACTTGCACTTGCAGAAGCAAAAAACTTAGGTGGAAATACTTTTCACTTTTATAGTGACCATTCAACACAATTGCTCAATCGTGGCATTAACTTAGAAAGTGATCTCAGAAAAGCAATTAAAAATAATGAGTTAGTAGTTTTTTACCAACCTAAAATATGCTTAAAAGCCAGAAGAGTGTATGGATTTGAAGCATTGATTCGATGGAATCATCCTGAACTTGGCCTCATTGCACCGGATATGTTTATCCCTTTGGCTGAAGAAACCAGTTTAATTACAGACATTGGTCAATTTGTACTGTTTGAAACCTGCAAACAAATCAAAATTTGGCAAGAGTTAGGATTTAATCATATTCGTGTTTCTGTCAATATCGTTGCTCAACAAATTTATCGTGGTCAACTGTTAGAGGATATTGATGCTGCCTTGTCACAGAATGATGTTTCAGGACACATGTTAGAACTCGAATTGACTGAATCATCTTTACTAGATAAAACAGACTATGTTCTTGATCTTTTAGAGCAAATTAAACAACGTAATATTTTAATCTCATTGGATGATTTTGGTACAGGCTATTCATCTCTCGCCTATTTAACCAGTTATCCGATTGATACTTTGAAAATTGATAAAGCATTTATCTCTAAAATTGGTCAAGAAAAAGATGAAGCCATTGTTCATGCCATTATTGCACTGGGTAAAGCCATTGGGCTAACACTGGTTGCTGAAGGTGTAGAAACTTTAGAGCAAATTCATTTTTTAGAAAATCGTGGTTGTTATCTGATCCAAGGTTTCTATTTTTCTAAACCCCTTACAGCACTAGAAAGTACAGCTTACTTAAATAAATATAAACCTGTCGATATTTAGTCTACGCTTCATTTTTCTCTATTAAGTTTGTTCAAAAAACGACTTTTTGACTGTCCGTATTGCTCAACAAATGATATATTCAAGAAAATTTAGCCAAAACTGCCAAGCTCATTGGCACATTGTAACAATCGAGATTCAGATGGATGATCAATCTTTAAAACAGCAAGCCCTCTACTACCACGAATTTCCAACCCCAGGGAAAATCAGTGTTACTCCAAGTAAGCAACTGGTCAATCAACATGATTTAGCACTTGCTTACTCACCTGGTGTTGCAGCCCCTTGTTTAGAAATAGAAAAAGACCCTTCAAAAGCCGCGCTTTATACTGCACGTGGTAACTTAGTTGCAGTCATTACCAATGGTACAGCCGTTTTAGGTTTAGGTAATATTGGTCCATTGGCGTCTAAACCTGTGATGGAAGGTAAAGGCGTTCTATTTAAAAAGTTCGCAGGCGTTGATGTATTTGACATCGAAATTGCTGAAAATGATCCAGATAAAATTGTTGATATTATTGCTGCACTTGAACCTACTTTTGGTGGGATCAACTTAGAAGATATCAAAGCGCCAGAATGTTTTTATATTGAACAAAAACTTCGTGAACGCATGAATATTCCTGTGTTCCATGATGATCAACATGGTACTTCGATCATTGTTGGCTCAGCATTATTAAATGCTTTGCAATTAAACGGCAAAAAAATTGATGAAATCAAAATTGTCGCTTCAGGTGCGGGTGCGGCTGCTCTTTCTTGTTTAGATTTACTCTGTGCAATTGGTGCCAAAAAAGAGAATATTATCGTTGCTGACTCACGTGGTTTATTAACAACTAAACGTGAAGGCTTAGATGAGTCTAAAAAACGTTATGTGCAAGATATTGAAGGTTCGCAACTTGCTGATGTAATCGCAGATGCTGATATGTTCTTGGGTCTTTCTGCCGCAGGTATTTTAACCAAAGAAATGGTTAAGGTGATGGCAACTGATCCGATTATTTTCGCTTTGGCAAATCCAGATCCTGAAATTTTACCTGAACATGCACATGAAGTTCGCCCTGATGTCATCATGGCGACAGGTCGTTCGGATTATCCAAACCAAGTGAATAATGCACTTTGCTTCCCTTATATCTTCCGTGGCGCACTTGATGTCGGTGCAACAACAATCAATGAAGATATGAAAATTGCTTGTGTACATGCAATTGCACGTATGGCACATATTGAAGCAGATGCAGCGACTTATGGTGAAAAATCTGCCTCATTTGGTCGTGACTATTTAATTCCACGTCCATTAGATCAACGCTTAATCCTTGAAATCGCACCTGCTGTTGCACAAGCTGCTATGGATTCAGGTGTAGCAACACGTCCAATTGAAGACTTCTCTGTATATCGTCAACGCTTGTCTGAGTTTGTTTATAACTCGGCATTAATGATGAAGCCTATTTTTGCTCAAGCAAAATCGAACCCTAAACGTATTGCCTACGCTGAAGGTGAAGATTTACGTGTACTTCGTGGTGTTCAAATTGCTGTTGATGAAGGTTTAGCACTTCCGATCTTGGTGGGTCGTACTGCAGTTATTGAATCTAACATTAAAAAATTAGGCTTACGCCTTGAACATGGTGTCAATATCACCATCGTAGATCAAGAAAATAACCCTGATTATGAAATGTTTGCAGATGATTACTACAATACGATGCAGCGTAAAGGTGTAACACCTGAGTATGCACAACGTGAAACACGCCGTCGTTCTACTTTAATTGCCGCGATGTTGGTTAAATTCGGTAAAGCAGATGGTATGTTATGCGGTACTTATGCAAGCTATGACATTCATTTAGACTTTGTTCGTAATGTGATTGGCTTAAAAGAAGGTCGTAACAACTTCTTTACATTGAATGCTTTAATGCTAGAAGATCGCAATTTATTTATTGCGGACACATATGTAAATACCAATCCAACTGCTGAACAATTGGCGGAAATGACTATTTTGGCTGCTGAAGAAGTTCGTCGTTTTGGTATGACACCACGTGTTGCATTACTTTCACATTCTAGTTTTGGTTCAGATCAAAATGATCCTAGCGCACAAAAAATGCGCAAAGTCTTTGAGATATTAAGTGAAATTGCACCTGAATTAGAAGTTGAAGGTGAAATGCATGGTGATGCTGCACTTGATGAAAATATTCGTCATTTTGCATTCCCAAACTCACGTTTCAAAGGTTCTGCAAATCTATTGATTATGCCGAATTTGGATGCTGCTAATATTTCATTTAACTTGTTGAAATCAACATCTGGTAATAATGTGACGATTGGTCCTATTTTACTCGGTGCTGCTAAACCTGTTCATATTTTAACGCCTACGGCAACAACTCGTCGTGTGGTCAATATGACTGCTTTAACCGTTGCTGAAATTCAGCAAGATGAACAAGACGCAATGTAATATGCAAATGTAAAAATCTTTAGTAAAAGCTAAAGTTCTTTACTTGAGAAAACCTCTATTCTGTAGCATGATTGCTTGAAGAATAGAGGTTTTTTCATGCAAGTTTATTTAGTAGGCGGTGCTGTCAGAGATCATTTACTCGGACACCCCTATCACGAAAAAGATTATGTTGTTGTCGGTGCAACACCAGAACAACTCCTTGCTCAAGGTTATCAACCTGTGGGTAAAGATTTTCCTGTTTTTTTGCATCCCAAAACAAAAGAAGAATATGCACTTGCCCGTACTGAACGTAAGTCAGGACATGGCTATCATGGTTTTGAGTTTTTTACTGATCCAAATGTCAGCTTAGAAGAAGATCTCATTCGTCGTGACTTGACCATTAATGCGATGGCAATGGATGATTCAGGTCAAGTTTATGATCCTTACCATGGACAAAAAGACCTAGAAAAAAAATTACTACGTCATGTTTCAGATGCTTTTGCTGAAGATCCTTTACGTGTACTTCGCGTGGCTCGTTTTGCAGCACGCTACCATCAATATGGTTTTACAATTGCAGATGAAACCCTTGCTTTGATGCAAAAATTAGCTGAATCAGGTGAATTGCAAGCACTCACACCTGAACGTGTGTGGAAGGAAACTTCTCGTGCTTTAATGGAAGATCGTGCAGATGTTTACTTTGATGTTTTACGTCAATGTCATGCGTTAAAAATTCTATTCCCTGAAATTGATGCGCTTTTTGGTGTACCACAACGCCCTGAATATCATCCTGAAATTGATTGTGGTATTCATACTTTAATGTCATTGCAACAAGCGTGTAAGGCCAATTACTCTTTAGATGTACGTTTTGCAGTATTGGTACATGACTTAGGTAAGGCACTGACTCCGAAAGATGAATTACCCCGTCATATCATGCATGAAGAACGTGGTATTGCGCCTGTAACTGAAGTATGTGACCGTCTAAAAGTTCCAACTCAAACCAAGCAACTAGCATTGGCTGTATGTAAAGAACATCTAAAATGCCATCAAGCCTTTACCTTAAAAGCAGGCACTGTATGGCGTTTACTACAACGCTTAGATGTATTGCGTCGTCCTGAACGAGTTGAAGCTTTTGTACAAGCTTGTGAATGTGATGCTCGCGGACGTTTAGGATTGGAAGATCGTGAATATCCTCAAGCACAGTATCTTTTAGATGTCATGCAAACCGTTCGGAATATTAAAGCCTCTGACTTACCACCTGAAATCACTGGACCTGATATTGGTGAAATGCTAATTCAGAAACGGATTGAAGCGATTGCTGACTTTAAACAGAAATATACTCAGCCTGAGCAAATCACTTAATTATAATTCCTCTCAGAAATGGGAGGATTCTAACTATAAATCTCCATTTTCATAATTAAAACCATTAGATTCAAAGAGTAAAACAATATCAACTTTTGAAAATACCCTCAGTGCTAACTGCTGCAATTGAAGTAAACATATAATAAAAATCTTACAAAACCTGCTTTATGTAAAGTATAGGGAGTTTATTACAATGTTTAATTTATATAGACCACTTATTTTTATTCAAAATTCATTTTTAAATAATTGTAAAGTTTTCTTCAATCCAAGCCTGTGCTAACTCTTCTGACTTAAATCCTTTTATTACAGGTTGATCGAAATCAATATACACAATTTCAAAATACTGAAATATATCGTTTTCATAAATAGAGTTAATGTGCGAAATTTTATCAATATCTAATGATGTATGTATTTCTGCATGCAGTAGATCAGATATTTTAAAACTTCTTACATTTAAATTTTCACAATCATAGCTATTGTGCTCTTCTTCAAAATGTGGATTTTTTTTATGAAAATTTTTCATCCACTGATAAACATCAGGTGTATCAATATATTTTGTACTTCCTAAATCTTCATAGGTTTTTGCTTTTTTGATCGCATGAAATGCAAGCAATGAACCTAAATTGCAATATCGAATAACTTGAATATGAAACAAATAATTCGGGTTCAGGTAATTTCCATCATCATCTTGAATAAAATAAGGTTTCATTCTTTTTATCCTACACATCATCATTATTATTTTAAATAAACATGCCCGATTTCATCAATCAGACATGTTTTCATTCATTAAATCACGACACATCTGCTGTAAAACTCAGCACTTTTTCCAACTTCATTTGGTTTTGAACAACCATCAACAAACGATCAATACCTAAAGCAATTCCCGAACATTCAGGCATATTTGGCATAGCAGCAAGTAAATACTCGTCAATCGGCATCACATGTAAGCCAAGCTTTTCACGCTCTGCGTTATCTGCTTCAAAACGCCCACGAAGCACTTCAGCATCGATCAATTCATCATAGGCATTGGCAAGCTCTAAACCTTCTATATAAAGTTCAAAACGAGCTGCAACTAATTCTCCATCTTCATCTATTCGAGTTTTAGCCAAAGAAGCCATTTCAGGTGGGAAATCTGTTAAAAACACTGGGGTATCAAAACCTAGACTGGGCTCAACCATATGTGAAAATAGTAAATCCATATAAGCTAAACGATCATTACCTAGATCAATATTTAATCCAACACGATGTGATGTATCTTTCAACTCCTTAAGTGTCGCTTGCAGTGGATTAATATCCAGACGATCCTGAAAAGCCTGCTTATAACTATAAATCGTTGGGCGAACTTCACCAAATCTTGTTGCTAAAACAATATTCAACAAATCAGTGACTTCAAGCATTAAATCTTTCAGGCTTAGGTCAGGTTGATACCATTCCAACATGGTAAATTCGCTATTGTGTTTACGACCATGTTCATTATCCCGAAAAACTTTACAGATTTGATAAATCGCACCACTCCCACTTGCCAATAAACGCTTCATGGGAAATTCAGGCGATGTTTGTAAATAATGTGTTCGTTGCTTTCCACCCATATGCCGTAAAGCTTGCACAGAAGCCAGATGTACATCGGTCACACCCGCCTGAGAAAGCACAGGTGTTTCAACTTCCAGAACATCACGCTCTGCAAAAAATTGACGGATTTGTGCATACATTTTCGCACGTGCTTTTAAAGCTGAAATATCACACGTAGGTTGATAATTTATAGTCTGAATAGTCTGAATATTCTGATCTATACTCACGCTTTTGGACCTCCATGTGCGGCCCATTCACGACGTAGAGGATATGTTTTACGTAAGTAATCAAAGGCTTTTTGATCAACTTTTCCGTCTTTTAAACAAGCACGTAAATTGGCATCATCCTGTGCAATATTATAAATCTGAGTAAGATATTGCTGTAAAACCAGTTTTAATGCTTTATTTTCAAAATACTGTTCGCACACAGGTAATTGTGTTTCAAATTTTTTATCCGCTTCAAAATCAAAGGTTTTGCAAAAAGCATCGTAAATCATTTGTGTACCACGTGCTTTACCTTCCAAACTATAGCCTGCGATATGTGGTGTGACTAAACTGATTAAATTCAGTAGTTCTTCTGAAATCTCAGGCTCATGTTCAAAGACATCCAAGACCACTTTGCGGTGTGTTTTTTGAATATCTGCAATTAAAGCAGCTTCTTCTACCACAGCACCACGCGCAGAATTAATCAAAATTGCTTCAGGTTTCATCATTGCTAAAGCTTGGGCATTAACCAGATGATACGTTGGCTGATTGGCTGAATCGCTGTTTGAATCTTTATCTATTTTAGTCAATGGAACATGTATGCTAATTGCATCAGCCGTTGATAATAATTGTTCTAATTCAACTTGCTGAATATTTTCACGTTGTACAAATGGATCATAGCCAATCACATTCCAGCCCAGAAGCTTTGCCATATACGCTAAGCGAGAACCTACATTCCCTAAACCAATAATACCTAAAGTGAATTGCTGATCTGAGCTTTGATTAATCAGTTTTGGATTGAGATGTAATAATGCAGTAATCACATATTCAGCGACTGCCTGTGCATTACAACCCGCCGCATTTGACCACGCAATATTATGTTTTTCTAAAGCTGGAATATCTAAATGATCTGTACCAATGGTTGCACTGCCTACAAATTTAAGCGAGGTATTTTGAATGAGTTGTTCATTGATTTGAGTAACTGATCTGATCAGTAATGCCTCTGCATCTTGAACATCTGCATTAGTTAATGTCCGCCCTGCTGCATGATATATTTCTCCAAATGCTGAAAAGAAATAATCTGTAAATGCCAGATTTTCATCTGCGACGATTTTCATAACTCAATCCCATACTGTGATTAAACTATGATAACGCTTTGCCAGAATGATAACTATGCATGATCAATTTATTGGATATTTTAAAGGCATCAATCAACACATTTAATTTATCAATTGCTCAATGAAAAATGATTCAAATAAGTGAAAATAAAAAGAAGTCATCCTCTAAACTTTAAAAAATTTTGTTTAAATTTAATAAAGCTTCCAATTTTTAATACATTTGAAAATCAGACATCTTGCATGACTACTTAAAACCCTTTTACTCTACTAACACTAAAAATAAAAAAGCATTACCTAAAGCACCGATTATTCAATAAATTTAACTACAACACCCTGTTTTACTTTTCTTCCTAAATCATTTGCATCCCAATTGGTTAGACGAATACAACCATGTGATGCCGTTTTAGAGATTAAAGACGGATTTGGAGTTCCATGAATACCAAATGATGGTTTACTCAGTGCAATCCAGATATTACCTACTGGGCCATTTGGTCCCGGCGGTAAAACCAACGGTTTCTTATTCCCACCTTGTACAAAGTTCTTTGGCGAATAACCATAATATGGATTTGGCGCAACCTTAACCACTTTATGTGTGCCCTTTGGAGAAGGTGTATCAGAGCCACCAATCGTTGCAGGGAAAGAAGCAATTAAATGATTTTGTGAATTGAATAAATATAATTGTCTTGCACTCTTATGTGCAATGATCAATGCAACATCTTCAGGTAATTCATTACGCACAATGGGTACAATAATTTTTTCACCGACTTTTTGAAAATTCACTTTCGGATTTAATTGACGTAAAAACTCTTCATCAATATGAAATTTTTCACCTAACATTTCTGTGATACGCGTGTAATACAAACCAGGCATTTTGGCTTGCAAAGCATAATTACGTGGAATGCTTTTCGCATACGGTCCTTTAATATCTTGAGCTGTAATACTATATGTACCAAATGCATCTGCTTTTTGTTGAGACAGCAAACTGTTCCATGTCTGCTGAGTCAACTCTCCTGTTGGTACAAAACCATGCATTTGTTGATATGCAGAAAGTGCTTTTAAAAAATTCTTACCACTTTTTGCATCGATAGGACCAGGTGAAGCATGTAAATTATTCAACATAACTTGTGCACGAGCATAAACAGGAAATTGCCCTCGCCCAAGATTCACAGTCCAATTGGCTTTATTTAAACTTTCAAGCGTCCAATTTTGCTTTATTGGTTGTGCTGCAACATTTTCTTTTTTTTCTGCTGGAGTAACTGAATTTGACTGTGCCTGAATCTGTAAACTTGCGAACATAACACAGATGGCAAAAATAGCTTTTGGTAAAACTTGACCCATACAAAACTCTCTGAATATCTCTAAATTTAGTTTTCTTTATAAAATTAATGATAAAAAACAAAATTTTAGCATATTAAAAGCATCATTTTGATTTTATAGTCATAATTTTCATTTACCCAATAAAATTGAATGCTGAACCGTGTTGAAATGAATTAAATATCTTAAAATAATTTTTATTTAATATTAAAAACACCAACCGACTAAAATTACATCAAAAACAATAAAATAATTCAGTCTGAGATACTACATGATCAATTCGCTTCTTTTAACATTTTTAATACTAAATGTGCAATAGTTCAAATTATATTTATTTAAAAACAGAATAAATGTTCTATAAAATTTTATCAGACAAATATTATTGAACAATAGAGCCATATATATTTCTTATAAAACAAATATTTAAAAATTAAGGTTATGAATTATCTAGTATTATCATCAGAAGCTCTACAAAATGATGAAAATTCGTACTTATTGTTTGTTTTTCTTCATTTAATTAAAATTCTTTATTTAAAATAGCGGTTATCATTTTTCTGCTTAATCGATTATTATCTACTTTATTTTTTAGTCAGAATTGCCTTGAATACGATTACTTTGCTTCAGCCTGATGACTGGCACGCGCATCTCCGTGATGGACTCGCACTTCAACGTACTGTTCCAGATTTAGCAAATCAATTTGCTCGCGCAATCTGTATGCCAAATCTTGTTCCTCCTGTTAAAACAGTTGAAGAAGCAAATGCATACCGTGAACGCATTCTTTCGCACGTTCCTGAAGGCGTTGCTTTCGACCCACGTATGGTACTTTATTTTACCGATCAAACTTCACCAGATGAAGTGCGTAAAATTAAAGCTTCTGAACATGTTAATGCCATTAAACTTTATCCTGCTGGTGCAACAACCAACTCGGATAATGGTGTCAGTGACATTCGTAAAGTTTATGCTGTGATTGAGCAATTGGAAGAACACCAAGTTCCACTTTTACTACATGGTGAAGTAACACATAATCATGTTGATATTTTTGATCGTGAAAAGCGCTTCCTTGATGAAGTACTTGCACCACTGTTAAGACAATTTCCGAAACTTAAATTGGTTTTAGAACATATTACCACCAGTGAAGCTGCTCATTTTGTGTTAGAACAAGATCGTAATGTTGCAGCAACGATTACACCGCAACATTTATTGTTTAATCGCAATGACATGTTGGTGGGTGGAATCAAGCCGCATTTTTACTGCTTGCCTATTTTAAAACGTCAAACGCATCAACAGACACTTTTAGAAGTTGCAACCAGTGGAAGCCCTAAATTTTTCTTAGGGACAGACAGTGCGCCACACTCTAAAGATGCAAAAGAAAATGCATGTGGCTGTGCAGGTTGCTATAGTGCTCCTACAGCGATTGAACTGTATGCCCAAGCATTTGATCAAGCCAATCGTATTGAGCGCTTAGAAGGCTTTGCAAGCCATTTTGGTGCAGACTTCTATGGTTTACCACGAAATACCAATACCATTACTTTAGTGAAAGAAGATCAGGTGATTCCTGAAAGTCTAGATTATTTGAATGGTGAAAAAATTATCCCACTGTATGCTGGAAAAACCATTCATTGGAGAAAAGTGTGACAACTGAAATACAACCTGTCATCAGTCAACGCTTTCGTGGTTTTTTACCCGTCGTTGTTGATGTTGAAACAGCAGGTTTTAATGCAGATACGGATGCTTTGCTCGAAATAGCATGCATTCCAATTATCTATGATGCTGAAGGGAAATTTGTTCCTGGTGAAGCACATCATGCGCATATCAATCCTTTTCCGGGTGCGAATTTAGATAGACGATCTTTAGATTTCATTGGGATCGATCCGTTTAATCCGATGCGTGTTGCAATGGCTGAAGATGAGAAGTCTGCATTAAAACGGATGTTTAAAGCTGTCAATGAAGTCCGTAAGCAACAACAATGCACACATGCTGTATTGGTGGGACATAATGCGCATTTTGATCTCGGTTTTGTAAAAGCAGCGATTGCACGTACAGGCACGAAAAATCAGAATCCTTTTCATAGCTTTTCAGTGTTTGATACCGTGACTTTAAGTGCTGTGATGTTTGGACAAACTGTATTAGCAAAATCATGTATTCAGGCTGGAATTGAGTTTGATGGTAAAGAAGCACACTCTGCTTTATACGATACTCAAAAGACTGCGGAACTGTTTTGCTATATTTTGAACAAACTCGCACCTCACCTACTTGACACTTTGCTGGCGGATCAATAAGATACCGCCATCTTCTAACGACCCTATCGTCTAGAGGCCTAGGACATCGCCCTTTCACGGCGGTAACCGGGGTTCGAATCCCCGTAGGGTCGCCATATTCTTTTCTGCTGTTTAAATCTAAAATAAAAATATTCATTTTTCATCTAGAATTATTTTTTCTCTACTCATACCCCCATTATCTATTTATATCATCACTCACCGTTCCTATTTGCTCACTTAATCAGCCGATATTTTCTGCTTTACTGCATCATGTGGCGCTAACTTTGAGCATTTAATGATAAATATTTGCTTTAAATGGTTAATTTACATTTCGGGACTTGAAATATCACAATCATCCTCGATTTAATATATTGAATGAACCTAATTTATAACTGAGCATATGAACAATCAAAATAAACCTGAAATAATGACCATCGATGATCAGAACTTTGGTAGCCATGTAGAACATTGGAGTCTACTGACTGACAATCCTACAACTGAAGTCCCGAAATGGTTAGGTCAGGCTTTAGATGCTCCTGTTATGCCTATGGGCTTATGCGAACAAGAATGTGATATGGATGAGAAAGTTTGGCTCATTCAAGGTCCTGAGAATTCAGCCATTAAACTTGCTCAAGTCATTGCTGTAGAAGATGGCAAACCTAAAGCAGTAAAAACGGCCTTTCCAATTTTTGATAGTCCTTATTCAGTCAATGCAACCATTGAACGTATTATTACCTGTGAATCAAACACACAAGCCGTTTTAGCACTACAATTAAGCCCGAACAGTACTGTCTATGCTTTTGATAGCCTTTATGCGGTGAATCACACCCAATATCAAAAAGATCAAACTTATAAAGTACAATTTAGTGCTTGGGCTTATGAACTTGAAAAAGTTTCAGATCAAGAGCAAATTATTGTTGATGATCCTGCATCAATCAAACACCATCGCGCATTAAACGATATTCTCTTTGAGCATAACGGCGTTACACCTGACAATCTTCAAGAATTAATTGAAGCTTGGGAACCAAAGTCAGAAGATGATAAAGCGCCAGTCACTGTCGATTTTTCTAAAATGGTTGCTTACCTTTATGGTGAAACCATTGGACAAGAAGACGAAGCATGGTTCCAAGGTAAGGTGGTAGGTAAAACTCAAATGCAGTTTATGCAACAAGATTATACTGTTTATGATGTAACACTGATCTTAGAAGAAAATCAACCTGCAACACTTATTCGTATTACCACAAAAAATGAAGCTTTCAAAAACTTTGAAATTGGTCAATATATTCGTGGCAACATCTGGATTCAAGCCAATGTTTATTGCCAAGATAAATGATTATTTTTAATTAAATTTATATTCAATCCTTCAGCATCTTAGATAGAGTGAGTCTAACTCATTTATCTAAGATGTCTTTTTTTGATGTTATTTTACGAGCTATAAAAACTCAATACTTGATTTTTATCATACTTTTTTTTGATCTATAAAGTTTTCACTTCATTCGATGTTCTACATACGCATAAAAAATTCATTACCTCTTTCCTTAGATAGGCATATTAAAAGTTTTATCTCAGAATTTTTTTAAGATTTTAATCTTAAACTAAACATTATTACGCTATAAGTTGAAGCATATTTTTTATCCAATGAAACTAAAAAAACTTATAACGGAAATTGATCTACTTGATTCATTGCCTATTTATCTAGTTTAATTCTCATTCATTTAGATTTATTCTGTATCTAATTTCGATATTATTATGAACATTTTTAATCGTCTCATTTTTATTTTTTAAATTCAAAATAAGTCTTTAGGTTAAAAATTGATTTATATTTAAAAAGTAAATAGCACAATAAAAGTACTAATTCATTGTTTTTCTTTTAGATAATCAAAATGAATGAATAAATCATATTTTTATTATATTATATATGCCTATATTTTATCCACAGCTTTATATTAATTTATCTTTTTTGAATTCAAAAATACAAGTGGGTAAAATCACTCACTCAATGATAAATTTTATATTAATGTAAATTAGTGCTTTATTTAACCAATCGATTATGTTAAAAATAGAAACCTTATAGGATTTAACAATAATTTTAAAATCCAGGCTCAGTAATGAAAATTATACCTGAACAATCAACCAGTCTGATAAATGAAGATCGTGGTTTTCGCTTACGTTTAGATAAAGGAGCGTTTTGCTTTTTTTTCTTAGGTATGTTTCTAACCGCTATGATTTTTCATTATTTGGGAATATTCCCAACAGTTTAATTTCGTCTTAATAAAACCCATGTCATTTTAAAATTAAATCCAAAAAAAATCCTCTTTCGAGGATTTTTTTACATTCAAATAAATGGCTTAACCATGATTATTTGCAAAATCGTCCATAAAGTTTACAAGCGCTTGTACACCTTCTAATGGGACAGCATTGTAAATACTTGCACGCATACCACCGACTGAACGGTGACCTGCAAGATTAAGCAAATGATTTTCTTCAGCTTCTTTCAAGAATAATTTGTCTAAATTATCATCAGCCAAAGTAAATGGCACATTCATGATCGAACGGTTTGCTTCAAATATTGGATTTGCATAAAAGTCACTTGAATCAATATAACCATAAAGCAATTTTGCTTTTTCTAAGTTACGCTGATGCATGACTTCTACACCCCCCTGTTCAAGTAACCATTCAAACACAAGACCTGATAAATACCAGGCATACGTTGCTGGTGTATTTACCATTGATTCATTTTTAGCTTGTGAGCCATATTGTAATAAACTTGGAATTTCAGGTTTCGCTTGATCTAATAAATCATCACGAACAATCACTAGCGTTAACCCTGCAGGACCAATATTTTTTTGCGCACCTGCATAAATTAAACCAAATTTAGATACATCTAATGGTGCAGATAAAATACTTGATGATAAATCTGAGACTAAAGGTGCTTCAACTTGTGGAATACCTGCAAATTGAATACCACCAATGGTTTCGTTATCTGCATAATGCACATAAGCAGCATCTTTAGATAAATTCCATTCACTTTGCGCACTGATCGCAAGTTTGCCATCAATTTTTGTACCTGCTTCAATGATATTAATATCACCGTAGCGTTGTGCTTCTTTGGTCGATTTTTCTGACCAAATTCCTGTATGGATATAATCAGCTTTGTTATTTTTACCCAAAAGGTTTAATGGAATTGCAGAAAACTGAAGTGAAGCACCGCCTTGTAAAAACAGTACTTTGTAGTTTTCTGGAATGTTCATTAACTGACGCAAATCTGCTTCCGCTTTTTCAGCCACAGCCACATAGTCTTTACTACGATGACTCATTTCCATAATGGATAAACCTTTACCATGCCAATCCAACATCTCTTGTTGAGCTTTTTCTAAAACGGCAGTAGGTAATGCAGCAGGACCAGCACAGAAATTGTACGCGCGCATGAGTTTTCCCTTTATGAAAGTGAAACGAATGAAATAGGCGCATTTAACCACAATTTGATGGTTCTTGCAGTAGCTTTGTCAGTCAAACTTTCAATGTGATTATAGGTTTAGAGCTGAGTTTTCAATAACAAAAGTTGAATGTTTCAATATTTTTCTATTTGATTATTCATTACAATTTAACTCATTTTCGCAATTTAATCATTTACGGAACTCTGTGGATTCTGGCTCATCACTAAAATTGCTATAAAATTTATATGCTATCCTTCTTTCAGGTGAATTTACACTATTAAGAATGTTGCCTTATTTTCAAAGAAAAATATTCACACAGTTTAATAGTTTTTCCTCCATACTTTTCTATATTCCGTATTTACAACTAAAGAAAAAATAAAAAATAAAAAAACTAAGCTACAAAAACCACACAGTGTAACTTTATGATTAGATTATTTATTCTAGTGAATCAAGGTTAGAATGGTTTTAAATTTAGACAAATGCTGATGATTTTGCAGATGAAATTTAAAACCAATAACACGCGAAAAGCATTGCCTCATTCTATCCAACTCATCACTTTCATGAGTTTTTTGTCATGCTTTACACAAGGTATATTTGCTGAAAATCTCAGTTATGCTGAAGCTGAACAATATATTCTACAAAACTCATATAGCTCACAAGCCAGTCAGGCTTTAAATCAAGCCTCAAAACTACAAGCCGAAGCTGTTAAAGGCATTGGTTTACCACGTGTTGATCTCAATGTCCGTGCTTATAAATTTCATAGTGAAACAGATATTCCACTGGATTCTTTTAAAGGTAATTTAGAAAAGACACTGTCACAAGGTGTCAATGATAAAGTCAATCAATGGCAATCTGAACAGAATATTCCATCAGGTATTGCTGATCCCTTAAAACAAGGTTTGACTCAAACTATTCATAGTGGCATTGGTTTATTTCCAGACACAGCCAATGTGGTATTGGAAGATGAAGTCATCACTCCGACTATTTCTGTTCTGATGCCACTTTATACAGGGGGTGTTACCACTTCAACCAAACAACTGGCCAATATCAAATCTGAACGCAGCCAATTGGACAGTAAACAACAACAAGATATACAACGCTTTGAAATCATTCAAGCTTATTTTAATGTACAACTGCAAAAACAATTATTAAATGCGAGTAATTTTAACTTATCTGCAATGCAACAACATTATGACAATGCCCTAAAATTGGAACGACAAGGATTCATCAGTAAAGGACAACGTATGCAATTTGAGGTGGTTCGAAATAATGCACAACGTGCCTCTCAAAGCTCTGAAGTTAATTTGCAAGCTAGTCAATTTCAACTACAAAATCTACTCCATAAACAATCGGTTGATCAGCTCACAACACCTTTGTTTGTGAATAATCAACAAAGCCAATCGATCAATGATTTATTGGCATCCTACCCAGAAACATCCAGCCTCATTCGTAAAATGCGAATGGATACACGCTTAGCCGATGAAAATATCAAAATTCAAAATGCAGCAAAAAAACCGAATCTTTTTGCCTTTGGTGAATATAGTTTAGATGATAAGCAAAATTGGATTGTTGGGGTGGTTGCTCGGTATAACTTATTTTCAGGCATTGATAAAAACAAAAACATACAAGCGGCTGAATTACAGCGCTATGCAACAGAGCTTATCACTGCACGAACGCAGCAGGAAATCGAAAATTTAATCTATAAATCGTATAGTGAAATGCATTCTGCACAAAACAATCAACAACTTTTACGTCAAAATGAGAAAGCAGCACAGGAAAATTTAAGAATCCAACAACTTTCTTTTAAAGAAGATATGGGCACAGCAACGCAAGTGATTGATGCTCAAAATCAAATGAATGCTTTAAAAACTGAAATGGCGATGAATGCCTACAAATATGTCATGTCATTGGCAACATTATTACAAAGCCATGGTTCTATCGATCAGTTTAAAAACTATGTCAGTCAAAATAATACCGACTTTATTCGTTAATGGATGGGGAAATGAAATGAATCAAGATAAAGATCAAATGCCTCAACAAACGGATGAGCAAAACGACAGTCCACAGGATGATCAAAGTAATTCTGTGAATAATACTGACTTGAAACAGACCAGTATTTCTGCAAATCAAAATGAAACCCAACCATCAGTAGATATGCAAAATTCGGAGCAACCTAAAGCTGATGAGCCACTCTCTTTAAAAAACCAAGAAAAAAATACTGCTACCGATACATCATCCAATCAATCCAAAGCTAAGAAAAAAGCATTTATTGTAATTGGGCTGATCATTTTGATTGCTCTTTTAGGGCTCATTGCTTTTGGTTTATGGAAAAGTTATCAACCTAAAACTGTGGATGTTCAAGGACGTGTCGAAGCAGAAACGATTCACATCAGTACCAAAGTGCCTAGTCGCATTGAAGAAATCTTTGTACAAGATGGCCAGAAAGTAAAAAAAGGACAAGCTTTGGTACGTTTAAGCAGTCCCGAAATTGAGGCGAAAAAACAACAAGCTTTAGCCATGCTTCAATCGGCACTTGCGTTACAGTCCACAGCAGACAGAGGGTCACAACAAGAAAATATTGCTACGCTTTATGCAAATTGGCAAAGTATGAAAGCACAAGAAAATTTAGCCAATATAACCTATCAACGTGGGGCTACGTTATTTAATCAGGGTGTTATTTCACGACAAAGACGTGATGAAATGCATGCAGCCGCACAATCTGCAAGCCAACTGACTGAAGCTGCCTATCAACAATATGCGCGTGCCAAACGTGGTAGCACCACAGAACAAAAATCTACGGCGGATGCGCAAGTGACCATTGCTAAGGCAGCCGTAGCAGAAGCCAATGCTTTAGAAACTGAAACAAAACTGGTCTCACCAATTAATGGTACTGTTTCTAAAATATATGGGAAACCTTCTGAACTTGTTGTCACTGGAGTACCTGTTGTCAGCTTAATCCAAGATGATGAAATGTGGATCAGTTTGAATGTTCGAGAAGATCAATATGCTCAAGTTTATCAAGCTAAGGCATTAGATGGATTTATTCCTGCGCTCAATAAAATAGTACCATTTAACATTAAAAACATTGATGCTGAAGGTGATTTTGCAACCATCAAAACAACTCGACAAACGGGTGGCTATGACATTCGTAGCTTTAAAGTCAAACTCGCCCCTGCTGACGAGTTGAAAGATTTAAAAGTCGGTATGAGTGTGATTTTTAAACTGCAAGAGAGCAAAGAATAATGCTTGCCTGCATGTTACGAGAACTTCGATATTTACTTACACATAAATGGGATTTGTGCTTAGTCACACTTGCCCCTCTCTTTATTATCGTTCTTTTTAGCAGCATGTTTTATTCAGGTAAAGCAGAACATTTACCCATTGCCATTATTGATCAAGACCAAAGCGAGTTGAGTCAAAATATTGAAAAATACTTAAGCCATAACACAACAGTCAGTATTTACACGGTTTCTGAAAGTCAGGATGAGGTCGAAAAATTACTCAATCAAACCAAAATTTGGGGTTATGTACTCATTCCAAATGGTGCAGAACAACGCTTGGTTCAAGCCAAAGATGCTCAAATCAGTATTGCCTTTAATCAGTCATATTTCAGTATTGGCAATAGTATATCTTCTGCCATGATGGTTTCCACCTTAGAAGGTATTGCTGATTTTGCAAAAAACTCCTATTTTGAAAATACGATTCCTTATCTCGATCTATCCACTGCAAATGTCAAAATTTCGCCACTCTATAATCCGAATTTAAGTTATGAGTTCTATTTAGAGCCTTTTATGATTCCTGCAATTTTGCACTTATTACTCTGTTGCTGTGTCGCCTTTGCTGTTGGTCAAGAAATCAAATATGGTTCTGTACAAAATTGGGTAGATGGCGAATCTGCCTCTAAAGCCTTACTCGCAAAAAATCTTGTTTATATCTTAATCTTTTGTTTTTGGACATGGGCTTGGATGTTCTGGTTGATTATCACTCGTGGATGGTTTGTTGCCGGTAGTTTGTGGATGATTCTACTTGGACAATTCTTTTTATATTCAGCTTATGCCTTTATCAGTAGCACCGTTGTTTTAGCCACACAAAATTTATCTAAAACATTTGGTTTTATTGCCGTCTATGGCGGTTCATCACTAAGTTTTGCAGGGGTCACTTTGCCCTTGAATAATGCGCCTATTTTTACCAAATTTTGGGCGAATATCATTCCTTATACACCTTATGCTAAATTACAAACGGAACAATGGGTGGTTGGAAGCCCTGCCTATATTTCACTGATTCCACTTGGCATATTATTGATGTACTGTATTTTTTATTATTGCGTATCTTCCTTATTACTCAAAAAACGATGGATGCAATCAGTTCAAGGAGACATCCATGTCTGATTTTTTTAAACGATCAAAAATATTTTTAACAGATTTAATAAAATACTATTTCCAAACTTTTAAAAATATTGCATCAAATTCTTCAATTTTGACCACAATGGTATTGTCGGTATTTTTCTATAGTTTTTTTTATCCAACTGCGTATAAAGCACAACAAGCTGAAGCCTTGCCCATTGTGATTGTCGATGAAGAACAAAGTCTTCTCAGCAATAACATTATTACCCAAGTCGCAAAAAGCCCCAACGTCAGAATTCAGCAAGTCACTGGCAATTTTGAAGATGCCAAGCGAATGGTTCAAGAACAAAAAGCAGACGGCATTCTTTTCCTCCCCGAAAACTTATCGAATAGTATTGCACGAGGTGAAACGGGCGGGATTGGTTTGTATTTAAGTGCAGCCTATTTTCTTAAAACCAAACAAATCGGTTTAGGTATCACAACCTCAGTTGAAAACTCGATTGCTGAACAAGCTGCACGTTTTGGAAAAATTTCGCATTTTCACCCTTCGATTCCCATTCATCAAATTCCTTTATTCAATACCCTTTCAGGATATGGCAGTTATATTTTTCCTGCGATTGCACCTTTAATTATTCATCAAACCATTGTTTTAGGTTTATGCATGCTGCTTGCCGGTTATCGTGAACAACACAATGATGGACAACCTTGGCGAGCTAAAACTGCTGAATTTTGGGGAATATTTTTTGCAGCTTTAACCATTGGTTGTTTAGGCTGTTATTACCTTTTTGGCTTTACCTATTGGTTGAATGATTATCCACGGGGTGGAAACTTTTGGGGGATGTTGATTGCAGTTCCCATCTATATCAGTTGTGTGATTAGTATGGCGATGGTCTTAGCCAGCTATTTAGATATTTCAGAACGTGCTGGACATCTGATTGTATTTACCTCTATTCCCTTATTTTTACTTTCAGGTACAGCTTGGCCTATTCAAGCAATGCCAACATGGATGCAATATTTCGCTGAAATTTTCCCATCTACACAGGGAATTAATCTATTTATTCAGCTCAATCAAATGGGTGTACCTACAGACCTCATTATTCCAAAATTAATTTATTTAGCCACTTTGGCGAGTATTTTATTGGTTTGGGGATATTTCCGTTTAAAATACTCATATAAAAAATAGTTGATAAATCTATAACTTTTATTCAAATAATAAATTAATCTTAATATCGCCATCGAATAATTAACTTAAACTGAAATAACTTTAACCAATCAAACATAGATTACATAAAAAAGTTAGCTGACTTCACTTAAATAGATGCAAAATCATCGCCGTTCTAAACCCTCAATACATTAAGTAACATTCTCATGTCTCCCACATTTGAATGAATGTTACGACTTAGCGTGTATCGAAAATTGAAAAAACCTTATTTCGCCAAAATCTGAATTCAAAAGGCTTAGCATGAAGAAAATCAAAATTAGCCTAGCATGGCAAATTGTAATTGCGCTTTTTTTAGGTATTCTGGTCGGAGCATTTCTACACAACTCTCCTGAATTCCGTGATGATATTGTTCACAACTTCCTCCAACCCCTCGGTAAGATTTTTATCAATCTTATTAAGATGATTGTGATTCCACTTGTACTTTCAATGCTAATTTTAGGTATTGCTAATGCAGGTGACAGTAAAAGTGTCGGTAAACTTGGTTTTAAAACCATTGTTTATTTTGAAATTATTACCACAATCGCCATTATTGTTGGTCTAGTTGCTGCCAATGTATTCCAGCCTGGTGCTGGAATTGACATGTCAAAGTTAACCACTTCTGATATTTCACAATACCAACAAACTTCGCAAGAAGTCAGTCACCAAGCGCATGGTTTGGTGAATACCATACTGTCACTTATTCCATCGAATATTTTTTCTGCAATGAATGATGGGCATATGTTACCCATTATTTTCTTTGCCGTAATTTTTGGTGTTGGTTTAGGTTCACTTGCGAAAGAAACTAAACAGCCACTGATTGATGTGTTAAAAGCTGTTTCTGAAACCATGTTTAAAGTGACACACATGATTATGATGTTTGCACCTTTTGGTGTATTTGGTTTAATCGCTGCAACTGTCGCAAATTTCGGATTCAGTTCATTGCTTCCATTGCTTAAACTGGCTTTATTGGTTTACGGCACAATTCTGTTCTTTATTTTTATCGTACTGGGTTGTGTTGCCAAATTCTGTGGTTTCAGCATTTGGACAATTATCAAAATCTTAAAAGATGAATTGATTTTAGCCTATTCAACGGCAAGCTCAGAAACTGTATTACCACGTATGATGGAAAAAATGGAAGCTTATGGCGCGCCTAAATCCATTACCAGTTTCGTAATTCCAATTGGTTATTCATTCAATCTTGATGGATCTACGTTGTACCAAAGTATTGCTGCAATTTTCATTGCACAGTTATATGGCATTGATTTGAGTATTACGCAGCAAATTGTTTTGGTTTTAACCTTAATGATTACCTCTAAAGGGATTGCGGGTGTGCCTGGCGTTTCTTTTGTTGTTTTGTTAGCAACCTTAGGTAGCGTGGGTATTCCATTAGAAGGACTTGCATTTATTGCTGGTATTGACCGTATTTTAGATATGGCACGTACTGTATTAAATGTTATTGGTAATGCTTTGGCGGTGCTTGTGATCAGTAAATGGGAAGGTAAATTCGATACTGAAAAGCAAAAAAATTATGATATTAAAGCGCACAATGCTTTGTAATACATAATCTCAAAATAGCCGAATAAAAAAGGAAGCATAGTGCTTCCTTTTTTAATTCATTTGCTTTGCTGTTCAACATACTGCTTAATATTTTTAGCAATCTTATTCGGTTGACTTAGAATCCCCCAATGCCCTGCTTTGACCTCACTATAACTAAGATCGCTTGCCCATTCCTGCATTCCTTCACATAAATAAGCAGGTACAAAAGGATCCTTGGTCATCATCAACATATTCACAGGAATAGTTGTTTTTCGGGTACTCGGATGAAGTAAACCCTTTTGTAAATTCTGTCGATACAATCCTAAGCCACCGGTGGCATTACGCAATTGCTTAGCATTGGCTTGGACAGTGACTTTCTCCATTTTCCCCACAAATTTCGGCCAAATATAAGATAAACCAGCAAACCAAGTCAGTTCAGGTAAAACGGGAATTTGTAATATGGCCATATAACTCGAACCTGCTAATCGCTGAATTACATTGCGATAACCTTGTAATGTTCCACTTTGCCACTGGCGCTTAAACCACCAACCGACATGATCTATACTTGGTGTCATTGCCGTATAAGACTTAATTTGAATTTTAAGCGGATCATCCAACACAGCTTCCCAAGCCTGTAATGCTCCCCAATCATGACCCACAAGATGTACAGCTTTATTTGGACTGACTGAATTAATCACACTGCTTAAATCTTCAACCAAATAGCTAAATGCGTACTCTTTTTTATCTACAGGAATATCAGATAACCCTGTCCCTCTCACATCATAAGCCACTACATTAAAATCATCTTTGAGGAATTGAGCAATCGCTTCCCATACCTCAGCAGAATCAGGGTAACCATGAATCAATACAATCGTTTCTCGCTCATGATCAATTTCACCCCAATGATATACAGCAAGGCAAATATCTTTTGAGTTCACATAGGTTGTGGTTTTTACTATATTGATACTATTCATTATTGATATCCAACTCAATGTATTTGAGCGGCTAAGACCGCAGGTGATTGATTCAGATAATCTTGAGCCAGTTCCGTAGATGCTTCGTAATAAGGATGATAATTCGGTTTAAAAAATCGTAAAGATGTTTTCAAAAACCAAACTGGACCAGGCATATAGCCATTTTGATCTGAATGATGCCAAGCCTTCCAAAATTCCCATTTTAAAATATTGGTTTTAGATTTAGGAATACTGGAATCTGTCTTTGCCAATTGAGCCGTTCCAATCGCCATTAAATAGACAAAAACAGGTGCTGTAATCATCATGACGCCAGCTCGTAATGCATAACTTCCATTGATATGTTGATATAAATCATAAGCAACTGTGCGATGTTCCACCTCTTCTGCACCATGCCATAAGAATAAATCACTGACTACAGAATCACATCCGCGCTCGCCCCAACGGGAACGTTCTAAAGTATATTGCCCTAAACCTGCGGTAAAATGCTCTGCAGCTGCAACCAAACCAACACGTGCATCTAGCCATAATTTATCTAAAAATTTAGGTAGCTTTATTCCCATGGGCTTATCTGCAAGTAATTGATCAAAAAGATAAACAACGCGTTGATATTGATCTTCAACTTTTATCCCATAATTCTGCAAATATTCTTCAATCGATACTTTATGCGCTTGTGAATGATTGGCTTCTTGTTGAATAAACGTTTTTACATCCTGATAAAGCTTTTCATCGTAGATATAAGGCAATGCCTTATTAAACATACGGCAGAAAAAATACTCTCCGCGTACCAATGTAAAACTAAAATGATTCACAGCATGACTCGCAAATGGATCCTGTGGAATCCAATGCAGAGCTGATGTCTTCCAATCGAATTTGACCTTTCGTGGAATTAATGACCAATTTGCAGTAGAAGCTTGATTAAAATTAATATTCATATTTTCATCTCTTATTTTTTCTATTTCAGCGATGTGAAGCCCACGCTTTCATTTTAGAAAACCATTGATGCGAGGTTGAAGCTTATTTGGGAAGCTATTTTAAACAACTAGTTCCAAAATAGAACTCGCTAAAAACAAGATATCCATGAGACTGAAACGTGTCAATTCATCCTGTCTAACAATGAAAATGTTGTCCTAAAATGACAGTGATATCGCTTTATCCGACACATTAAAAATGTAAAAAAGGAAGCTTATGCTTCTCTGCGGTGACTGTAAAATACTCTGTTAGATTCAATTTAAAGTGGTTGCACCCAGAAGCCTACAATCTCATCACCTCCATCATGACCCTTATATACAACCGAAAATAAAATAGGCTGATTAGGATAATCATATTTATATCCAATTTTTGTAACTTTCCCTAAGGGAGGTTCGATTGCTTTCATTGTCATTACAATGGATGGATTTTTCGCTTCATAATTAGGTAAAATTTCAAATACTGCTTTTAATACATCTGGTTTCTGATCAAGTTCAACTCTTATATTCGGGCCAACTAAAGTATGAATATTTCCTATATCACGTTGTATAACAGCATGATATAACTGTTCCGCTTTTTCATTTTGTGCGGTACTACTTTCAGGAATTTGTGCTTCCAATTTATTCAATATTGTATCTTTAATTTTTTCACATGCAGATAATGGCATAATTAATAGCAGTAATATTATGAGTTTTTTCATTTTAATCTCGTTATTTTTATTTCAATTTTTAATTAATTTTATTCTAACGCAACTGATAAATAATGCAAAAAAAGAGCGCCTCAGCGCTCTTTTTCTTTAGATTAAAACTTAATCTTCTTCAGGCTCATTTAAGTCTGATTCATTTTCAGTTTGATCTATAATTGTTTCATCATCCACCAAAGTTTCAGAATCAATTGAAGCATCTGTAGTGACTACTTCTTCACCATCAATCACTTCAACGAATTCATCTTCCTCAACAGCTTCAACCGCAACAACACCCACCAAGACTTCATCTTGACCTAAACGAATCAAGCGAACACCTTGTGCATTACGA
Organism: Acinetobacter sp. ANC 3832; assembly: GCF_002135415.1. Taxonomy (GTDB): domain Bacteria; phylum Pseudomonadota; class Gammaproteobacteria; order Pseudomonadales; family Moraxellaceae; genus Acinetobacter. The sequence continues at coordinate 105,268 of NZ_NEGJ01000005.1, forward strand.
CCTGTCGTTGCAACTTCAGATGCACGAGTACGGACTAAAGTACCACCATCTGAAATAAGCATCAGCTCTTTGCTTTCATCAATAGAAACAGCACCGACCAATTCACCGTTACGCTCAGATGTTTTAATTGCAATTACACCTTTACCACCACGTTTCTTGGTTGGGAAGTCACCTACTGGCGTACGTTTACCATAACCATTGGCACATGCACACAGCACTTCGCCTGTTTCAGGTACCACCACCAATGAAACGATACGGCTAACAACATTCGTGTCAGAAGAATCTTCATCATCAGCATCTGTATCTACAACTTCAGCATCATCTTCAGAAGCTGTAACAGCTAAAGCAACACGCATACCGCGTACACCTTTAGCTGAACGTCCCATAGAACGTACATCTGTTTCTGCAAAACGAATCGCTTTACCTTCATTCGAGAACAACATAATTTGTTGCTCGCCATCAGTAATTGCTACACCGATTAATGTATCTTCTTCTTTCAACTCAATCGCACGTAAACCATTTGAACGAACATTACTAAATTGTTCTAATTCAACACGTTTAATCGTACCTGAAGCTGTTGCCATAAAGACATAGAAGTTTTTACGAACACTTTCAACTTGTTGAGCAAATTCATTGATGATTTCATCATCTAAATCAGTCGTAGAAAGTTCTACACCCAATTCTTTCAATTGCTTACGTAATGCATCAGAAATATCATCAGCGCCATCTTCAAGCTCTGCTAGTGCAGCTTCAAGTTCAGCAAAATGTGCATTAATCACTTCATTTTCTTGAAGTTTCACAGCATTGGCTTTAACAAATGCTTGGAAAGCTACCAATCGATCTTTAAATTTCTTCGGTGCATCAATCACAGGAAGAATCGCTGTAATCGTTTCATCTGCATCTAAAGGAAGTAAGTTCACCATTGGGCGACCTTTTGCTCCACGAGATGCTTGTGGCACTTCATAGACTTTCAGACGATATACTTTACCGACATTGGTAAAGCAAAGAACTGTTGCATGGTTCGATGTCACAATCAAATGTTGAATGTAATCATCTTCTTTCATTGATGTTGCAGACTTACCACGACCACCACGACGCTGTGCGGCATAATCTGACAATGGTTGAGTTTTTGCATAACCTGTTTTAGAAACCGTCAGAACCATTTGTTCTTCTGGGATCAAATCTTCACGTGAAAAATCAATACGTGATTCAACAATCGATGTTTTACGTGCATCACCATATTGTTGCAGAACCAATGCAAGCTCTTCACGAATCACATTCATCAACAATGTAAAGTCATTTAAAATGGCTGTAAGTTCAGCAATTTGACCTAAAATTTCAGAATATTCAGCATGTAACTTGTCTTGTTCAAGACCTGTTAAACGATGCAAACGAAGTTCAAGAATTGCGCCTACTTGCGTAGGTGAAAGACGGTAAATACCACCATCAAAACCATACGGTTTAGAGAGATCTTCACCATCAATAATTTCTGGACGTACAGAAACCGAACCCGCTTTTTCCAACAAAGCAACAACGCCACCCGCAGCCCATTCGCCTGCTTGTAAACGCTCACGTGCTTCAGCAGGATTTGCAGAAGTTTTGATAGTTTCAATAATCGAATCAATATTCGCTAATGCAACCGTTAAACCTTCTAAGATATGACCACGTTCACGCGCTTTGCGTAATTCGTACATGGTACGACGTGTCACAACTTCTTGGCGATGACGAATAAATGCAGCAATAATATCTTTCAAATTCATTAATTTAGGCTGACCATTGTCTAGGCAAACCATATTGATGCTGAAAGAGTTTTCAAGTTGTGTATTTTGGAATAGGTTATTGACAATCACTTCAGCGTTTTCGCCACGCTTTAAGTCAATTGCAATACGCATCCCATCTTTATCAGACTCATCACGAAGTTCTGAAATACCTTCAAGTTTCTTCTCTTTGACCAATTCAGCAATACGCTCAATTGTTCTCGCTTTGTTGACTTGATAAGGAATTTCAGTAAATACGATGGTGGTACGACCATTCTTCGGATCTTCTTCGAAGTGATATTTACCACGAATATGTAAACGACCTTTACCTGTGCGGTAAGCATCTACAATACCCGATTTACCATAAATGATACCGCCTGTAGGGAAATCTGGGCCAGAAATATGCTCCATCAATCCTTCAATGCTGATCTGTGGATTATTTGCATAAGCCAAACAAGCATTGACAACTTCGGTCATGTTGTGTGGCGCCATATTGGTCGCCATACCAACGGCAATACCCGTCACACCATTAATCAATAAGTTTGGAATACGCGTTGGCATCACCTGAGGAATACGCTCAGAGCCATCGTAGTTGTCTTCCCACTCAACTGTATCTTTTTCAAGATCTGCCAGCATTTCGTGAGTCAATTTGCGCATACGGACTTCGGTATAACGCATTGCTGCGGCACTGTCACCATCGACAGAACCGAAGTTACCTTGACCATCAACCAATTGATAACGCAAGCTAAAATCTTGAGCCATACGAACAATTGTTTCGTATACCGCAGAATCACCATGTGGGTGATATTTACCGATCACGTCACCGACAACACGAGCAGATTTTTTATACGCTTTGTTATAATCATTGCCCAATTCGTGCATCGCAAAAAGTACACGACGATGAACAGGTTTTAAACCATCTCTCACGTCTGGTAATGCACGAGATACAATAACACTCATGGCATAATCGAGATATGAGCTTTTAAGTTCATCCTCAATGGCAATCGGTCTAATTTCCGATACGCTCATGCATACTCCTTATAACAAGCAATGTGGCTTGCTTGATTTATATAATCGATCTTGCAAAAAAATTAGCTCAAAATGACTGAGCTAAAATCTAAAATACAGCCGTAAATTATAGCATAAAACAACTCAATTTTGTGTTTTATCCATCAGCTTAATCTTGTTAATTTTCTACAATTTAATGATTATTTTTCACACATATTTTAAATTTTAAATAACACATGATTTAGGTCGCATCATTTTAAATAAGATCATCAATCCAGCAATGAAATGAATAAAATAAGCACCTAAAGTTTAGTCTTAGATCGCTTATAAAAGTTAGCATATTCGATCATTTACTAATGAAAAATTTACTTGAAGAAATCATTGATTTGACATTAACAAGTCTCTTGCATCAGTCAGCTTTTAATCAACAGTCATTTTATAATGAATATCCTCCTCTCCTTTTAAAGAAGAGGATTATTTTACGATCTCCCCTCTTCCTAATCTTCCCCCAGAAAGACAAGGGACATTTAATATTAATCAAATGTCATTTCCACTTATACAATTTTGGACTGATACCTCGAGTAAAATTCCCTTCCACTAATTTGCAGTAAAGGGGTCTTTCTCTAAATATTGACATCCTTTAAATATTGGATCTTTCACGCCAATACTATAACAATCCCATTTCACCATTTTATTTCGATCTATTTGAGGAAATGAATAGATTCTTTTATCAGGATCTAACTTAAATTTACCAATAATAGTGCCATCTTTTATTTCAATATCATCATAAACATAGTCGCTATAAACACTGTCTTCAAATTTTTCGACATCATGAATAGTTTTAGGCATGATCTTTTTTTCAGCATAATATTTTTGAATAATGGCTTGGAACGACTGTATATCCATATAACGTGGTTGAACAACCTCAGCGATATTTGTATAACCTGTTGAACCTACAGCATCCACGGCTGTCGCTTCAGCATAAGCGGTTGTCTCTGCCGATTCAGCTTCATCCTTATTTTCTCCTGCAGCGACTGCGGCAGATCGTTGATGTTGCTTAAATTGATAAACAATTTCTGGAATAATCGCACGTGTAAAAACACCGATTATAGTAGGTCCAAATATAAATACTGCAATAATGATCCAGACCCATTTTAGACTTTTCTTTTTAGGCTGTTTATCAAATGTTTTTTTAGCCTGATCTTGCCAATTTTTTAATAAAATATGAGCTTTGCCCTGAATAGAACCATCTTTACTATTCGCTTGAGTGGTCATTGTTGGTTTGCTTTTTTGATGTTTATTTTGCTCACTATGCTTTTGAACAACGCCCTCTCTTCTGACAGAAGATTCTACATTTTGAATACTCGTAGAATTATTGATCACTGACCTATGTGTTAATCGAGCACTACATATTCCACACTTAACGGCTTCATTAATATTTTCAGTATTACATTTTTGACATTTCATACCAATGCTCATTTTTTTATATATCATTTGAATTGCTTATAACACACTCGCATACTCAATTTAATTTTTAAAACTTAAACCACTGATTTTATATCGCTTTTAAAAGTACCTATTCTTTCAAAATTGCACCTTGATCAATAGAAATATTGTTTTGTGGAATATCATTAGCGATTGAAACCTCAATACATCCAGTAGAAATTTGACTTAAATCAATACCTGATAAATAACAATCCCAATGTAATTTTTGATTTACGACAAAAGGTACGAGATACATTTTGATGTTTCTTGAGGGGTTTATTACTGTGACCAGATATCCATTTTCTTGCATCTTGATCGTGGGATACAAGTCCAAATTTATGCCTTTCAAGGCACTTAAACTTTTAGGGTAATACCCCGTCTCTGTATCAAAAACTTGAACCCGATCCTGAATATCCTTTAGCTTCGCTTTAGTTTTCATTACTAAATCGAGGTCAACTTTGAGCTGAACTTGTTCTTGAGGAGAAACCTTTTGATGAGCCATTATTCTATCTCTTTGCCATTGTTGGATATAAGGCATCGCAATATAAAGCCCCAATGTAATAATCAAAGGAATAAGGGCAAAACACACAAATGAGCCGACAATAATCCAAAGCTTGAAACCTTTTGGCTTAATCAGATGTTGAATGAATTGAATCAGCCATGATTTGAATCCAAATTGTGCTGATCTCTGCTGATTTTGTGCTTGAATCTTTTGCATTGGCAGTATTTTCAACTTACTGCCACAATTCGAGCAGCTAACAGCTTCTTTTATATTTTCATTTCCGCATTTTTGACATTTCATTGTTCTAATCTTTTAATTTTAAATACACACCTAAGTGATTAAATCTCTTTCACATCAATATTCACAAATTATTTATTTTTCATCTTAAAGAAAATTTTTAGAGGCAATATGCAAAATATCGGTACTTGTCCTTTTATATTCATTATTTTTATCATAAAAAAATGCCCCTATACAGGAGCATTTTTTAAAATTTTGCTACAGAATTAAAGTTTAGAAACCAATTCTGGAACAACTGTATTCAAATCACCCACTAACCAGTAGTCAGCTACAGCATTGATTGGTGCTTCTTCATCTTTGTTGATCGCAACGATCACTTTAGAATCTTTCATACCAGCCAAATGCTGAATGGCACCAGAAATACCAACAGCGATATATAGGTCAGGTGCAACAATTTTACCTGTTTGACCAACTTGCATATCGTTAGGAACGAAACCAGCATCTACCGCAGCACGTGAAGCACCTTGAGCAGCACCAAGCTTATCAGCAAGTGGATCAAGTACTTTATGGTAGTTTTCACCTGAACCTACACCACGACCACCAGATACAACAATACGTGCAGCTGTTAATTCAGGGCGTTCAGATTTAACGATTTCTTCAGAAATAAACTTAGAAATAGCAGCATCTTTAACTTCAGCAACCGCTTCAACAGTTGCAGAGCCACCTTCGGCAGCAACTGGATCAAATGCAGTACCACGAACAGTCGCAACAACGATTGATTCCTCAGACTGAACAGTTGCAATTGCATTACCTGCATAAATCGGACGTTTGAAAGTTTTAGGGCCTTCAACAGCGATAATGTCAGTAATCATGCTTACGTCTAAAAGTGCAGCAGCACGTGGCAAAATGTTTTTACCATTTGACGTAGAAGCACCAAGAATATGCGTATAACCTTTTGCTAAATCAGCAATAAGGCCCGCTACATTTTCAGCCAATTGCTGTGCATATACTGCATTATCAGCAAGTAAAACTTTGCTCACACCAGCCACTTTAGCAGCAGCATCAGCTACAGCTTGTGCACCAGAACCAGCAACTAATATTGTGATGTCGCCACCAATTTTTTGAGCTGCAGCAACAACGTTTAAAGTTGCACCGTTAAGTGTCTTATTGTCGTGCTCAGCGAGAACTAAAATACTCATGATTTATATTCCTGCTTATTAGATCACTTTAGCTTCATTTTTAAGTTTGTCGACTAACTCATCAACAGACTTCACTTGTACACCAGCTTTACGTTCAGCAGGTGGCTCAACCTTCACTGTTTTCAGTTTAGTTGTCGTCGTTACACCAAAATCTGCAGGAGTTTTAGTATCAAGCGGTTTTTTACGAGCTTTCATGATGTTAGGCAATGCAGCATAACGTGGTTCATTCAAACGTAAATCAGTAGTAATGATTGCAGGCGTGTTTAATTCAACAGTTTGCAAACCACCATCAACTTCACGAGTTACTTGAACTTTGTCACCAGTAACATTTACAACAGAAGCAAATGTACCTTGACCAGCGCCAAGTAAAGCACCGAGCATCTGACCAACTTGGTTAGAATCATCATCAATTGCTTGTTTACCTAAAAGGATCAGTTGTGGTTGTTCTTGTTCAACAATCCCTTTTAAGATTTTAGCAACTTCTAAAGCACCCAGTTGATTATCATCAGCTTCAACCAAAATACCGCGGTCTGCACCAAGCGCCATTGCAGAACGAATTTGTTCTTGGGCTTCTTTAGGACCAATAGAAACAACAACGATTTCTGAAACAGTTCCTTTTTCTTTTAAGCGAACCGCTTCTTCCACTGCGATTTCATCGAATGGGTTAATTGACATCTTAACGTTAGTAAGGTCTACCCCACTATTGTCCGGTTTAACGCGAACTTTAACGTTGGCATCAACCACACGTTTTACAGCAACAAGAGCCTTCATGTAATCCTCGGCTGTTTTAGCAAAAGTAAATGTTGAGAAGCATTATGATAACGCTTCATTTAAAATTTTTAGGTGCCCTATCTTGCAATGTGTTTGGCATTTCGGTCAAGTCACAATTCAAAAAAGAGTGGTAAAAAAGCATAAAAATCGTTGAACGGACAGTTCATTAAAAAAATGTAACATTAGTCTTAGATAAAATAAACCAGTATTTAGTTAATTTTTAAGCTTTGATTTATATTATTTTTTTAACTTATTAAGTGTATCAAAACTTCTTATTTAAGACTTAAAATAAATAACTAGAATATTCTTAATCAAGCAATTGTTTAACGAGATAAAAATATTTAAAATTGTCAATTAAGATAAAATCAACTTAATTTGATGGTGTATTTGCTCTATTTTGTATATTTAGAATATCTTTTGATACGTATCGTAACGATTTAATATGACATCTTAAATAAAAATTCAATTTATTGCCCGTAATAATGAATATAAATGATAAAAATTGCTTTGCTATAAACAGCTATACTTTATATTCAGAAGCAAACCCTTGCATTGATAAAAATTCGCAATATTCTAATATAGTAATCACTCAACATTTTCTTTTGAAATGGGTAATTGAATACATGCGAAATGCCGAACTAGAAACATCTCGCCTAAAATTAAGACAATGGAAAGACAGTGATTACCTTGATTTTGCGCTTATGAATGCTGATCAAGAAGTGATGCGTTATTTTCCAAAACTTTTAAATACGGCAGAAAGTAATCTTTTAGCTGTTAAATTTAAAACTATCATTACAGAAAATGGTTGGGGATTTTGGGCTGTAGAATTAAAGGATACCCACCAATTCATCGGTTTTGTCGGACTTCATGCACAACCCTCACAATTCACTTTTTCACCATGTGTAGAAATTGGTTGGCGTTTAGCCAAAGATTTTTGGCATCAAGGCTATGCCACTGAAGCAGCACAAGCTTGTTTAAAATTTGCTTTTCAAGAATTGAAATTAGATGAAGTCGTATCATTCACCGCAGTACAAAATCAACAGTCAGCTCAAGTCATGCAACGCTTAGGTATGCAAGCCATGCAAGAATTTAATCATCCTGCATTAAATCAAGACGATCCATTAGCACGGCATATCTTGTATCACATTAAAAATCATCATTTTTAAAATAAACATCTTCGCAGGATATTAATACCTTTTTATTTACTCGCCTAACTAAGGGACAATAAAAATACTGTACGAAAGAGCTTTTAGAAACGATCTATTTAATCTGTATGACTTTCTAAATGCTCTAAAAAATCACGATGAATATGACTCAAGTCAATTAAGTCATACTGTTCTAAATTAAAAATTCGCCAAATTTGAAAGAAATCCTCTTTCAAATCTACATGCTGTGATGGTTTTTGACTAGGTTGCCATTGCTGGTCAGAAATCCATAAATAGATTTGTTGTGTATCGCCATGAACTGCTTGTACTTTCCCTTCAGAATTTACCCCAATCACTTGTGCATTTTCAGGTAATGAAGCCTCAATCTTCGGTAAGCTCAATTCGACAAAATGTTTAATTTGACGTAATCCATAACCACGGAAAATATCTTTTTGTGGTTCAGAAAGTTGCAGATATTTCTGCTCAAGTTCAGGAATCATTGCTTTTACCCAATATATTTGCAATCAAATTTCAATATCACGATGCCAAGTCCATCATTTTTAAAGACCTAACTGATGTTTAAAACATATACAGTAGCCAACATATAAAAACAATTATCCTTTTGATGGTTTTCTCAAGACTACATGTCATAAAAATAATGCGATTTAAAATTTATATTTATGAATCAAATGATTAACAAAATAATAAGAACCATCATTTCCTAAATAAATTTTGGATATATCTTAATCTTTATTTTTAACCGCTCTGGGATGTGCCTGATCGTAAACTTTTGCAAGTTGATCAAAATCAATATGAGTATAAATTTGAGTAGTGGTTAAATTACTGTGCCCCAACATCTCTTGTACCGCACGTAAATCACGACTGTTCGACAGCATATGACTTGCAAAACAATGCCGAAGTAGATGTGGATGCAAATCCACATTGACCCCTGCTCGCTGAGCTTGATATTTCACACGATTTTCAATCTGACGGGGTGTAATTGAATTGCCACGTTGGGTAATAAATACCGAAGACTCCGCACTCAATACACCTTGCCAAATTCGATAGACTTTCAACCATTCAATCAAACTGTCTTTTGCTTTAGAGCCAAAAGGCACAATACGAGTTTTATTACCTTTACCTGTAATCCTTAAAAGATGCCGACCAAAATCAATATCACGTATCTTCAAGCCTTGAATTTCAGCTAAACGTAGTCCACTCGAATAAAGTAACTCTAAGATTGCTTTATCTCTCAACCAAAGCTGATTTTCATTTGGTTTTTCAGGTGAAATTTGATCTAAAATTTGGTTAACTGTTTCAATATCAATCATGCCGGGTAAAGGTCTAGGCTGTCTTTTCAGTTGCATATCATCGGCAGGATTCATTGCGAGATAATTGCCCTGTTCCGCCCATTTCATAAATTGTCGAATAGACGTGAGGTGACGTTGTAAACTACTGGATACCAATTGATCTTTTTCTACTTTTTGTGCTAAATACTCCCGTAAATCGGAAGCTTCAACTTGTTTCAATTCTATTTTTTTCTCATAACAAAAATCAATAAAACCTGAGACATCTCTAAAATAAGCATCTAAAGTATGTTCTGATTGATTTTGAATTTCGCGTTCCTTTAACCACATTGAGAGCAATTGCATTGCACCATATTGCATTTAACTCTCCTATTTCTCATTACTCAACATCAAGAAAACAGTCTAGCAAAGAATCCTTTCTTTTTCTCTTCTTGCCGAACATAGAACGGTTTTGTTTCCATCAATAAATAATGACTCAGCCCCTCTTTATCATTGCTATCAATAATAAAGAAATCGATTGGCTTTTTATTTTCCAGACTGTCTATAGCCACATTTCCAACTTTGCCTTTTAATGCTTGTAATTGCTTATCTTCTAAATATTGATCAATTAACAATCCGATGACTAGCGTTGGCTCAGGATCTCTTTGGGTATCATGTATTTTTGCCAAATAGGCTGAAGTGACTTCTCTATGACTTACTAAAAAGCGATTTAAATTTTCAGCTATCGCCAATGGATAAGGTTGTGGTTGACTCTTAAGCACTTGAGTATTTTCTTCATACTCATAAGGTTGAGCACTATTCTCAAAATCACCACTAAGCAAACCTTGAATTTCTTCAGCGGTGAATTCTTTACCATATCCCGAGTTTGGGTTTAAAGCTAAAGTTGCACCCAAAGTGAGCTCAAAAAAACTCTGTGTATGCATTTTTAGATAAGATTCAGAGTCTTGAATCGCTTTTTGTAATTTTTCTAAAGAAGTGAAAAATGGTAAGACCTCTGTTCCATCTGCCTTATTCCAACTTTTAATTTGAATTTGGCTACCTTCACTCAAAGTATGCTCAATCTGAGTATCCACATCACTTGAACTACTACCTAAAAAATAAATATCAGAGTTTTAAGAGCAATGCTAAAAACTCTGGCCGTAATGCAGGATCATCAAAGGCTTTTTCTAAAGTTGTTCCAATTGCTGTTCTTGTTCTAAATCATCTTGCACAACGAACTCCATGTATTTTCTATATTTTTCTTTATTATTTTATAAATAAAAAAGCCCTGTAAGTACAGCACTTTTATTCATTTTGAACTTTCACATAGAGTACAACTGATTCCAATTAGACTTTACTTTTTTTCCATGCTTCAAAGCGCTCACTAATAATCGGGGCGATTAAATCATAGCTTGCCCAAGTATCTTCTGCAGCGTATGTATTTGTTAAACCCAAGTTCTTCTCTAAAGCTTCATCGTAATCTTTAAAAAATTGATGACTTTCATAATAATGTTGGGTAAAAACAAAAGCTTCTGGGTTTAAATCTTCTTCCCAAAACTTTTCATCACACATTGAAATTAAAAACTCACGACCTGTGATCTCTCGATTTCTTACCTGCTCTAATTCTTCGGCACTTTCTTCTTGATGAAATTCACCTTCTAAATGATGTTGAATGATCCAAGCAAGATAAATTCCAATATGCGTTCCACCATTCTCATTCGGAAATCCTGCTTCTTCGGCAGATTCACCATGCCAGTCAATACGGTCTATTGCCATATTTAATGATCCTTTTCAATTGTTATATTTTAATATCTTGTATAAAATTTTCTCGTTTTTTCCTTAACAAAGAAAATAAAAAGTTGGTTCATACTTAAACAAGATGTCTCATTTTGAATGAAGCTGAAATAAAAAATAATAGCTTTAATGTAAAAAAGCTCCGAAATAGATTCAGAGCTTTATCTTTTCAAGCAGAATTTAAGCTTGGAAATAACGTAAATCTAAACGACCTTCATACACGGTTGCAGTTGGACCTGTCATCCAAACCACATCACCTTCTTTCCATTCAATTTGAAGCTTACCACCAGCCAATTCAATCTCAACAGCATTGGCAAGTAAACCACGGCGCATACCTGAAACAGCAGCAGCGCATGCTCCAGTACCACATGCCATCGTTTCACCGACACCACGTTCAAATACACGTAAACGCGCATGCCTTTCATCAATAATTTGCATGAAACCTGCATTCACACGTTGTGGAAAACGTGCATGTGATTCCACTTGTGGACCAATTGTTGCAACATCCGCAGTCAACACATCAGTGACCACAGTCACTGCATGTGGATTACCCATATTGACCACATCGATTGTTAATTTTTGCTCATCAGCCAAATCGATGTCATATAAATTTTCAGGCTCTTCTGCCAAGAATGGAATTTCATTAGGCAAAAATTTTGGGTAACCCATATTCACACGTACCCAACCATTTGGACCTAACTCTGGTTCAACAATCCCTGAACAGGTTTGAACTTTAAATTTGGTTTTATTGGTCAGTTGACGCTCATGTACAAAACGCGCAAAACAACGTACGCCATTACCACATTGTTCAACTTCAGAACCATCTGAGTTGAAAATACGATATTTAAAATCTACATTTGGAAAATCCGGTGCTTCTACAATCAGTAATTGATCGAAACCAATACCAAAATGACGATCTGCTAAACGGCGAATGGTTGCAGTATCAAAAAATGCACGTTGACTAATCAGGTCAACCACCATGAAGTCATTGCCTAGACCATGCATTTTTGTAAATTCTAATAACATTTTGCATTACTCCTTAAGGCAATAAACGTTCATTTTTCCAAAGTGATTCAATCGTTTCACGTTCACGAATCAAATGTGCTTGTTCACCATCTACCATCACTTCTGCTGCACGACCGCGACTGTTATAGTTTGAGCTCATCACAAAACCGTAAGCACCTGCACCCAATACAGCTAAGACATCGTTTTCTTTGATGGTCAGTTGACGTTCTTTACCTAAGAAATCACCTGTCTCACAAATTGCACCGACCACATCCCATTCTTTGGTTTCAACATCGGTACGTGGTGTTACTTCTTGAATATCCATCCACGCTTCATAGAGCGACGGGCGAATCAAGTCATTCATGGCTGCATCAATAATGGCAAAATTACGATGATTGGTCGGTTTCAATAAATCAACTTTGGTCAATAACACACCCGCATTGGCTGAAATACTACGCCCCGGTTCCATATACACTTTCAAACCCAACTTCTCTAAAGCAGGTTTCATAGAATTAGCATATTCAGCAACAGTCGGTGGTGTTTCATCTTTATAGGTCACCCCTAAACCACCACCGATATCGATGTGTTTAAGCTGAATACCCATTTCTTTGAGTTGATCAATCATGCCAATCACACGATCTAAAGCATCCACAAAAGGCTTAGTTTCAGTCAACTGTGAACCAATATGACAATCAATTCCAACGATATCTAAATTCGGTAATGACGTCGCATATTGATATGTTTCAAAAACAGAATCAGAAGGAATCCCAAATTTATTTTCTTTTAAACCTGTTGAAATATAGGGATGTGTTTTAGCATCAACATCTGGATTCACACGTAAAGAAATCGGTGCTTTTTGACCCAGTTCTGCTGCAACTTTTTGAATACGTGCCAGTTCCGCATGTGATTCCACATTAAAACAAGCAATACCCACTTCCAATGCTTTTTGGATATCTGCTTCAGTTTTCCCTAGACCAGAAAAAACGATTTTTGATGGTTCACCGCCCGCAGCTAAAACACGTGCAAGCTCACCGCCAGTCACAATATCAAAACCTGAACCTAATTTTGCCAATACATTCAATACCGCAATATTCGAGTTCGACTTCACCGCAAAGCAAATTTGATGATCAATAAAGCTGAATGCCTTATCCATATCTAAATAATGCTTTTCAAAAGCTGCTTTTGAATAAACATAAAGCGGTGTGCCAAATTGCTGCGCAAGTTGTTGCAATGAACATTGCTCTGCGTGCAAAACCCCTTGAATACGGGTAAAACTCATGAATGTATCCTTTCGATGAAAGTTTAAGTAAAAATTAGTTAGATGTTACTTCAGATGCCGCTTCAGCATTCACTTGAGGCGCAACTTTCTTCTCTGCTTGTGACGATTTACTTTCTGTATTTGAATACAGTAAATATTTTGCACGATTGTCATAGTTAGGGCTGTTTGCTAACTGCAAATCGCCTGTTTGACCACAACCAACCACAGCAAAAGTGGTCACTATTAAACTTATGGAGCAAATGACTAAACGCATTTGAACACCTATTTTATCAATTTTGTGAAGTATACCTTGATCAGACGGGTGACCAAAGCACTAAACCACCAAGCTTAAAGCCAGAATAAAAAAAACGCCAGTTTATCACTGACGTTTTGTATAAGAATTAGTGGTTAAAGATATGATTATTTTTTCTTATAAAAACCGAAATAACCAATCGCAAGAATCACTAACCAAATCGGACTGACTTTTAATGCTCTAAATGTATCTGGTTCTAAAGACAATACATAAATGACACCAATAAAAAATGCGATCACCACATAACAAGTCATTGGGCCACCTGGAAGCTTAAATACAGATTTTGCATGTAACTCTGGGCGTGTCTTGTAATAGACCAAATAGCTCCACAAAATAATGATCCAAACCAAAATAAACAAAATGGTGGATAAAGTTGTTGCCAAGGTAAAAGCTTCAACTGTATTCGGTACAAAATATTGTAATGCCGCGCCACCCAATAAACATGCAGTAGAAAAATATAAAGCATTCGCAGGTACAGCACGCGTATTTAACTTACCAAATAATTTTGGACCTTGCTCTTCACGAGATAAACCAAATAACATACGGCTTGTAGAAAATACGCCACTGTTCATCGATGACATCACTGAAGATAACACCACTAAATTCATAATGATTGCAGCAGCAGCAATACCTGCTTGACTGAATAAATTCACAAATGGGCTAACTGCAGGATCAATTTTGTTCCAAGGCGTCACAGACATTACAATGACCAATGCCAACACATAGAAGAAAATAATACGAATTGGAATTGAATTCACGGCTTTAGGTAAATTCTTCTCTGGATCTTTGGTTTCAGCAGCAGTTGTACCCACCAACTCTACCCCAACAAAAGCAAAGATTGCGATTTGGAAGCCTGCCAAGAAGCCATGCATCCCTGTTGGGAACATACCACCATGACTCCACAAATGCGTAAATGATGCAACTTCACCAGCCGTAGATGTAAACCCTGTGAAAATCATCCAAAGACCGACAAGGATCAGTACCACAATCGCAATGATCTTGATCAATGCGAACCAAAATTCTAATTCACCAAAAAGCTTGACTGTAACTAAATTTAAACCTGTGATAAAGAAAATAGCGGCAATACTAATCATCACGCCTTCAACAGGTGTAAAGGGTAGCCCATTATTAAAAAATTGCAGATAATAAATAATGGCGGATAAATCTGCGATACCGATCGTGATCCAACATAGCCAATAAGTCCATCCAACAAAGTACCCTGCCCATGGACCAATTAAATCGGTAGAAAAATCGATAAAAGATTTGTATTTAAGATTGGATAATAGTAATTCGCCAAGCGCACGCATCACGAAAAAAACCATTAAACCAATAATCATATAAATAAAGAGAATAGAAGGTCCCGCAAGACTAATCGTTTTCCCCGAACCCATAAATAAGCCTGTTCCGATGGCTCCACCAATCGCAATAAGTTGCAAATGGCGATTAGACAAACTTCGTTGAAGTTCTCCGTCTTCACTCGGTTGAGTAATATTTCCTTTGGACATTTTATATTTCGTCTATGTATTCATTCCTGACAAAATTATCTTAATTTCTTGCAAAAAGAAAAAGGAAAATTCTACTGGGCGGTTTATTAGCCAAACTAAAAAAGCAACTTCAATCAACTTCATTTTATTAGCGTTGCGCACAATTTAGACGTTATTCTTTTAATTATTCTAAAAATCAAATATTAAGATAAACTTTAAAAAAAATAAAATAACTCAACAAGGAACTTGTATCTCAGATAAATCTATGTCAAAAAAGAGAAACATTGAAAAAAACAATACTAAAGTTCAACAGAATATGATGGATAAATATCATCCATACGCTGAAAACAAACTTGAACTTTATATTTAAATACATGGATGGCATAACATTTGCTTATTAATACAGCATGTTATGTAAATAAAATGGACAAAGAAGAAGAAGCTTATGATAGAAAATATTCAATCAGTAATGGAAACACTCAGTGGCTGGGTTTGGGGACCGTACATGCTTGTACTGCTCGTTGGTACAGGTGTTTTCCTCACATTTAGGCTTATGTTTCTCCAATTTCGACTTTTACCATTCGCTTTTAAACAGGTTTTTGGCAAACACGATAAAGCCAAAGATCACGAAGGAGATATTTCACATTTTGCAGCACTCATGACGGCACTTTCTGCAACCATTGGTACAGGTAATATTGCAGGGGTTGCAACAGCATGTGTACTTGGTGGTCCAGGTGCCGTTTTTTGGATGTGGATGACGGCTCTTGTTGGTATGGCAACCAAATATGGTGAAGGCGTACTCGCAGTTAAATACCGTATTACCAATGAAAATGGGCAAAAATCTGGCGGACCAATGTACTACATTGAACATGGTCTGAAATGGAAATGGCTTGCTGTCTTATTTGCTTTCTTTGGAACAATTGCATCATTCGGTATTGGTAGCTCAGTACAATCCAATACTGTGGCACTTGCTGTACAAAACAGTATGGGTATAGAAACGTGGATAACTGGCGTTGTCATTACCATATTGTCTGCTTTGGTTATTTTAGGTGGGATTAAATCAATTGCTAAAGCGGCATCTTTTATTGTTCCTGTAATGGCAATCGGCTATGTATTGGGTGGTTTAGCGATTATTTTATCTAATATTGATCTGATCATGCCTGCACTTAAACTGATCTTTGTTGATGCATTTACTGGACAAGCGGTTGCTGGCGGTGCAATTGGTGCTGTCATCCGTTATGGCGTAGCACGTGGTGTATTTTCAAATGAAGCTGGTATGGGTTCTGCACCAATTGCTGCTGCAGCTGCAAAAACAGATCACCCTGTCCGTCAAGGCTTAGTCTCAATGACGGGTACATTTATTGATACCATTATTGTATGTAGCATCACAGGTCTGGTTTTGGTGATGGGTTATATCACGGCGGGCAATAGTTTCGGAACTGAAACAGGTGCTGTACTGACCACTCATATTTTTAACCGTCTATTACCTGGTATTGGTGGATGGGTGGTTACTTTAGGGATCATCTTCTTCGCCTATTCAACCATCCTAGGTTGGTGTTATTACGGTGAAAAATGTGCAACTTATTTGTTTGGTGAGAAATTTGTACTGCCATATCGTATTATTTACATTCTCACAGTGTTTATAGGAACAATCGCAACACTTGATTTAGTCTGGTTATTTGCAGATACCTTTAATGGTCTTATGGCTATTCCAAACTTAATTGCGTTATTGTTACTTTCAACAGTGATTGTGAAAGAAACCAAAGACTTTTTGGCGAAACGCAAATCTGGTGAATTGTACTAGCATATAAATCGTTTGAGTTTAAAAGAGTCGCCTAAGTGCGACTCTTTTTGTTTTAAGCTTTCAGTTAATTATTCATGCATGATGTTGTATAGTTTCTCTATTCAATACACTTATAAATTCATTCGAACGAAACATTATGGCAAAAGTTAAAACCGTTTACCGCTGTGAACAATGTGGTGCAGAACATCTTAAATGGGCAGGACAATGTTCAGATTGTGGTGAATGGAATAGTTTAACCGAAGTTCGCATTGAACCCACTGTAACCCATCGTGCCAAACCCATGGGTGGTGGATATGCAGGTCAAGCTGCCAATATCACAACCCTCAATAAAATTACGGTATCGAATGAAACACGTTTAGCCACAGGAATTAGTGAGTTTGACCGTGTACTCGGTGGTGGATTGGTTACGGGTTCTGTGGTTTTAATCGGTGGTGATCCTGGTATTGGTAAATCGACCATTCTTTTACAAACTGCAACATATATGGCAAGTGCAAAAAGCCCTGCTCTTTATGTCACAGGTGAAGAATCGCTGTCTCAGGTGGCTTTGCGTGCCAATCGTTTAGAACTGCCCACTGATCAGCTTAAAGTCATGGCTGAGACCTGTGTTGAGCGCATCTGTGAAGTATTGGCGCATGAAAAACCTGCTGTTGCTATTTTAGATTCGATCCAAACTTTATTTACTGAAACATTACAGTCCGCACCAGGTGGTGTTTCTCAAATTCGTGAGTCTGCAGCATTGCTGACACGTTTCGCCAAAAATAGTGGTACTGCACTTTTCCTTGTCGGTCATGTTACTAAAGAAGGTGCGCTTGCGGGACCTCGTGTTTTAGAACATATGGTTGACTGCGTGTTGTATTTTGAAGGTCAATCAGACTCTCGCTATCGTATGATTCGTGCAGTAAAAAACCGTTTTGGTGCAGTTAATGAGCTCGGTGTGTTTGGCATGACCGATAAAGGCTTGAAAGAAGTTGCCAACCCATCCGCTATTTTCCTCAGTCGCTATGATGAAGCCATTCCAGGTTCAGTCGTCATGATCAGCCGAGAAGGCACACGTCCCCTCTTGGTCGAAGTACAAGCTTTGGTTGATGATGCACATGGTCAACCCCGTCGTGTTGCATTGGGTTTAGAACAAAACCGTTTAAATATGCTTTTGGCCGTTATGCATCGTCACGGTGGTGTGCAAACCTCTGGGCAAGATGTTTATGTGAATGTTGTCGGTGGTTTAAAAATTACCGAAACAGGTTCAGATTTAGCTGTTTTACTGGCTTGTGCATCAAGTCTACGTAGTAAAGCCTTGCCACAACAATTGGCTGTCTTTGGTGAAGTCGGTTTGTCAGGTGAAATTCGCCCTGTACCCAATGGACAGGAACGTTTAAAAGAAGCGATTAAGCATGGGTTTAAATACATTATTGTGCCACGTGGTAATGCTCCACAAAAACCGATTGCTGGCGTACAAATTATTGCTGTAGCACGTTTGCATGAGGCTTTAACGGAAGCCATGCAACTCAGTGATGAACTCCATTAAAACCCATTTAGATGAATAATTGAGTTGATTGTGTACTTTACTTTACGCAATCAACTCCCAACTTAAATATTTTTGATTATAAAGATGGTTCTAAAATAATTACCTTAAATTTTAATGCTTGATATAAAATAAATTTTTAATCTATAAAAATACAATAAGCACTTTTAAATGAAATATTTGAGAATTTAACTCTATAATTAACTCTAAAACCTAAATAAAAAATCAAGATTACTTCAATTTGATAAAGTACATTCTCTTTAACACTTTCAATAGATTAGCTTTCATTTAAAGCTAAATTTTTTAAATTTCAATATTCGTTATGTTTCTGTGAATATTCGTTGAAATAAATCTCAAATGCATTGAAATTTCGTGTAAAAACCCTCATAAATAGAGTTCACAAATTTATTCTATTGATGTAGGAAAAAGTAATGGAAGTTCGACAGCGTAGTTTGATGGCAGGTATTTTAATGGCTGCTTTGGCGGTTGCACCTTTGGCTGAAGCTAAACGTGCAGGTGGCGGTAAAAGCCATGGTATGAGCCGTTCTTCTTCTTCAAGTCAATCATATTCTCAACCACGTCAAGCTACGCCTACACAACAACCTGCTCCTGCTACAGCACCACAACGTTCTGGTCCAGGTGTCGGTGGTATGGTTGCTGCTGGTGTAGCTGGTGCCGCTCTTGGTGCAGTGGCTGCAAATGCAATGGCAGACGATCATAACCCTCAAGCTCAAAACACTGATGCAGAACTTGCGAAACAACAAGCTGCAAAAGAAGAAGAGAAAAAAGGTGGAATTCCGAGCTGGATTTGGTTAATCCTGATCGCGGGTGCTGCATTCTTCTTGTTCCGTAAATTCGGTGCAAAAAAAAAATTAGCCTCGGCTAACCCTTATTCGCCAAATAACTCAGGTTCTCCTGCACCATTTGGTCAACAAAATGCAACGCCACGTGCTTCGAATGACAGTAGCAATATTTTTGGTCAATCGGTAGGTGGTTCAACAGGTGCGCCAACTCAAGCTCCTTTTGGTAGCGCATCTACAAGTAATGGTAATCAATTACCAGATGGTACTGAACCTGCTGCTTTCTTACGTGTTGCTCGTCAACGTTTCAACCATATTCAGTCCATGAATACAGCAAGCAACATCACTGAAATTCAGCGTTATTTAACACCAGACCTTTATCAGTCTATGTATAACGATATTATGGCAAACCAAGATCAAGATGTTGCTGAATTCTCTAACCTCAATGCGATGGTGACAGATTCTGCAAATGAAAATGGTCAATATGTAGTGAGCGTGCGTTTCACAGGTACAGTAAGCGAAGCTTTAAACAGCTTACCGCAACCTTTTGCAGAAGTATGGCATTTCACTAAACCCGCTGGTTCAACACAAGATTGGTTGGTTGCGGGTATTCAACAAGCTTAATACCTTAAATTGTGAACTTAAAAACCAGTGATTCGTCACTGGTTTTTTGTTGTCTGATCTAATGATTTATCTCAAGAGAGGAATAATCGAATGAGGATGAGTTTCAGGAATCACTCAATAACTTTACTCATGTTCTCATTATGATTACTTTAATTCAATTTCATGCTTTTAAATTTAATGCCGCTCATCATGTAATAAAGATACTGCCAATAATAAAATGTGGATAAATCTCATCATACAATGACTTTCAAACTGCTCTTAAATAAGAAAAATAAAGAGGACTTGAATATTGATGCAAGACATTACATCAACCACCTATTCTAGCTATAGATCTTAGAATTTTAGTGATCTATTCAACTAGATTCTCTACTTAAAATTGAGAATAAAAAAGCCTCAATAATGAGGCTTGATGAGTAAAACTAAAGAATAAAAATTAGCGTTTTGGCAAAGGAATAAACTGTGAATCTGCAGTTTGAATCTTACGCTCGCCGACTTTCACATTCAAAATAATGTTTTGACCACCACGAACAACTTCTATTTGAATAGTTGAATTTGGAGCTTGTAAAGCCACATAATTAATTAAGTGTGAAGCTGAGTTAATCACTTCATCATTCACTTTAATAATTCGATCGCCTACTTTAATTCCAGCTGCGACTGCGGGTCCATTTTTCAAGACATCCGCAACGATTACGCCTGCTTCACGCGGTTGTAATACATCATCCTGTCTTGGTTGAACAAGACTAATGCCTAACCAACCTCGAATGACGCGACCATCTTTCAGAATAGAATTCATCACCTGTTGGCAAATTTTTGCAGGAATGGCAAAACCTATCCCTAAAGAACCACCTGATTGAGAGAAGATTGCAGTATTTACACCAATCAAATTACCTGCAACATCAATCAAAGCACCACCCGAATTACCTGGATTAATAGCAGCATCGGTTTGAATAAAGTCTTCGTAAGTATTAATACCTAAATCTGAACGACCTGTTGCAGAAATAATTCCTTGTGTGACTGTTTGTCCAACACCGAAAGGATTACCAATCGCAAGAACAACATCACCGACTTCATTACCACTCAATTTAAAGGGCAACACAGGTAATTTATCCAGTTCTATTTTAATTACCGCTAAATCTGTATCAGGATCTGTTCCAATCACTGTAGCTTCGGCACGACGTCCATCTTGCAATGCAACAACAATTTGATCAGCCTGAGCAATCACATGATTATTGGTTAAAATGTAACCATCTGGGCGAACAATCACCCCTGAACCTAAACTATTTTCATCCTGCCCTTGAGATTGATCTGGCACTTGATTGCCAAAAAACTCTCTAAATGCTGGATCATTAAGAAGTGGATGTGTTTTTTTCACTTTCTGTGTGGTAAAGATATTTACCACTGCGGGTGCTGCAACTTTGACTGCAGCACTATAAGAAACTACCCCACCCGTACGAGATGTATTGACTAAAGGCTCTACTTTTTCAGCAGGCATTTTTACCCCATCAGCAGCAATCGGTGCTTTAGGCTGATTCATTTTCTGCCAAGTGATAAAACTAATAATCACTAATACGAGTAACACCCATGGTAACCATGTAAAGGACCGGCGCACTTTATATACCCCTAAGAATTATTTAATTTGTTGATGCCAAAGCATTTTCTATATTGTAATCAAAATTAAGTAAGATGCATAAAATTCACAATAGAGATTTGTTCAGCTTTAGTTACAAGTCATAATATGTTTTGATGATCTTATTTATTCAAGCAGGTGACCTATGGCTACACTCAATGACATTATTAAATGGTGTGATCAAACGCTTAAAACACATGAATTTAAAGATTATGCACCCAACGGTTTACAAATTGAAGGCAAATCTGAAGTCAAAAAAATTCTATGTGCTGTCACCGCTTCACAAGATGCGATTGAGGCTGCAATTGCCCAAAATGCAGATTTACTTTTGGTTCATCATGGTTATTTCTGGAAAGGTGAACCCTATCCAATCACAGGTATGCGTGGAAAACGCATCAAAAGTTTAATCCAAAATAATGTTTCACTTGTCGCTTATCATCTGCCTTTAGATTCACACCCAATTTTAGGAAATAATGCAGCCATTGCAGACATTCTTGAATTAGAAAATATTGAAAACTTAGATGTGAGTGAACCTCATCCAATTGGGAATATTGGCTATTTAGAGAATGCCATGTCACCAGAAATATTTAAAAATTATGTTTCCGAACGTTTAGGTTTCAATGCGATTCATCTCCCTGCAGATAAAACTACGATTCAAAAAGTCGGTTTTTGTACAGGTGGCGCACAAGATTATATTGGCAAAGCAGCGGATCAAGACTGTGATGCGTATATCTCAGGTGAAGTCAGTGAACGAACTTTCTATGAAGCCAAAGAGTTAGATGTTCATTATTATGCATGTGGACACCATGCAACTGAGCGATATGGCGTCCAACGACTTGGAAAAGCTATTTCAGAACAGTTCAATATTGAGTATAGTTATTACGAATTAAACAATCCGATTTAATTTCAATAGGCTGTTTTTGACATTTTCTTTATGCGTATAAATTCGACGTATATTATGTATTGATATTTAAATCCGATGCACAATTGCGCGAATAATCCATTACAATAAAGCCACTTAATGTTAAAACCCAGCAAAATGCAAGGAATTTAAAACATGACAACGATTACTTTACCCGCGTTACCATACGGTTACGAAGATCTTGCTCCACACATCAGCAAAGAAACTTTAGAATTTCACCATGATAAACACCACAACACTTATGTTGTAAATTTAAATAACCTAATCAAAGACACAGACCTTGAAGGTAAAACTTTAGAAGAAATCATTACTGCTGTTGCTGGTGATGCATCTAAAGCAGGTGTTTTCAACAATGCTGCTCAAGTTTGGAACCACACTTTCTATTGGAACTGTATGGCTAAAAATGGTGGCGGTAAAGCAACAGGTGCTTTGGCTGCTAAAATTGACGAAGCTTTCGGTTCTTACGAAAAATTTGCTGAAGAATTTGCTGCTGCTGCAACAACTCAATTCGGTTCAGGTTGGGCTTGGTTAGTTGCTGATAAAGCAAATGGTGCTCTTTCTATCCTTAAAACTGCAAATGCGGATACTCCACTTGCTCATGGCAAAGTTGCGGTATTAACAATTGACGTTTGGGAACATGCTTATTACATCGATTTCCGTAATGCACGTCCTGTTTACATCAAAACTTTCTTAGAAAGCTTAGTAAACTGGGATTATGCAAATGCTAAATATGCTGGTCAAGCTGCTGGCGTTGAAAAATAATTTTATTATTAAATTATTTTAAAAAATCACCCTTTATGGGTGATTTTTTATGATTATTCTGTTTCATTTTTCATTGATATTTTTTAGAATCTGAAGACGTTAAAAATACTAAAATAAATATGCCTATATATAAAATAAAAGCGTCAGTATTTCGCATTGCTTATACCCTTATGTGTTGCTTTGCCATTCAATTGGGTTGTTTCAAATATATTGAGTATGAGGACTATCTTACTTTCATTTTTTGTATTGCTGTACTGGTCATGATAGGAACCTTTATTTATTCAATTCTAATCATCTTTTTTCTGATCAAAAAAGGACGACCTAGCATCACCTTAGATGCGACAGGTTGTGAGTTCAAATTATTATTTATTGAATGTAAATTTAACTATAGCCAAATGCAAAGTTTCTCACTAAGTAAGCAGGAACGTTCTAGTCGAATATACACAATTTATGAGCGCCATTTAACGCTCGATTTTGATAAAAAAATAGACGTGCATTACCTACTTCGAAGGAAGACGCAGACAGAATCTACTTTTTCATTGCAACAGCTTAATTTTATTTCAAGCAAACAAGTCATGCAGATCGCAATGCTACTCATGATTATTCGCAATACAAAGCCTCAACAAAGAGTAAATCTGATACAAAAGCTAAATCAAAAACCTTTTGATTTTAGTCAATTTATTAGCCAAAAGAACATTGCTCATTTCAAAAACGACCAATATCTATCCAAAAATTTCAAAGTTGAGCAATAAAAATTCAAATAGTTATAAAATCTGACATTTCCTCTTGACCCCTTCCTGTTTCATCCCTAAAATGCGCAACAGATTCTCCAATAGCTCAGTCGGTAGAGCGACGGACTGTTAATCCGCAGGTCCCTGGTTCGAGCCCAGGTTGGAGAGCCATCTATTCTTCCATAGCTCAGTTGGTAGAGCGACGGACTGTTAATCCGCAGGTCCCTGGTTCGAGCCCAGGTGGAAGAGCCAAGATTCTAAAAAGCCCACTCATTATGCAGTGGGCTTTTTTTATCACTTTTTTATATCATCAGAAATAATGACGATACAAATCCTGAATCTTTCGTATTTATAAAACACCCTGATCTTTCAAATCATATAAATATTCAGTGGATGCACTCTTAAATAAAATGAATTGTGCAATCTTGATAATATCAGGATCCGAAGTACTACATAATTCTGCAAAATCTGCATCTGGATCTTCTCTGAATTTTAATGTTGTATTGAGATTAAAATCTTGAGGTAATCTAAAACTCAAATTGTCTTCTTTAAGGTCAATCAAATAGTCTGTGCCATCTTTTTTCACAGACATCGTATCTGAATCTAGATCTAAATCACCGACATCATCCAACGGAATTCCAACAGCTCCTGAAGCATAATCTGAATGATCTTCAAATACCTTTTTCGTCAATTCAACAATATCTGAAATTTTAAGCTGATCTTTGGCTTCTAGCTCATTGTCTTTATACAAATCTTGCCAGTCAGAATTATCAATTAATTTGATAAATGCAATCGGTTGGCAAACTTTCTGAACAGTCGGCTCACTTGCAGTCGTTTGCTCAGTTTTTTTATCTGCAGTTTTCTGTTGCGGAGAACATGCAAATAGTCCAACAGAAACACACACTACCATCAGTTTAAATTTCATTTTTACCTAAATTTCGCCAACTTTTATGACGACTGCTCAATTATTTAACAAATGATACTGATTTACGCTGAATCAATCAATTTCTACTTGACCTTATTGCAGGGTATCCCTAAAATGCGATCCAGATTCTCCAATAGCTCAGTCGGTAGAGCGACGGACTGTTAATCCGCAGGTCCCTGGTTCGAGCCCAGGTTGGAGAGCCAAATTCTAAAAACCCACTCTATTTTTTATTGAGTGGGTTTTTTCTTATCCGCATTTTATAATTTTCTTAGATGGTTATTGTGTTTGATTCCAGCCAGTCTACTTTCTTTTTTATTGGGTGCATTGCATCACTTTTTTTAATTATTATCATATTACAAAAATTTGTAAATCGTGACCAACAATATTATGCCAAACGCCCTATTACAGCCTTTGAACAAAAAATGTTTACTCGTTTAAAAACCACCTTTCCGCAATATCATGTTTTAGCTCAAGTTGCTTTTAGCGCACTCATTACAAGCAATAACTTTAAAGTACGCAACAAATTCAATCGTAAAGTCACAGATTTTGTAATTTTGAATCAAGAATTAGATGTGATTGCGATTGTTGAACTTGATGATCCAAGCCATATTGGTAAAGAACAAGAAGATGCTTTGCGAGATGAAATGTTCCATCAAGCAGGCTATAAAGTTCTAAGATATACCCATATCCCAAGCAACCGACAATTACAAAAAGATATTCATTAGACATCTTACATAAGTCAGCTTTTAATCAGCATATGTTCATAATGGATGTCTCCTCTCCTTAAAAAGGAGAGAGTTAGTGAGAAAATTATTTTCACTTATAAAATTTTATTCATTTCTCTACTTTCGCAAGAGGTTTATTGAACAAATATAGGAGTTTTCAGCGGAAACAGTACAAGCTCCTCCTATCCGCTTATTTATAGATTTTTATACTTTCAAAAGCCACCTTCTTACCTCAATCCTTTTTAATTTTTTTCTCAAGTAGAAGAATAAAGAATCTTAAAAAAGCAATCCAAAAATGCTCATAGCAAAGTGAAAAAGCCTTAGCCTTCACTAATTATTAGCTAGTTTTTCTCAAGCTTTCGCATTTACAAAAAAATAAGTCAAATTGGCATATCCACGCCATATTAAAATGTGACTATAATGATTAAAATTTAATCTAAAATATAAAAAAGGAAGATCAAATGGCAAATCCAATCTGCTGGTTTGAAATTTATGTTGATGATATGCAGCGCGCAAAACAATTTTATCAAACACTCATGAATGTTGAACTCAGCTTACTCAGTGACCCAAAAGATACTTCTATGGAAATGTGGGCTTTTCCATCAGATATGGGACAGTATGGTGCTTCAGGTACATTGGTTAAAGTGCAAGACATTTCCGCAGGTGGTAATAGCACGATTATCTACTTTTCGAGTTCAGATTGTGCCATTGAAGCAACACGTATTGAACAGGCAGGTGGTCAAATTCATCAAGCAAAAATGTCTATTGGTCCACATGGATTTATTGTTCTAGGCATTGATACTGAAGGTAATATGTTTGGTATCCATTCCATGCAATAAATATCAATCATAGGATTGATTTTAGCTAAACGATAAAAACTTAATATCAACCAAGTCGCTTTGCTTTTTTGCAAAAGTAAAACACTTGAAAAATGCTTCAAATGCACCATATATAGAGTACAAAGATGATGAGTTGAGTGATTTAACTAATCTCGTTCAAGTTTGGTAACGTTGATTTAAATCTCCAGATAAATCAACGTTAAATCGCAGTTCTATGCGTCTTTTAGAACTGCGTTTTTTTATTGAGTATCTTCATCAACAATAAGGTTGAACATTATTTCTCTTAAATTTATTTTTCTAGAATCGTATACACCACGCCATTAATTACATCTGTCATTTTATCTAAATTGAGTTTTTCAACAGTATCATGCTCTGTGTGATAATTTTTATTCCTAAAAAAAGCAGTATCCGTAATCATAATCGCAGGAATATCCTGATTCCAATAATTCATATGATCCGAAAAATCCACGCCTGAAATAAATGACGGCGAAATCAATTTTTGGCAATCCAATCGCTTTAATGATTGCATCGATTCACAATATTTTGTGGCATAGCCTCTTGAGCCAAAATTACTCACAGCACCAATAAAGTTTCCATGACTTGGATAGAACAGCCCTAATCCTTTAGGATATTCTTGTATGCTTTGATGACTAAAAAAACCAATCATTTCTAAGATAAATACAGCTTGAATCTGATCTTTTTGACTCAAAATTGATTTTGCATGTACAAAACTCCCCATGTTTTCTGTACGAAAATATGGAGGTTCTTCCAATGTATAAAAAACAAAATCCACATTGGTTTTAAGACGTGATTTATTACTTGCTAAAATTCGTGCAGTTTCAATCACACCAATCACACCCGAAGCATTGTCATCTGCACCCACAAAATTACCGTACACATCATAATGTGCTCCAACAATTACTTTCTTTGAATTTCCCGTATTCAAATGACAAATAACATTGCGATAATTTTTTTGTTCTACTAGATAATTTTGATATTCACAAGGTAAACCAAATTGTTCTAACTGCTTTTTCAAATACGCAGAAACACGATTCAACTCATCAATATTCTGATAATTACGATATGCATAAGGTTGAATAACATTCTGTAAATATGCTTTCAAACGATAAGTATCTGCTTGACGATGGATACTATTATCAGCCATCGCAGACACAGAATTTAGTGCAATGACGAGTACAACAAATATAAAGAGTACGTGACTAAAAAATTGACGATACAACTGAATAAACATAATTTTTAAAATTTCCAATCACTTTTAAATTTTCTTACTGAAAGATTTTTCACTTTTCTTCAAAAATCTTGGCTTTAATCATCATTCAATAAATCTATTTTTTATAAAAAACATCCACTAAATACATCTAATGAACAAAGTTAAGCCTTCTCATCCTGAGAAAGGTCAATATAGCGTTATAATAGCGAGAAAGCCACGACAGTATTTGTTTTATGAAAATTCGTATTCTGACCATTGGTCAAAAAATGCCTGCATGGGTGCTGACGGGTTTTGAAGATTATTTCAAACGCATACAACCTTTTGTACAAACTCAAATCATTGAATTGCCGATGGCGAAACGTGGCAAAAATGACTCAGAAGCTGATATTTTAAAATACTGTCAAATTGAAGGTGAAAGCATTTTAAATGCCGTAAAAAGCAATGAAGTTTTAATTGCTTTAGAAGTTGGAGGCAAAGAATTCAGCACTGAAAAATTAGCGGATACGATGAAAGGATGGATGTTGGAAGGCAATGATGTGGTACTTGCCATCGGCGGTCCAGATGGGCACTCAGAAGCTGTACGTAAAGCTGCAGCGTGGCATTGGTCCCTTTCCAAACTTACACTCCCACATCCTCTTGTACGCGTTATGTTGATTGAGCAACTTTATCGTGCAATGAGTATTAATCATAACCACCCTTATCATCGCGCAGGATAGAAATAAACGCATTAGCATTGCATTTATAAAACAATGTATTGAACTATAAATGCTTTATTTTAATGATATTTCTCTGCATGATCACTTTCTGCATTATAGATTAGGCGTATAGACGTGAATTTACAGACACTCCCAGGTTTATTTATTTCTCATGGTTCACCCATGCTTGCGCTTAATCCTGAACAAGTGGGTCCTGCTCTTCAACGTTTGGGTTTCAATCTGCCTAAACCTCAAGCCATTGTAGTGATGTCTGCGCACTGGGAAAGTCAATCACTTGAGGTGAGTACTGCAACTCGCCCTGAGACTTGGCATGATTTCCGTGGTTTCCCCCAAGAACTCTATGAAATGCGCTATCCAGCAGCAGGTAATCCTCAATTTGCAGAAGAAATTCTACATTTATTCGCAGAAGCTCATATTCCTGCACATGCCAATAGTACACGCCCACGAGATCATGGCGTTTGGATGCCTTTATTGCATATGTACCCTGATGCAGATATTCCTGTGGTTGAAATTTCATTACCGATGAATATGGCTGCAGATGAAATTTATAAAATAGGTCAAATCCTTGCGCCACTCCGTGAAAAGCAAATCTTACTGATTGGTTCAGGCAGTATTACCCATAATCTGCGTGAGCTTTCTTGGGATGGTGAAAACAAAGCAGTACCTGAATGGGCATCGGCATTTCGTAACTATGTGGTGAGCAAACTGAATCATGCCAATTTTGATGCTGTACTGGAATGGGACAGCATTCCGCATATGCAACGTAACCATCCGACTTTGGAACATTTTGCTCCGCTATTTTTTGCAATGGGCACTGGTCATCGCTTTAGTATTGTGCACAGTAGTTTTTCGATGGGTGCTTTAGGCATGGACATTTATCGCTTCGATTAATCACTTTATGTAAAATAATGTACAAAAATTTGTTATATAGATACATATTGAAACTCAAAACTTAAAATCTATTCATATCTTTTCAAGGTTTATGCTTTAAGCTAAGCTTAAGTTTTGTAATAAGTTATTTTAAAGATGAAATTCAAATATTTAGCAATCGCATTATTTCCTTTAGCATTGGCTGCATGTCAATCAAGCAATATTAATACTGTTCGAGATACGCCTGTGAACGTAGTACAACAAGAAAATGCTGACAAAACATTAACTGCATACCAGTGGTCTTATCAGCCACAAGGTTCTGATCGACCAATCGTTCTACACTTTGCAGAGAATCGTTTAAGTATTGAAACGGGTTGTAATAACCAAGGAACTTCATGGAAAATTGAAGGCGGTAAACTGGTTACTTCAAACCTCATGTCAACCAATATGATGTGCCCACCTGCTTTAATGAAACAAGAAGCACTTTCAGGTAGTATTTTCCAAAATCAAGCCATTCCTTTTAGCATTGATGCTTCAAATCCTGATCAACCAACGTTAACTGTGACTGATGCCAAAGGTCAAAAATATGTCTTTACAGGTAAAATGACACCTGAAACTCAATACCAATCTCAAGGTGAAATTATCTTCCTTGAAATCTCACCAGAAACCAAACAATGTACTGGTGTTGCTAAACAAACGTGTTTACAAGTTCGTGAAATTAAATATGCTGACAATGGCGTTAAAACACAAGTAGATAAAGATTGGACTTTATTCTATGACCAAATTCAAGGCTATACGCATAACCCTGATCAACGCGTTATCTTACGTGTAAAACGCTATGAAATTAAAAATCCTGCAGCAGATCAGTCTAAATATGCTTATGTACATGATTTGACTGTAGAACAAGCTTCAGTTAAATAATCTTGATTCAATTAGGCATACTGCATAAGTATTTATTTTTCTTTAAAGAGGAAATGCTAAGACTTTTATTCAAAATGTTTGATTGAGGATAAATAAAAAAACCGATGCAAATGCATCGGTTTTTTAACTTATTCTAAATTTTAAAACTTAGAACACGCCTTGCGCTAACATTGCATCAGCAACTTTTACGAAACCAGCAATATTTGCACCATCAACATAGTTCACAGAACCATCTTCTTTAGTACCGTATTTTACGCAGTTGCGATGAATTTCTTTCATAATCGCATGTAAACGCTCATCAACTTCTTCAAATGTCCAACCCAAACGAAGTGAGTTTTGTGACATTTCAAGACCTGAAGTTGCTACACCACCTGCGTTTGAAGCTTTACCTGGTGCATACAGAATTTTTGCTTCAACGAATTTTTCAACAGCTTCTAAAGTTGAAGGCATATTTGCACCTTCAGCCACACAGAATGCGCCATTTGCAATCAGAGTCACTGCATCTTCTTCTGTTAACTCATTTTGAGTTGCACATGGAAGCGCGATATCACACTTAATTGCCCAAGGACGTTGACCTTCAAGATATTCAAAACCATGCTTAGAAGCAAATTCTGAAATACGGCCACGTTTTACATTTTTAAGTTCCATCACTTCGAGTAGAAGCTCATTGGTGAAACCATCTTTAAGATAAACCGTACCATTAGAGTCAGAAAGTGAAACCACTTTTGCACCTAAATACATTGCTTTTTCAGCTGCAAATTGAGCTACATTGCCTGAACCAGAAACAGTAACAATTTTGCCTTGGAAGCTTTCGCCACGCGTTTTTAGCATTTCTTCAGCAAAATAAACTGTACCAAAACCTGTCGCTTCAGGACGTGCTAAAGAACCACCGAAAGATAGACCTTTACCAGTAAATACACATGAAGTGTCATTGCTGAGCTTCTTCATCATACCAGCCATATAGCCCACTTCACGGCCACCAACACCAATATCACCCGCAGGGATATCTGTGTTTGAACCAAGGTGACGATATAACTCTACGATTAAAGCTTGGCAAAAACGCATTACTTCGCCTTCAGACTTACCTTTAGGGTCAAAGTCCGAACCACCTTTACCACCACCCATAGGGAGTGTTGTTAATGCATTTTTAAATGTTTGTTCAAAACCTAAAAACTTAAGAATTGAAAGGTTCACAGATGGGTGAAAACGCATTCCACCTTTGAATGGACCAATTGCAGAATTGTATTGAACACGGAAAGCACGGTTCACTTGAGTTTGACCTTTATCGTCAATCCAAGAAACACGGAACTGAATAGCACGCTCTGGCTCTACTAAACGTTCAAGCAAACCGTAATCTGCATATTGTGGGTTCTTTTCAATGAATGGCCACAAACTGGTCATTACTTCCTCAACCGCTTGTAAAAATTCTGGTTGATTTGGATCACGTGCTTTGACGTAATTTAAGAAGTCATTCAGGTTAGTATATTTCAACGCTCAATCCTCAGCAGAAGGGTGAATCAAAATTGGTCAAATAATTCAAAAGAATGATATATTTTGGCGCAAAGTATTTAATATCTTTTGTAAACAATCTACAACACTTTTTAAAAAGTATTTTTCAATAATCTTTTATTTCAATAACTTATTTTTCAATCCCAAGCGTCATTTCTGTCAATTTGATCTCATTTTGTTAACAATTACATTGGTATTTTTGCTCATAAATAGCGCATTTTTAGCCCAAAATTAGCGCACACAAAAGCACGTGAAATCGTGCTAAAATTTACTGCATTTTTTGAAATTCATATTTCAAAAACCTCTTGGTTTCTTATAAGTTTTTTTCCTCACATGAATCTCCAAATTTCTCTCATTCAACAAATTGATGCTCTACTTCCACAAACACAATGTGGATTATGTGGACATAGAGACGGTTGCCTACCTTATGCAAAATCGATTGTTGAAGGTGAAGAAGCAAACAAATGCATCCCAGGTGGGCAACCTGTCGCAGATGCCTTGGCACAATTGCTCAACCGCCCTATTTTAGTGGCTGAAGAAAGTGTATGGCCAATTCAATTGGATGGTCGTCCACAACGTATGAAAGCCGTGATTCGTGAAGAAGAATGTATTGGTTGTACCAAATGCATTAGTGCCTGCCCTGTAGATGCTATTATTGGCAGTGGCAAACTCATGCACAGCATCCTCACCGACTTATGTACAGGCTGTGAATTGTGTATTCCACCTTGTCCTGTAGATTGCATTGATTTAGTTGAAGACCTACAACCTGTACCAACTGAAAGCATACAAATTGCTGAACAAAATGATTTACGCAATCGTTATTACTCACATATTCAACGTGAAGAAAATCGACGAGTTACTCGTAAAGGTCCAGTCGTCCGTGCTGAAATTGACACAGAATTATTTGCCCAATTCTCTCAACAAAATCATGCTGTCCCTGCAATCGAAATGGTTGAAAAAGTTGATTTGTCATTTAAAGTCGACGCTAAAACTACGATTGAATTGGCTAAATTTAGAACCCAAATTAAGAAATTAGAAAAGCAGTTGAGTGTGCGTGCTGATGCAAAAAAACAGCAACAACTCAACGAGCTACAACAACAATTGTTTGCTTTGCAAGGTGAATTTTCACGAGGAGAGTTATCGTGACTGTAAAAAATATGACGAAGAAACAAATTCAAATTTTCTTTGAACGATTAAGAGCACAACGTCCACATCCTGAAACTGAATTAAACTATTCAAACCCATTTGAATTATTGGTTGCAGTGACGCTATCAGCACAAGCAACCGATGTCAGTGTGAATAAAGCCACAGATAAGCTTTTCCCTATCGCAAATACACCTGAAGCCATTTATGCTCTAGATGTCGATGGTTTAAAGGAATATATCAAAACCATCGGTTTATATAATTCCAAAGCTGAAAATGTAATCAAAACATGTAAAATATTGATTGATAAACACAATAGCCAAGTTCCAGATAATCGTGCTGATTTAGAAGCATTACCTGGAGTGGGACGAAAAACTGCCAATGTTGTTTTAAATACTGCTTTTGGTCAACCAACGATGGCGGTTGATACTCATATTTTCCGTGTTGGGAACCGTACGGGACTGGCTGTAGGTAAAAATGTACTTGAAGTTGAAGAGCGACTCATTAAAGTCATTCCTAAAGAATTTATTCTTGATTCACATCATTGGCTGATTTTACACGGACGTTATTGTTGTATTGCACGCAAGCCAAAATGTGCTGAATGCATTGTATCTGATGTCTGTAACTGGCCAGAACGTTATGAATTTGGTGCGCCACGCCCCATTAAAATCAAAGAAGTTGATGCCTAGACTTAAATATTCTTTTTGAGACAGCTTTATTTTAAAACTGCCTCTTGATGCAAAATATTGATTACCGCTTCTTATTTTCCTGCTCTTTTTGAGCCATTTTCTTTTTCATTTCTTCAAGCTTTTCCCATTCTTTCGCCAATTCAGGATGAACTTTATAATTTCCTGAATTTCTCATTTCACGACGTTGCTGAGCTTCATCTTTTTGTGCTTTACGCAATAATTTAAAACTCATGAAAATTAGACCAAGTAAAACGACAACACTTAAAATGACCATAGCCACTAATGCGATTTTCATTGACCTAATATCCTAGCAAAAAAAAGAGACCTAATATGAATCAGGTCTCTTTCAAAGTCAAAACTTCAAAGCAAAGTTTTAACCTTTTTATTAGATCAGAAATTATTTGTCTAAAATAGCAAATAGATCTTTCTGAACCTCTTCGATTGCACGAAGACCATCTAATTTATTGTAAGTTGGCGCATTTTCACCTGAAGCAGCACGACCTTGATAGAAACCAACCAATTGTTCAGTTTCTGTATGGTACGAACCTAGACGCTTACGAATCGTTGCTTCTAAATCATCTGGGCGCTGAATAAGTTCTTCACCTGTTTCATCATCTTTACCTTCCACTTTAGGTGGATTATAGATGGTGTGGTAAATACGACCTGATGCTGCATGCTGACGACGCCCTGAAAGACGTTTTACGATTTCTTCATCAGGTACTGCAATTTCAATCACGTGATCGATTGTAATCCCTTCACTCTCAAGCGCTTCAGCTTGAGGAATCGTGCGTGGGAAACCATCAAAGATACAACCATTCACACAATCAGGTTGTGCAATGCGTTCTTTCACTAAGCCAATAATAAGTTCATCAGACACTAAACCGCCTGAATCCATTACACTTTTAGCTTTAAGACCTAATTCAGTACCTTCACGAATTGCAGCACGGAGCATATCACCGGTTGAAATTTGTGGGACATTGTAGCGCTTACAGATCAACTGAGCCTGGGTACCTTTGCCTGCTCCAGGTGGTCCAAGTAGGATAATGCGCATAAAAAAACATCCTCATTTAAAACAATATGTACGACACCTTGCACTATGCCAATTGATTGACATAGCATGGCATCTAATTATATGAAAACCAAAAATAAATGTATTAAACCAGCAAAAAATCCAGTGACGCCACCCAGCACGATTAAAATCCATTCGTCTTCCTGAAAAGCAGGACGTAATAAATTTTGAAACTCTTTAGGTGTCAACTCACTAATTCGATCGCGGAACATTTGAAAGATTTTCTGCGCGCGGCTCGCGTTAAAGGCTGGGTCGCTTACAGGCACCATGGTAATTTCAATAGAACGATCAATCAAGTCTGTTTTTAGTTTAGCATATTCACTTGGACCTATTGACAGCTGTAATGCAGTTCGAATGAGTGGTGATTCCATAATGACATTGACGTGTCTTTTCACAATACGACGTGTTTTGTCTTTTTTAGTTCCATACATCATTTCAGTCATGATGGATTTTAGCGTAATTAGGTCTTCCGTGACTACACTTGCGAACACATCAGAAACCTCTTCCTGACGCTTCATAAATGCACCTTGTACATTATATGTCCCAATACGTGGAACAACTGGCTTAATCCATGGAAATTTATGATCTTTTGTACGCTCAAAAAACTGTGGATAGCGAATATAATGGGGTTCTACTGGGTTAAATACCATCCAAATAGCAATCCAGTTGGTTAAGAAACCCCAGATCGCAGCAAAGAATGGAACAGTCCAATGTTGTGGTACGAAAACGTATACAAACATTTGAATAAAACCAAAACCCACACCAATTAATGCACTAATATGCCAAATAAAATTGATCTCTTTTTGACCAACCTTTAAGAACATTCGCACCATTAATTTACGATCGCCTTCCATTTGACGGACGATCATTTCCTTCATATCAACAAGTGACTCAACGTTCATGGTCAGTTCGGTCACTAATCCACGTAGAATTGCAGGCATCTGATTATGTGCTTGCGAATAAATTCTACGTTTAATTGAATAAGGCAAATTTTCCCAAAGCACTGCATTCCGATCGAGCATGACTTCGTCAATCAAATGTTCAAGTTCAAAACCGACCTGTTCGCCAATAATACGTGCCATGTCTTCAGGTTCCATGGCATTCAAAAATTCGTTTAACGAACCTAGTTTGGACAACGTATTATCTGTAATAATCCCCGAAATACGCCCCGCTTTTCGCGGAACAATGCCTTGCCAACCCACAGGTAGTGGACCAATATGGAATCCCCAAAATTTAATTGGGTAAAACACCATTTTCAAAGCCATCCACACATGTGCCCAAGTCACAAATGCAGTTACTGGGATAATACTTAATATTGCAAGATGATCTGGTCGATTCAAAAAAGCTTGCCACAAATCACTAACATATTCGAACATGCATGACTCTCATATTTATTTCTATTTGCGGTCGTATGTACGGTATAAAATCATCATTAAATCTAAAAACCCACACTCAAGGTGTAAGTAAATTGGATTTGTGGACGGGTTTCTAAAATCATATTACCACGGCTGTCATGCAGTTCACTTCCTGCCCCCATCCCCACACTAAAAGTACTGAGTCTATCTTTATTCAATAAAACATAAGACAAGTCTACACCTGCACCATATTGTACTTCATCACTATTATCGACTTTTTTACTTTTTAATGAACCACCATATACCCCAAGGTAGTAACCATTTTTATCTGTGCCCGTCAAAATAACTGGATAGCGAAAACCAACTTGACCACCAAATTCATGATCCCCATTGATAAAAGCACCGACTTTGGCGTAAGCAATTCCATATGGATTAACCCATTCAGCATTCACATGAGCCAGTTTCATGGTCATCCCAGCACCGACATTCCATGTTGAAGCATCGCTAGATTTTAATTTAGCTTCTGGTAAATATTCTGCGAAATCTGCGTGAGCAAAACTCCCTACTGCAGCAAGTAACATAAAGGGAAAGATTTTTCTCATTATTTTCTCCATTGTCCCTAACTTTTTTGGGTCAAATTTAATTATCCTTAATTTTTGACTTTAACAGAATTATTCCTCTACTCATATACAAAAGCATGGAAATTTACTGTCTACAAAGTCAAAGTATGTTCAAGTTTAGTGGTAAATATTTAATATTTTTACTCTCATTTTGGGTAAGTATTTCATCATTGAACCATCACATTGTACCAACAAACTATTTTATTTAATTTTCAAATCTTTCTCACAATTCTAAGGTAAAATAGCCCGCCCTGCATAATCCCCTTAGAGTTTAATAAGCCGACGACGTATGAAGCAGCAGTTTCCTTTAAAAAATGTTCAACAAGAAAAGCGCATCTTTCGTGGTCGAGTCTACTTTGCCACTGGCTTAGTGACGTTTTTTTTACTCCTTCTCGTCGCACGTTATGCTTACTTACAAATTTTTCATTTTGAAGAGTTTAGTGATGCTGCTGATAAGAACCGTATTCGTTTACAACCGATTGCACCTGCACGTGGCTATATTTATGACCGTAATGGTATTTTACTTGCAGACAATTACCCCGTCTTTACAGCCACATTAAGCCGAGCAGATGTTGTCGATATTGATGATACGTTAAAACGTCTTGTTCCTATTATTAGTCTGTCTCAAGAAGATATTGATCGTTTCCAAAGTCGAATCAAAACTGCAAAGAAAACTGAACGTGTTACGCTCAAACTCAATCTCACAGAAACCGATATTGCACGTTTTAGTGAAGTTAAATTCCAGTTCCCTGGGGTTGATATTGAAACGCAAATGACGCGTTATTATCCTCATGGTGAATTATTTGCGCATGTCGTGGGTTATGTCGGTCGAATTAATGACAAAGAATTAAAAATCATTGATAAAGATGCTTATGCAGGCACCAACCTGATTGGTAAAATTGGTGTAGAAAAATCGTATGAAGATTTATTGCATGGCACACCAGGCTATGAATCCATTGAAGCAGATGCTCATGGCAATGTGTTACGCCATTTAGGTCGTAAAGAATCTACGCGCGGTAATGATTTATATCTATCCCTTGATTATGGTTTACAAAGTGTTGCTGCTGAACAATTAGCGGGTCGTCGTGGTGCAGTTGTTGCTATGGACCCTCGTACAGGTGAAATCCTTGCTTTGGTTTCGAGTCCAAGTTTTAACCCCAATTTATTTGTAACGGGTATCGGACATGACGATTATAGTGCCCTACGTGACAATCTCGATCAGCCGCTTTATAACCGTGCCTTACAAGGAACTTATCCTCCTGGATCAACCATTAAACCGATGGAAGGTTTAGGTGGTATTCACTTCAAAACTGTCGATTGGGGCACCACGATTTCAGATCCTGGGTATTTCCATTTACCAGGTGATTCACATAAATTCCGTGACTGGAAAAAAACAGGTCATGGCGCTGTAAATCTACATAAATCGATCGTGATTTCATGCGACACCTATTTCTATATCCTATCTTATCAACTTGGTATTGATCGGATGAATGAGTGGATGCGTCAGTTTGGTTTTGGTGAAAAAACTGGGGTAGATTTACCAAGTGAAAGTTCTGGCTTATATCCAAGCCAAGAATGGAAAATGCGTACGCGTAAGAGCAAATGGCTGAAAGGTGAAACCATTTCAGTCAGTATTGGGCAAGGTGCATTTACTGCAACCCCATTACAGTTGGCGATGGCAACCGCCATTACCGCCAATCATGGAGCGCATGTAACCCCACACGTTTTAAGAGAATCTAAAGGCGCAAAAAGCCACCCAGTACATAACGCGCCAAATGGTAAAATCAACTTTAGCGGCACAGATGAAGACTGGATTAAAATGCGCGATGCTATGGTTGATGTGATTCAAACGGGTACAGGTCGTGGTATTCGTACTCCGATGTATCAAATCGCAGGGAAAACAGGTACAGCTCAGGTCAAAAGTATTGCACAGGGTAAACGCTATAACGAAGCATCATTAACCAGCCGCCAGCTTGACCATGGTTTATTTGTTGGATTTGCGCCCGCAGAAAATCCCGAAATTGCCATTGCTGTGATCTGGGAAAATGGCAAACATGGTGGTTCGGCTGCTCAAATCGCTCGTCCTGTATTTGACTATTGGATGCTAACACGTAAGAAAAAACCCATTATTCCGCTGAGTCACCAAATGAGTGGTGGTTTAATGACAGCTGGTATTAAACCAGGTGAATTACCAAGTGGTGAAACACCACTCACGACCAATCCAAATGCTACACCAAAACCAAATACTGGACAGACCACAACAGCCCAACCAGTGACTCAGGCTCAGCCTGCAACAACCACAACGGAAATTAGTGAATAACGTGAAGAATCAGTTACGTATAATTGGTGGAGAGTGGAAGCGTCGTGTACTTCCCTTTGCAAGCATTGAAGGATTACGTCCTACACCTGATCGTGTCCGTGAAACACTATTTAACTGGCTTATGTGGGATGTTCAAAATACTCAGGTATTGGATTTATGTGCAGGTTCGGGCGCTTTAAGCTTTGAGGCTCTCTCTCGTGGTGCAACACATGTCATGATGATTGAACCCAATGCCACACAAGCAAAATTCCTCAAAGACAATCTGCAATTACTTAAAGCTGAAAATTGTGAAATCAAAATCATGACAGCTCAAAAAGCCTTGGCCACGTTAAAAACAGAATTTGATTTGGTTTTTTTAGATCCACCCTATGCCCTAGATTTATGGCAAGAACTTGCACTAAAAGTTAACCCGCTGATTAAAAATCAAGGTTATATTTATGTAGAAGCGGATCGAGATTTAAATCTTCTTAATCTACCGCATACTTGGCATTTAGAAAAACAGACTAAAGCAGGTGTTGTCCGCGCAGGTCTATATAAAAAACAAGCATCATAAAAGATTATTAATAAAAAGTGCGCATTCAATGCGCACTTTTTATTAGATATGACATGACTCATTCAGCGATTAATATCGTGGATCATTCCAATCGGGGCGATTCGGTCTACCATTGTCCCAGTTTGGTCTATTATCATTATTCCAATTTGGACGGCTTGGTCGATTACCATTATCCCAGTTCGGACGATCACGGTCATGCCCATGTCGGTTAGGATGCTCATCATAAGGCGCAACAATACAGCCTGTTAATGACACAACAATCAAGCCTAATGCTAAAACTTGCTTAATCATACTTATACTCCCTCAAGTACTTTGAATAATTTTAGAATAACCTTGAGATATGTAGAGCTACTGTATGTTGTGTTTTTTCTTGTATGAGGATGTTCTTTATTGGTTCACAAGTAATATAGGCAATTGTTTTCAATCATTTAAATTCATAATTTTTAATTCAATATTTCAAACTTCTTAACCAAAATATTCGAATCAGTTGACCACGATCATAAGGAAAGCTCGATAAATATTCGTAACCGATTCTATTTCTATCGTTTATTTTAAATTCCATTCCGTAACCAAAAGAAATCGTCAGTTCCTGCAAACCCTCAAGACTAAACTCACCCGAGCCCAATCTACTTTTAAGATCACTTGAATTAAATGCAGTGTAATTAAAAATACGTATTCGTTCATTCTTATAAAATTGATTTTGCAAAATATTATAATTTTGTACATCATGATCATGTTCTTGCGCTAATTTTTGTTGTTCTAAATTAAGTCCTAAATCAATCACATCTTGTTGAGGTTGTATTTTAGTCAGATTTTCATGAGCCGGCTCGACAAAAAATAACGCATCGTGAGAATCACTCAATGCACATATATCATTCATACATTTTTTAAAACCATCTATTGTCAAAGTATCGATTTTAAAATTTTCAGCAATAGTATTTCCACAGATACAACACAGTGTAATAAACAGAGCGGGAACATGAAATAAATGATGTCCGAAAATGAGTAATACTCCATCAATAAAATAAGAGAAATGTATCACATTTTATAAAATATTCAGACTCATAAGACAACTCTAAATTGATGATAAAGTCATTTAACATTTTGCTCTTTTACTTCACTTGTTAAAATTTTAACAACAGATCAATGCTAAAATTAAAAGAATATTAAATAGATAAATGGATGAAAACAATGGAAATCCGTAACCAAATTATCCTTGTGACAGGTGGTGCAAGAGGATTAGGGCTTGCCATTACACATGCACTGATTCGTGAAGGCGCAAGAGTTGTTGTGAATTATCATAATAGTGAACAATCTGCTCAAGAACTGTTAAAAAAATATGCTGAACAAGTCTTTATTTACCAAGCTGATGTCACCAATGCAGAACAAGTAAAGACAATGTTTATCAAAGCAAAAAATCATTTTGGCCATGCAATTACATCTGTCATTAATAATGCACTACTGGCCTTTAAATTCGATGGCGATCAACGTCCAAAAGTTGAAGATTTAACTTGGCAGGCCATGCAACAACAATTTGATAGTGCTGTTTTAGCCTCATTAAATACCACGCAAGCTGCCTTAGAAGACATGAAGAAAGATCATTTTGGTCGCATTATAAATATTGGAACCAATTTAGTACAAAATCCTGTTGTTCCTTATCATGACTATACAGCGGCAAAAGCTGCATTACTGGCATTTACTCGAACTACTGCCCATGATTTAGGTCAATATGGGATTAATGTCAATATGTTGTCAGGTGGGTTACTCAGAAAAACAGATGCCAGTCGTGCCACACCAGATCAAGTTTTTGACTTTATTGCCTCTTCAACACCTTTGCGAGAAGTAACGACTCCTGAACAATTTGCAGATGCTGTTTTATTATTTTTATCACCGTGGTCACGTGCTGTAACAGGTCAAAATTTAATTGTTGATGGTGGTTTAGTCAAAGGCTAAATCCATCATTTACATATAAAAAATGGGAACCTTTAAGGCTCCCATTTTTTATTGCTGATTTAATTTAAAAGTTTAATTTAATGATTAAATTAAACCCTTATTTTTCAACACTTGGAACATAGTTGAACCCAGTTCAGCAGGACTACGTGTGTACGCCATTCCTGCACGTTCAAATGCAGCAAATTTCTCTTCCGCCGTTCCTTGACCACCAGAAATGATCGCACCTGCGTGACCCATACGCTTGCCTTTCGGTGCTGTTACACCTGCGATATAACCTACAACGGGTTTAGTCACATTCGATTTGATGTATTCAGCAGCTTCTTCTTCAGCAGTACCACCAATTTCACCAATCATAATGATTGCTTCTGTTTGTGGATCTTCTTGGAACAGTTTCAAACAATCAATCTGGTTCATCCCCGGAATTGGATCACCACCAATACCAATACATGTGGATTGACCTAAACCAAGCTTCGTTGTTTGAGCA
Source organism: Acinetobacter sp. ANC 3832 (assembly GCF_002135415.1). Classification (GTDB taxonomy): domain Bacteria; phylum Pseudomonadota; class Gammaproteobacteria; order Pseudomonadales; family Moraxellaceae; genus Acinetobacter. Next base: position 147,226 of record NZ_NEGJ01000005.1, read on the forward strand.
ACGGCTTCATAAGTCAATGTACCAGAACGTGAGATAATTCCGATTTTGCCCGGTTGATGAATATGACCTGGCATAATGCCGATCTTACATTCACCTGGGGTGATAATACCTGGGCAGTTTGGTCCAATAAGACGTGCATTATTGCCATAAGTTTCCAAATAGCGTTTTGCTTTTAACATATCTAATGTTGGAACACCTTCAGTAATCACCACGATTAACTCAAGACCTGCATCAATCGCTTCAATCACAGAATCCAGTACAAATGGTGCAGGTACATAGATAGAGGTCGCTGTCGCGCCTGTTTCTTTGACCGCTTCACGCATAGTGTTAAATACAGGCAAACCAATATGCGTTTGACCACCTTTACCTGGTGTTACACCACCAACTACTTTTGTACCGTATGCAATAGATTGCTCAGAATGGAATGTACCATTCTTACCTGTAAAGCCTTGTACCAATACTTTTGTGTCTTTATTTACTAATACGCTCATGATTGATACTCCTTAAGCTTTCACTGCAGCAACAACTTTTTCTGCGGCATCAGCAAGCCCATTCGCAGAAATTAATTTAAGACCCGATTCATCTAGTAATTTTGCACCAAGCTCTGCATTATTCCCTTCCAAGCGAACAACAACAGGTACAGTTACATTTACTTCTTGAACCGCTGCAATAATTGCTTCTGCAATCATGTCACAACGTACAATTCCACCAAAAATATTAATCAGAATTGCTTCAACTGTTGAATCAGACAAAATAATTTTGAATGCTTCAATCACGCGATCTTTGGTTGCACCACCACCAACATCAAGGAAGTTTGCTGGCTGACCACCATAAAGTTTAATGATGTCCATGGTTGCCATAGCAAGCCCCGCACCATTCACCATACAACCAATGTTACCTTCAAGTGCAACATAGTTTAAGTCAAACTCAGATGCTTTTAGCTCACGCTCATTTTCTTGAGATTTATCACGCATCGCTAAAATTTCAGGCAAACGATATAACGCATTTGAATCAATACCAATTTTGGCATCAACACATAAAATATCGCCATTTTCACGAACTGAAAGCGGATTAATTTCAAACAACGCAAAATCATTTTCGATGAAAGCTTGATATGCACCCACCATCAATTTTACAAATTGATTGATCTGACCATCTTTCAAGCCCAATTGGAATGCAACTTCACGTGCTTGAAAAGGCATAAGACCCACAAGTGGATCAACTTCTACTTTAATAATTTTTTCTGGAGTTTCTTCAGCAACTTTTTCAATTTCAACACCACCTTCAGTCGATGCCATAAAGGTCACACGACGAGAAGAACGGTCTACCACTGCACCTAAGTAAAGCTCACGCTCAACGGGATAAACATCTTCACAGACTAAAAGACTGTTTACAGGCTGACCATGTGCATCGGTCTGATAAGTCACTAAACGTGTACCTAAAAGACTTTTAGCATACTCAGCAGCTTCTTCACGAGATTTAACAACTTTTACACCGCCTGCTTTACCACGACCACCCGCATGTACTTGGGCTTTCATGACTGCAAATTTTCCATCAATTTTATCAAAGGCAGCAGAGGCTTCTTCTGGAGTGGTTATTAGGATGCCTTCTTGGACTGGCATACCATATTTTTTTAACAGCGTTTTCGCTTGATACTCGTGTAGATTCATTAGTTTACCTTTTACTACTTTTCACGTTGTTATTAACCACCAATACTTAGACTTTCATCGCAATAACTATTGGCATTTATTAAAATTTGTTCTTTTAGTTTTAGATGATTATTCAATTAAAAACAACCATCAAAATAGAAAAGAGCGGTCGAAACCGCTCTTTTTTTGTTTTATTTACGTTTACGCTGAATCGCGTGAATCGCTCGCCCATCGACTGCCAGAGCAGCTTCATGTACGACTTCAGAATATGTTGGGTGACCGAAAGTCATTAATTGTAAATCTTCAACAGAAGATACAAATTCAAGAGCAATCATCCCTTGATGTACGATATCAGAAGCACCTGGACCAATAATGTGCATACCCAATAAACGATCTGTTTTAGCATCCGCAACAAACTTCACGAAACCAGCAGATTCGTTCGCAGCCAAAGCACGACCATTTACAGCAAATGGGAATTGACCTGTTTTAACTTCATGACCTTTTTCTGACGCTTGCTCTTCAGTTAAACCTACCCACGCCGCTTCTGGGTGTGTGTAAATTACGCTGATGATTGTGTCATAGTTGATTTGCGCTGCATGACCATGCATACGCTCAACAGCCATTACGCCTTCTTCCATGGCTTTATGTGCAAGCATAGGACCACGGACTAAGTCACCAATTGCATATACACCATCAACAGACGTTGCACACCAATCGTTCACTTCAACTAAACCACGTTCAGTCAATTTAATGCCTGAATCTGCAGCCAATAAACCTTCTGCATATGCTTTACGACCGACACAAACAATCAATTTATCGAAAGTTTGAGTTTTGTCTTCGCCCGCTTGGTTATATTGAACAGTCACTTCACGACCGTTAATTTCTGTACCAGCAACTTTAGCGCCAATACGAATTTCTAAACCTTGTTTAGTCAAAAGCTTTTGATAATCTTTTGCCAAAGCTTTATCAGCCATTGGTAAGAATGTATCCATTGCTTCAAACACAACAACTTCAGAACCTAAACGGCGCCATACAGAACCCAATTCAAGACCAATTACACCTGCACCAATCACACCCAAACGCTTAGGAATTTCTTGGAAATCTAAAGCACCAGTAGAATCAACAATTAAGTCTTCATCCACTTTTGCTACAGGAATATTCACTGGAACAGAACCAGTCGCAAGAATTACGAATTTAGGCTCTAAAACTTGAACTTCATTCCCTTCTAAAGGTGTGAATTCAACTTTTTTACCTGCAAGTAATTTACCTGTACCTTGTAACCACTCAATGCCATTACCTTTCAGTAATTGTGCAACACCGCCAGTTAAATTATCGACCACTTTATCTTTACGTGCTAAAAGCTTAGCAAGATCAAGTTGTACATTTTCAACTGAAATACCATGCACATCTAAGCCATGAAGCGTGTCTTCATAGTGATGAGATGAGTCAAGAAGTGCTTTAGATGGAATACAACCCACGTTTAAGCAAGTACCACCTAAAGATGGTTTACCTTTATGTACGCGTTTTTCGATACAAGCAACTTTGAAACCAAGTTGTGCAGCACGAATCGCTGCTTCATAACCACCTGGACCACCGCCAATTACAACTAAATCAAACTGTTGAGACATGTTTATCTCCATAAACCAAGATAGAGGATCGCCCTATCTTGGATATTATTTTAATGGTCAGTATTAAAGATCAAGAATAAGTCTAGCTGGTTCTTCTAACAATTCTTTGATTGCTACAAGAAAACCTACAGCTTCTTTACCATCGATTAAACGGTGGTCATAAGAAAGCGCTAAATACATCATTGGCAAGATTTCTACTTGACCATTTACAGCCATAGGACGTTCTTGGATTTTATGCATACCCAAGATAGCCGTTTGTGGCGTATTCAAAATTGGTGTAGATAACAATGAACCGAAAGTACCACCATTAGTAATAGTGAACGTACCACCAGTCATATCTTCTATACCTAATTTACCATCACGCGCTTTACCAGCGTATGCACGAATACCATTTTCAACTTCAGCATAGTTCATACGATCTGTATCACGAAGAATAGGAACCACTAAACCACGTTCAGAAGAAACTGCTACGCCGATGTCATAGTAACCGTGGTAAACGATGTCTTCGCCATCAATTGAAGCATTTACCGCTGGGTAGCGTTTAAGCGCTTCAGTTGCAGCTTTAACAAAGAAAGACATAAAGCCTAGACGAGCACCATGACGTTTTTCAAACGCATCTTTAAATTGTGCACGCATGTCCATGATTGGCTTCATGTTCACTTCGTTAAACGTCGTTAACATTGCAGTATTTTGAGTCGCAGCAAGAAGACGTTCAGCAACACGCTTACGAAGACGAGTCATTGGAACGCGTTTTTCAACACGCTCACCAACAGCAACACTTAAAGGTGCAACAGCTGGTTTAGTTTGATGATTTGCAACATCTTCTTTCGTGATACGACCACCACGGCCAGTACCAGAAACGTCTGATGCAGGAATACCTGTTTCAGATAATGCTTTACGCACTGCTGGAGCTTGGTCTTGAACTTGGGCACGTTCAACAACAGGTGCAGCACCTGCTTCAGTTTGTGCAGCAGCTTGTTCAACTTTCTCTTCAGATTGAACCGCTTGAGTTTGAGCAGCGCCAGATACAGCACCCTCTTCAAACTGAGCAATCACTTCAGAAGAAAGTACAGTGTCGCCTTCATTTTTAATGATTACAGAAATCGTACCATCAGCAGGAGCAACTACTTCTAAAACAACTTTATCAGTTTCAATGTCACAAATAACTTCATCACGTGAAACAGCTTCACCTGGTTGTTTGTGCCAAGTTGCAATTGTTCCGTCAGCAACTGATTCTGGGAATACCGGTGCTTTAATTTCGGTTGCCATTATTTAGTCTCTCCTGATTGATCAGCTACGATCGCAAGTGCGTCATTAACGAGCTGAGCTTGTTGTTTTGCATGTAAGTATGGTGAACCACAAGCCGGTGCCGCAGAAGCATCACGACCTGCATAGCTAATACGAACTTGTTTACCAGATTTCATTACGCCTTCATATAAACGAGGTGCAATGAACAACCAAGCGCCTTGGTTTTTCGGTTCTTCTTGACACCAAACGATTTCTTGAACGTTTGGATAAGTCGCAAGAACTTCTGCAATGCGTTGTTCTGGGAATGGATACAATTGTTCAACACGTACAATTGCAATGTTCAAGTTCTGTTCACGACGTTTTTCAAGTAAGTCGTAATAAACTTTACCACCACAAAGTACTAAACGTGTTACATCCGCTTTGTTGATTTGATCGACTTCATCAATCACAGTTTGGAATGTACCCGTTGCAAGTTCTTCTAAAGTAGACGTTGCAAGTTTGTGACGAAGCAATGACTTAGGTGAAGTCACGATCATTGGTTTACGAATTGGACGAATCGCTTGACGACGCATTGCATGGAAAATCTGTGCAGGCGTAGTCGGTGTGATCACTTGCATGTTGTCTTCTGCACAAAGCTGTAAGAAACGCTCTAAACGTGCTGAAGAATGCTCAGGACCTTGACCTTCAAAACCATGTGGAAGAAGCATGGTTAAACCACACACACGTTCCCATTTAGTTTCACCCGAGGCGATAAATTGGTCAATTACAACCTGTGCACAGTTAGCGAAGTCACCGAACTGGGCTTCCCAAATTACTAAGCTTTTCGGTAAAGTCGTTGCATAACCATATTCAAATGCAAGCACAGCCATTTCTGACAACAATGAGTCATAAATTGCAGTACGTGGTTGATTTTCTTTAATATGGCAAAGCGGAATATAGACAGAACCATCTACTTGGTTATGTAATTTTGCATGACGATGTGAAAATGTACCACGACCAACATCTTCGCCTGTCAAACGAACCAAATAACCATCATCAAGGATTGTTGCATAAGCTAAAACTTCTGCTGCACCCCAGTTCAACGGCATTTCGCCTGTTTGCATTTTCAAGCGATCATCAATCACTTTAGATACTTGACGTTGCATCACGAAGCCTTCTGGAAGCTCACGCATTTTTGTGCCAAGTTCTTTTAAACGTTCGATTGGGAAAGTAGTATCCCAAACGTCTGTATAATCGTGACCTAAGTAAGGTTTCCAATCTACAAACATCTTGTCATTTGGTTCAAGAACCAAGGCATTCGCAACGTGCTTACCCGCTTCAAGGTCAGAACGATAGTCTTCTACCATTTGATCTGCAGCTGCACGGTCTACTATGTTTTGTTGAACCAATTGATCTGCATAAAGCGTACGTGTGGTCGCTTTTTTGCTAATCACTTGATACATCATTGGTTGAGTTGCTGCTGGTTCATCCGCTTCGTTATGACCACGGCGACGGTAGCAGAACATGTCAATCACAACATCTTTGCGGAATGTATGACGGAAATCATGTGCCAATTGCGTAACAAATAATACAGACTCAGGATCATCACCATTGACATGGAAGATCGGTGCCTGAATCATTTTTGCGATATCTGTACAGTATTCTGTAGAACGCGCATCACGTGGATCAGATGTTGTAAAACCAACTTGGTTATTCACAACAATATGAACCGTACCACCTACTGTATAACCACGGGTTTGTGACATTTGGAAAGTTTCTTGGTTTACACCCTGACCAGCAAATGCAGCATCACCGTGAACAATGATTGGTAATACGTCATCACCACCAATGTCTTTACGACGTACTTGGCGTGCACGTACAGAACCTTCAACGACAGGTCCAACAATTTCTAAGTGTGATGGGTTAAATGCCAATGCCAAGTGAACTTCGCCACCTGGTGTCATCACATTCGATGAGAAACCTTGGTGATACTTAACGTCACCAGAGCCTTTTTTATGAATTGATTTACCTTCAAACTCACCAAACAAATCAGCTGGATTTTTACCCATGATGTTTACAAGTAAGTTTAAACGACCACGGTGTGGCATCCCAATCACAACTTCTTTACAACCTACAGCACCTGCACGTTGAATCAGTTCGTTTACCATTGGAATGAAAGACTCACCGCCCTCTACACCAAAACGCTTCGCACCAACATATTTATTGCCGAGGAATTTCTCTAAACCTTCAGCAGCTGTTAGACGCTCTAAAACGCTTTTCTTTTGTTCAGCAGAATAACCAAACTGACCACGTGTGCTTTCTAGGCGTTGTTGAATCCAACGTTTTTCTTTAGTGTCAACAATGTGCATATACTCAACACCAACCGAAGCACAATAAGTTGCTTCCATTGCATTGACCATTTCACCCAAAGTCGCTTCAGTTTTACCAATCGCAAGATTCCCTGCATTGAAAACCGTGTCTAAATCTGATTTCGTTAAACCGTGTGTAGAAAGGTCAAGATCAGGTACGTCTTCACGCTTTGCTAAACCAAGTGGATCTAATTTTGCTTTTTGATGACCACGGTTACGATAAGCAGCAATCAGTTGTAATACACCGATTTGACGACGTTCGTGTTCAGTACTAACTTCGCTTTGAACAACGGGCTGAACACGACTTGAATTGCGACCCAACAAAAGGAATTGTTCACGGATGTTGCCGTGTGGTTGGTCACCTTTCGGAAATTTATCAAAGTACGCTCTCCAATCATCACCAACAGAAGTTGGAGAAGATAGGTATTGCTCGTAAAGCTCTTCAATATACGCTGCACTATCAGCGGAAAGTTCAGTGTCAAGACGCATTGCGTCAGCAACTTCTTGCATTTGTGGACCCATTTCCTATTGCAAAAACATTACAGGATGCTTTTTAAGCACACCCATGATTGATAATGCCAAATTGGTAAAATGACATTCACCCTTCATAGCTCTAATGACCACGGGGCGTTATTACACATCGGTTTTTTCCAACGTGTTCAATGAATCATAACGCCTCCATTGGCATCATCACTCATTCATATACTCGGTCGAAACCGAGCAATTTTTTGCAAATCGTCTTAGAAAAAATAAATTCACGATTTAACTTTTCTAAAACGGTTTCAATCTCTATTTTATAAACTTAAGTTGCGCATTCTTATGTTGAAAAAATGTACATTAAACAGCGACTTTTTCACATATAGATATTTGTTAAATCCTAACATGAAGTCTCGTATCAATTGATTTTTTTGACACATACCATCCATAAATTAGCTAAATACAACTACAACTTTTTCATTTATGATGTCGCGCTGCATCTAAATTTTAGATCTACTTAATATAAAAAACATATCGATGCTTATTTCAAATAGCAAAAAAGAGCGCATTTTTCCAAACTGCCCTCTCCTCTGTGTTACATCATAACATTTTTATTCATGCTTATGCAGACTATTCCGCAATACCAGAATATAGCTTGAACTCATATTAAACGATTCAAGCCATGTTTCATTACATAAGTAACACAACAAGAACGAATCAAACCAATGTATAAAAGACTGATATTCAAACTAAATACATAAATACTTTTTAAGAATCCATAAAAAAGAGCACATATCAAATGACATGTGCTCTTTTGCGTACAGTATTAACCTGCTTGGTCAAACAACATGCTACGGATGTGACCGATCGCTTTTGTTGGATTCAAACCTTTAGGACAAACTGATACACAGTTCATAATACCTTTACAACGGAACAACGAGAACGGGTCATCAAGACGAGATAAACGATCTTGAGTTGCTGTATCACGTGAATCGATGATGAAACGGTATGCATTTAACAATGCAGATGGACCCAAGAATTTATCAGGGTTCCACCAGAACGATGGGCAAGCTGTTGAACAACATGCGCAAAGAATACATTCATACAGACCATTCAAATGATCACGTTCTTCAGGTGACTGTAAACGTTCTTTTGGAGGAGCTGGCTGATTGTTAATCAGGAAGGGTTGGATTTTGTCATATTGATCATAGAATTGGTTCATATCAACAACCAAATCTTTAACCACTGGCAAACCAGGAAGTGGACGAATCACGATTTTTTCAGGTAAATCGTTCAAATTCCACAAACAAGCCAAACCATTTTTACCATTAATGTTCACACCATCCGAACCACAAATACCTTCACGGCATGAACGACGGAATGTTAATGTTTCATCCTGTACTTTTAACGCAAGAAGAGCATCAAGCAACATACGGTGCTTATCAGTCAATTCAAGTTTAAAAGTTTGCATGTACGGTGCTTTATCCTTATCAGGATCATAGCGGTAGATTTCGAAAGTACGAGTGCCTCTACTCATCTTTATTCTCCTAATTAGAATGTGCGTGGTTTAGGTTCAATAGCATCAACAGTTAATGGTCTGTAACGTACTGGTTTGTATTCAAGACGGTTGTCTGATGAATACCACAAAGTATGTTTCATCCATTCATCATCACGACGACCATAAGAGTATGTCGGATGATCTGCAGGCAATTCATAATCAACAACGGTATGTGCACCACGACATTCTTTACGAGCAGCAGCAGAAATTAATGTTGCTTTTGCGACTTCGTATAAGTTTTCAACTTCCAAAGCTTCAACACGCGCTGTGTTAAACACTTTAGATTTGTCTTTTAAGTGGATATTACGTACACGTGGTTCAATTGCAAGAATTTGCTTAACACCCTCATCAAGCAAAGCTTGAGTACGGAATACACCCGCATGATCTTGAACGATGTCACGAATGGCATCTGCAACTTCTTGAGCATTTTCACCTGAAGTTGACTCATCAAGAAGACGCATACGTTTCATGGTGTTCACTAAAGCAGTTGTAGGCACTGGCGTATAGTCATCACCGTGATGTTTAGTCACGTAATCAATGATGTGTTCACCCGCAGCTTTACCAAATACCACAAGGTCAAGCAGTGAGTTTGTACCTAAACGGTTTGCACCGTGTACAGACACACAAGAACATTCGCCAATCGCATAGAAACCTTTAACAGGTTTTACATAGTTGCGATCAGGATTATTCGTTGTATAAACATCAGTTGTTTTATCATAGCCAGCTTCCAAAGCTACAGTTTCTGCAGTTTCTGGAATAACAACTTGACCATGAATATTTGTCGGAATACCACCCATTTGATAATGGATTGTAGGTACGACAGGAATAGATTCTTTAGTGATATCTACGTTTGCGAATTTCTTACCAATTTCAAATACTGATGGTAAGCGCTTCATAATCGTATCAGCACCCAAATGTGTCATATCAAGAAGGATATAATCACCTTTAGGGCCACAACCGCGACCTTCTTTGATTTCTTGGTCCATAGAGCGTGATACGAAATCACGTGGTGCCAAATCTTTCAAAGTTGGTGCATAACGTTCCATGAACGGTTCGCCGTCTTTGTTACGAAGGATTGCACCTTCACCGCGACAACCTTCCGTCAACAACACGCCCGCGCCCGCAACACCCGTTGGGTGGAACTGCCAGAATTCCATATCTTGTAATGGAATACCTGCACGCGCCGCCATACCAAGACCGTCACCAGTATTAATATAAGCATTGGTTGATGCACGATAAACACGACCAGCACCACCCGTAGCAAATAATGTTGCTTTTGCTTGGAATACTGCAATATTACCCGTTTCTTGGTCAATTGCAGTCACACCAATCACAGTACCATCATCTTCACGAATAAGATCAAGTGCGATCCATTCAACAAAGAATTGAGTACCCATTTTTACGTTGCTTTGATACAAAGTATGCAATAAAGCATGACCTGTACGATCGGCAGCAGCACATGCACGTGGAACTGGTTTTTCACCATAGTTCGCAGAGTGACCACCAAATGGACGCTGGTAGATTGTACCGTCAGCATTACGGTCAAATGGCATACCCATGTGCTCTAATTCATAGACCACTTTAGGCGCTTCACGACACATAAATTCGATTGCATCTTGGTCACCTAACCAGTCAGAACCTTTTACCGTGTCATAGAAGTGATAGTGCCAGTTATCATCTTGCATATTACCAAGAGATGCACCAATACCACCTTGTGCCGCAACAGTGTGTGAACGTGTTGGGAATACTTTAGTCAGAACTGCTACTTTCAAACCAGCTTGAGCAAGTTGATATGAAGCACGCATACCTGAACCACCACCACCGACGATAACTGCGTCGAAAGCTTGGCTTGGAATATTTGAATAATCTTCTTTAGGGGTTATAGCGCCCATGACATTTTCCTATCAATTTGCCCAAAAAATCTGGATCGCCCAGATTGCATATGCAATGACAGCAATAATTACTGCTGAAGTCAGCACAAGGCGTACACCTGGAGCTGAAGGACCCATTTGACGCGTAGTCACATAGTCAGTGAATACTTGCCACATGCCGATCCACGCATGCGCAACAAGAGATAAGACTGCCAATAAAGAAAGAATCTTCATTGGTAATGTCATCATAAAGCCGTACCACTGCTCAAAGTTAAAACCGCTATTGCAAAGGATCCAACCAAAAACGATAACAGTATAAACAGCCAGTACAACAGCACTTACGCGCTGGACAAACCAGTCACGAGAACCTGAACCCGAAAAACCAGTAGCACTTTTCATTAGAGTACGATCCATACAAATGCTGCAACAATACCAATTGCAGACAAGATTAATGCGATAGTAGATGCAACACGGCCACTTTGCAGCTCTTCCGCAATACCTTGGTCAGCAAGCAAATGCTTAACACCCGCAATAAAATGGAAAATTAAGCCGGCTACGAATACCCATACGACAAAACGTACAATGAAGCCACCAAGAATTGCCTGAACTTGAGCAAAACCTTCTGGTGAAGACAATGATTTGTCTAAAAGCCACAAAAGTACCGGTACGAGTAAAAATACGATGACACCAGAAAGACGGTGTAGAATTGATGCAATAGCCACAGGGGATTTTAAGTTTACTTCTAAAACTTGACCCATGGACAAATTGACAGGTCTGTTGCTTTTCACAGCGGGCATCCTGTAAGTAAAAACTCCGTCCGGAGTTTGTTGGAATTAATTCGAAGGAAAGCTGGCATTATTAGACTTCTACAATATTTATGCAGCGTCTAATTTTAAAACGACAGGGAATTATAAAACGTGAGCTGTCAAAATACAAACGATGTAAGGTGGCTTTTTCTTTAAAAAAGTCTCAAATAAGAATCATTTACAATGATTTCATCTGTATTTTGTATTAAAAGCCTACAGCTAAAAACCCTATCTTATTATTTTTTATAACTTTAGTTAGAAACACTTTGACTCTCCTATTTATTATCAATTGTTTTTTTAATTTTAGACTAAAGAACAACATTACGGACAATTTTGTCCACCACGGTATAAATGCGTTTTATCAGTGCATATTTATTATAAAAAAGTACCATTTCCTCTGGTGATACCTCCTGCTATTTTATTTTCAAATACTCATTATTCATTTTAAATTATTTGACTTACATGTTTATAAAAGAAAAGAATGACTTAGTTTATAAATACACATCTTTTATAAAGCTTCTTTTTTTAATATTTGAATATTTTTAGTACGCTCAAATCATGCCTTTTTAGTTTATTTGACTATTTTTCATACTTAAATTTACTATACAAGAATCATTTTTTAATCAAACAAACACTAAAATGAAAAAAAATATTTCAAAGTTTTAGCTGAATAATTTCCACCCAAATATAACAGCAAGTCAAATGTAAGTTATGAGTTTTATATGCTTTTAGCATAATCAACGTAATTAAAGGATCTATACAAAAATCATCAATTCTGAACAAAAATGCCCTTCCCGCTTTACCAAATATGATTATTTTTCTGCACCTCTCTCTGAATTTGCCTTATTATACTGTCCCGATGCTGTAATTTAACATTCTCTACATATGAGTTTGTTAGACTAACCTACTGTGGAAACATAATTTTTTATCCATAAGTATAATTGACAAAATTTCAGTACTCACTAAGCTTAAAGCAATTTTGATCCGTCTAATTCCTGCATTAAAAAATGAAACTGCGAGTTAGATAAAATATTCACCAGGACAGGAGATCGATTAAATGTCTGAAGCAACTGGCAAAAAAGCCGTATTACAGCTCGATGGCAAAGAAATTGTATTACCAATTTACAGCGGCACATTGGGGCCAGATGTAATCGACGTTAAAGATGTGTTGGCCTCAGGTCACTTTACTTTTGATCCTGGTTTTATGGCTACAGCTGCATGCGAGTCTAAAATCACTTTCATCGATGGTGATAAAGGTGTTCTTTTACACCGTGGTTATCCAATTGCACAACTTGCAACTCAAGCTTCTTACCTTGAAACTTGCTACCTTTTGTTAAGCGGTGAACTTCCAACTACTGAACAAAAAACAGACTTCGAAAACAAAGTACGCAACCACACAATGGTTCACGACCAAGTCAGCCGTTTCTTTAATGGTTTCCGTCGTGATGCTCACCCTATGGCGGTGATGTGCGGTGTTGTTGGTGCGTTATCTGCGTTCTATCACAATGGTTTTGACGTTGAAAATGTTGACCATCGTGAAATCACTGCTGTTCGTTTAGTTGCTAAAATTCCAACTTTAGCGGCTTGGACGTACAAATATACAGTGGGTCAACCGTTCGTTTACCCACGTAACGATTTAAGCTATGCAGAAAACTTCTTATATATGATGTTCTCTACACCAGCAGATCGTGATTACAAAGTTAATCCAATCCTTGCGAAAGCAATGGATCGTATTTTCACACTTCATGCTGACCATGAACAAAATGCTTCTACGTCTACAGTACGTTTAGCTGGTTCTACTGGCGCTAACCCATATGCATGTATCGCTGCGGGTATTGCTGCACTTTGGGGACCTGCTCACGGTGGCGCAAACGAAGCTGTACTGAAAATGCTTGATGAAATTGGTAGCGTTGAAAACGTTGCTGGCTTCATGGAAAAAGTTAAAACGAAAGAAGTTAAACTTATGGGCTTCGGTCACCGAGTTTATAAAAACTTCGATCCACGCGCTAAAGTAATGAAAGAAACGTGTGATGAAGTTCTTAGCGCGCTTGGTATTAACGATCCACAACTTGCACTTGCAATGGAATTAGAACGTATCGCATTAAGCGATCCGTACTTCATTGAACGCAAACTTTACCCTAACGTAGATTTCTACTCAGGTATCATCCTTAAAGCGATTGGTATTCCAACAGAAATGTTTACGGTAATCTTTGCACTTGCACGTACTGTTGGCTGGATCAGCCATTGGTTAGAAATGCACAGCGGTCCTTACAAAATCGGTCGTCCTCGTCAACTTTATACTGGTGAAGTTCAACGCGACATCAAACGTTAATTCGTTTCGCGTTCTGACTGAACAAAAGAGCCACCCTTCGGGGTGGTTTTTTATACCTAAAAACTTCAGAGAGATAGCTTTAACATTATCTTTCGTCCTATTCACTTAAAAACTAAATAAGCTCACCTTATTCTCAAAACATAATCAATCATCTACATTTAAACCCTAAACCATTCCAAATAACTTACGTCAACATTAGTCTCACTAAAGCAAAGGATTTGATATACGAAGCCCAATGAACTCCTTAATCTAGTTTTAGCATAAAATAATAAAAACCCTGAAAAATCAGGGCTTTTGTATCAAATTAAATAATTAAGATTTAACATTATAATTATTTAAATCCAACTCTTTCAGTTGTTTTCTTAACTCATTCAATGACCAAGGCCATGCTGCAAAGTTACGACCATTTTCATCAAGATAATAAGACTTACAGCCACCTGCATTAAATACTGTCGTTTTCAAATGCTTCTGTAATTTCACATTATGATAATCAACAACATCTTTCTTAATTTCAAAACGCGGGAATTTTTGATCACGCATTTTCAAAAGACCATTCACAATATAGCCAATTTGCGCTTCCGCAATCCCAATGAATGAATCATAAACCAAGATGTTTGGCCCCAAGACCAAGAATGCATTCGGTACATTTTCAATACTGGTACCTAAATAAGCTTCAGGCGAACTATCTTTCCAGCGTTCAGCAAGGATTTTACCATTTGCATCACTTACACGCTTTCCAATTGGAGGATGAGACACTTCAAAACCTGTTCCCCAAATAATAACATCGACTTCATGACGCTCACCATTTGCAGAAATAACCGTATTACCATCAATTTCAACCAAACCATGCGGAATCAAACTTACATTGTCTTGTTGTAATGCAGGATAATAGTTGTTTGCGAACAATAGACGCTTACAACCAATATCAAAATTTGGCGTTACATTTTTACGTAACTGATCATCACTAATTTGTAAACGTAACAACTGACGGCTAATCACATTAATCGGTTTTAAAATTTTAGGATTACGTAAACCAAAATTAATACCATTTAAAATCTGTGCAATGCTGTTACGCCAAGTTTTCTGGATGATTGGGAAACGACCAATAATACTTTTAGCAGTATCATTTAAATCCATATCCGCTTTTGGCAATACCCACGGCGCAGTACGTTGGAATACAAATAATTCCCTCACTAAAGGTTGTACTTGTGGAACAAACTGAATTGCAGATGCACCTGTACCAATCACAGCAACACGCTTATCTGTTAAATCATAATCATGATTCCAACGTGCTGAATGGAACATCTCACCTTTAAAGGTTTCAAGACCTTTTAATTTCGGTAATGATGGTTCTGTAATTGGACCTGTAGTGAAAATCACTGTTTTAGCTTGATAAGAACCTTTAGATGTTTCTAAATTCCAAATACCTTTTGTCTCATCCCACTTTGCACTGATCAACTCATTATTGAACTCAATCTTTCCACCTAGATTATATTTCTCAACAACTTCTTCCAAATAGGTCAGAATTTCAGGTTGTTTCGCGAATAAGTGGCTCCATTTATGGCTTGGCGAAAATGAGAAGGAATATAAAGCTGAAGGAACATCACAACCGCAACCTGGATAATTATTATCACGCCACGTACCACCGACTCGGCTGGCTTTTTCAAGTACGATATAATTGTCATAACCGACTTGATTCATTTTATGTGCTGCAGCAATCCCTGAAACACCTGCACCCACCACAATCGTGTCATACACATGTACAGGTACTGGTTGTTTCTGAACAAGTGCTTTTTGCTGTGCAGTTTCATCTTTTTGCACAGTACCAGCTTTTTCACTTTCTGTTGCTTTTACTTCAGGTTTTTCAGTCGTTTTCGGCTCAACTTTCACTTCTGCTTTTGGCTCAACTGGTTTTTTTACAATTTCAGGTTTTACTACATCACCAACTATTTTAACTGATGATGTTGTTTGTTCTGTTTCAACTTTTTCAGCCGCTGTTTTTTTCTCGATCTTTTCTTCTGGTGCAAGATCCAATGTTGTTTCAGTTGTCATCTCTATGTTCTCAATTCTTATTTCTTAAGGTATTTATTAAATATTGGATAACCAATGCCCAGCATTTTTGCATATAGGCTTGGTGAAGCACGCTTCATTAACCAGAACAGTTTTGCATCGGGCTGTGGAATGGTATACAACTTACCTGCATCCAAATTATTCAAGGTTTTAATGGCAACTTTGTCACTGGTAGTAAATGCATGATCCATCAGTAACTTATCTGCAAGCCCTGAATAATGACTTGGCAAACGACCATTTTTCATAATATTGGTCGGTACAAGTGTTGGGCAAAGCACATTCACACTGATTTTATCTTTACGCAACTCTGCTGAAAGTGTTTCAGAGAGTGCCAAAACACTCGATTTAGTCACATTATAGGCTGTCATTTCAGGTGCTGCGGTATACCCTGCTGCCGAAGCAACGTTAATAATTGCGCCATAGCCCTGTTTTTTAAACTTCGGTACAAAATAGTGACAACCATGAATCACGCCCCAAAGATTCACATGCATACACCATTGCCAATCATCTAATGACACTTCATCAAACTTACCGCCTAAGCCTACACCTGCATTGTTAATTACCAATGTTACAGGATGACCGAGTAATACTTCTGCTTCATCTGCAAGTGCTTTGACTTGATCTTTATTCCCCACATCACACTTCACAGCAAAAGCTTTGCCTGAAGTTTGTGACTGAATCAATTTCACTGTTTCATTTGCTGCATCTAAATTAATATCTGCACAAACAATTGCCCCACCACGCTTTGCAAGTTCCATTGCAAAGCTACGTCCAATTCCACTACCTGCACCAGTAACTACAGCATAAGCATTCTGAGTTGGCTTGTGTTTTTTTGAAAAAATTCCCATTCATTTATTCCATTTATTTTTTTAATAACTTAATTAACTTTACACTTTAAGCTTAGGTGTAAATTCCTTAGTAATATAAGG
Source organism: Acinetobacter sp. ANC 3832 (assembly GCF_002135415.1). Lineage (GTDB taxonomy): Bacteria > Pseudomonadota > Gammaproteobacteria > Pseudomonadales > Moraxellaceae > Acinetobacter. Next base: position 164,142 of record NZ_NEGJ01000005.1, read on the forward strand.
CGTTAAAATACCATCTACTGGATTTAACAATCTTTCTTTGTAATATGCTAAAAATGCTGAAGTATCATGATCATTTGGATGAAAATCAGGGCGTAAATAGTCAAAAATATGTTTCCAACTACTACCATACACGCCATCTTCTAAACCAAACATTAAACCTGCACTTCTACGCACATCTTTCCAATGCGCCAAACTGAACAACTTTTTCGGTTCACGGTAAATAGGTACAATTAGAGAAGCTGCTGAAATTAACCCTAGGATTGTAATTAATGCTGGGAAAAATCCTGCAATACGCAATGCATAATTATTAGATAAGTGCTGATAAACATCATAAGCAATATCCTTATGCTCAGATTCTTCTAACATGTGCCACATCCAAATCGCACGTTGTTTTTCATCTTGAGACTTAAAGAACATATCTTCATGATTCATCATGTATTCAGCAAGTACCGCCGTAAAATGCTCAATTCCTGCCATCAATGACAATTTCATCGGTTGTGGTAAACGATTTAAGCCATATTCAAATACTAGACCCGCCAAGAAACGGAACAGTTTTACAGGCAAACCGCGTGCCAAATATGCATCATTTAAATCTTCATGTACTTTAGAATGCAATGCTTCCTGACCAATCAATGAAGTTACACGTTGTTTAAGTAGTGGATCTTTAATTAAATCACGATGATAACGTGCAGTATCGATCACCAAATCTTCACCAAATGTAAGGAAGATCGAAAGAGACGCAAAATAAGCACTTGCCTGTTCTGCATTCAGATAGAACCTATCATCCAATGTTTTAGAATCAAAGTCTAAATGTAAATGACGAATCGGAATAATTGCAGCTTGGTTTTCCAGACTGAATGGCGCAGCAGCAAAAATCTTAGCAACTGACTTTTTAAAAGGTTTGGTTATCATCATCATAACGGTATACTCTTTATTCAATTTATTGATCATTCGAATTCAGTCCTGAATATACGAACGCTCTTTTGAGTAAAAACTCTATTTCAATATATAAAAATTACGCTATTTTTTTAAACTTGTTATAGCATTTCAGATCAAACAATTAGCATTTTATGACTATTTGATAAAACTGTCTGACAATCCAATGAAAACGATTCACAAGTCACACTTTTATAATACATTTGAAGAGTTTTTGCATTTTTAATTTATATAATGTTAAGCCAAAGATCTAAAATAATGATTCAATAAGCTTTTATGATCAAAAATAAGTTCATGATCACTGTACAAAATTTTATTATTTCTTTGAAAAACAACCTTTACCGATATGCATCGTTAACATAAGCAACGTAATGTATAATTCATTCACATCAATAAGTGGTTTTACTCCATGCTCGGTGTTCATTTTTTTCTTTATAAGCTACTCAAATTAGATCGATTCAAATATCGTCCGCTTACAGAAGGCGAAATTCATATTGCAAAACAGGTGTTTGCAGATTTAATTGATTATGATCAAGTGAAAGTGATGAATCATCCTTTTTTACCTTGGCAACCTGTAGGCGTATTGATGGCACCCACGGGTTATATCCACTTAAAAAATGCTGATTATATTGACGACTTTTCGAAAGAAAATTTATCTTATCAATCTATTTTTGTTCATGAAATGGCGCATATTTATCAATATCAACAGCATATTAATGTCTTTCTCAAAGGCGCATTTTTACAAACTGCTTTATATCTTAGCTTAGGAAAATACAATCCTTATCACTACACACTTCAAGCGAATAAAGCTTATTTTGATTATAATATTGAACAACAAGGTGATATTGCGAAAGATATTTTTTTAAAGCGGATTGATAATATCATCTTAATAAACACAACTAAGTTATGAAATAAATATGAACTGATGAAATATTCATCAAATGATATTTATACAATTTTTACATGCAATAAGCCTACAAAACTCACTAGTTTTTATCAAAAAAATACTCTAAATTCGTTATTACAACAGGATACTGTTTAATAATATTTTTTATCTCTAGCATCTGAAATTTTTTTATATAAAATACTCAATGTCTGTAGTTTTTGCCTTGCAAAAAATAAAGATTTTTCAATCATTCATTGAATATTTTATGTTCCGCCCTTTGGGCAGTATTTGAAGTGTCGATTTACACACGACTGAATAACTATACATATACAAATCAGTATGTTGTGTACATATTACCCTATAGGAATAGGATTTAGTTTAAATGAAAAGTTATAAAATTGCCTTATCGCAATTCTCTCCATATGTTGGCAATATTGAATTAAATGTTCAACGTATGATTGAACAAGCTAACCAAGCCAAAAAGCAAAATGCGGATATTATTGTTTTCCCAGAACTTTCAACGATTGGCTATCCTGCTGAAGATTTATTATTACGCCCAAGCTTAACCAAACGTACTGCACAAGCTTTTGAACAACTGGCTTCTGTGAAAGATATCGTGATGGTTTTTGGCTTTGTGAATAATGCTGAAGATGGTCAACGCTATAATTCTGCTGCAGTGATGAAAGACGGACAAGTTTTAGGCGTTTATAACAAACAAAACTTACCCAACTATAGTGTATTTGATGAAAAACGTTATTTTAACGAAGGTCATCAACATCTTGTATTTGAATATTTAGGTCATAAATTTGGCGTTTTAATTTGTGAAGATGTTTGGTCACTTCAGACTGTTCAGCAACTTGCACAATTAAATGTTGAAACTGTATTGGTTCTGAATGCTTCACCTTATGAAGTCGGTAAACCACAGCATCGTATCCTCACATTAAAAGAACTTGCAAAGCAATTAAACCTACATTTGGTTTATAGCAACCAAGTCGGTGGGCAAGATGATTTAGTCTTTGATGGTACAAGTTTCATCATCAATAACAATGGTGAAGTGGCTTTCCAAGCACCTAGCTTTAAAGAAGACCTTTATATCATTGATTATGAAATTGAGAATAAAGCCTATAAAGCGGTTGCTCCTGCACCTGCTTTAGATACGATGGCTGAAATCTACCAAAGCTTAGTCATGGCAACACGTGACTATGTGCAACGTTCAGGTTTCCCTGGTGTCATTCTTGGTTTATCAGGCGGAATTGATTCTGCTTTGACTTTGGCCATTGCTGTTGATGCTATTGGCGCTGATAAAGTGCAAGCTGTTATGATGCCTTATACCTACACATCACAAATTAGTGTAGAAGATGCAACTGAGCAAGCGAAACGTATGGGCGTGACTTTTGGTATTGCCGAAATCCACCCAATCGTAAATAGCTTTATGCAGACTTTGTTCCCATTCTTTGGAAACTCACCTGCTGATGCGACTGAAGAAAACCTTCAAGCGCGTGCACGTGGCACATTATTGATGGGTTTATCGAATAAATTCGGTAACTTAGTGCTTTCTACAGGTAATAAATCTGAACTTGCTGTTGGCTATTGCACACTTTATGGTGACATGGTTGGTGGCTTTGCTGTATTGAAAGACGTTTATAAGACGATTGTTTTTGAATTGGCAAAATATCGTAACAGCATCAGTGAAACGCCTGTGATTCCTGAACGTGTGATTACACGTCCACCTTCAGCAGAATTGCGTCCTGACCAAAAAGACCAAGACTCTTTACCTGCTTATGATGTACTTGATGCGATTCTTTATGCTTATATTGAAGAAGATATGAGTCAAGATGACATTATCTCAAAAGGCTTTGACAAAGAAGTGGTTGAGAAAGTGATTCATTTGGTTGATCGCAATGAATACAAACGCCGTCAAGGCTCAATTGGTCCGCGTATTAGCTCACGTGCTTTTAGCCGTGAACGTCGCTATCCCATTGTAAATGGCTGGAAACCAGGTGTTTAATCCTTATGGATAAAGCATCTGCTCAATCGAGCTTTGCCCAAGAATTTGCTCAAGCACTTTTGCTTGAGCAGGTTCGTTTCACTAAGGCTCAATTATTAAATTCTAAAAATAACAATTATCTGCAACAGTTTATTCACCAAGTTTATCATCAAGCAGATAAAATCTTACTCAAAGACATTATCCAACTTGAGCAACTGCAAGCTGTAGTACAAAAATATGCCTTTGAACTTAATTTAGGCGCAGATATTTTAGAATTTATTGGTGTTATTGCACAAAAAATTCATCATTTTGCTGTACATAGTCAAACTCAATTTAATGATTTACTTTCAGATGAATCCTTTGAATTATGGCTGAATAAAATTCTTGAACTCGAACAAGTTCGACACTACATTAAAGAAAATTTACAAGATAATCCGCATGTTAAACACGTGAGCTTACAACTCGCCAATCAGATTTTAGAAAATAATACGCCTTGGTTAGATCATTTACGAAAAGTGAATGTAAAAGCACAAGGAATTGGTTCAAAAGTGATTGGTTTTCTACAAGATCAGCAACACAATATCGAGCTCAAGCTTGAACAGCAACTTGCTCACGCATTGTTAAAACAAATTGGTCATATTATTTTATTACCTAATGAAGAACTTGCAGAAATTAGCCTACATTTATGGTCTGATATTAAGCAAAGAACTTTAAAAGAAACCTTTTCTCAACTCCAATCGATAGACTTTGAAGAGTTTTTTATTCTGGTTTATGAAACATGGAAAGAACTGCGCCAAACAAAATACATGCAACAGATTATCCTGAATGTTGTAGAGGCTTTTTATAGTTATTTTGGTGAATATACGCTTCAAGAGCTGCTTCATTCTGTTGGTCTGAATGAAAATGACTTATATATAGAAGCAATGCGATTTGCGCCATACAGCCTAAATGCTTTAGAACAACACGGTTTATTGGATGATATTATTCAATCACTGATTGCGCCCTTCTATCTGGATGAGCTGACTCATCAATTTATTGAAAATTATTTAGCAGAGAAAGCTTAGATAAACTGAACAGAGCAATAAAATATATGACTTACTAAGTGATCTAAATCAATGGGTCATTTTTTACTGCCAATAGAATATTATTCACATTTCACAAACAGTCAAAACCTACGGGATATATTGTTAGAGTCTGTATTTTTATTTTGCACAAAAAAAGAGACCATGCAGTGAGCATGGTCTATAAAAATGGTGGCTATGACGGGATTTGAACCTGTGACCCCAGCATTATGAGTGCTGTGCTCTAACCAGCTGAGCTACATAGCCTTAAACTATGCGGGCATTATCTAAATTTCTTGTAGGTGCGTCAAGTCTCGTTACGCTCTAACGCTCATGCTTTAATCAATTAATGCATAGATGTTTAAAATTAATACATATTTCTTTAATTTTATTCGGCACAATAGAAAAATATAAATAATTATTCAAGATGATGATGAAATCAAAACTTATCTTAACTTTAGCATGTGCCACGACATTAACGGCATGCCAACTCATTAGCCCGATCTTCGTTGACTATAATGGTGTTCGTCGTGATGTTGCAGAATGGATTAATCAGCAACCAATGCTGAGTATGCAACAAAAACGCAGCCTTGCTCAACTAAGTAAAGCGCAGCAAAAATTAGTCCATATTGATCAAATTCCTGAGAATGAAAAATTTGAGATTGCAAAAGAAAATTCAATAGCAATGCATTGTGCATACGCTCATGTGAGCGAGAAAAAAATTACAGCATTACAAAAACAAATTTTTGGTGATGAACAAAGTAAAATTTTAACTCGATACAATCAGCAATTCCCCAAAATAAAATTAGATACTCAATTAATTCACTGTGAATAATTACCAAAAATAAGTTTAAATCTTTGTTGATTATGATTTAATCATTAAAATGTATTGTATGAATGGCGCATTCATTTTTAAATTTTACACCAATAAAAATTTAGAGCCATGATGCAATGATTTCAGCGTATAAATAATTTAAATATGAATAACAACTTTTAACTTAGGTCGTGAAAATGCATCTTAAACATGATATTGCAGGGTTTGATCGTCGCTTTTTCTCATTTTTTATTGATGCCATTCTACTGTGCCTTTTAAGTACGCTCATCTTCTTGTTTATTGATGACTATTATTATCACAAGCCTATTTTATTTACCTTATTGGGATTTGGCTTTGTCTCGCTCTATTTCGGGTTTTTAGACAGCACCATGACCAAAGGGCGTTCCATCGGGAAAAGCCTATTAGGTATTCGCGTCGTTAAAACCAATAATGCCTATCTCCCTGTTATTCAATCGTTAATACGCGCACTTATTTTTTTGTTTCCGATTTGCCTATCCTCTTTATTTTATTGGGTGGGCTCTTTCCCTATGAAAGTGGCTTTAATTTCTGTTTTAACGGTGATTGGAGCAAGCCTTTTCTATCTTTTTATTTTTAACCGAAATACCAAGCAAAGCTTACATGACCTTCTCGTCAATAGCATCGTTATAGACTCACGCAAAGCACCTGCGGAACGTGAAACCATTTGGAAATATCATTTTCTTTTTCTTATTGTATTTATTGCTGTTATTTTATTTTTAAGACTCAATCCGCTTTTTCAGCAAAATAATGACCCTATGCTTCATGCCTTGGTCGACAATATTCAATCAGATGAACAAATCGTACATGTACGTGCAAAAAATGAAATAGACAATACTGAAAAAAATATCGCGATGAATATCTATGTGAATGATCCATCACTTGTAAATAACGTCAATTTCCAACAAAAACTTGAAAACTCAGTTCAGCAACAAAATTTACCCAACGTGAGTAAAATCAATGCTCACATTTATTCTGTGGGTCAATTTGGTTTATATGTCGTATTGCATCAGAAAGACTTGGTATTATCTCATCTGAAGAAATGATGAAAGCTCACGAACACATAGAATAAGCTTCTTGTATCAATATTTTTATCTTTTGCTTATAAAAAGGATAAATAAGAGCTTGGTGCAAGAAGTCCCATCATTGGAACATCTTATACGCAGCACTAAGTTTAATATCTAAAATAAAGCTATTTAAAGAGTAAAAAAGAACAATCGCTTAATAAAAATTTTTATATCTCATTATTCAATATAAAAACTTGAATGTTTTTCATTCTTTATTAAATTTAAGATAAAAAAAGACCACGTTTTTGGAAACGTGGTCTATAAAAATGGTGGCTATGACGGGATTTGAACCTGTGACCCCAGCATTATGAGTGCTGTGCTCTAACCAGCTGAGCTACATAGCCTAAAACAGTGCGCGCATTATCTACTGTAAACAATACAACGTCAAGCGCTATTTAAAATAAAATTCAAATGAAGTGAGCCGATAAGCCGGGTTCTGTCGTGAACGATCATTCCTCTAGGCGTACAATCACTCGTACGCTCAAGCGACCTACCCGAATCCAGCACGGGCCGTGCCTCAGGATTCCTATTTGGTCTTGCTTCTGGTGGGGTTTACCTTGCCGTGAACTGTTACCAGACACGCGGTGCGCTCTTACCGCACCCTTTCACCCTTACCTTCCATTTCTCCGAAAAGAAACGTTAATGAAGGCGGTCTTCTCTCTGCTGCACTTGCCGTCGGCTTTCACCGCCCAGGCGTTACCTGGCACCCTGCCCTATGAAGCCCGGACTTTCCTCCCCTGTTTCAATCACGAAGATCTCCACAGCAGCGATCGTCTAGCTCACCTCAAGGGGCGCATATTAGCAAACTTTTAGCTCAATTGCTTGTGCTTTTTTGAGCAATCAGTTTTTTATATTTATCCATAAGCACATCCTCACTTTCCACATGATTTGGATCAAGCGGAATACAATCGACAGGACAAAATAACTGACATTGTGGAACATCATGATGCCCCACACATTCTGTACATAAATTGGGGTGAATCTCATAAATCACCTCCCCCATGAAAATAGCTTCATTGGGGCATACAGGCTCACACACATCACAATTGATGCATTCATCTGTTATATATAAAGACACACACTACCAGCCTTGTTGATGCTTGCGATGAAACGCTTCGACAACACATTGTGGCACAAATTTGCTCACATCGCCTTTTAAGCGTGCTATTTCACGAACCATCGTTGATGAAATAAATGAAAATTGTTCAGATGGTGTTAAAAATACAGTTTCAAACTCATGATCCAACTGACGATTCATATTCGCAAGTTGAAATTCGTATTCAAAATCAGATACAGCTCTAAGTCCACGCAACACTGCTGTTGCATTTTGTTCACGTGAAAAATTGACAAGCAAACCGTCAAATCCAACGAACTCGACATTGGGTAAATGACTTAATGAGGTTTTTGCGAGTGCTACACGTTCTTCTAAGCTAAAAACGGGATTTTTATGATGCCCAATTGCAATTGCGACCACAACCTCATCAAACATTCTTGATGCTCGGGCAACCAAATCAACATGACCATTGGTAATTGGATCAAATGTACCTGGATAGATGACACGAGTTTTAGACATCCATTTATACTCTGCTTTGTTATGTAGGTGTATAGTTTAGCAAAAACTTGATTAAGAGCGAAGATGCTCCTTAATTTTGAAATTACTTCACCTTATGCCCAGTTTGGGGCACAATAGGCTTGATATTGGAATTTTTTAAATTATGGCAAACGCGACTGTTGTAAAAAAACATAATGGCGGCACTATTGCGCAAAACAAACGCGCACGCCACGACTTTTTTATTGAAGAAAAATTTGAAGCTGGGCTTTCTCTTCAAGGCTGGGAAGTAAAGTCTTTACGTGCAGGTCGTATGACGATTACTGAAAGTTATATTTTATTTAAAAATAATGAAGCTTTCTTATTTGGTGCACAAATTCAGCCCTTATTATCTGCATCTACACATGTGGTTCCTGAGGCAACACGTACCCGCAAATTACTGCTTTCTCGTCGTGAACTGGAAAAACTTTTAGGTGCAGTCAACCAAAAAGGTTATTCGTGTGTACCTTTGGCTTGCTACTGGAAAGGACGTTTGGTCAAAATTGAAATTGCCTTAGTTAAAGGTAAGCAATTGCATGATAAACGCGCTACAGAAAAAGATCGTGATTGGCAACGTGATAAAGCACGGATTTTCCATAAATAAGTTTAAATGTTTAAGAAATAAAAAACCTCCAATTGGAGGTTTTTTATTTCAAGCTAGCCTAACAAAATTTTAAACCACCGTAACAATTTGACTTTACTGCTTGATTTGTCAATTGTTGATTTTGCAATTTCAAATAAACAGGATTATTTAATGTAGATGAATTTAAATCCGCGACTATTTTTGATGATAAAGGCTGATCAGCTAAAAGACTAATTAGCTCACCCAAACCATTAGCTTCAGCCTTAGGAGTATTCGGACCAAGCGTTAACAATGTTTCTGTTACCCGTTGTGCAACTTGTTTTAAAGTACCATTATCTAAAACAATTGGTTGAGTTACATTAAGCTTACCCAATTGTACAGGGTCATTGAAAGACATCCACCAGCCTGGTTGTGCAACATCTGTTTTTTCTGACATTGAACTTAAATTTGTCAATAATGAATCTGCACTATCAACTTTAGCTCCAGGCCAAATTAAAGCCATACGTTGCATAGATAAATATCCCCCAGTTCCTGTTAAAGGAATATTGTGGAACATACTCAAAGATTGAACAAAATCAATTTTCAAATTCAAATTTTGAATAGCTGAGCCTTCTGCCATTTTAAATTTTGCATTAGGTTTTAGAGCTGTAACTAAACCACACCCATAACTTTTTCCGGGTGCATCACAGAATAAATCAACTCGAAGTTGGTCATTTGCAAACATAGAGCTTGGGTATGCTGCAGCACCATTAGCAGCAATAGGTATTGAATCTAACCGTGTTTTAATATTATAGATTTCCGCATCCGTTTTACGTACGCCATTCACAACAAAAGGATCTAAATTAAAATTTGCTGATACTGAAGGAACCGTAATACCTGTACTATCTGAACCTGTTCTACTCACAAATCGAATATTAGTATCTGCTATGGGAAGAATACAAAATAATGCGCATACATGTAGATCAGCATATCCCTGTAATTGCTGATCATTAACTCCTGCACCAGGCTCTTTACTCGCTAAACCAAATTTAGTTTCTTGAGTTTTAGCTGTACCTGAAGTTCCTGCAATTTGCATAAAACCGCTAAGCCTTTGAATTCCGTCTGTTGTAGATGCCACAGGATTATTATCCAAGCCTGCTGAGAGCAATGCCTGAATTTTTTCTGCACTAAAACGTAAGCCTTTAACCTCTCTTAAAGAAGCAGAGTTAGGATTACTAATAGCAAACTCCATAAATGGATTGGTTATTTTTCCACTTGTTGATGCGCGACCATTATTAAATACAGGTGCTCCATTTGCATCATATGAATCAGGTAAACCACTTAATGATAAATTTTTGATATCAATATCACATGCACCTACACCATTTGCACCACCACAACCTAATTGAAGGTTTCTAATATTTGCATTAAGTTCTAACTCGCCTTCCAAACCTAACTTATAGAAACCAATATTATTTGCACCTTGAATATTTTTCATTGGATTGTTTGTATCTTGAGGCGCCAAATAGCTTAAGCTCATTAATGCTTGACCATTAATCTCCGAAAGCTCACTATCGCTCATTTTTATTAATTGTGGCTCAACCGCTTGCACTATACTTGAACAAAATAGAGATATACCCAATAGTCCAAGAATTGAATTATAATTTTGCTTCAGTCGCATTCTTTTGCTCCATTTTATTATTTATCTATGTTTTATAAATTTATAGTTATTATTTAAGAAAAATTTAAGGAATTATTGGCAAATTATGACAATCAGATGAAATACATCACAATATTCTCATTTAAAAAAAGTGCTACGTTATAACTCACTCATTAACAAAATTATTTGTAATAAAAGTATTTAACAAAAAAATACATTGTAATTTTAAAATATAGAGGAAATGATCAATTAAAGATGTCAATTCTATTAAGATTTAGCATCTTCTATGACAACTCATCTAAAAATGATAATAAAAAATTTAAATTTATTTTAATCGATGTAAAACACCCACCACATATTCACCAAACCACACTGCTGTTGCTAAATCACCACTTGGTGGTGTTATTTCTACAGGTGCGTTATCTGACTGCGTCATTAAGCCTAAATAACCAGCCATACGGTTTAAATCTGTTGGTTTAATTCCTGTAGGCATTAAAGGCAGACCTGACCACAGCATGCCATGTTGCATGGCAAAAATATTAATTTGTTGTAAAACCGCAAGTTTATCACCGCTTAAGCCACCTGAATTTGTAAAAGCAGCACCAAGTTTTCCTCTCCATTGCTGGTCTTTCCAACGTCTTGAGGTTGAATCCATAAACATTTTGAATGGACCGGTCACACTACCCATATAGGTCGGTGTACCAAAAATAATGGCATCTACCTGATCAAGCACATCCCAATCAATATGCTCAATATCCATTTTATGAACTCGAACACCCATTGTTTCAGCACCTTGAGCAATAAAGCTTGCAACTTTTGCAGTGTGACCATATGGACTGTGATAAACGATCGCGAGAGATTTAGCAGACAAAGACATATCAATTAAAAATAAACAAATTCGCCCAAGTTTAACATTATTTAAGAGAGTTCATTCATTACTTCATTGAAGCCCTTTAAACTTATTTAAAAACAGTATCTTAAAATTGATTTACGATTGCGTTTTCAAATCACAATCTAATTAAATATTTTGCATAAAAACAAAGGTTGCCATGCGCCCTGTTTCCGCATTACGGCGATATGAATAAAAATCTTGAGCTTGTGTATATGAACACTGATCCCCCCCCAATACGGCTTCAATCCCTTGCTTGTTTAAAATAAATCGAGCGATTGCATACAAATCTGCATAAAATTTTCCTGCTTGCTCACCTCCTTTAAAGGCAGTTTCAAGCCCAGAGTATTTTAAACAAAATGCATCTTTTACTTCTTGCCCAATTTCAAAACAAGGCTGACTAATTGCTGCCCCTAACCAAGCCCAAGTCGGCTGAGTCGTCATTTCATCAATGGTATTTTCAATAATTCCACCTGCTAAACCACGCCAACCTGCATGCAAATTTGCAATTTCAGTACCATGAGCATTGCCTAAGACCACAGGTAAACAATCTGCTGTCATCATCATCAAAGCATGTGCTGTACGCTGAGTGACGAGACCATCGCCAATTAAAGCTTCAAAGGTAATCTCATCATTAATTGTGTGGCAAATCGTACTATGCGTTTGGGTCATCCAAGTCATTTTATTAACACCGAATTTAGAAAATTCATTCAATAAAATCATACGATGTTGTTGCACACGCTGAGGATCATCTTGCACATGCAAAGCCAGATTAAATCCTGCTAATTCAGGTTGTCTCGATGCTAAAGCTTTAGGGTGATGAATATGAGTCTGTCCAACATATACGCCCTGAGGTAATCCCTGAACAAATTGCATATATTCTCACTCAACTCAAAAGATAAATTTAGATCTCGTGCATAAGCATTAATAACCTCTTTATTTTTTTCCTAGTAAGGCAAAATAAAGAGGCGTTATGCAAGAAATTTAATCATTTATTTTAATCTAAAAAGGACTCTCTCAAAAAAACCACCATTAAAATAGTTTCGTAGAGAGAACCCTTTTCAAAGATTAAGATTTTTTAACATCTGGTTAATAGGCTTTATTTTCAGTGCGTAAAACTTCTAACAACTCAATAAAATCATCAGACCATGGCGCTTCAAACATCATTTCTTCGCCTGTTTTCGGATGAACTAGACCCAATTTAGTTGCATGTAATGCTTGACGCTTAAAACTACGCAATTTCGTCGTCAGCGTTTCAGAAGCACCCGCAGGAACTTTTACACGACTGACATAAACAGGATCACCAACCAATGGGAAACCAATGTATGTAAAATGTACACGAATCTGGTGAGTACGGCCTGTTTCAAGCTGTGCTTGTACGCGGGTAAAGTTTTGGAAACGCTCTTTCACATTATAATGTGTTACCGCATCACGACCGCCCGGTAAAATCGCCATTTTCACACGATCCACTGGATGACGCTTAATTGGCTCATCAATGGTACCGCCAGCGATCATCGTGCCATAACAAATTAAGTCATAAATACGATAAACCGATTTTTTGGCAAGTTGTTTGCTCAGTGAGAATTGCGCTTCTAAGTTTTTTGCAACCACCAATAAACCACTGGTATCTTTATCAATACGATGCACTAAGCCTGCACGCGTCAATTCCACAGATTTAGGGTAGTGATAAAGCAATGCATTGACTAATGTACCATTTGGATTACCTGCACCTGGATGTACAATCATGCCGACAGGCTTATTAATGACGATAATGTCATCATCTTCATAAATAATATTTAAAGGAATATTTTCAGGTTGTGCTGTAGTTTGAGCTTCCAACTCTACGTCAAGCGCCAGTGTTTCATTACCTTCGCATTTGTATTTTGGTTTGACGATGTTACCATTTACCAACAAATGGCCATCCTTCATCCACTGCTTAAGTTTCTCACGTGAAAAGTCATTCCAGACGGTCGCAGCAACTTGGTCAATACGTTGACCTAAATAGCTTTCATCCAGTTGAAATTGCAACGATAAACGTGTTGCAGTTGGAGCCGAAGTATGATTATCTGCATCCTCAGAATCTTCAAGTAAATTGAAATCATTTTCTGGGGAATTAGAATTAGAAGATTGTGCTGAAGTCATTTGCTCATTCGGACAAAAGTGGTTTAATAGCGCAATTGTAGCCTATTGCCCGTATAAACAGAGGAATTTTTATGTCGCTACCACATTTTAAAGTTACGATGCTTGCATTATCTTTAAGTTTAGCAACGGCTTTAGTGGGCTGTAGCAGCAATCCTAAGAAGGAAGTTGTTGATACTGGTCCACAATCTAGCGAAAAAATTTATTTTGATAAAGCTCAGAAAGCATTGGATCGTGGACAATATGGCGATGCTGCAAAATCACTAGAAGCAATTGACACCTACTATCCAACAGGCAACCTTTCTCAACAAGCTCAGCTTGACTTGCTTTACACTAAATTTAAACAAAAAGATTATGAAGGTACGATTGCACTTGCCGATCGCTTTATTCGTTTGAATCCGCAACATCCAAATGTGGACTATGCATACTATATTCGTGGTGTAGCCAATATGGAGCAAAACTATGACAGTTTGCTTCGTTATACATCACTTAAACAAGCACACCGTGATGTCAGTTATCTTAAAGTTTCATATCAAAATTTTGTTGACTTTATCCGTCGCTACCCAAGTAGCCAATATGCGGTTGATGCGGCTCAACGTATGAAGTTTATCAGTCAAGAATTGGCTGAAAGTGAAATGAATGCAGCGCGCTTTAACATTAAACGTAAAGCATGGTTAGCTGCTGTAGAGCGTGCGCAATGGGTTGTTGAACATTACCCACAATCTCCACAAGTTCCTGAAGCATTGGCAACCATGGCCTATAGCTATGAAAAACTAGGCGATACAGCAACTGCTCAGCAGTATACCAATGTACTTAAATTGAATTATCCAAACCTTGTTAAATCAAATGGTGAAGTTAATTTACGTGCTGCTCGTAAAGACGGTAGCTGGTGGAATAAAGCGACTTTAGGTGTTCTTGGTCGTAGTGATAAAGCTCAAGCTGAAGAAAAAACAGCAAGCAAAGAATCTTCATCTCAAGCTGAACACAGTTGGTTAAATCGTATGACCCTTGGTTTATTAGATCGTCCTGATCGTCAAACCAATTCAGGTGACTATGCGCCAGCGAATGAAAGCTTACATGATGCTCAACGTAATCAATAAACCATATACAGTAAAAAATTAGACGGGTTTTTACCCGTCTTTTTTTGCATAGATATTTTTAAAGCCGAAACTACGTTAAACTTACTGATCGTTTATCTCAAATTCTAGTTTGGCTTTTCTCTATGGCAATTCCACAGCATACGATAGATCAAATTTTAGATCGCACAGACATTGTCGATTTAATTGGTCAACGCGTGAAATTGAAAAAAACAGGTCGTACCTATTCAGGTTGCTGTCCGTTCCATCAAGAAAAATCGCCTTCTTTTCACGTCTATCGCGATAAACAGTATTATCACTGCTTTGGCTGCCAAGCCAATGGTAATGCTATTCGTTTTTTAATGGATATTGAAAGTCGCAACTTTATTGATGTGATGAAAGACCTTGCGAACCAAACGGGCATAGAGTTACCCAAAGATAATCAAGACAATTCAAAACTGTCCTATAAACGAGAAACACCCAAAGCTTTACCTAAAAAAGATAATCCACCCACTCATGTTGCTCAAGATCCTACGACGACGAGTGCTAAAAATACAGGTGTTCATTTCGAAGCTGATCCTTTTGAAGCTTTTCAGCAATACCCAGATTTTGATCCAGTTCAATTTGATGATAATCACAGCATCAATATTCATGAGCCGATGCAACAAGAGGGCAACTTATATGACTTATTGGAAAATGTCGCACAATTTTATGAGCGCCAATTACCCAATAGTCAAGTTGCTCAGCAGTATTTTAAAAAACGGGGTCTAAGTGCTGAAACATTACAATACTGGCGTTTAGGCTATGCACCTGAAGACTGGCAGCATCTAGAAAAAGCATTTCCTCAAGATATTGAAGGTTTAAAACTCATCGGTCTGATTCGCTCTAGTGATAGTGGTCGAGATTTTGACTTACTCCGTGATCGTGTCATTTTTCCCATTCGTGATGCAAAGGGTCGCGTTGTTGGCTTTGGTGGTCGTGCACTTAATGATGAAATTAAACCAAAATATATCAACTCTCCAGACTCCGAAGTGTTTCATAAGAACCAATTGCTTTATGGTTTATATGAAGGTCGCAAGCAGAAAGCGCATGATTGGCTCATGGTTGAAGGATATATGGATGTCATCGCTTTACAGCAATATGGCATTTTCGGTGCAGTTGCTACGCTTGGAACAGCCAGTAATACCGAACACTTAAATATTTTATTTAAACAGAACAATCAAATCACCATTGCTTTTGATGGTGATGCGGCTGGACAAAAAGCAGCACGTAGAACATTAGAAATAGCCCTTCCATTGCTCAATGATGGTCGTGAACTCAAGTTTTTTGTGATGCCAAAAGAGCATGACCCAGATTCTTTAATTCGTAAGGAAGGCATCGAAGTTTTTCAAAAAGAGTGGCAACAAGCCCCGCTCCTTTCTGACTTTGTCTTTGCGCTACTCAGCCAGCAATATGAAATCACCACACCTGAAGGTAAAAGTCAGGTGATGGCGGAACTGAATCAACTGACAGAACTACTACCTAAACAGGGTTCTTATCGCTATTTATTACGCCAGTTCTTTAGAGAAAAACTGGGCTTTAATAAAAAATGGCAACCTCAAATCAGTTTAGATGCCTCTTTATCTTTTAATATTCGCACTAAAGATGAAGATTTTGCTGTCGCAATCTTAATGCAACATCCCTTTTTATATATCCATTTTGAAGTTCTACGCGCATTTATTCATCCTGATGAGCTTTTGGCACAGATTTTAACGACTTTTGATAAAATCTTTGATAATTTGCCTGATGATCAAGAATTAGCGACCTATTATATTTTAGGAGCTTGTAGTGCTTATCATCTTGAACTTTCTGAAATCATGCACCGAACCAATATTCAGAACCTCACTCAAGCACCTGAAATGGCGGATAAACTTGCTTCAGAATACTCTCTCGCACTACAAGAACGCTATTTGAGACAGAAGCTTAAAGCACCTATTTCACTGAGTGAATCTCGAAATTTACGCCAACAGTTGAATGAGCTCACCAAAAAAATTGGTTTAAAATTGGTGCATAGTTAGATTTAAGTATTTTTATTTTATTTTCGGCTGACGTTGTTTTTTAAAAATATCATCTAAATTTTCTTGTAACCATTCAAAATGTGAAACTTCATCCGACTCTGCTGCATTACGTAGCAACATTGACGTCGGGTGAAGTAGTTTTTGTGTTAAACGATGTGCGAAATCTTGCAAAACTTTTTCAGCATCCTCTCCAGCTTGAATACGCGCTAAAGATTGTGCAAGTTCAAGCTGACTCTGTTGCTCACCATGTTCGCGAAAACGATGAATAGTACTACCTGCGTCATTAATTCGTTGTTTGGTAATAAGCTGTGTCACCAGTTGATTGACCATGACTTCAGCTTCAACCGCAGCTTGTCTACGTTGTGCCAAATTATCATCAATCACGCTTTGTAGGTCATCTACACCGTACAAATAAACACCATCCAAACTTTCTACTTTAGAATCAATATCTCTAGGTACAGCTAAATCGACCATCAGCATTTGTTGATAACGACGTTTTTTGAGTGCTGTTTTCACATCTGCAAATGAAATAACTTGATGTAAACTTCCTGTGCAACTTGAAATGACATCGGCACGATGTAAGTTATTTGCCAGCTCTGTAAATGGAATGACTTCAACTTCAACACGATGTGCAATTTCCTGCGCCAAATGTTCGGCACGCTCTTGCCCACGGTTACAAATTAAAATTTTACCAACACCCATTTCAGCCAAATGTTTAGCAACGAGGCTATTCATTTCGCCTGCTGCAACCACCATCACGGTGAGCTTTTCAGGTTTGCTAAACACTTGTAAGGCAAGCTGAGCAACCGCATAGCCCATAGAAACAGCATGGCTACCGACGGCTGTTTCTGAACGAACACGCTTTGCAGCGTAAAATGCATATTCAAAAATATGATTTAGACTACCCGAAACAACGTCTGCATCTTTTGCTAAAGACAATGCCGTTTTCACCTGACCTAAAATTTGAGGCTCACCTAACATGAGCGAATCTAGACCACTAGAAACACGCATCAGATGGGTGACAGCATCAGCATTTTCATAACGATATACATGATTTAATAATTGCTTTACATCAAGACCATTTGTACGTGCGAGCCAATCTAGTACCATGTCAGCATTATCTGCCATAGCATAGACTTCTGTGCGATTACACGTAGAGACCACCACCATATCATTTAAATTTTGGTGATGGTTTTGCTCAGCAAGTAATTCTTTTAACCTTTCGGGATTAAATGCAATTTGCTCGCGAAGCGCGACAGAGGCAGTTTGATGATTGACACCTAATGCAAAGAAAGACATATCAGATCATCATTTCGCTAAATTTATGCTATTGTGCAATATCGGTGTCATAAAAAGCATTACTTGGATAAAGAAAAATTGCGTCAAACGAATGGGCGAATCAACGGTACGACAATTAGGCAGTATTCTACCACATTCTTACTTGTCGGTAGCATGGCTTCGAGTGCTCATATTAGAGCATCTGGAGAAATATATCATGCTAATTCTAATACAGATGCAATAAAACAAAGCATGATTGCCGAATTCGCTTTGGCATATCGTGACACCGCTACCGCACTACATAACTACACTGTGCTTGCTATTCGTAGTAGTTCAACGGCAGTCAAACAACGTGCTTTAAATGTGGCTATTGAGCAAAATGACTTACGTTCAGCACTGGATATTGCGACACATTGGGTGGTTCAAGAACCTGAAGATGTCCCTGCAAAATTTTATTTGGCACATATTGCACTCAAATCACATGAATATGAACTTGCTGCGGAAACACTCGATAGTATCCTCACGATTGATCCCAATGCCGATTTAGAGAAAATTTTGGCAGGTATTTCCCCAGATTCAGAAGAAGATCGTCAAAACTTATTAAATACTTTACGGACCAGTAAAGAAAAAGATAATCCTTCCGTTCTAATTCTCATTGCAGGCTTAGAAGCTCAAAATGATGAAATTGAACAAGCTTTAAAAACAGTGAATAAAGCGCTACGCAAGCGCCCTAAAGTAACGGGATTTATTCTCATGAAAGCCAACTTGCTCACTGCATTGGGTGATCAAGAAGCGACATTAAAATGGTACGAACAAAGTAGTAAAAAGCACAAATATAATTTAGATGTTCGCTTGGCTGAGGTTCGTTATTTAATCAAAATCAATCAGTCAGAACTTGCGCTGACTAAATTAGAAAAGATCATTAAGAATTGGCCTGATGCTGAAGAAGCCCTGTTTATCGCAGGCTTAACTTCTATTGATTTGAAACATTATGATCAAGCAGAACAATATTTAGTTGAATTACGCTATTCAGCCCAATATCAAAATGATGCTTATTTTTATTTAGCGGTCAATGCTGAACGTAAACAACATTACGAAACAGCGAAAGCCTATTATCGCTTGGTCGATGGTAATTTATATACCGTTTCACGTCGTAACTTAATTTCAATTTATGACAAACAAGGTCAATTGAATGATGCGCTTCGTTTCTTAACTCAAGAACGCGTGAATTATCCACAACATGCCAGTTTTCTTTATCAAGCCCAAGCTGAAATTCTCAGAAAAATGGGCAATAAGAAAGCCGCGTTAAGACTATTGACTGAAGCTGTTAAAAATCTACCTGATGATCCTGAAATTCTCTATTCAGAAGTATTATTGCTTGATCCTTTCCAAGACCGTGATCAACTTGATAAAGCATTAAAACAGCTTTTACTATTAGAACCGAATAGCCCTGCTTATCTCAATGCATACGCATACACATTGGCATTGCAAAATCGCCGATTAGACGAAGCACGCACCTATGCGGAACATGCACTAGAATATGCACCTGAACAAGCCTCTATTTTAGATACTTTGGGATATATCACATTCTTACAGAATGATTTTGAAACATCATCTCAAGTACTGGCGAAAGCCTACACATTAAGTCACAGCATCAATATTGGGGTACGTTATGCCAAATCTTTGTATATGCAAGGCGCATTGACGCAATTTAATGATGTGTTACAACAACTCAAACAAAATCATCCGAAAGATCCTCAATTAGATCAATTAGATTCGCTATTGTTACCTCAGCACTTAAAAAAGAGTTAAGCACCTTTCATGCAAATTTTGAATAAATTTATTTTCGCACTCACTGCAACAGCAAGTTTAGCGTTTACTGGTTGTCAACAAGTGGTTAAACCTGTCAATACCACACCAATTCTTGAATCATCTACAGACCAAACTGCGACTCAAACGCCTAAAAATCAATTTAATTTGCAAGGGAAAATTGGGGTTAAAACACCGCAACAATCAGGCAGCGCATTCTATACATGGGCACAGGATCAAGACAATTTTGATATTCAATTGTCTGGTATTTTAGGGATGGGTAAAACGATTATTGAGGGTCGCCCTGGGCAAGTCACGTTGAATAGCTCAAAAACAGGTGAAATTACTGCGGAAACACCAGAAGAGTTATTAGAGCAAGCAACAGGTTGGGTTGCACCAATTACCCATATTATTGATTGGGTTCAAGCAAGACCTGCCAGCAAAGAAGCCAAAATACAGAAAGATACAGCACAACGTATTTCTCAAATAGATGAAGATGGTTGGATTGTAGACTTAACTTACAATGAATCTGCTACGCTGCCGAATAAGCTCATTTTGAAACAACAGCTTGAGTCTGGTAAAGAAAACCGTATTACAATGGTCATTCAAAATCGTTAATCCATTTAAGTCTTAAAGTCTATGATTCGTGTTCCCTCTCCAGCAAAACTAAATTTGTTTTTACATATTACTGGGCGTCGTGAAAATGGTTATCACGAACTACAAAGTATTTTTCAGCTGATTGATTTATTCGATTGGTTGGAATTCACTCAAACAGATGACGCTGATATTTCGATTGATGGTTTAAGCAACGTCGAGCTAGAACAAAATCTCATTTATAAAGCCACAAAAATCTTAAAACCTTATGCAAAACAGCCAACAGGTTTAAAAATCAGCATAGAAAAAAATATTCCGATGGGTGCAGGTTTGGGTGGCGGCTCATCGAATGCTGCAACAACATTGATTGTGGTCAATCAGATTTGGCAATGTGGGCTAAATAAAACTCAACTTGCTGAATTGGGTGTGCGGTTAGGTGCAGATGTTCCTATTTTTGTACATGGAAAAAATGCATGGGCGGAAGGCATTGGTGAACACTTAACATTCATAGACTTAGATCAAAAACAATACATAGTGCTCAAACCTGATTGTTTTATCAGCACTCAACTGCTTTTTTCACAAAAAACATTGACAAGAAACACGAAGCCTACTAAATTTTGCGCCTATCAGATAAAGCCATCTGATTTCAGAAATGACTTTGAGCCATTGGCAAGAAGTTTATATCCAGAAGTCGATGAAGCAATGCAATATTTAGATCAGTTCGGTATTGCAAAACTTACAGGTACAGGTGCTTGTGTTTTTACTGAAGTAACGGTAAATATGAATATTGATGAGATTTTAAATCACTCACCTTGTAAAGTTTACTTGGTCAATAGTTTAAATGAATCACCTTTAAATCACTTTAACGTTATATGATAGGGGCGTCGCCAAGTGGTAAGGCACCGGGTTTTGATCTCGGCATCCGTTGGTTCGAATCCAGCCGCCCCTGCCATTATTTTCATCTGTAGATGTTTGTTTTAAAGTAAAGTATTAGGGGCGTCGCCAAGTGGTAAGGCACCGGGTTTTGATCTCGGCATCCGTTGGTTCGAATCCAGCCGCCCCTGCCATTACTTTCATCAAAATAACACATCGAATTTAGGGGCGTCGCCAAGTGGTAAGGCACCGGGTTTTGATCTCGGCATCCGTTGGTTCGAATCCAGCCGCCCCTGCCAGTTTATTTCAAAAAGACAGAACATAATCTTACGCCTTTCATGTTAAACTCCTTGACATAGAGCTGTAAAAATATTAAAGTTCTGCCGCATTAGGGGCGTCGCCAAGTGGTAAGGCACCGGGTTTTGATCTCGGCATCCGTTGGTTCGAATCCAGCCGCCCCTGCCATCTATTTTCAAACATTCCAACCGCCAAGGGTGCTTCATGCCCAATCTTGTCGTTTTTAGTGGATCAGCTCATCCACAATTCGCTCAAAAAGTCGTTAGCCACTTGCACATCCCGTTGGGAGCTGCTGCTGTAGGTAAATTTTCTGATGGTGAAATCACTGTCGAAATTACTGAAAATGTGCGTGGTAAAGACGTCTTTATCGTACAGCCAACTTGTGCCCCAACGAATGATAACCTTATGGAAATCCTCGTTATGGCTGATGCTTTGCGTCGCGCAAGCGCTGGTCGTATTACTGCCGTTATTCCTTACTTTGGTTACGCGCGCCAAGACCGTCGACCTCGTTCAACTCGTGTTCCAATTACCGCGAAAGTTGTTGCAGATATGCTAACAACCGTGGGAATTGACCGTGTTGTGATGATTGACTTGCATGCCGACCAAATCCAAGGCTTCTTCGATATTCCTGTAGATAACATCTACGGAACACCTGTTTTGCTTGCTGACCTTCGTCAACAACAACATCACAACCTGATGGTGGTTTCACCTGACGTTGGCGGTGTAGTTCGTGCACGTGCTGTTGCAAAACAAATGGGTGATATCGATCTTGCAATTATTGACAAACGTCGTCAAAAAGCAAATGAATCACAAGTGATGCATTTGATTGGTGATGTGAAAGATCGTGACTGCGTTATCGTCGACGATATGGTTGATACTGCAGGTACCTTATGTAAAGCAGCTGATGCATTGAAAACTTTTGGTGCTCGTAAAGTGATTGCTTATGCAACTCACCCTGTTTTATCTGGTAAAGCTTTAGAAAACTTACGTAATTCTGTGATTGATGAACTCGTTGTTACTGACACGATTCCACTTTCACAAGAAGCTTTAGAGCTTGGTAAAATTCGCCAAGTTTCTGTAGCAAGCATGGTTGCTGAAACAATTCGTCGTATTAACAACGAAGAATCTATTAGCGCGATGTTCGATAGTTATTTATAATTATCAATAATTTTTTATGACCCTATCAATACTGGTAGGGTTTTTCATCGTTAGACTGGTCGAAAGTTTAACGTAAACTTTACTCATACTGAGGATATCTCATGAGCAATTTCGTATTTAATGCAGAAGCACGTGATGTAAAATTACAAGGGAAAGGTTCGAGCCGCCGCCTTCGTTTTGCATCAAAAGTTCCAGCAATCATCTATGGTGGTGCTGCTGAACCTGTAGCGATTACTTTAGAACTTCGTCAACTTGTTAAAGCATTAGAAAACAATGCTTTCTTTGAAGAAGTAATTGAAATCACTATCGACGGTAAAGTTGAAAGCGTTAAAATCCAAGCTTTACAACGTCATCCAGCTAAAAACACACCTATGCACGCTGACTTTAAACGCGCATAAGTGTTAATGGTGTAAATGAGTGACTAAACTTTCACTGATTGTCGGTTTGGGTAACCCCGGTAAGGAGTATGCCCAAACCCGCCATAATGCAGGCTTCTGGTTCGTAGAACGCCTCGCAGAACAATATGGCATTAGTCTTAAAGCTGACCCTAAATATAAAGGAGTCAGTGGTCGTGGTAATATTGAAGGTCAAGACGTTCGACTATTATTACCAACAACCTTTATGAACCTTTCAGGTCAAAGTGTTGTACCCTTCGCAAAATTCTATCAAGTTGCCCCAGAAGCAATGCTAATCGCTCACGATGAATTAGATATGGATCCGGGTGTTATTCGCTTGAAAACAGGCGGTGGACATGGCGGTCATAATGGTCTAAAAGACATCGTACCGCATATTGGTCCAAATTTTCATCGCTTACGTATTGGCATCGGACATCCGGGTTCTAAAGAACGTGTGTCTGGTCATGTTTTAGGCAAAGCGCCCTCAAGTGAACAATCACTTATGGACGATGCAATTCACTATGCTTTAGGCCGTATAAAATTACTGGTTAATGGTGAAATCCAACAGGCAATGAATCAAATAAATGCCTATAAACCTTAGTACATAAAATTAATCTTTGTTAAACAATTTTTCTTGCCATATGGGGCTTTTGAGAGCAAAATGCGCTTTCAAACGCATCCACCCAAATAGAAGTTGTTGTTTAATCATAGGATAACATCTTAGGGCAACTCAGGAGACGCTATTCATGCTATCTCGTTTATTAAAAGCAAAAATTCACCGTGCAGTAGTAACACAAGCAGAGCTTCATTATGAAGGTTCTTGTGCTATTGATGGCGTTTTATTGGATTTAGCGGGTATCCGTGAATATGAAGAAATCCATGTTTGGAATGTCACTAACGGTAAACGTTTCGCGACTTATGCGATTCGTGGTGAAGAAAACTCTGGTATTATCTCTGTAAATGGTGGCGCAGCTCATCAAGCAGATGTTGGTGATTTAGTGATTATCGCTACATTTGGTGACTTCACCAATGCAGAAGCCGATGCACATAAACCACGCCTTGTTTATGCAAATCCAAACAATACTGTGAATCACACAGCAAACTGTATTCCAGTTCAAGTTGCATAAAAAGTAAAATTCAAAAAACCCGCTGCGTGCGGGTTTTTTATGAATGTGATTAAATTTATCTGTCCTATTGCCACCAACTCTTTTGATACTCACAGCCAAGGTCTTGAAGGTTCTGCCCTTTCAATGCGGCTAAAATTGCATTACCTTCTCTATCTACCTTAAATTCAGCATATTGTGCTTGTGCATAACATTCAGCTAAACCCTCCGCAAATAAAAAACTTTGAGATGCGGGATAAAGAGAGGTGTAGCGATTATCTGGATTTCGCAAAACCAATTTTTCTGTATGATTTTCTGTCAGTTGCGTAAAACTAGTATGAATCACGCGTTTCCTCTCATCTAACTCTACGAATGTCGTGACCTTTGGCTTATTTTGAATAAGTTCATCAAAATGACCACCTGAAAAAACTAAATCAACTTGATCTGAATTGTGCGGTGCAAAAAATAACTCATAATTTAACTGCATATAATCTCCCTGAATGAGAGAACGTGGATCTACAGGTTTTAATTGAATATAAATACTTTGACTGTTTTTAAGATGCATTTCATTTTTCATAATCATCCCAGTAAAAAGTACAATACTGATTATTGCAATCAACAGAGGTATAAACTTTTTCATGGTATGCGCTCCTCTGTCATTGAAAGCTTATTCAGTAAATAAGCCAATGCTAAGATTGATAATCCAGAAAAAAAAATACTGGCACTTTTAACCAAAAATGTAATCTGCAAGTTGTAATAGAGAAAGCCTAAAAGAAAAACTAAACAGGTCAGTGAAAAACCATAAATGAGTTTATCTTGACGCTGTATTGCCCAAGCCAAAATACTTAAAACAATGAAAATTTCAAAATAACCATAAACAATAAATACAGTAGCAAAGGCAGTTAATATAATTAAGGCATATATATTCAACTGTTTGAGTAGAAATAGACAAACAAAAAGTGTGAACCAAATAACTGGAAGCCCATAAAATAATACTGAGTGATGTTGAACAGCAAGTCCTATAAAATTAGAGACTACGAACTCAAAAAATACTGAATATAAAATAATCATTAGGATGGCCAGTAAAACACTACGTTGATACTGTGAAGGCATAATTTTAGAAATGCATAAAACTAAAACAAAAAATAAATACTTCAAGAGAACGATATAACTTAAACTTTCAGAGAAATCATCAGTTTTAAATGCATCATTCAAATTTAAAATGGTAGCAAAGCCTACGGCATATGTTCCGAGTAATTGCATAAAAATAAAAAACCAATGCATTCGTAAAAAGTAGGACAAGACTAAGAATCCGATTTGTAATAAAAGAATCGGAAATATTTCTTCAATAAGAAGACCCAAGTGAAAAAGGAAAGCGACCTGCCCTGCAATAAACAAACAATAGGCAAGTTGTCTTAAAAACAGGCTTTGTTTCTTCTTTAAAATATAAATTGCGATGAATACAAATAACAATCCCATAATCAGGGAAAAATTTTCCCAAAAAGTCAGCATTAAAGAAGCTAAAATTAATCCTGCAATCCATGCACCGACAGCAAGTGGAATCATATTAAAGCGACTATTGGGCAATGCTTTTACCAATAAATAACTAATCAAAGCAAACCAAGCAAAAATAACCAATGCGATGAAAAATAATTGAAAAATTTCAGAATTTGAAAATAAGTTACTTACGACATCAACAATACAGAAGGTCAATACCACGCCCAATCCAACAGCCGATAACACACTGCACAGTTGGTCTTTTTTCTTATAAAAATAGAACAATGATATTGAAAGTAAAAAGAATGAAGAAATTAGATATGCTATTTTGATATCTAAATAAGTGAAAATAAGAGATGCTAAAAAGGCGATTTCACCATCACCGTACAAAAATGACCACATATGCCAAATCGAAAAAATACTCACCCAAAGAATAAAAATATAACGAAGCTTTGGATAATATTTGAGGCAAAAATAAAATTGTAATCCAGTCACTATATTAAGCGCTACGAGAAACAAAACAGGAAATTGGTCACCCCAAAATGTTTGCTTAAAAAATAGAAACAAAGCAATTTGACTAATAACGCAAAGTAATAAAAATACACCGATATTGTATCGATATAGCCAAGCCAACAATAAAACAGACCAGACTAAAAAAAGCAGATAGCTATCTGCGCCTGTTTGATAAATTTGACCAATAACAGCCAAACTCAGTCCCATCATTAACCCACAAATTGTATTAAACGTTTGTACCAAAAAATCATGCTTGGACAGAAAAATGCTAGCAACCGCACTCAATAACAATAAACTTTGCGGAATGAGTAATTGTGCCCAATGCGGTAACATTAACCAATTTGCAGCAACTAAATACATGACACTGGTTGCAATAAGTGCAAAACCTAAAATAGATAAATGTTGAATGAAACGATCACTATTCCACGGAAAAATATGGTGTTGTATCTGCATAAATTGAATTCTCCTTATTGGTTGTTATTGGTCTAATTTTAATAGTCTTTTAAAATGTTAATCCGCATTAAAAAAATACTCAACCTTTTAAAAATTCATAAGTTAAGCATTAAATGTTCTATTTATAGTACTCACCATTCTATACAAAAGCTGATTTTTTGCATCAAATATGGCTATAATAATCTTACATCGCTTCAGGGCGGGGTGTAATTCCCCACCGGTGGTAAGTTAGGCTGATCAACTGATCAAGACCTAATCAGCCCACGAGCCTATCATATTCAATTCATGATTCGCAGATTTGGTGAAATACCAAAGCCGACGGTATAGTCCGGATGAAAGAAGACGACGTCACAATTTGACATATTCAATATTTGGATATGCTTCGTAACGCCACTATTTCACATGTCCTGAAATGTTCAACCGTACTTTTTTATTACGCGAGCGTTTCAATGTCTAGTTTAATTCAACCCGAAATTTTCTTTTCTACCCTCCCACCTGCTGAACAACGTATTGAGCAAGCATTAGAAGATATCCGCCAAGGCAAAGCCGTTTTGGTTATGGATGATTTTGATCGTGAAAATGAAGCCGACCTCATTGTTGCAGCTGAAACACTAAATATTGAGACCATGGCACGTATGATTCGTGATGGCTCTGGTATCGTTTGCTTAACCTTAACAGCAGAATTGGCAGATCATCTTGAACTACCGCCAATGGTCAATGATAACTCGAGCCAATTTAAAACAGCATTCACCATTACCATTGAAGCTGCTGAAGGCGTAACTACTGGAGTTTCTGCTCAAGATCGTGTGACGACTATTCATACTGCAATTAAAAATGGAGCTATAGCCAGCGATTTAAACCGCCCTGGGCATATATTCCCACTTCGTGGTCGTGATGGTGGCGTATTAACGCGTCGTGGGCACACAGAAGGTTCTATCGATCTTGCTCGAATGGCAGGTCTAAAACCTGCTGGTGTGTTATGTGAAGTCACTAATCCTGATGGAACAATGGCTTCAGGTCATCAAGTTTTAGCTTATGCACAAACACATAACTTCACTCTTATTACGATTGAAGAATTGGTTCAATATCGCTTAAAACACAATATTTAATTTAAAAGCTAAAAATCAAAAAAGCCCTATTTGAAATAGGGCTTTTTATCAATATTAGAATGTTTTACGATGCAAACTTACTTGCCAACCGTTTTGATAAAACTTCAGGATGTGCAATAAAACCCGAATCTGCTGGAATTTTAAAAATTGAGAGTTGCATATTTGCTTGAAGTAACTCAGGAATTAACTCTTCAACAAATTGTTGTAAAGTAAATGATTTACCTTCAAAACCTTCCCATTCACCTTTTGCATTCACTTCAGCAAGTTCTTGATCTGACCAAATTGGAAAAAGTTGAATACCTTGTGCATCATCTAAAAATGATGCCCAACCTTCGCCACACAAGCCCCATACTAAACCTGTTTCAGAAATTTGATCGAAGAAAAACTCATTGCGGTCTTCCGCATCTAATAACAAAATTGTTTCTAATTCTTTTTGATCTATAGTCATACTATTTACCGTCGCTTTTTTATGATTAAATTTTCTATGGATTTTAAAACATCCTACTTTCAAGATTATACATGGTTATAGCACAACTCAAAATTGAATGAGGCTGTCGTATATATTCCATACATTACAATTATAATGAGAATTAAACCACAAGTGACTCATAGTTTTGTATATTTTTTAAATTAAAATTATCGATCAGCAGTTCTATATCGATGATTAATGAGTCAATCATTTACATATTGGATGATACGATGGAAGCGAAATTCATTACCCATATTGTAACTATATTTTATATCTACATTTGTAAGTAATATCATGACAATCAACAGAGCTTAGTCATGCTGCTTATTTTAACAGTAACAAATTATCCAGAGTAAAAACCCAAATTAACGATGAGAATTATTACATAGCACCATCTTATTTTTCATCACAGGAGAAAATAAAATGGTGATTAATCCTTGTGCAAGATGTCTATCCATTAGAGTTAAATAAATTCTTAATCATCTTCCAGCATCTGCATCAAACTATGACTAATGCCATCGGCACGTAAAAAAGCCAGATCATAACTGGCCGTCGCCAAAGCCAAAACACGACGTTCAAATTCTTGCCAAATCGGTTTTACATTTTGCATGCTAATGCCTAAACCACTTTCATCCGCCAGATGCTTATTCTTTTCACAAATTTTTAATGCGTGGTACAACTTCCGCCCTTTACTGGCACTATCAAGTACGCGTACTCGCTTCCCCAAAATAAAGCCTGTCACATGTTGTACATTTGCCAAAGGTAACATAGGAACTAAAATTTGATCCAACTGGGCATCTAATCTTTTCCACACAGCCAAGCGTTGCTCTGCGGTATATGTATTCCAACGAATCACTTCATGGTTAAAGCGTCGACATCCTCGACAGACTGAATCACCAAATACAGTCGAGCAGCGCCCTGCACAAGGTGTCAAAGAAGGTATTCGACGATCATTACTCAAAACACAAATCCTCATTTAAAACCATATTTCTTTTATGGTTTTCTCGCTTATTTCAATAAATAGCGCTAATATATGCGCCGTAAAATATATCTTATCTTAATACATTTGGAGTACTCCATGAACGCTACTGTAGAACAGCTTGCACCTGTAGAACAGCAAGCGACCTCTGGTTGGGTTGTTGCAGCACTTTATCAATTCAAAGAAGTTCAAGATCCTGCTGATCTTCAACAACGTCTTGTTGAATTGGTAAAAACCATCAACCTTTGCGGTACTCTAATTGTTGCAGGTGAAGGAATCAACGGCACTGTTGCTGGTGATCGTCAAGCGGTTGATGTCATTCGTCAATTTCTTTTAGACGACGGTTTTACAACCATGGAATATAAAGAATCTGAAAGTGATGATAAACCATTCCGTAAAATGAAGATTAAACTCAAATCTGAAATTGTAACGCTTGGCGTTGAAGTAAAACCACGTGATTTAGTGGGTCATTATTTAGATCCGAAAGAGTGGAATGACCTGATTGCTCGTGATGACGTGATTTTAATTGATACACGTAACGATTACGAATATAAAGCAGGTACATTCAAAGGTGCTGTAGATCCAAATACTGAAACCTTTCGTGAATTTCCTGAATATGTAAAACAGAATCTTGAACAACACAAAGATAAAAAAATTGCCATGTTCTGTACGGGTGGCATTCGTTGTGAAAAATCAACATCATTGCTTCTTCAAGAAGGCTTTAATGAGGTTTATCATCTTAAAGGTGGTATTTTAAAATACCTAGAAGAAACCCCTGCTGAAGAAAGCATGTGGGAAGGTGAATGCTTCGTTTTTGATGGTCGCACCGCAGTTACTCATGGTGTTGAAGAAGGCTTAAATACGAAGTGTCACGCATGTGGTTGGCCTTTACTTCCCAACGAAGTTGAACTTCCAAGCTATGAGCATGGCGTTTCTTGTAAATACTGTATTGATAAAACCACAGAAAAACAGAAAGATGGCTTCCGTATGCGCCAATCACAGATTGTTGCGGCAAAACGTAAACGTTTATAATCTGCACTTTGTAAATCGTATGTTAAAAACCGCAGCTTTTATGTTGCGGTTTTTACTTTTTCACTACGTTTTTTATAAAAAATAATAAGAATGATACAAGGTACACATACTTCTCTAAGTACTTTCCCTCACGAACTTGCTAATCTAATTTCATAAGATTAGATATCTTAAAACATGATAATAAGAATTTGTTTTATATAAAGTTTTATAAAAACTCAAGGAGAATATATATGTCTAAAATAGTTCATTTGCATACTCCTCAATCACGTATATTACAGAAGAAAAATGTATATAACGTTCAGAACCCTTTAAGTGAACAAATCAATTTTGAACAACTTAAAAGCCAGCTCAATCATCAATCACATTTGTTCATCGTGATTTTAGGTACTCTACTTGGAGCAACTATTGCACTCAGTATTGGATACAGCATAAAAGCACATTTATTCAGCTATTTATTATTAACTAGTATCCCGATTATCATTAGTTATATTTTACGTAAAGTCTATATTTACACACTGTTGAATTTTCAAGAATAATGAGATATAGAAATAAATTATTCTAAATAATATTCAATACCTTGTAGGATGCGATCAAACATCCTATTTTTATATTCAACCCTTAACCGCAATATTGTTAACATAGTTCAAAATCATGGATTTCAATATATTCTTTAACTAGGATTGAGCTGACTTTACAAATAAATATATCATCAAAAAAATACTGTACTTGTTTGATTTATTCAAATAGTTCATCAAAATTTTGCAAAATAATTCGATATAAATGCATATAATTCGTCTATAAAGTCATCGATTTTGAGAGTTATTTCACTTATTATTCATTCAACACACCTAAATGAACGATGAATAACGCGTGTGTTTTAACTAAATATGAATAATAGGAAGACTATATGAATAATTTATTAACCCTTGATAATATGCTGACGCCAAAAATTGTCACTGTACTTTATTGGCTTGGCTTAATTGGTGTCGTAATTACTGCCTTTTCAACACTTTTTGGATTTGGTTATGGTCTATTTGCTGGCTTTTTTCAAAGACTAATTTATGCTGTTTTAATCTTGATCTTTGGTGGAATATTGGTCCGCGTCTATTCAGAATTATTAATTGTCATTTTTAAAATTCATGAAAATCTTAAGAAAATTGCAGATCGCCAACCATAATTTAAAAAGCTAAAAGTTTAAAGAGACATCTTGCATAAATATAAATACCCCCTTTTTATCCTCTCTTCAAAGAGAAATTAAAAGGCTTTATTGCAAGTAGTCTCTTAAGAAAAATACTCATTTATATTTATTGTTGACCAATAAACCAAACTTTTTTTGATTTTTAGCATTGTACAAAGCAATAAAAAGGCACCTTTTAAAAGGTGCCTTTAAATACAATCAAATCATTGATTTGATTGGTAGAACATGAGCCACGATATAATCGCGACTCATGATGTAACATTACGCTGGCGTATGGTACATCAAATAAAGTTCATTTAAATTTTCTGGAATTTCTTCCGCAATCTCATCCATTAACTGACCATTGCGACGGAAAGATTCCATTTGTGGGTCTTCATCATCCACACCACTAAAGACCATCATTGGTAAAGTTAGATCAACAACCTGATCTTCATACTCTGGTGCAAACCAAGCTTCTTCGTTGAGGAACATCGCGTCTACAAAACCAACGCTCCAGTCGCCTAAACTTGACTCTACGTCAGCTTCTTCAATCTCAAAAGGAAACGCAATTCCTTCTTCGTTGGCCAAGTTTTGACGAAGTGCTTCTAACCAAGCTTGAACTTGAGTAATAATTTCAGCTGGAACTTTCTTCTGGTTATTATCAAATAGCTCATCAAGCCATTTATCAAACTTAGGACCAACAGCAGTTGCACATAAGAAACCATGAGTTGCTGCGAAATCCAGACCATACTCATTTTGGTCGCCATCTAGATAGTCACTCAACTGGTCTAAATTTAAAGCACTCATTTTGATTCCAACATAACTTAATTAGGGGTGTAGCATAGCATTCCTAGGGATATGAGTCATGCTATGCCTGATATGATTTATTCGTCTTCGTCGTCAAAATCATCGTCATCATCAAGATCATAATCAAAATCTTTTAATTCTCGATCTAAACGGCGTTGAGCCAGTAAGTCATCAATCAGACGGCGCTTTTCTAACGACTCTTTTGCGCTAATTTTGCTTGATGACTCATCAAAACTAACTTCATCATCACCGTAGCTATCATCTAGTTCAAAATCTGTAGAAGACACTAAAACTACCTCAAAGTGAAAAAATGTGAATGGGTCTAGGCGCTATTTATCTCTCTTCTGAGACCTTGTCAAGTTTTATGTATTTATTTTTTAATTTTAATGTGAATTAGGGCTTTTTTTTTGTTTAATTTTATGGCATGGTATAATCCACCTTACGTCCTTCTATTTGATGATAGATTTTAAATAGGAATACGCTAGGGCTGAACTTGAAAACAACAACTTCATCCCCCATTTATTATTTCACTGAAACCAAATTTTAATATTTTATCAGACGATATTTTCTCTGATGAAATCGATAAGCTATGCATGAATAGATATGTCTAGCTGGTCGACTATTGCACGGTTTTTTACTGCCACAGATTCAACGAGAAGAGAGCAAAGATGAGCGATATACATTCCCCTACTTCACAAGTAGCGGCTCTGATTAGCCGAGGCAAAGAACAAGGTTACTTAACCTACGCTGAGGTTAACGATCATCTCCCAGCCTCAATCACAGAAAGCGAACAGATTGAAGACATCATTCAAATGCTTCAAGACGTTGGTATTCCTGTGCACGAACGTGCGCCTGAATCTGATGATACGATGTTCGAAGGTAATAACGAAACCACGGATGAAGTTGCAGAAGAAGAAGCCGCTGCAGTACTTGCTTCTGTAGAAAATGAACCTGGTCGTACGACTGACCCAGTACGTATGTATATGCGTGAAATGGGTACAGTTGAGCTTTTGACACGTGAAGGCGAAATTAGTATTGCCAAACGTATCGAAGAAGGTATTCGAGATGTATTGCATTCAATTTCATATTGGCCAAATGCAGTAGAAGTTGTACTACAAGAATATAAAGATTATGAAGGTGGCGAACGTCGCTTAGCCGATATTCTTTCTGGTTATTTAGATCCTGAATCTGATGAAGTTATTCCAGAAGTTTTGGAAGAAGAAGTTGAAGAAGTTGAAGAAGACGATTCAAAATCAGCAAAACCAGCAAAAGATGTCAAAGTTGATGAAGATGACGAAGAAGAAGAAGCTGAAACTACTGATGACGATTCTGAAGGCGAATCTGGTCCAGATCCAGAAATTGCCAAAGCACGTTTTGACGAATTAGCAGCGGTTTGGAAAGCAGCGAAAGAAAGTATTGCGAAGCATGGTCGTGATAGCAACGAATCTGCAGAAGCAATGGAAGCACTTGCAACTGTATTTATGATGTTTAAATTTACGCCACGTTTATTTGAAATCATTTCAGAAATGATTCGTAGTACACATGAAAGTATTCGTACATCTGAACGTGAAGTGATGCGTTATGCAGTTCGTCGTGGCCGTATGGATCGCACACAATTCCGTACATCATTCCCTGGTCACGAATCAAACTTTGCTTGGTTAGATGATCAAATTGCAAAAGCACCAAATGAGCTAAAAAATTACTTAGAAAAAGTTCGTCCGGATGTATTGGCATTCCAACAAAAGATTGCTGACATCGAAGCTGACTTAGGTCTAAGCGTTAAAGATATTAAAGACATTTCTAAACGTATGGCGATTGGTGAAGCGAAAGCGCGTCGTGCGAAAAAAGAAATGGTTGAAGCTAACTTACGTTTGGTTATTTCAATTGCGAAAAAATATACCAACCGTGGTCTGCAATTCCTCGATTTGATTCAGGAAGGTAATATCGGTTTGATGAAAGCCGTAGACAAGTTTGAATACCGTCGTGGTTATAAATTCTCGACTTATGCAACTTGGTGGATTCGTCAGGCAATTACGCGTTCAATTGCCGATCAAGCACGTACCATTCGTATTCCAGTACACATGATCGAAACCATTAACAAGATTAACCGTGTATCGCGTCAACTTCTTCAAGAAATGGGTCGTGAGCCTACTCCTGAAGAACTGGGTGAACGTTTGGAGATGGATGAAGTTAAAGTTCGTAAAGTCCTCAAAATTGCCAAAGAACCGATTTCTATGGAAACGCCAATTGGTGATGATGAAGATTCGCATCTTGGTGACTTTATTGAAGATGGCAACATCACTTCACCTATTGATGCAGCAACATCAGAAGGCTTGAAAGAAGCAACACGTGAAGTTCTAGAGAACTTAACTGAACGTGAAGCAAAAGTATTGAAAATGCGTTTTGGTATTGACATGCCAACGGATCATACTTTGGAAGAAGTGGGTAAACAGTTTGATGTAACACGTGAACGTATTCGTCAGATTGAAGCGAAAGCATTACGTAAACTTCGCCACCCTTCTCGTTCTGAACACTTACGTTCATTCCTAGAAAACGATTAATCTTAGTGATGTAAATGGGTGCTTGAAATTGCACTAAGCATCCCCATTTATATTGTTAATAGATAATACAACGCCTGCACTTATGCAGGCGTTTGATATAAAGGGGACATACGATGACTATGTTAGACCGCACACCATCACGCGAACTTCAGGAAGATCTTTGGGTTTTTCCAATGGACTACCCAATCAAATTGATTGGTATCGCAGGCGAAGATTTACATCTTGCTGTTGTTGAAATATTAGTGAAACATTTTCCAGAATTTGATGGTAAAAGCATAAAAGTTCAACCATCAAGCTCAGGTAAATATCACTCTTTAACTGCACAACTTGTATTTCAAGAACTTGAACAAGTTCATGCACTTTATGCAGATTTAGCAGCATGTCCATTGATTAAGACTGCGCTTTAATCTAAAAATTCCTTTAAAAAAACACGCTTAAAAGCGTGTTTTTTTATTTCGGAATCTGAGCATAAAATACTGGCTAAGATCGCATGCCATCTTTATATTTCACCGACGCATGTGAACCATCACAAAACGGCTTATTTGAAGATTGTCCACAACGGCATAAAGCTTGGCGATTACGGATTTCATAAGATTCACCTGATGCACTTTCAATACGCACACCACCCCGAACCATTAGAGGACCGCTACAGCCTTCCGCAGGATCTTCAATAGGGTAAATACCTGCTTCTTCTACATTTTCAATTGGCTGTTGAGTCTCACGATCAAAGACCAATAAACGTCCACCTGCACATGCATGCACCATAAACTCAGTCAGTTTTTCATGTTCCGCACCAGATTTTTTAACTTCCCCCCATACCTGTTCACCGTTATCGCAAAACCTTGAAAAAGCACAATAATGTTCATTGTCAGTCAAAATTCGAGTTGGACCATCAATTTCTTGTGATCCCTCAAGTAAAGGTTGAAAACTTGCGGCTTCATCCAAATTCACATGGGCTTTAGTATGTGAGCCATCACAAAATGGCGCATTTTTACTGTGTCCACAGCGACAAAGATACATTGAGTCTTTGCTTTCAAAACTTTTCCCACTCGCGTACTTTCCTGAGTTACCCGACTCATTTTGTTCAATAATAACTTGTAAGAGTTTCGGTGAGCCATGTACTAAATATGGACCACCTTGGATCACTTGGATAAAAATATTTTCAGGTGCTACCGTTGAACCCACTTGAATAATATATTTGGTTTTATTTGTCATATTGGGCTATTCCTTTATATTTTTCTTCTCAGATGAATAAAGTTTGGCTAAAACAAATTACTTCTCACTTAGTATTTTACATCGACCTTTTAGTTCTCTATTCAGCAAAGAAAAATAAAAACAGTGGAAACACTGATGCAAAACTCCTACTGCTTAAGCATCCCATTCATTATCTGCTTTAAATAATTGTTTTTGTAATAAATGAATAAGATTATCATTTGGATAATTACATAAGCTCAAAAAGCATTTCATTGTTTTTGTTCACTTATAAAGGTTATTTTTCGATTTGCATTGATCGTGCATTTGTATACATTTCTTATCTTTTTGAATTTTTTTTTAAATATGCTCCGCAAAGGAACCCCCCTATTTGACCTGATTTTCTTTATAATTGAAGCTCTATTCTTGATTATAAAAGGACGCATAGCCTGTGAATGATGCTGTTCTAAAACCCGTATTAATCATTCGTCAATACAATGAAAATACGCCTTATAGCGAACGTTTTCAGGAAATGAAAAGTTACACGGAGCAACGGGATGAATATTCAGAAGATCAACTTTGGATTTTACAACATCCTGATGTTTTAACGCAGGGACAAGCTGGTAAACCTGAACACATCCTCATTCCCACAAATATTCCTGTGGTGCAATCTGACCGTGGTGGTCAAGTCACATGGCATGGTCCAGGGCAAATGGTGATTTATTTCATGTTAGATTTAAATCGCTTGAAATGGAATGTTCGCACACTGGTTACATTTGCAGAAAATCTGATGATAGATTTGCTGAAAAAATATAATATTGAAGCCTATGCCAAAGCAGATGCACCGGGTGTTTATGTCAATGAACGCAAAATTGGTTCTTTGGGCTTTAAAATTCGAAAAGGTCGTAGCTATCACGGCTTAGCATTAAATATCGATTGTGACTTAACAGGTTTCCATACGATTAATCCTTGTGGTTATGCAGGCTTGGAAATGATACGGTTATGTGATCTTATGCAGACCTATCCTCAATACCCACAGTTATGTGTTGATGTGATTAAATATTTCAACAACAGCGGTTACTTTAGTGACGTTAAAGTCATTCCTCAATAAATGACTTTCTTTTTACAGTAAAACAAATTAGAGTAATTACTCTAAAACATAAATAAAATTTTATTAAAGGGATAAGCGAGTGATTTCAACCAAATCCGTAAAGCCCGCTTTAGAACAAGCTTATGTCAAACTCATGATGGATGTGATTGGCAGAGGTTTAGTTATGGCGAGTCAAGTCGATGATGAAATTAAACATGAAGTGTCTAAGTTCCCTGTTGGTTTTACTTTATCGATGAAAGTATTTCCGAATGGCTCTGCTTTTATTGCCAAAGTAAATGCCAAACATAATTTAGAACTCGTTCAATCTTTACAAGATAAACCAGATTTAACGGTTACCTTCAAACATTTACATCATGCATTTTTAGTTTTTTCTTTCCAGGAAAGTACTGCACAAGCCTTTGCCAATGACCGTATGATTGCAGATGGCGATTTAAGCTATGCCATTCGTTTAGTACGTTGTCTGAATAAAATGGAAGCTCTGATTCTGCCGAAACTTGTCGCAGAAATGGCAGTGAAAGAGTATCCACAGGGATTAACTTTAAAAGAAAAATTAACAGGCGCTGCAAATATTTATTTAAAAGTCGCTCAATCATATTTAAAAGGGAGTGTATAAAACCCATGGCTAAACCATATTACGAATTTTTTTGCCCTGTTAAAGTGATTGCTGGACATGCAGCCTTAGAACATATTCCTTTTGAACTTGCGTCTTTAGGTTCAAAGCGCCCAATGATTATTACTGATAAAGGTGTCCGTACCAATAATTTACTTGCGCCGATTGAAGCTTCTTTTGAATCTACAGATGTGGTGATTGGCTTTATTTTTGATGATGTTCCACCCGATTCAAGTTTAGAAACAGTTCGTGCTGCTGCACAGGCATATCGCGCCAACAATTGTGATGCCATTATTGCCATTGGCGGTGGTTCAGTGATTGATACGTCAAAAGCGACCAATATTTTGGTCAGCGAAGGTGGCGATGACTTATTGAAATATTCAGGTGCACATAATTTACCACGCCCATTGAAACCTTTTTTTGTGATTCCAACCACATCAGGTACGGGTTCAGAAGTGACGATGGCTGCGGTAATCTCTGATAACCAGCGTCATGTGAAAATTCCTTTTGCTTCAAATTATTTAATGCCTCATGCAGCAATTCTTGATCCGCGTATGACGCAAACATTGCCACCGCATTTAACCGCTATGACCGCAATGGATGCGATGACGCATGCAGTTGAAGCCTACACTTGTATGGCAGCCAATCCAATTTCAGATGCTTATGCAACTGCAGCAATTAAAAAAGTCAGCCAATATTTATTTACTGTTCTAGACAACCCAACGGATGCGGAAGGTCGTTTAGAATTGGCTCAAGCATCGACAATGGCAGGTATTGCATTCTCGAATGCAATGGTCGGTCTGGTTCACTCACTTGGTCATGCGTTAGGTGCAGTTGCACATTTACCTCATGGTCTATGTATGAACTTATTCCTTCCTTATGTATTGGAATACAATAAAGAAGTGAATGGCGATAAAATTGCAGATTTGTTACTTCCATTAGCAGGTCCAGATATTTACTCGCAAACCCCTGCTAATCAGCGTGCTGATAAAGCCATTTCAATGTTAAATACCATGCGTGATCGTTTGTATGCTTTGACCAAATTACCACGCACGTTAAGTGAAACGGGTAAAGTAAGCAAAGAGCAATTAGATGATGTTGCTGAAAAAGCATTGAATGATGGCTCAATTATTTTCAATCCGAAAGAAGCATCATTTAAAGATTTAAGAGCCATTTTAGAAAAAGCTTGGTAATTGCTGAAAAATAAGCCAATATAGTTCAAATAGAGCCTGATGTTTATACGAACATCGGGCTTTTATCATGCAGAATACATTGTGATTTAGTTTTTTACCCCTATCTGCTAATTTTTGCTCAAAAGCCAACAAATTGATTGGCATAAAGCATCATTTTAGAGTAGATTGGCGCACTTTTGTTTTATCCATAGGGGGGATCGTTCGTCTCAAACGATCCTTATAAACATGACTGATCCTTGATCAACGATTAAGAGGAAACCGCCGTTGACAAATATCTCTGGGACCCAATCCACAGCGAAACTGAAAAAAAATCTTGTGCTGTGGCATATTATCGTTATCGGGTTGGCGTATATTCAGCCATTAACCTTATTTGATACTTTTGGTCTTGTATCAGACGGAAGTCAAGGTCATGTACCGACCTCATACATATTTGCATTAGTTGCAATTCTTTTAACTTCAATTAGTTATGGGCACATGATTAAGCGTTACCCGTCTTCTGGTTCTGCTTATACCTATGCACAAAAATCGATCCACCCCAATGTCGGCTTTATGGTTGGTTGGTCTTCATGGTTAGATTACTTATTGTCGCCTCTGGTCAATATCATTCTTGCTGATATTTATTTAAGAGCATTATTTCCAGGTGTAAATAACTGGATTTGGGTGATTGGTTTAACTGCCATTATGACGGTAATCAATTTATTTGGTTCACGTTTTGTCGCGCGCTTTAACAGCACAATTGTCATCATTCAATTGGGTGTCATTTTTTACTTCGTTTATCAGGTCTATACGCTGCTCACTCAAGGTACATATGCCGATGGTACGCTGAATCCTGACAAAGCTGAATTATGGTCACTTGCGCCATTCTGGAATGATTTAACTTCTGTTGGTGCATTAATTGGTGGTGCGACCATTCTTTGCTTCTCTTTTACCGGTTTTGATGCACTGTCATCACTAGCTGAAGAAACTAAAGATGCTGAAAAAACACTCCCAAAAGCAATTTTTGCAACAGCATTAATCGCAGGGATTATCTTTATTGTCAGCACGTATTTCATTCAATTGTTTTTCCCAAGTGACCCGAATATATATTTCAAACCGCTTGATGAATCACAACCTGTAATGGTTGCGGCAGTTGGTAGCATTGCATTTAAAACCATGGTTTTATATTTTGCAGTGGTTGCTGTAATGGCATCAGGTATTTCAGCACATGCAGGTGTTTCACGCTTAATGTATGTGATGGGTCGTGATGGCGTGATCAATAAGAAAATCTTTGGTCATATCAGCCCGAAACTACATACACCGACTTACAATATTTTAATTGTAGGTGTGGTCGCACTCTCTGCAGGCTTCCTCGATCTTGAGCATATTGTTAACCTCATCAGCTTTGGTGCTTTAACTGCATTCAGTTTTGTCAATTTTTCAGTGATTTCACGTTATGCATTACGTGATGGCAGAACCAAAACGTTTAAAGAAATTTTCAATTACGTCATTATTCCTACACTCGGCTTTGCCAGTGTATTTCTAATGTGGCTTGAAATTGATGAAATGGCACTTAAAATTGGTTTAGCTTGGGCTGTGATTGGTGTCGCTTATCTTGCCTATAAAACCCGTGGCTTCCGCTACCCTGCTCCGCAACACAACGAGCATGAATAAATAATTTCTTAATTTCTTCCAAAAGAAAGGCGCTTAATACGCCTTTTTTTCATTTAAATCCTAAATAATTGCTCAACAAAAATTATTTTGCATTAAATTTATTTGTGATTTGCTGAATACGTTTTGCATAAGCTTTGACTGTATCCAAACCACCTTGTGGAATTTCATTCACAGAAGCATCCGCAGGGCTTTGTACCATCGCCCCACCGAAGCTTCCCATGTAATTGATGTCATTATGTGTCGCTGCTTTGGTGTTTGACGGCATCAAACCTAGGCTCACCCAAAGACCACCATGCTGTGCAGCAAGTGCCTGCATCTGAAGAATAGTCATCTGCTTATCTCCATTCATACTCCCACTGTTGGTAAATCCACCAAAAATTTTATCTTGCCATGTTCGGTTAAACCATCGTTTAGATGAATCATCCGCAAATCTTTTAAATTGCCAAGGTGTTGCCGCCATATAAGTAGGTGCACCGAATACGATTGCATCCGATTGATCTAAAGTTTGCCAATCTTGCTCACTCACTAAACCTTCTTGATCTACAGCAATTAAATTTGCCTGAATTTCATGAGCGAATGCCTCTGCAATCACTTTAGTGTGACCATAGCCAGAATAATAAACGACGGAGATATTAGAATTAGACATGTATGTTGCTCATTTATTGGAATACGATTTAATAATATATTTTTGAAACTAGATGTCAATTAGTTACCAATTGGTAACTATATGCTATTATCAATGATCAGGCTTATTATTTTGTTGAAAGAATGTATTTATGAAATTTAATATCTACCATCCAGACTGCCCTTCACGCTTATTTTTTGAAAATATGGCGGATAAATGGATTTTATTTA
Source organism: Acinetobacter sp. ANC 3832 (assembly GCF_002135415.1). Taxonomy (GTDB): domain Bacteria; phylum Pseudomonadota; class Gammaproteobacteria; order Pseudomonadales; family Moraxellaceae; genus Acinetobacter. Next base: position 205,614 of record NZ_NEGJ01000005.1, read on the forward strand.
TTTTGGATACTCTAAAACATGAAACCCAACACTTTAATTCTTTAAAGAAAAATATTATTGGAATTTCACCCAAAGTCTTGTCACAAAAATTAAAAATGTTGGAACGAGATGGCTTTATTTCACGAACAATGCTTGATACCCGCCCGATTCGTGTGGAATACGCATTGACACTTTTAGGTGAAGAATTGGCTCAAACGGCTTTTCAATTTAAGTTATGGGCTGAAAGTAATATGCTCAAAGTACTGGATGCACAACAACGATATGATCAATCTATGCAATAAAATAGCTACCTCACAAAAACCATTTAAAATATTTATATTTTAATAACTTATATCAATATCATCTCTTGGCTTGCATAAAACTTTGGACATATTCACTGTTTGGAAATTGCTCTAAATCATCGATAGATCCTGCTTGTACAATTTCACCGTCTTTCATTAAAGCAACTTGCCCACCCAAGTTTTTAGCTTCATCAATATCATGGGTGACAAAAACAATCGTTTTTTGTAAACGGTCTTGTAGACCCAATAATAAGCTTTGTAATTTTGTACGAATCAATGGATCTAATGCGGAAAAGGGTTCATCCATCAGTAATATATCTGTTCCTGCTGCAAGCGCTCGTGCTAAACCAACTCGTTGTTGCATTCCTCCTGAAAGTGCAGAATGATAAGCCTGCTCATAACCCGAAAGACCGACCTCATTTAACCAATAACGTGCTTGTTCATCCATTTCAGCTTCATTCACACCACGAACTTTTAGTGCGAACTCTGTATTTTCTAAAACGGTCAGATGTGGAAATAAACCAAAATGTTGGAAAACCATACTGACACGCTGTTGTCTAAATTCTCGAAGTGATTTTTCATCTAAATTGGTAACATTCAATTCACCCACCCAAATTTGACCTAAATCTGGTTCAATTAAGCGATTAATATGACGAATTAATGTTGATTTACCTGAACCTGAAAGCCCCATTAAACAATATATTTTTTGATTGGGGATGCTAAGATTAATTTCTCTTAGTGCAATATGACATCCGGTGTCTTCTTTAATTTCAATATTCGTTGCACCTTGCTTTAACAAAGACAGTGCTTGTGATTTATCATCACCAAAAATCTTGCTAATCGCTTCAAGTTTGATCCCATTTTGCATAGTAAGGCTTATCCTTTTATCTTTCGATTTTATCGTTTATCGGCTTTTAAACGATCAGAATTTTTTGAACCATAAGCCTGTGTAATCCGATCAATAATAATCGCAAGGATCACAATTGCTAAACCTGACTCAATTCCTTGCCCAACATTTAGGGTTTGTATGGCTTGTAAAACATTTTCACCTAAACCAGGTGCACCAATCATCGAAGCAAGCACCACCATCGACAGTGACATCATAATTGCTTGATTGATTCCTGCCATAATACTTGGACGTGCCAACGGTAATACCACCCAAAACAATTGCTGTCGTTTCGAAGTACCAAAGGCCTGCCCTGTTTCTTGCAATTCAGGATTGACTTGTTGAATCCCTAATGCCGTTAGGCGAATCAGTGGTGCAACTGCATAGATAAACGTTGCAAAAAGTGCAGGAACATTACCTAAACCAAATAGCATCAATATTGGAATTAAATATACAAAGCTCGGCATCGTTTGCATCACATCCAAGATGGGCTGAACGATTCGATATAGCTTAGGTTTCTGAGCAATGGCGATACCCACAGGGATACCAATCAATAGAGTCATAAGTACGGAACAAATCAATAAAGCGGTGGTTTGAATCAGTGCATCCCATAATCCAAATGCACCGATCAGATATAAACCCAACATCGAGAATACTGTTAAAACAATACGCTGTGAGCCCAACCAAGCTGTGATACCTGTAAATACAATCCAAAACCATGCAGGAAAAAATACCAATATTGATTGCACAGGCTGAATAAAATATTGTGCTAAAAAGCCACTAAATTGACGAAGTGGTTCTGCAAATTGTGTCACTAAGCTTTTAAGCCCGTGATTTAAAATATCTTGGATATCCCAATTCGGAAAAAAATGCTTTTGTTCAATTGTCGTATTTTGTTCAGTATCAAAACGCTTCAGCATGTCTAGGTTTAACCATTGTTTTAAAAGCTCTGGATGATTCTTCAAGAAAATATCCGCTTGTTGCTCTGCCGTTTGCTTATTTTCATTCATCTCTAAAATTGCATGGTTTAATTGTTCTGGCGTAAATTGAATTTTTTCAAATAAATCGATTAATTCAGGATGTTGCTGCTTAAATTTCGTAGATACGGCAATTGATAATGTGGACGTTGGAAAACCTGATACACAGCTATTTTGATTGTCTTTTTTTAATAGATCACTCCAACATTTTTCATTATAAGCAGGAAATTCAATGGGTACAAAATTGTACTTTGCCATGAGTCCTGTTGGTTGCCAATAATAAAATAAAATCGGTTTTTTCCTTTGATAGGCTGCTGAAATTTCAGCATCTAGTGCTGCACCTGTTCCGGGCTGAACTGTTTTAAAATTTTGATTGAGATGAGTATTTTGAATCAGTCTTTTATTAAATATTTCACAAGCCCATCCCGTTGGGCAATTTAAAAATTGAGGTTTATTGCTTATTTCATTGTTAAATACTGAAGCGTATTTGATGAGATCCTGCTGAGTATTTAACTCAGGAAACTGTACTTTTAAATAGTGAGGAATATACCAACCTTGTGTGGCTCCCCCTTTTAAAGTATTGCCAATGACCTCAATTTTTTTTGATGATAAACCTTGCTGAATAACAGGTGAACGCCCAACCCATATTTCACCAATCACTTGTAAATCATCTTGAATCAATGCATTTTCTTGTGCTGAACTTGAACCAGACACTTCAACAACATTACAACCGTAGCCTTTTTCAATGATTTTTTTAAGGACAGCTGTGGTAAATTGACCACTTTCCCAAGTCAATCCTGCAAACTTAATCGGCTCTTTACACTCTGCGAATGTAAAACTGGAAATAAGTAAGCCAAAGCAAATAAGTAAAAGACGAATCATCTAGAACCTAATTATCAATTTTATATTTTAATGAACAACTAAAATTCCATTTAGTCACGAATCGTTATTTTTACTTAAAATCTTTTCAATACATAGACTATAAATATCACATCAATATGAATCAATAGATAAAATGTTTATTTAAACTTCCATAAAAAAGCCACCTCATCGGTGGCATCTTTTATTTCAATTCTTGGAAACCCTGCTGTCGCCAAGCTTCATATAAAATCACAGCCGTTGCATTAGACAAATTCAGACTGCGTGAATTGGGTGCCATCGGTAAACGGATCCAATGTTTTTCAGGAAACATCATGCGTACATCTTCAGGCAGACCACGAGTTTCAGGCCCCATCAGCAATGCAACAGGACGATTCAAATCAGAGGTATGTGGTGTTTCAGAGCCTTTAGTGGTCAAAGGATAAATCGCATTCTGATCGATCCCTTGTTCTGCAAGATGCGCAATACATTCAGCAAAATTTTCCCACACTTTCATGTGTGCCCATTCGTGATAATCCAAACCTGCACGTCTTAATTTTTTATCATCCAGCTCAAAACCCAAAGGCTTGACCAAATGTAATTGAGCTCCAGTATTCGCACATAAACGAATGATATTCCCTGTATTTGCAGGAATTTCAGGCTCAAATAGAACGACATGAATCACGGGAGTTCTCGACTTTAATGAATGCTAAAAAACATAAAAATAAGCAATGATGATATTTCTATTGCCACTGTAATTGTTCGCGTAAGCTGACCACTTCACCAATAATGGTTAAAGTCGGTGCTTGTATTTGATGTTCTGCAACCTTAGAAGCAATATCCGCCAAAGTTCCAATCACAACTTTCTGCTCAGGCGTTGTACCTTTGGAAATAAGTGCAACAGGCATGTTCGGACGTTGACCATGCTCTATCAATTTCTGACAGATTTTTTCTAATCCCACCAAACCCATATAAAGCACTAAAGTTTGATGCTCATAGACCAACTCATTCCAAGGCAACTCAGGAGAGCCTTCTTTTAAATGTCCTGTCAGAAAGCGTACACTTTGTGCATAATCACGATGGGTTAATGGAATACCTGCATATGCTGAACAGCCTGATGCAGCGGTAATTCCAGGTACAACTTGAAAGCTAACACCTGAGGCGAATAACTCTTGAATTTCTTCACCACCACGTCCAAAAATAAACGGATCACCACCTTTTAAGCGACACACTCGTTTACCTTGTTGTGCATATTTCACCAATAAATCATTGATGCCTTCTTGCGGTACAGCATGATTGGAACGTGCTTTACCGACATAGACTTTTTCTGCATCACGGCGACACAGTTCTAAAATCGGCGCAGATACCAAGCGATCATAAATCACCACATCAGCTTGTTGCATTAACCGTAAAGCTTTCAGTGTCAGTAGTTCAGGATCACCCGGACCTGCACCGACCAAATAGACTTCACCTTTCGGTGTTTTCCATTCTTGTAAAGCCTGTTCAATCAACTGATCTGCTACAGCAATATTGTCATTGAACACTTGTTCTTTTAGAGGACTTGCATATAAGTCTTCCCAAAAAATACGACGCTCATCAGGATTGATAATTTTTTCTTTAACAACTGCGCGCCATTTTCCTGAAAATTCAGCAAGCTTTCCCATACCTTGAGGAATAGTTGCTTCAAGTTGGGTACGAATCTGGCGGGATAAAACAGGAGATGTACCATTGGTCGCAATCGAAATAACCAAAGGTGAACGATCAACAATTGCAGGCACCATAAAACGACAATGTGGTGGATCATCGACACTATTCACCAAGACATTTTCAGCTTCACAGACTTCAAAAACCTGTTGATTGGTAGATTTACTATCTGTTGCAGCAATGACCAAGCGATATTGACGCAGATTTAAAGATTCAGGATTGTGTAGGTTTAATTGCTGTTCAAAGGTAGCTTGCAGATATTGCCCTTGCCTTTGTACGACAATCTCTAAAAGATTCGCATCAATTTCAGGTGCAATCACGCTAATCACTGCACCTGCTTTAGCTAAGAGTACAGCTTTGCGATAAGCAATGTGTCCACCACCGACAATCAGACAAGGTTGCTGTTGCAACTTTAAAGAGATTGGAAAAATATCCATATTCAAAGACCCCTTGTTTATGATGAAAATTGATCAGTTGCAAGCATTAATTTTCCTTGTTCTAACATCAATATTTCAGCGTGTAAAAATACTAACTCATCTATATGGTGCGTCACATAAATCATCGGCAAATCAATTTCCTGTTTTAATCTTTTTAAGAAAGGTAAAATTTGCTGTTTTAATTGATGATCAAGCCCTGTCAGAGGTTCATCCAATAGCAATAAATGCGGTGAAGACAATAAAGCACGACCGATAGACACGCGCTGTGCTTCTCCACCAGAAAGCTGATGCGCTTTACGATGAATTAAAGGTTTTAATTCGAGTAAATCAACAATCTCATGAAAATGAAATTTAGGATCCGCGTGTTTCACCTGTTTTTCTGCATACATTAAATTTTGTTGTACATTCATGTGTGGGAACAATAGTGCATTTTGAAAAATCAGCGCAATTTTCCGTTGATGCATGGGTACATGAATGTTTTGTTGGTGGTCAAATAAAATCTGTTGATTAAACTGAATGGAGCCTTGTGTTGGGTGTAATAAACCGACAAGATTTTTTAAAAATGTACTCTTGCCACTACCCGATGTACCAACGATGCCCAAGAGTTGATCTTGCATTTCAAGCTGAATATTTAACTTAAAATCTGCCCTCTGATATTGAAAATCACACCGTAGCATAAACTTATCCTGTTAATTTCCGTTGATATTTCTGCAAGATGAAGTAATTGGCGATCAGTGCAGAAAAAGCAAGAATTAAAGAAAGAATGACCAGACGCATTGCCATCTGTTCACCATCGGGTTGCTGTAAAAATGAATAGATGGCAATGGGAATAGTACGAGTTTCATCAGGAATATTACCGACAAATGTCATGGTTGCACCAAACTCGCCTAGACTACGGCTAAAACACAAAATACTGCCAATCAAAATCCCAGGCAGTGCCAAAGGCAAATTAATACTGAAAAATACTTTGATCGGACTTGCTCCCAAAGAGCCTGCAATGTGTTCAAGCTGTTGATTCATCATTTGAAAAGACAGTCGAATTGGTTGCACCATTAATGGAAAAGCCACAATCATGGAGGCCAATACTGCACCTTTCCAATTAAATGCCAATTCAATACCCATTTGATGTAAATATTGTCCAATCCAACCTTTATTGCCAAATAAAATCAAAAGCAAATAACCCAAAACTACAGGTGGCAATACCATGGGTAATTGTAAAATCGCCTCAACTAAAAATTTAAGTCTGAATTCATAACGTGCTAAACACCACGCCAATACAATCGCAAAGGGAATGCAAAACAGCGTTGCAAAGCAGGCAACTTTTGCCGAAAGGTAGAGTGCACTTAGTTCTTCAGGGCTTAGCATCCTTTATCTTTATCCTTCTCACTCTTTGCATGTTTTATGAATTTCTTAGACTTTATTGATTCATGCTAAAACCATATTTTTGAAAGATAATTTTAGCTTGTGGACTACTTTTTACAAATTTTTCAAACTGTACTGCATCCGCATTTTTTTCACCCTGTTGGGTTAAAGCCAAAGGATAAAGAATCGGATGATGTGAATTTTCAGGGAATATCCCAATCACTTTTACTTTTTTGCTGATGAGTGCATCGGTTTTATAAACGATACCGACATCACATTCACCACGTTCCACAAATGCCAAGGCAGAACGGACATCATCTGTACCGACAATGCGCCCTTTCAAACTATCGAGCCAATTGAGCTTGATTAAACTTTGTTTGGCGTATTTACCCGCAGGAACAGATTCCATTTGACCCGTGCACACATGCCCTTTAAAGGATTGTGCAAAATTAAAATTAGGTTGTGCTTTAAATGCGATATTTAAATTTTTTAGACTAATCAGCACCAATTGATTTGACAATAAAGCTTTGCTTTTATTTTCAGTAATCATTTGTTTTTTGATTAAATAATTCATCCAATCAACATCCGCAGAAAAGAAAAGATCACTCTTTGCCCCTGCTTCAATCTGTTTAGCCAAAGCAGAAGATGCTCCAAAAACAGGTACAATATCGGTCTGAGGGTGTTGCTTTTCATAAATTACGGCAATATCTGAGATTGCATTGGTTAAACTCGCAGCAGCATATACCTTGACAGTTTCGGCCTGACTTAAATTGCATAGACTGAATAATACTGCTCCAATCATTAAATTCTTCATGCTTTCTCCAATTACGAATTATTGATATTGAGCGCAATAAATGCTTTTAATTAGATGAAAAATCCATCTACAATTTGCCCTGCGTGTATTTTCTCCCCAGCAGGAATACGAACCAAAGCATTGGCGTGCATCAAATTGTTCAACATATGTGATTGTTGATTGGACAGACTGCTGACTTTTAATGTTGCCTGAGCAAAACTGACAGTCATGCGTAAAATGCGTTCCCGTACATCGGCTTTTAAGTCGTGGGTCAATGCTGCTTTAAAGCCATTGGGAATATGTCGATGCCCCTGCAAAGCATTTAAAATGGTTTGAGTATAAATATGCATTCCAACATAGACCGCAGCAGGGTTTCCGGGTAAACCTAATAAATAACAAACAGATCCATCTGTTCTGATAAATTCTGCAAACAGCATCGGCTTGCCAGGTTTTTGTTTCACTTTCCAAAATATTTGCTGAAAACCTAAATCCAAAGCGACAGGTCGAATAAAATCATAGTCACCGACAGATACACCACCTGTGCTTAGAATCAGATCATATTTTTGATTTAAATCAGCTAATAAACTGTTTACGGCCTCGGCTGTATCTGCGACATGAAAAATATCAACTGTTTGATTTTGTTGTTGAAACCAAGCCTGAATAAGCGGTGCATTGGCATCAAAAATTTTCCCTGCTTCAAACTCTGCACTGCTTTTGGCGACTTCATCCCCTGTAATCACCACTGCGATTTTAGGATATTGATAGACTTGAACCTGTTGCACGCCTGCCATACTCAATGAAGCAATGGCACCAACTGATAATTGTTGTCCTGCTTGTGCCAAAAGTTGCCCAACCGTAATTTCTTCGCCTGCATCCCGAATATCAGCGTGAATTTTTAAATGTTCTGTTATTTCGATGGATTCAGCATTAACAATTTGAACGATTTCCTGCCTTGCCACAGTCGTTGTGCCCTGTGGAATTTCAGCACCTGTGAAAATCCGTAGCGCTTGCCCTGCCTGTAAAGTTAATTCTGCGCTTTGCCCTGCACGAATTTCACCAATTAAAGTAAATTGGCTATGCGCTTGTATAACCTCTTCTAAATGATTTTCTACAGGGTCAGCTGAATTAATCGCATAACCATCCACTGCACTTTGTGAAAATAAAGGTAACTGTATGGTTGAAAAAATATCTTCGGCTAAATAACGGTTTAAGGCAGCATTCAAGGAAAGTGTTTCAGTACCTAAAGGTTGTATTTTTTCTAAAATCAAAGCTAAAGCCTGATCAATCGAAATCAATCCTGATTCCGTTCCACAGCCCGACTGTGTGGCAGACTCTGCTTGAAACGAGATTATTTCATTGATACTTTCACTCATTCATAACCACCTTGATGCGGAATATTTTTTTGCACATCAAATAAATGAACCAACGCAGGTAAAATTGCGATTAAGGACTCCTTGGCACCCTGACGACTTCCCGGCAAAGTAATCACTAAACTGTTATCAATATAACCTGCAACTCCGCGACTGAGTGCAGCATAAGGCGTGCGTTTCTGTCCAAAAATACGCGAAGCTTCCATCAAGCCGGGAATTTCACGCTTTAATAAGGGTTGAATCGTTTCTACGGTTAAATCTTTTGGCCCTAAACCTGTACCACCCACGGTTAAAATGAGCGGATATTGATTTTTCTGTTGTTCAATTAAAGCCAATAATTGTTCAGGGCTATCTGCAATCACTTGATAGCTGATATTGCTAAAATTCGCTTCCTGTAAAATTTCCAAAACATTTTGCCCTGCGGTATCGGGCTTTTTCCCCGCTGCGACTGTATCTGACAGCACAATCACCGATGCAGATAAAGCCTCTTTCAACGCACGAGTAAAATGCGATTTACCGCCTTTTTTCTTGTCTAATTTGCACTGATCCAAACTTAAATCTTCAGGCTCACAATGTGGTTTCAGCATGTCATAGAGGGTTAGACCTGCAAGACTCACTGCTGTCAATGCCTCCATTTCTACGCCCGTTGGGCCAATCGTTTCAACAGTTGCAATAATTTTTACATAATTTTCAAATAGTTCGAAATCCACATCTGCACGATAAATCGGCAATGGATGACACAATGGAATCAGCTCATCGGTCCGTTTTGCTGCTAAAATGCCGGCAATACGTGCTGTTTTTAGCGCATCACCTTTTTCGGTATTGCCATTGCGAAGCAATTCAATGCAGTGTGGCGGTGCGTACAAAATACCCGATGCAATTGCAGTCCGATAGCTTTCCGCCTTCATACCTACATTTTTCATGACAATATCCTTCAGTGCTGATACAACTTTATAGGTTTAAAGCATTCTTTGAGATCATGATTGAAATGAATGCTGTTAATGCGATTCATCACGTTATTAATGTGCTTTATCATGACAATGTTCATGCTGATGATGATTTGAGTGATGCTGATGGTTATTTGAACTTTGTTGATCTTGATTTAAACTTTGATCTAAATCCTGCCGAATACAACAACCTTCCACATATTGGCTTGTCCCATCACAGTAAAATTCTTCTTTCCACACAGGCACTTCATGTTTGACCTGTTCCACCGCTTCTTCACACGCCTGAAATGCTTCACGGCGATGCGCTGCATAAGCAATGGCAATAATCGCCGTTTCACCAATATCCAAAGCACCAATTCTATGAATGACCCGTACATAAGACACGCCGTATTTTTGTTGTATGTCTTGTTCAATCTGACGAATCATTTTTTCCGCCACAGGTGCATAAGCAGTATATTTCAATGCTTGAACGGCTTTACCTTCATGATGATTGCGCACCGTGCCAATAAATACACCAATGCCCCCACATTCAGGAAAATTTTGAATGCCATCAAAAATATCCTGTGTAAATGCGTGGTTCTGAATTCGTGCAAAATGTTTCAGTGCTTGCATGATCAACCTCCTGCAACAGGTGACAGCATGACAAGAGTACTGTCATGATTCAGTAGCGTTTGCCGTGACACAATATCTTCACCAATAGCGCAGGCACAGCGTTCAAGCATTTTTTGTGTATGTGGATATAACCGTTCCACTTGTGCTAAAACATCTGCAATACTGCTTGAAGCTACACATTGCAGCATTAAATCACTCGGTAATTGCCGTTCAATTGCACCAAAGGCTTCAATTTTGATTTGAATATTTGACATCGTTAACCTCCAAGCATGTGCATACTGATTTTTCGGGATGCTTGTTGCGCTGTTCGGGCTTGAATGGCGTCATAGCCTTGTTCTTTTTTCCAAATATAAGCACCAATTTTTTGCAATAACGCTAAATTTTCAAAGGTGCTTTCAGGCATCTTTTCAATGGTTGAAGTTGCTGATAACAATGATGCTAATGACAGCGCTTTAATTTCTGCTTTCAACGCTAAGCCTTTGGGTGCAAACAAACAGTTATACAATTCGCCCTGAGCTGTTAAACGAATCCGATCACAATCACCGCAAAATGAATGACTGATCGTGGAAATAATACCAATCGGATGTTTATTGCAAAGATCTCTATGAATAAGATCATTCTTCATTAAAGAATGACTGATCAAATATTGCCGTGCAGGATTGGCCCGATATTTAGCCAATGATTGTTCCTGAATTTGTACATCAAATTCAGTCGCCAATATCGTTAAAATCTGCTGCTCACTCACCACATCTGCAGCCGACCATTTTTGATCACCATCAAGTGGCATAAACTCAATAAAACGCAACACAATATTCTGCTGAATCGACCATTTTGCCAAAGGTAAAATCTGATCGTCATTCATATCTTTCATTAAAACCGTATTGATTTTAATCGGTAATCCAACTTCTTGTGCTGCAGAAATCCCCGCCAATACAGGAGCCAACTCTTTTTGGGTGAGTTGTTTAAATTGTTCAGCATCCAAACTATCCAGACTGATATTCAGATCATCCAAACCTGCATTCTTTAGTGCTTCAGCATATTTTTTTAAATAATGCGCATTGGTGGTCATCGAAATACGTTTTAAACCGATTTTTTTGAGTTGTTGTAATTGTTCAATAAAATGCACCACACCTTGGCGCATTAAAGGTTCACCACCTGTAATGCGGATATGTTCAATACCTTGTTGCACCATAAAATGGCAAAACTGATAAAGTTCCTCAAAGCTGAGTAAATCCTGTTTTTTGACCCACTCAGGATGTTCAGGCATACAATAGACACACTTAAAATTACAGCGATCAGTCACTGAAATTCTGAGTTTGCGCTTTTGACGACCAAATTGATCAGCAAATACGGCTTGTGTTTCCAATGGCATCATCGCATTCATTCTGAGCACTCACCTCTTTGGGTATTTAAATTTTGCACTCTATTTATGCTTCAACTTAAAACGGCCCAATCTATCCTGATGACTTGTTGTGATTAGAGATTGCAATAAGTGTTCCAACTTTGTGCAAAAGTAAAAATTTGATTGAATTAATGGAGAAATTTCAGTTGTTGATACTGCTGTAATTCATCCAATGAATTAATACTGTGGAAAAAAAGTGCATGATTTTTAAAACATGCCACCTGAGCGTGCAAAGATTCAAAACATTGCTTTAAACTGCGCTGTTTTTGCTCAAGCTGTGCCACTAATGTGGGCAGACTGCTACGCTTTAACAAACAAAATGGATATAAAGCAGTTTGATTCATTTTCGCATAAGCCACTTCTGCCCTCGGGTTTTTAGCCAAAGCCTGATGCAACTTTGCCACGACATTGGACGGAATATAAGTCACATCACAGGGAACAAACAGCACATAATCAGATTGCACATGCGACCACGCACTTTTAATCCCCATCAAAGGGCCTAAAAAGCCACGTTCATCATCCTGATAACAATGAATATTCGGAATAATTTTCTGATAAATCGAATCATCCCGATGGCTGTTAATCCACACAGTCGTTACAGTAGATTTAAGTTGTTGATGGATTTTGATCAGTTGAATTTGGTCATCAAACTTCTGTAAAAGTTTATTGATGCCATTCATACGCCGTGCCTGACCACCTGCAAGAATGACCAAATCAGTGGCAGGATAAGCCATTTTCAAACTCACTTTCCGATACATTCTTTTTACTGCTTTACTCAAATCTATTTTTTTAAATGTGTGTTCTTTCATGGCTTTTATATTCATTGATTTTAGATGAATCGCCTTTATTTTCATGATAGTGCCTCCATCTGACAGATTTTAATCAAACCACGAATTTCAGGTAAACATGAACCACAATTGCCACCTGCTTTTAAACACGCTGTGACTTGTTTTTCATCAGTGATATTTTTGGCTTTAATGGTTTCAAGAATGCGGTTTTTGCCAACTTTAAAACAACTACAGACCAATGCACCCTCACTGTTGCCCATCGACATCGGTTGCCCTGCAAGTAAAGCTTTACGGTGCATGGCACTCAAGCGTTCCCGTTTAAACAGACTTGCAATCCAATCCCGATCAGGCAATAAAGCTTTAGGTGCAATATATAAACTAGCAATTAAAATGCCATCTTTTAGCACAATGCTATGACTGATATACGCCGATGGATCTTCTACATTCAGCCATTCAAAACTTTCATCCTCAAAAGCTAAAAGTTCTTTGAGCTTTTCAGTGGTCGCAGACATTTGTCGACGATCTGCCAACTCATAACGGGTAGCTTTTGCTGTGGTGATTTTGGTCCACCACACCATCTTATCCACTGCATTTTTTGTATAACATTCAAAACCTTGACGCACATATAACACGCCTTGCCACTGTGTATAAAAAGGCTGAATAATGACAGGTGTATGTTTAAATTCAGGCTCGCCCGAAATTACATCCACCACAGGATTGACCACTTTTCCAATTCTCGCATCGGACGCTGTTTGCTCTGTCCAATGAATGGGGGCAAAAACCTGACCACGGCGAATTTTATCGCTCAGAACGACACGTAATACACAACTGCCCCATTTCGATTTCACTTCAACCAATTCAGTATCTTTTAAACCAAACTTCAAAGCATCCTGAGGATGAATCTCGCAATAAGGCTCTGCTTTATGGGTACTTAAATTGGCGGATAAACCTGTACGGGTCATGGTATGCCATTGATCCCGAATTCGACCTGTATTGAGAATGAGTGGATATTCACTGTCAGTTTGATGTACAGGATGAATGACGGATGTGGCGATAAATTTGGCTTTCTTGTCGGCATGGCTAAAATGACCATCGGCATACAAACGTGCCACAGCATCTTCTTTTTGTTCGCTTGACCATACAGGCCATTGAATTGGTGCTAAATTTTGATAATCGCTAATGCTTAAATCGGTTAAACCACTTAAATTAAAATAACGGAAAGTAGAATCATCTGTTCGATCTATAGGTTGTACATTTTGATAAGCAGATAATTTCGCATGTTCTATAAAAATCTCATGGCTATTGGCAAATTCAAAACCATCAAAACCCATCTTCTTTGCGACTTGCGAAATCGACCACCAATCGGCTTTACATTGTTCAGGTACAGCTAAAAAAGCATTTTGGCGGGAAATTCGTCGCTCCGAATTGGTGACGGTACCTTCTTTTTCACCCCATGCAAGTGCAGGTAAAAGCACATCCGCATATTGTGTGGTATCTGTATCCGCACAAATATCAGACACCACCACAAATTCACATTTTTCCAAAGCGCGTTTCACATGATCGGCATTGGGTAAACTCACCACGGGATTGGTCGCCATAATCCAAATAGCTTTGATTTGCCCACTTTCTACAGCCTCAAATAGATCAACGGCTTTTAGACCTGACTTTTGCGCGATGTGCGGACTGTGCCAAAATTCCTGTACCAATTGCTGATGTTGAGGATTTTCAATTTCCATGTGTGCCGCCAACATATTGGCTAGTCCACCCACTTCACGCCCGCCCATCGCATTCGGCTGTCCTGTCATAGAAAATGGCGCAGCACCAAGTTTGCCAATTTTGCCTGTTAACAGATGACAGTTGATAATACTGTTGGCTTTATTCACGCCTTGTGAAGATTGATTAACCCCCATCGAAAATAAACTCATGACTTTTTCAGTCTGAGCAAACTTTTGATAAAACAATTCTAATTTTTCGAGAGAAATCCCTGTTTTTTGTGCCACATCATAAATGGAGGATTCACTGTTGCTACTGTCCAAAGCCGCTGTTAAACCTTGAGTATGTGCTGTGACAAAATCGGCATCAACTGCGCCATTTTGATGCAAATGTTGCAATAGACCATTAAACAGTGCGACATCCTGTCCGGGTAAAATCGGTAGGTGTAAGTCTGCGGCTTCACAGGTCGCAGTAAAACGTGGGTCGATCACCACCACGAATAAATCCCGCTCTTCTTTGGCTTTCATGATCCGTTGATATAACACTGGATGACACCATGCGGTATTTGAACCAACCAAAACCACCATATCGGTATGTTCAAAATCCTGATAACTTGCAGGAACGATATCTTCACCAAAAGCCCGTTTATGCGCTGCCACGGCGGAAGACATGCACAGTCGTGAATTGGTGTCGATATTAGCTGTGCCCAAATAACCTTTCACAAATTTATTGGCGACATAATAATCTTCGGTCAGCAATTGCCCCGATACATAAAAGGCCACACTGCCACGCTCATACTTATCTATACAGTATTGAAATTGTGTTGCAATTTTTGTCGTGACCGTATCCCAATCGCTTATTTCACGTTGTGCCTTACGTCCAAGCATCGGCTGTAAAACACGGCTTTCCAAGCCAAGCGTATCGGCTAAATTACTGCCTTTAATACACAATTTCCCAAAATTTGCAGGATGATGAATATCCCCGGTGACCGTGACTTTTTGCCCCAAAGTCTCCGTTTGTACTGTAGCCGTCACGCCACAACCCACACCACAGTATGGGCACGTAGAATCGGTGGTTTTAATATTATTGTCTGTATGACTTTCTGTGGAGCCGTGCAGTTCCATCATGGGAATACTCTTCATGGATGCTCCTTAATCTAAATTGCTCTTTTAATTCCCCCTCCTTTTAGGAGGGGTTAGGGGAGGTTCTCATCACCCTGCTTGTTTTAATGCAAAATCTCGACCAAACAGTAATTTATTGCGAATACTTGAAATTGAGCTTTGATCTGCAATCAGTTCTGCATACCAAGCACCATCTTCAGTGTCACCAAACAACACGGCACCAATCATTTTGTCTTTTTGAATAATGATGCGTTTGTAAATCTGACGTTTTTCATCATTCAAAATAATGTCTTCATAATCTTCAGCTGATTCACTATTTTCCAAATCAATTCGACCTGCGGAAAACACATCACAACCACTGACTTTTAACTGCGTGGGTACAGTTGGCGCTTTAAAAGTTAAACTGCCATGCTCTGCCAAATGGGTCGCGCAAATAAAAGCTTGTCCCCACAATGGCTCAACCAATCCAAAAGTTTGATTACGATGTTCAATACATTCACCGACCGCATAAATACTAGGATCAAAAGTCTGCATGGTGTCATTCACCATCACGCCACGATTGCAACGCAAGCCTGCACTTTGTGCCAAAGTAATGTTGGGGCGAATACCGACAGCAAACACAACTAAATCTGCATCGAGGATTGTGCCATCTTTCAGTTTAATCTGACTGACATGCCCATCCTGACCCATCAATTCTGCGGTATTGGCTTCGGTGATGATCGAAATACCTTTGGCTTCAATACTATGGCGCAACATTACACTTGCTCTGCTGTCAAGCTGACGCTCCATAATCCGATCCATCAAATGCAATACGGTGACATTCATCCCCCGTTGCTTTAAGCCATAAGCTGTTTCAAGCCCCAACAATCCGCCACCAATCACCACCGCATTTTTTTTGTTTTTGCAATAATCAAGCATAGTATTCACATCGTAAATATCACGAAAGCTAATCACGCCTGTTAAATCTGCACCTGAAATAGGCGGAATAAAGGGTTTTGAACCTGTGGCTAAAATCAAACGGTCATAATCCACCACCTGACCTTTTTGGGTATAGACTTGCTTCCGTGGGCGATCAATTTTCACCGCAGGATCATCGGCAATAAAATTGATATTTTTCGACTGATACCACGAATGTGGATGCAACATTATATCTTCAATGGTTTTTTCACCGGATAAAACAGGCGACAGCATAATGCGGTTATAGTTACCCCATGGTTCTTCACCAATCACCGTAATATCATAGCGTTCAGGTGCCATATCCAATAAATCTTCCAAGCAACGCATACCTGCCAAACCATTACCCACCAAAACAAGTTTGGTTTTTTCCTGTGAAGATGCATTGTTGGTAATATAGGTTTTTTGTGCTGTCGGGCAGACAAAAACACAACCATTTTCAATCTTGCTTGGAAAAACCAAGAGTTTTTGTTCTTTATCTTCCAAGCAACGCCCTGTTGCAAGGCTAAAATGTTGTTTATAAATAGGCGATGCGACCACACGTTCGCCCTGTAAATCTCCCACAATCCCCCGTGACATCACAAAAGCCTGACTGAATGGATCTTGATTGCTTAAGGCATAGACCCGTTTTTCATTCCCGACACGGAATAATGCAATTTGTTGTTTATGGATGATTGCACCCACACCTGTATTTGGCGTGATATCGGCAAGTTGACACACTTCAACCCATTCCATCTCATCGGTTGGATTGACGCTTTTTAAAATAGTCATGCAAATTCTCCTTGATCTTATTCAGTACAAATACTTAAGCTTTCAACCGCTTAAGCTTCAACCATCGCAATACGGCTCACATCACGTTCTGCTGTGGTTTTTGGACGGATTTGCCCACGTTCAGAGGCAAACTGAATATGTGGGTCATTTTGTTGTTCAGCTTTTGCATTAATAAAGGTGATAAAGCGTTTACGTACTTCAGGATCTTCAATTGCAGTACGCCATTCATCCTGATAAGTACCAACCACATGCGACATACGGCGTTCCAATTCATCCGCGATGTCTAAAGAATCATCAATCACGACAGCTTTTAGATAATCCAAGCCCCCTTCCATGTTGTCACGCCATACTGAAGTTCGTTGTAAACGGTCAGCAGTTTGCACATAGAACATAAAGAAACGGTCAATATAACGAATTAAAGTTTCAGTATCCAAATCGGAAGCCAATAATTCTGCATGACGAGGTTTCATCCCACCATTACCACAGACATATAAATTCCAACCTCGTTCTGTCGCAATCACACCGACATCTTTACTTTGTGCTTCGGCACACTCACGGGTACAACCTGAAACTGCCATTTTAAGTTTATGTGGTGAACGTAAGCCTTTATAACGATTCTCTAAAAAGATCGCCAAAGCCATAGAATCATCGACACCATAACGACACCAAGTACGACCTACGCAAGATTTAACAGTACGAAGGGATTTACCGTAGGCATGACCTGATTCAAAACCGGCATTGATGAGCTTTTCCCAAATGTCAGGCAATTGATGCACTTGCGCCCCAAATAAATCAATGCGTTGCCCACCTGTGATTTTGGTATACAAGCCATAATCTTTCGCCACTTGTCCAATGGCAATTAAACCTTCAGGGGTAATTTCCCCGCCTGCAATTCGTGGCACAACCGAATAAGAACCATCTTTTTGAATATTGCCCAAGTAATAATCATTGCTGTCCTGTAAGCCTGCATGCGTGGGTTTTAAAACAAAATCGTTCCAACAGGAGGCTAAAATATTCGCTACCGTTGGTTTACAAATATCACAACCTAAACCATGCCCATGTTGATGGATTAAATCATCAAAAGTTTTAATTTCATTGACCCGTACCAAGTGATACAGCTCTTGACGTGAATAAGCAAAATGCTCACATAGATGGTTATTAACCGTCACGCCCTGACGCTGTAATTCAGATTTTAAAACCTGTGTTACCAAGGCTGAACAGCCACCACACGCCGTTGCGGCTTTGGTGCATTTTTTCAGTGCGCCCAATGAGGTTGAACCCTCTGCAATGGCCGAACAAATATCTGCTTTAGACACGTTATTACATGAACAAATCGTTGCGCTGTCAGGCAGTAAATCAACACCACTGCCCCCACTTTTAGAGGGTGCATTGGCATAACCCGGCATAATCAAACTTTCAGGGCTTTCTGGAACCGCTAAGCCATTCAACATCATTTGCAAAAGGTCGTTATATTCTTTGGCACAACCAACCAATACCGCACCCAAAAGTTTAGTTTTTTCAGCATTCACCACAATTTTTTTATAAATCATGGCATCTTCATCTGCATAAAAATAGCTGAGTGCATTCGGTGTCATGGCGTGGGCATCACCGACTGATGCCACATCCACACCCATCAATTTCAGCTTGGTGCTCATATCCGCACCTAAAAATGCAGTGCTTGTCTCATCCATAACATGCTTGGCTGCAATACGTGCCATGTCATAGCCGGGTGCAACCAAACCATAAATTTTATTTTGCCATAATGCACATTCACCAATGGCGTAAATGTCTTCATCTGAGGTTTGACAATAATCATTAATACTGATTCCGCCACGTTCACCCATGTTCAAACCACTTTGGCGCGCTAATTCATCACGTGGGCGAATGCCTGCTGAAAATAGAATAATGTCGGTTTCAAGCTCTGAACCATCACCAAACTTCATCACATGCGTGGTTGATGTGCCGTCTTCAATGGATGATGTGGCTTTTTGGGTGTGAACTTTCACACCTAAATTTTCGATTTTTGAACGTAAAACTTTACCGCCCAAGTCATCAATTTGTACTGCCATTAAACGGGGCGCAAATTCCACCACATGGGTGTCTAAATCTAAATCTCTTAATGCTTTGGCCGCTTCCAGTCCAAGCAGACCACCACCGATGACTACACCTGTTTTAGCATTTAAACTTGCAGCACGAATGGCATCAAGGTCATCAATAGTCCGATATACAAAGCAGTTCTTACGTTCATTGCCCGGAATAGGTGGAACAAAAGCATAAGAACCTGTTGCTAATATCAATTTATCGTAGGCAATCACATCACCATGATTGGTCGTAATGCTTTTATTGATACGATCAATAGCAACCGCTTTGGTGCTTAAGCGCAAATCTATTCCATAAGCATCTGCAAAATCGCTACGGCATAAGGTTAAATCTTTAACTGATTTTCCTGAGAAATACTCAGTTAAATGCACACGGTCATAGGCTAAACGCGGTTCTTCAGCAAGGATTGTGATTTCCACTTCATCGCCTGCGTGCTCAAGCACCGATTCGATAAATTTGTGACCCACCATGCCGTGACCAATCATGACTAATTTCATTTCAATTCTCCTCAAATATTCTTATTCTTTTGATATTAAGCTGCGTGATTTTGTTTAGTGCTTTGTGCGAGGCTCTGCTCAAGATGACGACGCTCAAGAACAGCGGCTTCAAACAGTTTTTGCTCTTTTTCTTTATGCTCAACCGAAAAGCGAATCATCAGGACACAACTTGCAGCGATCACCACCAAACCACCCAACACCATCAGTGTCGTTTGAATATCAAGCATACCTTTCAGTAAGAAGCCTGCTGCCACAGCACCGACGTTTCCGCCTGCACCAATAATGCCCGCCACACCACCTAAAGCATCACGATCAATAAAAGGTACGAGTGCATAAGTTGCGCCACATGCCATGTGTGTGAATAAAGCAAAAACAGTCATTGCGAGGATGGCAAAAACCGCAGTATTCATTTGAGAGAAGACCACCAAAAATACACCTTCCATCAAAATCATCAGGAAAAGCACTTTGGTACGACCATCTAAACCTTTTTTTGTTGCGACTTTATCTGAAACAATGCCACCTAAAGCACGGGCAAATAAGGCAAGTAAACCGAAAATTCCTGCTGCCAAGCCTGCTTCTTTTAAACCAAACTGAAAATTATCGACGTAGTACAACGCAATAATATTGTGAATGAAAATTTCGATACCAAAACATGCCGCATACGCCCCAAAAAGAATCCAAACACGGTAGTTACGTGCAGCGTGCATTAAAATCGCGATACCGCCTTTTTTATCACTGCCGACTTGAACACCTTGTGCACGTAATTCTTTAAAATCGCCTTGTGGACAGTCTTGTGTAAATTTCCAATACATCGCACCAACAATCAGCATCAATACGCCCGGCACAATCAGCGCAATTCTCCAACCCATTGCCTGTTCAACACCAAACATTACCAAAGCCGCTAACATTAAGGGCATTAAAGCCTGTGTCGCACCACCACCTGCATTTCCCCAACCTGCTGTGGTTGCATTTGCTGTGCCCACGACATTCGGTGCAAACATAATACTGGTATGATATTGCGTGATCACAAAACTGGCACCAATTGCACCAATGAGTAAGCGGAAGAATAAGAAGGATTCATAACTGTTGGCAGATGCAACACCAAACACAGGAATACTGCCGATAATTAAGAGTGCGGTATAGGTTTTACGTGGCCCGTATTTATCACAAAGAGGGCCAACAATCAGGCGGACTAAAATGGTAATCGCAACTGCTGCAATATTAATATTGGCTATTTGATCTTTAGTCAGATGAAACTCACCTGCAATCACAGGCATCAGCGGCGCACAGGCAAACCACGCAAAGAAACAGACAAAAAAAGCGAGCCAACTCATGTGGAAGGCTCGCATCGCTGCGCTATTAAAGTTAAAAAGACTTATTTTTGTGGCTTTTTTAGCATCTAAATTTGAAGACATAACCTTCTCCTACCTGAACTGAACGTATGGCTTTTCTGTGATGCAGACATTGCATCTCAGAGCGATCAGAGCGGACGTCGTTGGCCGTCTTACAAATTTTATTGGAGTCGTCTTTGACTCGAAATAGATAGTGCACTTAGTGTGCCAAGACTTTAAATTCATTTTTAATTATTTGATTTTTAAATATTTATTCATGATTATTTTCTTAAACTCTATTTTACAGTCATTTAAGTTATCTAAATTAAAATCATGGTGAATTTAAAAATGCTTTGTTAATGTTCATCTTGCGCTTTTCGAGTGCATCATGATGATGCATATCCCATAATTCACTATTTTTATCACTTTACATATTTATATTTTTTGTACGAAATCCTTTTATTTAAGTTTTATATGATTGAAATATATAACGAATAATCTATCTATCCAAATAAGCATTTAAGGCTTATAAGAAACAATATGACTGGCATCTTATTTGCTTGCTTATCTCTATAACTTTTTAGATTTCAGTCATTTTCAAATGCCAAAACTAAAAATAGCCTTAATTGATGACGATTTAGATCGGGCGCAGTTCATCAAAAAATCACTGATCGAACATGACTTCGAAGTCGTGGCATGCCTGATGATTGATCATTTAAATATGTTCGATCTGCAACAATTACATGCAGATGTGATTTTACTAGACATGGATCATCCACATCGAGACATCATTGAAAGCTGTGTCAGTCAATTTGATTTACCTACAGTCTTATTCACCAAGAATAGCCATAAAGATACAATTAAAAATGCCATAGATGCAGGAGTCACAGCGTATATTGTGGATGGTATTGATCCTAGTAAGTTGGAAAGTATTTTAGAGATTTCCATTGAACAATTCAAAAAACATAAAAAATTAATGACTGATCTTGAAGATACTAAAAATAAACTGGCTGACCGCAAAGATGTTGAAAAAGCCAAAGTTTTATTGATGCAATTACATGGCTTAAATGAAGAACACGCATTTCAGTTATTGCGTAAAAATGCCATGAGCCATCGTATGACCATGGGTGAAATGGCTCGTCGTTTACTGGACGCTCAACAACTTTTACAAAATCAATTGAAGGATTAGATGATGATAGATTTAGAAAAAACCAAAATCCAAATCGGCTATATTCCTTTACTCGATTGCATTGCAATACTTTGGGCAAAACAGCGTGGTTTTTTTGATGAACAAGGTTTAGAGGTGAATTTAATCAAAGAAGCCTCTTGGGCGAGCCTAAGAGATCGTTTGGCTTTTGGTGTTTTAGATGTCGCTCATTGCCTATCAGCCATGCTTCCTGCAGCAGCTTTAGGTGAGGATCAGCTCGGTATTCCGCTACAAACCAATTTGGTCTTGAGCCAAAATCGTGCTTTTATTTCACTCAGCCAAAAGCTTTGCCATCAACTCAATATTTCTCACCAAGATTCTGCTGAACAATCTGCTCAAAAAATTGTTCTCGCCCTAAAAAATGGGCAGAAAATACGTTTGGCAAATGTATTTAAGCAATCTATACACCACTATTGTCTACGACAATGGCTCGCACTTGCAGATCATGAAACCGCTCAACAATGTAATCTTCTAACACTTCCCCCACCCTATATGGTCGAAGCCATTTCTAAAAACTTAATTGATGGTTTCTGTGTTGGAGAACCTTGGAATACGCAAGGGGAATTAGCAGGTATCAGCCAATCCATCATTTCAAGTCAGGAGATTATCCCTGACATCGCAGATAAAGTTTTAGCGTTCACTCAGGACTGGGCCATACAATATCCCAATACGCTTAAAGCGATTACTCAAGCAATTGTTAAAGCTCAACAAGAGTTAAAAGATATGGTCGATTTTGATGAAGTCTGGGAGTTATTAATTGAATTTAATATTATTCAATTTCAATGCTCAGAAAGTCTTCATGTAGACAAATATTATTCTATTCAAAATATCATTCGTCATTTAGTCAAAGATTCTACAACACCGAAAATAGATGATTTTTATTGGCTCATTGAACAAATGATCAAATGGGATGACGTTACTTTAAAATCTGCTGAAGAAATAAAACGAATTGCTGAAAGTTGCTACTTGCCGTTATACGAAACATAAACTTTGAGTATTAAATATGGCTTTGTTGCATAAACCTATCATTAATAGCTTATGCAATCATATAACTCTCAAATGAAAAGTCTTGCATCCAATTGGTCTTCTATATGAGCAGTATCCTATACACGTCTGATCAATCTAGGAAACATCTCGATTTTCATAGATTCTAAAACTCAATGGTATTCTCATGGCTTTGTAATCTTCTTTATATTCATACATCAGCATATTTGAAACATAGGCAGCACCACCACCGAATCCACTAAAAGTTGAAATTTCTCCTTGTACTAAAACCTGCGTCACCCCTGTCATATTGTATAAAGCAAGATAATAGCCACCTCGGTCATTGGCTTTTAAAAACTGTTGTAAATAGTCTATTTCACCCTGCGTTAATTTCAATTGACCTGATGTCGTAATATTTGAATTGCTATTCATGTTTGATTCCTTTTTGATTTTGTTTATTGTGTTTCGAATTGTTGGATGGTTTTAATCACTTGTTGCTGATACGTCTGCCACCTAGGAATAACATCAAATCTATTTTTAAGTGTAATTATTGATACATAACGAGATTTATATCTAAATGGCTTTGTTGCACAAAGATTTGAAAGGTAGAGCTACCCTAATTGAGCCAAATTTAAGTGGCAACTTGGGTATGAGGGCGACCTAATTCCGTAAATCTGTTGAGGACGGCTACACGTGCATGAATCTCATTGACTTGGCTTTGAAAGTTTCTTGCACTGAGTTTATCGCCTAATAATTTGATGCAGTGCATCTTGGTTTCGACCAAACTTCGGCGATGATAGCCTGACCATTTTTTCCATAGCATCCTGCCTAAATATTTAACAGTACGAAGTAATTCATTCCGCTCTAGCGAGCTGGTCTTTGTATCTTTCCAAGGTTTCGCATTTTTTCTGGGCGGAATCAACGCATGCGCTTGCCGATCTGCAATAACCTGACGGCACTGCTTGGTATCATAAGCACCATCAGTATAAACAGAGTCAATCTGCTCATCTGGTGGAATTTGATCGAGTAAATCACCAAATACCTGTGAATCACTCACATTATTGGTTGTAAGCTGTATAGCACGTATTTGCATGGTGTTAGCATCTATGCCAATGTGAAGTTTACGCCATTGTCGACGGTATTCAGGCTGATGTTTCTTACGTTTCCATTCACCTTCACCTAAAAACTTAAGGCCAGTTGAGTCTACCAATAGATGTAGTCCTTCATGACTTTTTTGATAGCTGATCGCAATATCAATCTGTTTTTGTCGTCTGCAAAGTGTGGAATAATCCGGTGCTGTCCAACTTAACCCACTAAGTTGAATAAGGCTTTGCACAAAGCCTGTGACCATTCGTAAAGAAAGTGTAAAAAGAGATTTGATCATCAAACAGCATTGAATTGCTGTGTCGGAATAGGTTTGATTTCGCCCATGCCTACCTTGTGGCTGAGCATACCATTGAGTCGTTGGATCAAACCAAATGGTGATATTTCCTCTATTTATTAACGCTCGGTTATACGATGCCCAATTGGTGGTGCGATAGATTTTAGGGGTAGGCTTATTCATTTTGAAATTATATGGCTGAATAAACCTTCTAGGCTAGGTTTATGCAACAAAGCCTCCTGTACCATCAGGACTTAGACCTCCAGACCAAAGTAATCTCGAAGCAGAACTGCTACTTCCGTCTTTAGATAATACATCACCTGAAACTTTATTAACAAAAGCCTTAAGATCATCTAAAGTTTTAATTTTGCCTGTTTGGAAATCTGAATTTAAAGCTGAAATAGCATCATTACTTTTTTGAAGTTTTGTTGTCATTTTTATTTCTCTCTAAATTTAACTTTAATTTCTAGAATATTTTCTAATTCTAGGCCTGTTAAATCTTTTAATTTATTCGCAGCATCCACTATTAATTCTTTGATTTCTTCATCTGTTTTACAATCTTCATTTTTAATAATTTTTTGAATAAAAACATGCCACGTGATTATTTTTAGAAAATCTTCTTTATTTGATACATTAGTTCTTTCAAAAAAAGTATAAAATTGTATTATCAATTTACCATTTATAAATAAAAAATGTTTCCTAGGCTCTAAATCATGATGATATTCGTTCCCCAAGGGTATTAAAAAACTACTATCATTGATCAAATAGACATTTTCATAGTTAATTTTTTTTTCATAAGGGAGTCCTATCTGAGGATAAAATAATATATTTTCTTCAGATAAGATATTTTTAAAAATATTTGGTAAACTCACAGTTTCATTTATCATAAATAAACTCTTTTTAAATTAAAATTTCATATCAAAATAAATATATGATTACTATCTCTTTAACAAATGTTTCGGTCGTACTTTTTCTACCTCACTAAACAACGAAAAAGTCTGATTTACATAATTCACTACACTCGAAATCTGTTCCATATACTGTAAAAGTTCAGGTGTCTTTTCAGCCTGAATCATCTTCAATGACCGTGAGGGGTCAAAACCATCAAACTGACAATAAAACAAAGGTTCGCCACGCTTTAATATTAAGTCTTTGGAAGTGTCATGCCACTCAAAAGCCCACATCAGTGGTCTAGGCCAGATATGAATCGGGAACCGTCCACCAAAAATAGTACCTGGCAAAGGATATTTTCGGTAATGCCCAAAAGCATCTAGCTGCGTGATATACACCACTTCATCTGCAATAAAACAATAAGGAAGTTTAAGCTGAAGGATTGGAACATTAGGCGTGCGCCATTCATTTTCATTGACAAGCGTTAAAAGCTCTCGGAGCTTATTTCCCCGAACTGGCGAAGCATCTCCCAACACATTTATAAGTGCAGGTTTTCCTGTTTTATCCCATTCAAAGCGCAGATGAAAATCAAAAGGGCAATTAATGACGAAGTAACGGCTTTCAAGCTGAAGTACCGCTGGACAGCGACTGGCAGATTTTGCATGCTTTTGTTGTGACTGTGAACGCATCCGATAAGGTGCTTCAAATAAAATAGAAGCTTTATCTTCGGTCAAAAACCATCCCACCTGAATCGGCCCTGTTTCAGCATGTTTCTGATCATCAGTTATTGTGAAGTTAATTTCTATTTTTGTATGTTTTTTGCAATATTAAGTTTCATTTAATATACATGCATTTTCTATAAAAAAAATACGTTTTCCTAATTCATAAATCAAAAAAATCTTATTTTAAGCATAAAAAATAAAGAGAAATACATAAAGAGAATCCGTAGATTCTCTTAAATAATAAACTCTTCAATGATTGATGGTTCGTTAATTCACCGCTCTTACACTCCCCTGTAATCCCTTCTGTATATCCTGCACAAAACCCTCCCCTTGATTTGGCTGTGGCTTTGTCTTCGTTCTAGCTGTGGTTGTAGTTTCAGCTTGTGCGTGTTGGGTGTCTGTCTCTTGATTTTCTTCACTATAAAACTCTTCCACCACATCTAGCCCCTCCTCGCTATTGATTTCAAACTGCGCATTGCTAAATCCCTGCCGTGCGATTTGATCTAATGCTGTTTGATTAAATCCTGCTTGCTTACTTTGTTGATCAATCTCTTTCGCTGTTTGAATCGCCTGTTGTAGGTTAATGCCATCCCGTAAAGTTAAATCCACGTAATACACAGGTGTACGATAACTTTGTGTCGTAGATTTTCCTCGAAGTGTCAGTTGTAATGGTAGGCATGACAGCAAGCCATTCGATGCTGCATGGTAGTAAGACAAACGTGCTGCCAAAGTTCGGATACTGTTAAAGCCAGTTGTTCTAAAGATAAATGTTCCCAGTTCATCACTTTCATCTAAATTCACATGCAAACGCCCATAAGGTTTGCAGTTGCCCCCTTGTGCCAATGGGCATAAATCAGGCGATGGGCATGGGTGTTGTTCCACCCCTTGATTGGTCATTCTTTGGCAGGTTTCACCATTACCGATACAGACAGGTCGCCCAGTCTGTCGGTCAAATAAGGTGTATTCCGCACGTAGATTCAGTTCAGGGTCATTAAAGATCATACGCACTGGGATGATCCTGAGTTTTTGATTGGGTGCTTTGGAGCGTAGTTGTTCATCTAAGGGATGTTTGACCCAGCCACTGTCCTTATTCTGTATTTGACTGGTGATGGTGAATTGATCATCCTTTTCAGGCAATCGCTTGCCGTTCTTTTCTACCACTTTACCGATACTGATACGCCCTAGAATGGGTGGTGTGATGGCTAAACCTTTAATCATGGTATTTTCCTTTTTAGTTTAAGTATGTTGGGTTGTTCGGTTAAAAATGAAGTCGGCATAAAAAATCCTATGCGCTTGGGCATGGGATCATTTTGTCGTGGTCAGGTTGGTAAAATGCTTAGGCTAATGTTGAATCAATCATCGTTTAATCATCATGGCTATAGATGTTAAAGCGCCGTGAGCCTGTTTTAGTTTGTGGAAACTGGTTGAGATATTCAGGGTATTGTTTCAGTAGAGCTTTACTGTCGAGGCTGATTGAGTCTTTGAATTTCTTCCACGTCACTGAACCAGTTTGAAAGGTCGCTCGTTCTGCGCCTTGCATTTTGGCTTGCAGTTGATGTTTGAGCAGATCAAAGCTTTCTTGATGTTTTTCAATTTGGTGGCGTGCTTGTATCAATTGCTCAAATTGTTGATTGGCTGTGGCATCTCCACTCAAGTCTTCAATACTCAGTGGAATATGTTGAGGATAAAGTTGTTGTAAGGCTTTGGATGCTGATTCACTGGCATCCACATCGGGTGGGGTATCTCGTTCTACGCATTCCCAAAAGTGTCTTTCGGCATTGACGATATATTGAATCACCGTTTCACTGCGGGTCACTTTAAAGATGCGAGTTTCATGTCCACAAATCAAGACGCAAATATACGCTGCTTGTTTGCCTGTGACTGCCAATTGATGTTGTACCTGACACAGTACGTATAAAGGTACTCCATCTCGCCACAGCTTGGCACCATACTCCCCTGCGGTTTTACATTCTAGAATTTGCACTTCAGCATTGCCCACAATGGCATAGTCTAGATTGGCGAGCATAAATGCTTTATCAGCATCGGGATGTTGCAGTACGGCATTGACTCTTCTGACTTTGTGGTTGGTATGCATGCTGTAGTATTCAGCCACTAAGGGTTCAAGTTGCTTACCCCAATATAAGGGTGCATTTCCTGAGCTTTCATCTTCGATGTTTTGTTTGATCCGACCTGTTTTAATCATCCACAACTCAAGCATCGACATATAAGGATTTAGTCCACAGGCTGCAGCACAATCACTGCTGCCAATACCCTGCTTTCGGACTTCAAGCCATTCTACTTGAGTCATTTTTTTAGTTTCA
The DNA here is from genome assembly GCF_002135415.1 of Acinetobacter sp. ANC 3832. Lineage (GTDB taxonomy): Bacteria > Pseudomonadota > Gammaproteobacteria > Pseudomonadales > Moraxellaceae > Acinetobacter. The sequence goes on from NZ_NEGJ01000005.1 coordinate 234,024, forward strand.
GCGAGGCGTTTCGATGGGTAGAATTTTGAACTTGATTTAGGTCTATGCCGTGATGATGTCCCTTTATAGCTCGGCATCGGTAAATGCGCAGCCACATCGGGTTGTATGGAATTATTTAGGTTCATGATATTTTCCTATTTATGCAATGTCATTAATTTTGGTTGGTTCATTGATTGATTAATTGATTGAATCAAAGGCATAAAAAAATCACGCGTAATGGCGTGATTGAGATTTAGTCTTTATGCACTTCGAGTCTTTAGATTATTTCCTTTTCTTTCCTTTATTCTGCTTACTTTAAGCCAGCATGCTTAAGGCTTGTTCCAGCCCACGTTGTTTTAAACCTGCCCCTGTACCAAACCAACTTGAATCTAAGCGATGATCTTGGCTCATGGCACGACGTTCATGGTCGCTAAACTCGGTAATAGAACAAAGTAAACCATACGCTGTGTCCTTGGCCGAACTGAGTTCTGCACCTCGACCATGCCCATTAAACATGGTCATGACTTTGGACATCGCGCGTCCATTCGGTTCCGTTTTATGCTCTGCTTTGTTGGATTGATGAGGTGCTGTCTGTGTTGCCACATTACGGTAGTATTGAATAATCCCTTCATCTTGTTCGGTATTGCTTAGGGTGGAGTTGTTAAACACTGCATCGAAATACGCAACTGCTTCTTGCTGAGTCACTTTGCGCTGACTGAGCTGTTTCATTTCATACATGTGTTCATCCCATGCTTTGACTGAAATACCCAGTTGTTGTTTGACTTTCTCCGCATCAAATTTAGTGCTGTGCGGTACTTTAACCGCACCTGCACTGCTGTTTTGTCCTTTGAGTGCAATAGCGAGAGTGTTGTTACACACCACACGAATCGAGGTGAATTGTGCAGTGGTAGCAAGCATTCCATCACAAGCGGTTGCCAGTAAAATATAACCATTGCTGACATCTTTACCTTTCAGTACGCTGGTTTGACCTATTCGTGCCAGTGCCCAGAATTTTTTACCACCTTTTAGTATCCCTGCAGTTTCCAACTCAAAGCCTGATTGCTCTGTTAAGTCACGATAGAATTCCAATATCTCTTTGGGTTGTACTTCTTGGTAGCGCTGACTAACCACTGATAAAGTGGCATGAGTATCGGAACGGTATAAAACCCGTTGTTCATCATGGGGCATGATGATTCTTTGTTTGTGCTGATTTTCAGCGATATAACTGACATTGGAAGATTCTATCTGCCAGTCCATGCCTGCTTGTTGTGCCCAGACTTCAATCGGTTGATGTGGACTAAGTTGATTGCCGAGTCCATGCCAAGGGGTTTTGCCGACATAAGCCATGTTTTCAAGTTGATGTGCCATGAGAATGTTTCTTTAGGTTTTTGATGAATGGATATTTTTCTATTTAAAAGTGGGCTATCCATGCATGAATAGCAGTGCCTTGATTTAATTTACAAATGCAAAACTACGTTTGCAGTCATGGCAGCAGTAATGACAAGCAGAACGGTAATATTTATGTAGTACATGTTGGCTTACGATGATCAGTACGCCACCCACCACTACACCTACAAATCCTCCAACAAAAGATGGAATCGAGAATAGTTTTGCCAATTTGATCCCAAGTGCTGCCATAGCAGAGGGTGAAATAGATTCGAATAATTTTTCGAAGCTCTTAAATGAATCGGTGTCTATATCGAGTTTGGTCACATGCTCGGAATGACAGTAGGGACATTTGATAAAATTCATGTGTATTTCTCTGATCAACGAAAACTGCGGGCATAAAAAGAGCCACGTCCTTTACAGGCGTGGCTTGATATATGTGCTCTTTTAGAAAGTCGTGCTAATTAAAACGATAACTGGCTGTACCCGCAGTGGTTTCTACATCCACCTGCACCACGTTACTGGAATTGCATCCCGTGAGTTTTAATTGTAATGTCTGTCCCATTTTAAAGCTTTGTGGATACTGGATTTTTCGGCGGTAACCTTCGTAACGACATTGTCCGTTATTGATCGTAACATTGCTTACATCAACTTGATAAGCCACATTGGAGCGAATACTCAATACCGTTGCTGTTCCATTTCCTGACCACCAGTTACTGGCATCCACCACATTAATTTCCGCTGAGAAGGTATTTGGATCTAAGCCTGAGCTACAACCCATTAAAGTAAATCCTGAAATAGACAAGATTGTGCCCAGTAAAATCGATTTTATAAATATTTTCATGTTGAATGATCCTATCGGTTTTTTATTGATTGCCCCTTTATTTAGTTGGGTACTGAGACTTGTCCATTTTTGGCATTAAACAGCACAAAGCGTGGACATCCCCCTTGGAAATTGACATTGAAATTACGCCAACCTTTGTTGCCAGGATTGGTTTTATAGGTGCATTGATAAATGTTATTTCCCGCACGTTGACTGTCAATCAAATAGGATTCACTCTGCTGTGCAAAGTAGCCTGCTTGTGTCGTTGAGCTAAAAATAATTAGACATGGTAATGCCATGCTTTTGATGGCAGCTTTGACAATAGTTTTAAACATAGAAATTTCTCTTTTTATTAGTCTACTGAAATGTGTTGTTTCACACTCAGTTCCCCCACAAATCATGGTTTAAATGAATGCCACGCAAATGCGATATGTAAAATCAGAATGTGATTTCACAGACGTACAGATGCTTGAGTGATCCATCTTCATATGGGTAATATGTATGTGAAAAAGTTTTATTTTTAGAAAGTCTCTGCTATTCAGCAGGTCGCACTTTTTCAGTAAAAAACCCAGATGGGGAATGTGATTGAAATATGGGGATATAAAAAGAAAAGCATTGAGATAGATTTAAGCGCATGGTGCACTCCTTAGGTATTAAGAAGTTCTACCTAATCACTGTCAAATAATGGTGGCAGAACGAGAAAGGGTTGACAGACTGAACCTAAGAATCAGCACACCCGAAGGTGTCCCCCTCCCGTTCTACCGCAGAGGGAGCACGAGGGCACACACCAAAAGATGAAATCTTTCAGTGTACTTAGGAAACGGTCTGTCAAAACCGACTGACGATGTAGGTCAGCCCAAAAAGGATAATGTGCACTCTACCTACAGTCAAGTAAGTAATATTTAATAATTAAGCATTGTTTAAACGATAAACAAATAAAAAATTGTTGAGAAAATTAAGTACAAAAAACTGAACATCTTAAACTGCTGTCCAAATACTTCTTTTATAGTCTTATTCTTATCAATTGGATCCAAAATTTTATGTGGGGTAGGTTGTGAGGTAAAAGCATAGACAAGAAAAAAGCCCTTGTAATAACAAGGGCTTAATTCAATATTTGGCGGAAGCGGTGAGATTCGAACTCACGGAGGACTCACACCCTCGTCGGTTTTCAAGACCGGTGCATTCAACCGCTCTGCCACGCTTCCATGGGCGACATCATATAAATAAAATGCACTCTTGGCAAATATTTTTATGCCTTTCTTGTATTGAATGATCAAAATAAAAACAAAATAAGCTAATTTTCTTAATTTTCAAGTTTTTCATAGCGAATTGAATTGATGTACCACTGCTTTTTACCCAGAGGAGTAACAACTTTCACCTCATCATCTACTTGTTTAGAGAGCAATGCACGTGCTATTGGTGAATCAATTGAAATATGTTGTGGGTGATGATCATAAATCTCGTCAATACCGACAATTCTCAATGTTTTCTGCTCCCCATCTTCATTTTCAATTTCGACCCAAGCTCCAAAATAAATTTTGCCCTCTTGCTCAGCTGAAAAATCAATGATTCTTAACTCTTCTAAACGCTTACCAAGATAACGAACACGGCGATCAATTTTTCTTAAAATCTGCTTGTTATATTGGTATTATAACCCCACTATATAACATACTATTTCTAATATTTTATATTGACAATTGATCACATAATGATATTTTAAATTATAAAACACCTCATACTTTGTACTAAATAGTATATGGCTTACGTTAAGAAAATTTATGTAAATTACAAAGATTGTTCAACTCAAACTACCTTGGTCTTGCCTTGCATACTAACCGAGAAAGGAATCATTATTTCTCATTTACGTTATTTGGCTTGGTTTAATTCAAAAAGCGAATCATGGAAAGAAAGGTCTTGTTATGCACTCAAACTTTTACTGAAGTATATAAATTCTGTTCCACAAATTGAGAATGCAACAAAACTACTCAAAGTTTTCACTGAGGCATTAATTACAGGCACAATTGATCCAACTACCCGTACTGATGCTCTTGATCTTTATTGGCGACCACGTACAGTCAGAGATACAAATAATCTATTATTTCATATTACGCATTACACTGATTTTCTGATGTTGCAGGATGAACATTCAACAATTCGTGTAAATCCATTTCGCAAAGCTACAAGTTATGAAGAGCGTCTAAATTGGTGTGCTTATTATCACAAACAAGCGAATGTCTTTCTAAATCATTTAACTAAAAAAGATTTATCACAAAAGCAAGTTCGTTTGGTTGGTTCGTTCAATGAAGATCTGATTGATTTTGAATATGCAGTTCGTTTTCCTGAAGATCAAATTGAAAGGTTGATTTACTTAGGGTTCGAAAAAAATGGAAAATACGACTATAAATCGCAAGCGATTACGATGTTGATGAATTACGGTGGGCTTAGGAAAAGTGAAATTTTTCACATTTATACCTCAGATATCACCTTAAATCCAAACCATCCTCAAGAAGCTCTTGTTCGTGTTTATCATCCTGAATTAGGTACTGCTCCAGACCCTCACTTCAAAAATAGGCGTGAGTTTCTATTATCCAAAACATCATTTAAACCTAGAAATAATTACCCATTTACCGAACGTTTATATGCAGGGTGGAAAAGCCCATTACTTACTTCTAAACAAGGTTATTTTGAAGTTGTATTTAATCCACCAGATAAAGCTAAAGAGTTTTTATTGATATGGGCAAACTACCTAAAATTTCAAAGAATTGAACCATCAAAAACTAATCCACACCCTTTCGCATTTACAAATATGCTTGGGGGACCTGAAACTATAAAAAACTTCCAAAGATTACATAAAAATGCGGTAGAGCGTATTGGACTAAGCTGTAAAAAAGAACATGGAACGACTGAACACGGACATCGACATGCGTATGGTTTTCGAGCACGTCAGGCTGGTTTAAATCAAGTCGAAATTCAAAAAGTAATGCACCATAAAAGCCCAACTTCGTGCCTTGTTTATATCAAACCGACACTTGAAGAAGTACAAGAAAAGTTGAGAAAAATTAAATGATAAAACCTCTAGTAATTCAACAAATCGAACTTAAAAGATTTGATAAGGAATTTTCAAACTTTCCCGACTTGGATTCTTTAAAGCAATTTTGTAAAAATGTTGGTATTTCAAACTCTGTTTCATATAGACAAAACTACAAGGAATATGGGCTACCTGCACACCCTGAAAGAATTTATGAGGAATGGATCAGTTATAAAGATTTTTTTGATATCGTCGATTTTATTTCATACGAAAAATTAAAAACAAAGATTGAAAGCAAAAATCTTAAGAATGCCAAAGAATACAAAAACTTTATTTTAAAATTAAATAATCCTAGTCTTCCACTTGACCCACAAGGTGTTTATCAAGATGAATGGGGAAATTGGTACAAATTTTTAGGGAAAATTGAACCTTTTAAACCAGATTTTATTTCACCAAACTATATAACTTGGGCAAATAAAATCAAAGAATTTATGATTACTGCTCGTGGTGGTGGTACAAAAGAATCTCAGTTGTGTCGTTTTGTCCGTCTGTATATCGAACAATTTGATAAAAGCAAATCTCCACACGCCTTTCTCATTCAAGAAAAATTCGATGTAAAACCCTTTCGTGATCTACTCGAAAATATAGAATCAGAACCAATGAGGAGAAAACTAGTCGTTTATGTTAATGAATTCTTGGATTACATCATTGACAATGATCTAACGATTGAAGATGAAGAAACAGGTGAAATTGTTCGTGTTGATAATGCTCGTAATCCATTTTCCCTTTTATTAAATCAACAAAATATATCATCTAACTCAATTCGTTCTGAAACAACAAAGCCATGCTTACAATATCATTTTGTCAAAAAAGCCCAAGAATGGATTATTCCACCCAGTGCAAAAAATTTCCAAGATTTAGAGCATCTTCATAGATTCGATGCAGATTGGGTAAAAGTAAGCTTTGATCAATTAGATTTGCATGATTTAGATTGTGTTTACCGTGTCATTGATAATCAAGCATATTTATGGTGTCCAACAGATTGGATTCATACTTATGCACTGACCAAAGTTCCCTTAGGAGGACGGCAAATCGCCTATAATGATTCTGGCGAAGCTGATGAATATATTGCTGATTTAGATCAGCAAAACAAAATCATTTGGCAAAAAAATAATTCACCACTTTCTGGATTGACCAAAGCACAATCATTCATAAAAAGAATGTCTGATGGTCAAACAGGTATGTTTACCACTACAAATAAAACAAATAATAATGGACAAGGCTACACAATTCCGTGGATACCCGAAGACTTAGCATATTGGCTAATTAGGCTACGAAAATGGCAACAAAAATATAATCCTATCTCATATCCGAGTGCTTGGATTGATTGTCAAAGAACAAATTTAAATGAAGTACAAAGAAAAGCCAAAGGCTTGAATTGTTTTCTTTTTAGGCGCTTTAATGATTTTGAGGCAGCGAATGTCGGAAATGCATTAACCCCGAGATTAGCAGCTGCTCTTTATAATATACAACCCTCAAACCTATGCTTAACTACACTTGAAGGAAATAGAGCCGTTTTAGGTGCATATAAGTCTAAATATACACCTCATAGCATGCGTGTAAGCCTCATTACGGCTTATGTACTTGAAATGGGTATGCCTATTGAAATCGTGATGAAAATCGTTGGACATAGCTCTGTGATCATGTCGATCTATTATTGTAAAGTTTCCAATCATGACATTAGAACTCGATTAGAAGAAGGTGAAAAAATAGCCTTAAAATCTGAAGTTGAATCTATTCAAAGAACAATTGAGCAAAACAAAATTGAAAGTGTTAAAAACCAATTGGTTGGCAATAATTTAGAGTTATTGCAAGCTTTATCTAATGAGGTTCCTGCAGGAAATTTTATTTTTAGAGATTATGGTATTTGCCCTTTTGCAGCTTCAAGGTGTGAGGATGGTGGTGAGTTAATAAAAAGTAGTTCATTCTATACTCCTACACCTCAAGGCTATTTAGGAACTCAGAATTGTATACGTTGTAGACATTTCATTACTGGACCTGCCTTTATCGGAGGCTTATTGGCAATTACAAATGAGATATTACTCCAATCCAATGATCAATCTGAAATATGTTCCAAACTACAATTTAAAATCAATCAAATTAATCAAATTAATCAAGATATAGAGAATATTGAAAAAGAAGAATATATAGCCAACTTGAAGAAAGAAAAATTTGATGGCGCAGCAAGCAGATCCAAGCTTGAGACTGAACTTCGAAATTTCGAATCAGAATATGAAACAGCCGCTAAAAAATTGGACATGCTTTTATACGATATCCAATCGGCTTATAGCCATATTACGAAATGCCACAAGCTCATGAATAACAATGCATTATTGGAAAATACAGATACATTATCGCTAATTACGACTTCAAATGCAGAGTTAGTTTTGGAAATGGAGGAAGTCAGTCACTTTCAGCAATTACAAGAAGTTTGTGAAAATGCCGTCATTTATAAATCTTGTAATGCGGATCAAGCCATTTATCCTAGGACTCAGCTCATTGATAAAATGGCGATGTTTAATGAAATTATGCCTGCTTTGTTCATGTTATCTAAAGAACAGCAACTTTCAGCAGGCAACCAAATTTTTAAATTATTGATGAGTCGCCTCAAATCTTGGGATAAAGTGCAAAGTGTTATGGATGGAAAGCTTAAACTAATAGAGCTTTCTGAAACTGAACAAATTTCAAAATCAGAGATTGAGCTCATTCTACATAATTCACCAACTTTGATTGAGGCTAGTTATGAATCCTGAAGAGTTACTAAATAAATTAAAATATGGCTCATCACTTAAAATTCAACAATCACTCGATGCAATCTATGAAGTATGTATAGAGCAACAGGAACGCGGAATTCAAGATTTTTCTGTGAGTACGATTGCTAATTTAGGATTTAACAGAGGAGTCCCTAAAGCGCAAAGCATCAGAAATAAGACTGGTGAAAAATATAGAGCACTGATTCAAAGCTTTATAGATGTTTCATCACAGAAACCTAAATTAGCTAAACCGTCCCAAACAGATAATGCATGGATAGAAGAAATTCAAAACCCCAAACATCAGCTGCTTGTACGTATTATGGCATCTGAGTTAAAAGAAGCTCAACAAATGATCCGTGAAATCATTCCACCCAAACAAAGGATTGATATTTATGATCATAAGAATATGATACCCGATGAATCTTTTAAGCTCTCTGATCAAGAGGTGCGAGCGTTACAATATTTACTTTCTGCAGATTTTCAAAAAAAATGGAATTTTAAACCTACTGAATATGGCGAACTTGTAGATGAGTCGAATAAGCCTGTTTTTAAAGTTTCAACATTAGATGCCTTACGCAAGGCTTTGGAGTATTTGTCTTGAATCGTAAATTGCTAACAGCTGAGGGCTATCAACGCTTACAGGATGAGTTAAATGATTTAGTTCGTAAAGAACGCCCTGAAATTACAAAAATTGTTTCTTGGGCAGCTAGTCTAGGCGATCGTTCTGAAAACGCTGATTATATCTATAATAAAAGAAAGTTACGTGAGATTGATCGTAGAATTAGGTACTTAACTAAACTTTTTGAAGTTGCACATAAAATTGAATATAGCCCTGAGCAAGATGGTAAAGCCTATTTCGGTGCTTGGGTTGAATTAGAAAATGATGAAAGTGAAACCATAAAATTTCGTATTGTAGGTGATGAAGAAATTTATGGTCATAAAGACTATATTTCACTCCAGTCACCTATAGCAAAGGCTTGTTTAGGTAAGTCTGTAAACGATGAGATAAATGTACATACACCTACTGGCAAGAAAACTTGGTATATCTGCCAAATTAACTATAATCAATAAATGGTTATAGTCATCGTTAGCTTTCTACTCAAATATATACTTCTAGCATCTAACAATCTCAAAGTGCTCACTAAAATTATGCTCATTTGCAACATCTAATGATGGTACTGAAATAAAGAGCCTGTTTTTAGCACGACTAATAGCAACGTAATTTATACGATGTTCTTCATTTATCATTAAATTTGGATTTGTTATAAACTCAAGCTCATTTTCGCTTTTTAGGAATAAAACCACATTATCAAATTCATCTCCTTTTGACTTATGAATTGTTTTATTTAAACTTGTATCATCAGGAATATTTACACATATACTAATTTGATTATATATATGAGAGTCATACAGTTCTTTGGCTCCCCCTTTATGTAACTTAGCGATAGTAAGTCCAGAAAGTCTTCTTATAATTTCAATAAAGTGACTTAAGCTTTTATCTTTAAAACCATCATATTCTAATAATACATTCGACAAATAAGTTAATGAGAAAGCTAATGAAAAGATATGTGTTGGGAAAATCTTTGACAATTCTTTGCAGGAATCTTTAAATTTTTTTTCTCTCGCTAATTCAATAGCTTTAATATTACAAGCCAAGATTTTTCTTCTTTCTAGATTACTATCTTCTACTAATCTATCAAATAGATTATTTACTAATGAAGTGCTATCAAGTTCAATTTTGAGTGCATTAGAATCGATATTCAAACGAGAAAGACTACAGAAATCATCAATACCATAAGTATTTTTTATCGCATTAATTGTTTGATTTTGATTACCAATAATCAAAGATGGTAGATCACATTCTATTTGTCTCACTGGTATTTGAGTAATGTCAGCTCTAACTCTATTTAATATGTTTATAATTTTAGAAGTGCTTCTATTATTTTTATTCATTTTATAAAATTTAATGTCTGGTAAGCTAAAAGAATTGAATTGGGTATATACAGCTCCTTGAAACTCATAAATAGATTGTGCAGGGTCACCGATAGCTCCGATTACGGTCTCTGATTCTGCAATTTTTTTTATTATAGCAAGCTGAATAGGATTACAATCTTGAAACTCATCAATAAAAAAGTAGGGAAACTTAGCTCTAATTACTTCTAAAATATACGGAAATTTGGTAATTAATTGATAACTAAAAAATAAAACATCATCATGATGAATATCACCAAATTTCCAATGTTCTTGTCGATAATTGATATAGCTGGTTTTTTTTATAGATGCTTTTTCTTTGATCGAGCCTAAATATATTTTATTTGGAGGAAGCTTTAAAGACAAAGTACCATCTTGTTCAAATTGCCATTGAACATTATTTAGAGCTTGCTTGACCTTTTGTTCCTCACCATATAAATAAAATTGGCGAGTTGATTTTATCCAACCTTCGATTTTAGAGAATGAGTGAATAAGTTCATCATGTCCATCAAGTTTTGAATAATTTAGCCCATATTCATTGGCTATTAAAAAAGCATATGGTTTAATAATATGGCGATACAAAAAACTATGAATTGTTGAAACATCTACTTGGGTTGCTGAAGTACCTAGCCTCGTCAAAATAGTTTCAACTGCGATATTAGTATAAGTAATACAGGCTATCTTTCGTATTTTACCAAGTCGAATTGAATGATGAAGTACATTTCTTATATGCTCAACTAACCAATGCGTTTTACCTGCTCCAGGGCCAGCACTTACTTTAAAGTGATGTTCCGTATCCTGAAGTTTTGTATTTGAATCTATCTGTATTATTGGCATAAAAATTCAATTGCCTCCATTATGTATGTAGGAACAATAAAATCTTTAAAATCAGCTGTGCCTTTTTTTTCCAAGTTTTCTTCTAAAATTCTTGCTAGCTCTAAAGCATTCTCACCTTTACCAACGGAATTAAGATAACGTGAAGCTATGATAGCTTGAATTTTATTATCATTTGTCCATTCTGGTTTTGTATTAGCACGTATACTAGCAATAATGCGCTTGTTTTCAGTACTTCTGACTTTCAAAAGAGCAATAATTTCATCAAGGGTCTTGTTTTCTTTATGTGCTACCATCAATTTTTTAATTTCATTTTGGTTTGACATAAAATCATTGACTAAAAATTCTGCCTTAGGATTAGCTCTTAGTAATTCGTACTCTAATGTCTTGCCAAATATTTTATCAGGAATGAAAAATGAAATATTTGGATGATCATCATAATCGGGATAGGTATTTTGATCGTATTGGTAATCATCATTATCAGATCCGTATTCGAATGGGTAGCAAACTTTAAAACTAGACTTTTCAGCAGTGTCAGCAGTGTCAGCAGTGTCAGCAGTGTCAGCAGTGTCAGCAGTGTCAGCAGTGTCAGCAGTGTCAGCAGTGTCAGCAGTGTCAGCAGTGTCAGCAGTGTCAGCAGTGTCAGCAGTGTCAGCAGTGTCAGCAGTGTCAGCAGTGTCAGCAGTTTTTATCTTTTTTCTTACAGGATCAATGTCTGTAATGCATGCGATTCTCTTATAAATTGTTTTTGGTTTATTACTATCAAATAAATGGAGAAAATGTGTGAAGTATCGCCCACCAACATTTACCACAGCAACATGATGATCTTCTAAAGATTTACCCAAATATCTAGCAAAAATGGACATTAATAACTGTTCAGCAATACCTTCTACAAACAAAATTTTCTGTGCAAATAAAATGTCTGATTTCGTAGCATCAAGAAACCTTTGTACATATCTCTTACTCTTTCCATTACTAGGAAAAATCTTATCAGGGTAGCTAACTTTTGTATCTTCTACTTGTTTATACAAACAAATAATTTCTGAAAGTGAAACCGCAGATGTAATATGGGTAGAATGTGAAGTTACGAAAATTTGTCGTACTTTTCCTTCTTTTTTATTCTTCTTTAAAAATTGTAGAAACTTATATTGCATTGCTGGATGGAGATGGGCTTCAGGCTCTTCAATAACTAATGCTGAAAATACTTTTGCATTATCACCCATATACTTTCCGTCAGAATTTACTTGCATTTTTGCAAGCAATAAAGACATGAAAATCAGATTATTATAACCCAAACCATTATGAGTTGCTGGTATTTTAATCCCTGTTTCATATTCAATAATTAATCTTAGAAAAGAAAACATTTCTATATCTGAAATATTCCCTTCAAAATTAGGTTTAGCCTTATTAAATGAAGCTCCTGTTCCATCAGCATAAGATAATATTTGTTCTTTCCCTAATTCCATACGCTTTTGAATAGAATCAATTACTGGTTCAATGTCTGATAAAAATTTATTTTTTCGTGTTTTAATTTCTGTAATTTTATTTTCTTCAGATTTTATGGAATCACTTTTAATGTCATAGTCCATAAAGAAATCAAATACATTTTTTAATAATGTATTTTTCCCTGTTAGCATATCCCTTTCTACATCTCGGATCGCATCTAAGAATTGAAAATCAAATTTGCTGAGTGATTCCCCATCTGCTATAGCACGATTAGCAATCTCGCCACCGTAAATTTTATAAGAATAAAGTCGTATAAATTCATTTTTTATTGTTTTCCATGCAGTATTTCGACAATTTTCCTGAGTTTCATCAATTTCTGACATGGCTAAGATATATTTAGGAACTTCTTTTTCTGGAAGAAAAAATTCATAAGTTAATTTAGCCTCAAAATCAGATTCTAGCTTAGTCAGCCAATTTGCAACCATAGCTAAGTCATCTGGTAATGAATCACATCCTTTTTTTAAAGTGACTTGAATACTTATCTTCGGGGGGGATATCTTTAGCTCTGAAAATTCAATATTTTTATTAAAGTCATCTACTTCCAATCTTTTATTTTTATCAGGATTTACAACTAATGAAAGAGCTGTCAATAAATTAGTTTTTCCAGCATTGTTATGACCAATTATTACATTTACACCTTCATTAAAACTTATTTCTTGATGTTTAAAATTACGAAAATTCTCTATTTCAATCTTTGATATAAACATTTATCCCTCACCCAAAAAATTATTTTAAAGTCTACTCTCAAGTATTTTGAATTAAATAAGACAACACTTAATAGTGTTTTCTTATTTAACAATTTTAATTTGTTAATAAAATCTGATTAATCTGCTGTTCCAAACTACGTCCAAAATCATCTTGCTTTTTAGCCATCAAAAACTGACGTTTACCTTGACTGTCCTTAGCCCATTGCTTACCGATAACATTCTTCACACGAGCATCATCCGCAATACCTAAATACCCACCTTTGTACTCCAAAACAAAAATAGTACCATCAATTAATTCAGCTATAAAGTCAGGATAAAAATAGTCTTTTTCCGTTGGCAACCAAAAAGAATATTGTTGTTGCTTAGGAATATTACGAACCCAATATTTTACTTTAGGGTGTAAGTCTAATAACTGAGCACATTGGAACTCTTCAGAAATTTTATCACTATCAGTTTTTTCTCTTAAGTCGTCAATTTGAGCATAAAAATGCTTCTTAAAGTTAAAGCTTCCACGATAAGGTTTTTTAACAGGGTACATACCACGCGTAAATTCAAAACTATTCTCAAGTTTTTGTTCAATTGCTACTTGTAACTGGTTAAATAAATCACCCTAAAATGCTTTTTTACGAGCAAGCTCGAATAAACGATCCAATTCATTTGAGACAGCAAGTGATAATTAGAACTGAGCTCGATGCAACTGAGTTAGAGTAAAATTTCGTACATTCAGCAAATAACTGATTAGCTTTCTTAGGTAAGCCCATAATTGGATTTGTGTTAAACCTTGACGTCTTACTTTACGATCAAGCCAATTTATTAAATCATTTTCAGTGATGAGTGTTGGCATGTCAGAAAATTGGATTTGCTGACTACCTAATTGTCCATAATTGAGTCGCTGTTTCTTCAGCTTGGTTTCGGTTCACTCAATCTAATAGTGGCATAACAATACTGAATGTAAGATAAAAATTGGCTGTATTTTATCAAATAACAGTAAGCGAAAGAAAATTAGTTATGGCTTGCTTTTTGCTCATAATTATTCATATCAATTTCAATTGAATCACTCCATAATGCCAATATCTCATTACTTGTATATTTTTCCCACTTTTCATAATTTCCAATAATATGTGCACTAATAAATAATTCTACTTCTGAATAAGTCCAATTTTCTGGAAGAAGACGAGCGTATTTAGGTTTTTCATTGTTTTTCTCTAATTTATCTAGATAACTTGCTATTTTATTAGCATAAATATTTTCTTTTATGAAATTAGCATTACTTACTGAGGAATTACTTAAATCATATAATTTTGATGCAGTCATATTTGCTTGGTATAAAAGTAAGCTATAGATATGTTGTAAATCATATTTTTTGATCATTCTGACTAAATTGTGTTCAAATGCATTATTCTTTTTAATAGGAATATTACGTTTTTCACAAATAAGTTCAATTAAAGCATATACTTCTTTTAACCTATTGTCCAAAACAAATTTCTCAATTTCTTTTAAATCAGATATATTTACGCAAGAATTTTTTATTTCTAAGAATAATTTTTCTATCCACTCTTCTACAGTTTTATATATTTGAGGTATCGAAACTTTAAATTTTCTATGAAAGTCAATTTTTAGATAGGTTTGAACTACATCTTTAGATGCAATATCTATCAATTCACTATGAAACCAATTAAAAGTTCTTAGTTTATTCTGAGCATTAACTCCTTCAATACATTCTTGTATTTGGTAGATATATCCCTTGTCTATGATTTTTTTTAGAATATATTCAACTCCGTTTGCTTCAACGTCTTTGAATGAGTTCCAAGTTGAATTCTCAACTACACCAGAATAATATTTTCCCTCATTTACCAGTAAAACATATAAAAATATTTTTTCTAAGTATGTTAAAGGTTGAGTTGGTTCTTGAATTTTAGCTTCTTGAAAAGTACTCAAAATATTCTCAAAATTGAAAAGAACCTCACTAATTTCAGTTTTTATTATCTCATTTTTGCATTCCTGACAATTTAGCTTTCCTCCCGTATGAAACCATCTATCAAAATTAATTTTGTTTCTTAAATGTATTTTAAAAATTTTATTACATTTTCCACAATCCAGTATTTTTCTACACGTTAAATAGCCACTTTTTTTAAGAATTTTTTCTAACCTATCAGTTGTCCTGAAGTTGTGTTTAATTAAAAGATCTTTAACTGTATGAGTAAATTTACGTTTAGTGATATCTGAGAATTCCCAATAGTCATATAACAGATTTCTATTAGAATCCTCACAATCTAAGTTTTCAATTATCTCGAAATTTTCCTCTTTCATTTTGATCGTTTCTAAGTAAATTAAATTTAATTGTCATGCAATTGTTAATCAAACAACTATAAAATATTTACAAATTGTCATTTCAAATTTTTTAAAAAATATAGTATATCCATATAGTATAATTACTATAATTAACATTATGTTATTTATAATTTATTTTTCTAATAGTATAAAAATAAGGGTTATAATTGGTAATCTGCATTTTCACTACGATCTCCAAGACTCGCAGCCCAGTTCACTTTGCGGGTAATTTCAGGACGCTCTTCACGCCATAAGTGTTGTAATTCAGCAACCAATTTATCATGCCCTGAACGTGTAATTAAGTTAGATTTCATGATTGGAACCATATTAAACAATAGATAAAATTACAAACAAAAGCAGAAAATATGTATTTCTTACATATTAAAATATTATAAAACTTTTTCACCAGTTAAATCAGATCATTATGTTACATATCAATAATATTTTTCGTACAAAATTTGACAATGTTAAATTACATCTTTATTATTCGCTCATGTTTTAGCTTGTACGTTTTTTAATCTTTGTAGTTTTTCTACATAATTGTTTTATTCCCATATGTCATTTTGAATGACGTCCATGACTGCCCACCCTTATTGAATTTACCAACTTGTAAAAGTTTTAGGCAAATTTTGCTTCAAATTTTGTAGGGCAATAAATTACTTGTAGCGGAGACAACATGCACAGTAGTTCACCTTCTGGGTCGAGGCTTTGCCTAAACTCATTTTTTTCCACTCTCCCTTTTAAAGCTTTGGCTCTAGCAACAGTATTGGTACCCTTCCACAGTATTAATGCAACAAAGACCAATCAATACCATTCAGTTGTTAATTCAAATAAATTGACAGTTGTCACAGTATCCAATCCTACTACTGTATTTAAGGACGGAAAATTCAAACATGGCTTCGGTTATGAACTTGTTAATAACTATGCACACAGTTTGAAGGTTAAGTTAGATTTTAAAACAGTGCCTGATAATGCTACTGCTTTAAAGATGGTTGCTCAAGGTAAAGCAAACTTTGCCATGACCACGGCATCAATGAAAACTATCGAAGAGAAAAATCTGACGGGTTTTTCTGCGACATGTGGCGATTTAAACAGCTTAACCAAAAATGGGTTAAATGCTGATTTAAACTGGGTATTTAAAGGTGCTGAAGATCCTTTAACAGATACTGCCAGTGGTTTTATCTGCCAAAGTAAGCAAAATGGTTCAATCCAACAATTGGCTTCTTTCTACAATCGTAATGTTGTGAAAAAAGATGATTGGTCGATCATCCAACGTGATTTACGTCAGCGTATGCCTATTTATCAGGCGAGCTTTAAGAAAACGGCAAAACAATATGATCTAGATTGGCACTTGCTTGCAGCAATTGGTTATCAAGAATCTTATTTAAAGCCTGATTCAGTATCACCCACTGGTGTGCGTGGCATTATGATGCTCACTGGAAATACTGCGCGCGCTATGGGTGTCAGTAACAGAACTGATCCATCACAAAGTATTCAAGGTGGTGCAAAATATTACGATCAAATGTTGACTAAATATTCGCACATCTCGTACCCAGACCGTAATTGGTATGCTTTAGTTGCCTACAATATGGGACCAGGTGCGGTAGATGGTATTCAGAAGCGTCTAAAATCACAGGGTAAAGACCCGAATGATTGGATGAACTTATATGAATATTTAGATCGTAATAAAGCGCGTAATGGTCGTTATAAACAAGCTGTGCAATACGTTACCCGTATTCGCTCTTATTTAGAACATATTAAGACCTCGCCTAAACTTTTAGAAATCTAAAATGAGTTCAGTCTTTAGCTTAAACTTTTTTACTTTTCCGATTCGGAAATAATATAAGGTTTGATCTGCTTAAAATGTTGATCCTCTCTCCCAATTTAGTGCTCTAAAATTTAGACAAAAAAAAAAGCTGAACTATAAATAGTTCAGCTTTTTTAATTTAAGTCAGTGATTAAGCAGTTTGCTCAAGGACTTTCTTAAATAAATCTTTTTGCTCTTGGCTTGGCTTAGCTGTTTGTAAAGCCATCAATTGAGACATATCGCCTTGAACTTTAATTTTACCAGTCATGAATGCTTGCATTGCAGCAGCCATATCAAACTCTAGGAATACTTTACGAAGCGTTTCAGCATCCATATTCAAAGTTGTTTTAGCATTTGCAGAAGTACCTTTTTGGATTTTGCCACCATCTAAAGACAATTCAGTATTGCCATTAGCATCTGTAACAACCAAATTAATTGCTAAACCAGCCAATGATGGTGGTAAGTTTAAATCACCAGCTTCAGCAGTTAATTTATCAACATTTGCAAACCAATCATCAGTTAAAAATGCAGGCATGTTCATTCCTCAAATTAATTATTCATTTATTGTGTTGTCTATCCGAACAACATCATGGTGAAGCTTTTTTGCTTGCCATTGTTATAGCATGATAATTTCGATTATGGCTAAAGTTTTTTGTACGCATTGTTCATTAATGATTGGTTTTATCGTTTTATTTTTAAAAATCAGGCACTCCTATCAATATGAGTGCCTTTTTACATCAATAGAATGACAAAAAAGATCAATCTGCTGAGAAACTTAAATTCACAACATCTAATCGATTCTTCAGAACGTCTGTATCACACTTCATATCAAACTCACGTTGCTCATCTAAGACTTCAAAGTCAAATAAGTCACGGTCAGCCAGTTGAGATGGAGAAACGTTCTGTAAGGCACCAAAAATGCTATGTAAGCGTTTTGGATGCTGTTTGTCCCATTCACGCAACATGTCATTAATAATCGCACGTTGTAAATTTTCCTGAGAACCACATAAGTTACATGGGATAATAGGAAAATTACGAATTTCGGCATACTTAATGATATCTTTTTCTTCCACATAAGCCAGCGGACGAATCAAGATATTCTTTTTGTCTGAAGATAATAGTTTCGGTGGCATTGCTTTTAAGCTACCGCCATGGAATAAGTTCAAAAAGAACGTTGCCATGATGTCATCACGATGATGACCTAATGCAACTTTAGTTGCACCAATTTCTTGAGCGAAGCCATATAGTGATCCACGACGTAAACGAGAACATACTGCACAGAAGGTTTTGCCTTCAGGTGTTAAGCGTTTGGTAATGGTATAGGTATCTTTTTCCAAAATGTAATATGGAATGTTGTTTTCTTCCATATAACGTGGCAACACATCTTCTGGGAAGCCCGGTTGTTTTTGGTCTAAATTCACTGCTACCACATCAAAATTAATCGGTGCGATACGTTTAAACTGCAACAAGATGTCGAGCATGGTGTAACTGTCTTTACCACCAGAGACACACACCATGACTTTATCGCCATCTTCAATCATTTTAAAGTCACGAATCGCATGACCAACTTGACGACGAAGTTTTTTCAATAAGCGATGATAAGCCGAACTAGTTGGCAGTTCCGGTTTGAAATTAAATCCTTGTTCAGACTCAACTGGCGAGTACATAGACGAAATTAACCATAAAAAAAATACTGCGTAATTTTAGCTGATTCATCTTCTCCACGCACCTAAAGATTTTTATTTTTGCATTTTCATCCGATTTGTCATTTTGATGTCTTATTCACATGTTTAAAATGTACAGTTGCGTTCATTTTTTATACCAATCGCTTATCTTTTGGACTTTTCCACAGTTTTCCACAAAAGCTGTGGATAAAAGTGTGGATGCTTTGGGGCTTGACAGCTATTTTCGCCACGGTAGTGGGCTTTCCCTTTAGATTGATCATTTTTTAACCACTTATATTTCTTGTTTATTTTCAATGTATTATCCTTGTCAAGCATCCTTCAAAAAATATAAATTAAAAAATTTTTTGATTATTTCAGCAACAATTGAGGCTTGATTTTTTGCAAATGAATTGATACAAACAAATCATGGTTTTTCTTCATTCATAACTTTGCTAAACTCTAGCTTCGAGTCAAAGCAATCAATTAAATTACAACAAATGAAAAAACTTTTGAATGGTTCATTATTTTGTGTTTTGGGGTGTTTCAGCATTGCTGCAATGACATCGTCTTCTTTTGCAGGTCAAATTTACGTCTATAAAGATAAAAATGGCAGCACCTTATTAACAAACCGTAAAAGCTCAGATCAATCACTACAAAAAGTCAAAGTCACTTACTACCCAGACAGTAATATTCATAGCTATCGGAATTGGGGAACTTCAGAAGCTTCTGTCTTACCTAGTTACAGTAAGAATAAAAATGCCTATGACCATCTAATTCGTCAGGCTGCGCAAACACACGGCGTATCTGAAGGTTTAATTAAAGCAGTGATGCATACTGAATCAGGCTTTAATATGAACGCTCGCTCGCCTGTCGGTGCACAAGGGTTAATGCAACTCATGCCTGCGACTGCACGACGTTTTAATGTTGCCAATGTCTATGATCCATTACAAAATATATTGGGCGGTGCAAAATATTTAAGTTGGCTCATGAAACGTTTTAATGGAAGTACTCAACTGGCTTTAGCAGCATATAATGCAGGTGAAGGTAATGTTGATAAATATGGAGGTATTCCACCCTTCCGTGAAACTCAAGACTATGTAAAACGTGTCAGTAGTCGTCTCAATAATCTTTATTCTAACGGCATTGGTTCTGCGAATAGTAGCAATACTTCTCAAGGTCAAATTATTGCTCAATCGAATAATTATACTGCACCAACACCTGTAGCAACTTCAAACAACTTTGTCCCTGAACAAAAAATAGAAAAAAATATCCAAAGACAAATTATTGTTGCTTCAGATGGTACGTTTACCGATGCACCACCGGGTTCTTATTCAACCTCTCATGCAACGGCTTCTGCACACATTACCATTTCAAATTAATTCGTCGATTTCAATATCGATTTTAACGATTGATCTTGAATTTTTTGATGACACACCTCATATTTATAAAGTGATTTATGATAGATAAATCATCATATTAATTATTTATAAGAGGATACTCTCAATGATGCGGATTGGTTTGTTTTTGCTTACCAACCTCGCGGTACTGGTTGTAGCTGGCATCATCCTATCATTATTAGGTGTTGGTAGTTATCGAAGCGCTGGCGGTCTTAACTTCGGCAACCTAATGGTGCTCTGTTTTGTCTTTGGTATGGTGGGATCAATCATCTCACTACTCATGTCAAAATGGATGGCAAAAAAAACAACGGGTACTGAATTAATTGATCCAAATGCTCCGCGTAATCAAGCTGAAGTTTGGTTATTGCAAGAAGTGGCTCAACTTTCTCAACGCGCTGGTATTCAAATGCCAGAAGTGGGTATTTTCCCATCTTATCAATCAAACGCTTTTGCCACAGGTTGGAATAAAAACGATGCGCTCGTTGCAGTTTCAACAGGCTTATTAGAGCGTATGAATAAAGATGAATTGCGTGCCGTTTTAGCACATGAAATTGGTCACGTTGCCAATGGTGACATGGTGACACTTGCCCTGATTCAAGGGGTCGTCAATGCCTTCGTGATGTTCTTTGCACGCGTTGTCGGTGATTTTATTGATCGCAATGTCTTTGGTCGTGAAGAAGGTGAAGCACCTGGTTTAGCGTATTTTGGTATTACCATTGTATTAGACATTGTCTTTGGTATTTTGGCTTCTGCCATCGTGATGTGGTTCTCGCGTCAACGTGAATACCGTGCAGATGAAGTTGGCGCACGTCTCGCAGGTAAAGATGCCATGATTTCTGCATTGCTTCGCTTACAAGCGGAATCTGAAATTCCAGATCAAATGCCGAAAGAGATGAAAGCTTTTGCAATCGCAGAAGGTAAAGAGCAAGGTTTTAGTTTGGCTGCGTTATTCCAAACCCACCCAAGCATTGAACAACGTGTAGCTGCATTACAACAGCTTAATGTTCAGTAATTTTTAAATGCAAATTTAAGAATAAAAAAAGCCTCCACATTGGAGGCTTTTTTGTGCAAGTTTATTTATTTGGTATGAATAGGAGGGTCTAAACGAATACAACGTAATAAACTGCCATTCACATCAATTAAATTAAACAAGTCGATTTCACTACCATATTCAATTTCAGTCATACTGGCTTGAGGATGCTGTGACCAATCCATCGCCTTCCACGTTTCATGCAATTTTTCTAAAGCTTGAACTCTTACACAAGCACTATGCCATGATGTTTTTGGATCTAACTGAGCATGTAGAAAGAATTCTAAGTGTAAACTTCCTCGTTGCATGATCATCCAACTTTCAGATTGATAATTGCATTTGAACCCTAATAATTCATAAAACGTTCGCGTCTGATCTAAATTAATAGCAGGTAAATTTGCTGAAATATAATCAAGTGATTGTGTCATTTCATCCCCTTCATTGAATCATTTTCTATATCGATCATGCAAAAAATCTAATGTTGTAAGGTTTGATACCAATGCCAAAGACTGCTAAAACCAAACCACAAAGCGATACCAATAAGTACCAGAACAAAAATTCCTAAAATATCTGGAATATGCAGCCAAATCCAAGCCACAATCGGATTGCGCCAAAAAGCGGATTGTTGCTGCTTTTGTTCTAATTTTTCATGTAAAAAAGGATGCATCACATGATCATCAGATTGAATGTGATATTCATTTTGAATATGCTCATGCACCACTTCTAATGCTTTACGACTCGGGCGAATAAAAATATCAAACAATGTCCCTGCAATAGGAATACAACCTACAATCCCATCCATGACTGCAAGTTTCAGTACACCATTCAGTTTTGCTTGTGGCACACCAATCTGTTTGGCTTTATACACGGCATAGCATGTTAAAACAAAACCTGCGACATCACCTGCAATTGGAATGGTACTTAAAGCTGCATCCGCACCTAAACCTTGTTTGGTAAAAGGAATTCTCACCACAGAATCCATCATATTGGCGAATTTAGCCAAATCACGTTCAAGCTTAATCACTTCTTGCGTTGTTAATTTTTTTTCATTATTCATACGCTTAATTGCTAACCTACACTCATTTTCATACGCTCAAATGCATCATAACGTGGAAATATATCAGTTTGTGTATCATTTTAATAAGATCAATAGATTCAAATATTAACCACGCATTATAGCTCAATCAGAGTATGAACCTTACTGGTAAAAAGCTAAGTTTCCTACAATACTGATACGAACAATCAAACAAGATAGCTAATACAGATCTGAATGATTTATACAGACCATTTCAATACTTACTCTACAGCTTGTTTTCCCTTAAATACTGAACGCACGAGTACATACATAAATGGGATAAAAATCAAGACTAAAACTGTGCCAAAAATAACACCACCTAAAACACTCACACCAATTTCTTGACGACTGGCAGCACCTGCACCAAATGCAACCACCAATGGAATAACTCCAGCACCAAAAGCCAAAGAAGTCATTAAAATTGGACGTAAACGTAATCCTGCACCTTGCATAGCAGCAGCAATGGCACTTTGTCCTTTTTCTTGTGCTAAAGCAGCAAATTCAACAATCAAAATGGCATTTTTACACGACAAGCCAATGGTTGTGAGTAACGCAATTTGGAAATAAATATCATTCGGGAAACCTGTAAACCAACTAAATACAATATTGCCACCAATACCCAGTGGAATAGCCGCAATCACGGCGGTTGGAATTGACCAACTTTCATAAAGCGCCGCCAAGCAAAGGAAAATAAATCCAATTGAAATTAAGTACAACCAAATCGCTTGGCTACTCGATTTTTGTTCTTGGAAAGATAAACCACTCCAAGCCACGTCAATCCCGTTATGTTGATTAACCATTTTTCCAATATCACGCATGGCTTGACCAGAGCTGACATTTTTGGCTGAATTGGCCTCCATTTGCAAAGCCGTATAACCTTGGAAACGGTTGACTACATCTGGCCCACCACCCCACGTTACTGTGGAAAAGTTACTAAACGGAACCATTTGATTTTGACTATTTCTAACTGACCAATCATTTAAATCCTCAGGTTTGGAGCGGAATTCTGCATCACCTTGCATCATTACTCGTTTAATACGTCCTCGATCAATAAAATCATTCACATACGAACCACCCCAAGCTGCGGAGAGCGTACTGTTAATTGCCGTTTGTGAAAGTCCATTGACCATTGCCAGTTTCTGGTCAATATTCACTTGCAACTTTGCTTTATCTGGATTTGATTTTTTATCGATATTTTCAAAACTGCTAAATTGCTCTGCATCTTTTTGCAATAACTTAAATTGCTGATCTAAATACTGACGACCTTGCCCATTAATATCCTGAATCCAAAATTCTAAACTGTCACTATCCCCCAAGCCATTCACAGAGGCAGGCATTAATACTGAAATTTTTGCATTTTTATTATTATTAAAATATTGCATGGCACGCGCACGAATCGCTTGTGCAGAATTCTTGTCCCCTGCACGATCATCCCAATGCTTCAATGCAATAAAGCCTGCACCCAAGTTCTGCCCTGTACCCGAGAAATTCCGACCATAACGAATCAGCACGATATCGACATTTTGTTTTTCTTTTTCAAGAAAATATCGACGGATTTCTTCTCCAACCACATGACTACTCGACATTGGTGCACCATCCGCCAAACGGAACTGTACACTTAAAATACCTTGATCTTCACTTGGTATAAAGCTCGTCGGTAGGGAACGATATAGAAGTGCAAATGCACCAATCAAACCAACAAAAACGACCAAAACCACCCATTTAAAATCAATCGTTTGTTTCACTAACTTTAAATAATTATGCTTTAAGCCATCCATTTTTTGATTAAACCAAATTGCCCATTTGGCAGATTGAACATTTGGTTTTAAAATAATAGCACACAATGCAGGCGTTAAAATTAAAGCGACCAGCAACGACAAGCCCATTGCAGCGACCAATGTGATCGAAAATTGACGATAAATCACCCCTGTAGAGCCTGAGAAAAATGCCATTGGAATAAATACAGCCGTTAATACCACTGTAATACCGACCAAAGCACCTGTCATTTCCTGCATCGACTCTATTGATGCTTGTTTCGGTGTGAGATTTTTCTCATGCATCAATCGTTCAACATTTTCTACAACCACAATTGCATCATCCACCAAGAGACCAATTGCTAAAACTAAAGCAAATAAAGTCAAAGTATTGATACTCATACCCAATGCAAAAAGGATGGCAAATGTCCCCAGAATGACAATCGGTACAGTAATCGTAGGAATCAGGGTTGCACGCCAACTTTGTAAAAATACAAACATCACAATGATGACTAGAATGATTGCTTCAAATAAGGTTTTAATGACTTCCTTAATCGATTCTTGAACAAAAGGCGTGTTATCTCGTGGATAAACAATTTTATAACCTTGAGGTAGCTTCTCAGCAATTTTATTGAGTTCTGCTTTTATCAATGCCGATGTTGCCAGTGCATTGGCACCTGATGACAATGAAATTCCCATTCCTGATGATGGATAACCATTAATGGTATTAAAAGACTGATAATTTTCTGCCCCCAATTCAATTCGGGCAACATCTTTCAAATATACAAAACTACCATTCGCTGTAGATTTAACGATGATGTTATTAAACTCTTCAACTGTTCTTAACCTAGAACCTGCTGTCACTTTTGCATTCAGATATTGGTCTTGAACTACAGGTAAATCGCCAATCCCACCTGCGGCAACTTGTGTATTTTGTGCTTCAATTGCAGCACGAATATCGCTCGGCATGAGTTGATATTGGGTAAGTTTATTTGGGTTCAGCCAAATACGCATTGCATATTGTGAGCCAAAGACATCGACCTCCCCCACGCCTTCTATACGCGAAAGCTCTTGTTCAATATGATCTGAAAGATAATCACCCAATTCAATATTGTTACTTTTACCCGTACTGTCATATAAGCCGACCACCATAAAGGTATCACCGAGTGACTTATAGACACTCACGCCTTGGCGTTGCACATCTTCGGGTAATCGATTAATCACTCCATTGATACTATTTTGTACCTGAACTTGCGCAGTATCAGGATCAGTACCATTTTCAAAACTAATACTAATTCGAGTGCGTCCAGATGAATCACTACTCGAACTAAAATACAGTAAATGATCAATGCCTTTAATTTGCTGTTCTAAAACTTGTGTGACACTTTCTTCAACGGTTTCAGCATCTGCACCTGTGTATGTTGCTGAGACTGTAATTTTAGGGGGTGCAATATCTGGATAGCGTTCTACAGGAAGGTTGAGAACAGCAAATATCCCCACTGCCATGATGATAATCGCCAATACACCAGCAAAAATAGGTCGTTGAATAAAGAATTTTGAAAGCATCAAATGAATTCTATTTTAGAGTAAGGAGAGAAAAACGGTGCATCATTGTTTGTATTCGAGCATGATTGATCTTCTGTGACTTCTATTTAAAATACAAGAAAAATAACAGAAATAAGAATCTTTTACCCAATTGTGAAGAAATCATGGAGATTTCTACTTGATTCATAAAATCATGATTCATCAACAGACTGTAATGCCTATTGGAAAACCAATACTTTTGCTTAATGGTTTCATATATTGGAAAATCTTAGATATCCTGAATATAAACATTTGATAAAACAAAAGGCTCTGAGTGAGCCCTTTGTTTAGCTTCAGTTCTAAGTACAAGATCTATTTAATTGGCTGAGCTTGAATCACGGGTGCAACGGAACGTTGAATGGGTGTTGCTTGAATGACAGTACTGGTCGCATTTGTTGAAACTGTATTAACATTCTCTTTTTCACTTTGTGGTTGTGCTACAACAGATTTTTCTATTTTAGATGGATCAAGATGAGTACCTTGTTCAACTACTTGTGGAGATAATTCATCTTTATAAACCAAGGAGTTTTCTTCCAAAACAATATTATTTTTATCTTGTTCTAAAATATCATTAATTTTTGAATTAATTGGGCTATCTACATTTTTAATTGCAATTTTTTCTACATGATTCGGATCTAAAACAACAGTTTTAATCTGAGTCGTGACTGAGCCAGCAGGAGTCACAGGAGTCACAGGAGTCACAGGAGTCACAGGAGTCACAGGAGTCACAGGAGTCACAGGAGTCACAGGAGTCACAGGAGTCACAGGAGTCACAGG
>NZ_NEGJ01000006.1 GCF_002135415.1 Acinetobacter sp. ANC 3832
CGCTGCTTTGATGCGATCGACCATTTCTTGTTGAGTGACGATTTCTTTGTTTGGACGATGTCCACAACGTTTTTGTGCCACTTGGTCTTCAATGTGAACAGCCGCTGCGCCTGCCGCAATCATTTGTTTGACTGTGCGTCCAATGTTGAATGCACCGCCCCATCCTGTATCGATATCAACAAGTAATGGAGTATCGACTCGTTCGGTAATACGACGGACGTCTTCTAATACGTTATCAAGACTGGTCATCCCTAAATCAGGTAAGCCATAAGAATAGTTCGCAACCCCTGCACCCGAAACGTAAATCGCCTTGTAGCCGACTTGTTTCGCCATCATTGCTGCATAAGCATTGACTGTACCTATGATCTGTAATGGTTTTTCCACTTCTAGCGCTTGTCTAAATCTTAAACCTGCAGACGTTTGTTCTGTCATATTCCCTTCCACAGTTATCACTTTATTTATCGAGGTTTGAGTATATCTTCAAAAGATTCAACATCTATGACTTTTTAGGTCAAATGCTCTAACACTTTAGTCATAGAAAAAATGAATATAAATTCATTAATTACCACTATAAAATTTTGAAATGGTGAATTCAATATAAAATCACATCAAAACAGAAAAATCTTGACACTTTTGATATAATCAGCACAGTCCAAATTTACTTTTATATTATATGCATGAACATTTAGCACAAATGGAAATCTCTTGTTGCGACAGCCCTCAAACACGTCGTGGTCATGAACGTCGCCTTGCATTTCTACTCATTGCGAATGATCTATTTTTAGAACGTGGATTTGATGCTGTTTCACTTGATGACATTGTGAATCATGCAGGCGGATCAAAAGCATCCATCTACAAGTATTTTGGTAATAAAGAAGGCTTATTCACTGCGATTTGTGATTATCGTCGGGAAATATTTTTCAAAGATATCTGTTATTCACTCGAAAATAAGATTGGTGATTTACGTTCTTATCTATTTCAAACACTCATCAACTTTTATCATCACATCATGCAACCGTGCAATATTGCATTTATGCGATTGGTCATTGAGCAAACTCAAAACAATCCAGAACTAGCCCTTTATCTGCATGAAAAAGGTGCAAAACTGATTCAGCTCACTGTTGCGAATGAACTTGCCAAAGCACATGAGCAAGGGAAAATCAACTGCACGGACCCAATTAGTTCAGCCATGATGTATTTTGGCATTCTTAGAAATTATGAGTGGCGCATTATTATGGGCTTAGATATTAGCTCATCCGAACAAGAAGTAACCAAACACATTCAATATTGCCTTGATCGCTTCTTAGACGGTCATCAAAAGGTCTAGTTTTTTTGCAATTCAGTGCTCTTATAGTATATTAGATGATTCTCCATTCTATTTTCCATCAACCAACAATGAATTGTTGGTCAGTTTCTTATTGTGATTGACTCAGCGATTATTGTGGAGTAACCATGGCTCTACGACATTTTCTTACTTTACGTGACTTATCTACAGCAGAACTCAACCGCATTATTGATCGCGCCTTAGAACTCAAACGCATGCAGCACAATAATGAGGTATTTCAACCCTTTGTTGGGAAAGTCATGGGAATGATCTTTGAAAAGTCGAGTACGCGTACTCGTGTTTCATTTGAAGCCGGTATGAGCCAATTTGGCGGAAGTGCTATATTCCTATCATCACGTGACACCCAACTGGGTCGTGGTGAACCGATTGAAGATGCTGCTCGTGTGATTTCAAGCATGCTTGATATTGTGATGATTCGTACATTTGGACATGATATTGTTACTCGCTTTGCTGAGTATTCTAGCGTTCCTGTAATTAATGCACTCACTGATGACCACCACCCTTGCCAACTTCTTGCAGATGTACAGACTTTTGTTGAACATCGTGGTCCAATTTTAGGTAAAACCGTTGCTTGGATTGGTGATGGTAATAATATGTGTAATTCATATATTGAAGCTGCACATATGTGGGGCTTTAAATTAAAAATTGCTTCGCCAAAAGGCTATGAACCAAAACCTGAATTTTTATCAGAATTTGCACATTGTGTAGAAATTTTTAATTCTGCTGAAGATGCTGCTGTGAATGCTGACTTAATTGTGACTGATGTTTGGGCAAGCATGGGGCAAGAAGAAGAACAAAAAATTCGTGAAAAAGCGTTTGCTGACTTTCAAGTGAATGAAAAACTCATGGATTTAGCACATCCTGATTGTTTATTTATGCATTGCTTACCCGCGCATCGTGGTGAAGAAATTTCAGTCAATATGCTTGACCATAAAAATGCCGTGGTTTGGGATGAAGCTGAAAATCGCTTACACGCTCAAAAAGCATTGGTTGAATTCTTAATCAATGAAAATCTAAAGAAAAGTTAATCTTCTTTTAAAAGCGATGTTTTAAATCGAAACCATTTCAAATGATTAAATTTGGAATGGTTTTTTATTAAATACTGAAATTTTCTAAATTTCCCATACTTTTTTTCATACAAAATATGAACAAAACCTCAGCTATTATTTGTAATGATAAATAAAAATCATTGTAGATTTTGCATGAAGCTACTCCTCCGTTACTTTCTAAGTTTTGCCCTTGTTTTATTTTCAATTGAACAAGCTTCGGCATCTACACAGACTATTTTTCTATGGGATACATCTTTAGCAAATAGAGCATTAATCAATAGTGCTTTATCAAATACGACCCTCAATATTAATCATGAAAAAATCAGTCAATCTGGTGCGATTAGTCAAATTATAAATCCTCGAATGATTGTTTACACACCTGAACATTCCAATCATGTAGCTTTACTGATTATCAGTGGTGGCGGTTATGTTCGAGAGGAATTAGCCAAAGAAGCCACACCAACTTCACAGTATTTTCAAAAACAAGGATTTACTGTTTTTGAACTGATTTATCGTCTTCCTAACCAAGACGGTCATAATCACTTTGCACCCTTTGCAGATGAACAAAGAGCACTTCGCATTATTCGATCTCAAGCCAATACTTTAAATTATGATGCTGATAAAATTGGTGTATTGGGATTTTCCGCAGGTGGACACTTGGCTGGAATTCTAGCAACACAGTCGACTTTTAAATTCTACAATCCACAAGATGATTTAGATAAAATTTCAGCAAGACCCGATTTTGCAGTTTTACTTTACCCTATTATTAATATGCAACCGCCATTAAATACAACTCATGCCTATAAAACACTTTTGGGGAAAAATGCCAATTCAGCTGAACAGGCTTTTTTTTCTGTAGATCTACAAGTGACTTCGAATACACCAGCGACATTTTTAGCCCATGCTTTAGATGATCCAATTTCTTCAGTTGAAAATAGTATAAAAATGCAACATGCTTTAGAACAAAATGATGTAAAGAATAAACTTAAGATTTTTAAAACAGGCGGTCATGGCTGGGGCTTAGGTAAACAAAATACACCAACAACTGAGTGGCCAACTTTATTACTAGATTGGTTAAAAAGCATAAAAATGCTATAGCGCTGAAAATTCAGAGCCTCTATAAACAACTTATTAAAATTATAAAAGGAAACCATATGAAAAAACTTAATCCCCTTGTTTTTATCTCAGCATTGAGCTTTTTAATTTATTCAAGTGCAACTTTTGCTTTTGAATTAGAAAGTGATTCTATTGAACAACTATCTAGCTTTGTAGATCACCATCTCACCACTAAAACCATGAACGTGAAGTATTAGGGCAAATTGCTATTTCAAAACTGAACGTAAATGAAATCTATGCCAATCTCAAAGAAAAACAAGATTCTAATAAAATGCCTTACGCCATTACAAAGTTTACTTTCGATAATTTTAAGCTTCAATCGCACAATTCATTTTATAAAGCTATTTATATCGCTACCTGCTAACTTTTAAATCATTATGATGAAACCTCTCATAAATGAGGTAAATAACCCTTATAAAAGATTACATAAAAACCATAAAGTAAAGTTCCTTAAGGGTTTATTCCAGTTTTATTGCATTTGCAGATTTAACACTATCAATAATTTAGATTGCTTGTACCTAAACATGTGGCAACTTCAACCACGCTATGACCTTTTTCAGTCACTTGCCTTACTGCTTCAATTTTTAATTCTTTAGGATATCGCTTGCTACTACTCATAAATACCACGTTAATTAGCCATTTTATCTAAGTAAAGAGTATCTACAAAATCGGTGGCTATTCAATTGATAGAAGCTATATCCGCGCGCATCAGCATGTAAGTGGAGCTAAGCATGGTGAAGATAGAGCAATTGGAAAATCAAGAGCTGGAGCAACTACAAAAATTCACCTTGCCGTCGATGCGAGTAGATACCCGATTGATTTTGAAATGACTGGCGGTGAAGTCCACGACAGTCAAGTTACAAGCCAATTAATTGGATTGGTCGGTGAAGCAGAGTATTTGATTGCAGACAAAGGCTATGATGCAGAGGATATTCGTGAAGTTGCTCAAAATCATCATATGATTCCGATCATTCCAAGAAAGTCTAACAGTAAAAAATTAAACATTGAGTTTGATCATTACCTTTATGGATTAAGGCATCTCGTTGAAAATGCGTTTGCTCGCTTAAAACATTTCCGAGGTATTGCCACTCGTTTTGATAAGTTAGCTCGCAATTACAAATCAATGTTATTTTTGGCTTGCTCATTTATTTGGTGCAAAACCAAATGAGGACAGACCATAAAAATACTTAACTTAATTTTACTTTAGATAAGTCTTTCAATAACTCCATGAGTTGCCGTGTTTTTTCAAGACCAAACTGCTCTTGAATTTTTTTATAAGATGCTTCCATTTTTACAGCCTGTATTTCAAAACACTGCTTGCCCTGTTCAGTTAATGTAATTAAATTAATCCGTTGATCATTGTTATCTTTTCTTTTTTGAATCAAACCTTGATCAATCATACGATTTAAAATACCTGTTAGACTTGGCTTTAAAATACATGCCAAATCAGCCAATTGATTACTTTCTAATTCTTCATGTTGATAAAGAATACGAACAATACGCCATTGTTGCTCAGTCAATCCCGCTTCATTTAAAGCAGGTCTAAAATGTGTCATTGTTGCTTCACGTGCTTGCAATAAAGCTAAAGTTAAAGATGGGCGGATTGTTTTCATTAATAAACCTATAATTTCAAATTATAAATATGTTAACTTATTTTAAAGAAATAAAACATCTATACACATTTTTAATATTCAAATTTTAATTAGCTTTTAAATTATATATTCTTTAGACTTCTTTGCATAAAGCTCTCTATTTTCCCTCATGGAAAAATAGAGAGCTTATTAAAAATTATGTAAGACATCTACTCTAAATTAATTTAAAAATCATAAAAAATTTATAAGCAGAATTAAAGTCCTATGTATCAA
Source organism: Acinetobacter sp. ANC 3832 (assembly GCF_002135415.1). Classification (GTDB taxonomy): domain Bacteria; phylum Pseudomonadota; class Gammaproteobacteria; order Pseudomonadales; family Moraxellaceae; genus Acinetobacter. The sequence goes on from NZ_NEGJ01000006.1 coordinate 5,376, forward strand.
AATTTCTTGGTATAAGTCAAAAAGATACGATTTTCATTAAAATCATTTCCCTTTTTCACATCATATTTCGCAAATAAATACTGTAATCCCACACCTTTAAGCATAGGTTGTTGTAGGTTATAACTCGCTATAACATTAAGTTCTGATTCACTATTTTCAGAACCATCTGCCATTTTAATATGATCACCATATGAATATTTAACCAATGAATTTAACCCAGGTACATAATCTTTAAAGTTATAGCCATAAATAAAATGATATGACTGTTCTTTTTCTTTAAAGAAACCTGTTACATTCCAGTTAATAAAGTAAAGTTCAGGTAAGAAGCCATCTGGAATAGGATAAGCATCACCAACTATTTTCTGGTAACCCATGCCAAAACTATGGTTTTGGTACTTAACAGTTTCCAATAAACCAATATTTTGACTATCAATATCTAAGCCACTGCCAGCATCTTGGGCATTAAAATATTTAAATTTTGAACTTAAAATTAGTTTATCAGTAAGTTTTAAATCATGATCTAAGCCTAAATAATATTTATTATATAAATCCTCTAAATTACCGAAATAATATTCGGCTTTAAGGTTTTCATTCACTTTATAACGTAAATCAACATAATTCAAACCATCGGACTGATGTTTTACACCTTTAGAAGTATAAGCAAATTTCTGAAACCCTTCTGCATTTCGTGGCGAAACTTTCGTTACGCGCCCTAACTCTAAACTCAAATTATCATTGATCTTACTGTTAAAGTTAGCTCCTAAATAAGAGGCTAATAACTGACGGCTTGCATCAACAGAAGTAACTGGCAAATCTAACCAAAGTTCACCCACTTTAAGAACATTTTCATTATATTTTAGTTTTAATGTCCCTCCATACTTTAAGAAATCATCTGCTTGACTTTGGGTTTGAGAATCAAATGGCAAAACTGTATCAGCTACATGTTTATCATTACTTAAACGTACTGCATATTGAACAGAGCCATCTAAGCCAATTTCAATATCTTTGATTGGGGTTTTTTGATAATCTGAATTATAAAATAATGAAATACCTTGGGACCAACTTCCAGTATCTTTTACTGTTTCATTATCGAAATCACGATCAATATAAGCATTCTTTAAAAAAAGCTTCCAATTATCTTCTGCAAAAGCACTTTGGTTACAAGCTAAACCTATTAAAGTAAATTGAACGACAATTGACAAGATATTTCTTTTAGACATTTTTAACATTTCCATGATACATCCTTTTCAATTCTTTTTTCCTTATCATCCAAAGATGATAAGATTATAAAGATGACTTCCAATCACCTGATGCACATATAAACATATAATTAATATATTAACAATATTCAAAACAACACTTTATTAATATATTCATTATAAAAATAAACTAAGACATTACTGACTCTTGATCAGCCCGCTTTTTTAAATAAATTCGAGTCGCCACTGCTGGAGCATCACTTGCTACTGAAATCTCAAAATGATGCATATCTTTATCATCTAGGACCTGCTCCAATGCACCTAGCCCCACCACATCTTCTTGAAAAGCAGCGAAAAGTTGTTCATGCATATATTCTTCTATTTCTTGATCATCTAAAGCAAAATCACGACCATGAACAATAAAATAGTGCATCGTATTATTTGTTTCAGGTGTTAAAATATGTGCTGTATGTATTTTAAAAGTTTGACGAATACTTTCATCTACAGCTGAATCATAAAAGCTCACACTTACCTGATGTAAACCTGGTGATAAAAATTCAGATGTCGCTATGCGCGCTGCAGTATTTTTTCCAGCTAAGCCCGTAGTTTCTCCCCAGACTGGAGACAGTGTAGTGGGTACTACTTCACGAATTAATTTATAATGTCCTTCTTTTAAATCCATTTTATAGGGTGCGCTTGCATAATCTGGCGTACCAATCGTATCTGCATGCAAAAATGTTAAATGAGTTAAATCCATCAAATTTTCATGCATACTGACATAATTTCCTGGATGAAAAAAATATCCGGTTGTTGCCGCCCAATCATCACTATCCATCCAATATAAGTCTGGAATTTTTTCCTCATCAGCTAAAATTTGATTCCCCAACCAAATCCAAACTAATGGTCCTTTCTCTACTAATTTGTAGGTTTGAATACCTATCCCATGTGGGCATTTTTTTTGGGATGGAATATCAACCAAGTTACCAACATTGTTATATTTAAAGCCATGATAGCCACAAATAATCTCATTTCCTTCCAAATGGCTTTTGGACAATGGAAATGAACGATGTGCACAACGGTCTTCCAAAGCCACTGGCTGACCTTCTAAAGTACGATACATTACAACGCGTTTATTCAAAAATGTTCTAGCTAATAAATTACGTCCTATTTCTTCCTTAAAACCAGCGACATACCATTCATTATAAATAAGTGGTGTATCTTTATCGGCCATTTTATCTGTTGCTTTACGGCATGCTTCAATAATATTTACAGTTGGAATTGTCATTAAATCATCCTTAATATTTTATAAATCTAACTCAAGTATTTGACTTTTAGCTCTTGAAACACAAATCAACATCGTTCTATTTGCATCGCGTTCTTCATTTGACAAAATCATGTCCTGATGGTCTGCTATACCACTGCATATCGTGGTTTCACATGTTCTACAAATTCCAGCGCGACAAGAAAATGGAAGTTCAAATCCGTCTTCTTCTAAAGCATCTAAAATTGATTGGTCTGCCTTAACTTGTATTTTTTTCCCAGATTTTTTTAATTTCAATTGAAATGAACCTGAACTCTGAACCTCTGAAATTGCTATAGCTGGCGCGCTAAACCATTCAAAATGTACACGCTCTGTACTAAGCGCTTGTGTGGCATCTTTTACAGACTGCATCATTGCATTAGGACCACAACAATAAATGTGCTCTTTCTCTGATAAGCCATTAACAATTTCGTGTGCATTTAAATGTTGATCATTATTTTCATCATTAAAATAAAATTGAATATTATCAGGTGAAAGTTGCATTAAATATTCATAAAAACTTGCTCGCTGCTTATGTCTTAAAGCATAAATTAATCGCCATTTTTTATGATGTTGAATGCACCAATGAACCATTGATAAAATAGGTGTAATTCCGATACCACCTGCAATAAAACAATATTCCTCAGTATCACCCAGTACAAAATTATTCCGTGGATGACTAACTTTAACTTGATCTCCAACTCGAAGATGTTGATGAATATATTGTGATCCACCTTTAGTCTCAGCGGATAAACCAACAGCAATGACATAACGATGTTTTTCAGCAGACGAATTTAATAATGAATAGTGACGAATTAAACCATTAGCTAAATAAACTTCTAAATGAGAGCCTGCACTAAATGCCGGTAAATCAAATTTATGAGGGTGTTGTAACTCTAAAACAACAGTATCTTTTGCTTCTGATTTAAAATCAGTAATAACTAAATCTAATTGTGTACTTTCCATAGCTGATCACTCCAACTCATATATTCCATATGAATATATGTAGTATAGAAGCTCTCAACAAAAATGATGTCCTCCAAAAAGAGGACAAGTATCTCTTTATTAAGAATGGATAAACATAGAAAATAACTGACTTTTTAAATTAATTCCTAATTTATCAAATGCTCGATTACGATAGGTTTTAACCGTCGTTTCTTTTAAGACTAGATCTTGAGCAATTCCAATATAACTCATGCCTTTCAAAATACGAATACACACTTCTAATTCCTGATGAGTCAAATCTGACTGTTGTAACAACAGCTGATGCCTAAAATCTTTTTGCTGGAATTTCTCCTTAAGTGCTAGGTGACCTTGTATCATTTTAGCTAATGCAGGAATCATTTTTTCAAAGCTTTCAATTTCATGCTTAGCATAAAAACCTTGATCTTTATGACGATATAAATTAAATAAGATAGGGTGATTGTGCTCATCACGACATAGACCGCATAAACGTTGAATTAAACCATTTTTTTCATAAATTTCATTACGATAAGGCTCAAAAATAATATCATCTGCACATACACAACCCGTAGCTATTTGATGTTGTTGCATATCTTTATTAAATAACTCTTGATATAAATTATCATAATGATGATAACGTTTTACATAAGATTGCCCACAATTCCATGGAATAGCATAACTATCATCTTGTGTACCGCACAGTAATAAAGCAGGAGTTTTATCTTTCACTCGAAGTATTGAAAAGTATTTAGATTGAATCCATTGATTTAAATATATTAATAATGATGAATCAAAATCTGATCGCCCCATTAAAGCAACTAAATCAACAAAATGAGCAAATTCACTATGCTGTTTCATCTTGTTTAGTCCATTTAAGATGATTAGGTTAATTAATATATTAATTTTAATATTTTTACAAGTTTTACTTAAACTTAGATTTATCTTTGATATCCAACTTCCTTTAATCATAATAAACTTATTATATTTTCATTATTAAAGGAGAAAAGGATTTCACCTGAGTAAAATCCTTTTTCAACAAAACACAGCTGAATTATGCAAAATTTTTCTTAAATACCAATTAAATCTTTCAGCATAATCTTAAATAATTCACGATCATTTTCCGAGTATTTTTCAAAAACTTCTTTTTGATGGCTTTCAGCAATTTTATACAACATGAACGCTGATTTATTGCCTTGCTCCGTTAAAGTATAGCTCTCACCAGTATCAATTAATAAACCCTTTTGTGCCAAAATTTCTGTTGCTTGTTCAATTTCACGAATAGGCATTGCAACTTCACGCAATAAATCGCATTTACTATTTACTGTTTTACTTTCTAACACTAAAAGTAAACGTGCTTCACTTGTACGAAACCCACTTGCCAACTGTTTAGGTTGATAATCATCCTGATAAGCACGAACAGCTTGTGTCAGCAAATAGTACATATTGTCGTATAAACGCCCGGGGAAAATATCCTCACCGGCTTCAACTTGTGTCTTTAAACTTGGATGTGGTAATACTGCTGAATAAGCACCTTGATGATATAACAATGGAGAGCGGCCATGATCATAAAATTTCACAACTTTGCCAAGAATAATCCAATGATCACCCCCTTCTAAAATATCAAACTTCTCACATTCAAATGTTGCTGAACAATTTTTAAATAATGGTGAACTACCCTGTCCAAGATCAAACTCCACATCTGAAAATTTATCTTCGCCGCGGCGTGCAAATTTATTTGATAAATTAATCTGAGCAGCTGAAAGTATATTTACTGCAAAATGTGTAGCTTCTTCAAAAATTTTAAAGCTTGATGAATTCTTATCAATACTCCATAAAATTAAGGCTGGGTCTAATGATACTGAATTAAAACTGTTTGCAGTTACACCAACACGTTCACCATCGGCATTTTGTGCCGTCATAATAGTAACGCCCGTTGCAAAATTACCTAAAGCTCGTCGAAATGCTTTTGCATCAAATACTTCAATTACATCTAATTTATTCATCGCATTCATAATATTGAGTCCTTGTTTTGATGTAGTCTTAAACCATAGTTGGATCTGGATCCATACCCATCAATTCACGCCCTAAAATCTGTGCACACACATCATAGTCTGTATAAGCATGCGCACCTGTCATATGAGAATCACGAAATAAACGTTGTAGCTCACTATTATCTAACCAGCTCGTTGCCCCAGCTCCAGCCATTAAACGTTCAACAGCTTCAATACACATTTTAACTGCATAAGCCTGATTGGTACGCCAAAATGCCAATGTTTCCTTATTTGGATAAATATGGTTCTCACCATGCAAACGATGATCTTCCCAAGTTTTCTCTAAAAAAGCACGAGCCGCAGCCACTTGATGTGTAGATTCTGCAATACGCATTAATGCTGGAGTCGATAATCCGACATTTACACCAGTATATGCACGTATACGACCACGTTGTTTCTCTTTAAAAGCTTCCACCATACGTTCTGCGATACCCAAGCTTACTGCAGAGAAACCACTTGCAAAATATGGACGATATGGTGAATAGTAAATTTTAGACTCTGGGTATAAGCCAAAACCTGCTGATCTACCTTCCATCATTTCTTTTGCTTTTGAAATACGATATTCAGGAATAAAAATATCAACTAATTTTAACTGTTTAGAACCACTGCTCTTAATAGCTTGAGCAAACCAATTGTCTATAATTTCATAGTCTGAACGTGGTATCACACCAAATGAATAAATCTTCTTGCCTTCTGCATCAAAGCGATTAAAACCAACAATGGCATATTCCGCATGATCACAGCCACTACTCCAACCATATTCACCATTTAAAACAATACCACCGTCTACTTCTTGTACTTTTCCAAAGGGTGCAATAGAACTGCTTGCTGTTGCATCAGGGTTCACCAACCAAATTTCGTCTTGTAACTGTTTTGTGAACATCGCAATTTGATGGCTATGCGTACAGAGCAAACTAAAAGCCCATGCGGTACCTGCACATGCACCCGCAATGGCAACAATACAGTTTGAAAAATCAGGCAGACTCATTTCTAAACCACCGTATACTTTCGGCTGAAATGCACGGTGAAATTTTAAGGCTTTTAGGAGCTGAATATTTTCGTCTGGCACTTGACGTAATTCTTCCGCGTATTCGGCATTTTTAGCAATACGTGGAAGAATTTCTTTAATCTGCTCAAGCATTGATTTTTTAGGATGTAAAGGTATTTTAGCTTCGGTATACATCAAGTGAATAGAATCATTATTGCTATGATCATGAAAATCACTTAAAGATGCGACATTTGAAATTGTATTTTCCATCATTACTCTTCCTTAAATACTTCTGTATTTCCTTCATCAGACATCATGTCTAAAATACTGTTCAGATCTTACTTTAAGGTTATTATTCATATTTTATAGGAGATCGTTAATGCACTTTTCTTATTTAAAATGGTACTTTCCATGGTTATTTTAAATTTTTATTTAAAGAATTTTTACCTCATGCGCTTTATTTAAAATTATGATAAACAACTAAACTAATTAACCCGAATCGCGGATAAGAAAAACACTTAAAAAATGACTAAAAATCTTTAGGGAGTTACTACACCACTTATGTCTTCAGTTACCCTGCTCCTTGCGCCATGTATCTCATATATACCTTATGCATCATTGATAGCTTTTTTCTAAAATTTGAAGCAATCTATTGGGATTTTTTGAAATACAGTAACAAGCGCTTAAAAATATGGCCCTCTCAATTGAAAGTTTTAGAAAACGTGTTCATTGCCATTGCGTATAAATACTCATACTTCAATAACCTCAAAGTATTTTTCTTTTCATTAAAGCAGAATTACAGTCATCTCTTTAGGTCTTTGCTTTGTTATCAACGTATCGCTTATCTCATCAATACACATCAATTGGCACTGCATGCTTTATATTTCACCTTGATGGAAAATCATCAAAACTATCACTTATGGATTGATTCAATGATGCTACCTGTATGCGAAAATCAGTATATCGGGCGGTATAAATCTATGAAAGTGCTTGCAACGCGTGGTAAAAGTTCAATGGGATAATTATTTAGACGTAAGTTGCACTTGATCGCAAATTAGTCAGGATATTTGGTGAGTACGATTTTATCGAATGGATATACAGCAGATATTAAAAGGGTTAAAAGCAAAACTCTATGCAGATTGTGGATATATTAGTCAAAATTTAAAGCAAATTCTTAAAGATTAAGGGATTGAATTAATTACATATCATCGTAAAAACGTACAAGCCTTAAACTTATCAAAAGCGAATGAATACCGATTGAGACAGCGTAATAAAATACAAACCTTATTCAGCTTATTGAAAGGGAAGTACCATTTGTTGAGCAGTAAAGCTCGCAGTATTTTTGGTTATTTAGTAGGGATTTATGCTTCATAATGTACTAATCAACTCTGTCACAAGAATAAGCCAACAATTCAAATTAACAAAATGTTGGCTTAAGCAGGTTCTTTATTGATAGGAAATGAAATAATTATTTCTTCCAAATAATTGGGGACTTTAATTGTTCTTGCTCATGATCAGGTCCTAATGGGATTCCTGTACGGTCACGTAAAGCAAGTGTTGACAACAAAGCAATGGTTGTCATGCTGGCCAAATAAATTGTCACAGACCATGTTGAACCTGTAACACTGACTAACCAAGTACCAATCATTGGTGCAAATGCTCCACCCAAAATTGCACCGAGAGCATAGGAAATTGAAATCCCTGAAAAACGAACAGATGCTGGAAATAACTCTGAATAAAATGCAGATTGAACACCATAGGTTAAACCAATCCCACTCGCAAGAAAGCATAAACCAGCAGCAAGCAATGGAACTGACCCTGTATTAACTAATGGAAATAAAGCAAATACACCACAGAGCTGGATGATCCAGCCAATAATATATGTTTTTTTACGTCCAATTTGATCAGAAACACAACCTGAAATGTAAGTTGTAATCAACCAACAAAATGAAGCGAGTGTTACACAAATCAGAACAGGTGTTCGCGGAATATTTAATGGACCATTTGGGTTGGTTGCATAGTTTTGAATAAACCCTCCAGTAGTCATATAGCCACAGGCACTATTACCTGCAAAAACTAATGCAGCAAGTAAAACAAGTAGAGTATGGTTTTTAAAAAGATCACGTATTGGTGTCTGTGATGCACTTTTACGCTCTTTAATCTCTTCAAATACTGGGCTTTCTTCTACTGTACGGCGAATCCAATGACCTACAAAGAGTAAAACAATACTGAATAAGAATGGAATACGCCACCCCCATTCAATAAAAGCATCGCCTGGTGCAATAACACCTGTCATAAGAGCAAACATAGCTGAAGCTAAAATCAAACCTAATGGTACACCCATTTGTGGAAATGAGCCAAAACGGCCTCGCTTATGTATAGGTGCATGTTCAACTGCCATGAGTACAGCACCACCCCATTCACCACCTGCAGCCAAACCTTGAAAAATACGTAAAACCAATAATAGCATTGGGGCAGCAACACCAATACTTGCATAAGTTGGTAATAAACCAATACAAGTAGTTGCAATACCCATAAGTACAAGAGTCGTCACTAAAACTATTCGACGACCATATCTATCGCCTAAATATCCAGCAAGAAATGCACCAAGTGGACGAAATAAAAAGCTGATACCAACTGTAGCAAACGCTAAAATTGTACCTAAAGTATTCCCAGCAGGTGCAAAGAATAAGTCTTTGAAAATTAATCCTGCTGCGGCTGCATAAATAAAAAAATCATACCACTCAACAGTTGTACCAACGATGGTTGCATAAGCAACTTTTTTTTCATCTTTGGTCATTTTATCTGATGAGGACATATATGCTGAACTTATTGCCATTTCTATCTCCTTATAGAGGACAAATTTCGTGATAATTCATGTCATTTTTAATTGCACAATCATATAGTTAATATATTAACTATATGATTGTTTTTAAAATCCATCTCTTAATTAAACTTAATTTTTAAGGCTACCAAAACAAAATATATTTAACATATTAACTAATAACATAAAAAATTAAATATTCAAACTACTATTTAATTTTTTAAATTAAATCCCCATGCACATATATTTTAGCTCCTGATAGTCTTCGATTCCATATTTAGAACCTTCACGACCACAACCTGATTCCTTAATACCACCAAAAGGTGCTATTTCAGTTGAAATGATACCTTCATTAATCCCGACCATTCCATATTCTAGCGCTTCACCCACCCTCCAGGCACGGCTCAGACTTTCTGTATAAATATAGGACGCCAAACCAAATTCGGTATCATTGGCCATATAAATTGCTTCTGCTTCAGTCGAAAACTTAAAGACAGGTGCCAATGGACCAAATGTTTCATCTTTTGCAACCATCATTTCAGCAGTCACATCAGCTAAAATGGTTGGTTCAAAGAACGTATGGCCTAAGGCATGGCGATGTCCGCCAAAAACGATTCTTGCGCCTTTTGCCGTTGCATCATCAATATGTTCCTGAATTTTATCAATGGCTTTTTCATTGATCAAAGGCCCTTGTTCAGCACCCTGTTCAAATGCATCTGCAACTTTCAGTTTTGATACAGCAGCAGTCAGTTTTTCAATAAACGCATCATAAACTTTGTCCTGTACCAATATACGATTGGTACATACACAAGTCTGACCACTATTGCGAAATTTGGAAACCAATGCGCCTTCAACAGCATGGTCTAGATCCGCATCATCAAAAACAATAAACGGTGCATTTCCGCCCAGTTCCATACTGACTTTTTTCATGGTGGTTGAGCATTGCTGCATCAATAACTTACCCACCTGAGTAGAGCCTGTAAATGAAACTTTACGTACCGTAGGGTGTGAGGTCAGTACTGCACCAATTTCACGTGCACTCCCTGTAACGACATTCACAACGCCTTTTGGAATGCCTGCTTGTTCTGCCAATGCAACCAAAGCCAAAGCAGAAAGCGGTGTTTCAGATGCAGGTTTGATAATCACCGTACAACCTGCGGCCAGTGCAGGCCCGACTTTACGGGTAATCATCGCATTGGGGAAGTTCCACGGCGTAATAGCCGCAACAACACCCACAGGCTGACGAATCACCACCAAACGACGGCCTTGTTTGTCATGGGGAATTACATCACCATACGTTCGTTTTGCTTCTTCGGCAAACCATTCGATAAAACTTGCACCGTACAGAATTTCACCACGACTTTCAGTCATCGGTTTACCCTGTTCTGTGCTTAAAATTGTTGCCAAATCTTCCTGATTTTCAACAATTAGCGCATACCATTTTTTCAGTAAGATGGAGCGTTCTTTTGCTGTGGTCAATTTCCAGCTTTCAAGTGCTGTTTCAGCGGCTTCAACGGCTTGTACCACCTGCTGCTCACTCACTGACGGTACTTGTGCAATTACATCTCCAGTGGCTGGATTTGTGACTGCAAAACTTTTATCCTGATCAGCATTCACCCACTGACCATCAATATAAACCTGTTGCTTAAATAAAGTAGAATTTTGAAGTTGCATCTGTCGTATTCCTTAATAGACGCTTGGGCCTTGTTGAACTTTTCCTTCAACTGCTTTGAATTTACCCAACAGCTGTTTCATTGATTTCATCAATAAACTGGTATCGACACCAACTGCCACAAACTCTGTTCCTAATTGCAGATAGCTGTGTGCCAGTTTTTCATCGGCAGATAAAATACCTGCGGCTTTTCCTGCCTGACGAATTTTTGCAATACTCTCTACAATAACTTTTTGTACATCTGCATGACCAGGATTTCCACGATAGCCTAATGCTGCCGATAAATCTGCGGGCCCAATAAAGACGCCATCAATTCCATCAACGGCCAGAATTGCATCAATATTATCTAGACCTTTTTTGGATTCTATCTGGACAATGACACAAATTTCCTCATCCGCAGTCTGCAAGTAATCTGAAATGTTATTCCAGCGTGAAGCCCTTGCCAATGCTGCACCGACACCTCGTATTCCTTCGGGTGGATAACGGGTGGCTTTGACCATCAGTTCAGCCTGTTCAGCGGTTTCTATCATTGGAATCAATAAAGTTTGTGCGCCAATATCCAGTAATTGTTTAATCAGATGTACATCACCTGTTACAGGACGTACAACCGCCTGACTTGGATAGGCAGCAACAGCTTGAAGTTGCTCTAAAATACTTCTAATATCATTCGGTGCATGCTCACCATCAATAAGCAACCAGTCGTAGCCTGCATTGGCTGCAATTTCTGCGCAATAACCGTTTGCCAAACCAATCCACATACCAATTTGCTGTTCAGTCTTCAGTTTTTTCTTAAAATAATTCGTGGTATCTAACATAACGATTACTCCTGATTAAACAAAGCGGAATGAAATTGAACCGAGTTGATCGTAATCAATATGGAAGGTATCCCCTGCCTGAGCTGCAACAGGACGTGTAAATGAGCCGCCTAAAATAATCTGTCCAGGCTGTAAAGTTACCCCATAAGGGTACAATTTATTCGCTAGCCAAGCCACACCTTTTGCAGGATGATTCAGCACCGCAGCAGATACACCTGATTCTTCGATCACACCATTGCGATATAAAATTGCAGGAATACGGCGTAAATCAAGTTCATTAGGTTTCACTGGACGGCCACCCAATACAATACCCGCATTGGCAGCATTATCTGAAATGGTGTCAAAAACTTTACGGGTAATTTTAGTTTCAGGGTCTACATTGTGTAAACGGGCATCAATAATTTCAACGGCTGGAATGACATAATCTGTCGCATCAAGCACATCAAAAATGGTACAGTTCGGGCCAGATAATGGCTTCGCCAATATAAAAGCCAGCTCCACTTCCACACGTGGCACAATAAAATGTGACATTGGAATATCACTGCCTTCCTGGAAGACCATGTCATCCAACAGCGCACCATAATCTGGTTCTGTAATATTGGATGAAACCTGCATCGCCCTTGAAGTCAGCCCAATTTTATGTCCAACCAGTTTACGGCCTTCTGAAATTTTATGAGCGACCCATGCTTTTTGAATTTCGTATGCATCTTCAATGGTGATTTCAGGATACTGCAAAGAAAACTGGCGAATCTGTTGCCCTGATTTTTCTGCCTGATCCAGCTCTAATGCGAGTGCCTGAATTTTTGCTTTTTCTAACATTTTAAAGAGTCCTTCCTCAAACGCATTCAGCCTTGCCCTTGTAAAAACTGGTGAATGTTATTGGATTTAAAATTAAGTACAGGATCAAGTTCTGTCATTTCAAAGGAGATTGCCAATAAGCGCTGGTCTTTTAATGGCTGAAAGAACTTTTCAATGATGCTGAACAATTCTGTTGCAACTCGCTGTCGTGTTTCCAGATCCCGCCCGGAGCCTACCTTCAGTGTCATATGTACAAATGCATAATCATGCTTTGCATCTGCCACTCGATATTGATCCAGTCGAATGGCACGACTGCGAATACCACCTAAAGGAAAGATTCCTGTGCCACCTAAAAATGTATTTACCTGTTCGAATAAACCCTGAAAATCGATGCAATCTTCCAGATTTGCACTGTATTCAGCTATAAAATGTGGCATAAGAACGCTCCTTATCTCTTAATAGGGTCTTAATTTACTTATTTAAGATGATCTGGCAGTGGGAAAATTGCATTGATTTGTCCTGTACCTGAACTTGGGAATGCTGGTGTAATAATTTCAACCGCTTTGTCATATTTATCCCAACCCAAAGCACCCAACAACATCGCGGTGTCATGCATCCCACCTTCGCCATAACAATATTCAGCATATTCAGGCAACATGGCAACAAATTCAGGCCATTCCGCACGTTCCCACATACCAACAACATGCTTGTCTACCTGATGATCCCACTCACGGGTATATTCATCCATACCACGTTGATATTCACGATCCCAGATAAAACGATGTGACAATGATCCACTGGCAAAAATAGCAACATTGCCGTCATAACGCTCAATCGCTTTGACCAGACCTTCACCAAATTTACGGCTATCCTGTAAATCATGCGAGGTTAAAAAAGCGGAAACCGAAATCACTTTAAATTTTTTGTCTTCATTCATATAACGCATTGGAACCAATGTGCCATATTCAAGTTCTAAACTTTTAATATTATGTGCTTGAGCACGAATACCAGTTTTAGAAATTTCTTCCTGCATAATCTGACCCAGCTCAGGATTACCCTCATAGCTGAATTCCATATTCTGAATAAAGTGTGGCAACTCATTACTGGTATAAACACCTTCGAAATGTGCACCACTATTAATATGAAATGCACTATTGACCAGCCAGTGACTGTCAAACACAACAATGGTATCGACATTCAACTCACGGCAACGGCGACCAATTTCATGATGTCCATCTATCGCAGCCTGACGGCAACCATTCTGAGGCCCTGGAAGTTCCGACAAATACATAGAAGGCACATGTGTAATTTTTGCAGCGAGTACTAATTTTCCCATTTTACGTCATCCTGATATTTATGATTTTTCCCTATTGAACGAAAATTAATTAAGCACCCCATTTTGGAATATGATGTGAGCCCATTGAAATACAGACATTTTTCAACTCTGTAAAGACTTCAAGGCTATATTCACCACCTTCACGACCTGTACCTGATGCTTTCACGCCACCAAATGGCTGACGTAAATCCCGAACATTCTGACTATTAATAAATACCATCCCTGCTTCAATCCCTGCAGCTAAACGATGTGCTTTACCAATATCCTGTGTCCAGATATAAGAAGCCAGACCATATTCAACATCATTCGCCAGACGTAATGCATCGGCTTCATCTTTAAACTTGATTAAACAGACCACAGGGCCAAAAATTTCTTCCTGAGCAATACGCATGTTGTTATCAACATTTGCAAATACTGTAGGCTGAACAAAGTGACCATTTTTTAAGTGATCTGGCAAATGCAATGGACGCTCCAAGCCACCCGCCACAAGATTTGCACCTTCTTCCATGCCAATTTTGATGTAACCAGTCACTTTGTCATAGTGTGCTTTGGTGATCATTGAACCGACTTGGGTTTTCGGGTCCTGAGGATCACCCACAATAATATTTTTAGCACGACGCGCAAATTCTTTTACAAACTCATCATAAACAGTTTCCTGAATAAAAATACGGCTACCCGCAGTACAACGCTCGCCATTTAATGAGAAAATAGTGAAGAGTGCTGCATCCAATGCACGTTCCAAATCTGCATCTTCAAAAATAAGAACAGGCGATTTCCCACCCAATTCCATTGAATATTTTTTCAGACCCGCACTTGCCATGATCTTACGACCCGTCATGGTGCCGCCAGTAAATGAAATTGCACGGACATCATTGTGTCTAATCAGTGCATCACCTGCTGTAGCGCCATAACCTTGTACGACGTTAAATACGCCTTCAGGAATGCCCGCTTCCATTGCCAGACGCCCTAACTCATTCGCTGTTAATGGCGAAAGTTCTGACATTTTCAATACCGCAGTATTTCCCAAAGCTAAACATGGTGCAGTTTTCCATGTTGCTGTCATGAATGGTACATTCCACGGAGAAACCAAACCACAAACACCCACAGGCTGATGCAGCGTATAGTTCAGCATCTGATCATCTACAGGATAGGTATGACCATTCAGACGGGTACAAACTTCAGCAAAAAAGTTGAAGTTATGTGATGCACGTGGAATCAGCACATTTTTAGTCTGATGAATTGGTAAACCCGTATCCAGTGTTTCAAGTTCAGCAATTTTATCGACATTCTGATCAATCAAATCACCTAAACGGCGCATTAAACGTGCACGTTCTTTGGCAGGTGTTTTGGCCCATAATGGCGCTGCTTTTTTCGCTGCTGCAACGGCTAAATTAATTTCTTCCTGCCCACCACTTACAACTTCACCAATCACTTCATTTGTTGCAGGGTTATAGTTGGTAAATGTTTCTTTACTTTCAACTTCCCGACCGTTAATCCAATGCTTAATCATGGCTAAATTCCTTTTGATTCATTTATTTAAAATCAATATTTTTAAATTCAATATCTGCGCTTATTCAGTTAATCAACGATTGAAAAAGTCAGTTTCTGTAATAATGTGATTACGTAAACGACCTATTCCTTCAATCTCTACAATCACTTCATCACCGGGAATAACATCGGACAAACCTTCAGGAGTTCCCGTTGCGATCATGTCGCCAGGCTGTAAAGTCATAAATGAAGAAATGTATTCAATTAAAAATGGCACATTAAAAATCATGTCTGCTGTGGTTCCTTCCTGACGAAGTTCACCATTGACCCATGTTCTAAGGGTTAAATGATTAGGCTCAGGAATTGATGCTGTATCAATAATATAAGGACCGACAGGTGTGGTTGAATGACGGTTTTTGACCCGTAAATTTGGACGGTAATAATTTTCCAGGTAATCACGGATTGCGTAGTCATTACATAAGGTATAACCCGCAACATAATCCAACGCATCTTCACGGTTTACGTTCTTCGCTGTTTTACCAATGACTGCAACCAATTCACATTCATAGTGCATATATTCCACATGATCTGGACGCCAAGTCACTTGGTTATGACCTGTAAATGTATTGGGCGCTTTAATAAAAATAAGTGGTTCTTTCGGCGGTTCAAATGCCAGTTCACGGGCATGGTCTGCATAATTTAAACCCAATGCGAACATGGTTCCATTCGCAGGTGGCAACCATTCTACGTCTTGCTCTGCAAGCACCTGACCATTCGGGAGTTTGACCTGTAGGTCATCCAGTACTTCAACATTAATAACGTCATCGTTGTAACGAATACGAGCAGATTTCATGTTTTATACTCCCTGTTCCTGAATGGTATTTTCTACAGCACCCAATTGATCCACTTCTATACGAACCACATCACCATCTTCCAAATTGACACGACCGAGTGGCGTACCTGTCAGAATAATGTCACCTTCATTCAAAGGCATATATTCTGAAATTTCTTCAATAATTTGGTCTGGTGTACGAATCCAGTTTGCAGTATTGCCCGTCTGCTTTAATTCGCCATTCACAAAAACACGTAATTCTAATTGATTCACATTTTTTATTTGATCCTTCGCCACAGCATCACCAATCACGCAGAATCCATCCTGACATTTCGCTTTAATCGCAGGACGGTAATAACTGTCCTCTGGCAAACTCAGTTCATTCACCACCACATAACCTACGATATGTGCATAAGCCTCACTTTTCGGTACACGGTTGGTACTTTTACCAATCACGATACCCACAGTCGGTCCAGCCTGTAATACGTCATCCGCTTGTTTAACGACAACATTTCCAGAATGGTTACGTGTATTGGGTGTCTTGATAAACAGAACAGGTTTAACAGGCTCGTTTACATACGGTTTTTGGTTAAACTGTTCTTTAAGGGCTTCATATAAACCTTTATCATTCAAAGCAATACCAAAGATATTACCTTGTGTATCAATTTTCTTCAGATCATTCATTTGATACTCTCTTTTGATATGCCCGATATTCCATATTGAGCTTTTTGCAAATTAGTTAATATATTAACTTTATAATTAATATCATAACTATTTGCAAGCGCTTTTTACGATACGATATGAAAATAATACTTTTCACGGATTAGAATGTATGAAAACTGAAATTATTCCAAATTTACATATGGGTGATGTTTATGACCATCGCTATGCTGGTGCAGAAATTCACTATGAAGCTCAAGCTAAACTTGCAAATTTCTTCGGTCAACATATGCCTCCACATCGTCATGATCGTTTTTTTCAACTGCACGTATTCAATAAAGGTACTGTTCGAGTATTTCTAGATGATGTGAAATATGTCTGCCAAGCGCCTGCCTTTTTTCTTACCCCACCATCTGTTGCACATTCTTTTATTACAGATCCTGGATGTGATGGACATGTATTAACGATTCAACAAAATATCATTTGGCCACTTCTTCAAGTAGATTTAAAAGTTCAGCATATTCATCCCATCTGTTTACACGCTGGGCAGCTTAAAGATACATATTTAAAAGAGTTATTTTTACTAGAAACATATTTAAATGAACTTAAATTAGAGTTTGAAAGTAATAAACAAGCAAAAAACTTTGCTTTAAAAAGTTTAATTAATTTAATATTTTTGCAAGTCATGCGTCTCGCTGAGGCTGTACCGCCACGTACTAAGAATGGTGGTAATGATTTAACTATTTTTCGTAAATTTAATGAATTAATTGAATCAAATTATGACCAACATTGGTCACTGACTCAATATGCACAAAAGCTCACCATTACAGAAACTCGACTAAATGATATTTGTCGTCGTTTAGCAGAAATTTCATCCAAAAAGTTAATTTATGATCGCCAAATGCAAGAAGCTAAACGCTTACTCATTTTTACTGATACAACCATTAACAGTATCTGTTATCAATTAGGTTTTAAAGACCCTGCTTACTTCAGTCGATTTTTTCATAAAAATTCAGGTCTTCGCCCTTCTGAATTTAGGCAAATATATTTACAATAGAAACATCATACAAAAAAACTATATAATAGAATTATTTAAAATAGTTCAAAGGCAGTTTTAAATAGCGAACTCCGTTGGCTTCAGGCTCAGGAAATTTCCCTGCATCCATATTAATTTGGATTGCAGGTAAAATCAACTTAGGCATAGACAGTGTTGCATCACGCTGTTCACGCATTTGAATGAAATCTAATTTTTTTGAACCGCTATGAATGTGAATATTTTCAGTTTTTTGCGTTTTAATATCCGTTTCGCAACTGTAAGTATGTCGTGCTTCAGGCAAATAATCATGACATAAAAACATGCGCATATTTTCTGGAAGTTGATATAAAGTCTGTACAGAATCAAATAATTGACCTGCACTTCCTTTAGGAAAATCACAACGTGCCGTACCATAATCTGGCATAAACAAAGTATCACCTACGAATACAGCATCACCCACCACATAACTCAAACAAGCAGGTGTATGCCCAGGCGTAGCAATGTTATAGGCTTCTAATTCGCCAATTTTAAAATGCTCGCCATCTTGAAATAGATAATCAAAAGATTGCTGTGAATTATAATATTTGATGTCTAAGTTATAAATTGTACTAAAGGTTTCTTGTACGGTCGCAATTTTTTCACTCATGGCAATTTTGCCACCTAACTGTTCTTTTAAATATTGTGAAGCTGTTAAATGATCTGCATGGACATGTGTTTCAAGAATCCATTGCACAGTAAACTGATTTTCTTGAATATAAGCAATAATACGATCAGCATGAATCGTTTTGGTTGTTGCTGACGACGCATCATAATTCAATACACTGTCAATAATGGCACAGTGTTTAGATTTTGAATCTGTGACCACATAACTAAAAGTATTGGTCTGTTCATCAAAAAAATCTTGTACCCACGGATTTCCATTTAACACTGTGCTATTCAATCTTATGCTCCTGCAAATTTACGATGAATTAATACACCAACTAACATTGCGATAATGAAATATAACGCATCATAGTGCCCTAAACCAATCAAGGTAAATGCTGGTGCTGGGCAAATCCCTGCGATTCCCCAACCAATACCAAAAATAAAAGCACCTGTCAGTAATTTTTGATCTAACTGATTGCTCTTTGGTAATTCAATTGGCTCATTAAATACAGTGACAGGTTTACGAATAGCAATTTGAAATGGAATGAAGGCAACAGCGATAGCACCCATCATCACAAATGCCAAGCTTGGATCCCAATTCCCAAACAAGTCTAAGAACCCAATCACTTTCCCTGGATTTGCCATACCTGAAAACATCAGCCCAACAGAGAATATTCCACCGAATATAAATGCAAAAATATTTTTCATTAGAATACTCCCTTTACCCAAGTATGTGACGAGTGATAAATACCGTAATAAAACCTGCCAACATAAATGTACACGTTGCAATTATTGAGCGTTTAGATAAGCGACTCATCCCACAGATGCCATGACCACTGGTACAGCCTGAACCTAAACGTGTTCCAAAGCCAACCAATAAACCTGCAATAATTAAAATAAGCGGGTTTGAAGTCATCACAATGTCAGGTTTTACAAAAATGCCGTAAATAAAAGGTGTAATGAATAATCCTGCGATAAACCATACTGCGGGTGTTTTTAAAATGGTTTGTGGATTAAGCACTTGAGCAATAAGACCACTAATGCCTGCGATACGACCATTCACAAATAAATAGCCAACAACTGCGACACCTAAAAGTAAACCGCCTAAAAAGGCATAAAGAAAATCATGCATCGTTTATGACCTATACAATATATGTATTAATAATATATAATATTTTTAATTATTCAAGTTGTATTTTGATATCGAGCAAATTTAAAAATGCAAAATAATAATTTTTCAATAGATTTAAATAAGATCAATAGTGTTGCAGATCAGTTAAAGATTCTGTCAAATCCTGACCGTTTAAAAATTTTATGCATCTTAAAAGATGGAGAGATTCATGTACAAAATATTGAACAATTAACTGCAATTCCACAACCTACACTTTCACAACAGTTGACACTTCTCAGAAAAGCACAATTGGTACAAACACGGCGTGAGGGTAAACAAATTTATTATTCTATTCAAGATCAACGAGTATTAGATCTTATGCAAAAACTGTATGAACTGTACTGCCAAACAGAAGATTAGTTTTCATCATCTGAATTTTTAAAGTTATCACTAGTCATTCATCTAAATTAACCAAACTCATCCAATACTTTATCTACAAACCATTTAGGGAAAAAATCAATTTCAGGATTCAATTTTAATGTTTCAGCATCTTCAATCTCAGCAATGAAAGATGCTTTTTGCCCATCCGAAGAGTTATCAAAAATATAAGTACGATTTGATGCTTCTACTGCGGGCATCAATAAATCTAAACTACGATAATAACGTTCACGAATCTTTTGCTCAGGCACAGGATGCCCGCCTGCAAAGACTCGATAATGCACACGACCAATATTAATGTCAGGATCAACTGTAGCGACATAATATAAATAGGTTTTAAAGCCCTGCTTTCGCGCTTCTCTTAAAAACTCAACTTTACTGATATGTGACATTACTGTTTCAAAAGTAAAGCTAATTTTTAATCGTAAAAATTCTAGGCGAATAAAATCAATAATACGCGCTGCAAGATACGAATCTATTTCATGTGCTTCGAATTGAATAGAGCCATCATTTTGAATAATAGGTTCAGAAGAGAGCAATGAAATGATCAACTCGCCTTTTTTTCTTTTTTTTAATTTTAAAAATTGAATCAGCGATTCGGCAGATAAAGCAGAATGATAGTCATATAGAGAAAAACTTTGCGTTGCATATAAAACCTTTTCAAGTTCATCTGCATTTAAATATGCCCCAATTTGATGGGGCGGCAAATAATCTTTAATGGTACTTTTTCCAGATCCGTTTGGACCCGCAAACATCCTAATTCGCGGTTGAGGCATTCTTTAAGCCATTAGCTCATGTTTTTTCTTACGTTTTAACACCGTATGTTTTAATTTTGGCACCACATAAGCATCTGAAACATTTTTCAAGACAACTATTTCACCCAATTTATTCTGTTGAATTAATTGTTGATTGTGTACATAAACCACATCTGCAGATGATGCATTTGCTTGTTCAAAAGCATGTGTAAACGCTTCTATAGCAAGCTTAGGAATCATTGCTTCCTCTCGTACACTGGTTTTCATTGCTGTAAATGCTGTCATACTCTGCTCCGCTCTGCTTTTTATATAGATAGGAAGTTACTGACCTTCTATTCATAAAAATGCACTTTTCAATATCTTAGCACAATCGTTATATTTGTCTATTTATTCAGCTTATTTCATCATTTTCTATTCTTTAATTTACCACCTTATCAGATGATCAAACCTGTACTTGTATTCATTTTATCTTTATGCATAATAAATTAGAGCAATTACTCTAATTTTAAAATATAGGACTAAATTTGAGATGATAGGTTCTCGTGAATGGATGAATAACCGTCATGGTCAGTTATCAATTAAAGAAAAAATCAAACTCATCAATCAAGTACTCATGCCAGCCAGCTTTGCTTTCAGTAAAACATTTCTGCAACAAACACCTTCTCAGACACCTTTAGAATTAAGTGAGTTTCAGATTCCTGATACGGCACTGGTGAAAGAGGCAATTTTAGAATTAGACAATTGTGGTTCATTCAGTATTATTAACCATTCATGGCGTAGTTATTTTTGGGCTATTGCAATTGCCAAATGTAAAACATGGCACATTGATCATGAAAGTGTCCTCATCGCCAGTCTTATTCATGATTTGGCTTTAGTAGATGAAAAGATTCAGAACCATGCTCAATGTAAATGTTTTACTTATGCAAGTGCTTTACATGCTGAGGCTTTGTGCCAAAAGCATGATTATCCTCAAGATAAAACTGAGAATATTTCCAATGCCATTTGCTTACATATGAATGGCTATTTAGATGAACATGATACAAGCTTAAGTAAAGAAGTTTTGATCTTACAAAAAGCGACAGCATGTGATGTGATTGGAACGGATCTCGGAATATTACAAACCAGTTATCGTGATGAGGTTTTAGCGCAGTACCCAAGGGCTCAATTTAATGATGTGATGCGAACACTGATTAAACGAGAAGCAAACGAAATCCAAAGTCACGTACAGCATTGATGTCAGCATCAGGCTTATCGACCATGATTAAAATGAATATTTTTAAAGAATAAAATTTGGAACTCAACGGAAAATAACAAATGACTGAGAATGTTTTACAAAAAAGCCTTCATTTTTATCAAAGTGATGCAATTGCTGTTGATATTTATCATCAGCTAAATAATAAAACCAATATTATTTTATTGCCTGCTTTAGGTGTCGCGATAAGTAAATATGACACGTTGATTCAAACATTGGTTCAACATAATTTTAATGTCATTACTGCAGACTATCCGGGTTGCGGTCGTAACACTCCGACTGTTTCTGCTGACTTCGATTATGGTTATGCAGATTTACTTGGTTATTTCATTCCACAATTGGTTCAAATGTCTAAAGATCTATTAGATCAGAAGCCTGTTCTTTTAGGTCATAGTTTAGGTGGGCATTTGGCAACCTTATACGCCCAACATGAAGAAGTTGATGTGATTGGTATCGCTACAGGCAATATTGGTTTTCTAAATTGGAATTTAAAAGGTAAATTCAATATTTTAAAAGCGGTGACCGTTTTTAATACCATGATTTATAAAGATGATTATTTGGCAGGCTACAAAATTGGATTTGGCAATAAAGAAGCTAAAACTTTAATGCAAGATTGGTCTAAAACGGTACTTACAGGTCACTACAAACATATTATTGGAGATGAGGTTATTTCTGATAATGTTGCCTTATTTATCCAAATGAAGAATGATGAATTTGCACCACTCAGTTCAACGCTTGCTTTAAGTCGTTATTTTAAAAACCCTCAAATTGAGCGTTTAGATTTAACCCAAGATATACAAGGTAATCAACACAGTGCATGGATTAAACAACCTGAAAAAGTTGTATCTATTATTCAAAGTTGGATTAAACGATAAAATTTTATACGGAACTTATCTTTAAAAATCTTGCATAAGTATCTACCGCCTCTTTATTTTATAAATAAAGTTTAAAAGGCTTTATGCAAGAGGTGCTTTCTTCTTATAAAAAATGCTCATTTCTAACAGATAAATGAAATGGCTTTTATTGATCAACTGTTTCTTGAAGCACTTCACCATCAATAAAATGCCATCTTTTTTGATAGGTTGAAATAAAACTGCCGATAAATACAGGTGCGCGATCAATTGGAGATTTCACTTTAAAATAACCTTGCTCTACAGCCCAATCATAACTGCCTTGATTTAAAGGGTATTCTGTTAAAACACCACTTAATGCATTCTTTTCAATCCAAATATTTGCAAGTGGAAAAGAAGAAAATACAGCCGATGAAAAGCACGACTTATTTGAGTTAAAAATAAAAACTCGATCAGAAGAATGACTCATAAAAACCACCATATATTCTAATTATTTTATTAAATTATACGTCTCCTTAATATATCATCAACTTGATTAATGTGAGACTTATGTCACATTTCTGGTTTTTGTGTAAAGATCCTCTGGATCTTTACACACTCTTTTATAAACATGACAAATGCTACGATTAACAATTTAGATATCAATCAAAAATGAATTTTATCTCTATTCTCTTCCACAATATTCAGCCAAGCTTTTGTCGCTGGACTCATCGCAACAGTGGTATTCCAAGCCATATTTAATGTCCAATTTAAACTTGGGTTGATTAATTTTGAAATATTAAATTGATTCAAATCGAGTTGTTCACAGTAAATTTGTGGCAATAAAGCAATCCCCATATTGGATCCAATCATCTTCGCAATAAAATCCCACTGGCTACTCTTACAAACAACTTTGGGTTCAAAACCAACTGAATTAGCTTCATTTATAATCATATTATTTAACGTAAATGTATCTGAAAAAAGTAAAAAGGATTCCTCTTTCAGCTCCAATAAAGAAACTTGTGTCTTATTCCTCCATTGTGAATCTTTTTTAGACAATAAACACATCGGTGAATCTATGACTGGAATAGAAGCAAAAATCGGACGTAAATTTCCCAGTAATATCCCGACATCCACACTTTTATCTGCAATTGCTTGTTCAATGCTATTTCCACCAACCTCTAAAAAACTTAATTGAATTTCAGGATAATGCTTATGAAACAAAGCAATGAGTGAACTAAATAATATAGAGCCTAAAGGTGGTAATCCTAAAGTGAGTTTTCCTTTTTTTAAAAATTGGATTTGTTCAATGGTTTCATAAATACTTTTTTGCTCATTTAACATGTTTACAGCATGTTGATAAATTAATTCGCCCGTATAAGTCAGTGAAGCTTCTCGTTTACGACCTGCTTCACCCTTTTTAAATAAGGCAGTACCCAGCTCTTCTTCTAAATTACGAATCGCCTTACTCACGGTTGGTTGAGTCATAAAGAGATGATCTGAAGCTAAACTAAAGCTTTGACTCTGCACAATTTCAACAAAAATTTTTAAACTTTTCAAATCCACAATCATGCCTAAAATAGAATAATTATTAAAATATTATTCATAATTTAGCATAAAATTTAGTATTAAAATAATCTATCTCCTAAAATGATGTATGTAACATGTCTGAAAACCTCACTGCATTTTCCAAAATAAAAAGAATGACTCAAGTCTTTTTACAAGTTGGTATCTTATTAATGTTTTGGTGGATTGGTTCAGTTATTCAAAGCGTATTTAATTTACCTGTCTCTGCCGCAGTTATTGGGCTTTTCATTGTTCTCATTGGACTATTAAGCGGTGTGTTTAAACTTCAATGGATTAAAGCAGGTTCAGATTTTATTCTTGCTGAATTGGTCTTATTTTTTATTCCCTGTTTAATTGGATTAATGAAATATAAAGACTTATTCCTCACTGAAGGATGGCAATTGATCATTTCTGTATTTTTAGGCACGATTTGTGTCATGGTATTTACGGCATACAGCGTTCATTTAGGCTTCAAATTAGAAACCAAATTGAAACAACGCATCCATAAAACAGAAGTTAAACATTTAGCTCATCGTGGAGAATAACGATGCTTTCAATGCTGTGTCTTATTGGTACTGTTGCTGCATATATGATCGCGAAACAGATTTATCGGAAACTCCCTTATTTAATATTATCGCCTGCTTTTTTAGTACCTATTCTATTTATCTGTATGATGATGATTACTCATATTTCCTATGATACTTATATGCAAGAAAGCCATTGGATCGTCTGGATGCTTGGACCAGCGACTGTCGCTTTCGCTATTCCAATTTACGAATATAGAAAGATGATTCAAGAGCATATTTTATCTATTGGTATGGGAGTGACGATTGGTATGCTTGCAGGAATGATCAGTGCCTTTTATTTGGCTCAATTGTTCAATTTCGATCAATCTACTCGTTACAGTTTAATGGCGCGCTCTATTTCAACCCCCTTTGCAATGGAATTAACCAATCGTATTGGAGGTTCAGTTAAACTAGTCATCTTATTCACCATGATTACAGGCGTTGTGGGTATGCTATTTGGTGATCTTATTTTAGCAACCCTTCGCTTAAAATCACATTTCGCCTTAGGTGCATCTTTAGGTAATTCTGCACATGGTTTTGGAACCACCAAAGCCTATATGAGAAATCGTGAAGAAGGTGTTATCGCGAGCTTAACGATGGTTTTAGCAGGTGTTTTTATGGTGATATTAGGACCATTTTTAGTGCATAGTATTGTTTATCTTCTTGGATAAATATAATACTTCTATAGAGTAATTTGAATCAACTTTATAGAAAGCTTGCTCAAAGGAATAAAAATGCAAAAAATAGAAATCGCTCAATTATTTTCTTTAGGACAATTGCAAGATATTGATCAATATTTTGCAACTGATATTCAATGGGACATTATTGGTGAACAAAAACTTCATGGAATTGGTGAAGTTTTTAAATATTGCCAGAATATTTTTAAATATTTTAAATCTGTGGAATGTGTTTTTTCGATTAATAATACTTATGAAACGTCTAATACCGTGATCATTGATGGATTTGCAATTTTCCGTTCTGATGATGCAAAAAACCATATCGCTGCATGTGATATTTACAGTTTTAACCAAAAAAATAAGATTACAAGTATTAAATCATATTGCATTCCCATAAAATAACATGATCACTCAAGCTGAATAGAAACAAAAGAATGACAAGACATCTCATATTTAATCATACAGAATCAATGGCAGAACTGTTCAATGACTAGAATCTTTACCAATCTCGAGGTGAAATTAATTCTTCTATGTCTGCATCTTTAAAATCATAAGCCTGAGCAATAAAGTGAAAGTCAGTACCTAGGCTTTCCCTCGCTACAGTTTCAATTTCACTGTCAGCATCATCAAATGCTTGCTGTAAATCATTAATTTCTTCAGTTGCCTGATGAGTTAAAGCATATAACTGTTCAAGATTTTTAGGATTATTTTGCTCAATCCCGATGCATACATTCAATAGGATTTGTTTCAACTTATCGACTAAATCTCTTGGATAATATTGATCTTTATACATATCCTCAAGAAAAATATGTTCATTAATTGCCTTATTTTTTATCATGTGTATTCCAATCATTGGGATTTATTTTATGAATTGATTATTCAATGTTTCAAACTATTTTTCTATATTAATTCAACATATTTTTAAAAAAATAAATAATGAGTCCATTCAAATAGAACGAATAAAATAAAAACTTAAAATCATAAAACTCAATAGACTTAAAGATTCTGTAATTTCAATACTCGCCCCAACTGTGTCTCCTGTGATTCCACCTATTCTTTGAATAAATTTATGCCGTAAATACAGCAAAGTAAGCATAAAAATTAAAGCTGTAAATATTCCGACCCAAGCAAAATAGACTGTTGTAAACAAGCACAGTAAAAAAATGAATATCGACCATTTTTTAGGAATAAACACTGCAATAGATGAGCCTAGACCTTTTTCACGCACGTACTTGGTGGTTAAAAATAAGAATAATGGCGCTAACCGTCCCAGTATAGGAAATAAAATCAAAGCGGAATAGAGTTGTTTTTCCAATAAAACATAAATGGCAGACCATTTTATCAAACAAAGAATAATTAAACTCAGAACGCCAATAGGACCGCATGCAGGGTCTTTCATTATTTCTAAAGTACGTTGTTTGTCACCAAAACCACCCACCCATGCATCTGCGGTATCTGCCAAACCATCTAAATGCAAGCCACCTGTTAGCCAAATCCAGAGAATGAGAATAATGCTCGATAATAAAACCACAGGAAGAACATGGAGTAATGTCGCTAGAGCAAATAAAATCAAACCGATAATTAAACCAATCACAGGATAAAACAATAATGATTGTGCATTCTGTTGCTGAGTAGGCATCGCCTTCAACTGAATAGGAAATGTCGTGAGAAATTGCAAAGCAATTAAAAAGGGTGTCATGCTTTATTCTCACCACTATTCAGCTTTCCCCAACAACCTTTCCCAACTAAGCGTATGGAGGAATCCTCATCAAGTTCAAATGAATTCAATTGTCCCAACTCAGCGGACATTTTTAAGATGTCATCTAAAGGTTGATTCATTGCCAAGCATTTTAATAATTTGATAACACCACCATGTGTAACAATCAATGCATGTTGCCATTTATTTTCTAGCATCTGCTGTTGAATATTATGTATTGCCTTTAAAACTCGATCATGAAAAATCTGCATGGTTTCAGCATTCGGTGGCGTGTACTTTGTAGGCTCTTGCCAAAAATTAGCGAGTAACTCAGGCTCATTTTCATAGATCGTTTGGGTCGAAATGCCCTCCCAATCACCAAAATGCATTTCCTTTAGATTTTGATCTAAAAATAAAGGCAACTGACTTTGCACTTCAAATTGTGCAGCTACTTTTTCTACAAAATTTTCAGCAAAGAGTCGACAACGCTTTAAAGGTGAACTAAAAATTACATCCCATTGCACCAATGGATTTGAAACCATATTTTGGAATTGGCCAACATTTCGACTTTGATGATCAATTTTCTGATTCGTTTGATGAGTGTATACATGAACAGCTTGGTTGATGGTCTGTTGCATTTGCAACCATCCTTTTTCAGTCAAATCATCATCGGTTGAACCACGTAAAGTATGGCTCAACGTGGTTTCACCATGACGAAGCAGATCAATTCTGAGTTTTATCGCTGATTTATGCATGCTAAGCAATTAAACCTTTTCGCCAATCACAGCTGCTTCGGCAAAAGTCGCCATATTGTTATGTAGACTACATGCAAGCTTAATCACGCCCAATGCTGCTCCTGCACCACTGCCTTCACCTAAACGTAAATTCAATTTTAATAGTGGATTGGCATTCAATTCAGCTAAAATTCGTTGATGTCCATATTCAGCCGATTGATGTCCAAAGAGCATCCATTGACGAACTTCAGGATTTAGGCGCACTGCAACCAAAGCAGATACCGAACTGATAAAACCATCTATCACCATTGGTAATCCGAGTTGAGCACAACGGATATAAGCGCCAGTCATCGCCGCAATTTCCAAACCACCTACGGCGCACAGTGCTTTAAAAGCATCATTTGCCACATAGTCTGTATGTAATGCTATCGCTTGATCAATAATATTTTTCTTATGAATGAGTTGTTCTTCACGAATACCTGTACCCACACCTGTCAATTTTTCAGCAGGTTCATTGAGTAAAAAACATACCACAGCAGAAGCGGAACAGGTATTACCAATCCCCATTTCACCTGCAACATAAATAGAAGCGCCATTTTCCAAAGCTTTTTCAACACTTTCGCGGCCTAAATTCATCGCTTGAATACATTGTTCTTCGGTCATTGCTACATTCTTCGCAAAATTAGCAGTGCCTGAAATAATGCAATGCCGTTCTACACCCACATAGTCATAAGCATCACCAACAGAGCCACAGTCAATCACTTGTAAAGTCGCATTGTATTCCTTTGCGATTACAGCGATACATGCACCGCCCGAAGCAAAGTTTTGCAACATTTGACGCGTAACTGCTTGTGGATATGCCGAAATATTCTCGTCCATCACACCATGATCACCTGCAAAGATTGTAATCCACGGTTTATCAATATGAGGGCGAGAATTATTCTGTAAACTTGCCAATAAAATGGCTGTATTTTCCAGTTCAGACAAAGAACCTGTCGGCTTGGTCAATTGTAACTGACGTTCAGTTGCAGCTTGTTTTGCTTCATTACTCGGCTGCTGACATACTTCTAACCACCAATTCATCATTTTTTCCATCTTTACTTTTACCCTTTCAATATCATTGGAAACCCAGCGACACAAAACACAACTTTGTTTGCAATTTGACCCAATTGTTGGTGTAAACGCCCAGATTCATCGACAAATTTACGACTAATTTCACCCATGGGAACAACACCTAAACCTGTTTCATTACTCACTAGAATGATGTCAGACTTAAACTTTGGTAAGAAATCCAATAATTTCTGACATTGTTGTATTTGTAATTCAACTTGTTCATGCATGAGCAAGTTGGTCATCCACAAAGTTAGGCAATCCACTAAAATGACTTGATTTTCTTGGTCTACTTGTAAAAGTCGGTCTGCTAAGTAAAGGTTTTCTTCAATCACCAGCCAATGATCAGGTCTTTCTTGTTGATGATGCATAATCCGACTTTGCATTTCATCATCCCACGCCTGAGCAGTCGCAATATAAATCACATCCAATGTTGAATCTTTGGCAATTTGTTCTGCCAATCGGCTTTTACCTGAACGTGCACCACCTAATATCAATTGCAACATGCATCACCTAATTGTAGCTGTGTATGAGGGATTAATTGCCCTTGTAAAGTCTGCGCTTGATAATGACCAAAGGTTAAATGATCAATCAAAAACTCAAAATTTTGCTGTTGAACTTGCTCAATACGCTTAAAAATAAGATCGCTTTCATAAGCTTTATTGTATAAACCAAGTGTAATGTGTGGACAATAAGTTAAAGCTGCAATATCGACTTTCATACTCACTAATATTGAACGAATATGTTCAAGCATACCCTCAATATCAAGTACTTCTACAAATAAAGCACTCGAAAAGCTTTTTATTTTATAGGTTCTTAAACGAAATGATTGCAATTGCATTTGGGATAAAATATTGAATTGTTGCTGTAATTTTTCAATGAGAAAGTCATCATTCCAATGATTTTTTTGATTAGTTAAAAATCCACAAATATATAAAGTGATGTGAAATTGTCGTTGATTCGGTTGATAAAGAATATCTGAAAATTGTGTTCTCAATTGTTCTAAATAATCTAATAATGCAGAATTCTTTATTTCTACATACCAAAGCGCATAGTTTTCTCGCCCGTGATGCCATTCGGGATAATCCCGAGCATCAGTTGCAATCGTTTGGCTGGAAGGTTGTAGAAACACGTAACATCACATACAGATAAAAGTGCCTTATTAAAACATGGAACTATACAACTTACTGCACATGTTGCTTTAGTTTTAAACGCTAGAACATGAATAAGATTCACTTTGGTATTTTAGTCGATTTAAAAATAAAATTATTTTTTGAGAGTGTTAAAAACTAATTCCATTCACATATTTTCACTTAGAAAGCAGGAGAGCTTATGCTCTCCTCTATCCATCAAAAAAATGTATATCAATATAAATATCGATAATTAAACTTATTACAAAGGAGAAATAAAATTGAGTTGTGCAATAAGCCTATGAAATATTATAGCATTGCTTAAGTTTTAGATAATCATAGTAAAAACTATTTGCCGTATAACGTGCATAATCGCATGTGGCTTTAAAACTGGTTTCTTTTTCGTTATAGAACATTTTCACTAAAGTTTGACCTTGGTTATTTTGATAAATATCCCACTGCATATTGGCCGCCATTGGTGAAATATCTTCTCCACGCCATGTACTATTTTCATAATTAAAGGTTTGGCTTAAAGGCAAAGATTGCATCATGCCTTTTAATTCAAAACTGGTTGCAAGTGGAATAATGATTTCTGCATGAGCAAAACGTAATACAGCTGCATTTTTTTGCTTTTTGGCAATCACATCATCCACTTGTTTAAAAAAGTCTTGTTTTAATCCTTGGGCAATATTACTGGTAATGGCTTTACCTGAATCAAAACTCGGTCCTTTACTATAAAAATCATTGGCATCATTAAATTGAGCATAAAATTTTGCAGCATCTATAGGCATATACTTTTTAAAATCAGTCTGTGCCAATTCCTCAGCCATCCCGCCTGTAATTGAATATAACTCATATAAATAAGCTGCTGCATCCACAGAACTAGCAATGGTATTTTTTGCTTTGCCCTTTTCTGTAATTTTATCGCCATTCGGTGCAGTCGCTGTAAATGAACCACTATTGCTAAATGTATAACCAGACTGCCCTATTTTCTGAATAAATTCAGGTTTAAAAATCGGGCTAAGGACTGAAATTGCAATTTTTTGTGCACGACTATCTGTGCTTAAGTCTTTTATTTTTTGTACTAAATCAGCGTTATTGGCTTCAAAATCTTGATATTTCAGACTAGAATCATACACAGATTTTTCAAGATCTGTTTTAACATTGGCCACATCATCAGCCGCGGTTAGGCTATGAAAATACAATTGAAAGCGATTCACTCCACCATCAGCAATACTTGGTGTTGAAGTGCTACTCAAGCTTTGATAAGTCATTGGTGTAATAATATTTTTTAGATCAACTTGTTGTTTTAACAGTTCATTGGTAAAAAATTTAGCACTATCTACCGCACGATCGACACCTGAACTCACAACTTGAACGGATTGGCCTTGCGTTGCAGCATTTTTAAATAGCTGAGGTAAGCGTTGTAATAGGCGATCTGCTATCCCCCGATGTTCTTTGATACCCAAAGCTGATTCATTACCATACCCAAATTGTCGAATACCATCTACGCCGTAACCCAATAAAATGTTGGCTTTCATCATCGCTTCTAAATCTGGGCCCAATTTAAGCCCTAAATCCGTTAATGCATTTTCTTCTTTGGCTTTTAACCATAAGTTATACAGTGCTAAATCATATTTAATACTCGATAAACCACGTGAACCATGACGAGCAACAAGTTCAGTAAAGACTGGACTATAGCCATTTGGCACGGCGGAATAGGTACTTATTTTTTGTTGTGGTTGATAAGGAACTTTGGTTTGTAAATAAAGTGAGTTATCAACTTTCGGTGGTTCTACAACAGCATTTTGGCTATCTGAATCATTATTATTACATGCAGACACAAGTAAACTGGTTGCCAAAATTGAACAGATCATTATATTTAATTTTAAAGCTTTCATTTTATAACCAGATTTTAAAGTTGCTTGAATCTAGCGAAATGTTATGACAACAAGATTAAATAATTTTAAAAAATATTCATAACCTTTTTATTTTAAAGAATAATCAAAAGATTTTCTTCTAAAAGTCATAAATAGATAGATATTAAGCCTCTTGCATAAATTAGCGTTTAATTAACATTTGTTTCACAATGGATTCCTCCTCTCCTTTTTAAAGAGGGAGTTAGGAAGAAGGTTATTTTTAGGATTCACCCTCATCCTAACCGTCTTCCTGTGGGAAAAGGAATATTCAATCTTAATCAAATATTATTTCCACTGATAAAGTTTTATTCGTTTTTTGACTTTTGTAAAAGTCTATTAAACAGCGATGCTTCTTTTGCTGTATTGCGAGGCTAAAAAATATAATGAAAGCGTAATAAACATGACAATTAAAAAGATATAAGGGAATTGTTGATTCATTTGATACAAACCTGTGCTTAAAACGGGCCCAAAAACAAAACTTAAAGCTTGAGTTGCAGTACATAGCCCTGCAATTTTTGCCTGAGCATCTTGAGGTACAGATTGTGATGCGCCTGTGGTAAAAGCAGGAATTAAACACGCCACAGAAATACCATAAAGAATATAAGCCAATTGAAAAACAATCATTTGATTTGTATAGATCGAAATGACGAGTCCAAGTAACATGCTACATATTCCAATGCTTAATAAACGCTGTATTGACCATTTGAAATATTTAGAAATGAGTATTTGCACGGTGACCAAACTTATTCCTACAATCAGTGAACACTGTGAAAAATAAATTGCACTCTGTTGAATACTCATTTTGAAATGGTCTTGAATATAAAAGCCAGCTGTTAAATTTAATGTCACAATAGCCAAATACACACTAAAACCAAGGATTAACCAAATTAAACTGTTTCTTATGGCAAATGATTGGTCATCCTTGTTAAATGGCAATGTGCTATTTAAAGATTCATTTTTATCAATATGAGGATCATCTATATTTTGCTTTTTAGAGATTTTATTATTCGCAGAATGATTCGTTGTAGTTGAAGAGTGATCAAATTGAATAAAGATATAAACACTGATACAGCTTAATAAAACAATCGCAGCCCAGAGTGGCGTTAAAATTCCCCATCCAAGTAATAAGGTTGTCAGTAGTGGTCCTAGAATTAACCCCATACTATTTAATGCGCCAAATTTAGCCATATTTTGACTGCGTTGTTGTTCTTCTGAAAATTGAGACATCACATAGGTTTGCAATGCAATTTGCGGCATTGCCATAAAAATCCCAGTACTGGCACGCGCTAGAAACAATAATATAAAAAACAGGCCTACAGAGATATGTGCATATAATCCATACGCTAAAACTCCTGTAAATACTCACCAAGTCAGCGCCATTCCAACAAAACCGATGCTTAATAATTTATAAATATTTTGAAATTCATGTTTTTTAGAGATCCATATTGCAGCAATAGACATTAACAATGCACCTGCTGAAACCAATAATCCTGCTTGTAGCTCACTCATGTGTATTTGACGAATCAACGGCGCTAAAATTGGCAATATCATTGAAAAACAAGCACCATTTGCCAAACTTGCAGCCATAAAAATCTTATTATTTTTCATTATCTCGTCCAATCTAAAAAATTAAAAACAGCATCGTTTAGTATTAAATCTCTTGCATAAATCAGCGTTTAATCAACATTTTTTAGCAATGGATTCCTCCTCTCCTTTTAAGGAGACAAGCTAGGAAGAACATTCGATTTAGGATTCATCCTCATCTTCTTCTTGTGGGAAAAGGAACATTTAATCTTAATCAAATATCATTTCCGCTTATAAAATTTTGTTTATTTCTCAACTTTCGTAAGAGGTCTATTATAAATAGTAGAGAGATCTTCCAATCTCTCTACTATGAGACATTTTATATAAACACTTATATAAAATGTTCTTCGCTAATCATCTAGATGACTTAATATTTCATGCTATAACTCAAACCATAACTTCTACCTTGCGCAGGTAAACTTGAAATAGCACCATACACAGGCAAAACTGCTTGGCTATAAATAGACTTATAATCTGTATTCCAAACATTGTAGACACCAAAGCCTAAAGTTCCAGGTCCTATTTTTGCATTGGTAATCACATCCATTGTTGCAAAACCTTTAATCTCTGCAGGAGGTCGTGTTGAACCATTTGCAATTGCATCTTTACGTGCTTCATCTGTGCCTCCAATTGCTAAAGTCTGTACACGTAAACCTATATCATCTGTAAATTGCCAGTCTGAATAAAGCGTTCCTTTTAATGGTGCTACGCGTATAGCATCCAGTTCCTGCCATTGACCATTGTTATTTTTATATTGCCCTTGCGTATAGGCAGCTGTACCACCCACAGTCCATGTAGGATCCACTCGATAAGAGACATTGGCTTCCGCACCATAAATTCTCTCATCAGTATCAATTACTTCAATAGTGAAACTGGGTGCACCAAATTTCAGGCTCTTGTCAGAATCATTATAAAATGCGGTTAAACCTGCATTTAATCCATTTTCGCTCTGTACACGCCAGCCAAGCTCATAACTATTCACTTTAATTGGATCTATACTTTGACTATTAACTACAAAATTTGCAGGTACATCACGTAACATTCGCTGCACATCGGGTAAGTTTGACCCTTGCGAAAAATTAGCAAAGACTTGTTGTGCATCCGTTAAGTGATAAACCGCTCCAATATTAAATAAAGTTGCATCATGCTTAACCGTTCCACCATTCAAGGTTTTTGCCAAATAACCTGAAGTAATATCAGCCACGATTGCTTCTGTATAAGGTGTTGAAGCATCCACTTCACTTTCGACGCGCTCATGACGTATACCTGCTTGCACGCTTAATCGGTCAGAAATTTCAACATCACTTTGCACAAAAAAACCTAATTTATCTGTTTCTACATCAGGTCCAAATGAATATTGTTTTAACGGCTTATATTGTAATCCATTACTTGCCATAAACGTATTGAGATCATAGCGTTGAATATTCTGTTGATCTTGTTCATTTTCATAATCAACCCCATACGTTAGCCCCAGAGGATGACCAGAGACATCAAATTTCTTTTGTAATGCTAAACGTGCTCCCCATACATCAATATCCGTAGCTGATTGGTAAACTAAGTAATCAAAACCATTCGGTTTAATGGCACTATTGGTAATTGGATTCACTGCTGGGAAAAAACGTGCTTGTTCATTACGATAATAGGCTTCGACATTCAGTATTTGTCCTAAAAACTGATCATTTTGATATTGTGTATTGAAACTATAACGTTCAGTTTGTGGTTGGCTATCAAGTTGTAATCCTTTTATGGCTTTCAAACTCGGTGTTGCACCTTTCAATAAAACGGTTAAATTTTTTCCATAATCAGGACCATAATCGCTGTCCTGCTCATCATTATAATATTGCGCCCCGAAACTTAAATTCTGTCCATCTGCAATGTTCCAACTAATTCGTCCATTCACATCCACAGTTTCTGTATCTTGGCGATCTGTTTGCGCAATTTCAGGCCCAATTCTGTTTCCGCTGCTGTCTTGAATTTCACCACGTTTGGCATAACTCACACCCAATGAACCTTTTAACGCACCTTGATTAAAAGACATATTCTGTGATGCTTCATAGGCGATAGCATCACTACGGAAATTATTGCCTGAAGTAATACCCACTTTTGTTTCAAAATTAAGCGGATCTTCACCACCGCTTTTAGTAATGATATTGATGATTCCACCCGTTGCACCTGAACCATAAATACTACTTGCACCTGAAACAACCTCGATTCGCTCCACCATTGCAGGGCTGATGCTATTCAATTGTCTTGAGCCATCTCGATAACCCGTTTGGGGTACACCATCAATCATGTACTGAACAACTCGTCCACGCATAGTCATTCCATAATTACTGGTCGTTCCTGTGCTGGGTGTTAACGAAGGAACAAGTATTCCTAGAATATCCGCAATACTTTTACCTGCATTGGCTTGTTTTTCAATTTGAGCTTGATCAATGCTATAAACAGTTCCTGCAATATCAGCAATGCTTTTCGCAGAACGTGTTGCTGTCATAACAATAGGTGCAAGTTGTTTTGCTTCTGCTGTTGTATTCCCTGTTATATTTTCAATATTTGTATCTTGTGCATAAAGCTGAGTACATACAGCCAATGTTAAACAAGTCAGTTGCATTGGAATAAAAAGGTTTTTCATGAGTTTTCCCCAGATAATAGGATTGAAGAATTATATTTTTTTGATTTAAAGATAATGAGTTGGCTGAGTAGAACACTCACAATAGAAGCAACAGCAAGAACTAGATAAAAATTGCCATAGCCTAATGATTTTGCTAAAAATCCTGAACTTGCTCCGCCAATAAAATAAACCAAAAGTTCAAAGCAAACTAAAATAGTAAAATCTGTACCTGCTTGTTCTTTTGAGCTTTTTTGCATAAAATAGGCATACAGTGAAGTCATGGCAACATATCGAATCGCTAAAAAAGCCACGACAAAAATACCAAGTAATAAATGCCACTGGTTTAACCAACCTAAAACAATGGCTACTCCTAATAAGCCATACAACGCTGTTCTACACCAACCTGCCCAAATTAAAAGTTGCGTGGCTTGAATCTTTTTCAGTAAAAATGCTGCTGATATTGCTGCAAGTAAACCTACACCGGCTCCCACAACAGACATTAATATCCCGATTTGTGATAAAGACCATTTTTGATCAATTAACATAGGATTGAGCATAGCCATTGCAGGTGCTTCAACCACGCGATAGCAAACAATTAGTAATAATGCCCATAAAATTTCAGGTCGTTTAAATGCACGACTTAAGCTTGGTGGTTTTTTTGCAATTTGCTGCGCCGTGAGTTCTTTAATTTGAAAAATTGCAATCATGGTCATTGCTGTCATGATAGCAAGACAAATTAACGCTGTTCTCCATCCATAATATTGGTATAACCACAGTGTAGCTGCTCCACCAATCATACTTCCTAAAGCAACCCCCATACTTTGCGCCATACTGCCAAAGCGATAATTTTCTTCTGAAAATGCCTCAACGGTATAACCGTCAATAGCAATATCCTGAGTTGCAGCAAATGTCGAAATCCATAATCCAACAATCACAAATACCGTTAAACCATAGGTAAACTCAGTCAATGCCAACGCAATAACACCAAGGACTAAAGCAATTTGTGTGAACAATAGCCAAGTTTTGCGTTTACCCAATTTTTTGATATAAATTTGGTCTATATATGGTGCCCAAAAAAATTTAAATGCCCATGGAATGTATAGAAGTGACAACATCCCAATCCAACGTAAATCTACCCCTTGATGTCTTAAAATGGCAGGTAAAGCCACGTTATAAAAATATAGTGGTAAAGCATGTGCTAAATATAAAATAACCACGACACCTAGGCTCAGTACAGAAACCTGCTGTGATACTGTCATTCTTGATTTATTTGAGTTTATATTTTGCATATCCACCTCTGCACCGCCCATTGCAAGGCATCAGAATGTTCTAAGCTAACGTAATAAGGTACACGCCAAGCAGCATGCAAAGCAGGTGCATTCAGACGTTGCTGATCCTTCTGATCTTGTGCAATACGCACCAGACCGATGCAATACTTAAAAAAATCAGCCTTATAACGCTTATACCAAGCAGCCTGAATTTGGCGATATTCATCAGCAAATGTTGTTCCTATTTCTGTTGTCATTACCAATACAAAATTTTGTTTTAATAAAAAAAATTGTTCGACTTCGGCGAGCCACCGCTCAAACTCAGCAACAGAAACATGCGCTGAAAAGCGCATGTCCTTAATTTGGATCGATGTGGAGGTATAACTCATAGAACAGGCTCTGCTTGTTTATCATTATTTTCGGAGATATTCAGGCTTGTTGATAATTGTTGTTTTGAATCTGCTAGGTAGCGATCCTCTAATCGCCTCAGATAGTTTTGCATCTCATTATTAAAGTAGAAATGATGATACTGCTGAGATAATTTATTCATTGAATCACCCTAATAAAACGCTAAAATTTAATTTATGATTTTTCTAAACTCGATGTTGTGATCAGCAACAATAGAGAATATAAATAATAATAATTATCATTTAAATATGCAATTTTGTATTTATCCTGAAAGCGATCACAAAGGTATGATTTAAGATTTTGTTTATAAATGATTTTTTATTATTGTATTCACTATACTTCTAATTATTAATCTTAATTACTCAATTGTATTAAATGATAATATTCTTATTTGTAATAGGTTTGATTTATAAAACTATCTAAAAAACCTACTGTTTTAATAAAATTGACATTTGTATATAAAAATCATTCATCCACCACATCTATAAACTGTGCACTTAAAACATCCGCTAAATCTTGTGGTTTAACGCCAATATCTAAACCACGCTTCCCTCCACTCACATAGATTTTCGCTAAAGATGTAGCAGAAGCATCAATCACCGTTTTTAAACGTTTTTTCTGCCCGATTGGACTAATACCTCCAACAAGATAACCTGTTAATCGTTCAGCAACTTTTGGATCAGCCATATGTAATTTTTTACAGCCAAAAGCACTTGCAACTTTTTTTAAATTTAATTGATGATTTACTGGCAATACTGCAATAAAAAAATTCTTATCATCCGTTACCATGAGTGTTTTAAACACTTCTTCTACTTCTAAACCCAATTTTTCAGCAGCTTCTAAACCAAAACTTTTGGCATTTACATCATGTTCATATTCATGAATTGAATATTCAAACTTTTGAGCTTTTAGAATTTTACATGCAGGTGTCATATCTGTTCATTGAATTATGATGAATATTTGAATTATATGGTTTTTAAAACCAAATGTTAAATATACTTAGGCTGTTTTTCAATCATTAAAACATAACTGTTTTATATCTTGTGGTAATCATCATCTTAGATAGGTATAGATAATCTCTTTTTTTCGATATTAGGAGAAAGAAAATTAACTTTAGGGAAAAGCCTAATATTCACTTAAAACATAATACAAACATACACTCTTTATTAGCGTCCTATAATGCTCAATCCAATTTATTCAACTCTTTGAATTATTTTAATTTAGACATTTATCAATCATGGAGAAGAAATGTCTTTAGAAGCATTTAACCTCAATTTATTTGAACATCTCAATGCCCCTATTGGCGCAAATATCTATATGGTGGATTTTGCCATATTTATTGCAAATGACACTTTATACCTTTTAATCATATTCCTTTTATTATCATGGTTTTTAGGTTCGCGCCAAAGTAAAGAACTTGCATTTAAAGCAGTACTCACAACAGTGATCGCTTTAATAATTGGATTCATGATTTCATCTATTTTCCCTCATCCTCGACCGTTTATGATCGATGCGGGTAGAACCTTGATTTATCATGCTCCAAATGCATCTTTTCCAAGTGATCATATGCTTATTTTCAGTAGTATTGCTCTCTCGTACTTATTTGCAAAAGAAAAGAATATCGGGGTTTTTCTTCTTCTACTGGCGATTGAAGTTGCATGGTCTCGTGTTTATTTAGGCGTACATTTCCCATTAGATATGGTTGGGGCATTCTTTGTCGCATTATTCACCAATATCATCATGCAAAAAATTTGGATAAAGCATGGTGCAAATTTAATTGATTTAGCACTTAAGATTTACTGTTTTATATTTTCCAAGCCATTACAAAAAGGTTGGGTTAAATAACTTAGATTTATAGTAAAGGGAGAATATTCTCCCTTTTTATTAGACCTCTTGCATAACTCACTTTTTGTTGAATTCCATGTTGTAAATTCTTGTAATCAAATTAAATCTTAATCAGAGTCTTTTACCTCTATTTCTATAATGCTCTGAAAGTATTTTAAAAGTCTTCAATACACTAAATACGTGCTCTACACCTATTCTTCTTTTATTGATTTCTCGATTGTATTTTTTCAATGGTAGTGCTCAAATCTGACGTGCTCCCCATTTATCTTTCATATCCTGATTATATTTCAATAAAAATATATGCAAGACAGCTTCATGATTTTCTTTCTTCTTTGAAAAGCTTAAGGTTTTCCGTGTAAAACGTCCCAAACGATTTCTTAATGTGCCATTGAACCGCTCAACATGGTTAGTTAACCTGTATGTTTACCCACAGAACGATGGGTATCAGCACAGCATCAAATACCTCAGCATAACTTGACCAATAATCACTGCATGTGGCTGAATTAAAATAGCCTATAGGAATACGGCAACGTAAATCTATACATATTTTATCATTACGCTGACCGCATACATAAGCGACGACCTAGCGTGTACGATGGCAGGGTGCAATCCAAGTCTAAAGCTTATGACGACGAGCTTTTACAGAGCTCCAAAGTTCATCCAATTCGAGTACATCTTTAGGATCTGCATCCAGTAATTCATCACTGAGTTTCCTTATTTTTACTTTTTTTATCCAGCTCATAAGTGTTTCAGGCGCAAGACCCAATAGACGTTGCATACCTCTTAAACTGCTTCGTTCTAGATAAGTGTTCATGATGAATTATTTTTGCTCTTCTGTGTATTTGATTTTAGGTTTGAGCACACTTGATCGACCACAATTTTTATATCTGAACTGTGCATTCCCACTTTTGCTGTGCCCATTCTTAAAGATATTCGCTGATTGGCAATGGGTACATAGATAGCTTATCGTTTTGTAATCATATTTATTATTTATTACTCAGATGCTTTCGATTTTATTCTAGATTAAAACACGTTGATATTGGACACTACCAATTAACGCACTAAACCCTGGGGTTGCAGAATAATCATCGCGGCACCAGTCAATACAATAGCTCCCCCCATTAAGTCCCAACGACTTAATGAAACCTGATCTACAAATTTCAACCACATCAAAGCAGTAAAAATATACACACCACCATATGCAGCATAAATTCGTCCAGATGCAACAGGATGCAATGTCAGCAACCAAACAAAGACTGCCAAACTTAAGACAGTTGGAATCCATAACCATTGCGACTTAGCTTGGGTCAAAATCAAATAAGGAAAATAACATCCTAAAATTTCAGCAACTGCAGTGATTAAAAACAACAAAAATGTCGTTACAACTTTAGTTAGTTGAATATCCATCTACAGCCCATCCTCCTTTCACTTTGGAATATGAAATATTTCATCAACAAATAATAAACCTCTTACATAAAGCACATTCATTTCTTATTAAATGAAAAAAATAAAAACTTCACATAAAAAATTTATCGATAAAATAAAAACAAAAAATAACCCGTGACTTCACGGGTTATTTTTACTTAATCTATGCTTATGCAGGTTCAGCAGTTTGATCTTCAAAAACTTCAAGTTTTAGACCTACAGCTTTGCCATTTTCTTTCTGAACAGAAACAGCAACATTACCGCCATGATCAGCAAGTTCGCCGAATAAAATCATTTCAGCCAGCGGTTTCTTCAGGTGCTCCTGAATTAGACGTTGCATTGGGCGAGCACCCATTAAACGATCATAACCATTATCACATAACCAATCACGTGCACTTTGATCTACTTCCAGCACTACTTTCTTATCATCCAATTGTGCTTGTAATTCTGTTAAGAATTTATCAACTACCGAATCGATCACAGTCGTTGGCAATGCTTTAAATTGGATTACACCATCTAAACGGTTACGGAATTCAGGTGAGAATGCTCGTTTCATTGCTTCTTGGTTATCATTACTGTTGTCTTGCTCATTAAAACCAATACTAGTCCGTGAAATACTTTCTGCACCAATATTGGTTGTTAGAACAATAATCACATTGCGGAAATCAGATTTACGACCATTATTATCGGTCAAAGCACCATGATCCATTACTTGTAATAGCAAGTTAAAAACATCTACATGTGCTTTTTCAATTTCATCCAACAACAACACACAATGCGGATTTTTATGAATTGCATCTGTCAGTAATCCACCTTGGTCATAACCGACATAACCTGGAGGCGCACCGATCAAACGTGAAACGGCATGACGTTCCATATATTCTGACATATCAAAACGGACAAGTTCAACACCGAGCAACTTCGCCAATTGCTTCGTCACTTCAGTTTTACCCACACCTGTAGGTCCTGCAAATACAAAACTACCCACAGGCTTATCTGGAGATTTCAAACCAGCACGAGACAATTTAATTGCTGAACCCAATGCAGCAATCGCTTCATCCTGCCCAAAGACCACACGTTTCAAATCACGCTCAAGATTTTCAAGTACAGACTTGTCATCTTTCGATACAGTTTTTGGTGGGATACGTGCAATTTTAGATACAATATCTTCAATATTTTCAACGGTAATAACTGTATTTTCTTCTTCAGTTTTTAAACGACGTTGCGCACCTGCTTCATCAATCACATCAATCGCTTTATCGGGTAAGAAGCGATCATTAATGAATTTTGCAGCAAGCTCTACAGCGGAAACCAAAGCTTTATCATCATATTGAACATGATGAAATTCTTCAAATTTCGACTTTAAACCACGTAAAATATCAATGGTTTCAGAAATCGATGGCTCATTCACATCAATTTTTTGGAAACGGCGTGAAAGTGCATGATCTTTTTCAAAAACTTGACGATACTCTTGGAAAGTTGTTGAACCAATGCAACGTAAAGAGCCATTGGCCAAAGCAGGTTTAATTAAATTTGATGCATCCATAGTACTACCCATACTTGAACCAGCACCGATAATCATATGAATTTCATCAATAAATAAAATTGCTTCAGGTTTCTTTTTCAAAGCATTTAAAAGTTGTTTTAAACGTTTCTCAAAATCACCACGATATTTAGTCCCTGCAACCAATGCGCCAATATCTAAACTATAAACTTCCGCATTCGCCAAAGGTTTTGGTGCTTTACCATTCACAATTAACCAAGCTAAACCTTCCGCAATTGAGGTTTTACCTACACCTGGATCACCGACTAGAAGTGGATTGTTTTTCCGACGACGACAAAGAATTTGAGCAGTCCGTTCAATTTCTTTTTCACGTCCAATTAACGGATCTGTTTTGCCCTTTTGTGCTTCTATATTTAAATTTAACGTATAAAGCTCTAATGGA
Source organism: Acinetobacter sp. ANC 3832 (assembly GCF_002135415.1). Classification (GTDB taxonomy): domain Bacteria; phylum Pseudomonadota; class Gammaproteobacteria; order Pseudomonadales; family Moraxellaceae; genus Acinetobacter. The sequence continues at coordinate 48,854 of NZ_NEGJ01000006.1, forward strand.
CCCGCATTTGCAGATGCACTTGATTCACCATCTAAATCCTCAACTTCTTCTTCAACTTGGATCTCTTCTTTATGCCCACCATGAGATAAATATTGAGTCAAAGTCAAACGATTAATTTGATGACGTTTTAATAAATAAACTGCAAAAGAGTCACGTTCAGAATACATCGCAACCAGAACATCTGCACCTTCAACTGTCCGATCGCCACCGCTCGATTGAACATGGAAAATTGCACGTTGTAAAATTCGATCAAAACTTTCTGTAGGATGAGGTGCTTGATCACTACTTTCACCAAGCTTAGGCGTATGTTGTTCTACATATTCTTCTAATTCTTTACGCAAACTCACGATTTCCGCACCACATGCTTTTAAAGCATTCACTGCAGAATCATTATCAAGCAAAGCCAATAATAAATGTTCAACTGTAAGGAACTCATGTCTCTTTTGACGAGCCATGCTAACAGCCAAACGTAACGAAACTTCTAATTGACGACTGAGCATGAAAACCCCTTATTCTTGTGGCTCAATCTGACAAAGTAATGGATGACCTTGAGACCGAGCATAATTGTTTACTTGGTTTGCCTTTGTCTCTGCGATATCTCGCGGATAGACAGCAGCAATACCTTTTCCTTCATAATGTACTGTTAACATTACTTGAGTGGCTTGGTCAAGATTCAATGCGAAGTATTGTTGTAAAATTTCAATAACAAAGTCCATTGGTGTGTAGTCATCATTCATTAAAACGACAGCATACAAAGGTGGACGTTTGAATTCTGGTGGTGCTGTTTGAACTGAAACATCACCTTCTGTATCTTCCTGAGGAGTATCGCCTAAACGAGGACTCAAATGCCAATCGACATAACCAGTTTGATGAAATGATGATTTAACTTCATTTAAGCTCATTTGACGTTTGATACTTCGCATATTTCTAGAGTTCATCACTATTTTGCATTGGCTTCAGCTTGCGGTACTTCCGCAGCAAAAGCAGCTGTATTATCAATCGGTTTACCACGTGCCCAACTAAAGCGTTTAATGACAGGTGTAGCACCATTTACACGTATTTCAATGTATTGTGGATTAAAGCCTTTAGGCATTGTCCAACGACCTGTTAAACGCTCAATATCATCAAAGTTGAAATTGCTATCTTCCATTGGAATAGTGAGCACTTCTGTACCATTAATTAAGCGTATTTCAACACTACCTGTCGCACGGCGACGATTCGAGCTAACTTGGACTAAATCAATCTGATATTCATACGCATTTTCAGGCAATGCTTTCACTGCTAAATTTTGTATGGTTAAACTTAAACCGCCACGTTCTCTTAGAACTTCACGATAGATGGTACTCATACCTTCTACTTGTTCTTTCTCTGCTTTTGCTTTCGTTAACGCTTCAAATAAATCGTTTGAATTCGCAACTGCAACATCTTTTTCTTGCACAGCAGCATTTAAACTTTTATTTAATGCATTTAAAGAAGTCTTCTGTTTCTGCACCACATCAACCAATTGCTCAGCATCTGCATCATAACCAACGACTGTTAATCCTTGACGATGACCCACGGTATAGCCCAAAAGCATACTTCCAGCGCACAATACGACTCCACCCAACATGAGGGGCATACTTCCCTTCATAAAAGGCTTCTTTGGCAACTGAGCGGGTTGTGACGCGGTATTTGTTTCTGTGTTCGGCATCGTCATCTCTGATCGTTGATAGAGTCAAAACACACATTTAACCGCAAAGTTAGACGTGTGTGAAGTTATAAAGCGTGTTTTATGGTAATAATCCTATACCTTGTAAGCCAGCATCTTCTGCAAAACCAAACATTAAGTTCATATTTTGTACAGCCTGACCTGCAGCACCTTTCACTAAGTTATCTTGTACGGACAAAACAACCAAACGCTTTGGCTGAGGTTTGTATAGTGCAATTCTTAATTGATTCGCACCACGTACAGAACGAGTTTCAGGTGAACTATTCGGAGGCATCACATCAACAAATGCTTCATTGGCATAGAATTGTTCATACAAATCTTGTAAATCTGTTGCTTCGCCTGCATCAGTCAAATCAATATAAATCGTGCTGAACATGCCACGAATCATAGGCACTAAATGCGGTACAAAAAGAATATGATCAAACACACCTTTTTGACCTGAAATATTTTCAAGTGCTTCTACAATCTCAGGATGGTGACGATGTCCTGCCACGCCATATGCTTTAAAGTTATCTGCATTTTCTGAATAAATCATACCTAAACTGGCTTTGCGGCCTGCACCTGAAACACCTGATTTCGCATCAATAATAATACTTTCAGGTTTAACCAATGTTTCAGCGTGTTTGAATAAGGGTGCTAAACCTAATTGTACGGTTGTTGGGTAACATCCAGGATTACCAATGACATTGGCTTGTTTAATTTTGTCACGGTTCAGTTCTGACAAACCATAAACTGAATCTTTTAAAATATCTGGGCAAGCATGTTCTAATCCATACCACTTTTCAAACTGTTCTAAATCTTGTAAACGGAAATCTGCTGCTAAATCGACAATTTTTGTGTTCGCTTTTAGCAATTCTTCGGCATGTTTCATTGCGACACCATGTGGTGTTGCAAAGAATACGACATCACATTTTTTAAGTTCGTCGATGTTTAAATCGGAATAGTAAAGATCGGTATGTCCACGTAGACTTGGAAACATATCATCTACACGGCGACCATTTTCGGTACGTGAAGTCAGTACATTCACCTGTACATTTGGGTGTCGTAGTAATAGACGCAACAATTCAACGCCTGTATAACCTGTACCACCGACAATACCAACTGAAATCACGTGCTTTACCTCACTTTAAAACAATCTATTTCTTAACTTGCTAGTATGACAGGAAGTTTCCACTTACTGAACAGTTTTAGCCCTTCATAAACAAAATCATCTATTAATACTCCATTTACTCGAGTATTAATAAATCTTATATTGGAAAAATTACCACCTAAGTAAGCTAAATTAACTCCACCTACTGAAATAGAAGCAGCTTTTACAACCTCATCATCCCTATGAATATCATGAGCAGCATACTCCAAACTACTTCTAAGATGTTCAAATACCGACTTAACTTTAGGTTTTGAAATATTTTTATGACTACTTATTATTTCAAAAGTCTCTTTAACTTCATCTAAAAGCTCTTTTATTGACTCTTTTATTGACTCTTTTCTTTCACCATTCTCTAATTTACATAAACAGTAAAATACATCCTACATAATTATTACTTTAAAAATAATAATTTATTTACCACCACCATGGTACTGGACTGTTTTTTAAAATTTTACGATGATTTTCATAATTCAAATCATGCTTTTCAACTTCCACCCAAAATTTTGCACTATGATCAAAATGTTGAGTATGTGCCAATTCATGCACACATACATATCGAGCAATTTCCTTTGGAAATAAAATCAAACCACTATTCAACATAATGTCATGTTTAGAAGTACAACTTCCCCAACGTGTTTTGGGTTGACGAATTGAACATTGACCATACTTTAAACCTATTTCAGTACTGATCTGTTCAAAATACAAAGGTAAATGATGTTTAGCATAAGCAATCACAAAAGCTTTTAAATATTGCTCAGGTTGTCGATCACTCATAAAAATTTGATGATTTTTATCATCTAAAATAAAAGATTGTTTTTGAGTCTGATAGCTAATTTGTAACGGTTGTTCTAAATTAAATAACTTTAACGCTGTAGGTAAAGTTCGATCAATCTGTACAATTTTTTCTTGTTGTTTTTGCCACGTTTCAATCATCCACTGTTCAGATTGATTGAGAAAATCCTGTATCTGCTTTTTTGTACAAAATTGAGGAACAGTTAAACGAATTTGAGTGTGATCAACCCGCAAACGAAGTCGTGTTGCACGTGCATGATGACTAATTTTAATTTCAGGAAGGTTTAGGGTCATATTTTTATTTACTTTTGAATCCTCCCTAGCCCCTCTTTTTCGAAGAAAGGCTTTTTTCCCTCCTTTTTAAAGGAGAGTTAGGGAGAATTTATTAAACCGCTGTACGTTCTTCAATACCATTGTTGGTCGCAACAATCGCAACATCTGCTTTTTGAATTGCAAAAATACCGTTTGTTACTACACCAGGCAGGTCATTCAAAGCTTTTTCAAGTTCTAATGCATTCAAAATATTCAAATTAAATACATCTAAAATAACATTACCATTATCCGTGACTACACCTTCACGATAAACAGGATCGCCACCTAAAGAAACAATTTTACGTGCCACAGCAGAACGCGCCATTGGAATCACTTCAACTGGAAGTGGAAATTCACGCCCCAACTGCTCGACCCATTTTGAATCATCCACGATACAAACAAATTTCTTTGCAATAGACGCTACAATTTTTTCACGTGTTAAAGCAGCACCACCACCTTTTATCATGTGCATATGACGGTCAATTTCATCTGCGCCATCCACATAAGCATCTAAACCACCCACGTGGTTCATATCAACCACTTCAATGCCTAATTTTTTCAAGCGTTGTGCTGTCGCTTCTGAACTTGCAACTGCGGCTTCAAGTTGAAGCTCTGGCAATAATTCAATTAGGAAATTTACAGTACTTCCTGTTCCAACTCCTAGAATGCCACCTTTCGGTAAGTGTTTTAAAGCGGCTTGTGCTGCTGCTTGTTTTTTCTCATCTTGGGTTGCATAAAGGCTCATGACATCACTCAACTTAATTTCAATTTCTTTGCATATTTAGCGCAATTTTAAAACGCAAATGTACAGGGGTTTGTTACAATGAATGTTCATTTTAAACTGTTAGATGGAAAATTAACATGCTGTCTCGTTTGGTTCGACAAATATTACAAGCAACTGTCTATGACGTTGCCATCGAAACCCCACTCGAAGCAGCGCCACGAATTAGTGAAAAACTAAATAATAATATTCGCTTCAAACGCGAAGACTTACAACCTGTCTTTTCTTTCAAACTACGCGGTGCCTATAACCGTATTAGTCAATTACCGAAATCTCAGTTGGAACGTGGCGTTATTACTGCTTCAGCAGGTAACCATGCGCAAGGCGTGGCTTTATCTGGTCAAAAGTTAGGAATTCGCGCCATTATTGTGATGCCAAAAACCACACCTGATATTAAAATTCAAGCGGTAAAACGTTTGGGTGGCGAAGTAGTTTTGCATGGTGATTCTTTTGACGTTGCCAATAAATATGCCATTCAACGCTCTAAAGATGAGGGCATGACCTTCATTCCACCTTATGACGATGAATTGGTCATGGCAGGTCAAGGTACTATCGCCAATGAAATTTTACGTCAATGGCGTGATGTCGAATATGTATTCGTTGCCGTGGGCGGTGGCGGTTTAATTGCTGGTGTCGCTGCTTATTTTGGTGATGTTGCACCACACGTTAAAATTATTCCTGTTGAATATGATGAATCTGCTTGTTTAAAAGCAGCTTTTGAACAGAATGAACGTGTTATTCTACCTCAAGTGGGCTTATTTGCTGATGGCACAGCAGTTGCACAAATTGGCGAAAAACCATTTGAAGTGATTCAACTACAAAAATCTGATAAATCAGGTCCAATTGTTGAACGTGATGTCATTATTGTGAATACAGATGAAATTTGTGCTGCGATTAAAGATACTTATGATGAATGTCGTAGCATTGTCGAACCTTCTGGTGCGATGGCTTTGGCAGGCATTAAAAAATATGTCGCTGAACATGGTTTAGAAAATAAAAATATGGTGTCGATTGTTTGCGGTGCAAATATGAACTTTGACCGTTTACGTTATATTGCAGAACGTACTGAGCTTGGTGAACGCAAAGAAGCCATTTTTGCCGTGACCATACCAGAAGAAAAAGGCTCATTCCTAAACTTCTGCCGAGCTTTACAAGGTCGTAATATTACTGAGTTTAACTATCGTGCAAGTCATTCATCTGCTGCACAAGTTTTCGTTGGTATTAGCTTAAAAGGTGGTGAAAAAGAACGCCATGACATCTATGAATTATTAAACGCTGATTATGATGTCGATGATTTATCTGATGATGAAGTCGCGAAACTACATATTCGTTATTTGGTCGGTGGCCATGCAGATATTGAAAATGAGCGTTTATTCCGTGTGGAATTCCCTGAACGCCCTGGTGCTTTACTGACTTTCTTAGAACGTCTTGGGCCTACGCATAACATTACCCTGTTCCATTACCGTAACCACGGCGCTGCCGAAGGTCGTGTATTGGTTGGACTTGAAGCAGAAGATGCTCAACAGAATCCAGACGGTTTAATTGAAACATTAAAAAGCATTACTTATCCATATGTAGAAATTACCAATAACTTAGGTTATCAACGTTTCTTAAAGTAATCCTTTCTAAAAAATAAAGAGCTTCAGTTGAAGCTCTTTTTTCATAATTTCGCTTTAGCTTGTCATAACGAGTTGCAATTCCTCTAAATTGCTTTAATCGTGCAAATGTATTCAAAACAGCTTTGTTGCATAAATATTTTAAAGACAAAGCTACTTGGTTTTCACCAAATTTCGATGATGATACCTAGACCACTTTTTCCAAATTACCCTTCCTAGGCATTTGACTGTTCTCAATAACTCATTCCGCTCGATAAACCTCGCTTGTTTATCTTTCTAGGGCTTTGCATTCTTTATTGGTAGAATGACTGCATATGCTTGACGATCTGAAATGAGCTGTCAGCAGCATTTAGTGTCATAAGCTCCATCGGTATAAACAGAGTTAACTCGCTCATCAAGTGGAATTTGATTGAGTAAATCCCCGAGTACTTGTGAATCACTGACATTATTTGTTGTTAACTGCACAGCTCTTATTTGCAAGGTCTTAGGATCAACGCCGATATGAAGTTTACGCCATTGGCGACGGTATTCAGGCTAATGTTTCTTACGCTTCATTCACCTTCACCTAAAAACTTCAAGCCAGTTAAGTCTATGATGAGCACTATACTGCGCAAGGAAAACCATCATGACTTTTCTGATAACCTATCTCAATATCAATATGTTTTTGTCTGCGACAGAGAGTTGAATACGAATATCACTTATATTCGGAGCTGTCCAATCTAAACCACAAAGTTGAATAAGGCTTTGAATAAAGCCAGTGGCCATACCTAAAGAAAGGCAAAATAGAGATTTGATCATCAAACAACATTGAATGCTGTATCGGAATAGATTTGATTTCATCCATGCTTGCCTTGTGGACGAGCATACCATTGAGTCTTAGGGTTGACCAAATTGAAATATTGCCTCGCTTGATTAACCTTGTGCAGTATACTGCTCATGTAAGAGGACCAATTGGTTGTAAGATAGATTTTGAATATAGGCTTCTTCATTCGAAAATTATATTACTGAAGAAGTCTTTAAGAACAGCTTTGCGCAACAAAGCCTTCTGAAACTATCTTAAGATTACATATGAACCTCTTATAGAAAACTGAATATTATTCAAATAATTTTTTATTATTTCAAATATTTATCAACTTGACTACTCTCTATACACCTTTCGAGCTACACTTATTAAACAGAACTATAGCAACCTTAAAAAAACAACCTAAATATTTTATTAACTTTCACTCATTTTAATTTAAGACTATCTTAATTTCAAATTTATGCTAAAAGCACGCGAACTTAAAAATACAAAAAAAAGAAGCTCCATCTTGTTATGAAAAATTACATGAATTGTAAACAATTTTACAATTCGTCATCCCGAATAAGCATTCAAACTCTGTATATTTATGAAGTACTTAAATATACGAGCTATATTATGAACAACAAATTGAAGATTTTTACCCTTATCTCTGGAATGGCATTTCTTAGTGTTGCTGCATTAGCATATGCCAGTGATGAGAAAGTACAGACTGTACCAAAAGTTGATCTAAATAAATATTTAGGAACATGGCATGAAATTGCTCGTAAACCATTATATTTTCAAAAGAAATGTGATTACAATGTAACTGCAAATTACTCATTAAATGACAATGGAACAATAAAGATTGATAATCAATGCTTTAACAAAGATGGGAAGCTTGAGCAATCCATTGGTGAAGCATCTGTACAGAATGCCCCTGCAAATTCTAAATTAAAAGTTAGTTTTTTACCAAAAGCTCTTCGCTGGTTGCCTGTTGGACGAGGTGACTATTGGATTTTAAAAATAGATGAAAACTATCAAGTTGCTTTGGTCGGCACACCAAACAAAAAATACTTATGGTTATTAAGCAGATCTCCAACACTTGATCCAGCTGTCGTTACAGAGTTTTTGGATCACGCTAAAAACCAAGGTTATGACTTAAGTGATTTAATTAAGACTCAACAGAAATAAATTAAGCCCTCCCTTGAGGGCTTTTTTGAATAACTCTTTCAACATATAGTTTTACAATCTGCGACCTGATAATCATCTAACTTCATTATGTCTTTTTGATATGAACTGAAATACATTGATGAATTCATCAATTAGAACGATTGTGGTAGATCAGTATCGAGGGAATATAAATGAAACACCTTGACTACTCACATACTGATATGAATCATGCCGCTATAGAGTTATTAAAAAAAATCCTGAAATATAAATAAGATATAAACATTTTAATCGTACATATATCCACATATGCATCTCACAACTACCGTAGTGTTAACAGTTTTAAAGCCCATGATGGCTACTCAACAAACAATTCAATGGAAAGAATATGACCACTCCAATTACTGGATTCAAAGCTTTCTCAAGTAAAGCCAACTCTACGGCTCTACCCCCTCTTCAAGCGGCCAATGAACATACTGAAAGTACACCAAAACCATCAACTGAACCTGAGAAAACGGTTGAACCTAATAAAGATGTATCCAAAATAAAATAAAATATAGACGCAGTGATTAACGACGCAGATTACTGAATATATAGCCTCACTTATTTTAAGTGGGGTTTTTTGTTCTCTAAATAATAATGTTATTAAATACTTGATAATAAAAAAAGCCTAATAAGCATGAAGCAAATTAGGCTATAAACTTTAAATCTTTCTCGTTGGTAGCGGGAGCTGGATTTGAACCAACGACCTTCGGGTTATGAGCCCGACGAGCTACCAGACTGCTCCATCCCGCATCAACGAATTGACTTTATACGCCTAAAAGATAAAAAATACAAACATTATTAAATTTATCTATGTATTTGATAAAATAGTTTATATAAATTTAAATATAAAAGACCCGCAATATGCGAGTCTTTTTATTACTTAACGTTCAATAATTTTAAAAATCTTTCCACTTTTGGCACTTTGAAAAAACATTTCAAAGCTAGGCCGAATCAATTCATTATCTACAATAATATATTTTATTCGTTCATACGTCTTAACTGCACTTGATACCACTTCATCTAAAGTCGCTTCAATGGCGTAATGCACGCCAAACTGGTCTTGTACATTAATATTCAGTTTATTCATAAAAGCACCTTAAAAAGTCAAATAATAAACAGTCTGAGACTGCAAAAAATAGCATTCAATAATTATTAGAGTCGTTGTTATATATTGAACGCAGGTCAATATACGTTAAAAAACACTTTATAGGGAAAATGTTTATGACCGTACAGAATAGTTATTTTGAACATTTAAAAGATCAGCTAAGAATCCTAATTGGCTTTCAAGTTAATAAATACAGCAGACAATAAAAAGCCTACTTAACTCTCTGAAATTAAGCAGGCTTTTTCAATTATCGTTCTGATATTTATAATTTTAGTACTTGAGTTATTGGATAAGTAAAAGATACCATCAATCAAAAAAAACTAAGTATAGAAAATACAAGTGTTATGTTTGAAGATGTTTTAATTAAGTTGTTATTTCTTTGCAAGTTTATCAAAAAATAAGCAAACAGCTCATAAGTGATCACTTTGTGTGCTGAAAATAATAATGACTCTAAAATAAAATATTCCTAGCTTTCAAATGATGATAAAAAAGCCCACCTTTTGGTGAGCTTTCATTTAGAAATAATTTATTGTTTCACTAACTCGATTGCATATCCAACTCATCATCACCCGTAATTAGTACCGATATTAAAATTGGAACAGCTAAAATAACGGGAAAAAAGACAATCCATAAATCAATTGCTAGTTTATTTGAGAAAACAAAATGGATAATAATCGCGATTAAAGCCAAAATTCCAAATAGAATACCAGCGAATCGAGTTGCAAATTTTAAAAGCATTTTTTATTCCCCTTGATATTAAATATTTCACTTTAATAGTTATGTCTTATTTTTGATAATTAAGCAAAGCACTTTGATAAAAACTTACTCTTTTGGAAAGTAGATTTACAAAACTTTAAATACTGTGTGGATCATCATAACTTCATCCACTAAAACAGCATTCACTCTTTTTACTTCTTAGATCTGACTCAAATCTAAAATAGTCATTGTTCCCCAATGCACTGCACCCGTATCAATGTAGTAACAGTTATCTCGTTTGATGACTTTTCTAGTGACTGTATGTCCGAGAATTACGGCATCCACACCTTGAACATGAGTGTATTGAGCATTACCCATTTCCATCCGATCTCGATTCCACATCGCCAATTGATCAGCACCTCGTATAGAGGGATCATTAAAACTTTGCTTAAACGCTTCCCAATCATTTTCTTCAATATGCCCATGCACAAAACCAAACTTTTTCCCGTTATAATCCAACTCTAGAACAACGGGTAATGTCTTGAACTTATCAATGATGGTTTGTTGGGTGTCAGAATCTAAGCGATAAAACCACTTTCCACCATGTTCAAAATGGCACCTAAAAATGGCTCTGTCTTCTCTACTGCGAATACACATTTCTTCATGGTTGCCCATAATCGAAGTAAACCAAGGTTGATCCATCAGGCTCACACAATCTTCATTCTGAATTCCACGGTCAACTAAATCACCTACTGCAACCAATAGATCCTTTTTAAAATCAAAGCCAATTTTTTCTAGATTAGACATCAGCAGGTTATAACAGCCATGAATATCCCCTACTGCATAAACCTTACCTTTGATTTCTTTATCCCAGATTTTGACGAAGCCCATCTCTATCCCACCACCCACTCTATCTTTTGAATTGCTCAATCTGATTCACATATTCTGTGTTAAACCGTAATATCTGATAATTATGCATTATCACAACATTATATTTTCCCATGCCACCAATACAACCTTTAACTCTTGTATATCACCCTACACTCTAAATTTGTCCATCCACTTCAATTAAAATGATTTTACCCGCAATGTAAGAATCAAGCATGGTAAAGTCAAATAAGAGTACATCTAAACATTTGTTTTTAATTTACTTTTATCAAGAATACTGATATACAATATTGTCCAATATTATGTGGATGAATCATGGAGGAAAATTACACTTGAATAATTTTACGCCATTGAATTCGTGCTTATGCACCCTATAATATAAATATAAGACAATTTAATATGTCAAATTGAGGGTTGAGGATGAATAAGTTTAATATTGCTGTATTTTCAATGATATCCATTTTTGCTGGGGCAAATGTATACGCAGCCGATGCCGCTCAAGAATGTGCAAAATTGCAAGATGACTATAACGTAATCTATGCATCAAAAGGTTTCTGCTTTAAAGATCCTGATGCTAAAGCTAAATATGGTAATGACAATTGCTTTACCAGTAAGCCAAAATTCTCTGAAAAAGAACAGCAACGTCTTGACGAAATTAAAGCACGTCAGAAAGATTTAAATTGTAAATAACGACATCCAAAGGAAATGAACCAATGATTACGGCTTATGATGATCAAAACATATTTGCTCGAATTCTACGTAATGAACTTCCTGCAATTAAAGTATATGAAGATGATCACGTCCTTGCATTCATGGATATTATGCCTCAAGCCGAGGGACATACTTTAGTCATTCCCAAAACCCCTGCTGTGACACTGCTTGATCTTCCACCTGAAGTTGCTGCGTATACGATTCAAATTGTGCAGAAAATTGCTAAAGCAATAGAAACTGCTTTAGGTGCAAAAGGTATTGTACTGATGCAACTTTCAGGTGTTTCTGCAGGGCAAACTGTTCCGCATGTGCATTTTCATCTGATTCCAAGTTCAGTACATGAACTCGGCAAGCATGCTGTGCAAATGGGGGATCAAGAAAAAATTAAAGCATTGGCTGAGAAAATCAAAGCTGCTCTTTAATTTCTAAGTTTGAAAAAAGAGACTTCGGTCTCTTTTTTTTAATTTATTCATTTGAATTATAATATTTTATTGCTTTCCTCTAAATTTCATACGTCATCAAACTGTCATTTAGCTTTCACCTATATGTAACAAAATTTACAGATACTGCATGCAAGTTGGTAAGTATCTGTAAATTTTTGTAGGGCTTACTAAATAAAAAAGTGAAATAGGCAAATGCCATTTGAATGAACACGTTTTGGAGAAATCTCAATGAAAAAAGTGCTACTCGCTGTCGCAGTTGCATCATTTGGCTTAAGCGCAGCGCAAGCAGCGCCAACATTGTACGGTAAGCTCAATGTTTCTTTAAACCAAGTTGACAATAAAGACTTTAAAGGTACAGATGAAACTCAATTGAATTCGAATGCTGCACGTATTGGGGTAAAAGGTGAAGAAAAACTCACCGATAATGTTGCTGTCGTTTATCAAGCAGAATGGGCTATTTCTACAGATGGTTCAGGTTCAGATACAGATTTAAGCGCTCGTAACCGTTTCTTAGGCTTAAAATTTAAAGATGTTGGTACGTTAAAAGCGGGTCAATATGATTCATACTTCAAAACATCAGCAGGAAAATATCAAGATATCTTTAATGATGATACGAATCTTGATATTACTAAAACCATGTATGGTGAAGAACGTTTAAAAAACGTAGTTGGATTTGAAACAGACAAAAACCTATTAATTCCTGGCCTACAGTTCAACATTATGGCGCAAACAGGTGAAAATACGTCTTCTCTATACACAACTAAGGAACGTGACAGTTTCAGCGGTGTATCTACATCATTAACGTATGAAAATAAAGACATTGGCTTAGCTGCTGGTCTTGCAGGTAACTTTGGTATCGCAGGTAATTATAATGCTTTGTCTTTATCTGGTATCGAGTCTGATGCTTACCGTTTAACAGGTTCATTAGATTTAACCAAAGCAGGCTTAGACGGCTTAGTTCTAGGTGCATTATGGCAACATGCTGAACCATCTGATTCGCCATCTTTTGATGCTTTAACGGCTGCTAAACTTGATACGCGTGTTGCATCACTTGAAGAACAAGCTTGGTTAATTCAAGCAACATATAGCATCATGAATACGCCATGGGCTGTTAAAGGTCAATATCAATCTGCAAAAACAGAATGGACGGGTGGTGACCGCACATTGGATCAATATGGTGTAGGCGTAGACTATAACTTTAATAAACAAGCTCGCTTTTATGGCTTAATTGCTCAACAAAAGCGTGATTGGCAAGACAATGATGACAAAAAGACTGTATTTGGTTTAGGTATGGAATATAACTTTTAATTAGAAGATATTTATACATAAAAAGAACATGCACATGCGTGTTCTTTTTATTTGAGAACAAAGTTCAAATTATTTATTCAGTTTCAAACCAATTTATCAATGAGCTTACTCAACGATTTTGAATAGCTAAACTGCGTGGGAATCAATATTGATTACACATGAAAATTTTATATAAAACCTTTTTGTGCCTCTATGCAGGATAAATACAAAAAGCTTATTAACAATACTTTAAAATATCTATTTTATAAAAATTTTATTCAACATCATATACAACATTTTTTAATTTTAGAGGTCAGTTAACATAACCAATAAAATAATTTTAATAATTAAATTTATTTAGAATAAATACTCTACTATTTTTCATACAATCAGAATTCCAAAATTATTAATTAAAATAAATATAATTATTTTCAAGCTATTGATAAATTTAATTTTTATTAATTAACACTATTTTCATTGATCCGAATAGTCATTTTAAGGCAATTGTTACCTATATTTCATTATGCTAAAACGCCATCAGATTTTAGAGTAATTAATCTGTTTAGTTTATTTATTCTAATTTTAAAATTATTTCTAGGATGAATAAAAATGCATATGCAACCCAAGCTTCTCACAATAGCCATTTCATTAATCAGCGCGGGGACACTTTCCCAGACTCATGCACAGGGTTATGGCGTAAATGAACAAAGCGTATCATCAATGGGAGCAGCATATGCAGGTCGTGGTGCACATATTCAAGATGCATCTATTATCTATGGAAACCCTGCGGGCTTAACCCAATTAAACAGTGCACAAATCAGCCAAAATGTAACTTTTGTAAAAGCATATTCAGATATTAATAATGCATCAGGTACGAATGTTTTAGGTCAAGTTTCTCAAGGTACCAATGACGGTGATTTTGTACCAGAAGTTGTATTGGGCTCTTCATACGCTGCTCTCCCTCTCAATCAGTATGTAGATGGCTTATCCGCAGGGATTGGGTTCTATGTTCCTTTTGGTATTGCGAGTAACTACGAAGGTTCTTTCCAAGGGTCTGTATTTGGTGATAAAACCAAAGTCAAAGTATTAACACTCCAACCTACCGTTGCTTATAAAATTAATCCTCAAATTTCTGTGGGTATAGGCGCAACCATTAATAAAATGGAAGGCGAAATCAATCAAAGTTTAACGGGTGGTGCTGATCGCTCTGGTTTAGAAGGTGATGATTTTTCAGGGGGTTATAATATTGGTTTCTTATTTACGCCCAATAATCAAACCAATGTGGGCTTAACCTACCATTCGCATGTTGAATTCAAACTTAAAGACACAGCTTATATTAATGATTTAAACCCTTCTGCCTTACTCAGCAGCAAAACTGCACAAGATCTACTTGCATCAAAAGGCGTAAGTGCAGCAATGTTAAGCGGTCTAAATAATTTAGATCTTCGATCTCATGATGCTTCACTTAAAGTAACTACACCTGAAAGTGCTGAACTCTCTATTTCATACCAAGCAACTCCAGCTTTAACTTTACTTGGAAGTGCAACTTGGACACGTTGGAGTCGCCTCGGTGTTTTAAGCCCTGAAACTGGCTTTAATGCTAATTTATTACTGACTCAAAACACACAACTTGCAACGTTATTAGGACAATTAGCTTCAGCAGGAAAATTAAGCCCTCAAGAAATTGCAGGTATTAAACAAATGGTCGATGCTCAACTTGGCGGAAATCATGAAGAAGTGCTTAATTTCAAAGATAATTGGATGTTCAATGTCGGTGCTGAATATACGTTAAACCCGCAATGGAAAGTTCGTACAGGTTATGCATATGATCAAACACCTGTAGACACTGCATCTAGAACAGTTCGCTTACCTTTGGGTAATCGTAATATTGTCAGTCTTGGTGCAACCTATAAAGCGACTCAAAACACCTCAATTGACGCAGGATATATGTACATTTTTGAAAATGATGCACGTATAAATCAAGTCAAAGGTGCATCGACTTATTCAGCAACTTATCAAAATTCTGCACATACACTAGGTTTGCAAATTAACCATAAGTTTTAATTTCCTCTCATTTTTATCAATGGATATTTCACTCAAATGGGATATCCATTTTCATCTGTATAAATTTCCAACAAAAAATAAAATATTTTTATTTTGAATCACTTAAAACCAAAATTTCAGCACAATGTAACAAATTTGTCATATACAACTCTTACCATATCTATAAGGTCTTAACAGACAGTTTGTAAAATGACGCAGATCATGCCCGCTTTAAGTAATTTCCAACACAGTTCTGAAACGTATATTAATCGTGAAATATCGCTTTTAGAATTCCATAAACGGGTTTTGGCACAGGCTAAAGATGAAAGTCATCCACTTCTTGAACGCTTAAATTTTTTAATTATCTTTTCACGTAATTTAGATGAGTTTTTTGAAATCCGTGTTGCTGGGTTAATGAAACAAATTGATTTCAATACGATTACCACAGCACCAGATGGTATTCCCAATGAAGTGGTTTTACAGCAAATTTCTGAAAACACACATCTTGCGATTGAAGATCAGTATCAAACTTTAAATGAAGTTTTACTACCTAAATTGCGTAGTTTCGGCATCCGTTTTATTCAGTTCAATGACATTTTAGAAAAACATAAAGATTGGATTAAACATTATTTTTTCAAACAAGTTCAGCCTGTTATCACACCAATTAGTTTAGATCCATCACATCCCTTTCCACGATTGGTTAATAAAAGCTTAAATTTTATTGTGACTTTAGAAGGTAAAGATGCTTTTGGGCGCCAAATTGAACTGGCAATTGTCCCTGCTCCTCGCTCCTTACCTCGTGTTGTTCGCCTTCCCAATGAACTCACCAATGGCGAAGAACACTACATTTTATTATCTGCCATTATTCAACAACATATCGATGACTTATTCCCAGGTATGTCAGCAACGGGTTGTTATCAGTTCCGAGTCACTCGAAATGCCGACTTAACACTGGCGGAAGATGTGGATGATTTAGCAGTTGCGTTAAAAGATGAATTATCTTCACGACGTTTTGGACGCGCTGTACGCTTAGAAATTGCTAAAAATTGCCCCAATTCAATTAATAAATATTTATTAGAAAAATTTGATTTAGACCCTCAACATTTATATCCAGTGAATGGTCCAGTCAATATCACGCGTTTATTTGCAAATTTTGAAATCCCTGAATTACGTTTCAAACCATTTCAACCGATTATTCCAAAACTATTAAGAAATCCACATCAAATTTTTGATGTTTTAAGTAAGCGCGATATTTTATTACATCATCCCTTTGATTCATTTACACCTGTTATTAATTTACTCAAAGAGGCTGCACAAGATCCCAATGTTTTGGCGATTAAGCAAACCTTATATCGCAGTGGTCCAGATTCTGAAATTGTTCAAGTTTTAGCAGAAGCTGCTCGAAACGGTAAAGAAGTCACGGCTATTATTGAACTTCGCGCACGTTTTGATGAAGAATCAAATATTATTGTCGCTAACCTTCTACAAGAAGCTGGTGCAGTTGTGGTTTACGGTATTGTCGGCTATAAAACCCATGCCAAAATGATTTTAATTGTGCGTCGTGAATCTGATAAATTAAAGCGCTATGTACACTTAGGTACAGGTAACTACCATGCTGGTAATGCGAAAATGTATACAGATTATGGCTTACTCACCACTGATGTTGATATTTGTGAAGATGTTCATAAAATATTCCAAGAATTAACAGGTATGGGGCGTATGGTGAAATTGAAAAAATTATTTCATGCACCATTTACCCTGCATGCTCAATTACTGCAACTGATTGAACAAGAAATTATTCATGCTAAAGCAGGTAAAAAAGCACGTATCATTATTAAAGTGAATGCATTAACTGAACCACAATTAATCGCAGCTTTATATCGAGCATCACAAGCTGGTGTAAAAGTAGATTTAATTATTCGTTCAATTTGCTGTTTAAAACCTCAAGTTGCAGGGCTTTCAGAAAATATTACTGTTCGCTCAATTGTAGGGCGCTTTCTTGAACATACTCGTGTTTACTATTTCTATAATAATGGCGAAGATCAGTTGTACTGTGCAAGTGCCGACTGGATGGGTAGAAACCTATTTTCTCGTGTAGAAACCTGCTTTCCTATTGAAGATAAAAAATTACGTAAACAAATTATCGAAGATGGTCTACTCAGTTATTTAAAAGACAATATGCGTGCTTGGGAGTTAGATGCCAATGATCAATGGCATGCGCTACAACCTTCACAAGGTAAAGCACCTTATATTGCACAACAGCATTTAATGGATAAAAGAATCATCACACCAACAGCTTGAATTAAATCTTACCCTAAGAATAAGTCTTATAATACCAAGCTTATTCTTAGGATAAATAATTCATAAATCTATGTTTTTATACTGTAAACCCAATATAACGATACATATTTTCAACGCCTAAATCTGTTTTATAAATCAGGTAATCAGGATAAGTCGATTGAGTCACTTCCTTAAAAATATTGATTCCTTGCTCATCATGTAAATGAATTTCATCCACGCTCCGTTGCATGGTCGATTCAAATACATCTGTAATAAACTCAAAACCCAAATCCATTGCAATAAATAAATTATGTTCGCAAGGTTGAATGTATTGTTCCTGAGACCAATCCACAACCGCTTGTTTGCAATGCGGACAAGTTACATTTTCCTGAAAATTTTCTAATTCAATCAGTTGAAAAGACATTCTATTTGCCACAGAATAAAACTATAGTTTAAACGAGTTGGGGAATTTTAAACACTCGTTTAAATTACTTACAATAAAGTAAGAGATATCAATATAAAAGCAATGTCATCAAGACAGGGATATTATGTCAACGATAGAAAAAGCCATTGTATTGGCTGCTCGAAAACATGCAGGACAAACCGATAAAGGAAATCAGCCCTATATCTTTCACCCCTTACGTCTCATGCTAAAGATGAAAACACCTGAACAGCAATTTGTAGCTGTACTGCATGATATTTTAGAAGATACAGATACAACCGTGGTCGACTTAATCTCACTTGGATTTAGTTCTGAAGTGATTGAAGCCATTCAAGCATTAACCAAAAAAGAAGGTGAATCTCGGATTGAGGCTGCATATCGAGCGGTCAGAAACCCAATAGCACGTGCCGTTAAACTGGCGGATGTTGCCGACAATATGGATTTATCTCGTATTCCACATCCATCTACAAAAGACTTATTACGTTTAGAAGAATATAAACACGTTCAACAGATTTTAATGTCAGGCGTTTAATCCAATTAAGTCAAAGATTTGACACAAGATCTAAATTGACAAAGTGCAACAATGTTATTCTAATCATGCCAATTATCGCATTAATGGAATGTTCTTATGCTCTCGGATTTAGATGATTTTTACTGCTTCGCATTGGTTGTAGAACACGGTGGATTTAGTGCAGCAGAACGAGCAACTGACATTCCAAAATCTAAACTCAGTCGCCGTGTTTATAATCTAGAAGAAAGTTTAGGTGTACGTCTGATTCAACGCAGTTCACGGCATTTTGCTGTGACTGATATTGGGATGAACATTTATCGTCATGCACAAGTCATGATGAATGCTGCACAATCTGCACATGACCTTGTTGATCATTTAAGTGAACAACCACGTGGCGTGATTAAAGTAAGTTTACCTGTCTCACTTGCACAACATGAAATGAGCAAGATTTTACCTGATTTTCTCAAAACCTATCCTGAAATTAAAGTACAACTCTTTGTCACTAATCGCCGTATTGATATCATTAATGAAGGAATTGATATTGCCTTACGTGTTAGAGCAAGTTTGGATGATGATCCCAGCCTTATCATTCGAAAATTTGAGAATATCGAACAACATATTTTTGCAAGCCAAGCTTATTTAAATGAATTTGGAATGCTAAAAAAACCAGAAGAACTGTCTGAGCACCGTATTTTAAGTATGGTAGATGAGCATCTTGATCAGCAAATGATCTTACATGATGAACAAAATCAACAGAAAAAAATTAAGATTAATCCTGTTGTCATGGGTTCAGATTTAATCATGTTGGCTAAACTAGCCAGTCAAAACTGCGGCATTGCCCTACTTCCTGATACAGTTGCCAATGACTATCTACTTACAGGTGAATTGGTTCGTGTATTGCCCGAATGGAAAGCCCCTCATGGTATTTTTCATGCGGTATATCCATCACGTCGTGGTCAGCTTCCTGCGGTTCGTGTTTTTATTGATTATTTGGTTGAGCATCTAACCAAACGATAAATACATTCATATCTTGCTTATAATTCTTGATCAAATTGAACGCTTTTATTCGGGCGAAAATCATTTATAAATTGTTCATCGCCCTGAATCTTTGATACCATCCCTGCTTGCTTTGACTTAGTGCTTTTGATTTTTTATGACTTCATCTTATCAACAACAGCTTGATGCGAAAATTGATCGTATTCGTACGCAATTTGCCGAATTTAATCCACCAGAATTGGAAGTGTTTAATTCACCAGAACAGCATTTTCGTATGCGTGCAGAATTCCGAATTTGGCATACTGAAGATGATATGTTCTATGCCATGTTTGAACGTAGTGAAGATGGTCAACAAAAAACTGTTGTTCGTATTGATGAGTTTCCGATTGCAGATCAAAGCATTAATCATTTAATGCCTATCCTATTACAAAAATTAAAAGGCAATCCAATTTTAGAAAAACGTCTATTCGAGATCCATTTTCTCACTACATTAAAAGGTGAAATGTTGGTTTCTCTTATTTATCATCGTAAATTAGATGAAGAATGGGTACCTGTTGCAAAACAACTGGCAGATCAACTTAATATTAAATTGATTGGGCGTAGCCGTGGACAAAAATACGTTTTAAGTGATGAATTTGTGGTTGAAGAACTCCAAGTATTTGACCGTAAATTTAAATACCAACAAATTGAAAGTAGCTTTACTCAACCGAATGCACATGTCTGCCAAAAAATGTTGGAATGGGCATGTAATTCTGTAGAAAAATCATCAAAAGATTTACTTGAGCTTTACTGCGGTAATGGTAATTTCACCCTTCCTTTATCATTAAAATTTAATCGTGTTTTAGCCACTGAACTTGCAAAACCTTCGGTGTATGCTGCGCAATGGAATATCGAAAAAAATCAGATTGATAACATTCAAGTGGCTCGCCTTTCTGCTGAAGATTTTACTCTAGCGTATAACGGTGAGCGTGAATTCCGTCGTTTGCAAGAAGCAGGCATTGACATTCAAAGTTACGACTTTGAAACTGTTTTTGTTGATCCACCACGTGCAGGAATTGATGATAATACTTTAAAATTACTACAAGGTTTTAAACGCATTATCTATATTTCATGTAACCCAGATACACTACATGACAATCTTAAAATCTTACTACAAACTCATAAAATTCAAAAATTTGCGATGTTTGATCAGTTCCCATACACCCACCATGTCGAATCTGGTGTTCTTTTGGAAAAGATTTAAACAATTTATTTCAGCTTAATAATGAACTATTTCATTGTAAATTATTTTTATATTTATAAATTTAATTTGTAAATCAATTAGATATAAATTATCAAGTTTTTCGTGTGTCATAATTTCGTTAAACTTAGATGTTATTATCGAGAAATTTACTGATAAATTGATACCTGTATCACTTTTTTGAGCTTGAATTTTATTTTAAAACGTCTATATTTCGAACTATGTTAGGTTGTAATTGAAGGCTCTATGAGTTTTTGGCAAAAGCTGTTTCTGGCAGATCAACAGCATAACGAGCAGAAGAATCAAACTGCTTGCGTTGAAAATGATTGCTCTTGTAAGTCTAATGATCAACTTCTCTCTGCTTTAATGAAAGCACAAGATGAAGATGTGATATTAGGTATTAAAAAAGTACTAATGTCGCGAGGCTATAGTCGCAAAGAGTTAAACCAACTTCAGCATCCACCTATTCAATAGTCATGGATGACAATCAAAAGGCATTTAGTTCAACTAAGTGTCTTTTTTAATAAATGTCTTTTATAAAAGCTATTCCTTTCTTATAAAACTATAAAATAAAGAATTTGTTCATACGTATTTATACTTCTCAATCTTAGTTTTATATTCCACTCTATTGATCAAATCAAGCCCGACTATCCCCCATCTTTTTGTCATAGTGAAAATATAGATACATAAAATATCAGTATGCTGTTTGGCTATCAACCTGACCCACATTTTAATCTCTATGGCGGTGGTGTTTATCAAACAGTAAAAGGTAAAGTTTCACTTAGAGGAAACTCCATGAGTGTCTTTAATTGTTATGATGCAAATTTTAAAGAAAATAGTGCTGTGGGTTGGTTAGCAGGCTTTGCTTATCAAATTCCAGAGATCACTTTAAAAGCAGCCGTGACTTACCGATCTGAAATCAAACATCAAATGGATGCTCAAGAAACCATTTTTGGTCAGCCTATGGCATTTACGACACCTGCGGATACTGAAATTACCACAACTCAGTCTGTCAATTTAGATTTTCAAACAGGTGTTTATAAAGATACTGTGGCTTATTTAAATGCGCGCTGGGTGAATTGGAAAAAATTTAAAATTCGCCCTACTCAATTTGGCTCCTTAACTGAACTGCCAACAGCCGAGCTGAGCCAAGGTTTATATTCAGATGGTTTTAATTTAGATGACTATCAGAAAGATCAGTGGAGTGCCACACTTGGATTAGGTCATCAATTTACAGAAAAATGGAGTGCTTCAACAAATGTAAGTTGGGACTCTGGTACAGGTGACCCTGCAACCGTTCTCAACCCAACCAAAGGTGGGTGGGGCTTAGGCGTTGGTGTTCAATATAATCCTGCCCCAAATTATTTTGTTGCAGGCGGTATCAAATATTTTTGGATTGGCGATGCCACGGCGCAAGATGGCACCTATTACATTCCCGTAACAGGTGCTTCAGAAATAGCTCAACAAGCGGATTATAGCGATAATCATGCTCTTGGTTATGGTTTGAAAATTGGCTATCGCTTCTAGGTTTTACTTATTGAAAGCATTGATCATAAATGGATGAACTGACATTTTATTTTTATCATTCTCTGCTATGATGCTAATGCATTCATTTTTAAATATGATGTATAACACACAATAAATTAAGAGCTTAGCTATGAAAAAAACATTATTACTTGCGATTACAAGTCTATGTATTGGTCTAACTGCATGTAGCAAAATGCCATCTGAATGTGAAAAATCATGGAAACATATTGAAGAATTAGCAAAGCAAAGTGGTATTCCAGATGATGCAATTAAAGCTCAGAAAAAACAATTTGAAGAGCAGATTAAAAACATGCCAAAAGACCAAGCGATTCAAAGCTGTAATGCTCAAAGTTCTATTTTAGGTATGGTTAAATAAACTAAACTGAAGATCAAGCCGTAGAAACAACTTTTTATTTTACGGCTTGATTCATCACTTCTTTGCTTTCTTCTAAAAAAGATATTAAAAAGCTTTATGCGAAAAGCTTATTTGAAACGTCTCTCTTTTTAAACACAGATCTTTTTTAAGCGATAATCCAAAGTCGCTCGACTAATGCCTAATATTCTGGCTGCTTCAGATACATTCTGCTGACTTTTATTCATTGCCGTTCGGATAATATCTTGCTCATATCGCTCCAACGAAAAATTTTCTGTGAATAAATCATCTAAAAATTCAATTTGAGATACTACCTCTTGTTCACTTTCCTTTTCGACCAATTGTGGAAATAAGCTACTTAATTTAATTTCTTGATGAGAATCGGTAAGCAGAGTTGCTCGTTCTAATAAATTTTCAAGTTCACGAATATTGCCGGGCCACTCATAAGACATCACAAAGTTTTTTGCTTTATCACTTAAACCTTTTAAGGTTTTGCCATACATATTTTCAAAGCGTGAAAGAAAGTGAGTAATCAGCAATGGAATATCATCACGGCGTTCACGTAGTGGTGGAATAATCACAGGGAAAATATTCAGTCGATAGTATAAATCGGCACGGAATCTGCCATCTTTCACCGCTTGTTCTAAATCCTCATTGGTTGCGGCAACCAGACGAACATCGACTGTGCGAGTTTGATGATCTCCAACGCGCTCATACTCTCCTTCCTGCAACATGCGTAATAAAGCGGCTTGCGCACGTGGCGAAAGCTCAATCACTTCATCTAAAAATATAGTGCCTTGATGCGCACGTTCAAACTTTCCACTACGGGTTTGCGTTGCACCTGTAAATGCCCCTTTTTCTACACCAAAAAGTTCAGCTTCAATTAAATCAGGCGGAATACACGCACAATTCACGGCAACAAAGGGTTGCCCTTTGCGTGAACTCCCCTGATGAATCCCTCGTGCAAAAGCTTCTTTACCAACACCTGTTTCACCTTGTAATAATACAGCGACCTTACTACCCGCTGCTTTTTTCAAAAGGTCACAGACTTTACGGTAGGCAACAGATTCACCAATCGAATTAAACATAGTGTAATCAGCTTCTACATCGGTATAAATATTTTTCTTTAATTCATTCAATTCTGCTTGCAAGGCAATTAATTCATCTGAAACTGGATCGGGCGACATAAACTGAATCAGTTCATCTGCATTTTCCCATTCTTTTAAAGGCTTACCAATAATACGACAGCAATCATCTCCTTTTGTCACGCAATGTGTTTCTTGATAAATAATGGTCTGCCCCATAACCAAACTGGTATAACCACAGGCATAGCCCAGTAACATCCAACAAGCTGATTCTTCCGAAGCCCCAAACTCGCTTAAATGGACTTCTGCTTCAAATGAATTGCGCCAATTAAAATCCGCATAAAATTGATGTTCATCATGACTTAATTGAAGTTCATTCACTTCCACTTGTACCATGCCACGAATACCATGCATTTGTGGTCCAGCCATAAATGCTTCAGCTTCATTTAAATTTGGGCGTAATTTAGAAGTCACTTCTGCATCACGCACACCTGCTTGATAGCCACAACGGATAAAAAAATGTTTGGTTCTTTCCCATCCCAACATATCAAATAGGTCTTTTCTTAAAAAACCCATAATACTGGTGTGCATCAACAGCATTCGGTTTTCTTCAAACCAAATTTGTCCGTGTTGACTATCAAATTGAATTTTATCCAGTAAATCTTGAATATCTTTATTCTTTTCTAAAATTTGAGTATAAAACTTCGCATCTTTGGCTTGAGGCATGACTAAATATCCATTCCTTGGCTATAGGTCTATGTCCTATCTTACCCAAGTCCCAGTTAAAAGCTTTACTCTCTTATTCTTATAATATTATACCCTTTAGGTATAGTTTTAATTCATATTTAAAATCAGATAGATAATTAAAAATAATATATTCAAACAGATAAAATTATTTTGTAAAACATTCTTTCTTTTTCATTATTTGATGAAATATTAAAAAACTATATTCAGCATTTGATGAAATATTCATTATCTCTCATTCTATAAAAATTGCTAAAAATCAATAAACCATTGATTAATCTTAATTAATAAAAGTTGGCACGCATTTTGATATATCTATCGCAAGGAATACAGGATTGCGTCACAGCTGAAATGATTTCAGCGTAGAGATAAAAGGATTATCCAAATGACTCAAACATTACAACAAGATCAACTCACCAAATACATTCGTGTCACAGGTGACCGAAATGGCAAGTTTGTTGAATTTGACTTTGCGATTCACGATCCAACACTTTTTGTCGAACTTATTCTCCCTCAGCAAGCCTTTCAGCATTTTTGTGAAATTAATCATGTGATTGAAATGACTGAAGCACAGCAAGCCTGGAATGATGCACAAGAAGATAAATGGCGTTATGGCATAGAGCCCACGATTTTAAATCAACGTCGTGAAAATTTAGATCAAGAAGATCAATCTTAATCCCATAAGGAAATTAAAATGTCTCTAGAAATTAAAACATCAAACCTCGAACCGATTCGTCAAACCTATGCCTATATTGAGCGTCGTTTTGGCAAAAAGCCTGCAACTCGCTATCAAGAAGTGAGTTTTGATGTCCAAGGTGCAGCCAATTTTCATTATCGTCCATTATGGAAACCTGACAAAACCTTAAATGATCACACTCATACAGCATTGCAAATGCAAGACTGGTATGCATTTAAAGATCCGCGTCAATTTTATTATGGCGCGTATGTACAACATCGTGCTCGCCTACAAGACACCGCTGAAAGTAGTTATTCATTTTTTGAAAAACGTGATTTGGTTGCCAACCTGAGCGATGAAGTTAAACAAAAAATCATCACCTGCTTATTGCCATTCCGTTATGTCGAGCAAACCGCCAATTTACACATGATGTCAGGCAGTGCTTATGGCTATGGCACAGTCATTACCCAAGCTTGTATTTTTGCAGCCATGGATCGTTTGGGTATGGCGCAATACCTGTCTCGTATTGGCTTACTCCTTGATGGCAATACAGGTGAATCACTACAACAAGCCAAAGAAGCATGGATGAATGATGCAACTTGGCAACCACTTCGCAAACTGTGCGAACAAAGCTTAACTGAACAAGATTGGTTCAAGCTATATGTCCTACAAAACTTACTCATTGACAGCTTAATCCAAAAATTGGTTTACGGCGAACTTGATCAATGGTTGGTTGAACATGGCGCGCGTGATGTGGCGATGCTAACCGAATTTATGAAAGACTGTTTAACCGATTTACGCAAATGGTCAGATCCTGTTTTAAAAACAGCGGTTGCTGAATCGGAAGGAAATAAAGCGTTACTTCAAGGTTTCATAGATACCCTTTTACCTCAAGTTACCGAAGCCTTTAGTGCTTGGGCAAATACAGCACTTGGGCATGCATCCATTGACAATGGTCTTGCTGTGATTGCAGAACGCAGTAGAAAAGTTGGTTTAACCCTCGAATTAGAATCGGTTGCATAAGGAAGCGCAGATATGAGCTCTAAAGTTTATTTGGCATTACAAGACAATGACACTTCACGCTACATCATTGAAGCGATTGAACAAGATAACCCAGAAGCAACGATTCAATATCTTCCAGCCATGATTCGTGTCGAAAGCATTGGAAAATTAGTGGTTCGCGCTGAAACCGTATCTGAAAAACTCGGACAAGATTGGGATATTCAAGAATTGCAACTCAACATGATCACACTGGGTGGCAATGTTGACGAAGATGACGACACCTTTACTTTGCAGTGGAATTAATCCCACACGGACGATACAAAAATTAGAAGCAGGTAGCTTCATCAAATTGAAAGGATCATCAAAATGACTAGCCAAGCAAAAGCATCAACCAAAACAGCAACAAAAAAACTCAATTCGAAAGACCGTTACCGCATGCTGACACGTGATCTAGATTGGGATTTTTCCTATGCAGATCGTAAAGAAGCATTTCCTTATGAAGATTTTGAAGGGATTAAAATTACAGATTGGTCAAAATGGGAAGACCCTTTCCGTTTAACCATGGATTCATATTGGAAATATCAGGCTGAAAAAGAGAAAAAACTGTATGCTATTTTTGATGCATTTTCTCAAAATAACGGTCAGATGAATGTCAGTAATGAACGCTATTTAAATGCCATCAAACTATTTTTAACAGCCGTCACGCCACTGGAATATCAAGCTTACCAAGGCTATGCACATGTCGGTCGTCAATTTAGCGGCATCGGCGCACGTATTGCATCACAAATGCAGTCAATTGATGAACTGCGTCATGTACAAACGCAAATTCATGCCATGAGCCATTACAACAAATTCTTTGATGGTTTCCAAGATTGGGCGCACATGCATGACCGTGTTTGGTATTTATCAGTACCAAAATCATTCTTTGAAGATGCACGTTCAGCGGGTCCTTTTGAATTCCTATTGGCAATCAGTTTCTCCTTTGAATATGTACTGACCAACCTACTGTTTGTTCCATTCATGTCAGGCGCTGCCTATAACGGTGATATGGCAACCGTAACCTTTGGTTTTAGTGCACAGTCAGATGAAGCACGTCACATGACTTTAGGTTTGGAAATCGTAAAATTCTTACTAGAACAACATGAAGATAATGTTCCAATTGTTCAAGAATGGATTGATAAATGGTTCTGGCGCGGTACTCGCCTCCTCTCTATTGTTGGCATGATGATGGATTATATGTTGCCAAATAAAGTCATGTCTTGGAAAGAAGCATGGGAAACCTATTTCGAAGAAGCTGGTGGTGCATTATTTAAAGACCTCAGCCGATACGGTATTCGCATGCCAAAATACTCCGATGTAATTGTGAAAGAAAAAGAACATATCTCACATCAAGCATGGTGGATTTTCTATAACTTTGGTCATGCTGCAGGTTTCCATACATGGATTCCAACCGATGAAGAAATGGATTGGTTATCTGAAAAATATCCAGATACTTTTGATAAATACTACCGTCCTAAATGGGAACTTGCGCGTAAATTGGAAGCAGAAGGCAAACGCTTCTATAGCAACGGCTTACCGCAACTCTGCCAAATTTGCCAGATCCCAATGACCTTTACGGAAATGGATGGTGATGCAACGATGTTTAGCTACCGTGACAGTATTTATAAAGGCGAGCGTTATCACACCTGTTCAGATGGTTGTCATGACATTTTTGAGCGTGAACCTGAAAAATATATTCAAGCTTGGTTACCTGTCAATCAAATTTTACAAGGCAACTGTGGTGGCCCTGATTTAGAAAGTATTTTACGTGATTACTACAACTTTAACGTCGGTGCAGACAACCTTGATATTGAAGGTTCTCCAGACCAAGAGCGTTGGAGAAAATGGAAAGGTCACACCGCATAAAATATTAAGGATAAGAAGTCATCTCTAAAATAAACACATTCGAGATGGCTTCACACTCAAGGAATTTAGGAGTTTTCTCATGCCAGTACAAGCCATTCAACAACATTATGAATTTGATGCACGTGATGCGCAAAAAAATTACGACAACAACATGTTGCTCTATGTGGGATGGGATCAGCACACACTATTCTGTGCAGCCCATGCTTTTGTCGTTTCACCACAACAAACTTTACAAGACTTGGTTGATCAGCAAATTCAGACTGGTTTTAACCAACATCCCGACTTTGAACATATTGATTGGTCAAAAGTACAATTCACCTTGAATCGTGAGTTATTAACAGATGTCGATTTTTCCAAAACATTGGCAGATTTAAATTTTGATCATAAATCTTTACTACGCTTTGTGACGCCAGGTTTAAATGGCTACAACGGCACACACGTATAAGGAGTCGAAAATGAGCTATCAAGTTACGATTGAACCTGTGGGTATCACCATTGATGTTGAAGAAGATCAAACCATTTTAGATGCAGCATTGCGCCAAGGCGTATGGTTGCCATTTGCCTGTGGTCATGGCACTTGCGGCACCTGTAAAGTTCAGGTCACTGACGGTTTTTATGACGTTGGTGAAGCTTCGCCTTTTGCACTGATGGATATTGAGCGCGAAGAAAATAAAGTACTTGCCTGCTGTTGTAAACCCGAATCTGATATGGTGATTGAAGCCGATATTGATGAAGATGAAGACTTCTTAGGCTATTTGGTTCAAGACTATCAAGCTAAAGTTCTAGAGATCAAGCAACTATCGCCCACTATTAAAGGCGTGCGTTTACAGATTGATCGTCCAATCGAGTTTCAGGCTGGGCAATATATCAATATTCAATTTCCAGAGATTGAAGGCATCCGTGCGTTTTCAATTGCCAATCCGCCAAGTGAAGAAGGCATTATTGAATTACATATTCGTCAAGTACAAGGTGGCGCTGCCACCACTTATGTACACGACACACTTAAAGTGGGCGATGAACTGGCTGTTTCTGGGCCTTATGGACAGTTCTTTGTACGTAAATCGGATGAAAAAGATGCCATCTTTATTGCAGGTGGCTCAGGTCTTTCTAGCCCACAATCCATGATTTTTGATCTTTTGGAACAAGGTGACACACGTACCATCTACCTTTTCCAAGGGGCCCGTGACGTTTCTGAACTCTATAACCACGAAGTATTTGAAACATTAGTCAAAGACTACCCAAACTTTCGCTACATTCCTGCACTGAATGCACCTAAAGCAGAAGACAATTGGACAGGCTTTACTGGTTTTGTGCATGAAGCTGTTGCAGATTACTTTGAAAATAAATGTAGTGGTCATAAAGCTTATTTATGCGGCCCGCCCCCGATGATTGATGCGACCATTTCAACTTTAATGCAAAGTCGTTTATTTGAAAAAGATATTCATACCGAACGCTTCTTAAGTGCTGCAGATGGGGCTTCTGGTGAATCTCGTTCTGCTTTGTTCAGGCATATTTAGGACTTAGTTTAAACATCAAATTTGAACCATCCTGTAAAAATACAGTGTGCTAGTTCTAACTCTTTTCGAATGACCTATTTCATGTCCGTTCTAGGTCATTCGATTCTATTTTACACGATGAGATGTACCATTCTGCCAAGTAAGCATCATCGTATTTGTACCTGATTTTGATTTAAGTCATCTATTCATAAAAAAGGAATTCTTATGAATTTAAAAAAAATAGCGTTGGCCTGCTTTATTCCAACTTTATTGCTTAATCACGCTGCTTTTTCTGCTCAAACAGAGAAACCCAATATCTTACTGATTGTTGCTGATGATCTAGGTTTCTCAGATATCGAACCTTTCGGTGGAGAAATACATACGCCCAATCTTAAAAAGTTAGCCAAACAAGGGGCTGTGCTTTCTAATTTTTATGCAGGCCCAACCTGTTCAGTCACTCGTTCCATGTTACTCACTGGCAATGATAACCACCAAGCAGGGATCGGTTCAATGAGTGAGTTTTTACAACCTGAGCAAAAAGGCAAACCCGGTTATGAAGGACGCTTAAATGACAAAGTCATCACCATTGCAGAAATTTTAAAACAAAATGGTTATGCGACTTTCATGACAGGAAAATGGCACTTAGGTGGAACACCTGAAAGTATTCCAAGTGCGCGTGGTTTCTCAGATTCTTTTACCCTCCTTCAAGGTGGTGCTGCCCACTTTGATGCTAGTCCTATGTTCCCTGGAAATTATAAAACGCGCTATTTAAATAATGGAAAAGAAGTTAACTTACCTGAACAGTTTTATTCATCTGATTTTTATACAGATCAAATGATTTCTTATCTCAAAAATAATCGCAAAAAGAATCAGCCTTTCTTTGCTTATTTGGCTTACACAGCACCACATTGGCCATTACAAGCGCCTGATCAATATTTAAAAAAATATGAACATGCTTATACAGAAGGCTATGACAAAGTTCGTGAAGCTCGCTTTAAAAAACTGATAAAGTTGGGTGTGATTCCTGCCAATGCAAAAATTAACGATCCTTTACTGGGTGTATTCAAAAACTGGAATCAATTAGATGCCCGACAAAAAGCTAAACAAATCAAAACTATGCAAGTGTATGCGGCAATGATTGATAATCTTGATCACAATATTGGTCGTGTATTAAATTACTTACAGTCCACCAAAGACTTAGATAACACACTGATTTTATTTATGTCCGATAATGGTGCTGAATCAGCCAGTCCAGAATCTTTAGGTACAACTGAAGATAAGAATGGTATTGCCGATTGGGTCAATGAAAACTTTGATAATCGCCTAGAACATATGGGGAAAAAAGGTTCTTATGTCACTTTAGGACCACAGTGGGCTCAAGTGGCTTCTACACCCCTGCCATATTTTAAAAGCTTTTTAGCCGATGGTGGTATTCATGTTCCCGCCATTATTCGCTATCCGAAATTAGTCAAAGAAAATTCAATTCAAAAAGATGTACTTCATGTCTCTGATTTTGTCCCGACTATTCTTGAACTGACCCAAACGACGCGTCCAACAACATATAGCAATCAGATACTTATCCCTATGCAAGGACAATCTTTTACTTCTGTATTTAAAGGTAAAACGATTCCTGAACGTGCAATTGGATGGGAGTTCAATAATAAAAAATCACTGTATAAGGGTGATTGGACTATTCGTTTCGAAGAACAGCCTTACGGTACAGGGCAATGGGAACTGTATAATCGCAAAGATGATCCGACTTTAAAAAACAGTATTGCAACCCAGCATCCCGACAAGTTAAATGAACTGATCAAAGATTGGGATGCTTATGCACAGCGTGTTGGTGTTGTTTCAGCACCCGTTAGATATCGTTATGGGCAAATGAATTGCTTCTATGGCACATGTATTGGTCCAGAAGAAATTAAGAATCTGTCTAATCCATAATTGATATACACAGATAACAAGGATGTTAACGTGATTTATAAATCTACAACTTTATATGTATTGTTGATGCTTGCTTTACAAGGATGTTCATCAAGCCATCAACAACAAACTCAAAATATGCAAGATGTACTAAAATTAGGAAATCTAAAAAGTTGTCAAAGCTATCGTGGATTACCTGAAAAATGGTTGCAAAATCCGCTTTCAGGCATGGTGAAAATCCAAGGTGGGAATTATAATATTGGCAATAATAATGCCTATCCAGAAGAAAAATCTCTGCTTAATAGCATTCGTAAAGTCGCTAATTTTTATATCGATACAACTGAAGTGACCAATGCTCAATTTCAATCCTTCGTAGATGCGACAGGTTATATTACAGAAGCTGAAACTCAAAATGAAGCAGCCGTATTTATTCAACTGACTGAAAAAGTTACTGATTTAAAATGGTGGAAATTAGAAAAAAATATCAATTGGAAATATCCTTGGGGAATTCACGCCATCCGTAAAGCGCTTCCCAATGAGCCTATTCGATATGTAACGTTAAAGGATGCTTTAGAGTATGCCAAATGGCGTGGTACAGAACTCCCCACCGAAGAACAATGGGAATATGCGGCCAAAGCATTTAGCCATGAACAAGATATTTCAGTGCATCACCATATCGATGCCAATGTTTGGCAAGGAGAATTTCCTTATCAAAATGGAACAAAAGATGGGTTTGCTGATGTCGCACCCGTGGGTTGCTTTCAAGCCAATGGCTTTGGATTATTTGACATGATTGGGAATGTTTGGGAATTAACCAGAACCCCTTTTGTGGGTTCACATGATGATGACCATCTGGGTACGCAAGCTCAACTTTCTTCACGTTCTGCATCACAATATTCAGCTTACACCATTAAAGGTGGTTCTTATTTATGTGCTTCAAATTATTGTGCTAGATATAGGGCAACATCCAGACAGCCTCAAGAATACAACCTTGCAATCAGCCATGTTGGATTTAGAACCGTCAAAAATGTAGAATAATTAAGGCGTATCACATCTGCCTTTAGGTTCAATATAAGCTACTATTGGACCTAAAGTAAATGTTTGATCATTTCTATGTACTTGCGGAATATAAGCACTTGAAATAGAACCATCTAAATACAAAGCATTTTGTATGCCCAGTTGATTCTTAAAAATCTGAGCAAAATCATAAAAGCTTATTCTATTTTTGCTAATCACAAAATATAGCTGATTGTCTTTTATACCCACCCCATTTCTAATTTTTAAAGAAGTAGATTTGGGTTCAAACTGAGAATTAATTTCTCCATCAATGACCAACATTGGTCCAGATTGAGTCGCATACTTTGCCTTAAAATAGTGTTTTTGATAATTCTCTTTATACTTTTGCGTTGTTTGAATCACAGCCTTGAACTCATTCCAAGCCACTACCCCATTAGGTTGCAGAAAAAAGTTACCAAACCCTATTTGTTCATTCAAATTTTTAATTTTTTTAAACTTTTCTACATATAAACCGACAGATGAAAAATCGGCATGATACATTCCTGCATTCATTGCAAAAGTCATTTTTTCACATGGTTTTAAAGCTTTAGACATAGCATCAAATTTTTTATATGCTTGGTTCTGATCATTATTTAAATATAATCTTAAATTTTTTAAATCATCAATTTTAACAACATCAACAATATTATTGCCTAATGTCATGTGTTGATATTCAGCCTTTGCTGATACAGACATACTCATGAATGGCGTAAGTAAAAGCAACACAGCACACTGAGATAAAAACGGGTTCACTTTTTTATTTCATATAAAGAGGGATAAAAATATTTTAACCCGAAATAGGCGTCTATAAAACATGAAAAAATAGTAGCTTATATTACAATTATACATCAATACAAAACTTAAATCACATTTCATACCTACAACTCAGAATAATTTTAGGTATAATTCAATGGCAAATTTCAATAAAAAGACAGTTGTGCACTTTATTGAAAAAGAGTGAATTATGCAGAAAATTTCGAAAACATACCCTTTAGGTACGCATCTTATCGTTAAACACTTCGGTTATAGCCATCATGGTATATATGCTGGAAAAGGTCGTGTCATTCATTATTCAGGTTTTGCTCATTTTTTTAAAAAGCAGCCAATTGAAATGACTTCAATCGATAAGTTTTCACGCGATCGAAAAATTATTGTGCGTATTTATGAACGTCCTAAATTTAAAGGTCGTATAGTGGTACGTCGTATGCGTTCACGCATGCATGAAAATAACTATCATTTGATTATTAATAATTGTGAACATTTATGCAGTTGGGCCATTACAGGTATCGAAAGTAGCCCTCAAGTCGTGAAAATGATGAATCGTTTGACCACCATTGGCTATATTAGTTCCTTGATGAGTTATATGAATGGCTTATTATTAACAGTTGCAACTACCTGCTTTGCTTTGGTTTTTTATATAAAAATGAAATTACGGAATCAAGCAAAATTAAAGACACCAACCTATCTTTCTTTACGTGAACAAGAACATAAAAAATAGACAAAAAAATTCCTTACCGAGGTAAGGATACGAGAACTTTTCTCAATGAAAGAACATAACGTTCTATTAAGAATATGAAGAAAAATCACCTTATTGTCAATTAATTTATTGATTTTAATTAACAATAAAATATAAACCCATACATTATAAATTCTACGTAAACTATTTTTAAATAATGAACTTTGTTTCTAATTTAAAGTTTCACTCTTCGAATAAACATTCTTTATTTTTCAAGAATATTCAAATGAAATAAGATGATAAATATTGGCTTAATCCCATTCCCCACCCATCGAACTAACTATATTTACTGTTGTTTGATACTGACGGCTACGAATCAACCACACACTATTTTGTGCTGTAATTCTTGCATTTTGTGCTGTAAGTACGTTCAGATCCCCTACAATTCCTGCTTTATATTGATTCATTGTTGTTTTTTCAGCACGGCTTGCAGACTGTAAACTTGATTGCTCTTGCTCTGGAATTTTAAATAATCTACGTTCAACGAAGATATTTATTAAGTTTTACATCGCCATCGCCAAACACATCACCCCTGCTACTGCGAACATTAGACCAACAATCGTTAATCCTTTGAGTTTTTCTTTAAAGATGAGAAGCCCTGCGACTACACCTAAGACGACAACTAAAATATTCATCCCTGCAAAAACAACAGCTGGAGAATCTTTTAATAACATGTGTGCTTTAACATAAAGTGCAATATTGGCAAAGTTCAATATACCTAGAATTAATCCTCCAATCAGATTTTTGAGTGTCCACTGAGTCTTTTTAAACGTTAAATAAACAACAGAGATAATAAATGCGCAGATAAACATCAAATTTAATGTCACAGCAAACTGCAACCCTAAACTAGTCGTATATTTTAAAAGGATATCGACTAGTGCATAACCGATCCAAACACTAAGTAGCGGTATAACGGCTTGATAACCAATAGTTTGATTTGATGTTACTTTTTTAGAAAATAAAATGCATAGAACCGCACTCACACCTAATACGACACCGATGATTTTAAGTTGATTAAACTGTTCATTAAACAAAAAATAAGCAGCCAAAAGCGACAAAACAACAGATAAACGCTGTGCAATTTCAGTTTTTAAAATACCCACTGTTTGCAAAGATTTGGCTAAACAAAGAAAAATTGCAGGTAGCGTTATACCCAAAATCACAATCAGCCACCATGGTGTATGTGAAATAGAAATATGTGTCAAATCAGGTTTGAACCAAATATAAGCCAGTAAACTTGCTATTGCATAATTGGATGCAATCATCTGCATTGGTTCATAGCCTTTTATTTTGCAGATTTTTAAAAGGATTGAGACCAATACACTACATATTGCAGCGGCAAATATAAGTTCCATATTCTGATTTTTCTATCCAGTTTTCATGTATATATGTATGAAAAAGCCCACAAATGTGGGCTTCCAATTACAAACAATCTTGTAGATTATTTATAACGGTTGACCATTTTCTCTAAAGAAATTGGACGAATTTTATCAGCATGACCAGCTGTACCAAATGCTGTATAACGATCTACACAGATTTGCTTCATTGCAGTCACAGTTTCTGCAAAGAATTTACGTGGATCAAATTCGCTTGGTTTTTCAGCCATCATACGACGCATCGCACCTGTAGATGCTAAACGCAAATCTGTATCGATGTTAATTTTACGAACACCATGTTTAATTGCTTCAACCAACTGTTCAACAGGAACACCATAAGTTTCTTTGATGTCGCCGCCATATTGGTTGATGATTGCAAGCCATTCTTGAGGAACAGAACTTGAACCATGCATCACAAGATGTGTATTTGGTAATGCCGCATGAATTTCTTTAATGCGATCAATGGCTAAAATATCACCTGTAGGTGGACGTGTAAATTTATACGCACCGTGTGAAGTACCAACTGCAATTGCTAGAGCATCAACATTGGTATCTGCAACAAATTGAGTTGCTTCTTCAACTGAAGTTAAAAGTTGAGAATGATCCAGTACGCCTTCCGCGCCTACGCCATCTTCTTCTCCAGCCATCCCAGTTTCAAGGCTACCTAAGCAACCAATCTCACCTTCAACTGAAACACCACACGCATGCGCTAATTGCACAGTGCGACGAGTAACATCAACATTATATTCATACGATGTTGGTGTTTTACCATCTGCACCCAATGAACCATCCATCATTACGGATGAGAAGCCTAATTGAATAGAGCGTTGGCAAACGTCAGGATCAGTACCGTGGTCTTGATGCATTACCACAGGAATATGTGGCCATTCTTCAATTGCCGCTAAAATTAAATGACGAAGAAATGGAGCACCTGCATACTTACGCGCGCCCGCCGAAGCTTGCACGATCACAGGTGAATTTGTTTCGTCTGCGGCTAACATAATTGCGCGCATTTGTTCTAAATTGTTTACGTTAAACGCTGGTACGCCGTAATTGTGTTCGCCGGCGTGATCCAAGAGCTGGCGCAATGAAATAAGAGCCATAATGTCCTCCCAGGTAATGCCCCATATTCTACATGCGGATTTATTTCAATTCAGCAACAATATGTACTATTTCATCAAAAATCCCTGCTTTGGCAGGGACTTTTAAACAAATTACAACAATTGCAGAGATTATTGTGCTTTTGGCGCTTCTTCTTCTATTGCTGGTGTTGCGACTTCTGCAGGTGCATTGGCTTTTTCAGCAGAAACATCCGTATTTTTTTCATCTAAAACGGGTTTATCAATCGCATCAATAGCTGCCTGTTGTTCCGCTGTGACTTGCACTGAATCTGTAGTTGCTGCTGAAGCAGACGTTTGCTCAGAGGCAGGTGCTTTTTCTTGTTTAGAACATGCAGTCAAAGCCAAAGGAGCAATAATCAATGCAATAGCAAGTCGTTTAAAATTCATTCTCTTTCTCACATTAGATTCGGTATTCAATATGACTTAGTTTATTGCAGTTATATTGCATTTTTATTACTTGGTTATGAATCACTGATTTATCAATAAGCTAGATTAGCAATTTTCTTATATAAGGCCTCTTTATTTCCACTAAAAAGAGAAGAATAAAAAGAGCATATCAATATTTAAATAAGATGCCTCATTAGAAATATTAAATATGGATCATACAATTTATCGCACGCAATAAAAAAGCTGACATTCAGTCAGCTTTTAAACAATCATGATTTTAAATAATTATGCACGTTCAAGTAATACTGCAACTGCAGGAAGGGTTTTACCTTCTACAAATTCAAGGAATGCACCACCACCTGTAGAGATATAACCAATTTTCTCTGCAACTTCATATTTATCAATTGCAGCTAAAGTATCACCGCCACCCGCAATAGAAAAACCTGCAGATTCAGCAATCGCTAAAGACAACGCTTTCGTGCCTTCACCAAATTGATCCACTTCAAATACGCCAACTGGACCATTCCAAAGAATTGTTTTTGAATTTTTAATGATTTCAGCAAAGGCTTGTGCTGTTTCTGGGCCGACATCTAAAATCATATCGTTATCTGCAACATCAGCCACTTTCTTAACAATCGCTTTTGCTTTTGCCAAAGAACCTAAGAAATCTGAAAAATCAATTTCAGATGCATCAGCAACAACCACATCTGTTGGTAAAGGTACAGATACTTTTGCTGCAATAGCTTTAGCTGTATCAATTAAATCTTTTTCACACAAAGATTTACCGACGTTATAGCCTGCTGCTGCAAGGAAAGTATTGGCAATGCCCCCGCCCACAATGATTTGATCGCAAAGATCTGAAAGTGAAGTTAATACATCAAGCTTCGTAGATACTTTTGAACCTGCCACAATTGCAACCATTGGTTTTTCAGGGGTTTTAAGTGCACGACCTAAAGCATCCAATTCAGCTGCAAGTAAAGGACCTGCCACTGCAACTTTCGCTAAACGAGCGACACCTTCAGTTGAAGCTTCTGCACGGTGTGCTGTACCAAACGCATCCATCACAAATACATCACACAGTGCTGCATATTTTTGCGCAAGTTCAGGGTTATTTTTCTTTTCACCGTGATTGAAACGCACGTTTTCCAAAAGAACCACTTGACCCGCTTTAACTTCTACACCGTCTAAATAATCAGTGAAAAGCTGAACGTCTTGCCCCAACACTTGAGTCAAGTAAGCAGCAACAGGCGCTAAAGATTGCTCTGCTTTTGGTTCACCTTCAACAGGACGACCTAAGTGAGAAAAAACCATTACCGCTGCGCCTTTTTCAACAGCAGCTTTAATTGTTGGCAGTGCTGCACGTAAACGCGCATCACTTGTAATCTCACCATTTTTTACAGGAACGTTTAAGTCTTCACGAATAAGAACACGTTTACCCGCTAAATCTAGGTCAGTCATACGCTGAAAATTCATGCACAGCTCTCTTATAGATATTAAAAATCGCACAGATTCTAAATGATTATGCTAAAAAAGGTTAGCTTCTTTTGCATAAAAGCTGTAGAAATCGTAAGTTTTGATTATGATAGTTTCAATTGAATCAAGATTTATAATTATGTCCTTTCATCCAGATCCAAAAATCAATGGTTTAAACGTTTTAGGTGAGCCATTGGCTAGTTGTTGTTTCCTGCCTATTACAGGTTATTTCCGTAATGGATTTTGCCATACAGCACCGAGTGATTTAGGTCAGCATACCGTCTGTGCTGAAATGACCTCGGAATTTTTAAATTATTCTCAAAAAACGGGGAATGATTTAATTACCCCTCTACCTGAGCACGGCTTTCCTGGTTTACAACCTGGTGACTTTTGGTGTTTATGTGTCACTCGTTGGGTTGAGGCTTACCAAAATGGTATGGCGCCAAATGTAAAACTTCAAGCGTGTCATCAAGCTGTTTTGTCTTATGTCCCTTTAGATATTCTGATGGAATATGCAGTCTGATGATGGATGTTAATGTGACTGATCAGAAGATAAAGCCTTTGGATATTATATTGGCTTCATCCAGCCAAACGCGTAAAGATTTAATGAATCGCTTGGGTTTGGCTTATCAATGTATCTCTCCTGATATAGATGAATCTCCTCAAGGCGAAAATCATGCGGATGATTTAGCAAAACGCTTGGCTTTTGAAAAAGCCAAAGTGATTGCTGAACAACATCCTCATGCTATTGTCATTGGTTCTGATCAAGTTGCTTGGCGTGAACATGCACCACAAGATTTTATTGGAAAACCTTTAACTATTGATAAAGCAATTCAACAATTACAAGCTAATTCAGGCAAAAATGTTTATTTCAGTACAGCTTTAAGTGTTCAACATTTGGCTTCAAATTTTAAACAGACTTTAGTTGAGCATTACCACGTTAAATTTCGAGATTTAACCTTAGCTGAAATTGAACGTTATATTGAACTCGATCAACCTTTACATTGTGCAGGTAGTTTTAAGTGTGAAAGTTTAGGTATTAGTTTATTTGAGCAAATGATTGGACAAGATCAAACCACGTTGA
Organism: Acinetobacter sp. ANC 3832; assembly: GCF_002135415.1. Lineage (GTDB taxonomy): Bacteria > Pseudomonadota > Gammaproteobacteria > Pseudomonadales > Moraxellaceae > Acinetobacter. The sequence continues at coordinate 88,592 of NZ_NEGJ01000006.1, forward strand.
TGGGTATGCCGATGATTCAAATGTGTGGAATTTTGAGGAAGTTGGGCATTCAATTGCCATAGAAGTCATATATCTTGCTAACCAACTGAATTTTATCAGATGATTTTATTAACTATATAAATCATCTGATAAATTTTTATTAACTCTAATGATTAAATCTCTTACATCAATCAGCTTTTAATCAATATTTATTGCCATTTATAAATTTTGTTCATTTCTTAAGGTTTGCAAGAGGTGTCAATTTAGTCTTCTCTAAATAAATTTACAAAAACTTGCACCGACTTTCATCTCATAAGACAATAGCCACATTATCGATTCAAATTTACTTAGGCTATTTCCTATGTCCCAACCATTAGATGTATTAGGCGGAATTACAGCCGAACAATTTCTCTCAGAATATTGGCAAAAAAAACCATTATTGGTTCGTAATGCGCTACCTGAAGTGATTAATATTTTAGAACCAGATGATGTGAAAGAACTCGCATTAGATGAAACAGTAACAGCTCGCTTAATTAAGCAGAAAGACAAAGACCAAAATCAATGGACAGTAAAATCTTCACCATTGATTAAAGGTGATTTCCAAAAATTACCAAAGCTTTGGACATTATTGGTTCAAGCAATAGATCATTACTCATTTGATATGTCTGAGATGTGGAAAAAGTTTCCTTTTATTCCACAATGGCGTCGTGATGACATTATGGTGTCTTATGCCCCAAAAGGTGGTTCAGTTGGAAAACACTTTGATTTTTATGACGTATTCCTTGTTCAAGGCTATGGACACCGTCGTTGGCAGCTTGGGCAAATGTGTAATACCGAGACTGAATTTGTTGCAGGACAGCCTTTAAAATTACTTCCTGAAATGGATGTTCATTTTGATGAAGTGCTTGCCCCAGGTGATTTACTCTATGTTCCACCAGGTCTATCCCATTATGGTGTTGCTGAAGATGAGTGCTTAACCTTCTCTTTCGGTTTCCGTATGCCTAATATTGCAGATATGGTTGATCAAACCAGTAATCGACTGGCTGATACAGCTGAACTGAACAACCCACTTGTTGATATTACACGTCAAAAAGTGGCTCAGGTCGGTGAAATTAATGCGGAAGAATTGGCTTATCTCAAAACTCAAGTTCTTGAACGTTTGCAAAACTCAGATGATATTGATCGTGCCATTATGGCACTGATGTCAGAACCAAAATATTTAGACAGCGTTCCTGAAGCAGATGAAATTGCTGTAGATGATTTACGTGAAGTGATCGATCAAGGTTATAAATTGATGATCGAACCTGCATCTCGACTTCTTTATACTCAACAATCTGATTCATTGGCATTCTGGGGAAATGGTGAACTTTTCTCTATTTCAGATGAGTTTACAACCCAGCTAAAAGCCATTGCAGATGGTCAAGCGATTGCTTTTGATTCATCATTTAAGAGTACTGATATTTTAGAAGATGTTGTTCACCTTTTAAATGAATCGATTTTAATGTTATTACCGCCTGCTGAAGAATAAGATTTAGGTTTATACATTTAAAATTATTTTTAAAGTTGATGAGTGTAATGACACTCATCAACTCCTAAAGCTTTAATCCTCATCTTTATTATTTTAGATTGATTTTATTCATCAAATTTATAATGCTTTTTAAAAATCATTCTCATATCTAACAAATCGTTACTTGAGATTTTCCTTGCTTCTTGGCAACGTAAGCCAATTAGAATGATCGGACAATTTAATATAATGGCTAGCCCTGCTCAAGCAATAAGAAGTCAGCTTTTAAATACATTTTTCTCAAGATTTTCAATTTGGTTTCTCTGTATTTTTATTGCCATTTATTTAACATGGATTATTTTTTTCCATGAATCTCATTTCATTTATTACTTTTTTTCAGACAGTTTTCTGAATGTCGTTTGGGTCATTACGACTTTACTGAGTTTTCTAGGCTTATACGATATTTTACAAGCACAGCATGCGATTTTAAGAAACTACCCAATTATGGGACATTTTCGGTTTATTTTTGAAGGATTTAGACCTGAAATTAGACAATACTTTATTGAATCTGATGAGGATGCTTTACCCTTTTCCCGCTCACAACGAAGTTTAGTTTATCAACGTGCAAAAAATGAAAATGCAGATAAACCTTTTGGCTCAATTATTGATGTTTATCAAGAAGATTATCGTTTTTTAACTCATTCAATGTCACCCAATAAACCAGCAGACTTTAAAACATTCAGAATTACTATTGGAAATGAGCAATGCACTCAACCCTATAGTGCTTCAATTATGAATATTTCTGCGATGAGCTTTGGTAGTTTAAGTGCCAATGCGATTCGCGCACTGAATCAAGGTGCTGCGCTGGGAAATTTTTATCATGATACAGGTGAAGGAAGTTTAAGCCCTTATCATCTAGAAAATGGTGGCGATATTGTTTGGGAATTGGGCAGTGGTTATTTTGGCTGTAGAACACTCGATGGTCAATTTGATCCCGAAAAATTTGCAACTCAAGCAGTTTTACCACAAATCAAAATGATTGAGATCAAACTATCTCAAGGTGCAAAACCAGGACATGGCGGCATTCTTCCAAAAGATAAAATTAGTGATGAAATTGCTCAAATTCGCGGTGTGAGTCAAGACCAAGACTGTGTTTCTCCAGCCAAACATTCTGCATTTTCTACACCTATTGAAATGATGCATTTTATTCAAAAGTTGCGTGATCTTTCAGGTGGCAAGCCCGTTGGATTTAAGCTCTGTATTGGTCAGCCTTGGCAATTTATGGCGATTGTTAAAGCCATGCTTATCACAAAAATTGTGCCTGATTATATTGTGGTAGATGGCTCTGAAGGTGGTACAGGAGCTGCACCTATTGAACTGATTGATCATATGGGAACACCGCTCAGAGAAGGTTTACTTTTCGTACATAACACTTTAGTTGGCGCAGGTCTGCGCTCTCAAATCAAAATCGGTGCGAGTGGTAAAATTATCAGTGCTTTTGATATTGCCAGTATCATGGCTATTGGTGCAGATTGGGTCAACTGTGCTCGTGGTTTTATGTTCGCTGTTGGTTGTATTCAGGCGCAAAGTTGTCATACCAATCAATGCCCCGTTGGTGTAGCAACTCAGGATAAAGAGCGACAAAAAGCAATTGATGTACCAACCAAAGCAGAACGTGTTTTTAACTTCCAAAAAAATACATTAAAGGCACTGGCTGAAATGATTGCGGCGGCTGGACTTGAACATCCTGCGGAAATTAAAGCACATCATTTGGCACAACGTGTTAATGACCGTGAAATTAAAAACTATGCCCAACTTCTATTTTGGCTCAAAGATGGAGAACTGCTCACTTGTGACAATAAAGATGACGAAAATTTCTATTACAGAATGTGGAATCTGGCATCTGTAGAAAAATTTTAATATTCATTTGTTATTTTTAATATGAATTATGTGGCTAAATAAATATTTTAAATTATTTAGCCACACTTAAAAATCTATATAAAATAAATAGATCTACAATTCAATGTAAAATTACATCCTGAGTGATTGTTACTCAATAGTCTTCAATCATTTTAAAACTCAATTTTTGTAATTTTTTTGTCATATTTTAAGCACAAACTTTTATTGAATTGAATAACTAAATTAATAAAAAATGAATAATGAGCTCACTGAAACATCGAATTTAAATGTCCATACTGCACCACCCGCATGGTTTAAGTATATTTTTGCCTCGGTCATTATTATTGCACTTGGTTATATAGGCATACATTTGACTGATGACCTAACGCATGTACCGCCATTAAACGCAATTTCTTTTCTAATGCTCGGTCTAGCATTGGTTACAGCATTAGGCTTTGAATTTGTAAACGGCTTTCATGATACAGCCAATGCTGTTGCTACGGTGATTTATACCAATGCTTTACCTGCTCCTGTCGCTGTAGTTTGGTCAGGATTCTTTAATTTCCTTGGTGTATTAACAGCCTCTGGTGCAGTTGCTTACGGCATTATCGCCTTACTCCCTGTTGAACTGATTTTACATGTCAACAGTGCTGCTGGGTTTGCAATGGTTTTTGCTTTGCTATTGGCAGCAATCATTTGGAATTTAGGTACTTGGTCTCTCGGCATCCCTGCTTCAAGTTCACACACAATGATTGGCTCAATTATTGGTGTCGGATTAATGAATCAAATTATTAATTCTGGTGCTACGGGTGTGAGCGGTATAGATACTGAACAAGTCTTAAAAGTAGTCAAAGCTTTATTCTTTTCACCCTTAATCGGCTTTTTCTTTGCTGCTTTATTATTCTTAGTCCTAAAATTTTTCCTTAAAAATAAACAAGCGAAACTTTTTGATGAACCAGAAACCAATAAGCCACCTCCGTTTTTTACACGCTTAATGCTGATCATTACCTGTACAGGTGTGAGCTTTGCACACGGTTCAAATGATGGTCAAAAAGGTATGGGCTTAATCATGTTAATCTTGATTGGTATCGTCCCCTTAGCCTATTCGTTAAATAAGACGATGGATCCTAAAGATGTACAGTCATTCGTGAATGCTTCTGAAAAAACGGCCTTTATTCTTTCACCACAACCTTCGACTATGACCAATGTAGAAGCTCGTCAAGTTTTAACCACGTATATTCAGAAACACGAAGAAGATGCCAAAGTCATTCCTGCTATTAGTGTGATCGCAAGAGATTTAAGTCAATCAGTTGCACGTTATAAATCTATTGATAAAGTTCCTGATAATGCAACGGTAAACTTAAGAAATGATATGTATCTGAGCAGTGCTAGTTTAAAAGCACTGGATAAAAAACAAAAATTTGAAAAATTAGACACAGCTCAAATTAATGTGATTAAAGACTATCGAGGTCAACTGGATAAGGCGACGCAATATATCCCAACTTGGGTCAAAGTTGCCGTGGCATTGGCATTGGGTTTAGGCACCATGGTGGGTTGGAAAAGAATTGTGGTTACTGTTGGTGAGAAAATTGGGAAAACCCATTTAACCTATGGTCAAGGTGTATCAGCTGAATTAGTTGCAATGGGTACCATACTTGCGGCAGATAAATTTGGCTTACCTGTGAGTACCACCCATGTCTTAAATAGTGCTGTTGCAGGTACCATGTCCGCAAATAAATCGGGACTACAATGGTCTACTGTAAAAAGTATTCTAATGGCTTGGGTACTTACCTTACCTTGTGCAATGCTACTTTCAGCAGCATTATTCTGGATTCTTTTAAAATTATTCTAAATGTGAAAAAACTTTTTACCTAAAAAAATGGCTATTTAAAATAGCCATTTTTATCTTAAAATCTACTTTTACTCATAAATGAAAGAATTAGTAATAATTCCCAGTCGAATGTGCATTTAGAAATGCAGGAATTAGTCCTGTTAAAGCAGCACGAATATCAGCACGTTCATTAATCAATTGATGCGAACCTTCTTCTAGCATTAACAACGTTTGTAAACGAAACTTTTGACGAATAAATTCAATATTATAACGCCAATCCACTGTCTGATCCTGAGCACCTTGAGCAAGCCAGACTGGAATACGACAAGCAGGCCGTTCTTCCATTTCTTGCATCCATTTTGACATCGCCAAAATCCAATCCATACCCATCATTCTGGGTTGTAGAGGATCTTTTAAACGGACAAAACGTAAAAATTCAGGATTATGATTATTACGCTTAAAATGGCGCGGAACTTCTCTTTTAATACGGCGAATAATGCCTAAACCAATTGAATTGTGCCACCAAGCCGATTTCGCAGGACGAATCAGAGGTGATAGTAATAATACTCGTTCGACAATTGGATTTTCACGGCGTTGTGCATATTCTAATAAATGATGCATCCAAATTGCACCACCTGTACTTTGCCCGATGCCAAGCCACGGTTTAGGCAATTGGCTGGCATTTTTTACATATTGATGAACCGCATGTAAAACCTGTTGATAATGGTCAAAGTTTTTAATATTTGCAGGCGACCCATCACTTAAACCATGTCCAGGTAAGTCATAGGTAATTACACTAAAACCTTGCTCTATAAGCTCTTTGACAATCGGTTGATAAATACCACTATGTTCTAAATAACCATGTAATAAACAAACCGTACCTTTTATTTTTTCTATTTTCGGCTGAAAAACTTGTACATGTAATTTAAACAAAGGCATTTTGATATAGCCCTGCCAGTGTTCACAATCCAGACTGTCAAAACCGTATAAACGACAATATGCTTGAATCTCTCTAGATGCAGAGAATGGGCGGTTTAAGTTTAAAGGCTCAAGTAATTGCGGTGTCACATCACGACTTGGAACAGGTAAATCAAGCTGTTTAAGGACTGTCGGATTTAAAAAAGGAATATCAGACATTATGGAACCTCCCTACAACCACTTGAACCAAAAAGCATATCGCGTATTGTCGCCAACATTTCATAATTGGCACGACGACTATGGTCATAATTTTGTATGCTCGGTTTCCATGCTGTTAATTGAGTTGGCATAGGCGCTTCTACAGGAATTGTTTCAATGCCATTTAATGCAAATAAACGTCGCGTTCTCGGCATATGATATCGGTCAGTAATGAGTAACACGGTCGGTGCTCCTCCTTTTTTTTGTAATAATAATGAGCTAAAACGAGTATTTTCACAGGTGTTCATACTTCGGTTTTCTAATAATTTCGCTTCTACATGATGTTGATTTAACCATGTCTGCATAAATGGTGCTTCCACTCCACTTAGTACAATCGGTAGTTTAGTTTTTTGCTCAACATCTAAAGTCTTTTCTAATCTTAAACGGGTATATTCATTTACCACAATATCTTTTTGATTTTTATCTAAAGTTAAACCGCCACCCAAGACTACAATTGCATAAGGTTGTGAGGTTGATTTTTTCTTATCTTCATTTTGATTATGGATATAAGCAATATCTTGATCTAGCTGTTTTTCATCATGCGGATGCTCAGCATGGTGTTCAATTTCATGGGTCTTTAAGAAATGTATATATTGCTCCATCAAGACTTTGTCATCATCACTGTTCATAGAAAATACTTCATGAATTTCTAGTGCTTGACTTGCTTCATGGCTTGGCTGGACTTCTGAAGCGGGTTGTTCTGGACGCATCAAAGGAATTTGAGGTTTATCGTCCTCATCATCTTCGCTTTGTTCTTTTTTAATATTGTCTTGCAAAACTTTATAGCGCGCTTGAATTAAGCCTAAATCTTGAGGATCAGAACTCCGTAAAGCCTCTTCCATTACTTTAAGATACGCCTGACGAGCAATCCATAAATCTGAACCAGGTTCTAAATTTTCTTCATCCGTTAATGCCGCCATTTGCTGACTTTTTGCAGCCAATTGATTCACTTCAACGGGAACAAAAGCATTTAAAGCTTTCACCATAAAACTTGAATAAAATGGTGTATATAAAAAAACCACAAAACAGCCAAAGAGGACGAATAGAACTGCGACTATTCGTACCAATTTTACCATCCAATGTAGTTTTGACATATGACTACCCCAAATGAGACTGAATTAAACCTGATTCATTAAATAACACAGGTTCAGGCTCTAATAATATATGAAATTTATTAAAAACATCGTGTTGCACAGCCCGATACGTTGCTTGAACATCATCTAAGCTGGCATTTGCATAATTCACCAAGACCAATGCCTGCTTATCGAACATTCCGACTTGCTCTAATCTCTTCCCTTTCCAACCAGATTGATCAATCAGCCATCCAGCAGCAATTTTAACGCGATCATTGCTTTGAGGGTAATGAGGAATATTCGGAAACCTTATCACTAATTCTGCAAAATCTTGTTGTGTAATTACTGGGTTTTTAAAGAAGCTTCCCACATTTGGAAAATCTTTCGGGTCAGGCAATTTACTTTGACGAATATGAATCACTTGTTTTTGTAAATTTTCAGCTGTGATTTCATCCCCCATCGCTGTTTTTAAATCACCATAGTTTATTTTCAAATCAGCTTTTTTCAGCAATTTAAAAACAACATGCGTAATGACATAACGATTAGGATCATCTTTAAAAATACTATGTCGATATGAAAATTCACAATCTTGCGCTTGAATCGAACTAAACTGACCTAGCTGACGATCATAAACCTCAACGGATTGAATAAATTCGCCCGCTTCTACACCATAAGCACCAATATTTTGCACTGGAGAAGCACCAACCAATCCTGGAATTAGTGCTAAATTTTGTAAGCCATATAATTTTTGTGCAGTCGTCCAAAGTACAAAATCATGCCAAACTTGCCCTGCACCAACCTTTAACGTTTTACTTGTTTCATCTTCGGCTAAATATTCAATGCCTTGAATATCCATATGCATCACCAAAGCATTCATTTGCTTAGGCAACAACATATTGCTTCCACCAGAGAGAATCAAAACATTCAAATGTTCTGATTGATCAAAATTAAGCGCTTCAACAAGATCATCTACGGATTGAATCTGAACATAATGAGACGCAATAACATCTAAACTTAATGTGTTAAAAGGCTTAAGTTGAACCTGTGATTGGATTTTCATTAATGTCCTATTACTTTTGACTTTGCATATTTTGTTTAAAAACATCAACCCAAGCCTGACTACTCGATTCACACTGATCTAAAACCTGTTCAAAACCATCTTCACCGCCATAGTATGGATCTAGCAAAGCATGTTGAGGATAAATCAAATCATGCTCACTCATTAGAGCAATTTTGGCTTTAACAAGATGATCGCCATGTATAGAAATTGCATCCATATATAAAGCTTGAATATCTTTTAAATTTTCAAAATCCATCGCAAGAATTAAATCAAACGCTACAAAATCATGAGTTTTTAACTGACGTGCACGTAAAGTAGATAAATCATAACCACGTTTTAATGCATGTTGTTGACTACGGCGATCAGGGGCTTTATTAGGATGATAATTACTGGTACCTGCCGAATCGACTTGAATATTCAATTGTTGCCTATCACAAAAATGTCTAAGTACAACTTCAGCCGTTGGAGAACGACAGATATTTCCCAAACAGACACATAACACCTTGTATGGCGTTTTGGACGGCATAACAACCTCAAAAGTTAATTTCTTTTATAGGCTCTTATGTTAAGTTATTTACAGGATGAATCCTATAGAACTGTAAAACAATAATGTTTAATTTATGATGAGAGATTAAGGATAATACGTATGAGCCATTTTCAATTTCAAACCGTTGGCAATATCATTTCTGGTTTAGGATCTATACAAGAACTCAAAACCCTATTATCCAATCAAAATTATCAAAAAATCTTAATCGTGACTGATCCCGGCATGATTCAACATCAATTACATGTACCCATTCTTGAAATTTTAGAAGTGATTAAAGTTGCTTATGTCATCTATTCTGAGGTGCAAGCAGATCCCGCCGAACATATCATTTTAGATGCTGTTCAATTTGCCAAGGCTGAACAGGTCGATGCCATCATTGGTTTTGGTGGTGGTAGCTCAATGGATGTTGCAAAAGTCATTGCGATTTTAGCGGATCCCAAACAAACCCAATCACTTCAAGATCTCTATGGCATTAATAATGCAAAAAAACCACGTTTACCGTTAATTCTTATTCCAACAACTGCAGGTACAGGATCAGAAGTCACACCGATTTCTATTGTCACCACAGGTGAAACGACTAAGACAGGAATCGTTTCTCCAATTCTATATGCTGATATTGCAATTTTGGATGCCAACTTCACCAAAGACTTACCTGCTCATATCACGGCTGCGACGGGTATTGATGCTATGGTACATGCGATTGAAGCCTATACCTCTAAAATAAAGAAAAATGTCTATGCGGATATGCTGGCAAAACAGGCTTTAAAATTACTCAACAAAAATCTTAAACTGGTCCTTAAAGATGGTTCTAATTTAGAAGCGCGTCAAAATATGCTCTTAGGCTCTATGCTTGCAGGTCAAGCTTTTGCAAACTCACCTGTAGGTGCTGTACATGCTTTAGCATATCCCTTAGGAGGTCATTTTCATCTCTCTCATGGGCATACCAATGCACTGGTTTTAGTTGAAGTGATGAAATTTAATGCACCTGAAGCAAAGCAACACTATGCTGAACTGATGCAATGGCTTGATCCATACAGCAAAGGCAGTATGGATGGTCTATGTGATCTCTTTATTGACCATATGCAAAGACACTTAGATGAAAGTGGTTTAACACTTCGCCTCAAAGATTTAAAAGTGCCAGAAAGTAAATTAGAACTTTTAGCACAAGATGCCATGCTACAAACTCGTTTACTACAAAATAATCCTCGTGAACTTACTCAAGCTGATGCTTTGCGTATATACCAAACGATTTATTAAAATCTGCCCAAAATTCTCATTGAAGTGAAAAACACTTATATACTTTATTGATAATAGGTGAGATTTTTTAATCAATCTTACCTATTTATAAATATTATTTATCACCATAAAATAATTCAATAACAACAATATTCAGCTTTTTACCTAAATATAATGGTTAGATGTCTCATTTTTTACTCGATATTTCATTTTATTTTTAAACTAATTACTCTAAAATTAGAATAGATCTCAATCGGAAAATTGAGATAGCCAACAGTATCGGAATTTTTATGAAAAAACTTACTTTAGCCATTCTCCCTCTTGCAATGTTTGCCACTACAAATTTTGCACATGCAGCAACTTCCGACGGTAAAACATTTGGTGTATCTGCCGGTTGGTTACATGTCATGCCACAAAGTGGCAAACAAGGTGTCTATGGGCAAACTGGAGCACCATTACCTGTTTTACAATCATCTTCTCCTAATGCTGGCTTTGAAGTACAAGACTCTGACACTGCTGGAATTATGCTTGATTATTTTGTCAATGATAATGTGTCTTTAGAGTTGGTATTGGGTGCACCACCTGAAATGGAACTTTCTGGAAAAGGTTCAATTTCAGTTCTTGGTCATGATGTTGTTGGTCTTGATAAATATTCAACTGCAGCAACAACGGATGCGTATACACCAACCATTACAGGTCGCTATCATTTTGGCTCTATTAATAACCGTATTCGCCCATATGTTGGCGCTGGCTTAATGTATGCTCATTTTAGCAATGTTGAAGCTGACCCTAAAATTAATGGTGAATTAGCACAAAGGATTAATGGTATTGCAAATAGCTTATATCCTCAGTTTCAAGGCAAGTTAGATGTAAAACCAAATCTTGGTAAAATTAAAGTGGATGATGCAATCGCACCTATTGCCACTTTAGGTGTTGATGTCAACATTAATAAGAATTGGTTTGCAACAGCTTCTGTATCGTATGCTCAGCTTTCTACTAAAGCCAAATTGAATGTAAACGGTCTTTCCCCTGTTGACGGTTCAAATGTCACACTTCTCACAGGTCAAAGTAAAATTGAAATCAACCCAGTTGTAACTTACTTGGGTCTTGGTTACCGTTTCTAAGCGAACTAAAAGTACCAATAAAAGCTCATTAGGCACTGCTTAATGAGCTTTTACTTGTGCAAGTTACAATTATTCGATAAAACATATCTATTCAAAATTCTACGATTAAAACAATGAAACTAGAAACTAAACTAAAGTCACAATATCAGTTTTTATTCCCCATTCAGACACGTTGGGCTGACAATGACATTTATGGTCATGTAAATAATGTCACTTATTATAGTTATTTTGATACAGCCGCTAATGCATTACTGATTCAAAAAACAGGTTTTGATATTCACCTTTCACCGATTATTGGCTTAGTCGTCAGTTCAGCTTGTAGTTTTTTACAAGAACTAACGTATCCTGAAATTATTGAGGTAGGTGTTGCGATTAGTAAAATTGGCAATTCATCATTAACCTATGACTTGGCTATTTTTAAACAAGACCAAGAGCAAGCCTCAGCACAAGGTCATTTTGTTCATGTCTTTGTAGAACGTCAAACAAAAAAAAGCACCCCTATTCCTCAAGAAATGCGGGATGCTTTAGCATATTATTTAATCTAAGAAGCTTAGTTTTTTCTTTCTAAAATTAAGACTTAAGCTGAATATTTTGCACTTCTCCATCAAACGCATCAATTAAACTTTTAACAACTACTTCTTCACTTAGCATTTCAGAAGCACGTTGATGCGCTTTAACTTTACGTGCATTTTGAAGGATAAAAGGAGTCTTTTCAGCCACTTCTTCATATTGAACAATAAAGCGTGTATTTGGCCAGTTCTGGATCAATTGTGCTTCTAAATCATGCTGGGTCTGATTCAATAACGCTTCATATCGCTGTGGTATATGAAAAGTAGATTCATCATCAATCTGACCTGTCATCATTCCATACTGTGCTAACTCTTGTACAGCAGGTGATAATTCACTATTTCTGAACCAGTATTCCCACTTATTAACATCCCACTCACCCATTAAATCAAGTGGTGCAAGCGTTAAAATATCTTGTGGCGTTTGCAAAGTTTTAGAAGAAGTTATATGAGGTTTTAAATCACTAAGCGCTTTTTGTTCATTTGCTTCCTGAATCTTTTCTTCATTCATATTCTGAACAGATTCTTTTGAAGAGTCACCTTCTATTAAATCTTTATTCGGATCTAAGAAAAAAATCTCTTGATCTGAAAGTAAACTGATATTGATAACTTGTGATACAACATTATGAATAGTTGTTCCATCTTCAAATAAAGTCAAAGTTGGCTCTTCCTCAACCAAATCAGATTGACGTGAATCTAATAAAGTTTGCTCAGCCACAGCCGATTGAATAGGTACTACATTTTCTTCAGTCTGAGTAAAATCATGAGATGAAATTGACTCAGATTTATCATGTGTATTTAATTGATCTTCAACCATCTGAGCAGGTTGGCTTTCTACATATTGATTAGGATCCGACTCAAAATGATCCGCTTCTTGAGTTTTTGATTGTTGATTAGAAACATTAGACCTAGACTCATCAATAGTTTCCTGTTGATTTACGAAATCAGTTTGTACATCAGAATCTACGCTAGATTTATTCTCATGAAATCTCCGATCAATGACACCACGATCACCAGACTGCTCTAAACTTTCTTGCTGTTCAATATCTTGTGACGGGTTTGAAACAGGAGGTGCTTCTGAAACAATAATCTCATTATTATGTAATGGTCTAAAAGCCAGTAAACGTAAAATCGTCATTTCAAAGCCTTGCTCTTGAGTCACAGCAAGTTGTAAATCTGAACGACCTTTACATGCAATTTGATAATAAAGTTGCAAATCTTGAGCAGATATTAATTGAGATAATCGCATAATTTTTTGATTAATTTCGGCACTATATTTTAAACTTAAATCTGGCAAATATTGCAACATTGCCAATTCATGTAAGGTAGAAATAAACTGGTCTAAAACCAAAGAGACATCTAAAGCTTGTTGCCTAAATTGTAAAAGCAACTGGCTCACTCGTTCACGTTTATTTTGATGAATCGCCAAGATCAAATCATAAATAATGGTTCGATCAATCAATCCCAGCATTTCTTTTACATCTTGATGATGAATTGCTCCCTGACCATAAGCAATTGCTTGATCTGTTAAAGACAATGCGTCACGCACTGAACCTTGTGCAGATTCAGCAATTTGCCAAATCGCATCTTGTTCAGATTGAATTTCTTCTTTTTGTAAAATGTCAGCCAGATGATGTGTGATTTCATCTACAGCCAAAGGACGTAAAGTAAATTGTAGGCAACGCGAAATTACTGTAATCGGTAGTTTCTGTGGATCTGTCGTCGCAAAAAGAAATTTTACATGTTCTGGTGGTTCTTCTAATGTTTTTAGTAAAGCATTAAAGGAATGTGTTGAAAGCATGTGTACTTCATCGATCAAATAAACTTTAAAACGACCTTGCGTCGGTGCATAAGGAACGTTATCGAGTAATTCACGTGTATCCTCTACTTTCGTTCGTGATGCAGCATCAATTTCAATCAGATCAATAAAACGACCTTCATTTACGGCTGTACAAGTTGCACATACTTCACACGGCGTAGAAGTTATTCCTGTTTCACAATTGAGGCACTTTGCTAAAATACGAGCAATGGTTGTTTTACCAACACCACGAGTACCTGTAAACAAATATGCATGATGTAAACGCCCGCGGTCTAAGGCACTGGTCAATGCACGTGAAACATGGTTTTGACCGACCAATTCTTTAAAATTGCGTGGACGATATTTTCGTGCAAGTACCTGATACATGGATGCTCCTTATTACAGCGATAAGGATACTGTGTTTTTAACAATTAGTGAATGAAGAATAGTAAGAGTTATTATTTGTTTGAGATCATTATCTCAACCTCTGAACACAGTTTAATCTACATAATATGAAAACAGCCGATATTACTCATAAGCTTCATTTGATTTTCAAACGACCCAGCCATCAATCAAATTATATTCTGCATAAAGATTATTTGGCATAAAAAAGTGCACCACTTCACTATCACCATCTGCTGGTTTTAAAAAAATCAAACTCAAATCATCAGTATCAAAATTGATCTGAATCGTATCATCGAATTCTGCAATCTCTTTAATCGTACCAAGGTTCAATTTTTGTAATGTTTCATATAACTCTAAATTTGTTAAATTATTATGAGCACTAAAAATAAGTTTACCCTCCGTCAACATTTGCCAATTTGATCCATAAGTCCCTAGTTTCCATTCACCGTAAAACCGATCAGAATCCTTGCTAATATGTGATATTTTCTCTCCAAAACCTAAACGAATACTTCCCCATTCACCAATATATTTTCGACAACAGGGTAGATTTATTATTTTAGATAATATTGGAGGTATCATTAAGTTTTTCATATCATGCATATATCTAAGTCGTCACATATATCAAAACCAACCTTTATGCCCTTTTAACACCGCATCTGCACAACGTAAAGCTTCTTGGCTTAATCCCCATAAACGATAGTCACCAGTAATTGAACCCGCAGCAAAATTATGGGTATAAGCAAAACTAAGTTGTCGTTGTGGGTCACACCATGCGCCAGAACCATTATAACCAATATGTCCAAAGCCCTTTTTAGCACGCTTGCCCATGGTAATCACACGGTGATAACCTAAACGCCATTTCATTGGAATCGGCATCACTCGATCTCGTTTAATACTTTGAATTTCACTCAGTGATGTAAACACTTCAGGTTTAATAATCACCTGATCATTCCATTCGCCTTTATTCGCAAGCATGGCATACATTTTCGCAAGGCTACGTGCAGTAAAAGCGCCATTTACTGCTGGAATAACAGCTTGTAAACCCTCATCACTAAAAAAGCTAAAATCTCGCATTCCCTTAGGAACCATTGCATCTAAAAAGTCTTGTGGATTCTGCCCACTAAATTCAATCAATTTTTCAGAAAAACTACTTTTGTGTACTTTTTTAGGCTTCTGTGTCACATTTTGAGTGATAGCTAACTCTTTTTTCTTTTTCGGTAAGGGTTTGGCAATACGAGCAAGTTGGTCTGTAGGTACACCAAAATACCCCCCATCCAACTCTAACGGATCAACCAAATAACGCTGCATCAGCCAAACCAGAGGTTGTTTGGTTGCTTTTTCTAAAACTCCACCTACCAACCAACCAAAAGTAAGCGCTTGATATGCAATATCCTGTCCAATGGCGAAACGTGGTTTAGCCTGTTCCATCACATGGAGCATATGTTGCCAATCCGCCATTTCAACAGCACTACCAATCATATTCCGAATATCATACAAACCACTTTGATGACTTAAAATATGCCGTAATGTCATTGCTGATTTACCATTTTGTCCAAATTCAGGCCAGTATTGGATAATAGGCGTATCGTAATCTAGAAAACCTTCACTCACTAAAATATGCGCCAAAGTCGCAATCACACCTTTTCCAGTTGAATAACAAACTGACAGAGTATCTTCACTCCAGTTTTCAGTAATCGATTTTTTACCGGTATAAATATCAACAACTTTTTCACCCTTAAAATATACGGTCAGTGCTGCACCGCCATATTCAGTTCGGTGATCTTGTAGTCGACTAAATTGTTCGGCTAAATCAAGAAATTGAGGATCTACAAAGCCTTTATAATTCTGTGTATCTGCAAATAAAATATCTTTAAAACCGTTCATTCCTTCGCCCTTATTTTTCTTTATATGTTTTCTAACTTTACATCATCGACTTTTACATAACACTTTTTTTATTTATTCTTACAGAACAAAAAACTGATCATTTATGCAATACATCTCATCTAAAAGCCCAAATCATCACGATTTAGGCTTTTATTTTTATAGCCCTTATAGTGTTTTTATCACACCAGAAACATGCGGTTTCTGTGTCTTTTCATTTCGGATTAAAAAATCGATCTGTTTCGGCTGTTGAGCTGTTAAAAATTCTACTTTTGAAGGTAAATACATCGGTAACTTAAACCAAACATCAGCTTCATAAGCATCTGGTAATGTAATACTCGCCAATGCACGTGCCTTACTCCACATACCATGCGCAATTGCTTGTTTAAAACCGAATGCTTTTGCAGTTAAAGCATGAATATGAATCAAATTGAAATCACCAGAGGTTTTTGCATAACGGCGACCTGTATTCTCTGACACATCCCAAACGGCTTGAACTTCATAATTCGGAACGCTGTCTTCTTTCACTTTTTCTGCTGGTTTAGCATCTGTTTTTTGACGAGATAGATAAGTTGTCGTTCCTTCCATCACAACATCATTACCTACTTTAGCTATGGTAATAAAGTCAAATTGCACACCTTTATCATGCGGTTTTAATTCACCGAATTTACATGACAAAGAAAGTTGTTCATTCACACCAATTTTACGTGTTTGCTTCACCGCATTACGAATATGAACCAAGCCCAAAACTGCAAATGGAAATGCTTCTGAAGTCATCATATGCATTTGTAAACTTTGCGATAAAACAGCTAAATAAATCGCTGGGATATAACCATTATTTTTAAATCCACAGACTTCGTTATAGGCTTTTAAATGGTTCGGATCAATTTTGAATGAATCCACCACGTATTCAACTTGTGGCAGAACTTTCTCACCTTTCGGTTTTTTGAAAATAAGACCTTGAATGACTTTAGGATAAGCCAAGTAAGGTTTTGGAAGTTGGCTAAAATGGCGAGTATTCATACAGAACCTTTAATTTTTTTAAATTCTAAGGAGTCGTCCTCTTCCCCGTATAGGGAAAGATTTAGAGAGAGGGTTATTCGAATCATTTTGAATGAAATATTCCCTCTACTCAACCTTCCCCTTTTTTAAGGAGAAGGTTCTTTTTATTGTGATTAAGCGCCCAATAAGCTCTGACCACAAACACGTACAACGTTACCATTTAAACCTGTTGAAGCAGTAGATGCAAATAATGCAATTGTTTCAGCAACATCTACAGGTAAACCGCCTTGACTCATTGAGTTCATACGGCGACCCGCTTCACGAATTGCGAATGGAATCGCTGCCGTCATTTGAGTTTCAATAAAACCGGGGGCAACAGCATTAATGGTAATGCCTTTTTTCAACAATGGCGCAGTAAATTTAACTAAGCCAATAACACCTGCTTTAGATGCAGCATAATTTGTTTGACCCAAATTACCCGCAATACCGGAAATAGATGATACGCAAACAATACGACCATTTTCATTTAAGCCTGAATTACTCAATAAATAATCATTGATGCGTTCAGCAGCAGATAAATTAATATTAATCACAAGATCCCACATTTCAGGCTTCATATTTGCCAAAGTCTTGTCACGTGTAATACCCGCATTATGCACAACGATATCTAAACCGCCTTGCGAAGCTGCAGCCACTTTAATTTGTTCACCCGCACCTGCCGCTGTAATATCTAAAGCGAGTGTTGAACCACCAATTTCACTGGCAACACGATCAAGATCAGCTTGTTGCTGTGGTACATCTAGACAAATCACATGTGCGCCATCACGTGCCAAGACATGTGCAATGGCTTCACCAATACCACGGCTTGCACCTGTGACCAAAGCCGTTTTACCTGCCAATGGTTTAACCCAATCAATATCAATAACATCCGCTTTAGAAACGCGAATGACCTGACCAGACACATAGGCTGAACGTGGTGATAATAAGAAGCGTAATGTTGATTCAACATTCGTAACAGCGCCTTCATCTACATAAACAAGTTGTGCAGCAATACCTTTTTTGAATTCTTTACCCACAGATTTTACAAAACCTTCAAGCGCTCGTTGTGCAATCGCTTGTTTAATGGTTGGTGCAGATTCTGGCGTTAAGCCAATCACAATGACACGACCTGAGTTTTGGATTTGACGTGCAATTGGATTAAAAAATTTGTGTAACTCATGCAATTGTTCTGAATTTTGAATACCTGATGCATCAAAAACCACAGCTTTAAACTTAGATTCTTTATCGCCTTCATTAAAAGCATTTAACGTTAAGCCGGCTTGAGCCGCTGCTTGCTGTAATTCAGCATTATTACCTGCATAACTATTGGCATGGATATTACTAAGGACTTGAGCAATACCATTCGATAACGAACTGCTTGGCGCTGCACCTAGCAATACTGCGCCTTTAATGACAGGATTCGCAGTTTCAAAACGATCTAATTCAAGCGGTGCTGGTAAACCTAAATTTTTAATGACAAATTTACCAATTGGAGATTTTGCAAATGCTTGGTATTGGTCAGACATGTTTCTTATCTCTCTACAAATTAATTGGTGAATGGTACTGAAGTAATCGATTAACTTTAGTGTAATGTCAAATACTTATTCATTTTACAGCACCATCAGTTTCAGTTAAATAATACTTGAGTTACTAGGATGATGTCTTGACCTGAATGCTTAGTCAAATGTCAGTATAGTCAATTCGGCATATAATCGATTATGCTAATGTATCACTTAAGAATATTATGTACATGCTTGGAAAAGCCTTATGAGCAAAACAACTCAAGAAAATCCAGCGGTCGAGAATTCTGCTTCAGAAACTGTGTCAGATACATCAAAGCCTCGTAATCGTTCGAGTAAAAGTACAAGCACAGCACCTCAAGCAACGAATACTACTACAAAGCCTCGTCCACCTTCAGTATCTGCACGTAGCAAAAATACTGCGGCAAATACTCAAAAAGCTGAATCATCAACACCTTCTACAACTCAAACGTCTGCTCCACAGGATAAAATTATGAGTCAAAATACAGTTCGTCGCGTTGCTATTCTTGGTGGTAACCGTATTCCATTTGCACGTTCAAATGGCGCTTACTTTAAAGCATCAAATATTGACATGCTCACTGCTGCGTTAAATGGCTTAGTTGAACGCTTTAATTTACAAGACAAACGTTTAGGCGAAGTTGTTGCAGGTGCTGTACTTAAACACAGCCGTGACTTTAACATGACACGTGAATGTGTATTGAACACACAACTCGCACCTGAAACGCCTGCTTATGATCTTCAACAAGCATGTGGCACTGGCTTGCAAGCGGCATTTGCTGTTGCAAACAAAATTGCACTAGGTCAAATTGATGTTGGTGTTGCTGGTGGCGTAGATACTACTTCTGATGCGCCTATCGCTTTTGGTGATGGCTTACGTAAAGTAATGCTTGAACTTAATATTGCAAAAACGGCAAAAGACCGTTTAAAAGCATTATCTAAAATTAATGTTAAAGATTTATTAGATGCACCTAAAAATGGTGAGCCACGTACTGGTTTATCAATGGGTGATCATCAAGCAATTACAGCGCTTGAATGGGGCATCGCTCGTGAAGCTCAGGATGAGCTTGCAGCTGCTTCACATCAAAAAATGGCAAAAGCATATGAAGAAGGTTTCTTCGATGACTTAATTACGCCATTCATGGGTTTAGAACGCGACAATAATTTACGTCCAGACTCAACCGCTGAAAAATTAGCAAAATTAAAACCTGCTTTTGGTAAAGGTGAAACTGCAACTATGACTGCAGGTAACTCTACACCATTAACTGACGGCGCATCTGTTGTACTACTTGCTTCTGAAGAATGGGCAAAAGAAAATGGTCACGAGGTTTTAGCTTACCTTTCATTCTCTGAAACAGCAGCAGTTGACTTTGTGGTGAAAAAAGAAGGTTTGTTGATGGCGCCTGCTTATGCTGTACCGCGTATGCTTGAACGTGCAAACTTAAAACTTCAAGATTTTGATTATTATGAAATTCATGAAGCTTTTGCTTCTCAAGTACTTTCTACATTAAAAGCATGGGAAGATCCTAAATTCTGTAAAGAACGTTTAGGTTTAGCTGCTCCTTTAGGTTCAATTGATCGTTCAAAATTGAATGTAAAAGGTTCTTCTTTAGCTGCTGGTCACCCATTTGCTGCTACAGGCGGTCGTATTCTTGCTTCAGCTGCAAAACTTTTAAATGAAAAAGGTTCAGGTCGTGTACTGATTTCGATCTGTGCGGCAGGTGGTCAAGGTGTAACAGCGATTGTAGAAAAATAAGTTTTCTATTTTTCGAATCCTCATAAGTAAGCACCTTTTTAGGTGCTTACTTTATATCTAACCATCAAAAACCAATTAACCAGCAGAGTGATTTGGTGTATAGCCCAACCTCGCCTCAACATAGTCATAGCACCATTGGAAAATAAAGGTATAGACCAAAATACACAGCGTCATACTCAAATCAAGTAAAACTGCCTGCCAAATGCTCATATTCATAGCATATGCAACCATTGGAATAGTCGCAAGCATTAAGCCGCCTTCAAAACCAATGGCATGTAAAATACGGACACCAATCGTTCTTTTTAGTTTTCTTTTCTTTTCAAATTTTTCAAAAAAATGATTAAAAATCATATTCCAGATCACTGAAGTAACAGCCATAGCAACACCCAATGACCCTGCAATCTCCATCGGAACTTCAAAAATAAAACTTAACGCAATCGCTATGATCACCAATAGGACGATCTCATAGCTTAATGCATGAACAACCCTTCTCTTGGAAATCAACATTTTAAACTACCTTTATATAATTCATTTGATGAAAGCTATTTTATGTTTATAATATTGATTAATCGAGTTAGATTCTTTCAAAAGTTTTGATAGATGAATGTAAATCAAGATCAACTAAATATTTTTAAAACTGTCATTGAGACAGGTTCTTTTTCTGCGGCAGCGAGAAAGCTAGGAAAAGTACCTTCAGCGGTCAGTATGTCAATTGCCAACTTAGAAATTGATTTAAATTTATCATTATTTACTCGTATCGGGCGCGAACCCGTACCAACACCTCAAGCACTGACCCTCTATGAAAAAACGGATCAACTACTCATTGAAATGAACCAATGGAAGCAACAAGCTTTTGCATTGAGTAGTGGATTAGAATCATCTTTAAATATTGTTGTTGTCTCAGAATTGTTACATACCGATTGGACAGATTACATCGCACTCATTGAAAAAGAATTCCCGCAATTACAAATCAATATTTTTTCAGCGCCACAAGAAGATGCCTTACGTTTATTGATGAATCAATCTGCACAATTGGCCTTAATGTTTGAACGTGAACAATTAGAAGGTCGTGAACAATTTGTCGAATTAAAACGTGAAGTTCTTGTTCCTGTTGCAGCCAAACATTATCCATTGGCACAATTTGAACAAGTCAGTTTTGAACAAATTTTACAGAGCCGACAAATTGTCGTTGCTAGCCGCGATCGCACCATCAAACCAGAGTTACTCTATTCAAAACAAAATTGGCGTACTGACAATCATCATTCTGCTTGTTCAATCATTTTACAAGGTCTTGGTTGGGGCGTTCTCCCCCTCGAAATGTTCAATGAAAATCCAGAATTAGAGAAGCATCTTAAAATTTTGAACTTTCTAGATTTCACCCCTAAATTTGAATATTTTATGGATTTGGTCTGGAATAGGGAAAGTGAACTAGGAGCAGCTGCTCGTTTTTTGATTAATCACATCCGAAATCAACGAATTCATACAAAATAACGGCTTTTTCTATACGCTTTGGGCTTTAGAAGAAATCGCATTATGATATAAATAAAGGCACAAGTATTTTAACTAAGAATAATCGTAATGACTCTATCCGCATTAGACCAACTAAAGACACTCACTACAATCGTTGCTGATACAGGTGATTTACAAGCGATTCAACAATTTCGTCCTTTGGATGCGACAACAAACCCTTCTCTTATTACCGCTGCTGCGCAACAACCTGAAAATAGAGAGCTTATTGAAGATGCATACTTTCAAGCTCGATCGGAAGGTTATGAAACCGATCTATTGGTTGAGCGTACGATTGATATTCTTACCGTAAAATTAGGTGTTGAAATTTTAAAAATCGTTGAAGGTCGTGTTTCAACTGAAGTCGATGCGGCTCTTTCATATGATACTGAAGCAACAATCAGCAAAGCCAAAGAGCTTTTAGCGCTTTATAAAGGATATGGTATTGATCAAAACCGTATCCTGATTAAAATCGCATCAACATGGGAAGGTATCCAAGCCGCTAAAGTTTTAGAAGCTGAAGGCATTCATTGTAATCTAACTTTACTTTTTGGTTTACACCAAGCCAAAGCCTGTGCAGATGCAAAAGTAACACTGATCTCACCCTTTGTCGGTCGTATTTTAGATTGGTATAAAAAAGCTGAGAAAGTAAATAGCTACCCGATTGAAAAAGATCCAGGCGTATTATCAGTGAAGCAAATCTATCATTTTTATAAACAGAATGATGTCAAAACTGAAGTGATGGGTGCAAGTTTCCGTAGCATAGAACAGGTACTAGGATTAGCAGGCTGTGATTTACTCACAGTATCACCGAACCTATTGGCAGATTTAGAAAAAGATTTCAGAACTGTAACATCGCAACTAACCACAGAACATGCACACTCACACCAAGACCATCGTTGTGCTGTTTTAACAGAAGCAGAATTTAAGCATGACTTAGAAGCTGACTTAATGGCTTTTCAACTGCTACAGAGTGGTGTGGATGGCTTTATTAAAGCACGTGAACAACTCAGTACTTTATTGCGCCAGTCTTTCGGTTTAGATGCAGAAATTAAAGCTTAAATCACGTATTTAATCCACTTAAGTATCTTAAAATAAAAGCCGAGTTTGTTATGATACACATCTCGGCTTTTTCTTTAGCTTTAATCATCTAGTGAGAAAATTGTGTTCGGCATTACGGATATTGCGACATATATTATCGGTACCATTCTTATTGTTATTTTGCCTGGTCCAAACTCCTTATATGTTATGTCTATTGCATCAAGATTTGGAATTAAAACAGGTTATATTGGTGCTTTAGGTGTTTTTACTGGTGATCTGATACTTATTTTATGTACCGTACTGGGTGCTGCATCTTTATTACATGCTTTTCCTTGGCTTTTTATATTGCTTAAAATCGTTGGTGCTGCCTACTTATCTTATCTTGGTATCAAATTATTGATTGCCAGTTGGCACACTTGGCAAAGTAAAACCCAGACGATTGAATCTATAGATACTCCTGCGGGTGTTCAACAATTTCACCCATACCGTACAGCGCTAACGATTAGTTTATTGAACCCAAAAGCAATTTTATTTTACTTGTCTTTTTTTGTGCAATTTGTTGATCCTAACTATCCTTATCCTGCATTAAGTTTTGCCAGCTTATCCATCATTTTACAAATCATCAGTATGGCATATTTAACTATCCTGATTTTTTCGGGAGTGAAACTCGCTGACTTTTTTAATACGCGATATAAAGTGGCGGCAGTTGGTGTTGCCTGTGTTGGAATTTTATTCTGCGGATTTGGTTTAAAACTCGCCACCTCAACCATGATTTAATAAATACCTTGCATAAATATAAACATGCTCTTTATTCTCGTCTCTAAAGAAGAAAAATAGGCATGATGCAAGAAGCCAAATATATTCCATATTCAATATGATCGAATAAAGTAGTAAGGGACTATGCAAAAACTTATTCAAGATTTCTCCATTCCTGCTGTATTTGCTGGATTTATTACTTTCCTCATTGGTATTAGTGTTTCTGCTGTTTTAGTCATTCAAGCTGCACAGACTTTAGGTGCGACTGCTGCTCAAATTACCTCATGGTTTTGGGCTTTAGGTTTAGGTATTGGATTTTCAGGGTTAATTCTGTCTTGGAAATTTAAATATCCTGTCGCAACGGCATGGTCAACTGCAGGTTTAGCTTTAATTATCGCGACTGGAAGTGGTTATACCTTATATGAAGCCATTGGTGCTTTTCTTGTTTGTGGCTTAGTCACAGCCATATTGGGATTTTTAGGAATCTTTGAAAAAGTACTTTCTTATATTCCGCAAAGTTTGACCAGTGCAATGCTTGCAGGCGTATTATTAAAATTTGGGATCACACTCTTTGCAAGTATGCAAAATGATTGGGGCTTCATTCTATCCTTACTCGCTGTATATATTATTTCCAAACGATTATGGACACGTTATTGCATTGTCATTACAGTAATTGCAGGCTTGTTAATTGCACCACAATTTATGCAATTCCATGTTCCAACTCTTCACTGGGCATTGGCTAAACCCGTGTGGATTCAACCTGACTTTACTTGGTCAGCAATATTTGGATTAGCACTACCACTTTTTGTAATTAATATGGCTTCCCAGTACTTACCCGGTATTGCCATGATTAAAAGCTATGGCTATCAACCGCATGTAAATCACTTAATCGGTTGGACAGGTTTAACCCAAGCGCTTCTTGCACCCTTTGGTTGTTATAGTGTGAATATTGCAGCCATTAGTGCTGCTGTGAGCTTAGATGATCAAGTTCATCCTGATCCTTCTAAACGCTATATTGCAGGAATAAGCTGTGGCTTGTTCTATATCCTGATTGGATTATTTGCCGCAACACTGACCAGCTTACTTATGTCATTTCCACATCTGTTTATTGTTGCTTTAGCAGGGATTGCGCTATTCGGAACCATTAGCCACAACATTGCAATTGCCTTTGCAGAACCAACTGATCGTGAAGCGGCATTAATGACCTTTCTATTTAGTGCTTCAGGCGTACAATTTTTTGGTGTAGGCTCTGCTTTTTGGGGGCTTCTCTTTGGTTTTGCTGTTTCAATGATTTTAAAATTTAAATTCAAAAAATAAAATTCAATTTAAATATCTTAGAGAATCTTTAAACCATTAAAGGTTCTCTTTTTAGCTGACTAAATAGATAGATATTTTGCATCACTCTTTTAATTCTTGTTTAGAGGACAAAATAAAGAGTTAATGAAATACTGATGCGAGGTATCTATTGATTTAACATTAAATCAGTAATCTTTTCAAAAGTATAAAAACTACAGGCAAAAAAAAAGCTTACCCTAGGATGGATAAGCTAGAAAAAGTAAAATCAAAAAGAAACTACAGCTAGAATCTGAAATGAATAATAAAGACTTGTGTACTCTTTAACAAATACTTATAAGCTATAAAAAAAGACCTTAAACGTATAAATAAAACACAGATAATTAAAAAATAATTTTTATTATGCCTAAAGTTTCGCAATATATTTATTGATTCAATCTTTTAAGCAATAAAAAACAACAAACGTTTTCGACCAAAGTCTAATCAATTGTTGTTTTATGATTTGAGTTTTTTAAATTTGAGGATAGATACCCGTACCTTCAGGCCATGGTGTTAATAATTCAAATCCTGTATCTGTCACGGCAACCATGTGTTCCCATTGAGCCGATAATGATTTATCTGCTGTAACAACCGTCCAACCATCATTCAGTTCTTTAACACGAGCTTTACCTAAATTCACCATCGGTTCAATGGTAAAAACCATACCTTTTTTTAATCGAATACCTTGTCCCGGCTGACCATAATGCAAAACATTCGGTTGTTCATGATAAACCTTACCTATGCCATGCCCACAGTATTCACGAACAATGCTATAGCCTTCACGTTGAGCCACACTTTGAATCGCATAACCGACATCACCTAAAGTAGCATCAGGCTTTACAGCATGTATACCAGCAACCATTGCTTCATAGGTTGTTTCAACCAATTTTTTTGCTTCTGGGCGAACAGTTCCTACATAATACATACGGCTTGTATCGCCAAAATAACCATCTTTAATGATCGCAACATCAATATTAATAATATCGCCATCTTTTAAAATAATATTTTCTGATGGAATACCATGACAAACCACTTCATTTGGTGAAATACAGGTTGTTTTGGTATAGCCATAATAACCAACATTGGCAGGGATTACATTTAATGTATTCACAATATAGTCATTACAAATATCATCAAGATAAGCCGTAGAAACACCTGGTTTGACGTACTCTCCTATCATTTGCAGAACTTGAGCAGCCAAACGACCTGAAATTCTTAATTTTTCAATGTCTTGCTCTGTTTTCATAGTGATAGTAGAAGCTTTCATTTCGTCAATCCTCTGTTGATTGGCGCTATTATATGCCTTTTCAAATAGAATTGGCTCTAGATTTAAAATCCAAAGCTTAAAATAGTGAAATATATCTCATTTTATTCAATGCATTCATTCTATTGTGCAAAAAATGAAGGTTTAATTTCTCAAATTTCAAGGTGAATATTTAACATTTTTAATGGTGTTATCAACTATTTAAATTAAACGTTACTTATCAAGTTATAAAAAAAATGTATATGATTCATAAAATAAAATACAAAAATGAATCTATATCCACTAGAATTTACCCTTTTTGCGACACCTCTCCTTTTATGACTAGTCTTCGTACAAAGGATATTATTGCATTAGGTTTTATGACCTTCGCCTTATTCATTGGGGCAGGCAATATTATCTTTCCGCCTATTGTCGCTCAACAAGCGGGTGAGCATGTTTGGTTAGCAGCAATCGGTTTTTTAATTACCGCTGTTGGCTTACCTGTCATCACCATCATGGCGCTTTCCAAAACTGAAGGTTCGATCGAAATTTTAAGCTCACCCTTGGGCAAAGTTGCGAGTCTGATTTTAACTGTGGTTTGTTATTTATCAGTCGGTCCTTTATTTGCAGCACCACGAACTGCAACTGTATCCTATGAAATTGGATTTTCGCCTTATTTCGGAACATCTGCCAGCAGTTTATTCATCTACAGTATTGTTTATTTTGCAGTCGTCACAGTGGTTTCACTGTATCCAAATAAACTATTAGATACAGTTGGACATTTTTTAGCCCCGTTAAAAATTATTTCATTAGCAATACTGGGTATTGCTGCTGTGATGATCCCAGCAGGCTATATTCCACCCGCAGTTAATAATTACATTGAAAGTCCAGTCTCTGAAGGCTTCGTAAATGGTTATTTAACCATGGATACTTTAGGCGCTCTGGTTTTTGGTATTGTGATTATTCATGCGATTCGCTCACGTGGTGTAACAGATGAAAAACTGGTTACACGCTATGCAATCATTGCAAGTTTGATTTCAGGTGTTGGTTTAACTTTAGTTTATCTCAGCCTCTTTAAATTAGGTTTAGGGAGCCATGAAGTTGCACCTAATGCAGCCAATGGTGCTGTAATCCTACATGCTTATGTGCAACATGCTTTTGGCAATTTAGGTTCACTTTTCCTAACTGCTTTAATTTTTATTGCCTGTATGGTAACTGCAATTGGCTTGACCTGTGCATGTGCTGAGTATTTCTCACAACTGACTAAAATCCCTTACAAAATATTTGTATTTATTTTAGTGCTTTTCTCTTTGGTCATTTCAAATTTAGGTTTAACCAAACTAATTGCAATTTCAGTTCCTGTTCTAAGTGCAATTTATCCACCTGCGATTGTAGTGATTATGCTGAGTTTCTTCTGGAAGTTCTGGAAAAACCCTACTGTTGTTGTTGCACCGGTTACCGCCGTTTCATTTATTTTTGGCATTATTGAAGGCATTAAAGTCACAAGCTTTAAAGATCACCTTCCAAGCTTTATTCAAAATTTACCTTTGAACGAGCAAAATTTAGCATGGTTTATTCCATCATGTGTTGTGCTTGTAATCTGTATCATCATCGACAAAGTTAGAAACTAAACCTTTCAACTTGACTGATTAAAGTCTTGTTTTACCCAAATAAGATTTTAAATGTGATCAATAATTGCGATGTTTTACCCAAATATGCTTTTATTGTTTACTGCATGATAGAGATGACAAAATGATATATTTCCTCAATGTAAATCGTTAAATTCTATTTTTGATTTTAAAAAACTCAACATAAGTCTAAAAACACTTTTCAAAAACAATTCAAAGCTTTATTCTAATTTGCCAGATATATCACAAAAAATAATAGATTTAGTTTATTTTTTATACGATATAGCTGATATTTCCAAATAAAATAGAAATATTATAATCTGTCATAAATATGTCATAATTATTTTGCAAAATAAGAGTATTTACTCTTGAAATAATAATTCATTGTGGTACAACTACAATAACAATTCAGACTAAAACAATTAAGTTTCCGTCGAGCAGATAGGAGGATGGAGATGTTATCATTACATTTCAACAAGCACTTCATTAATTCTTTGAAGTCAAACACAAAACTAGTCACATATTTAAGTACAACGATCGCGTTGATGTTGATTTTACTTTTTCATGGCTTAATTCAAGGCAATTTAAAACCTGAATTTTTTGCCTATGCTTTATTTGTATCAGCAGCATTTTATATTTGGGATTTAGTAGACCATAAAACCAGAAAGCTGAGAAAACGTCACGCTGAAGTTATAGATTAAAAGATGGATGCACTGCATCCATCTTTAATTGAAACAAATAAAAAAAATTAAATTCTGCTTCTTTCATTATTCTCAATACTTCAATAAAAATATTAAAATCAAAATTTGATCATCAATCAATATTCGACCAAAATACATTACATAAAAGCCATAACTGTTCCCAAGAGCAATCCACCAGTTGCAATAATTTCACCGATCACCAATAAAATCATCGCTGTTCTTAATATCCAACTCGGTAATTGAAAATGCCCCATCTGATGTGGTTTTTTAAATTGATTACTTGTGTCTTTCAACCAACCATGCAAAATATAACTTAAAATTGAGAAACTAAAAAAAATAAGATTAATCACCACAAATAATAAATTTACCCATTCCGACCATATCGAAAAATAAGCCAAAATTGCAAGAATCAATGTCGCTGGTGCATATAACAAACTACTACGGTGTGCGATATCCACATAATAATGTGCGCGTGCTAATTCGGAACGGCTAATTTGATAGTACTTCCATACACCTGTTAGCATTCCCACCCATAAATAAATCCCACTAAAAACAATCGCTAACTTGACACTATTTTGTAATAACCCAATTTCCATAAAATTTAGTTCCATAATCTATGTGTTGATCTTACAAGTTTTCACAGCATATACAATGCTATGACTTTTTAGTCATTTTTTATTCAAGTTTCTTTTTGGAACTTGTGTAAAGTAGGCTTATTCAGTCATTTTTTAGTTTGATGATTTCTATGAACAGTTTTGAAAATATTAATATTACATGTAAAGACGGATACAATTTAAGTGCTCGCTTTTATCAAACAGCTAATAAGAATGAACACCTGCCTATTCTGATTTGCCCTGCGACTGGTATTACTAAAACCTTCTACCACAACTTTGCAGAATGGTTAGTCGCTCAAGGTTATAACGTTTTAAGCTTTGATTTCCGAGGGATCGGAGATTCATTACACGGCGCACTCAAAGACTCTCAAGCCAGTATTCAAGACTGGGGATTACTTGATATCCCTGCTGCGATTGAAACCCTCTTAGCTAAAACTCAAGCTAAACAAGTGACTTTATTGGGTCATAGTGCAGGTGGGCAATTATTGGGTATTACCCCTAATTTTGAAAAAGTCGCTAAAGTCATTGCTATTTCAGGCTCAACTGGCCACGTCAAAGGCTTAAAAGGTCGAACTAAACGCATGGCACCTGTCATGTTTAACTTGGTCTTCCCTATTTCCACTCTTTTCAAAGGCTATGGTGCAACTCAAATGCTGGGTATGGGTGAAAATCTACCTAAAAATGTTGCTAAGCAATGGGCGCTTTTTTGTAGTAAACCAGGTTATGTGATGAATGCGATGGGTAAAACCATTTTTGAAGATCATCATGCTGAAATCCAATGCCCAATTACCGTATTTTGGTCATCTGATGATGAAATTGCAACTGAAGCCAATGTTAAAGACTTACTTCGTTTATATCCAAATGCTAAAACTCACATGCATGAACTCGTTCCGACTGAACTGGGTCATAAACAGATTGGTCACATGATGATGTTTAAAAAATCCCATCAAAATATTTGGTCACTGATTGCAAATGAACTTGCAGCATAAACCAATCATCACCTTTGGCACTTAAACAAGTAATCCTGTTTAAGTGCTCTTTTTATACAAAAATGCCTCACATCATGTGAGGCATTTTCTTTCATCTACATCAGAAAAAGCATGTGAATACTTAACCAAGATGTTTGATTATCAATGAAAACCATGTTGTGTAATTTTCACCGTTTTGATTCGATTTTCATCCATTTCAAGCACTTCAAAATCAATACCTTGATATTGAATTTTAGTTCCAATTTTTACGTCACCCTGGGTTTTGTCTAAAATTAACCCAGCAACACTGAAATAGCCTGAATCTTCTTGAACCAAGTCCAAATCTAGAATACCCAACTCTAATTCAAGTTGATATAGATCCAGCATTCCTGAAGCTTTCCAAGTGGAATCATCAATTTTCACCAACTCCAATTGTTCATCCGCATCAGGGAATTCACCCGCAATGGCTTCAAAAACATCCAAAGGAGAAATAAGACCTTGGATATTTCCAAACTCATTACTCACCAGAACCAATGAACCTTTAGATGAGCGCAAAGTATGAATGGCATCAATTACTTTCATTTTCTCAAAAATAAAAATCGGACGATGACGCTTTAACAAAGCATTTAAATGTTCAGGTTCATCCAATACATCCAACAACTCTTTGGCACGTACGATGGTCACAACTTTATCTAATTGACCACGGCATACGGGAAATAAACTGTGTGGTACTGCAAGAATTTGCTGACGAATCGTTTCTGAATCATCTTCAAGGTTAATCCAAGAAATTTGACTCCGTGGTGTCATAATTGAAGCAACTGAACGCTCAGCGAGCGTTAACACGCCGCCAATCATATAACGCTCTTCGTCCGCAAAGGCATCCTGAGCAACACGTTGCTCTAAATCGGCAGTTTCTACTCGTCCTCCCATCAATCTTAAGATGGAATCAGCAGTACGATGCCTAAAAGGAATTTTAGCCTCATGTTTCGCTACATTGCGTTGTCCAAACTGATTAAAAGCTTCAATCAAAATGGCAACACCAATACCTGAATAAATATAGCCTTTTGGAATATGGAAACCAAAACCTTCTGCAATTAAGCTAATACCAATCAACAATAAGAAGCTTAAACATAAAATCACAACAGTTGGATGACGGTTTACAAACGCGGTTAATGGTTTAGAGGCAAGTAGCATCACTGCCATAGCAACAATCATTGCAACCATCATTACATAGATGTTATCCACCATACCAATGGCTGTAATGACAGAATCTAATGAGAATACAGCATCAAGAATTACAATCTGTGCAACAACCGCGGTAAAGCCGGCATAAACCACATTGGTGGTTACTTTAACTTCAGGCTTACCTTCAATATTTTCATGTAACTCGGTCACTGCTTTATACACAAGGAATAGACCACCAAACAGTAGAATTAAATCCCTACCAGAAAATGTCCAGTCCATGACTGAAATTAGAGGTTTTGTTAAGGTGACTAACCATGAAATGGCAAACAACAAGCCCAAACGCATAAACAAAGCAAGAGAAAGACCAAGAACACGCGCTTTATCTCGTTGTTCTGGAGGGAGTTTTTCCGCCAAAATAGCAATAAAAACCAGGTTATCAATACCCAGTACAATTTCTAATACAATAAGAGTGAGTAAACCTACCCAAATACCAGGATCTAATAAAAATTCCATTATTAGATCTCCTGTTCTTTATTATTATAATTTACAAAACTAAAAAATTTGAATCCACACGGCGACGGGTCCATCAAATGGTACCTTTTCAATAATATTGCTTTTATTATGCATAATCTGACGCTGTTGTAATTAATTTTATGATGAATATTTACAATTATTCATATCAGTTTTCCCTTTTAAAGCTAAAAATATGAAGTGATCACTGAAAAAATGACATATCTCTTATTTTTAAGATGAAGTTAAAATCTTATTATCGTGTTTATAGATAATTTTTAGATTAAAAAGGTATCCTACAAAAATGTTCGCACTCCTTTTATTTTTCTCCTTTAATATCAAATCAAAAGGGCTTATTTAAAGTACTCAAGAAATACGATTCTAAGCATTTTGATTTAACTTAAAACATGTATGAAAATTTGCTTGATCGTCGAAAATAATCCTAGAATATTTTTTGCATTAAAGCATTCTTCTAAATTAAGTGTATCAATATATTTAATTTTTAATCATAAAAATATTTACATCTGAAGCTACTAGAATTTTTTAGATAATGATTCATCAGCTTAAACACATATTTATTAATTAAATATCTAGATTTTTCATGTTTATGACATTTTAGACAGAAACTTTTTGTTTGAAAGCCAAGTTTTCAAAAGTATATTTTTCATTAAAATATAATCATAGCCAAGATTGCTTCAGCGCAAACAATAGCTAAGTTTAGATCATCTAGTTTTAAGTGGCTTGACCTCTAGACTCAAACAAAAGAATTGATTGGAATAATCGAGCATGATAAATGTAAATGCACTGACCTTTGATACGACATCTAAAATGATGTCAAATACAAGGGATGTTGCTGCATACATCAATCGTGATTTAGCATTTGAACAACATCAGGTTAAAATTGTGGTCACGCACGAGAATCAAAAGCAAGAACTGGTCTACAAAATCACTCTTGAAAACACGCTTCCAACAGCAAAACTACTGGATCAGCCCGTGTCAGATTCTCAATTACGAGAAGAAGCAACTAAATTTGCTCAAAGTATTATTGCGTTTCATCAGGATAAAGACTGTTATACCCTGTCTTTACTTGAAGACCTTATTTAGTTTTACTCCAAGAGGAATCTAGTTTAGATGAGATTCCTCTTGTTTTTTTCATTTAGTGAATCATCACATGTTATTGCATCTATTTAATTTCAAAAAATATTAGTATTATGAATGTCGTAAGATAATTAAAAGAATGGGAAATTCAAATGTCTAAGAAATATTCAAAATTTTTACCTACTTCGGAAAACTTCAATCTTGAAAATTTTCCTTTTTACTGGATTACTCAGGTTCACGCTCAATATGTATTGAATGTCGATCATGTACTTAAAAAATACGGTGTAGATAATTCTAGACGACGTTTGCTCATCGCACTTGAGGCAAAACCACATGCGAGTGTTTCTGACCTCTCAGACATGATCGTTTCTAAAATGTCAACGACTACAAAAATTGTCTATCGGCTAAAAGATGAAGGTTTTGTAAATACTTATTCTTGTGAAAATGATGCACGAATTACACGTGTTCATTTAACTGAATCAGGTAAGCAAATGACCCATAAAATTAATGATTTAATGGCTATTGTACTTGAGCAATCTTTTGAAGGTTTGACACCTTTACAAATTGAAAAAATGATGGAATCGCTAAAACATATCTTTAAAAACCTTGCACCTTAAAAAGATAATTTAGTCAAAGATATTTAACTGTGGAGAATTTTTTGGAAGTCTTGTTTTAGGACAATAGAAGCTCTCAAATTCCTCCACAGGAAAACCAATCACAAAATCATCAATAATGGGTGTGCTTAAACTTAACCACTCATCTAGACGTTCATGAGAAATAATAATGATTGAACGTTTTTGATCCTCGGGTTTATGAAATTCGTTCATTATCGAATGGTCACTCGCCTCCATGGTAATTAGAGTTGCAGAGCGAACAATTTGTTGTTCTATTTTTACTATTTCATAAAGTGCTGCAATATAAAAAGCACGTCCATCTTTACGACGTATACCCCATCTCTGTGGCTTAGCATTGATATACTTTATTTCATAAAATTCTGTGACTGGAATAACACCAAAATTACACTTCATAAAAGCGTCTTGAAAGCTTGGTTTACTCAACAAAGTTTCATTTCTTGCATTATAAGTATATTTTGCCAATGCTGTATCTTCCGCCCACTTAGGAATCAATCCAAAATTGACAGCACGCCACTCATACGCTTGTCCTGATTTAAAAAGTAAAGCCATCTGAAAACTAGGGAACACTTCATCTACATATTCGAATGGAATGAGTGGCAAACCTAATGCTTTTAGTTGTTGAAGCGTAATTGGTTTGAAATTCGCACACATCTCTTACACCCATAGCGTAAATCCAACATCACATTTTGCATTATAGCCTTTGCTTTTATAGAACACGCTCATGAATGGATAACATGTGAATAAAGGATTCTACGATCCATCCTATTTTCACTTTTTTATACCAGTTTCAAAGCAATTTAAATAGGCAAACAGCTTAATCAGCCTATAATTTAAATCTTTTAACTTATTGATTTACAGTCGTAGGGTAAAACTTACATTAGTGATTAAATCGATACTCAATCCACATCGAATATACACAGAATAGAAATATTTATACATTTTTTAGCCTGAAAACTTACTTATACTTTTAATCATGAAGCTTACTTAGAATCTGTTTCTAAAGTTCACTTTTCAGCATTCCTGCCATTTCAAGCTGTTATAAAATGACTTCTTTTGAATATGTAACCATCACTCAAGACAAGCGCATTCTCAGCCTAAAAGGCATGATAACAATGCAGAACAGCCTACTTTAACGTTATTTAGCTTGTCATTAACCGTTTATAAAGGCACTCAAATGAATAAAAAACTAATGGCTGTCATCCTTACAGCAACAACACTCTGTTCTGTATCTGCATTTGCTGATCAGTATGATCACAATGACCGTAATCAATCTGATCGAGGTCAACAAAATCATGATCGAGATAGTCATAATAATTCACAACACCAAAACAATGGTAATAATGGTCAGCATCAAAAAAACCAGCCGCGTTATATGCAATCTCATCAAGCTTATCGACATGATATGCCACGCCCACATAGTGATTGGCGCAAAGGTCAAAAACTTCCTGCACAATATCGCTCACAAAGCTACTATGTTAACGATTGGCGTAACCGTGACCTTCCATCACCACCCTCTGGTCATCGCTGGTTAAATGTGAATGGTGACTATGTATTAGTTGCCGCTGCAACAGGTATTATTAGTAGTATCCTCCTTGGTGGGCACTAAGATTCTCTTTTAAATAGATTATATTTAAAAATAAAACCGCAATTTTTTGCGGTTTTATTTTATTCAATAGATCTGTCATATAAAGCTTTTTAAACATTTATTTTTCTCATTGCGACATAAACACGCCAATACGTTAAAAATGAAAAAATGATACCGCTGATATATGTTTCAATGCCATTCATATCACCATCAATGGTATACATACTAGTAAACCCAGCAGCCTGTAAAAGGGTTTGTAAGATTAAAAAAAGAATCAGCAATACTACAAATAATTTAATCGTAATGGGTAAGAATAAAGCAAAGCATCGTCCAAAAAAGTGCCTACCATTTTCAGCACAATTCACTTTATAAATGATATTCGTCCAAGTAATCAGCAAACCCAAATTAATTAAAAAGTTAGCCATACTGAGTTTTAATGGTTTTTCTGGGCTAATCTCCAATATAAAAAAACTCAGTAGCATGAGGATGCTACCAACAAGATAATAATTTTTGAATTGTGTATTGGTGACACGATCATGTTTTAAATCGTCAATTAATTGATCTGTTCTCCAAAAATACATTGTTTTATCCTTTTTATTTTATTGTGTATCTTTTTACAAAGACTAAAAAAGCCCCCGAAGAGGCTTTTATTTTACACGATGAAATTAATCACCTGTGTAACCTTTTAATTTTAAACGTGCAGCATGTAAAAGTGGCTCTGTATAACCCGATGGCTGTTCACCACCTCTAAAGATTAAGTCTGAAGCTGCTTGGAATGCAATATTGGTGTCAAAATTAGTCGACATTGCAGTATATTCTGGATCATTCGCATTTTGCTCATCCACAATTTTCGCCATACGTTGCATAACTTCTTCAACTTGCGCACGCGTTACAATACCGTGACGTAACCAATTTGCAACGTGTTGTGAAGAAATACGTAATGTTGCACGGTCTTCCATCAAACCTACATTGTTGATGTCTAAAACTTTAGAACAACCGACACCAAGATCAACCCAACGAACCACATAACCCAAGATACCTTGACAGTTATTTTCAAGTTCTTTGGTTTTTTCTTCTTCAGACCAATTTGTATCCGTCGCCAATGGTGGCGTTAATAAATCATCTAAAGGTAATGCTTCAGTCGCCAATAATTCTTTTTGACGATTTGCCACATTAATTTGGTGATAGTGAATTGCATGAATCACAGCACCCGCTGGCGATGGAACCCATGCACAACTTGCACCCGCTTCAGGATGTTCAGTTTTAGTTTTATACATGTCTAAAAGCATATCTGGTTTAGGCCACATGCCTTTTCCAATTTGCGCTTTGCCACGTAAACCCGCTTTCAAACCGACCATCACGTTACGGTTTTCGTAAGCAGGGAACCAAATTTGAGCTTTCACTTCGCCTTTACGAACGAATGGACCTGCTTCCATAAAAGTATGAATTTCATCACCTGTACGGTCCATGAAACCTGTATTGATGAAAATCGTACGATCTTTCGCTTGAGCAATACAGTTTTTCAAGTTTACAGAAGTACGACGTTCTTCATCCATAATACCAATTTTTAAAGTTTTCGCAGGCAATCCAAGCACTTGTTCAGCACGCTCGAATAATTCAACTGCAAATGCAACTTCTTCTGGACCATGCATTTTTGGCTTAACGATATACATAGAACCTTTACGAGAGTTCTTGATTTCGTTTTCGCCTTTAATATCTGCAAAAGCAAGCAATGGCGTAATTAACGCATCCATAATGCCTTCATAGATTTCAGCGCCATCTACAAGGATTGCAGGATTTGTCATGAGGTGACCTACGTTACGAAGTAACATAAGTGAACGACCATGAATCTTAGTTTCGCCACCAATTAAGTTTTTGTGTGAACGGTCTTTGTTTAAACTACGAGTAACGGTTTTACCATTTTTCTCGATAGATTCTGACAAAGTACCTTTCATTAAGCCTAACCAGTTACGGTAGCCTTCAACTTTCTCTTCAGCATCAACTGCTGCGATTGAGTCTTCTAAATCTTGAATGGTCGTTACAGCAGCTTCAAGTACTAAATCTTTAACGCCAGCTGGATCTGTTTTACCAATCGGGCTAGTTGCATCAATCTCTACAAATACATGCAAACCATTATTTTTAAATACGATTTCTGTAGGATTAGCAGCATCACCATTAAAGCCTACAAATTGTGCCTCATGTGCTAATGTTGTTGTAGAACCATCTTTCAATGTCACAACAAGTGCATTGTGGTCTACAGCATACTTAGTTACATCAGCATGTGAACCTTGCGCCAATGGGAAAGTTTCATTTAAGAAATTTTTCGCAAATGCAATAACTTTATCACCACGAACTGGGTTATAACCTTTACCTTTTTCCGCACCACCTTCTTCAGAGATAACGTCAAAACCATAAAGTGCATCATAAAGTGAACCCCAACGTGCATTCGCTGCATTTAAGCAGTAACGAGCATTACGTACAGGCACAACCAATTGTGGACCAGCCAATAATGCGATTTCTTCATCGACATTTTCTGTGCTGATTTGAAAATCTTCTACTTCTGGTAATAAGTAGCCAATTTCTTTAAGGAAAGCTTTATAAGCTTCTAATTCAAATTTATTGTTGCGGTGCCATTCATCAATTTTAGCCTGAATATCATCACGCTTTGCCAAAAGCGCCTTATTCTTAGGGCTAAGATCGACAACGACTTGCTCAAAGTTTTTCCAGTAATTTTCGCTGTCTAAACCTGAACCAGGTAAAGCTTCATTTTCGATAAAATCGTAAAGTTCTTTAGCAATCGCTAACTTGCCTTTTTGAATACGTGCAGTCATTGTCTTTCCTGATATTGCTACTTTTTATAACAAGAGGTTCTAGTATACCCATTTAAATTTTGCTGAATACTAATATCACATTCCTAAATAGTAAGCATTTTTTAACGAATAAAGATTGACTTCATTCAACAAAATAGCTACAGAAATGTTTTACACTTCAACAAATTGAATCGCCATTTACAGTGTATAAAGTTTTTAGAATGTCGAAATTAGACTTAAGTTCAGAAATCCATGCTTATGCTACTTTTATGTCGACATTTCCCTATAAATGAACAAAGATTAAACCATGAAATCGTAGAATTTAGATTAACCACTCATCATTCCATTTTGAACACATCACAATTTAATCTATTAATTCATTCATAATGTATAGCATAAAAATTGAGAATAAACACATGCCGAAAATTCAAAATCATTTAAAAATTGCTATTGTTACGCCAAGTTACCAAAGAGATCATTTTCTTTTACAAACACTTTCTTATGTTGAACAACAGCAACATCAAGCCACTGAAATACGTTGGTTTATTCTTGATGATTCTCCAAATATTTCAGCGCATAAAGTACTCTTTCAAACAAAAAATTATGTTGAATATCATTGGCACTCAGAAAAACAAGCTTTAGGATTAAAACGAAACCGATTGAATAATATGGCATTACACTGGGGTGCCGATATTATTTGCAGTATGGATGATGACGATTGGTATGGACCAACCTACGTTCAAGAAATGTCAGATTTATTGTGGGAAGATGAGGCAAACGAATTTGTCGGATCGGGTGAAGATTATTATTATGAAGTGAAAAAAAATCGTGTTTTAAAGATCCCTGCGGTTCGTGAGTTTTCCAGTTGCAATGGTGTCTTGTGCTACAAAACACGTGTGTTGAAAGATCGTCAATATGATGATTCAGCCAACTTTGCAGAAGAACAACATTTCCTCAATCACGCTAAAATTATTCAGCATCCGAATATACAGCGCTTACATCTGGCTTTAGCACATCAATCCAACACCGTGACCAAGAAAAATTATTGTTATGGTGATACGCATCTTGTGGATTTAAGCTTGGATGATTTTCCAATGACTGAGAAAGATAAATTGTTTTATTTATCTTTACATCAACGTTCAACAAATATTCAAAAGGGATGATTTAATTCAATCACCCCTTTTTTTCAATATTTTTATAGACTTTCCACATCACATTTTTTATTTCCTCTCTAAGAGAAAATAAAAGACCATAAACCATGATGCAAGATAGCTAATTTATCCGTTACTCGACTTTGAGCTCACTATTATTCTGAATCAAGCGATGTGCAGACTGTAAATACTCATCCGACTGCATTTCTAGTAAACGTGAACGAGTACGTTCAATTTCAAATGCCAGTCGTTCACCTTCATAAATTTCAATAATATTATCTTGTGAAGTAAGCAGTAATTTTACACCGCGGTCATAAAACTCATCGACCAAATAAATAAAACGACGTGTACCTTCAGATAAATAGTCTGTTAGATGAGGAACATTGCTGACCAAGACCGTATTGTAAATATTGGCAATTTCAATAAAATCCGCTGGACTACGCGGTTTCATACACAATTCTGAAAACTCACACCACAATACATCTTCAGTATGACCCAATGTTTCTACAACACGATGATTGATGATAATCGGTTCATCTGACACTATTTGTGACTGAGTTAAAGCGCTAAAACGTTGTGCAATCCAAATTTTATGATCATGAGTTAATGGTGATTTAAAGAGTTGTGCTTGCTTTAATACCCGTAAACGATAATCCACGCCTGCATCAACATTCAGTACCACACAGTTTTTTTTCACCATTTCAATGGTTGGAATAAAACGATCACGGTGAATACCATTCTTATATAAGCCATCAGGGGCAATATTTGATGTTGCAATTAATGTCACACCACGCATAAATAATTTTTGGAATAAATCGCTCAAAATCATTGCATCTGTAACATTCGACACAAAGAATTCATCAAAGCAGATAATGACCGCTTCTTTATAAATCTGGTCTGCAACCAAATCTAAAGGATTACGCTGACCCGCCAATTTATTCAGTTCTTTATGTACATACTGCATAAAGTGATGAAAATGCATGCGTGTTTTACGGCGAAATGGCACAGATTCATAAAATTGATCCATTAGCCATGTTTTACCACGCCCTACGCCACCCCACATATACACGCCTCTAGGAGCAGTTTGACGGCGGAAACGACGAAAAGCTTTTTTAGAAGCTTTATAGCGACTCATCAACTCTTGCCAAACACGATCAAGTTCATGTACTGCCTGTGCTTGTGCATCATCTGGCATGAACTGCCCTGATGATAAAGCTTGAGCATAACGCTCTGCAGGTGATAAGGGTGAAAATGCGGTACTGTGCTGAGTTGATTTTTGATCTAACATATCGCTCTTGTGTACTTTCTAGGGGCTAGTGGAAGTATATCGAATTATGCTCAAGGATAAATAACACTTTGGCATATAGTTCGCGCATAGGCTTAGGCTATTTACCATATCGCCGTGGACTCTGTCCAAACCATCTTTTAAAAGCATGATTAAACGCTGCTGGCTCTGAATATCCCAACAACTCTGCAATAACCTCAATTGAATATTCTTTATATTCAATTAATCTCAATGCTTTGTGCTTAATTAATTGTTCTCTAATTTCTTTATAACTGGTATTCAATTGTTGTAATTGATAACGTAATGTTCGTTCAGGTAAATTTAAAGCATGTGCTGTTTCAGCCATGCTCGGAATCACGCCTTGTTGTAATTCCAAATAGTTCTGAACACGCTGGATCAATACATTTAACTCATCTTCTTCACTATTTAAACGCTCAATTTCAGCAATACATTTCGCTTCATAAATACGAAAAGTAATGGGATCTGCAGATGGAATTTTAACACCCAATACATCCAAATTTAGCTGAAACCCTGCTTGATCTGCACCAAAATATAAATCTGTACCATAGTATTTCTGGTATTGATGCAAAGTTTCAATCTTTTGAGGTACTTCAAAAGGCAACTCTACACGAATAAAAGGCGCTGATAGCCCCATCATCTTGTAAATATCTAAAATAAATTTATACGTTCCAGAAATTTCACATTGCGCACGTAACAGTCCCATCTCTGTGGTTAAATCCGAAGGATGATAGATTAATGCCACATGATGTTCTAAATATTTCATCCCCAAGGAACCATAAAGATGAGTCAATCCTTGAAAGCGAATTCCACTTTCAAGTGCAGCCTTTATGGTGTTACAAGTCACCAGTAGCATCAATAAAGGACCATAGCCTGCCAAAGCATAATGTTGCCCAATAAACAAACCAACTTCAGGTTTAACACCCTTTCCTATTACATTTAAAATATCTAATTCAAGATCTGGATGAATCACGGAGCTCGGATCAAGTGCTTCAGCTTTAATCCCAAGACTGGCTAATCGGCTATCAACCGCAATCCCTGCATTGCGCATTCCTTGAATCAAATACATTAAGCCGAGAATCGATCGTTTCATCTATTATTCAATTAGTTTTTACCCTTATGTTTTTACAACAAAGTGAGCTTTTTGAAAATTGCCGAATATATCAATTTTACCGTCAGTGGAATCATGTTGCTTGATTTGAAAATTGGTTAAGCTACACACTATCAAAAAAAACAGGATAATAAAACATGCGTGAAGCAGCATCTCTATCTCCAAATGTGCTTAAAACTCAGGTTGCCATTATTGGTGCAGGTTTTGGTGGTCTTGCTATGGCAATTCGTCTACTTCAAGCCAATATTCATGATTTTATTATTTTAGAAAAAGCAGATGATGTCGGTGGCACATGGCGTGAAAATCAATATCCAGGTGCGGCTTGTGATGTGCAATCAC
This sequence comes from Acinetobacter sp. ANC 3832, assembly GCF_002135415.1. Lineage (GTDB taxonomy): Bacteria > Pseudomonadota > Gammaproteobacteria > Pseudomonadales > Moraxellaceae > Acinetobacter. The sequence goes on from NZ_NEGJ01000006.1 coordinate 130,522, forward strand.
ATATGTATTCACTCTCTTTCGCGCCAAAAACAGATTGGTCAAAACGCTATGCTGAAGCACCTGAAATTTTTGATTACATCCAAGATTTAATTACAGACTATAATTTAAAAAAATATATAAAATTCAATCAAGAAGTCGTCACAACAAAATATGATGAGCAGGCTTTAAATTGGAAACTAGACCTCAAAGATGATACTCAAATTGAAGCTCAATTTATCGTTTTTGCATCTGGACCTTTGCATGTTGCACAAATTCCAAAAATTAAAGGCATCGAAAAATTTAAAGGTAAAGTCTTCCACTCTTCACATTGGGATCATGACTATAATCTAAATGATAAAAGTGTCGCATCAATTGGAACCGGTGGCAGTGCTATTCAATATATTCCAGAAATTGCCCCGAAAGTAAAACAATTGTATGTATTACAACGCACCCCTGCTTGGGTTATTCCACGTGATGAACGTGCATACAACCCTTTAGATAAAAAATTATTTAACCGTTTTGAATGGTTCAGAAAATTACACCGTGCTCGTTTATATTGGTCAAATGAATCACGTGTAGTCCCTATCGTAAAACCTCAAATTATTAAATATGGGCAAAAACTTGCTGAAGCCTTTATTAAATTTCAAATTAAAGATAAAGAATTAGCCAAAAAACTAACCCCTGACTATGTGATGGGCTGTAAACGTATTTTAATTTCCAACAAATACTTCCCAACCTTTAATCGTCAAAATGTTGACTTGGTCACTGATGGTATTCAAGAACTCACTGAAATTAGCATCATCACCAAAGATGGAAAAGAACGCCAAATTGATTGTTTAATTTATGGCACTGGTTTTATTACAGACCCTCGAATTTACCTTAAATCTTTTGCCTGTTATGGAACGCAAGGTCTTGAGCTTAAAGAAGCCTGGAAAGAAGGCGCAGAAAGTTATTATGGTGTGACCACCAAAGGCTTTCCAAATTTATTCCAACTTTTAGGGCCAAACACCGTTCTTGGACATAATTCTGTAATTTTCATGATTGAGTCACAAGTCAATTACATCTTACAACTCATTCAATTGGTCAATAAAACCCAAACTCAGGCCATTGTTGTACGTGAAGATGTACAAAATCAGTTTAATGATGCGGTACAGAAAAAAATGCAAGGTACGGTATGGCAATCAGGTTGTGTGAGTTGGTATCAGCAAGATGGTGGCAAAAACTTTGCACTTTGGCCAACCTATACGTGGAAATACTGGCTTGAAACACGTAAGATTAATCCTAGTGATTATCAATTACTTGGCAATCAGGCTCAAAATAATAAATCGACACGTGCTGCTTAAAGATTGCTTATAATAAGTAGGTGTCCTTTCACCTGCTTAGCTTTTCATGCAATCTATCTGGCTTATTTTCCAACTTCTTTTCTGTTTATTTCTAGGATTCATTCTTGCACGTCGGCTTCCACAATGGCTGGAAAAACTGGCATTTAAAGTACTTCCTTATTTTACTTATATTCTTTTAATTGCAATTGCCATTGAGTTTTCTCAAACATTACACAGTATTAGCAGCCCAACTCAGATTCTAAGTAGTGCAATAACACTTGCAGTAGCGACATCAGTTGGGGCTTTTCTATGTTGTTATCTACTGTTTAAAGCCATTGGTTATCAACCTATGCAAGGCAAAGTCTCTGCTGAATTATTGCTTGGTTCTTTACTCAATATCAGTTATGCCTTTATCGCACTTGCCTGTGGTTATAGTCTTGCGGAGTTAGCTAGCCATTTCCAATATCCTTTGCATATCAGTACTTGGAATTTACTTCTCGTCTATATGATCTTAATTGGATTAGACCTTGCCTACTCACCTTTAGACCGTTCTTGGCTGAATTGGAAAATCATGCTGGTTCCCATCGGTTGTATTATTGGATCAATGCTTGGAGCAGTTGCAATATCTTTTTTTATTGGCAATATCAGCTTAAAAGATCTGATTATGTTATCTCAAGGCTATGGATTTTACTCCATGACAGGGATTGTGGTGACAGAATTAAAAAATGCACAATTGGGTAGTATTGCGCTAATTAATGATTTATTTAGAGAAATATTAGCAATTTTATTTATGTATTTAATCGGATGGCGTTATCCACGCTCAGCGATTTCTTCGGCGGGTGCAACAGCAATGGATGTCACTTTACCCATGGTGAAACAAGCCTGTGGTAATGAGTTTATCCCCCATGCAATGGTCAGTGGTTTTATTCTTTCCGTTCTTGCACCCATTGCAGTCAGCATTTTGGCAGCAATTTAAAAATGATCCGAATCCCTCTTTTAAAAGAGGGATTTTTCTTATCTAAATAAGCTTGAAAGTATGACTCTACAACCTATTAATCAAATGAATCTTGAATTACAAGGTCGCTAAAATATCTTTCAATGTTTGACTTGGATGTTCAGACTGAGTAATTGGACGACCAATCACCAAATGCGTCGAACCATCTAGCATCGCTTGCTTGGGTGTCACAATACGTTTTTGATCATCTGCATTTGAACCTTCTGGACGAATACCAGGTGTCACCAATGCAAAGTCTTGACCTAATTCTTGACGTAACATTTTTGCTTCTTGCGCCGAACACACCACACCATCCAAGCCACTTTCTTGCGTTAATTTTGCAAGACGTTTCACTTGTTCAAATGGTTCAATATCTAAACCAATATCACGTAAATCTTCACGACTCATTGAGGTTAAAACAGTCACAGCAATTAATTGTGTCTGATAATTTCCTGCTTTTAATCGAGATACGCAGGTTTCCATCATCTTACGACCACCAGATGCATGTACATTTACCATCCATACACCTAAGTCAGCAGCAGCACAAACCGCTTGAGCCGTCGTATTTGGAATATCGTGAAATTTTAAATCTAAAAATACTTCAAATTTTCGGTCTTGTAAGGCTCTTACAATAGATTGACCTTCATGAGTGAAAAGCTCTTTTCCGACTTTAACTCGACATAGTGATGGATCTAACTGCTCTGCAATTGATAACGCTTCATATTGGCTTTTAGCATCTAATGCAACAATGATACTCAAGAGACTCTACTTCCATCACATAAAAAGATGGCACATTATAATCAGCTGACCTTATGCTGTAAAATCAACAAGCCTATCTTTTCTCGCTTATTACTCTTTTTTGTGGGTTTTATTATTTTCTGATTCAATAAGCATCCATATAGTCAGCATTGCTCATTCTATATAATAAATATTATTCTAACTTATCGAGAAATAGATGGCTTTATTCAAACAGTCTATTATTCAGTATTTTTTAATGATCAAAAATTAAAACTATCCATCAGAAATATTATATTTAAATACAAAATCTAAATTTCAAATAAAAAAAAGCCCCCTACTATCAAAGTAAAGAGCTTTCATAATTCATATTATTATAAAGGTTTAGAAGTTTTATCTTCAGTATGTACGTCTAATACTGTCTTTTCATGACGTACATTTGCGACTGCTTCTGCCGCAGCCAATTGAGCGGTTTGTATTTGTTCTTTTCGTAAGTAGTCTATATCTTTACGGAGGCGTTTAATTTCCCAGCTCGTTTGGAATACTCGGAATACCTGAACACCCAACAACAAACCTGCAACAATACCAATTGCTAAAGTAAACAACAGTAACAATCCTAAGCGCATTGCTGGAATCTGTGTAAACCATAAGTCTACTGCGAGCTCAGTCCCATTCAGCAACACCAAAGCTAATGCATAACCAAATACAGCTATCAGCAGCAGTACTAATACATAGCGCATAAACACCCCATTATTCGAATTTTATTAATCGGCAGACTCGTTTACTGCATCACGTAGTGCTTTACCAGGTTTAAAGTGCGGAACTGCTTTAGCAGCAACTTCAACAGATTTACCTGTTTTAGGATTACGACCTACGCGTGGATCACGATGGTGTAATGCAAAGCTACCGAACCCTCGGATTTCAATACGATCATCCGACGATAATGATGCAATCATTTGATCGATCATAATTTTAACAGCTTCTTCCACCAATGGCTCAGCCAAATGCGGATTTTTAAGCGCTATTCGTTCTATTAAGTCAGACTTATTAAGTGCTTCAGTTGTCATTTAAGACCTCATTCATTTTAATGCTATTTGCTATGCTATAAATAATATCCTTTTTAAATACAAAAAGGTAGCGCAGTCATTAAATACTACGCTACCTTTTACAGTAATTGTATAAAAAGTATTAATTAATTACATTTAATAATACTTCTTAACAACAACTTAGTGATTCATTTGAGCTTTGATCAAATCACCAATAGTCTTAGGACCATTTTCTTGACCAGCAACAGTCGCTGTAGTTTTCAAGTTAGCAACTGCTTCTTTTTCTTCAGCTTCGTCTTTCGCTTTGATAGACAAGTTGATAGAACGAGATTTACGATCAACATTGATGATTTTCGCTTCAACTTCTTGACCAACTTCTAAGAATTTAGTTGCATCTTCAACGCGATCACGGTTGATTTCAGATGCTTTCAAAGAAGCTTCAACTTCATCAGCTAACTTAATAGTTGCGCCTTTAGCATCAACTGCAGTTACTGTACCTTTAACCAACGCACCGCGTTCGTTAGCAGCTAAGAAGTCATTGAACGGATCGTTGTTCATTTGTTTGATACCAAGGCTAATACGATTGCCTTCAGCATCTACAGATAAGATAACCGCTTCAACAGTGTCACCTTTCTTGTAACGACGGATAGCTTCTTCGCCTTGTTCGTTCCAAGAAATATCAGACAAGTGAACAAGACCATCGATACCGCCAGGTAAACCGATGAAGATACCGAAATCAGTGATTGATTTAATAGTACCAGAAACTTTTTCGCCTTTGTCGTGATCTTTAGCAAACTCTTCCCATGGATTAGCACGAGTTTGTTTGATACCAAGAGAAATACGACGACGCTCTTCATCAACTTCAAGAACCATAACATCAACTTCGTCACCAATCTGAACAACTTTAGATGGGTGGATGTTTTTGTTAGTGTGATCCATTTCTGAAACGTGTACTAAACCTTCAACGCCTTCAGCGATTTCAGCAAAGCAACCGTAATCAGTTAAATTCGTTACACGAGCTTTAACGATTGAACCTTTAGGATAACGGTTCATGATCGCTAACCATGGATCTTCGCCTAATTGTTTAAGGCCTAAAGATACGCGGTTACGTTCTTTGTCAAATTTAAGTACTTTAACAGTAACTTCCTGACCCACTTCAACAACTTCTGAAGGGTGTTTGATGCGTTTCCAAGCCATATCTGTGATATGTAGAAGACCGTCAATACCACCAAGGTCAACGAATGCGCCATAATCAGTAAGGTTCTTAATTGTACCTGTAACTGTTTGACCTTCTTCAAGTTGAGAAAGTAATGCTTCACGATCAGCTGAAGATTCAGCTTCCATAACTGCACGACGAGATACAACAACGTTATTACGTTTAGCATCAAGTTTAATTACTTTAAACTCTAACTCTTTACCTTCAAGGTGAGTCGTGTCACGGATAGGACGAGTGTCTACCAAAGAACCTGGTAAGAATGCACGAACTGGACCGATGTCAACAGTGAAACCGCCTTTAACCTTACCAGAAATAATACCAGTAACGATTTCGCCGTCTTCAAAGATTTTTTCAAGTTTAGTCCAAGTTTCAGCACGTTTCGCTTTTTCACGTGATAAAACAGTTTGACCCATACCGTTGTCAAGCGCTTCAACAACAACATCAACTGTGTCGCCAACTTGAACTTCAAGTTCACGTTGTTCATTTAAGAATTCAGAGCGAGATACAACACCTTCAGATTTAAGGCCAGTATCAACAGTTACCCAGTCAGAATCGATGCTAACAACGATACCTTGGATGACTGCACCCTTTTCAACGTTGAGGTTTAATTCGCTTGCTTCAAAGAGGGCTGCAAAAGATTCGGTCATGATATACCTAAAAAGTCAGCGGTCTTGGATCAGACAAGGCCGGTTCAGTTAAGTTTCCACATAGTCCATATGAACTGATCAAGCTATGCTTTCACTAAATATTTACATAAATATTCGTTAGTTAGCGAACTGAGCATCAACATAAGTTGTCATTAGATTAAACACTTCATCAATGTTCAAAGTTGAACTATCAATGATATAAGCATCATCTGCTGGCTTGAGTGGAGCAACGCTTCGCTCCATATCTCGCTTATCTCGCGCTTGTATATTCGCTAAAATGTCGCCTATTTTAACATCCAGCCCCATACCCTGCAACTGTTTTACACGACGTTCCGCTCTAGATTCAGCAGAAGCCGTCAAGTAAATCTTCGCTTTTGCCTCTGGGAAAATGGCAGTCGCCATATCACGCCCATCTGCAACCAACCCTGGCACTTGCGCAAAAGCACGTTGGCGCTCAAAAAGTGCTGTTCTAAGTACAGGAATTGCAGCAACTTTTGAAGCAAATTCTCCAACTCTTTCTGTACGAATCGTTGAAGTCACATCCACACCATCCAAAATGACCAATGTGCCTGTTTCAGTAGCTCTAAACTCGATGTCTAAATTTGTTGCAATTGTAACGCTTTGTTCAAGGACGTCTTGGTGATCCAATTCATCGATTAAATCTTTCTGATGCAATGACAACCCAAGTAAGCGATATAAAGCACCTGAATCTAACAAATGGAATTGATAATGCTCAGCTAATTTTGCTGCAAGTGTGCCTTTTCCAGAACCACTTGGCCCATCAATCGTAATAATTTGAATTGTCATTTAAAGTCCAATCTAAGCTACAGATTTTGCTAATTTAGAAAAACCAAGTGTAATCGCAAGTTTCAACTGTGCAAGTATTAATTTACTTACAAAGGGTGCACGTGCTTGTAATTCAATCGTATATTTAACTAAAGTTTTATTTGGTGTAATCGCCTCAAACTCAATAATACCAATATGATGCTTAATCAATGGATTATTAATCAGTTTATATTCAATGCGTTTATTGATGTCTACCAATGTGATCTGCTCCTGAATCGGTTTGATCGGCCCAAAACCCATACGGCGTATTGAACCCAAACCATCTGGACGACCTGGATCTGTCGAATCTTTGACACGAACCACTTGCACAGGCGCAAATGCAATATTATAAGTCGCATGTTTTGAAAGCAAATCAAATACTCGATCGATTGGCGCATTAAACTCTTTTTTTACTTGAATTGAATTCATTGTTATTCCTTTCTTTGTGGGTATTAGAACAAATATAATTTTGACAATATAAATTGTCATTAAAGATGATTATATTCTAATTTATTTATGTAGATCTTTTAATGACTTTTGTTGCATCTTGAGTTGCTTTTTTTGTTCACGACGCATTTTAAAAAAATCTGATAATTGAATTGAACATTGCTCTTGAAGACAACCACCTTCAAATTCAAAGACATGATTGTAATAACCACTTTGTAATAATTGTCGTGCACTAACCAACGAACCTGCTTTGGGTTCAGTCGTTGCAAACACAACTCGCTGAATTCGAGCATGAATTAAAGCCCCGACACACATTGTGCAGGGTTCAAGGGTCACATACAAGGTTGCATCATCAGGTAAGCGATAATTCTGTAAATGTGTGCTTGCTTGTCTTAATGCTTGAATTTCAGCATGTGCTGTTGGATCATGACTAGTAATTGGACAATTAAAACCCTGCCCAATTATTTCACCTTGACTCACAATCACGGCACCAACAGGTATTTCTTGTTTAGAAGCAGCGAATGCAGCTTGCTCGAAAGCCAACTGCATCCATTTTTCATCTTCAATTTTTTGTATTTCAATCATGTATATTTAAATGACACCATACTGCTTCAGCAATACATTCCAGCTTTCAATATTGGTTAACGGAGGATTCTTAGATAAAATTCCTGCCAAGCTCAGTGACTCAGTCGCTTCCCATTCAGGTGACAAATCTTTATCAACTAAACGTGCACGCACACCTTCAACGAAGTCAGGATGACGGATTTTCCAATTCGAAATCTGTTTTTCTAACTCAAATACTTCTGACCAAGAATGAACTTGTCTACCCCATTGCCATAATAACCATGTGATTGCAGCTGTACTTGGTGAACCCTTCTGTAAGTTTTCACTTGCTTGGCGTAACCAATCGCTACGCGCATCACTCAACCCAATAATAGATTGATAGTCTTGCTCAAAATTAACACCACGGCAAACACTATGTATCACATCAAGTGAATTCTGCAATGGACCCGGTGAAACAGGACGATGCATACCATTTAAAGTATCATCCAAAGCACGGAAATCACCCGCTGGGTAATGCCCCCAATCAATATCAAGCAGTTTCTGTAACACAACATCACGCTGTGCATCACAAATATGCGTTGCCCAACCAATACCATAACCACCGGCGGCAGTCATAATTGAACCTGTTAATCCAGTGAATAATCCAATTGGGCCACGATCTGCTAAAAAGCGTGTCGCGCCGACATCAGGATATAAACCGATATTTACTTCAGGCATTGCTAAGCGTGAATAAGGTGTCACTAAACGGAATGGTGCAGCCATAAACAGACCTAAACCACCACCCATTACATAACCTTCACCCCAAACTACGATCGGTTTGGCATAGTTATGCAACAACAAATCAAGCGCATACTCAGTTTCAAAAAATTGATTGGCTGTATCAACTTCATTATTAATCACAAGTTGACGTAATTTACGAACATCACCACCTGCACAAAATGCTTTCGGTGTTGTTGAGTCTAACCAAATCGATTTTACTGATGGATCAGTATGAAAATCTTCAAACAGCTTTAATAGTGCTGCAACAATAGATTCATCCAATGCATGAAGAGATTTTGGACGGTTCAGACGAACAATGCGCCAACCATTTTTTGCTTCTTCAATGATTAAATCTGGGTGATAGTTGTTTGTATCGGGAGAATTTGTCATGCGTCCAGCTGCCAGTCAATCGGCTCAATGCCATTTTGTTTCAGATAATTATTTGTTTTAGAAAAAACTTTACAACCAAAAAAACCACCTCGGTTTGCCGCTAAAGGAGATGGATGAGCAGCAGTTAAAACCAAATGCTTATTTTGATCAATACGTTGTCCTTTTCGTTGAGCATAAGCACCCCAAAGTATAAATACCACATGCTCACGTTGTTCATTTAGCACATCAATAACCGTATTGGTAAAGTCTTCCCAACCCTGTTTTTGATGCGATGTTGGCTGTCCTGCTTCCACCGTTAAAACACTATTGAGTAAAAGTACACCTTGTTGGGCCCATTTACTTAAATCACCATGTTTAGATGAAGGAATTGCCAAATCTGTATTCAATTCATGGAAAATATTACGTAAGGATGGCGGTAAAGCCAATCCTTTTTGCACAGAAAAACTTAAACCATTGGCTTGATTTGGTCCATGATATGGATCTTGACCCAAAATAACCGCTTTTACATTCGGTAATGGCGTAGTATTTAATGCATTAAAAATGAGTGAACTGGGAGGATAAACCACTTTTTCTGCATTTTTTTCAGCAATTAAAAAATTTCTGAGCTGATCCATTTTTGAACCCAACAAAAATTCTGTCAAACTGCTTTTCCAGCAATCGTCCAACCGAACTTGATTCAATTTGGTTTGCTCTTGTTCCGTTAATTGCATTGACGTTTCATCCTAAATCTCTATACACAAGGCATTGCTTAAATTTTGACTTGCAAATCAACTTGCGGATTTTCAAATCTAATCCCTTGTTTTAAATTCTCATACATATTAGGGTCAGTCCATTCAACTTGTACTTGCTCTGAAAATACAATCTGATCGAGACTTAAAATCCCCATTTGTTCATTTTCAATATCTTCTTGAAAACTTTGCGCATAACCTGTATCCGTTTCATGCACGATCACAGAATACACTTCCACGTCACCCTCACCATTTTGAGTGATGGTTGATTTTAATACTTGTTGTGCCAAGTAGAAAAAAATACGGGAAAACTGTTCAGCTGAAGGCGAGACAGGCAAAGCCACCCATCGAGCACTAAACGTTTTGCACGCCTGTATATATTCGGCACTATCATCTTGCCAAAAACAAATTGCATGGTCAAAACTATCAAAGAGGTCTTTAATAACTCCCTTCAACAAACCAAAGTCATACACCATTTGACCATGATCCAGCTTCGAAGCTTTAAGCAACAATTCAACTTTGTAGCTATGCCCATGAATCGAACGCTTACAACGATCAGATGTGCAGTTACGCACGATGTGCGCATTTTCAAACTTAAATAACTTACGAATTAACATGTGCCAAATAGTTCAACAAGACGTTAAGAATTTTGATTATAAAGCAAAATTGAAACACTGAGCATTAATTTTAACGTTGATTGCAATAGGCAATAAGTCTGAACATGGCATGATTTGAGTTTTTAAAATAACCAAAAGATCCTACAATAAGAACCCACCAAAAACCTACCTCACAAAAATAACATTTAAAGCCATAAAATTAGAAATTAAAATGGCGCTAAACTTCTTGCATATACAAAGACTTGTTTATCTTTTCGCATTAAATGGCTCGTAAATTGGCGTTTTCGATTACTTAGTAAAACTTCAATTTGGGCTTTAAAATAATTCGACTTCACATCAAAAAGTGCTGCAAAAGCCGTTTGAATAGCAGGATCAACCGTACTAAATGGAGGGAGAACCCAGAGGTCATTTACACTTGAAAAATGCTCCATCTTGGCTTGCTTCGCATCTACAAGTGCTTTTATTGTATTTACATCTAACTTTTCATCAATACTCGCCAACAACAAAGGTGATGCAGTATTAATATTTATTTTACTGATATTATTTAAATCAATCGGTAGTGCTGAAATATATGGCTCAATAAGCTCGTATTTCTTACCTTCAAAGCCACGAACTTGTTTCAATTCTTCAATACTGTGAAATTGTCCATTTGCAGCTAAATACGAGTTTGGCAAACCTTGATAATAATTACTTTCAGCACCCATCGAACCAATCGGTAAATCATCTGGATCAATCCAATCAATCACTGCTTGGCTAGATTCAGCCGTTAAACCGACACGCACCAATAATTTTTCAAATAGTTTTTGTGCTACCTCATTCGGTTTTCCATCAGCATTTACAAGACTATTTAAATTAAATCGACCTGACTCATCTTGCAATGTTCCAGAAACCATTCCATCTTCAACAGGAAATGGTGGCATCGGTTGTGCCCAAGTTTCTTGCAAATAATCTGCACTTGCACTGGTTTGACTATCTTGAACCAATAATTCCGAAAAAAATGACTCTGCACTTTTTGCATAAAATAAAGCTTGGTTTTGTCGCATTAAATAAGCTGTATTCTCAGTCGTATTATATTGACGCTTCGCAATGGTTGCAGCAATAATCGTCGCTAAAGCAACCATGACCAATATGGTGATTAATGCGATGCCTTTTTGCTGCTTCATATTCTGTCTCAATTGCTTGAATTGGTATTGGGCGAATTATTATTTGAATTGTTTGAGCTATTTAAATTACTTGAAGAAGAGCCACCACTAGAATTACTATTTGAGTTTGACTGATTACTTTGACTTTGTTGTATTAAAAAGTCCGTATTTAACAAACTAAATAACCACTCATATTCCACATCACGAACTGTAAATTTAAGCTTTAAACCTTTAGGTAACAAAGCCTGCGTGTTAGCATTATTCGCATCACCTGTTGTGTCAGGCCAACGATCACGTTCATTCGGATTCAAAACTGAAATTTGATATTGATCTACATCCGCCAGTAAAACACTGGACAAAGGTTGAGCCGAATTCGTCATATTTAAATTACTATATTTTAAACGATACAGCTTCTTATCTTGGGCATTATACTGATACTCAACTCGCTCATAAGGAGACAAGCCTTGCTTTAATGGATCAGTAACCCCAGTTTTACTGAATGTCAATTTTTGATTCGCCAATATCAAAGCAGGTTGAATTTGCCCTGCTGTATTTGCATTAATCGGCATAATCTGCAAGCTATCTCGCTGAACTTGTTGATAAGCTTCTTGTAGTTGCCCTAAATTTTCTTCGTGCATTGCATTGCGATCATTGACCTTAATCAAGTAATCAAACACTTTCCACCCCATTGCTGAAAGCACCGCAAAAATAGCGATTGCAACCAGCAATTCAACCAGTGTAAATCCTGTTTTTTTAGAATATTTTTGAGATTTATCACCTGAATATTGAGCGATTTTTTTATTCTTCACGATTGCTTCGCTTTTAAAGGATAATTAAAAAACACCACATTGGTCACACCTGACTCAACCTTACCCGCTTCTGTATTATACAAACTCACTTGTACATCAATACGTTGTACATTTGGACTAATTGTGGATTCAGCTTTTTTATCAATTTGCCAAGTCTGACCTTGCGAAGTGACTTGTTTTGATTGGGTGCCATCCATCCACTCATTGTTAATTTGCATTTGTGCAATTTCATTTTGAGCAACAAATTGCGCCTTAGTTCTTAAAATTGAGTTGGCTGTAGATTGCGTATATTGCATCGCAACTTTGGTCAAAGCGATGGCAGCTACAGCAAAAATTGCTAAGGCAACGACCACCTCAATTAAGGTAAATCCATTATTTTTCTTCATCGATTTTACCTAGATAATCGACATTGATCAGCTCACCAATTGGTTTTTGATCATAATACATTTGGATGCTAACAGGTTTCGCCTCACCATTACCAAACCAAATTAGCTTCGGAGCATTTGTACCAACTAAATCATCATTATTGGCATTTTGATAACGATGTTCTTGGGCTTGAACCAAAAAAGACACGTGATCTGGCAAGGTTCTGACATCAAAATCTTTAACGGACTTCCATCTATTTTGTTCAACAACCTGAGTCTGTTGTTTTGGGTCAATCACAACAGGTTGATATTCAATCAAAGCATAACGAAAACCATTCACATCCGTCGCAGGTTGTACATCTAATGCATAAATACGCGCTTGATCATTGGCTTCACGATTAATTTTTTTTAAATCTAAAATCACCAATGCGCGTGCTTGCATTGCTTTACGCTGATCCACACCATCAATATTTAACACAATTAATGATGCCATGATACTCACGATTACAATAACAACCATTAACTCTATAAGCGTAAAACCTGCTCGGTTTAAAGGTGATGATTGAGTTTTCATAATCGCCTTTTAAGCCACGTGTTCCGTGACCAGTTGATGTTTGGGCAATAGTAATGCTTGATCAATTAAAGCCACGCGCAAAGTATCTCGGCAACCTAAATAACGCTGATAAAAACTCGAATTTAGAATGGAAGCACCACCCTGCGTGATTGACCAAATCGAAGCCAAATAATCACGTACAGACATTAAGCTTTGTATAGATTCAAGATAGCTTTCTGTCATGCGAATGATGATGCGTAAGCGTTGTTTACGAATTTGGTAAAGCTCGCTAAATAACAGATGAATCCCTTGCCCAGTCGTCGAAAGACGTTCTTCAATTTGATGAAAAAGAACTGCACGTTCAGGATGATGCAAGTGATGTAACATAAAAAATGCCAAATGTTCAGGAAAACCTTTCTCTGTGTCTTTGACCATTTCTAATAACATGCGCTCATTACGAATAATAAGCAGCATATACAATTCATCTTTACTCTGAAAATGCTTATACAGCGTCCCTTTCGCCAGATCCAATTCCGCAGCAAGTGCATCAAGAGTCATTCCAGACTCACCATTTTCTAAAAGCAATTGTTCAGCAACCTGAAAAATTAATGCTTCTCTCGCTCTAAACTGAGCCTGACGATCCATCTTCACTCTATAACTCTCTTCTTTCTTCTATTCAGCCAGAATATTTATTTCATACTAAGGAGATTTTCAAAGTTTTGCGTGGTTATGAAAGCAATCTCCTCAAGTGGTTTATCATATACATCACTTAAGGCTTTGGCTACATAGGGAACGTATTTAGGCTCATTAGACTTTCCTCTATAAGGCATTGGTGCCAAATAAGGACTGTCTGTTTCAATTAACAATCGATCTAAAGGCACTTGCTTGGCTACATCACGTAAATCTTGTGCATTTTTAAAAGAAACAATGCCTGAAAACGAAATATAATAACCACAATCTAGTACAGCTTTGGCTGTTTCCCAATCCTCTGTGAAACAATGCAAAATACCATGTGTGGATTTTTCAGCACGAATAATATCAACAGTCTCATGTTTGGCAGAACGTGTATGCACCACCACTGGTTTTTTTACTGCTTGCGAGGCATGAATATGTCGTGCAAAACAAGCTTTCTGCTCTGAAATAAATTCAGTGCTGTGAAAATAATCTAAGCCCGTTTCTCCCAAAGCCCAAGCTTTCTCAGCCTGAGCCAACTCAACCAAACGTTCAACAGTTGCACGTCGCATCACAGCGACATCTTCACAAGGATGCACACCCACGCTATAACCGACATCATGATGACGAGCAGCTATTTCAGACAACGCAATATGATCATCTAAATCAACAGAAATACCCATGAATTTAGAGACACCTGCGTCACGTGCTTGCTGTAATGCAGCATCTAAATCGCCGCCATACGGCTCTAAATTCAACATCGTTAAGTGACAATGCGTATCAACAAACACAGTAATACCTTCTTGCTTAGATTTAGAAACTACATTGTAAAGCTAGGACGGTCTAAAGACATACTACCTGCAAGTAATTTTTCTGCTTCCATTTTATAATAGATGCCTTTTTCGCCACTCAATTGAATCGCGAAACCTTGTGGTTTCATTCCTGCTTGTTTTTGCGAAATCCACACCACTTTGCCTGTCAATGGAATTTTTTGAGATTGATCAGGAAGCGTTGCCAATACAAACACTTCTTCACCCATTTTTACACTTTGTTTTGAGGGAATAAACAAACCACCGCCTTGCACATAAGGCATATAGCTGGCTTGCAAGGTCGCTCGGTCATTAATATTAACTTGTAATAAACCGCCCATACGTGGTTGCATCATTATTCCCCATTTATTATGTCATGATGATGAAACATTCATGAGTTTGATAAAAAGTTGATCGATAATTAGATTTGTTTGCACATTCTGATCAACCAATTGTTTGAATTGCTGTAAATTTTCATAAAGATCGAACAATGTTTCCAAATCATATTGCTCAGCGATTGGATGAAATTGAAGATCTATATTTTTTACGCTTTGATTTAGCTTGACACAAATTATATCGGACAACAAGTATTCAAACATCTGTATAAAGTCTACAAAATTCAGTTCTTTATTCCATTTGCTTGCATATTGCATTGGCATGCTTTTTTGTGTAACCAGTTTTTGCCAATCTTGTAAAAAATCACCACGTCTTTTTAGCCAATCCATCTGCGCTAATTCTAAAGCTTGTAATGGCATCTGATTAGATAAGTTCATCAACAACGGAATCTGTGCATGCATCGACTCCGTTAAATGCAACTTTAGATATTCTTCACCTTGCTCAGGAGAAATACGATCCAAAGCAAAATGTTGTAACCGACTACGAATCGTTGCAGGCAATTTTAAATAATGATCCGCCAATAGAATGAGAACCACACGATCACCCGGTTCTTCAAGCGTTTTCAATAGTGCATTTGCAGAGGCTATATTCAGTGCTTCCGCAGGCTCTATCACGATAATGCGCCAACCATCTACGGTTTGCTGAACAAAAGGCTGTAAATCTCGAATTTTTTCAATCTTGATTTTGGCATTTTGCTTTTTATTGTCTTCATCTGTGCTGATATAGACATAATTAGGATGTGTATCCGACTTTAACCACAGGCAACTACTGCATACGCCACAAGCGCCTTCAGGCTGCTTATTTAGACAAAGCACCCATGATAAAAAATGCTGTGTAAATGCCTGCTTACCACAACCTTTTTTACCATAGAAAAGTAGACCATGTCCTAAGCGCGGAAAGCGCCCTGTTAACGTTTCCCACACCTGTTTTTGCCATGGATAAACCTGAGAATTTGTTGCATCCATGTTTTAAATCCAACACTTATTCAAAATATGAAACATCCATCGCATTTAAACGGTCTAGATCTGACTGAGTATCGACACCCGGTGGTAAATTCACTTGTGCTATATCAATAGCAATTCGATGTCCATTTTCAAGAACTCGTAATTGCTCAAGGCTTTCCAGTTGCTCAAGTGTTCCCATATCCCAAGTCACATACTCTTGCAATAAATTCACACGATAGGCATATAAACCAAGATGACGATAAGCATGTTGATGTAATGGACTATCTGTATGCTTCGCACCATCTCGATCATAAGGAATCGATGAACGACTAAAATACAGTGCCTCATTGAATTTAGACATGACAACTTTCACAATACTGTCACGCTGAAACTCTTCCAATAGATGAATCGGTTCGCAAAGAGTCGACATAGAGCAATGTGGTTTTTGCACCAATAGATCTGCAACTTGCTCTATCAATTGGGCAGGCAACAAAGGTTCATCACCTTGCACATTCACAATAATATCTTGTGCATCCCAACCTTTAATTCGTGCCACTTCGCTCAAACGATCAGTGCCAGAAGGATGATCAGGACTGGTCACCACAACATCTATACCTTCCGCACGACAAATCTCAGAAATACGTGCATCATCCGTTGCCACACAAAGATCATCAAAACCATGCACTTTTTTCGCCTGATCAACCACACGTAAAATCATGGGACGACCATGAATTAAGAGCAACGGTTTCCCAGGTAAACGAGAACTTGCGTAACGTGCAGGAATTACAATATGTTTCATTCATCAAACCTTAAGAAATATGAATATTCAGTTGACTCAATTGTTGATTAAATAAGGTATAGCACTCATCCGATAAAACTGCTTCAACAGGGATTACCCAAATTTCTCGACTAAATGTCGGATGTTTTTTTAATAGGGGTAATAACTTTACTGCATCTTTTTCAGTGGTAATAATCGGATTGGTATCTTCAAACTGTATATCATCAATATCATAGTCATAATGATCTGGAAATTCATGGCATTGGAATTGATGAACACCGATTCCTTCTAACGTTTTATAAAAGCGTTGCGGAAAGCCAATTCCAACAACCGCATAATAATCCGCATTTGGATCAAAAATTTCCGCCTGATCATACATTGGATTGAGCAAATAAGGTTCTGCAACTTGTAGATGCATATTCAAATCAGTCTTTGGATTTTGTGCATGCTCAATCACTGTACTATTTTTTAATCGTGTTACTGGTTCTCGTAAATACCCTTCAGGTAATAACTTCTGATTACCCAAACCACGATTATTGTCTAAGACAATCCACTCCAATTGACGTTCTAGAGCCCAATGTTGTAAACCATCATCACTAATTATTAAATCTAATTTGTAATTTTGTAAAAGAAGTTCAATACTTTCCTGACGATTTGGACCAACAGCCATTGGTACATCTGTAGATTGAACAATTAAACACGGTTCATCACCAACCATTTCTGGAACCACATCTAAAGTAACTAAGGCAGGAAATGCACCTTGACCACCATATCCGCGACTAATAACACCCACCTTAATTTTATTTTGTTGCAGGTATTTAACCAAGTGAATTAATAAAGGGGTTTTTCCGCTACCACCCACCGTAATATTTCCAATCACCATGACAGGAATCGGGGCTTTATAGCGAGGCTTCATACCACTTTGATACATTTTTTTATTGAGTAAAAATCCGAATCGATATAACCAAGAAAATGGACGCAAAACAATCAACCACTTCGCCTGTTTATTCCAAGCATCTTGAATGATTTGCACTATAGACATCGGAAGTTATTCCTCAAAATTACGTTGGTGCAATTGATAATAAGCACCATGCTGAGCCAATAGCTCTGCATGCGTACCTTGCTCAATAATACGCCCTTTATCCATCACCACAATAATATCTGCATTTTCAATAGTCGATAAACGATGTGCAATTACGATAGTTGTACGATTTTGATCCTGAATTGCTTCATCAAATGCTTTCTGAATAAAATACTCAGACTCATTATCTAGAGCGCTGGTCGCTTCATCTAAAATCAAAATTGGTGCACGTTTCAAAATTGCACGCGCAATTGCTAAACGTTGACGCTGTCCACCTGAAAGTGACAAACCTTGTGCACCCAACTGAGTATTATAACCTTCAGGTAAAGCCATGATGAAATCATGTGCATAGGCGGCTTTTGCCGCTGCGATAATTTCTTCATCCGTCGCGCCTTCCAACTGACCATACGCAATATTTTCACGAATCGTTCTGTTAAAGAGCACTACTTGTTGATTGACCATTGCAACCTGAGTACGCAAACATTTTAATTCAATATCACGAATCGCAATTTCGTCTAAATAAATTTGACCTTTACTGGCTTCTTGGAAACGAACCAACAGATTCACCAATGAAGATTTACCCGCACCTGAACGACCAACCAAGGCAACTGTTTGTCCAGATTGAATATTCAAAGTGAAATCTTGAATTGCATGGGTACCATCTTGATAAGTCAAATCCACATGATCAAATCGAATATGACCTTGTAGTTTTGGCGTCTGTGTTCCCGTATTTTCTTCTTCTGGTAAATCTAACAATTCAAAAACAGAATAAGCTGCTGCCATACCGCGCTGTAATTTTTCATTTACATCGGTCAAACTTTTCACTGGTTTTGCCAACAAACCTGCCGCAGTAATATAAGCAACAAATTCTCCAGCAGACGTATCTCCTAAAATTTCGGGTCTAAGCGCCAACCAAACAATCACACTCATTGCGATTGCCATGACCAATTGCACCAGTGGACTATTCAGATTTTGAACAACCACCATTTTTAAACCACGTTTTAAGTTTTCTTGAGAAGAATTATAAAAGCGTTTTTGCTCACTAGCCTCGCCTGAAAAACTTTTAACAATCGCCTGCCCATTGACACTTTCTTGAACAACATGGTTCACATCACCCATGGTGTCCTGCACTTGAATGGACAGTTTACGCATACGTTTGGATGCTTTACGAACTAAAAAACCAATAAACGGTAAAACGATAAAAATACACAGCGTCAATTTCCAATTGGAATAAAACAAATAACCCAACAAACCCACTGTAATTAAGCCATCTTTTACAATAGTCTGCAATGATTCTGAGGATGCTGCTGTCACTTGCTCGACGTTATACATAATCTTGGCAGTAATATGCCCAGATGAATTATCTAAATAATATTGCGAAGGTAAGCGAAGTAGTTTTGCATAAACTTCTTGTCGAATACTAAAGACTAAGCTTCGTGAAATGACTGCTGTAAAATATCCGCCCATGAATAAACCAAATCCACGGAAAAAGATAAGCAAAACGATTAAAGCTGGAAACCAATTTAATTCACTACGATTACCGCTTTGAATCGCATCAATGATGAATTTGAGTAATTTTGCTACAGAAACTTCAGTTGCAGCATTAATTGCAAATCCAACAAGGACCAATAAAGCGATCCCCCAATACTGTTTTAAATACGAAATGAGGCGTACATAGATCTTTACATCTTGATTCACAGGATTAATAACCTCGGGAAGGAACTTTAGTACTGATATTGATATTCACGAATCCAAGCTGACCCGCAACATCCATGACACGAATCACATCTTGATGCGTTGCTTTTGCATCTGCCGCAATCACAAACATTAAATCACGACGATCACTGGCTGTTTGCTTAACGGCATTGCTTAAATCAGCCATATCTTTACTGGATAAAGCCTGACCATTAACAGCATAGTGACCTGTAGAGTCTACCATGACTTCAATTTTGTGATCGTAATCTTTTGGTGGCACGCCTTGCGCATCAGGCAAAGATATATTAATTCGGCTTTGCTGATTAAACGTGGTGGTCAACAATAAAATCACCAAGATAAACAATAAGCAATCAATCATGGGGGTTAAATTGATATGGATATCTTCAACAGTCGATCTTTTAAATTTCATGAAAGTGTTCCTTATCCTTAGCCCACTTTTCTTTGATCAGCCTTTTCAACCAAATCACGATGCTTTTGATAAAACAAAGCAGCATGAAATAAAGTCGACTGCTGTTCTAATTCAGCAACATATTCACTGACCAAACGCTGAAAATAACGATAGGCAAATAATGCCGGAATTGCGATCACCATACCTGCCGCTGTAGTGATTAAAGCTTTAGAAATACCTGGAATCATCATAGTTGGATTGGCATTTGAACCTAAATCAATCACTAAAAATGACTCAATAATCCCAATCACTGTACCCAACAAGCCAAGCAGTGGTGCAACAGCACTCAAAGTACCTAGAAAGTTAATATTCTTTTCTAAGAAACCAATTTCACGGGATGCAACTGCTTCCATCTGCGCCCGCGCAAAAGTATCACCTTTATGATAAGTTTCTACACCTGCGCTTAAGATACGACCCAAACTGGTTGCTCTCGCAACTTTACTTTCTTCCAAAGTATCTAGAACACTATCTAAAGTATTATTTTTGTGCAACAACGTCAAAGATGAAGGAATCACCATAGAACGCTTTAAACGTATAAAACGCTCTATAGAAATTGCTACCGTAAAAATCGAACACAACACCAGTGGCAGCATGAGCCAGCCACCTGCTTTCACTAATTCCCACATCTTTTATTCCCCAATCAGTTAAATGTTATATATTTTTATTCAGACAGACAGATATTTAAAATCCCATCCAACTCATCCAATGAGTTATAGCTGATTACCAGCTTTCCTTTACCTTGCTTATTATAATCAATTTTCACACTTGCACTAAAACGCTCAGCAAGCTTTTGCGTCAATTGCGCTACATCTGGAACCGTTGCTACTTTAGACTTTTCTTGCTTTGGCGTATTCCAATCACGAACCAATTGTTCGGTTTGACGCACAGAGAGGTTTTTTTCAATTACAATCTTTGCAATTTGCATTTGGTCTTTGGCTTTCAAAGTCAAAATGGCACGTGCGTGTCCCATATCTAACTGACCTTGTTGCATAAAATCCTTAATTTCATCAGCAAGACTTAAAAGACGCAATAAATTACTAACTGTTGTACGTGCTTTACCAACCGTATCTGCAATTTCTTGATGGCTTAATCCAAACTCTTCATGGAAGCGCTGTAAAGCTAAAGCTTGATCAATTGGATTTAAATCTTGACGCTGAATATTCTCAATCAACGCAAGTGCAATCGCCACTTGATCGGTTAAGTCACGAACAATTGCGGGAATTTCGGTTAAACCTGCAAGTTTTGCTGCTCTCCAACGACGCTCACCTGCAATAATTTCATAAGCGCATTCTTCATCGTCAATTGGACGAATCACAATTGGTTGCATTACACCATGCTTCTGAATCGAAGCAGCAAGCTCTTGCAAATCTTGCTCATCAATAAAACGACGAGGTTGATACGCCCCCCGTTTTAACTGATTAACATCAATCTGCTTTAACTGACCATGATCCAATGCTTGCACTTCAAGCTGTAATTTTTCTTTTTGGATTGAACCTAACAATGCATCTAAACCACGACCTTTTGCCAATCCGCGTTTTTTTACGGTCATGCTTTGCTTCCTTTTTTCACTTTACTTTTTTTCAACATTTCAGCCGCAAAATTTAGATAAGAAATTGCGCCTTTTGAGTTTTTCTCAAAATAAATAATTGGTAGACCATGTGCAGGTGCTTCAGCCAAACGAACATTACGTGGAATAACAGTTTCGTACAGTTTTTTTCCAAAATATTGTTCAAGCTCTTCTGAAACATCACGTGTTAGAGCATTTCGCGCATCATACATGGTGCGTAACACGCCAACAATTTCCAACTCTGGATTTAAGGCTTGTTGAATTTTATCAATTGTTTGCGTTAAATCCGCCAAACCTTCCAAAGCATAATATTCACATTGCATTGGAATCAGTACACCATCAACAGCGGTCAAAGCATTCACTGTAATTAAACTTAAGCTTGGTGCACAATCGACAATAATATAATCAAAATTTTCTTCAACTTCACGTAATGCTTTACGAAGAATATATTCACGACCTTCTTGATCTGCAATTGCAAGTTCAACACCCGCCAAATCACGATTTGATCCGAGAACTTTATATCCAACCTCAGATTTAGTAATCGCCGTTTCAATCGGAACTTCGCCCAATAAAACATCCGTTACCGAATACAATAAATCATTTTTTTGAATACCTGATCCCATTGTGGCATTGCCTTGGGAATCCATATCCACCAAAAGAACACGTTTCTTTAAGACTGCTAAAGAGGCAGCTAAATTCACAGCTGTTGTGGTTTTACCTACGCCACCTTTCTGGTTCGCAATAGCAATAATTTGAGCCATAGTAACCCCAATCCTGAGTATGTTTTAAATTTGCTTTAATAAAAGTAAATGTCGTTGTTCATCTAAACGTGGAACATGTAGTTCAATAATGTCACATGAGAATTGATTTTTAATAACTTCAATTTCATCAGTTGGAACCAAACCTTTCATAGACGCAATAATACTGCTCGAATGCATATAAGGTTTTGAGGCCGCGACAAAATCTGTCAAAGAAGCAAATGCACGACTCGTAATGACATCAAACTGTCCGAGTTCATGAATACTGTCTTCATTCTCAACACGCGTTTGTACTGCAATAACATTTTTTAGTTTTAAATCTGCAATAAACTGCTTTAAGAAACGGATTTTCTTACCATTTGAATCGAGTAACACACAATCACGATCTGGCTGGCACAATGCAATAATCATCCCAGGCATACCTCCACCTGTTCCGATATCAAGCAAACGACCTTGTGGTAAGTCTTTTAAAATACTCAGGCTATCCAATAAATGTTTCACCAACATTTCTTTTGGATCACGTATCGCAGTTAAATTGTAGGCTTTGTTCCAAAGCACCAATGAATCTTGGTACTTCAGCAACAATTCCAATGTCTCTTCACTCAGATCAAGTCCAAGTTTTTGACTACCCAGCTGTAACTCTTGGAAAAATGGATGCATAAACAAATGACATCTCAAAAAAATTAGATAGAAGTATACCGATTTCTAGACCGTGGAACAGTAGTTAACGATTAGTGATTACACAGTTAATCGTATATACCCTGTCGAATCTGCAAATCTAAACTGCTTAAGCGCTCTGGTGTACCAACATCTACCCATACAGCCTGCATTTTTTCAGCAGAAATACGCCCATCTATCATGGCTTGTTTTAATAAAGGTGCCAGTGGACGCTTCCCAGCTTCCAAACCATCAAACATTTGAGGATTTAAAACAGCCACACCACTATAGGTTAAGTTGTCACCTTGTTGTTCTTGCTCAAAAGTATAAGCACGACTTTCTGCCAAGGTAAAATCACCCTTTGGATGTTGTTCCGGATTGGTTACAAAAACTAAATGTGCCAAATCATTTCCAAGATTCACATTCAATAATGATGCAAAATCAAAGGTTGTCCAAACATCACCATTCACCAAGATAAAAGGCTCTGTTCCTAAAAGTGGTAAGGCATTGATGATTCCACCTGCGGTTTCTAGACCTTGATCTTCACGTGTCCATAAAATATTGACACCAAATTGAGAACCATCGCCCAATGTTCCGATCAAAATATCAGCCAACCATGCAGAGTTGATGACGATATCAGTTACACCAATTTTTTTAAGCTTTTCGATATGCCAAACAATCAGTGCTTTACCACCCACTTCAAGCAAGGGTTTAGGCTTATACAACGTTAAAGGTCGCATCCGATTGCCTAAACCTGCAGCTAGAATCATCGCTTTCATTATGCAACAACCTCATATTTGCCATATTTATTTTCGAATTTCGGCATCACCTTATCCTGAATAAACTGCATAAATGGTTGTAATTCTGCATAAGTTTTACTTTCTTCAAGTAAATACCACATCACACGCGGTAAATCTTTTAAGTAACCTGATTTACCATCACGCTCAAACAAGCGCACGAAAATACCTAAAATTTTAATGTGACGTTGAATTGCCATTAAATCGGCATCTTGCTTAAACTGCTCAAAATCACGATTTTGTTTTGCAGTTTCTGGAAGCATGTCATAAAACACTTTAAACCATGCATAAACACGCTCAGGATTCCATTGCACATAGGCATCACGCGTGATCGAGATCAAATCATATGTATCAGCACCAATCACAGCATCCTGAAAGTCAATCACACCTTGCGCAACTTCATCTTTCAAAATCATCAAATTACGACTATGAAAATCACGATGCACAATCACTTGAGGCTGAGCCAAAGCTGCATTTGCTAAAATTGCAAAAGTTTGCTTAATCAGCCCTAGCTCATCACGAGTTGGCTGAATGTTTAATGAAGGCAATAACCAATCGGTTAAAAGCTCCATTTCACTAATCAATTTTTCATAAGCATATTCAGGAAAATGATTGATTCCATCTATAGATTGCAATTGGATCAGCTGCTTAAAGCTCTGCTCATAATGTGCATCCACTGTTTCATCATTCAATAAACTCGAAAGTAAAACATCACCAAAGTCTTCTAGTAACAAGAAGCCTTGTTGCAAATCTTTGGCAATAATATGTGGAACACGTACACCATGCTGATCAAAGAATTCATCAATTGTCACAAAAGGCCCACAATCTTCTTTTTCAGGAGGTGCATCCATGAGCATAAATGTTTTATTATTCAATTGAATTCGTGCATAACGACGGAAGCTCGCATCGCCTGCTAAAAAATTGATCTGAAACTGATTTGAATCAAGTACAGATGTAACCCATGTTTGTATTAATTGTTCACGTTGTGTATTCATTTGCAATAAAATCTAGTACAGGCTGAATTTTTGAAGCCCTAAGTGTAGCTACTTATCAACTTTTTCTCTATGATGCGAGAATAATTAATTGCGATTTGCATACTTGGTTAATGAAACAAATGAAGCATCAGTTTAAATTTAATCCTTTGGCGACTGCTATTTTGACCCTTCTTTGCGGAAGCAGTGTATCAAGCTATGCCGAATCGACGGAAAGCATCTCTACCACTGATAATAAGCAACTGAATGCTGCAATTAAAGAAAGCTTTCCAGGTCAAAATTTCTTTGAGCAATATTATGTTGATAAACATTCTGCTCAAGCTCAAGTCCGCGACACCAATACCCTGAGCAATCATTTTTGTGAAGGTATATGGATTACACCTTTTGATAGTCAAACCAAAGCGACTGCTGCTGAAGATGGTAGCTCTGTAATTACCGCAGATAATGGTTATTACAATCCAAATGGCGACTCGATATTGTCAGGTGATGTGGTAATTGACCAACAAGGTCGAATGATTCGCGCTGATGAAGTGACCATTGATCAAACACAAACTTTTGCCAAAGCAAAAGGCAATGTACAAATGGCACAAGGCGGTTTAATCGCCCAAAGTGATCAAATTAATTACAATTTAAAAGATGAAACTGGCGAATTAAATAATAGCTTCTACATTGCTGAAGCGACCCATGCACATGGTCATGCCAACAAAATAAGTAGAACCTCACCCAATGTTGTTGTACTTGAAGATGCGACTTATACCACTTGTCCTCCTGATGAAACACCAACTTGGAAACTGCAAGCAAAAAGCATTGAACTAAATCAAGATACAGGTCGTGGAGTTACACGCAACACCAAGCTTTATATTAAAGACACCCCTGTATTGGCTGTACCTTACTTCAACTTCCCAATTGATGATCGTAGAACCACAGGGATTTTAAATCCAAACTTTGGTTTTTCTAATGATGGTGGATTTGAGCTTTCAGTTCCTGTTTACCTTAACCTAGCACCGAATTACGATGCGACGGTTACACCACGTCTTATCACAGATCGTGGACTGTTAGCACAAGGCGAATTTCGCTATCTAACTCAAAATTTTGGTGATGGTAGTATTTGGGGAAGTTACTTACCTTCAGATCGTAAATATGACGATCAAGATCGTAAAGACCTACATCTATTACATAATTGGCAAATTGACAAACAATGGTCAACTAACCTTGAATACAACTATGTATCTGATAAAGATTTCTTCTCAGATCTAGATAATAGTCCAAGTACACGTACCGAGCTAAATCAACGTCGTGCTTGGGAACTCAATTATAGTCATGGAATTCCAGGGCTGAGTGCACAATTCAAGGTTGAAGATTTCCAAACACTGGATAAAACAATTCCAGATGTAGATAAACCCTATGCTCGTTTACCACAGCTATTAATTAACTATGTCGGTGGTAATCCGCAAGGGTTAGAGTTTGAAATTAATAGTGATAGTGCTTATTTTAAGAAAAATATTAATGATTTTGAAAATCAAGCACAACCGAATGGTACGCGCCTCTACAACCAATTTGCGACACGCTATAATTTCCGTAATCCTTGGGCTTTTGCTATCCCAGAAGTTTCTGTTCGTAGCTTAAATACATTTTACGATCAAGAAACACGAGACAATACAAACTTTAGTTCTGACTCAAAGAATAAGTCGGTTGTTGTCCCCCAGTTCACTTTAGATACTGGGCTGACTTTTGAAAAAGAAGGTAAGTTTTTACAAACCATAACACCGCGCGCATTTTATGCTTATGCACCATATGAAAACCAAAGTGGCTATCCAAACTTTGATACCACCACTGCATCAATTAGTTATGATCAATTATTTAACCCCTACCGCTTCTATGGTCATGACCGCTTAGATGATAATAACTTCCTCTCTTTAGGCGTTAGCTACAGCTTATTTGATACCGTCGGCTTAGAACGCTTACGTGCTGGTATTGGTCAAAGTTATTATTTTGATGATCGTCGCGTTAATCTGAACAAGACCGATGAAATTGATACTGCTAGAAATACGGGTCCAGTAATTAGCCTTTCAAGTCAATTGTCACAAAATTTCACAATTGGTGCTAACTCAGCTTGGATGTCAAATGGCGATAACGCTCAGCGTGATTTCCAACTGTATTACACAGGTGAAAAAGGCAATCTTTATAACGTTGGTTATTTCTATCGAGATAATCTTCCTGACCGCCAAGAAGCGTATGATCAAGCCGTTGCATCATTTATACAGCCTGTAAAAGACAATTGGCGCATCATGGGTCATGTCCAATATGATCTAGATAACCAAGTTGCACGCGAATATTTATTAGGTGTGAACTATGAATCATGTTGTTGGGGCGTTTCTGTCTACGGTCGTTCTTATTATAATGACTTAGACAATGTGAACGATCCTGGTGTAAAACCTAAGCGTGCAGTAATGGCTGAATTCACTTTAAAAGGATTAGGTGGATTAAATAACAAACTAAGTTCATTACTCGAAAACCGCATCTTAGGCTTCGATAAAGTTAATCAATCTTGGACACATTAATGAAGATGAAAAATTTAAAACAACTTTTTAAAGCGACAGCACTCACATTAGCTCTTTCTGCTTCGTTACCATCATTCGCTGAAACTACAGACCAAGTCGTAGCTGTTGTTGGTAATAGTGCAATTTTAAAAAGTGATTTAGATCAAGGTGTAGCTGAAGCAACGCACCAACTTCAAGCACAAAAAAAACAAGTTCCACCACAGCAGTTTTTAGAAAGACAAGTTTTAAATCAACTTATTTTACAAAATGCGCAACTTGAACAAGTCAAACGCTATGGCTTAAAAGTTGATGAAAAAACCTTGAATGATGCAGTATTAAAAGTTGCGAGCCAATCAGGTTCGAAAAGTCTAGAAGCTTTTCAACAGAAATTAGATGCTGTTGCACCGGGTACATATGAAACATTGCGTAATCGTATTTCAGATGATTTACAGATTCAACGACTTCGCCAACAACAAGTGATGTCACGGATTAAAATTAGCGACCAAGATGTTGAAAATTTCCTAAAATCACCTGAAGGTCAAGCTTCCGTTGGTAGCCAAGCCCATGTCATACACATGCGCATTTCAGGTGATGCTTCGCCTGCTGAATTAAATAAAACAGCACAAGCGATTAAAAAAGACCTCACCTCAAACAATGACGTTAAAGCTTTAGAAAAGAAATATTCATCAGTTTCAATTAAAGTTGAAGGCGCAGACATGGGGTTCCGTCCACTTTCAGATATCCCAGCTGAACTTGCAGCACGTGTAAGTGTACTAAACGAAGGACAAACAACTGATTTAATCCCTGTAGCGGATGGTATCCACGTTCTTAAACTGATTGAACGTAAAGGCAATGAACAAAAAGCTTTAGTCCCTCAATATAATACTCGCCATATTCTGATTAAAACATCTGAAGTTGTCAGCCCTGAAAATGCGAAGCAAACGATTGATAGCATCTATAATCGTATTAAAGCAGGTGAAGACTTCAGTACGCTTGCTTCAACTTATTCAAATGATCCAGGTTCAGCACGTGATGGCGGAAGCTTAGGCTGGGTTAGTCCAGGCATGATGGTTCCTGAATTTGATAAAGTCATGCAAAGTGCTACAGTTGACCAAGTGAGTGCTCCTTTCGAAACACAATTTGGTTGGCATATTCTGCAAGTCACAGGTAAACGTCAACAAGATATGACCAAAGAATACCAACAACGCATGGCACGTCAGATTTTGGGTGAACGTCAATTTGACTCAGAACTGGATAGCTGGTTAAGAGAATTACGTGCCAGTACTTATGTTGAAATTAAAGATCCTCGATTAGACAACAAAGCACCTACAACGAATTAAACCTATAGACAAATAAAAAAGCCTCATCATCATGATGAGGCTTTTTTATTATAATTACTTTAAAATCCAATAATTAATCAAAAAAAAGACGCCTAAACGGCGTCTTTTTTATCTCAAATTAACGATTATTTTCGTCTTCTTGAGAATCTTCAAATTTAGTTTCAGCTTCAAAACCTGTATTTGATTGACCGCCGAAGCCGCCTTGACCACCGAAGCCGCCGCCTTGACCACCGAAGCCGCCACCTTGACCGCCGAAGCCGCCTTGACCACCGAAGCCACCTTGSCTCCCAAAACCACCGCCTTGACCGCCAAAACCACCTTGACCACCGAAGCCGCCTTGTTGACCGCCACCGAAGCCGCCTTGTTGACCGCCACCGAAGCCACCTTGTTGACCGCCACCGAAGCTACCAGGAGCACCAGCAGGAGCACCAGCAGGAGCACCAGCAGGACGTGGGTTACGTGCAGGTACTACAGTCGAAATAGCATGCTTATAAACCATTTGGCTTACTGTATTTTTTAATAAAACAACATATTGGTCAAAAGATTCAATATGACCTTGCAATTTAATACCGTTTACTAAAAAGATAGAAACAGGAATGCGTTCTTTACGGAGAGAATTTAAGAACGGATCTTGTAAAGTTTGACCTTTAGACATTTTATACTCCAAAAAAATTTAAAATCAGCGCAAAAACTATCTTTGATTTTTCAATTAAAAATTATAAAAAAGATAGTGTGTAAATTTTGCTTTATCCATATAAGTTTCGCAAGTCTTCTTGAGCCTGCTTTATTGTCAAATAAGTTTTAAATTGGTGTGTTTCTTGCAAAGAACGTAACCAAGTGTATTGACGTTTTGCCAATTGTCGTGTCGCAAATAAAGACTTATCCTCCATTTCTTGTTTACTTTTATGACATACATCACTATTTTTAAGAAAATCTAAAGCTTGGCGATATCCCACTGATCGAGCAGCGGGTAAATTTTCATTGAGATCGTATTTTTTCATAAGAAACTCGACCTCATTTAAAAATCCGATTTCCCACATTTTTTTTAGTCTTAACTCAATCCTTTGATGTAATTGTACACGGTCAGGCATCAAGGCGTAGTTATGAAAACTGTAACGATATGCAACATTTTTAGGTTGTTCTGCTTGTAATTTTGTAATTGGCTGTCCAGTAATTTTAAAGACCTCTAAAGCACGAATAATTCTCTGCTTATCGCTGACTTTAAACTTTTCACCAGCTAAAGGATCGACCATTTTCAATTCTTGATAAACGGCATCCCAACCTTGATTATCAGCTTTAGCTTCAATTTCAGCACGAATTGCTGGATCAGCACTCGGTAGATTATCTGATAATCCTTCAAGTAAAGACTTAAAATATAGCATCGTTCCACCAACCAAAATCGGTGTTTTCCCGCGTTGATGAATATCATCAATTAAAACACACGCATCTTCAACAAATTGTGCTGCCGAATAAACTTCCAAAGGCGTAATAATATCGATTAAATGGTGCGGATATTGCGCCTGCTCCTCTTTGGTCGGTTTAGCTGTACCAATATCCATATCTTTATAAACAAGCGCAGAATCGACTGAAATAAGCTCAAAACCACCTCGTTCATATAACTCACATGCCAAAGCCGTTTTCCCACTTGCCGTAGGCCCCATTAAATTGATGACGGGCAATTGATTTGACATGTACAGCTACTCTCCTCGAGCAAATAATTTATCTAATTGAGCCAATGGAAATGCACGCCATGTTGGACGACCATGATTACATTGACTCGCAAATTCGGTTTGTTCCATTTGGCGCAATAAAGCATTCATTTCAGATAAGCTCAGCATGCGATGCGCACGAACTGCTCCATGACATGCCATGCCTGCTAAAATTTGATCACGCTTTTGTTGCAAAGCTTGAGCTTCATCATTTGGATCAAGATCATTCAGCAATTCAGGAACCAAAGCACTAAAATCTGCTTTGTGTAAAATGGCAGGCACACCGCGTACAATCACTTGATCATCGCCATATTGATCAATGTCCAAACCTAAACGTTCTAATTGTGGTTTAAGTTCATCAATACGCATAGCTTGCATACGCGTAATAGAAATGACTTTTGGAATAAGCAATTGCTGAGACATCCAAAATTCAGGTTTATCCCATGCCATTTTCATTTGCTGTAATAAAATACGTTCATGAGCAGCATGCATATCTACAATAATTAAGCCTTCAGTATTCTGTGCAAGAATATAAATGCCATGTAATTGTGCGATTGCAATGCCAAGCGGAAACTCATCCACTTTGCTCGGTGCAGACTCAAATTGACCATCTACATTTGCAGTATTTTCATCAGTAGATTGTTCTCTTAAAGGTGCTAAGTAGCTCTTTAATGCGTTATTGAGTTGTTGTGTACCTGAATAAGGTGTTTGAGGTTGATATGCAACGCTTTGTGGTCGATTAGAACTAAAATCTGTGAGTGTATTTTCTATATTTAAAGATACTTCTGCATTGCTTAGGCTATTTACATTTTGTAGGTGTTGATTATTTGCATCACGATGTAACTGAAATTGTTCCTGATAACGAGGCTGTGGCTGATTCAACACATTCTCTGCTTCATTCTGTTTCATTGCCGAAGACAAATCAGCCATTGCAGTCTGAAACTGAGATAAAACTGATTTGGCATAATGGCGTACAAATTCATGTACTTCGCGTTGATTTAAAAAACGAATTTCATGCTTAG
The DNA here is from genome assembly GCF_002135415.1 of Acinetobacter sp. ANC 3832. Classification (GTDB taxonomy): domain Bacteria; phylum Pseudomonadota; class Gammaproteobacteria; order Pseudomonadales; family Moraxellaceae; genus Acinetobacter. The sequence goes on from NZ_NEGJ01000006.1 coordinate 161,886, forward strand.
TCGGATGCACATTCACATCGATATTTTCAGGATCAACTTCTAAAAATAGCAAATAACCTGCATGTTGATGTCCATGCAAAATCCCATCATAAGCCATGCGTAAGGCATGTGAGATGGTTTTATCTTTTACAATACGACCATTCACATAGACATACTGCAAATCCGCCTGCGCTCTAGCATCAGAAGGATGTCCAAGCCAACCAGATAAACGCATATGAATACTGTCCGCATCCATCCAATAAGCATTTTCTGTGAATGGACGACCCAACAGTTGTTGGACTCGTTGAAAACGCAACTCACCACTATCTGCAATGGGTAAATTCAAACGAATATTATCGTTATGTTCTAACACAAAACGGATATCAAAATGAGTTAATGCCATACGGCGTACAATTTCTTCAATATGCCCGTATTCTGTGGTGGGTTTTTTTAAAAATTTACGTCGTGCAGGTACATTAAAGAATAAATCTTGAATGCGAATATGTGTGCCTTGCTGAGAAGCAACTGCTTGAATATCTTGATGATCAAATGCAGTTCCATTGACTTCCAGTTGATAGCCCACACCTGAATCATCTTGACTACTGGTTAAAGTTAATCGTGAAACAGCAGCAATCGATGCCAAAGCCTCTCCACGAAACCCTAGACTCATGATCGCTTGTAAATCTTCCGCTGTTTGAATTTTACTGGTCGCATGTCGGGTCACAGAGAGAGCTAAATCATCTGGATGGATTCCTCGCCCATTATCAATGATTTCAATGAGTGTACTACCACCCTGTGCCACACGAATGATCAGTTCAGTTGCACCTGCATCAATTGAATTTTCAAGTAATTCTTTCACCACAGATGATGGGCGTTCAATCACCTCACCCGCAGCAATTTGATTGGCTAATGCAGGATTTAAAGTCTGAATGCGTCTTAAACTGATTTCTTCACGTTGCATTGGATAACCTGTGTTTTATGCGTAATAACAGCAAATATCATGCTTTAAACTGATTTTTGTAGCGATTGTAATAGAGCTTTTGAATGAAAATTTAATGTCACTTCACGTACTGTTTCATCATCCGACTTTTGAATATCAATAATGCAATCGGCTTGCGGAATCTCATCTCCACCTTTTGATGGCCACTCAAATAAAAAGAGTGCATCAGACACATCTAAATAATCACGAATCCCCATAAGTTCAAGCTCATAAGGATCATTCAGGCGATAAAGATCAAAATGGAAGACGTCTCGACCTGAAATATGATAAGGCTCGACCAATGTATAAGTTGGACTTTTTACAGCCCCTTGATGTCCTAAACTTTGCAACCAATAACGCGTTAAGGTAGTTTTTCCTGCACCAAGATCGCCAATCAAATAAATCACACCTTGAGTCATATTTTGCGCTAATTTTTGCGCTAATTTTTGCGTATCTTGTTCATTGCTCAGACTGAATTTAAATGAATATTGCATGGCGCTCACAACTTGACTCACAACATGATTAAAACAAGGCATTATGATAACATTGCATGTCTGCAAAACCTATGTTGCTTTGTGATGAATATGCGTCATCTGCCTATTTTTTGCAGTTGTATTTTCTTGCCTTCTTTTTAAATTAAGCTGATTCACTTCTCAATGAACCATTCAAAAATTGCACCTGAATACCAACCCTCGATGATTAATGGTGTTACAGCCAGTAAAGTCTTTTTACCCAATGAAAATACTGATCAGACTGTATTTGAATATTTATGTGTGCATTTTGCACATATTAAAAACAATGAATGGCAACAGCGTTTTCAAGATCAACTGATTATTGATATGCAAGGTCAAGCACTGACCATGACATCAGCGTATCAAGCCAATACCCATATTTATTACTATCGTTTTCTAGAAAATGAAATTCATGTACCATTTTATGAAAAGATAATTTTTGAAAATGCTGATTTATTGGTTGTAGATAAACCACACTTTCTCACCATGAGTCCAACAGGACAATATGTGCAAGAAACCTTACTGGTTCGCCTTAAAAAAACCACGCAAAATGTAGACTTAACCCCTATTCATCGCTTAGACCGAGAAACAGCAGGTGTAGTTTTATTCTCAAAGCGGCCTGAGACTCGTGGCATTTATCAACAAATGTTTGCTGAGCGTAAAGTCCAAAAAACTTATCATGCGATTGCTCCATTTCGTAAAGATTTAGATTTCCCACAATTTGTACATTTAAGAATGGAAAAGGGACAACCTTTTTACACCATGTCTGTTGTAGACGGCGAAAAAAATAGCAGTACTGAAATAGCGCTTTTAGAACATAATGATCAATGGGCTAAATACTGTCTTAAACCTCAGACAGGGAAACAACACCAACTACGCGTGCATCTCAATTATTTGAATATTCCAATTAAAAATGACCCTTTCTATCCACATGTCATACATAAAAAAGACAATGACTTTTCAATGCCCTTACAGCTACTTGCCAAAGAAATTTGCTTCATTGATCCTGTTACTTTAGTTGAAATGTGCTTTTGTTCAGACAATGTATTAACACTATAATTTCATTGTAATGACAAAAACTTTACTTTTTATCGATTAAAGATTGAAATTACAATTAGTTCGATTAAAATAACTGCTCAAACTATAAGGTTGTTTGGTTTAAATTCATGAGAAAAACAGAAGTTTATCAAGTCAGACTTGACTCACAAGAAAAGAAACAAGCGTTTGCTGTTTTCAAGCAATTGGGGATTACACCTGCTCAAGCGGTTCGTCTTTTTTTCAAACAAGTGGTACTCACGAAGTCCATTCCTTTTGCGATTGAAAATCAAAGCATTAACATTGAGCAATTACTCAAGCTTAGAAAACTAAAGCAAGAACAACAAAATACTCCCCTATCCGATGCACAAACTGATTTATCTGATGATGATGATATTTTTGCAGAATTGAATGCCATCTTAGGAGAAAGTGACAAAACTTAACAGTGACGCATTTTCAAACAATATTTTTACTATAGTTTTGATTTTTTTAGTTATGCTCACTTGCACAGCCAATAATAATTGCAAGGAGTTTTAACGATGATTGTCCGTCGCGCTACTTTTGAAGACCTGCATCAACTTGCTATTTTATTTGATGAGTATCGCCAATTTTATGGCTCATCTTCTAACATTAAAGAATCTTTCTCTTTTTTAAAGCAACGTTTTGAAAATAAAGAAAGTGTCATTTTTATTCATATTAAAGATGATGTGATTACAGGTTTTGTACTGCTTTATTTAGGTTTTTCTTCACTTGCATGTTCAATTTATTATATTTTAGATGATGTCTACGTTACACCTACATACCGCAGACAAGGTTCAGCCAAACAATTGATTGATACAGCTATCCTCTTTGCACGACATGAAAATGCGTTAAGAATTAGTTTAGAAACTCAAAAAAGCAATTATCAGTCACATCAACTTTATGAACAAATGGGCTTCGTTAAAGATGATGCATTTCAGACCTATCACTGCTTCCTCAAATAACGATCAAGCAAATAGTGACGACCATTTAAATTGAAGCGAACGCGATATTTGGCATATTTTTGGCTGCCATAATTTGAGCTTCATTTAAATAGATCCACTCACCTTCAGCTAGTTCAGTTAATGCCAATTGCCCGACTTGTTGACGATGTAAAGTTTCAACTTTATTTCCAACCGCAGCTAGCATCCTTTTAACTTGATGATATACGCCTTGGTGAATCGCCATACTTAATTCATGTTCAGCCAAACGTGTGACATCAGTCGCAGCAAAAGTACCCGTTTCATTTCTCAACTCCACCCCTTGTTCGAGTTGTTGGAGTTGCTCATCACGGATTGGATCAGCGGTTTGCATTCGATAAACTTTTGGCACATGTTTTTTCGGATGTGTTAACGCTTGTAGAAATTGCCCATCATCTGTAAGCAATAACAAACCTGTCGTATCTTGGTCTAAACGACCTACACATTGAATGCCACGATTCATAAGAATGTCATCAAAAAAATCAAATACACTAAAATGATGTGTTGCTTGATGTGAGCACTCATAGTTTTGAGGTTTATTTAAAGCAATATAGACTTTTTCTCGATACTGATAATCTTGACCATGTACTGAAAATTGTAATTGTTGAAGATCGAGTTTTAATTTTGCTGAATCAACGATTTCACCATTAATGGCAACTGCACCACTTTTAATTAATTGCTGACAATGTTTTCGTGAGCCAAAGCCCTGTGATTGCAACATTTTCTCAACAAACATGATCTATATCATCCAAACGCTAAAGCAAAAGGAATTCTAACTGAAATCAGTCTAAATTTCTTTGAGGCTGATTTTATTGTTGCACTCATTTCCTACATACACTTAGTTCGTTATGAGCATACTTTTAGAAAATGAGAGATTTGTGCGCACTCATTCCTGCAAGCATGCCATCTCCAACAGCTAAAGGAACTGAACCACCTAAGCGCGCGACATCACCACATGCAAAAATGCCTTTGACTGATGTTTCTTTTAATACTGAAGTTTGAAGAAATTGTCCAAATTCATTTTTTTCAATTTTACATCCTAATTTCTCAATCCATGCTTGTTGTATTTGTGGCTTTGTTTGAACAAATAAACCATCAAAATGACCAACCTCTCCATGATCAAAAACAATATCTGCATGATGATCAATACATTGAATAGTGCGATCATCCAGAATCACAGCTCTTTTTTGCAATTGTTCTTTTTCAAAATCATTCAATAATGCCTGACCATTTAAAAGTAATGTTGTTGTGCCCCAATCAGGAAGCATCATTGCCATATGAAAGGCATGTGGATTGGTTGCCAATATTGCGATATTACCTAAATTTAACTCATAACCATGGCAATACGGACAATGAAACACTGATTTCCCCCATCGTTCAGCCAAACCTTGAATATTAGGAAGCTGATCTGTTACACCTGAGGCAATAATAATTCTTTTGGCTTGAATCGAGCGTAATTGATCTACACAAATATAAAACTCATCTGCAACCGTTTCTATTCGCTTAACCGAGCCAGTTTGCCACTCAAAGGTTGAATACTTTTGTAGCTGCTCTTTAGCTTGACTGACAATTTCACTTGCCGGTGTACCATCTTGTGTTAGAAAACCATGTGAATGCTCAGCAAATCGATTTCGTCTTTCTCCTGCATCAATCACAATGATGTTCTTGCGTGCTCTAACCAAAGGCATTGCTGCTGATAAACCTGCATAACTTCCACCAATAATTGCAACATCGTATAGCATCGTAATCCCCCAATAGGTAACTTTTAAAGTTACTATATTCAGGTTTGATTCTATTTGCAACTTTTGATGTTACAATTGTATTTATTTGAACATTAACGATATGCGTACAGACAGTAAACTCTCTAGAATGCTCCATGTGCTATTACATATGGCAAGACAGGAGAAATCTTTCACATCAGATGAAATTGCAAAAATGCTCACGACCAATCCTGTTGTGGTGAGACGGACGATGTCTGGTCTTAAAAAAGCAGGCTTTGTAAAAGCTGAAAAAGGACCCGGTGGTGGTTGGCAACTGGCGCAAGACTTATCCAATATTTCACTTTTTGATATATATGAAGCCGTGGGTGAACCGACTATTTTTGCTTTGGGTAATGAACGAGATCACCCTGATTGTATTGTTGAACAAATTGTTAATGAAGCACTCGATCAAGCTCTAAATGAAGCAAAATTACTGCTTATTCAGCAATTAAAATCAACTAAAATGTCTGAACTCGCTTTGGAATTTGAGCAAAAATTTAACCTTCAGCAATGCACAAAATCACACGATTAAATATTTCTCATTGGAAAAAAGCGATAGTTATTGAATAATAGGCTTGTTGCATAATGCTTTTATTTTTCACCTTACTGAAAAAAATTATTCATGCTTATGCATGATGTCTAACTCGTTGATTCACTAATTTAGCTTGATGTTCACTCTATTTAATATTTTGTTATAAACGTTAACACGTATGGTTGGTTATGCAAATTTCTAGTCTAGATTTAAACTTAATCGTTCTACTCGTTTTACTTGCATGCGGTGTCTTTAGCCACAATTCAGCGGTGACGATAGCAGCAGGTGTCCTTATTGTCTTTAGGATCACCCCTTTAAGTGAGTTTTTCCCTTTACTACAACAACATGGCTTAAATATTGGCATCATTATTTTAACCATAGGTGTACTCACGCCGATTGCAAGTGGGAAAATTGCGGGAGAAAGTATTTTAAAATCATTTATGAGTTGGAAATCACTATTGGCAATTGCAATTGGCTTACTTGTGGCATGGCTTGGTGGGCGCGGGGTTAAATTAATGAGTAATCAACCTGATGTTGTAGCAGGCTTACTGATTGGAACGGTTGCAGGCGTTGCGGTATTACGTGGTGTACCTGTAGGACCGCTGATTGCTGCGGGTATTTTATCGTTATTGATTGGAAATTCTTAAGTTTTATACAACGACAAAACAACGTGATATTCAATTTTTCAAAACAATAAATATCATCTTTTACATACAATTATTATAAAAAATTTATCATTTTTAAAACCGCCTGATCATTATGATTTACATTCATCAACAGGCGGTTCAGCTTTTTATTTTGCTTTTAAAACATAGACCAAACTTTCAACGGTACTGTCATCTTCAAGAAACACTTGAACCGATACTCGTTTATATTCATTGCCTTCAAACTCATCTAAATAAAACCAATGTTGTGCAAGATGATCTGAGCTAAAAATATAACCATTCACTCGCTCACCATTGGCATTTAAATGAATACCTGGGCTTCCTAATTCAGCACCCCATCCAACATTTTCCAATGTACCCAAAATATAACCCGCCTGCCATGTTCCACCAATATTTTCCATGACATGAGCATTGGGCTGATTTGGCCTTAATGTTCCGTAAACAAATAAACTGTTCATTTTCAAATCCATCATTTTCGATTTCGTGTATAAAGCCTCTCACTTATCCTTTATGAAGAAAAATAATGAGGCTATGAATACTGGCATAAAATATCTTTTAAGAACTGTAATAATTAGCACGTTTCAACGCAAATTTTTCAAGTTGTTTTAAAAAACCTTCAAAATAACTTTTTTCCAATTCTTCAGTACGATAGCCTGCATATAAGGTACGGCGCAAACCTTGTGCAGATACGCAATCTAAACGGCGAGACGTAACCCAACCTTTTTGTTCATATTCATTTACAACCCAGTCAGGTAATGCACCAATTCCTCGTCCACTAGCCACAAGTTGAATCAACATCTGGGTTAAATCAGTTGTACGAATGTGCTTTGGTAAAATATTTGCAGGAATAAATAGTTTAGACATAATGTCTAAACGATGTTTATCTACAGGGTAAGTAATAAGCGTTTCTTCAGCCAATTCCTGAACTGTAATTTTCTCAGCTCTGACCAAAGGATGCGTATTGGATAACACCAATCTTGATTCATATTCTAAAATTGGGAAGTATTCAATGCCTTTTAATGCAATTGGGTCTGCTGTGATCAGTAAATCAAACTCTGCATTTTGTAAAAGCTCATGCGGATTCGCCTCAAAACCAGAAGCAAAGTCTAGGTCTACATCTGGATATTGTTGACGATATTGATTCAACAAAGGCATTAACCAGTCAAAACAGCTATGACATTCGGATGAAAAAATAATCCGTCCAGTTTGCCCATGCACAATACGCGTGATATCTGTTTGCGCAATTTGGATCTGTGGTAATACATCATCTGCTAATTTTAACAAACGCTGTCCAACATTTGAAAAAGATACAGGACGACTTCGACGATTAACCACTTCAACACCATACCAATGATCTAATTCTTTGAGTTGATGAGAAATCGCTGATGGTGTAAGGCACAAATCATTTGCAGCCGAGACCAATGAACCATGCTCTCGCAATGCAAGTAATGTTTTTAGATGTCTAATTTCTAACATGATTAAAGACCTGCAAAGTCGATGACTGAATAATAAATAAATTAGGTATCTTTCTTACTGTCTTAAAATAAGTAGCAGATAAGAAATGATGAACATAATTCACTATAGCATATATTTAATTAGAAAATTTCAACATTGGAGCTATTTGATTATTGCTTTAACAGATTAAGCTTTTTAATTATAAAGAAATACGCATATTTACTGAAATACAGATTCTCGATTATTCGTGTTTTGGCATTAAATATGAACTTAAATTTACTGAAGAATAAGTATTTAGATTTTATTAAAAAAAAGCACCCTTCCGGGTGCAAAGTATGGAACTTTTAGAATTGAGAATTAGCTCGCTTGTTGAACCTCTTGCATTTTGGCAATTTCCTGTTGTTTGAGTAAATTACGCTGAATTTTCCCACTCGAAGTTTTCGGTAAACTTTCAACGAACTCAATCTCTCTTGGATAAGAATGCTTAGATAAGCGAGAACGGACATAGTCTTGAAGTTTAGTATTTAACTCAAGAGAAGCTAAAAATTGAGGTTTCAATACCACAAAAGCTTTCACCACTTCTGTACGCTCATGATCAGGTTTACCAATCACTGCGGATTCAAGCACTTCTGTACATTCAAGCAAAGTACTTTCCACATCAAAAGGACCGACACGATAGCCTGACGTTGTAATGACATCGTCTGCACGCCCAATAAAATCTACACCCCCTAATTCATTAAATTTAACTGTATCTCCTGTTAAATAATAATGACCAACAAATGATTTGCGATTATTACCGCCATAGCCTTTAAACCACGTTAAAGGTGATTGTGAAAAGTCGATAGCCAGTGTGCCTACACCACCTTTTTCTACTTCTTCATTGTTCTGATTTAACACACAAAAACGATGTCCAGGATTTGCATAGCCTGCTGAACCGACTTTAATTTCATGTGTTAAAGCATGATGATTACCAATCACCATCCCCAATTCAGTCTGTCCATATTGATCATAAATATTGACATTTAAGTCATGATTAAACCAATGGATCACTTCAGGTGTGAGTGGCTCGCCTGCACTACTCACTACACGCAGATGTTCTTTAATAGATGGATCAAATTTTTCTTTAAAACCGAAAAACATACGAAAAGCAGTTGGTGAACCGGTTAAATTACTGACTTTATATTTTTTGATGATTTGCACGGCGTTATCTACGCTAAATGCTCGCTCATCCATAATAATGCTATGACCTAAGCCTAACGGTCCTGTAATACCGTAATACAAACCATATGCCCAACCAGGATCTGCCAAATTCCAGAATGAATCTTCTTTACGTAAATCCACCGCATGGCGCATATATTCTTTGAATGCCAACACTGCTTTTAGAGGGACAGGTACAGATTTAGCAAGACCTGTTGTTCCTGAAGTAAACATCATCAGGAAGTCATCTTCAAAACTTTGCATCACAGGTTCACATTCAGCAGATTGTTGTTCCAATACCTGCCAAAAATCAGGATCAGAATGCTGAGTATTTTGAGACGGAGTACTTTGTGACTGTATGCTCTGTGATTGATGAATTGTTAAAACATGCTCAATTTCAATATGATTTAATTTTGGGCGTTGTTCTTCATTGGTCACAATCAGTTTGGTATGTGCTGTTTCAACTCGATGCTCAATGGCTTTAGATTCAAATGCGGTAAATAAAGGCTGATAAATTACACCAATACGCCATGTTGCCAAAATCGTGATGAGTAATTCAGGAGTACGAGGCAATAATCCTGCAATACAATCGCCTGATTGAATACCAATCGATGTCAAATAATTTGCAAGTTTGCCTGAAGCTTCTGCCAGTTGATCAAAGCTCCATTGCGTAGATTCGCCATTTTTGCCTTGCCAAATTAAAGCTGTTTTATTTAAACCTATATATCGTGCACAACACTCCACATAAGCATTGATCGCCTGTGGCGTTCCAACCAATTGTTCAGCAATCAGTTGTTCATAATCAAATTCTTGATGGGCTTGTTCCAATGTCTTCATGACGGCAACCTCTAATCCTATTCTTTACAAAGCATCTTGCTTTGCGCATCCTGCATGATGAATCTATGTCTCAGATTTTTATTACGGCTTGTGAGATAACAGCGTGTTGTATGACTATTTTTGCTATCCGTTCAATCATTGAACTGTGTATATTAGATTTCTTGTATAAAGCCTTTCTATTTCACTTTTAAGGAGAAAAATAAAAAGGTTACTAAGCGTGCAAGAAGTCTATTAACGATGCATATAGATAATCATGAATAGAATTGAACATCAATTTCCATAGACCTCATTTACATTGCAGTTTTTGGATATAAATCAACCTCAGAAAAATATGTTCTAAGCATATGAAAGCTAAATTGAGAATAAAAAAGGATTCAATCTATGAATCCTTTTTAATACGCTCTGTAGAATCAAATCTTCGTCACTTCTCGTGCAATCACCAAACGCTGAATATCTGAAGCACCTTCATAAATCTGACTAACTCGTACATCACGATAGATACGCTCTACAGGGAAATCTGAAACATAACCATAACCACCATGAATTTGAATGGCATCTGAGCAAACACGTTCAGCGATTTCTGATGCAAACAACTTCGCCATAGAGGCTTCTTTTAAACACGGTAAACCTGCATCTTTTAAATTTGCCGCATGGAAAATTAACTGACGTGCCGCTTCAATTTTGGTTGCCATATCCGCTAAACGGAAAGCCACCGCCTGATGTTGCACAATTTCCACACCAAAAGCCTTGCGCTCATTGGCATATTCAACCGCTGCATCCAAAGCAGCTCTCGCCATACCCACACATTGCGCTGCAATACCAATCCGACCAGATTCTAAATTTGACAGTGCTATTTTATAACCTTCGCCTTCTTTGCCTAATAGGTTTTCAGCAGGAATACGGCATTGATCAAAAATAATGGTTGCGGTATCTGAGCAATGTTGCCCCATTTTATCTTCGATACGGGAAACAATATAACCTGCGGTATCTGTAGGAACCAAGAAACAAGAAATGCCCTTTTTACCCGCAGATTTATCTGTTACTGCAAAAACAATCGCAATCTGAGCATGCCGACCTGAAGTAATAAATTGCTTCGTTCCACTTAAAACCCACTCATCACCAACACGTTCAGCTTTACATTCAAGAGCACCTGCATCTGAACCTGCTTGTGGCTCTGTTAAACAAAAACAGCCTAGCCATTCACCTGTTGCCAGTTTGGTCAAATATTTTTCTTTTTGAGCCTCTGAACCGTATTTTAAAGTAATACCACATGGCAATGAATTTTGTACACTCACGATGGTTGAGATCGCACCATCACCTGCGGCAATTTCTTCAATGGCCAAAACCAGTGATAAATAATCTAAACCTGCACCACCCCATTGTTCAGGAACAGTCATGCCTAAAGCACCCAAAGCGCCTAATTCTTTTAATTCTAAAGCAGGAAATTGATGTGTTTTGTCACGCTCAGCAGCCGTCGGTTTCAGTTTAGCCTGCGAATAGCTACGCATCATGTCCTGAACCATGCGTTGTTCATCATTTAAAAGCATTGAATATCCCTTTGATGTTCAGGTTGTTAAATTCGACATTTATTAAAATTTAAGAAATATTTGATACACGACAACCCCATTCGCAACCTGAAACACTTCTAAAAAGATAATGTTTCTGCGAAGAAGTGGACTGTAAATTCAATTAAATAGGTTTTGCGAATGAAGATAGTTTTGCCTACTTTTCCTGAAAGAAAAGTAGGTCGAACCGAAGGTTATATAAAACCTTTACTTAATAATGCAAAGACTCCACCACAAAGATAAAGATCACAAATCAAAATAGATTATTTAGGTTGCATACGAATCGCGCCATCCAAGCGAATTACTTCACCATTCAAATAAGCATTTTCACAAATATGCCCAACCAAATGTGCAAACTCTTCAGGTTTTGCTAAACGAGGTGGAAATGGAACCATTGCACCTAAAGCATCCTGAACATTTTGTGGCAAAGCTTTCAACATCGGTGTTTCCATAATGCCTGGCGCAATAGTCATCACACGAATATGTTCACGTGCCAATTCACGTGCCAAAGGCAAAGTCATTGCAACCACAGCACCTTTAGATGCGGCATAAGCCGTTTGACCAATCTGACCATCAAAAGCTGCAACAGATGCAGTATTGACAATCACACCGCGCTCTTCCTCACCTGCTTTTAATTCATATTTCGCAATTAAATTTGCAGCAAAACGCAGCATGTTAAATGTACCCGTCACATTCACATTCAAAACTTTTTGAAAAGCATCCAATGCGTGAATACCATTTTTACCCAAAACTTTTGCAGAAGGACCAATTCCCGCACAGTTAATCAAACCATTTAATTGACCGAATTCTTGTTCTACATCATTAAAAAACTGTTCAACCGTCACTTCATCGGTTACATCTAGTTTTACAAATTTAGACTTCTCACCTAAACGATGTTGCATTTCATGACCAAGGTCTTGGTTCATATCCACCATAATCACTTTAGCACCTTGACCGACTAAATGTGTTGCTGTCGCCGCACCTAAACCAGATGCACCACCTGTAACAACAAATACTTTTCCTGCAATTTTCATATTATTTTCCTATTCATTATTTGAATGACGATTCGACTTAAGATGCAGAGTAATCATACTCAGGCTTGAGTACAATTTCCAAAAGTTGCATCCTGTATGATGTATTTGGACAATGAAGTCGTAGTGACAAAATAATGGAATATGAATTGAATAATCAACAGTTGCAATACAGCAAAGGAACGATTTCAATTGAACTCGTACATGAAGCACTGTTATCTGCCCATGACAAAGGCATCAATACACAACATATCCTGCAAAAAGCAGGAATTCCTCTTGAGCTGATGCAATCCAATAAGACCCGTATTTCCGTCAGTGCTTATGCACAATTATGGATCGAAATTGCAAATCGCATGAATGATGAGTTTTTTGGCATGGATTCCCACCCGATGCGACGTGGAAGTTATCAGCTGTTATCTAAAATGGTGATGCGCGCTGAAACATTGGAAAAAGCATTACAACAAATTTTACAGTTTCTTAATATTGTTTTAGATGATTTTGAAAGCACATTATTTGTTGAAGAAAATTATGCCTATATCGTGATTCAGGATAAAAAACCAATCAAACGGATGTTTAGCTATGCCACATATTTAATGCTCATTCATAGCTTAATGTGTTGGCTCACCAAGCAAAGAGTTTTACTCAAACAAATTCAATTAAAATGTGATGCACCGTTGGATGATCAAGATTATAAAGTCCGTTTTTGTGAGAGTATTCAATATAATACCGATAAAAATTATGTGCAGTTTGATGCAAACTATTTAAATATTCAAATTAAACAAGATCAAAAATCATGGCATCAATTTATCAAAAACACACCGCACAACTTATTGATTCGTTTTAAAAATCCAAATTCGCTCAGTTCACTGATTCGCAAACATCTTATACACGTTCACCCTGCGGAATGGCTCGAGTTAAATGAATTAGCCATGCATTTAAATATGTCTGAAGCGACCATTCAACGGCGCTTAAAATCAGAAGGCATGAGCTATCAACAATTAAAAAATGATATCCGTCGTGATACAGCGATTGAATTTTTAACCAAAAGTACAAAATCATTGCAAGATATTAGTGACGAACTTAACTTTCATGATCCCAGTGCTTTTCACCGTGCGTTTAAAAAATGGACGGGAGTCAGCCCAGGTGCGTATCGATATGAGAATGATGATTTATGAAATTTTATGAATAAATTTGACCAAACAGTCAAATTATTAAAAAACAAAATTAGTCTTTGATTATAAAGATGATCTTATTTTATTTTGAAAAAATAATATTTTTTTCAGGACTCACTCATCTGAATACATTTGCATTACATGAATAATTAGCTTATTTTTCAATCAATTTAGAACATATTTTATGTTCATTTCGGCTGTACTCCTGTTGTATCACTGTTGTTTTCTCTGTTAAATCTCCTTAGATTATAGGTCATGACATGCTTAAAATGATGGATGTACTAGAACAAAATCTAGTTCAAAATTTCATTACCTCCCTTTCAGCTCAAACTGAACACACCGATGAACTCATAGATGGCATTATGAATGCATCTGAGGGTGATTTGAAAACGGCAATTCATCATTTCCTTTCCCAAAATGATGCAGTTGAAGTTGCACATGCACTTGATATTCAACAAGATCACATTCAAGCAATTCAAACAGGTTTATCTTTAAAAAAGGAAAACCTTGCGGATACAGCTAAAATTGTTGCCTTGTGTTTAGCGCTTGAAACAAATTCATTAGACCACGTTGAAATTGCAGAAAGTCTGCAAGATTACCCAATGTAAAATATTGTGAAATCAAAAAACGACTCATTTGAGTCGTTTTTTATTACCTATTGACGATCGCGATTAATTCACCCACTGACCTAAAGTCACTCGGTCATTACCACCATAGTCTTTCTCAGTTCTCACCTTTTTAAACCCAGCATCTCTAAATATTTTCTGAACAGCATTCGCTTGATCATAACCATGTTCTAATACAATCCAACCATTGGCTGCCAACCATTTTTTGCCTTGTTGAACAATATGTTCAATATCCGCCAAACCATGTTTATCAGCAACTAATGCACGTTCAGGCTCAGAGGCCAACTTAGGCATATGTGAATCATCTGCATCAATATAAGGTGGATTTGAGACAATCACATCAAAATATTGACGATCTAATGCTTTAAACCAACTGCCCAAAAAGAACTTCACTTGCTCTAAATCATGCTTTTCAGCATTAAATACCGCAACTTCTAAAGTCGGTTCATAAATATCTGTTGCTGTGACTGCCCAATTTGAGCGTTCACTCGCTAATGATAATGCGATCGCACCCGTACCTGTCCCTAAATCAACAATTCTAGCATCATCTGGTAAATCCAAATGCAGAACCGTTTCAACCAAAACTTCGGTATCAGGTCGTGGCACCAAAGTATCTTGAGTAACTTTTAAATCTAAAGTCCAAAAAGGCTGTGAACCTGTCACATAAGCTAAAGGCTCGCCTGCTTCAATACGAGCTAAAGCATCCACATAGGCTTGCTCTTGTTCAGGTGTGAGTTCCTGAGTTTTCTTCATCACCAAATCAAAAGAATCAATTTTAGTAATATGTTCGAGTAACCATGCATTTTCTTGGTGTTCGTAACTTTCGGGTTCACCACGTAAGGCTAAAGCCTGTGCAATATTCATTAACCACCATTCTGCTGTGCAAGTAACGCTAACTGATCAGCTTGATATTCACGATGCAAACTATCTAATAACTCGTTCAAATCACCTTCCATCACCGCATCTAACTTATATAAGGTTAAATTAATACGATGATCTGTCATGCGACCTTGTGGATAGTTATAAGTACGAATACGTTCTGAACGATCACCTGAACCGACTAAGTCACGGCGCATTTCCGAGGTTGCAGCATCAGCAGCAGCACGTTTGGCATTCTCTAAACGTGAAACAAGTAAAGCCATGGCTTTGGCTTTGTTCTTATGTTGAGAACGCTCATCCTGACATTCAACCACTGTACCAGTCGGTAAATGAGTAATACGAACAGCAGAATCTGTTTTGTTAATGTGCTGACCACCCGCGCCTGATGCACGGTAAGTATCAATACGTAATTCTGAAGAATTAATTTCAACCGAAGTATCTACATCAATTTCAGGCAGAATCGCTACAGTACAAGCTGATGTATGTACACGACCTTGCGATTCAGTTGCAGGTACACGTTGTACGCGATGCGCACCACTTTCAAACTTCAAGCGACCATAAACACCTTCACCATTAATCAGGCAAATCACTTCTTTATAGCCACCATGTTCACCATCACTTTCGGATAGCACTTCAATACGCCAACCTTGAGTTTCAGCGTATTTACTGTACATACGATATAAATCGCCCGAGAAGATTGCCGCTTCATCACCACCCGTTCCTGCACGAATTTCTAGATAAGCAGAGTTTGCATCATTCGGATCTTTTGGAATCATCAAAATATTAAGATCAGCTTCTAGCTGTTCAATGATGGCTTTATTCTCTTTAATTTCTTCCTGAGCCATTTCTTTAAAGTCAGGGTCTGATAACATTTCTTCAGCAGTAGCAATATCTTTTTCAGCTTGCGTATATTTCTTCCAAACATCTGTGATTTCAGTTAAATCATTATGCTCACGTGACAAATTACGAAAGCGCTTATTATCGGAAATGACTTCAATATCCGCCAATAATGCTGTTAATTCTTCATGTCGATCACAAAGTTGATCTAATCGTAAACGTAACGATTCTTTCATTTTAAATAAGTTCTCAATCTATGCCTTACCATACGTATCAGAAAGATACGGTAAGAAAATTCAATAATTGTACATAGTTTACCGACTCTGCCCTTTAATTGACATATCCTAGAAACAATCTCTGGAAAAATGCAGAGTGAATGGTATGTTCACCACAAAGATTAAGTGATTATTTAACCAGTTATCTTCATAATCTCTTCGTAAATGTGGGTTTAAGATACGATTTTAATAGAAAGCATACATTAGGATACTAAACACTATAAGAAAGATGGATCTTCTCCATACTTTTCGAGAATCCTTTTGTTACATTTGTTACATCGAATAGAGATAGAGCTGTCCAATTCGGACATGGAGCAATAAATGAAATTAAATGCGATGTTATTAAGCACTGCTTTAGCAGTAACTTCTATATTTACAGTAAGTGCTCATGCCGACAACTCAACTCGTATCGCTGTAACTTCAGCACTTGGTAGTGTTGCTGGTACTGCCATTGGTAAACAAATGGGTGGTAATACAGGTGCGATGATTGGTTCCGCTGTAGGTGGTGCTGGTGGTGCTGCTGTTTCGACCAATAAACGTGACCGTACTGCTGCTGCAATTGGTGGTGGACTAGGTGGTGTTGGTGGTTATGCTGTCGGTAAAAATGTAGGCGGAACAACAGGTGGTTATCTGGGTGCTGCTGCAGGCGCGGCTGGTGGTTCAGTATTGGGTAAAAAAGTATCTCAAGACCGCCATTATGATGACCGTAAATACAGCAAAAAACATTACCGTAAACACCGTCGTCATTGATTCAAGGACATAACTTAAAAAGTTAATCTCATTTAAAAGTTTAAAAAGCACCTTTAAAGGTGCTTTTTTGTTATTGGTCTTATTCGGATAAATGTGGTGAGATCAATCGGTAAATAATTCATCATCTGATCGTAAACTTAAACTACGACCTCATGATTGCGCATTAAAAATAAATTTGAATCAATTTTTCGTCGACAGCTACATCATCATTTTCAAAACTTGATGCTTTTTCCAAGCAAATTTTAGCTTGGTCATAATTTTCAAGTTTTAAATAAGCACTACCCATCACTTCATAAATTTCTTTTTAAGGTGCATCAATAGTCAAAGCAAGATGGGCATACTTAATTGCAATCTCACCATCCATATTTCCATGATAAATTATTGCACTTCTCTAATAAGCCTCCACACATTCAGGATGGCCCTCAATAATTTCAACTAAAATTTGCAATGCTTCTTTTAAAAAGCCATTTTCCTCATATTTCTTTGCAATTTTAAACTTAGCTTTTAACTCAAACCCGTTCGTATCATTTATTTTTCGAGCAACACTTTCAGCTCAATATAACCGAACTTGACCAATCATGAAGAAATCTAAGATAAAAGTTACAATCCATGAACCAATTGATGCTATTTGGATACAACGGCATTCATATTAAAACCGCACTACTTCGGTAAATTTGATCTCAAGATAAGCCATTTGAATAAACTTCAAAACGGAGTTTGAACATGAAATTACAAGCAATCCTTGGTGCAACGATCATCGCGACAACAATGATGACAGCACATGCAGGCAATTCAACCAATACTGCAATTACCTCAGCTTTAGGTGGTGTCGTTGGTGCTGCCATTGGTCAACAAATGGGTGGCTCTACAGGTGCAATGATTGGTTCAGCTTTAGGTGGCGCAGGCGGTGCAGCAGCTTCGGCCAATAAACGTGACCGTACAGGTGCAGCCATTGGTGGTGCTTTAGGCGGTGCTGGTGGTTATACCGTGGGTCGTAATGTATCTGGTACAACAACAGGTGGATATATTGGTGCAGGACTTGGCGCCGCAGGTGGTTCAGTACTCGGTAAAAAAGTCAGTGAAGATCGTCGTTATGATGATCGATACGATGGTGGCTATAATGACCGTTATGACCGTCGCTCTTCTGGTTACCGCAATAGCAATTATCGCTACAATGACCGTAACTATCGTCATGATAACGGCAACCATTATGGACAATACAAAAAAAATCGTTGGAATGACTAATCCCGAGCCCATAAATAAAGCACTTCAGGTGCTTTTTTTATTGGATAAAAATAAATATTCTGATCACTGATTTTAGCGCTCAATAAAAAAACACAATATATCGATAAATTCCGATATACAATATATCACTTATATCGTATTATTTCGATATATTAGAATTTGAGAATACAGATGAAATCGTTACAAGAGACTAAATTTTCAATCTTAGAACTTGCACCTGTCCGTGATGATCAAAGCGTTGCATTTTCTTTAAAGCATGCTTTAGAACTGGCTCAACATGCTGAAAAACTCGGTTATGAACGCTTATGGCTTGCAGAACATCATAATATGGATGGGATTGCCAGTTCAGCAACAGCAGTTTTATTGGGTTATATTCTTGCAAACACGCAAAAAATACGTGTCGGTTCAGGCGGTATTATGTTGCCTAATCATGCACCTTTAGTGGTGGCTGAGCAGTTTGGTACTTTGGCAACTTTATATCCAAACAGAATTGAATTAGGTCTTGGACGTGCACCGGGTACAGACCAAGTGACCATGCGTGCATTGCGTCGTGGTCAACAAGAAACGGAAGATCAGTTTCCACAAGATGTCGTTGAAATACTACGCTATTTCGGTGATGCTCAACAGGGTCAACGCATTAAAGCGACGCCAGGACAAGGAACACATGTACCAGTATGGCTTTTAGGTTCTAGTTTATTCAGTGCACAACTTGCTGCAAGATTAGGGCTTCCCTACTCTTTCGCATCACATTTTGCACCACGGATGTTGGGTCAAGCGATTCAACTCTATCGTGATAATTTTGAGCCTTCACAATATTTAGATAAACCCTATGTGTCTATGGGTGTACCAACCGTTGTTGCTAAAACCGATGATGAAGCACAATATTTAGCGACTAGTGTCTATCAACGAATTCAAGCATTATTAACAGGGCAAAGTTTAAAACTGAAAGCACCTGTAGATACGATGGAAGGACGTTGGTCTGTTTCGGAAAAAATAGCTGTACAAAACTTTTTAGCAATGGCACAAATCGGCTCACCTGAAACAGTGAAACAAGGTTTAGAAAATCTGCTGAAACAATATGACGTGGATGAGTTTATTTTCACTTGTGATATTTATGATACAGATAAACGCTTAGATAATTTTAGTTTATTGATGGATCTTAAAACTCAAGCTTAAACCTATAATATCTCTCGTATTCAACCCATTTTCTAATCTCTATTAGAGAATGGGTTTTTATTGAAAATAATAAAATTAGACTTACTGTAGAAATGCTGTTCACTTCCTTTTTAAAGAAGAAGGAGCTTATTCATACATATGCAAGATAACTTTCCTAGAAGAATATTTTTATGAAAAGATAACTTTTGCTTAAAATTGAAAACAATTGCCATCTAAAACAACTTAGGCATAATAGATCATATAAAAATTTGCAAAAAATCAATAAGGAATAACAATGGATACTTATATCAATAAACCCACACCTGCCTTTATAGCAGCAAGTTGGGTCGCTCTACTTGCAGGCGCAGCCGCTTATATCGTGGGTCTATTTAATGCTCAAATGATGTTAAATGAAAAAGGCTATTATCTCATCCTGATTCTTTATGGCTTATTTTCCGCTGTATCTCTACAAAAAGTTGTTCGAGATAAATTAGAAGGTACGAATGTTACGCCGATTTATTTTGGACTGTGTTGGGCTTCTGTGGTGATCTGTCTTGTACTATTGGCTTTAGGTCTATGGAATGCCAACTTAGCGCTCAGTGAAAAGGGCTTTTATATTATGGCTTTTTTACTCAGCTTATTTGGTGCTGTTGCTGTGCAAAAGAACATCCGTGACATTGAATATTTAAGAACACATTCATCTCCGATTATTCCAATGAAATCATTGGATAATGAAACTATACATATTGAAAATAATGAAGAAAATAAGTTTTGATTAAACTTAGGACTCGAATATATTTAAGCTTTAATGATATTCAAAAATTAAAAATCTTGCATCAGTTTTAATAATCTGGTCATTTTTTCTCAAATGATAAATTAAAAGGAGTTATGTAAGAAACCTATTCAAGACATTTTCATGATTCAAAATTCTCAAAAAATATTACCTCTAATCGAGTAACAGACTTGTCCCTAAATGATAAGTCTGGTTTTTATTTCTACTTCTGTCACTAAAATTTTATTTTGTTAATCAAACAACTACTCTATTGATATTTTCAATCATGCAATATTGAGCACTTTTGCAAACTCCAACACAAAAATTAACCATAAACTAAAACTAAGAAAAACAATTAATGAGTAGAAATCATGGCTTCAATCGATTTAGAAAAAATGTTAGAAAAAGTCAAAAGCACCCAATGGACTTTGTCTGATATTGATTGGGATGCCCCAGGGCGGGAATTGGTTACTGCTGAGCAATGGCCTAAACTAAAAGAGTTTATGGCTGATTTAATGTGGATTGAACATGTTGGGGCTCGTGGGTTTGCTGCGATGTCAAAGAAAGCGCCAACACAAACATTACGAGATATGTATTCTCTTTTTCATGCTGAAGAACAACGCCATGCTAATGCAGAAATGGCACTTATGAAACGTTGGGGCATGTTGGATGGTGATCTTCCCAAACCAAACACAAATTTGCGTTTGGTGATAAAATGGCTTGATCGCTATGCTGATGATATGCCTTTTTATATATTAGGTGCTGTTATTCCCATGCTTGAAGTTGCTTTAGATGGTGCTTTGTGTACATTCCTTTTAGAAACGGTGGATGACCCTGTATGCCATCAAGCTTTTGAACTCATTAATGGGGATGAAGCAAGGCATTTAGGTGTTGGTTTTAGCGTTATGGAGGCTCAGGGTATTAATAAAAATGTGATTGAACTTGCTCAAATGGCAGCACGCTTCTTCGACCCTCGTTTATTATTGGGAGGCCTAGCCTATCTACCTTTAATTAATAAGATGCGTGACAATATTGTAAAATTAGGTCTCCCTGAAGAAAAACTCTATGCTGCAATGAGAAAATTTAACCAAATTGGTGGGCGTACTGCTGATGGTCGCCGTAACCCTTGGTTTCAAATTGTTCGGTTTCATGGTCGTAATGCAATAGATAGAAATAAAAAATGGTTCCATGTACCCATCGATGCAATGGTAAAAATGACTGATCAGATTCCAGAAAAATCTTTACCTAATGTACCATCTTGGATATATGAATTAACATCAGAACCAACAACATCTAACTAAAAACAAAAAGGATATATCAACATGGTCACCAAGAAAAAGAGCCAACAGGACGGTTTTTTTCAAAATACAGCTGATTTTTTTACAAACTTTAAAGGGAAATTAATTTCTGCAGAAGATATTAAACTGACAAACTTTAATGGATTAAATGTAGCTATTATTGGTGCGAACCAATTAACCGTAACGCATTTAGATCCTATTTGCCAAAAAGCCAAATTTGTAAAAGTATTTCAAATGGCTCCTCATTTTGTACTTCCACATACAGAAAAAGGGGTACAAAAACTCGTTTCACATCCTTTGATTATTAAAAATCGCCGCTTGTTTAACAATAGAGTGAAATCATTATTGGCGATTCGCTACCTTGATGTGCAAGTTCAAGAACAATGGCTAAAACGCCAACTGATGCCAAACTCTGCATCTGAACATAAAGTATTCCTAAAATCTGATACTTATTATTCGGCTTTACAACTTGAAAATTGCAAACTCATCACTTGGCCTGTGGTTAAAATAACTGAAAATGCTGTACAAAGCATGGAAGGCATTGAGCATTTGGTGGATGTGATTATTACAACCTACTAAAATTTAGTCTAATACAATAAAAAACCAGTCAACCTTGGCTAGTTTTTTATTTATTAGTAAGTGTATTTTTATGATTATGTTACTCGATTAATAAAAATAAAGAATATTTGGTAATTTATAAAGTTAAACTTATTACAATAAACCTTTTTCATCACTCATTTTTTTCAACTCCCTATTGTGAATCCCAGCAATCAAATTGAACCTTAAGTTAAATTTTTCAAATAACAATTAACACAATCTCATCGTTTTTTTTAATCTTTTTGTGGTGACATCTTTACTTTCAGCTTTACCAAATAAGAATCCTTGACCGATTTTACAACCACTTTCGAGTAGAATATCGAGCTGATCTTGAGTTTCGATACCTTCAGCAACAATATCTAATGCTAACTTTGGTCCTAAGTCATTTATAACTTGAACAAGCGCTAAAATTGTCGCATCTGTACCAATCAGCTGAGTAAAACTTCTATCTATTTTCAAACAATCGACAGGATAGTCTTTCAACCGAATCAAAGATGAATGCCCTGTGCCAAAGTCATCTAAAGAAATTTTTATACCTTTTTGTTTTAATAGCTCTAAGGCACGAAGTACATAATCAGCCCCACGCTCTTCTAACATTTGTTCTGTCACTTCTATTTCAATGAGCTCATACGGTGTCTTAAAACATTCCATTCGAGCCAATAATTGCTCTGCATAGTCATCACGTAAGAACTCTACAGGTGCAGCGTTAATCGCAATTCTTGGAACTTGATAACCTTGTACCAACCAATTAGAAATATCTTTAAAAATTTTATGATGCATCCGCTCACTAATTTGGCTAGCCAACTGATAATCTTTAAATGCTTCTGCAACAGCAACAGGAAACATCAGCCCTTGAGATGGCGAAATCCAACGTAGTAATGCTTCTAAACCCACCAATTGACCCGATGTTAAATCAATCTTAGCTTGATAATAAGGTGTAATTAAATCCATACGCACGATTTTCCGCGCTAGATTTAATTGTGTCGCAATATTCTCTGTTTCAATAAACATTTGTTGATTGAAATAACGAATACCGCCACGCCCATCTGCTTTTAAGTCATTTAAAGCCGTATCCGCATTTTGTATTAATATAATTGAGTCGTTTGCATCTTTAGGATAAAGCGCACAACCAATACTCATACCGCCATTAATATATTTTCCTGCATATGAAATAGGTGATTCAATTTGTTGTAATACCAGTTTGGCAATCTGATTAAACTCTTCAACTGAAGTCAGTTTTCCAACAGCAATGGCAAACTCATCACCACCCAAACGCGCAACAAAAGCATCTTCACCCAATACCGCCATTAACCGTTTAGACAATACTTTCAACAAATGATCACCTGCGGAATGTCCCAAGGTATCATTCACATGTTTAAAGTGATCTAAATCAAGTAACATCACCCCTGCAATATGTTGTTTTTCTTTGGCATTAGCGAGCATTCTTTTCAATCGTATTTTAAATAATCTACGATTATATAATCCTGTTAAATCATCTAATTCACTATTTTTACGATAATTATTTTCAGATTTTTTTTGTTGAGTCACATTTCGAGATACACAGACAATGATTGGTGTTTGACCTTCTTTATCCAAAATAGGCGTCAAGATTGTATCCCAATATTCAATTTCATCTGCCAATATGTTTTTTACAGAAAAACGTGCATTACTGCCTTGAACTGCTTGATCTAAAGCTTTTTTTGCACGTCCTCTTACATCTACAGGCAATAAATCAATCCACTGCTTTCCTGTGACATCTAGATTTTTTTCTAAACCAAAAACACGATAAGCTGTTGTATTAATCTGTCTAATACAACCATCAATATCAGTCACAACGATAGAGTCAACACTGGCATCCAACATATTTTTATACGTATCTAATTGTTCAACAATATCTGTATAAGATGTTTTCTGATCTTGAATATCAAATGCGGTAATAATTAATACATGTTGACTCAGGGCTTCATTAAAAAATTTAATAAAATGAATCGAAAACCAAGAGTATTCTATATTTTGTACGTATAGCTGTAATTCTTTTTCAGTACTTTGTTGATCATCTTGTTGCTGATAAATATCATGCATTAATGTTTGGATATGTTCTGCATGAACAAATGAATGTAGATGATTTACTAAGCCAATTTTATTTTCCCATGCGGAATTCACACAAATACAATCCCCCTCAAGCGCAAAAATTCCAACAGCTTGAGACAAAAAATTATAAGCTTTGAGTAATTCATCTAAATTTGCATGCATTTTATTCGGCTTCTTATATTAAGCTGATCTAACGAACAACGATTAAGAGTGGCAGTATAATGACTACGCCTCTCTAAACAACAATCAAAAAATAAATACCAAACACATTTTACGTTTTAATTCGTCATTTTATAATTAATAAGTAAACTCTATATTTTTACCAAATTATGCATTTTTATTCAATTAAAATTCGTTATTTATCTATTTAAATTATTAAACAGCCAATCAGCATACATTTGAATATTTAAAAACTATAATAAATAGTAATTAATTATAAAGTTTAATTAAACAATAATTTAATTAATTTAGAATTTTTTAAAAAATATTGATAAACATTAAGATATATTAATAAATATAGATTCTATTAATTTAACGGAAGGCTATGTATTACTCAATAATAATAATAATAATAATAATAATATATACCATATAATACCGATATCTATAATGTTTGTATTTTAATCATAATTAATTCATTTAATAAGAACTAAATTAATTCGAATAAGTTTAAGTATTATTTTGTGTTATTTACATTAAGCCTCATATCCCTCTTCGAAAATTTAAGCGTATTAAGCTAAAAAGAAAAACTTAAAATTTTTTCCATCTATTTTTCTTATATTGCTTAAACGAGAATACATATTCATAAATCTTTTTTGAATTTGCACAAATTGACTATGAATCATCCCCACTATTTCTAACTCAATCTCATTCCTAAAAGTCTTGGTAATACTCCCTTCATCATGGACTTTATTTTTAATAGATTATTCATATAACAATGCAATAATTTTTAGATCTAAAAAAAGAGCTAAATCGATGATTAGCTCTTCTTCTAAAGAAGCAAAAATGCTTAGCCAATTCGGCGTTTCAAACCCGTCATTTGCAAAACACGTGTAGAAATTTCTTCAATCGACATTTCTGAAACGTTTAAATATTTAATTCCTTCTGAAATATAAATACCTTCAACCGCACGTAGCTCCATCTGACATTGACTAAAACTTGCATAGCGGCTATTTGCTTTACGCTCTGTACGTATTGCAACTAAACGCTCTGCATCAATCATTAAACCAAAAAGTTTATTTTTATGTGCTTTAAGAACTGCGGGTAAACGGTTGTCATCTAGGTCTTCTTCCGTCAATGGATAGTTCGCTACACGAATCCCAAATTGTAATGACAAATAAATTGAAGTTGGCGTTTTACCTGAACGAGATACACCAATTAAGATTAAATCTGCTTTGTCATAATGACGAGTGCGTGCCCCATCGTCATTATCTAACGCGAAATGAACCGCATCAATACGTGCTTTATAAGACGCAGAATCCGTCACAGCATGGGTTTGTCCGACTAAAGTTGTAGGAGGAGTACCTAAAACATCAGACAACTTACTAATAAGACCCTCAAATACATCAAGATTTACAGCATTTGCAGTATTAATAATATCACGTGCATAAGGGTCAACTAAGGTGTCAAAAACCAAAGGTAACTCACCATCACGCTCCGCACGTGCATTAATTTCTGCAACAACGTTCATTGCAGCCTCTTCAGAGGTAATATAAGGGATAATATGAATGTCAAAATTTACATGTGGAAACTGTGCAAGTAAAGAGTGGCCAAGGGTTTCAGCGGTAATTGCTGTACCATCTGATATAAAAAACACACTTCGCTTTATTTGTTTACTTTCTGACATTAAAATTCTCCTCAAATATTTGTCTTAACGCTATATAATCTTTATAGTAAACCCATCTTACATGACTATCACTTAGTAAAATTAAAATGCTAAGTTTTTTGTTATAATCTTATGCCAAGCATAGTGATTAATACTGCAAAAGTGGAGTAAAACCTTTGGAAGCACGCGTAATCGGTCTGGAAAAACTAGGGAAACACGACGTTGAGATCGTGGGTGGTAAAAACTCTTCACTTGGTGAAATGATCAGCCATTTAGCAAATGCTGGCGTATCAGTGCCAGGTGGATTTGCAACGACTGCTGACGCGTATCGTGAATTCTTAGAGCAAAGTGGCTTAAATGCCAAAATCTCTGCTGAATTAAAACAATTGAATGTTGATGATGTAAATGCACTTGCTGAAACAGGTGCAAAAATACGTCAATGGATTATCGACACTCCACTTACGCCATCATTAGAAAAAGAAGTTCGCGATGCTTTCGCTGAACTTTCTAAAGGAAACCCAGATATCGCAGTTGCGGTACGTTCTTCAGCAACTGCAGAAGACTTACCTGATGCTTCATTTGCGGGTCAACAAGAAACATTCTTGAACATCCGCGGTATTGATAATGTCTTAATCGCGATTAAAGAAGTGTTTGCATCGCTCTACAATGATCGTGCAATTGCTTACCGTGTACACCAAAACTTTGACCACGACATTGTTGCCCTTTCAGCGGGTATTCAGCGTATGGTTCGCTCTGAAACTGGCGCAGCAGGTGTAATGTTTACACTAGATACTGAATCAGGTTTCCGTGAAGCAGTATTTATTACTGCTTCTTACGGTTTGGGTGAAATGGTTGTTCAAGGTGCAGTGAATCCAGATGAATTCTATGTATCTAAACCGTTACTTAGAAATGGTAAGCATGCTGTAATTCGCCGTAACTTGGGTTCTAAGCACCAAAAAATGATTTATGGTGAAGAAGGTTCGACAAGTAAATCTGTAGTTGTTGTTGATGTTGAAAAACAAGACCGTCAACAATTTGCTTTAAACGATTTAGAGCTTCAAGAATTGGCAAAACAAGCGTTGATTATTGAAGAACATTACGGTTCTCCAATGGACATCGAATGGGCTAAAGATGGCGATGATGAACAACTTTACATCGTTCAAGCACGTCCTGAAACAGTAAAAAGCCGTGAAAATGTCGGCACAATGGAACGCTATCTGCTTAAACAAAAAGGTACGGTTCTTTGTGAAGGTCGTTCAATTGGTCAACGTATTGGTTCTGGTCGCGTTCGTATTGTGACGTCTATTAAAGAAATGGACAAAGTACAAGCGGGTGATGTTCTTGTATCTGACATGACTGATCCAGACTGGGAACCCGTGATGAAACGTGCTGCAGCGATTGTCACCAATCGTGGTGGTCGTACGTGCCATGCTGCAATTATTGCACGTGAATTAGGTGTTCCTGCAATTGTAGGTTGTGGTAATGCAACTGAAGTACTTGTAGATGGTCAAGAAGTGACTGTTTCTTGTGCCGAAGGTGATACTGGCTTTATTTATGAAGGTGCGCTTGATTTCGAAATTCAACGTAACTCAATTGAATCTATGCCTAAACTCCCATTCAAAATCATGATGAACGTGGGTAATCCTGACCGTGCATTTGACTTTGCTCAAATTCCAAATGAAGGGATTGGTCTTGCACGTTTAGAATTTATCATCAACCGTATGATTGGTGTACATCCTAAAGCATTATTAAACATTGATAGCCTACCACGCGAAACACGTGCAGCTGTGATGGCCCGTACTGCAGGTTATTCTTCTCCAATCGAATTCTATGTAGAGAAATTGGTTGAAGGGATTTCTACACTTGCTTCTGCATTTGCTGATAAACCCGTGATTGTTCGCATGTCTGACTTTAAGTCGAATGAATATGCGAACTTAATCGGTGGTAAATTATACGAACCTGAAGAAGAAAATCCAATGTTGGGCTTCCGTGGCGCAAGCCGTTACGTTTCTGACAATTTCCGTGACTGTTTTGAGCTTGAATGTCGTGCATTGAAAAAAGCGCGTGACGAAATGGGCTTGACCAATATTCAAATTATGATTCCTTTCGTACGTACTGTATCTGAAGCGAAACGTGTAATTGAGTTATTGGGTCAAAACGGTCTTAAACGTGGTGAAAATGGCCTTAAAGTGATCATGATGTGTGAATTACCAACCAATGCTTTATTGGCTGAACAATTCCTTGAGCACTTTGATGGTTTCTCTATCGGTTCAAATGACTTAACACAATTAACGCTTGGTTTAGACCGCGACTCAGGCATCGTTTCTCATTTGTTTGATGAACGAGATCCCGCAGTTAAAGCTTTACTTTCTATGGCAATTCACGCATGTCGTAAAGCAGGTAAATACGTTGGTATTTGTGGTCAAGGTCCTTCTGATCATCCAGATCTTGCACAATGGTTAATGGAACAAGGGATTGAATCAGTTTCATTGAATCCAGACTCTGTTCTAGACACTTGGTTCTTCCTTGCTGAAGAAAAGACTAAACAAGTTTAATAAAACGTGTTAGAAAAGACCCATTAAGTGGGTCTTTTTTTTGCCCATCATTTTAGATTTAGTTTGAGATTGTAGTTTTATGCAAATTTACTTGGCGAGAAATAATCAACAAGCGGGTCCATACACCATTGAGCAATTGAACCAAATGCTCGCAAGCCAGCAAATTTTACTGACAGATTTAGCTTGGCATCAAGGCATGACTGAATGGAAAGCTTTAGGTGAATTAACTCAAGGTAAACTTGTTTATGAGCCAACGGGCTATACTCCTCCAGTCGCTCCATCACAAAATACGACTTATCAAAATCCCGCAATCAACAAAATTAATGTCGTTGCTAAAAATCAGGAACCAGCATCATACAATTCACGTATTTTAGCTAAAATCTTAGATCTTTTCTTGTGGATTCCAGCCGCGATTATCCCATCATTTTTTTTGAATCCAAGCCAAATTACAGAACTTGAAGCGCTTCAACAGAAAATGCAAGCAGCGAGCAGTTCGACTCAAGCCGTTCAGTTGCAAGAACAACTTCTTACGCTTATTCCCAATAATGCTTGGCTCTTCATGTGCCTTTACATTGTCATTATGCTCGCTGTACAAGGCTTTTTAATTGCAAAATCTGGACAAAGCCTAGGCAAGAGAATTACTGGAATTAAAATTGTAGATGCTGATTCAGGCGAAAAAGTACCCCTTGTTCGTGCATTCTTTTTGCGTAGTGTTCTATTTATTATTTTAAACCTAATGGTCATGCCTTTTGTTGCGATTATTGACTCTGTCTTCGGATTGAGTGCCAAACGTCAAACTTTACATGACAAACTGGCTAAAACTAAAGTAATTAAACAATAAAAATATCGCTTTTTAAAGGGATGATTCGTCATCCCTTTTTTTATTTATAGAATTGATTTTATTGCCAAAATGCAAGTGCTAAAGTTTAATTCCGAGCGACTAAATTGGTTTTTATAACAACCCTTTAAAGCCACTTTATGTATAGCTTAGTTTGTTCATATGCGGCATAATAGCCTACAACGTAGCGGTGTCAGATCATTGAGAATGTTTTTCATTTATGAAAATTATCGATTCTCAATCATGCGACACTTTAATCGCTATCCCATATTAATTTAGGGAATGGGACTCTTCACCGAGGTTGTAAAATGAGACAAACGATTTTAGCTGTATTGTCTTTATCAACGCTTGCCGCGCTTTTAACAGGCTGCGGTGGTGATATGGTACTTCTGAACTCTAAAGGTCCAGTAGCAGCAGGTCAAAGTGACCTGATGATGAAAGCGATCTATTTAATGCTGTTGGTGGTTATTCCATCAATCATTATGGCATTATGGTTTGGTTGGAAATATCGCGCGTCAAATAAAGATGCAGACTATAGACCTACTTGGGCACACTCTACGACAATTGAAATTGTTGTATGGGGTATTCCATGTATTATTATTGCTATTCTTGCGTATCTAACATGGTGGGGCTCACATAAGTATGACCCTTACCGTCCATTAGAATCAGATAAAGCACCTTTAACTATTCAAGCTGTTGCTGAACAGTTCAAATGGGTATTCATCTACCCTGAGCAACAAATCGCAACTGTGAATGAAGTTCGTTTTCCTGAGAAAACACCTGTCAACTTCAATATTACTTCTAACTTTACAATGAACTCATTCTTCATTCCTAAGTTAGCAGGTCAAATTTATGCAATGGCAGGCATGAAAACTCAACTCCATATGATGGCAAATGAAACAGGCGAATATCGTGGTTTCTCTGCTAACTACAGTGGTTACGGTTTCACACAAATGCGCTTTAAAGCTCATAGTGTAACTGAAGCAGATTTCAACAATTGGGTTGCAGCAGTTAAAGCAGGCAAAGGTACTTCAGTGAATGCTGAAGCTATCCAGAAAACTGTTTTAGACAAAGCAGAGTTTGATTCTCTTAAAGATGGTGACCGTTCTAAACACCAAATTGAAGCGATGCTCAACAACGCTCACACTCCAGAAGAACTTAAAGCCGCACATGAAGCTGAACGTAAAGGTCCATTCCCTACTAAGCCTCATCCAGTGACTTACTATTCTTCAGTTGAGCCTAACTTGTTCGACAGCATTATCAGCAGATATATGAGCAACTATCATGGTGCAGACCATAATCCAGCTCATGCAAATGCTGAACATGCACCTGCTTCTGTAGAGGAATAAGACATGTTGTTATTAGGAAAACTCAACTGGGATGCGATCCCAAAAGAGCCTCTTGTACTTGTAACAATGGTCGTGATGGCTCTTGGTGCAATTGCTGTTTTAGGTGGTATTACCTATTTCAAAAAATGGGGCTACCTGTGGAATGTATGGTTTAAATCTGTAGACCATAAAAAAATCGGTATCATGTATATTCTTGTATCTGTTGTGATGCTACTTCGTGGCTTCGCAGATGCGATTATGATGCGTCTTCAACTGTTCCTTGCAAAAGGTGGCGGTGAAGGTTACTTACATCCAGACCATTATGACCAGATCTTCACCGCGCACGGTGTAATCATGATCTTCTTCGTAGCAATGGGTCTTGTTGTTGGTATGATGAACATCGTTGTACCTCTTCAAATTGGTGCACGTGACGTTGCTTTCCCATTATTAAACTCTCTTAGCTTCTGGTTATTTGCTGGTGCTGCTGGTTTGATGATGGTTTCACTTGTATTAGGTGAGTTTGCTGCAACAGGTTGGATGGCTTACCCTCCACTGTCAGGCATTCAATATTCTCCTGGTGTCGGTGTTGACTACTATATTTGGGCACTACAAGTCTCGGGTCTAGGGACGCTATTAACAGGTGTTAACTTCTTTGTTACCATCATTAAAATGCGTGCGCCTGGCATGAGCTTGATGGATATGCCAATCTTTACTTGGACTGCACTTTGTACAGCCGTATTGATTGTTGCATCATTCCCAGTATTAACAGCAACAATTGCAATGTTAACGCTTGACCGTTACTTCGATTTCCACTTCTTCACCAATGAGCTTGGCGGTAGCCCAATGCTTTATGTGAACTTGATTTGGACTTGGGGTCACCCAGAAGTTTACATCTTAATCTTACCTGCTTTTGGTATTTTCTCTGAAGTAACTTCAGTATTCAGCCGTAAAACATTGTTCGGTTACAAATCAATGGTGTATGCAACCATCGCGATCACAGTACTTGCGTTCGTTGTATGGGTTCACCATTTCTTCACTATGGGTGCTGGTGCCAACGTTAATGCGTTCTTCGGTATCATGACCATGGTTATTGCGATTCCTACAGGTGTGAAAATCTTCTCTTGGTTATTCACAATGTATAAAGGTCGCATCACCTTCACAACCCCAATGTACTGGACACTTGGTTTCCTTGTAACTTTCGGTATTGGTGGTTTGACAGGTGTATTAATGGCTGTTCCACCAGCTGACTTCCTAGTACATAACTCACTCTTCCTTATTGCTCACTTCCATAACGTAATTATCGGTGGTGTTGTATTTGGTATGTTTGCGGGTATTACATTCTACTGGCCAAAAATGTTTGGCTGGAAGTTGAATGAAACTTGGGGCAAAGCATCGTTCTGGTTCTGGTTCTTCGGTTTCTATTTTGCATTCATCCCACTTTATATCCTTGGTTTCATGGGTATGACACGTCGTTTGAATACATATGACAACCCTGAATGGGATCCGTATTTGGCGATTGCTTTCTTTGGTTCTGTTCTTGTTGCAATCGGTATTGCATGTTTCTTAATGCAAATCATTGTAGGTTACCTACAACGCAATGAAAATATGGATCACACTGGCGATCCATGGGATGCACGTACACTTGAATGGTCGACTTCATCTCCTGCTCCGTTCTATAACTTTGCACAAGTTCCAGAAGGTAACGGTATTGATCGTTTCTGGACTGACAAAGAAAACGGTGTAGCATATGCTCGTCCTACGCATTATGAAGATATTCATATGCCTACAGACCGTGCTGCTGGTTTTGTTATTGCAATGTTCATTACAACAATGGGCTTCGCGTTAATCTGGCACATTTGGATACTTGCTGTGATTTGCTTCCTTGGTGCTGTTATCAGCTTCATCGTCAGCTCTTTCACTAAAAAAGTTGATTACTATGTCCCTGCAGCTGAAGTAGAACGTATCGAAAATGAACGTTATGCTTTACTTGAAAAACACTTGAAGAAGGACTAAAGATATGGCTGAAGTACTTCATCACGACAACCACGGACACGATGACCATCATCATCATGATGATACTGACATCACTGTCTTTGGTTTTTGGACCTACTTGATGAGTGACTTGATTTTATTCGGTACACTCTTCATCGCGTTCGCTGTATTAAGCAGTCATATTCCTGCTGGAACACCAAGCCCTAAAGAGCTTTTTGGTGACACATTAGGTTTCGTTTTAACGGAAACTTTTGCTCTCCTTATCTCTTCTGTGACTTTTGGTTTTGCAGTACTTGCTTCATACAAGAAAAATGTTAACCAAGTCATTTTATGGCTTATCGTTACATTCCTTTTTGGTGCATCGTTCATTGGTATGGAACTTTATGAGTTTAATCATTTAGTTCATGCTGGACATGGTCCAAGCCACAGTGCGTTCTTATCTGCGTTCTTTACCTTAGTTGGTACGCATGGTATTCACGTAACGTCTGGTTTGGTGTGGATGATCATCCTCATGTACCAAATCAAGAAAAACGGCTTGACTGTTGCAAACACTCGTCGTCTTGCTTGTTTAAGCTTGTTCTGGCACTTCCTTGACATCGTATGGATCTGTGTATTCAGCGTAGTTTACTTACTGGGAGCTGTATAATGAGTAACGACCATAATGCTGCTGGTGCTTCGCACGGTAACGTAAAGCAATATACAATCGGTTTCATTCTTTCAGTTATTCTTACCATCATCCCTTTCGGGATGGTGATGACTGGAGGTTTTGATCGCGGTTTAGTGTTTGCTACGATTGCCATTACTGCGGTTGCTCAGGTTCTTGTACAATTAGTTTTCTTCTTGCACATGAATTCATCTTCTGAACAACGTTGGAATGTGATTGCATTCATTTATACAATTCTAACGATTGCAGTACTGCTCATTGGTTCTGTATGGATTATGAATTATCTACATTCAAACATGATGCTCTAAACTGGGTGTCATTTTGAAGAAATATTTATTCCTGACTAAGCCAGGAATTCTCTTCGGTAACTTCGTTACCACTTTGGGCGGCTTTTTCTTAGCCGCTCAAGGTTCTGTAGACTTCCTCTTACTATTTATTACACTCTTAGGTACAACGCTTGTTGTTGCCTCAGGCTGTGTTGTCAATAACGTCATAGATCAAGACATTGACCAAAAAATGCAACGCACAATGAATCGTGCGCTAGTCAAAAAAACCATTAGTCCAACGGTTGCTTTAGTTTTTTCTGCAGTTCTTGGTTTAATTGGTTTTGGCTTACTGTGGTTTTTCGTCAACGCCTACGCATTTGGTTTTGCTGTGCTCGGCTTTGTGGTTTATGTGGTGTTGTATAGTCTTTGGAGCAAACGGACTTCTATTCATCAAACCATTATTGGTAGTATTTCAGGTGCAAGTCCACCTGTGATTGGTTATACCGCGGTTTCGCATGAATTTGATGTTGCGGCTTTACTTGTGTTTTTGGCGTATGCGCTTTGGCAAATGCCTCACTCATGGGCAATCGCAATTTACCGTTTCGATGACTATAAAAATGCAGGAATTCCAATTTTACCTGTAGCACGTTCAATATTTCGCACTAAAGTGGAATGCTTAATTTACGTTATATTATTTGCTGCTGTTTTAAATGGCTTGTATTGCTTTGGCTATACCAATATTGTTTTTGTCATCCTGTTTAATGCATTAAGTGCTTACTGGTTATATTTATCAATTATTGGATTTAAAGCTGAAAATGATCAAGTATGGGCTAAACGCTATTTCTTATACTCTGTGATTTTAATTACAGCTTTAAGTATTAGCTTCAGTTTTAGTTACATATCCCCTGCACCACACCTTCCAATTTTCTAAAAAAGATAGAGGTCTCCTCTATCTTTTTTTTATTCTGTTTTTCACAACGACCATCTCTCGATTCGAAATATTTTATTTCACTTCTAGCATTTTAAATACTCTCTAAGTTTTTCATAATTTTTTTAAATTGATGATGCTTCATCAGTAATTCAATTGTTATGATAGCTCTAATAATTACAACATTTAAAGCATCATGAAATCAGCAAATATCTTCCTCATCAAAGCACTATTAAGCACATTTTTACCATTGAGTATTTCTTATAGCACTGTTACGCATGCAGGCTTTGAACAACAATGTAGTCCTTCTGAAAGCTTAGATGGTGGTTCAATTTATGATCCTTGCAACAACCTTCCTGTTTTAATTCCAGGTAATGACAATCACACCAATATGTATTTATTACTCAGTGATCTTGGTGTTGCCACAATTCAATCACCAAAGCCTGATTCTAATTTATGGGATGCTGTTTATGGCAATGTGCCTTTTCCAGTAGATAGCCTTACTGCTGAAAATAAAATCCTCAACCAACGTGCTTTTAATCCATCTGATGTGAGCAATTATGAAGAACGTTGTTCAACCATTGAAATAAGCAAAGAAACATTTACTCAACAAGTAAATTCCAATAAAAATATTTCAACAATTGAAAAGCAAGTATTGATTAATGAACGGAATAAACTCAGCGACTGCTCTATAAAAACTGCCCTCTTGAATATTGACCCAAATTGGTCTGCAACCGCTCGCCAATATGCGTCTTATCTCAATGCGAGTATTTCTTTTTACAATGCTAACTTTTCCACAGCAAATAAAATTTATGCCGTATTGAGCAATGTAGATGATGCTTGGCTAAAAGAAACTTCGCAATATATGCAAATCCGCAGTGTACTCAATTCTGCGTATGCAACTGGAATGAATCAATATGGGGATGTTGATCTCGACAAAATCAATAAAAACTTACTCAAACAATTTTTAGACAATATCACGACTTATTTAAAGCTTTATCCTAATGGTCAATATGTTGCTAGTGCACGAGGTTTCATGCGCCGAGGTTTTTGGCTTATAGGTCGTCAAGATTTATTCGTGAACGAAATTGTCTGGCAACTGAATAATCCAAAATCAAAATATTACAATATTGAGATAAACAATCTGCCTGCTGAAATTGATCGTCGCATATTCAGTAGCCAATATTTTGATGTAAAAAATTTAAAAGATCCTTTCTTTTTAGCCACTTATGATTTAATGCAAATGCGTGAAAAATCTGATAAAGATTTCCATCCGCTGACCTGGAATCAATTAAACGCTCAAAAAGATTATTTTAAGTCACAACCTGAATTATTCAAATATTTACAAGCTGTGCAATTATTTTATGTTCAGAAAAAACCACAAGAAGCATCAAGCTATCTCCCTGATTCAAGCCACGCCAATCCATACCTACAATTCAGTCAGAGTTTTCTAAAAGGTCAAATTTTAGAAAGGATTAATAAAACTCAAGCCGAACAATATTGGGCTCAACAATTATCCAAAGCTAAAAATAGCAATCAACGTGGACTATTTGAAACGGCATTGGCAAATCATTTAAATTCAAAGCAAGATATCACGCCATTCTTGGGTAAAAATCCTCAAATCAGTCAGCTTAATTTACAAAAGCATTTTATTGTTTATAAAGCCAATGAAGCATCCTTACAAAAATTTATCCAGTCCAATCAAAGCACAATAGATCAAAAACAGGCGGCTATTTTTATACTGTTAAATAAAGCATTGAATCATCAAAATTACACTTTATTTAATCAATCTTATGCTTATTTACCTCATGATTTTACCCAATACAAAGGCTATGAAAGTATTGAAAAGTTAAAAAATAAACCTCCCTTTGCAGATTTTATTTGGAGTGGAATAACAATTACACCGCAATTAAAATGTGCCAATTTAACAACACTGACTCAGCAATTAGAAAAATCACCTAAAGACCCTTTATTCAATATTTGTATGGGTGAATATATTCGCGCACCAAAAGCCTATTATTCAAACAACTGGAGTGGCGACGTCGATCATTCTGGATTTAAAGGTACAGTATTTACGCGTGGTCAAGTCTATAAAAACATAATTAAAAATGGTCCAAAAGGTGAAATCCAAGCCTATGCACTTTATCGTGCCATCATGTGTTATTCACCCAGTGGCAATAATGACTGCAGTGATAAAGACGTTTCTAAATCTGTGCGTAAACAATGGTTTGATCAAATTAAGCAGGATTACCCAAATACCAATTGGGCAAAGTCTTTAAAGTATTATTGGTAAATCACAAGTATCTTGCATATCTCCTACTCATATATTTTAAAGATGAAAGGTAAAATTTTATAAATTCTTATGCAAGATGCTGAATATTATTAAATAATTTACAATAGCGGTTAGGATAAATAATGATGCTAAAACAGATTTATGCACTTTTTTTCGTGTTCTGTTTATGTTTGAATTTACAAGCATCTCAGCCAAGTCAATCTGCAGTTTTAAATCAAAAAAATAGCAATACCACTGTTGATGCAAATGACTATTCTAGCTTTTGGATTTGGGGCAATATTACAACTGCCCCTTATTTATCCAAAGCCAAAGAACTGTATATTTTGCAGGGTGAAATCCGCGTCTCAAAACAAACGAAGCAATCCGTTTTTATTCCTCAAGGCATTACTCTACTGCAAATCCCGCATCAGAAAGTTTGGTTAGTCTTTCGCAACCATCATTTAAACTGGAATGATGATGAATTAAAGCAAATTTTACAAAGAATAAAGCAGTGGGAAAACTCTGGAAATCAAATTCAAGGTATACAAATTGACTTCGATGCGCGAACTAAAAATTTAAAAGACTACGCCCTTTTTCTTGAAAAAATTCGCAAGCAACTTCCTCAGAAATACCAATTAAGTATTACAGGGTTAATGGATTGGACCAATATTCAGGATATTGAAACGCTTAGGCTTTTTAGAGAAAATATTAGTGAGCTTGTAATACAAACCTATCAAGGCTCAACCACCATTGCAAACTATCAAACCTATTTAAAGAAAGTTTCAGCAATGAAACTCCCTTATAAAATTGGATTGGTGCAACATGGGGAATGGAATTCAAACTTGAAGCTGGATTCCGACTCAAACTTTAAAGGTTATGTGGTATTTTTATTGAGGCACTAATATTGATCTTCAATCATTTTCCAAAAAATTCGGAATCCTTTTCAAAACGACCAAACAATTCATCCATTTTCGCAGCATATCTCATGTCCAAACGATGCCACAGCATTTTAGGTAAAGGGATTAATTGTAAAGTATCACTTCTATACGAGATCTTACAAAAACGAATTTCATAGTCAGGCTGTAATATTTCATTTAGTGACAATAATGTCGTATCACGATCAGAGCCTTCGCCTAAATATGGAATCAATAAAGATTTTTCACCATACTGAATTGTAATGCTAAAACCCTGTTTATTATCAGTGTCTTCAAGTTCTGCAAATAAATGTCCAGTTTCTAAAATATTTTCACAATAATTGATAATTTCTTCATCCTCTTCACGCCAATCTACCACCATAACAATGTCATAACGACCATCAAAGACATCATTATAAAAATCAGCAGTAGGGTTTTCGATATAAGATTCGATCGTTTCAAATTTTTCTGTACTATAGTTTTTCATCATCATTGCTCTTTTTTATTTGTTTAGAATCTAAAGATTCACATTTCAAATGTCAGTTTTTATTGTGTAAAATATCAGCTTCCAATTTTTACGATAATTTCGAATAAAAGTGACTGTATAATAAATAGTTAAATATTAAATTGTGTTTAGGTCGAAATTTTCCTATAATAAGCGCTCGCAATTTTTGCGGCTCAATCAAATATATGTTTGGTTGTGACTCCTTGCTTCAAATTTTATTTAAAAAGTTTGAGGCTGTATAAACCGTAAGGAGCTGACAATGCGTCACTACGAAATCGTAATTCTGGTACACCCAGACCAAAGCGATCAAGTTGTGGGAATGGTAGAACGCTACATTTCTCACATCAAAGATGCTGAAGGTCAAATTCACCGTCTTGAAGATTGGGGCCGTCGCCAATTGGCTTACCCAATTAACAAAATCCATAAAGCGCACTACATTTTAATGAATGTTGAATGTGGTCAAACTACGCTTAATGAATTAGAAGAATTGTTCCGTTATAACGACGCAATCCTTCGTAATGTGATTATCCGTCGTGAAAACGCTATCACTGAAGAGTCTTTACTTGCTAAGAGTGCTGAAGAAAAACGTGCGCGTAAAGCTCAACGTGAAGAAGCACAACAAGCTCAAGATTCTGCTGAAGCATAAGGAGAACAATCAATGGCACGTTTTTACCGTCGTCGCAAGTTCTGCCGCTTTACAGCAGAGAAAGTTACGTACATCGACTACAAAGATATCGATACTTTAAAACAGTACATCACTGAAAATGGCAAGATTGTTCCTAGCCGTATTACAGGTACTAAAGCTCGTTACCAACGTCAATTAGCGCTTGCTATTAAACAAGCTCGCTACTTGTCTTTGATCCCTTACACTGACAATCATAAGTGAGGTTGAGCTGTGGATATTATTTTATTACAACGCATTAAGAACCTTGGTAAATTAGGCGATAAAGTTTCAGTTAAAGCTGGTTACGGCCGTAACTTCCTTATCCCTCAAGGTAAAGCAGTTGCTGCGACTGAGTCAAACACTGCTGCTTTTGAAGCTCGTCGTGCTGATCTTGAGAAACAAGAAGCTGATATTTTAGCTTCTGCTCAAGCACGTGCTGACCAATTGAACGAAGTAAATATCGTAATCACTGCGAAAGCTGGTGACGAAGGTAAATTATTCGGTTCTATCGGTACTCGTGATATCGCTGACGCGTTGACAAATGCTGGTCTTACTGTTGACCGTGCTGAAGTTCGTTTACCGAACGGTGCACTTCGTCACACTGGCGAATTTAACATCGCAATCCAATTGCACCATGATGTTACTGCTGAAGTTCTCGTTACTATCGTATCTGAGTAACTTCTTGCCTAAAAAAGAGCATGCTTTTGCATGCTCTTTTTTTATCTTTAAAATTTAGCTTTAGCCCCCATTATTATGACAAGATAGATCTTTGTTACTTATCTGCTATTTCTCTATTAGATACTTTATGACTTTTGAATTAAGATGAGTCATAACTGATTTACTTCTTATTGTTTAATTAAAAATCAAGGTTTTATATGTCTCAGGCAACTGCCACTGCTTCTACAAATACCTTTAAAACTGATGCAAAATCAACTGACTCTGCACAGCTCAAAGAATTTCGTACACCGCCACATAATTTGGCGATTGAACAGGCTGTGCTTGCTGCATTAATGACTGTAGCTGAGTCGTTTGAGCAAGTTAATGATACTTTGCAAGAAAATGATTTTTATGCGACACGCCATAAATATATTTACCGTGCCATTGAAAAACTTGCACAAGAAAACTCGCCTTATGATGCAGTATTGGTCAACGATTGGCTGATTAAACAAAACTTATTAGATGCTGTTGGTGGCGAAGAATATTTAATGCAATTGATGGCAGATTCTCCATCTAGTTTTTATAATTTAGAAACCTATGCCACTAAAATTAAAGAATTTGCCACTTTAAGAAGTATGATTAAAGTTGGCAATGAAATTCTACAAAATGCTTATGACACTAAAGGTCGTGAAGTTAGTGATATTCTAGATTTGGCTGAAACCAATATTTTCTCGATAGCAGAACAACATAATAACAATGCTAAAGCACAAGGCCCTAAAGCCATTTCTTCTGTCGTCGCAGATGTATTTGATAAGTTAAATGAACTTTCTCAAATGGAAGGTAACATTACTGGTTTAACCACTGGCTTCTTAGAATTAGACAATAAAACATCTGGAATGCAAGCAGGCGACATGATTATTGTTGCTGCACGTCCATCTATGGGTAAAACAACTTTTGCCATGAACCTTGTAGAAAGTGTTTTATTTAACTGTGATTTACCTGCTTTAGTATTCTCGATGGAGATGCCCGCAGATTCTATTGCCATGCGTCTAATTTCTGCATACGGAAAAGTCCATCAAGGTCATTTACGTTCAGGTAAATTGGATGGTGACGAATGGTCTAAAGTCACAGGAACCATTTTGCAGCTTCAAGAAAAACATTTGTATATTGATGACTCATCTGCCCTTCCACCAACCGAGTTACGTGCGCGTGCGCGACGTATTGCCAAACAACATGGTGGTAAATTGGGTTGTATTATGGTCGATTATCTTCAGTTAATGAAAGTTCCTGGCATGGGTGATAACCGTGTGGGTGAAATTGGTGAAATTTCAAGAAGCTTAAAAGCTTTAGCAAAAGAAATGAAATGCCCAGTAATTGCACTCTCTCAGCTCAACCGTTCTCTTGAGAATCGCCCAAATAAACGTCCTGTGATGTCAGATCTGCGTGAATCGGGTGCAATTGAGCAGGATGCCGATTTAATCATGTTTATTTATCGCGATGAAGTCTATAACAAAGAGTCTAAAGAAGCAGGTACCGCTGAAATTATTATTGGTAAACAGCGTAATGGGCCAATTGGTAGTGTACGCCTTGCCTTTGAAGGTCAATATACTCGTTTCAGTAACTTATCCCCTGAATATTATGCTCAATATCAAGATGATGAATAATTTTTAAGTGATTTTAAAAATATAAAACGGACATTTATATGTCCGTTTTATATTTGCACAAGAGAAAAACAATCATAATTTAGATTGTAGTATTTCTTTTAATGTATCTAAGTTTGCAATCCATTCTACATGATCGTCTGAATCTAACCACAACTCATCTAGTTCTGAATTTTCTTGAGTTAATAAATCTAAAGCAAGTACGCCTTTCTGAATGAGTGTAGCAGATGGCTTTTCTGATAGTTTAGCAATCCATTGATTTACACCACCTAAAAACTCTAGATCTTCTGTACTCTGTCCTAAAATTTGCACAAGTACTTCTGCTGCTGCATGTGCAATACATCCAACATCGGCATCAATAAAATCTTCATCTTTTCCAGCGATCACCTGATCAAATGCTTCTTCAATTGCACTAAAACCTGAACTTTCTTTTAATTCAGCAGCCCAATCACAAGCTTGATCATTACCAAATGGTTCGTGCGACCATGTACCCATATAACCTCCAAACGTTGAACTTTATTTTGCTAGACACCCTTAATTTCATCCTATTACGAAATAGTGATAAAAATAAAGATTCAATGTTATACAAATTGTATTGAGCACAAAGTGACTATGTCTATATTCTAATTTTTAGTTTTCTTCTAAATACGTTGCATACTTTAAATTTTCTGAATATTCCAATAACCAAAAAATTTACCGATGCAAAACAGGTAAATGATTAAAAACATAAATGTTGATGTTTATTTATAAATGATAGGCATACAATACCCACCTATATATTAAGGCTGAACAAGGGTTTAGACTCAATTTTATTGCCTTAAAATATCGTGTATAACCAATAAATGACATTATTTAGAATTTATTCCTTCAAAGGAGTCCATCAGGGTGCGCCAAGCTACAGTTCATATTGACAGAGAAGCACTGCAATATAATTTAAACCGTGTTAAACAACTTGCACCAACTGCAAAAGTCGTCAGTATGGTCAAAGCCAATGCTTACGGACACGGAATCAAAGACTGTCTGGCAGCCTTAAGTTCTACGGATGCCTTTGGTGTCGCCTGCTTAGAAGAAGCCTTAGAAATTCGAGCATTAGGCTATGCTCAACCGATTACACTCATTGAAGGGGTTTTTTCCGAAGATGAAATGAATGTGGTGATTAATAATAATCTTGAAGTGATTGTGCATCACCAACCACAAATTAAATGGTTACTTGCACATAAAGAATTATATTTAGCAAAAAATTTAAAAGTTTGGGTCAAACTTAATAGCGGCATGAACCGTTTAGGTTTCAAATTTGCAGAAATTATTGATGTCATTCATTTACTGAAAGCTGAAGGTTTTGACTGTGTCCTCGCAATGCATTTTGCCAATGCTGATACAGAAAATCACCCATTAAATGAACAACAGAAAAATCAATTTCTACAAGTCAAACAAGCTTGCTCACCTATTTTAGCTTCATGCTGTAATTCAGCAGCAATTTTTAAATGGCCTGAACTCAATTTTGATTTTGTCCGCCCTGGAATTATGCTGTACGGCGCTTCGCCTTTTGCAGACCTGTCTGCACATGATTTAGATATTCGCCCAGTCATGACATTTACTGCTGAGGTTATTGCTTTGAATACCATTCAAGCAGGTGAATCCGTGGGTTATGGTTCTACATTCATTGCAGATAAAATAATGAATATTGCCATTGTTTCAATTGGTTATGGTGATGGCTATCCACGTGCTTTTATTCAACAAAACTATGTTGTGATTCATGGTCAGAAAAGATGTGTGATTGGTCGTGTTGCGATGGATATGATTGCGATTGATGTGACTGATTTAGAGATAACCTTAGGAACTGAAGTTGAGCTTTGGGGCAAACAACGCTTAGTCGATGATGTTGCTGAAGCCAATGGCACCATTGGCTACGAATTACTTTGTCGCTTAAGTAATAGACCCAGTCGTAAATAATCCAATTTAAAAATAAAAAATCCAAGCTATGACTTGGATTTTTTATTTTATAGAGAATCTTGATCTATTTCATAAAGTAACTTTAATAAATGAGGCAACTCGTCATCTGTCAGTTTAATCAGTGAAAGTCCATCCAAACCCTTTTGTTTAAAATAATGGTGTAAATGGCTTTTACGATTTACATATTTCATTGACCATTGATTAAAATGAGCTGTTTCAATTTTTTTAGTTTTATATAATTTCACTTCTTGGTGGCGTCGATCTTTTTGGATATTCTGAAATAAGGCTTCTATAATCGCTTCATCTCCTTCCAAACATTGAAAAAAATATTCATCCGAAAAATACAACACACCATGAATATTATGTCTGACATTAAAATCGCGCGCTTCACCCAAAATATCTCTCAGATCATTCAATATTGTATGATCTAAAGATGTGGTTTTACTTGAATAACAAAGCTGAAACATGCCTTCCCCTGCTGAATTTACTTTTAATATTCAATGTGTTTAAATTTTATCTACAAGAATCATTTTTCAAAAAGATTAAGAATAATAAATTGTATGCCTCTATTTATAGCCTATTCATTCTCGCTTAAACATCATTAACAATTGAGTCATCTAACAATAAGCGAGCCTCTAGGTGCTCGATAAATTTATTATTCTAATTTTATAAAGTAAATTCAGAAGCATAACAACATTAAAAATTTATTTTTAGTACTTTATCATCATAAATATCTTGTATAAAACAGGCTAATTTCCGCTTATAGAAGAAACATAAAGAGTTGATGAATATCAATAAAATTTGCTTAATCACTATTCAAAATAATCAGAGGTAGGCTTTGGCAAGTCTTGCAATCCTCGCCTTAAAGTTTCAGACCATTGTTTACTGATATGTTGAAAATAAGGCTCATCTTCATTGAT
Organism: Acinetobacter sp. ANC 3832; assembly: GCF_002135415.1. Lineage (GTDB taxonomy): Bacteria > Pseudomonadota > Gammaproteobacteria > Pseudomonadales > Moraxellaceae > Acinetobacter. The sequence continues at coordinate 206,070 of NZ_NEGJ01000006.1, forward strand.
TCGTTTCCCTTGCGGTTTTTTAAATGAGTCTTTTGCATAAATCATGCTATCTAAAGGCATCCCCACCGAAACATTAGAGCGTAATGTTGAATCAAAAGAGATCAAACTACACCGTAAGGCTTCGTCAAGGGGCATTTCATAACTTAAGGCTCGATCTAAAATTGGCTTACCATATTTGCTTTCACCAATCTGGAAATACGGCGTATCACTGCTTGCAGAAATAAAATTCCCCTGAGGATAAATATTATAAAGCTGCATCTCCTCACCCTTGATTTGACCACCCACCAATAAACTACAGAAATAATTACTTTGTTCTTGAGTATCTTCCGTGACATCTGCAATCACTTTTCTTAAGGTTTGCCCAACCAAACCTGCTACTTCAAACATAGTATTTACACTATATAAATTGGGTTCTTGTTTGAGTGCTAAATGATTTTCTAAATGCCCAATCACCGCTTGCGTGGTTGCTAGATTTCCAGAGGTTTGGATACAGATGAAACGCTCATCTTCACGACCAAAAGTGTACAATTTACGGAATACTGAAATATGATCCACTCCCGCATTTGTACGTGTATCACTAATAAAAACCAAACCTTCTTTTAATCTCAGCGCACAACAATAGGTCATAATATTGCCTTTTCATCTTTCATTTTTATGTTTATATTCTGACAATATTGTATAAACATGTTCGCTTTTTAACAAGCCAGAACCTGAACAATAGAATACATTGATTCCAATCCTCCTTTCGCTCGCATGCCACGAACAGGTGCAACATCCCAGTAATCACGACCAATCGCCACATAAATATGTGAACTGGGTTGAAATAACTGATTACTAATATCAAAACAATGCCATGCCTGATCAATAAAAACTTCAGCCCATGCATGACTTGCTAAATGTGATGTGTTTGGAACAAATAAATAACCTGAAACATAACGCGCAGGTATCCCAAGTGCCTTGCACATCGCTATAAACACATGACTATGATCCTGACAGACCCCTTGTTTTGCTTCAAATGATTCAATAGCGGTATGACTTACCGATGTACTCAATGAGATATAAGGCATGTGAACCAGTAAGGCTTCTGCCAAATTAATCAGCTTTTCTTTTGAAATTTGAGTCACATATTTCTGAGCAAATTCCAACATTTCTAAATTACAGTATGTCGTTGGTGTCGGTTGTAAAAACTGAATCGGGGACAAGCCTCCCTCTATACCCAACTGATTTGAAGTATCAATTTCAACAACCCCTTGTGCCATAATCATTAAATTTTGATAATCAAAGTTTTGCGTACTGGTAATCCAAAGGTTATCAAAAACATCTTTGGTCACTTGTTTTTGCCCCGGCACACTCACATCCCATGAATGTACCTGCTGATGAATATTGGTTTGAGGGCTCATTTTTATATATTGAATACTTTGTGAGGCCAATTCAGTATATTGATAATGGGTTTGGTGGTTAATCATGAGCTTCATAATGTATCCACCTCAAAAAGTAACTGCATATGGTCGCTGAAATGATAAAAATTCATACTATCTGGACTTTGTTTGAGCTTTTCCCAGACCTCAGCAAGACTGTCCCAACCAAGTTCATGCAATGCACCCATTAAATGATGAATATCAATCAATGTTTTCTGCCTATCTTGCTTTAAGCGAATTTGGCGATCTAACTCTTCTAATTTTTGCCCTAAACTAAAAAATAAAAATACAGTGGTTTCCTCTTCTGCCTCTAGCACATCATTGCATTCACCAGCAACATCACAAATAAGTGCAGGATTTTGTTCCGCTTGAGACAGTAATTGATTTAATTCAGCAAAGGATTTAGCTGATAAAATACCGCGTAAATCATGAATATTATTTTTTGCATTTTGAAATTGTCGATGAAAAGATGATGGCTGTACTTGATCTAGAATCAATTCATTTAAAGAATCTGCATCAAAAGCAGGCAGACAAAATGCATGCGCATACTGCAATGCATTTTCATTACTTTTAAATGGAAATTGATTACATAGATATTGAATACGCGTTAAATAACGACCTAACCAAAAAACATGTTGTGCATTTGAACTTAATAAAATCATTTTCTTCCCCTTTTGTTTGGATTTAAACATGCAAGTGATCGACGACCCATGTATCTTTAATTCCTCCACCTTGTGAAGAATTTACAACTAATGAACCCTGTTGCATTGCAACTCGAGTCAAACCTCCTGGTACAATTTCAGTTCTATACGGCGAACATAAAACAAACGGTCTTAAATCAATATGACGTTCAGCAATTCCACAATCAGACAACGTGGGTACAACGGATAAATCTAAAGTCGGTTGGGCAATATAAGCATGTGGTGTTGTGATTAGTTTCTCTCTAAAACTTTCAACTTGTTGCTCAGTTGCTTGAGGGCCAATTAACATGCCATAACCACCCGAACCCTGTGCTTCTTTCACCACCAAACTTTCTAAATTTTCCAAAACATAATCTAAATCATCGCAATCACGACATTGATATGTTGGAACATTCTTTAAAATTGCTTGCTCACCTAGATAATATTCAATCATTTTATCGACATAAGGATAAATTGATTTATCATCAGCAACCCCTGTACCTGGTGCATTCGCAATCACAACATTATGTTGTAGATAAGCTGACATTAATCCTGCCACACCCAAAGTACTGTCTGGTTTGAATGCCAGTGGATCAATAAAGGCGTCATCTAATCTTCTATAAATTACATCAACTTGCTGACGTCCTCGGACTGTTTTGACATAAACCCTGTTGTTTTCTACAAAAAGGTCACGTGATGTCACTAAAGGCACATCCATTTCCCTTGCAAGAAAAGCATGTTCATAATATGCACTGTTGTAACGCCCAGGTGTAAGCACCACTATAAAAGGGCTATTTACATAAGCATTTTCAGCCAATATTTCACGTAAAAGCTGTGGGTAGTGCTCAATATTTTGCACATGATTTCGGCATAAATCTGGCATCAACTGCTTACTCATTTTTCTACTTTCAAGCATATAAGAGACACCAGATGGAGTTCTCAGATTATCTTCTAATACATAAAACTCACCTGTACGATCACGAACAATATCAATGCCACTAATTTGGCTATAGATACCTCCATTTAACTGATGCTTAATCATATGGGGTTGATATGCATCATGCGTCAGGACATGCAACTCAGGAATCACTTGATCATTTAAAATATTTTTCCCATGATAAATATCATGTAAAAATAGATTTAAAGCTTTAATTCGTTGCGTACAGCCTGCTGCAACTTTATTCCATTGCTGTTTCGCAATTACTCGTGGGATAAGATCAAAAGGAATGGTTCGCTCTATTCCAGAGGACTCACCATATACAGCAAAGGTAATCCCCTCATATAAGAAATGTTTTTTGGCATGTCCATTTAATTGATGTAATTCCTCTAAACTATGCTGTGCTAACCAAAACTCAATTTTTTCTGTCGTCTCTTTCGGTAAAGCCTGATCATCAACCAACTCATTAAAAAATTGCGATTTAAATTGTTCAAACAAGTGGATTGAATTCTTTTCTATGGTGGTTGAATGCATTTGAGGAGCGTTTACTTCAGGTTCTTCAATTACAAGGCTATCCATTGACAATAAAGGGTGCCCGCTCTCTAAATTTGTATTTATATCTTTAAGCATACAAACCTCTTCTTTTGTTATCGATCTATTGAACTGCATACATTACAAAGCAATAATAATGCCAAATGATGAAATGGATTGAAGAGAGGTTTAATCCTGAAACGATCATTTGCTATAACGGAAAATATAATGAGAGATTTACGCAATTACCCTTGCGCATTGATGCTATATTTTTTATTGTGTGAACTGGCTTCCGCCACATATTACAACCTACTTGATTTTATTTAAATTATGTCCTCACAAGAAAAAGAAACCTCCAATAGTCTCTATCGCCAATGGCAGATTCTGTCTCGCCTTTCTACTGGAAAGTGGATGGGCACACGTGAATTACAAGAAACTTTAGAACGTGAAGGCATAGAAATTAGTCTAAGAACGATTCAGCGTGATCTCAATCAAATTTCTCAACGTTTCCCAATTGAAAGTAATAAAACAGTACCTCAAGGTTGGCGTTGGCGTTCTGATGCGCCAATTCAGAGCTTACCGCATATGACCAGTTCTCAGGCTGTCACATTCATGATGGTTGAAGAGCATTTAAAACATTTGCTTCCGCCTAGCTTAATTGATGAAATGAACCCATGGTTTGACTTAGCTCGGCGTAGCCTTTCAACTCAAAATAATGTACGTCAATGGATTAATCGGGTACGTATTGTTCCTGCAAATCAGCCTGTTATTCCACCTGTTGTTGAAAAACAAGCTCAACAAGCAATCTACGAAGGTTTATTACAAGATAAACAAATTGAATGTATTTATCGGGCACGTGGTCATTTAGGTGAAGAAAAAACATATACCTTAAATCCACTCGGTTTGGTTCAAAAAGGTGCAATCATTTATTTAATTTGCACTCGTTTTGATAAGTCTGAAGTTCAAACGTTTGCATTACATCGTTTTAAGTCGGCGACTGTTTTGGATACACGCGCTTTACATCCTGTCAATTTTGATATTGATGCATATATTGATTCAGGCGCACTTGGTTTTCGTGTTGATTTTTCAAAGCCGACTGAAACGATTGAGCTAAAATTGGTGATGAACGAAGATGATGCGCAACATTTTACCGAAAGCCAACTCAGTAAAGATCAAAAAATTCAACAACTGAATAATGAACTATTCCAAGTAAGTGCTATGGTGCCTTTTACCTCTCAATTGGTCTGGTGGCTAAGAAGCTTTGGTAAAAAAATTGTTCGAATTGAACCGATTGAAGTATTTAATGCTGTGCATGAAATAGAATAAAAAAAGAGAGCTAAATAGCTCTCTAAATTTTGATTATTTTTCTAAATATTTAGACTTCTGACATAAAGCCTTTTCATTCTCCTAAAAGGAAAAATAAAAAAAATGATTAATATTTATAAAGATGTCTATTATTATCGCTAAATAAAGTGAATTCATGTTGTACCGTCCCCAAAAATACAACATGAATATTGAGTAAATAAGTTACATGGCACAGCATGCTAGCTCACCTGCGTTATAACGAATCGATTTAAATGTCATAGTATTCCACCTCTTTTTGAAAGTAAATTGACTATAACCATGATTTCCCTTACTGAGAAATAATTAAATGAGCAGCACTTTTCTTTATTTTTACTAAATATATTTTTGAATAATTTTATCTTAAAAATAAAAAATTAGCCTCAATAAAAGCTACTTTTTATACTTCTACTACTGGCTTTATGACTCTTTCTTTGATGCCTTATAACGCGATAATGCTGTTACTGCAATTGCTGAAATCACAATTCCTGGGGCACTTGCGATAAGAATTCCTGTCGTTCCTAGACCCAAAGCTAAAATTTTACCTGTTAATAATGGTCCAGTCATCGCACCTAAGCGACCTAAAGAAATAGCACTTCCAACACCAGTAACTTTGCCTGCTTGTGAATAGAAGATTGGTGAAATACCGTAAAGAATCGATTGCCCACCAGTAGAGAAAATCCCACCGATTACACCTGCAAAAATCAGTAATGGAATCGATTTGGTTGTAAATAGAATGCAAACTGCAATAAATAAACCTGTATAAATAATGATTGCCATCTGCCAAAGCTTTAAGCGATCGAGTAAATACCCTAAAGCCAAAGTTCCTATAACTGCACCGATTTGGAAAACTAACATTACCGTAAATGCTTGGCTTTTTTCTAAACCTTGTTCCATTAATAGATTTGGTAACCAACTAATTAAAATATAGTTCACCATTAAGGTAAAAAAGAAACTTACCCAGAGTGGTAATGTTTGTTTATAACGCTGTTCTTTAAATAAAATTTCTGTCATCACAGGAACAGCTTGATCGCCTAATTCTATTTGTTCTTTTTTCTTATCTTTTAAGATGAATATCATGAATGGAATAAGCACTAACGGCGTTAATCCACCAATCAGAAATAAGGTTTGCCACTGGATGTTTGGAAAGTAAATGCCCAATCCTGCCACGAATATTGCACCAACAGGTAATCCACAATACATCAAGCTATTTAACTTACCGCGATTGGCTTCTGTTGCTTCATCTCCTACCACTGAAATCATGGTGGGCATTGCAGCACCTAAACCAAGACCTGTCAGAAAGCGCGAGATGTAAATAATTTCAATATTAGGTGCGATTGCAGATAAGCTAAAAAACACGCCAAATATTGCAATGGAAAGGATTAATACTTTTTTTTGCCCTAAATAATCAGCAATACGCCCACCAAAGAATGCTCCAAAAAGCATACCAAAGACGCCTAAACTAAACACATACCCCATTTGTACTTGATCTAAGTCAAATGTCGCTGCGATTCCTTTTGCTGCGATGCCTGGTGCTTGAAGGTCAAAACCTTCAAAAAAGGCAACCCAGAAGCACAAAAATACGGTTAAGAATTTCTGTAATTTTCCAGTGTCTGTATGTGCCATGATTGATCTCCATCAATAAAATGCAAACCGTAAACATTGATTTAATTTGCAAATGTATTGTGGATTTAATCTGTTTAAGGAAATAGCACGACAATAGTCGGGATTCTATATTTTAAAAATAAAAAAGCACTGATAAAATAATCTCTACAAACTAATTTCCACATAAAAAATTCGAATATATAAGAATATTATCTATTTTTATCAATCTCTTATTTTTTAAGAAAGTTATTTTTTATGGTAGTATACTTAAATTCTATCTACAGAAAAATTTTGCAATTTTCTTATTTATAATTCCCTAACTTAAACTCAACACTATTTAATGACGAGTAAATAACTGCTTAATCAAAGGATCAACCATTTCCTTTTAACTGTTCAATCCATTTTTCAGGAATGGCTTCGAAACCATAATATAATCCTGCGATACCACCTGCGACACATGCTATTGTATCCGTATCACGACCTAATGATATTGCTGTTTTAATCACATCTTGGTAATTATTTTGCTGTAAGGTATATCTTGCTGATTTTAAACAATCAACGACGTAACCACTTCCTGTAACATTATCGAGTTCATCAGGTCGAATGTATTCCTCTAACTGTTCCAATTCAGCATCTTTATTTTGAAAAATTTATCGTAAAATCGAAACCGCTTTATCCCACACACTATTAATTTCCATATCTTTTAAAATATATCGTGCTCATAAGCAATAAAGTGCACAGCAAATTTTGGCACGTAAATGTGCATGTGTAACATGAGATTGAGCATATTCAGGAAGTTGCTCTGGAAGTTAAACTCCTAAGGTACACCAACTGCATCACCGATAAGTAAGCCGTAAATAGCGCCTTTAATTCTGTCTTGTTTTGTCATTTTTGAAAATCTATTGATTCTGATTACACTATAGTGCCATAAAGACAATATATATATATATTCAAACAACTTTATCCTTTTTTTAATGTATCTAAGTTTAAACTCATGTATTGTTAATCAATATTAAAAATCTAACAATGGCAATCATATGCTTAAAATATTATCTCCTCTAATTTTTATTCCAATATTACTGACTGCTTGCGGGGATGATCATTCCGATTCTGCGAAAGAAACACCACCTAGAGTCAATGCGATAGCTTCACTTATACAAATAACTGAGGAAAATTCACAACCAAAATCATTAAAAGTGGAAACTACAAGTACAGATGACACTCAACCCATCTATAGCTACACTCAATTAATTGATCTTAATAATGATAACGTGTCACAAAACTATCAACTCACCTATAATTTTAAAACGGATCATGACTATTCTCTTATCGTTTATTTTGATGCTTTAAAAAATAAGCCTTCAAAAATGCAATTATGGATAGAGACTAAAATCCCAGAATTATCTGATGTATTTTCTTGTGGCGATGAACAAGAGCCGAGTTGTGACAATATTTCTTTAGAAATAGATCATAAAACAGGAAATAGTAAAGTTATTTTCAACCAAGCTAAAATTTATAATTATGATAAAAATACTTTGATTTTATCTGGTTCAATTTTGGGGCAACTCCAAAAAAATCCAACTATTGTTAAGATACCAACCTCAGGTCTATATAATGCGACATATAGAATTTCTGACCAGAATCAAGATATTCCAATGACACATCCTAATTTTAAATTCTTCTCATTTACGAATCATAATATCCAAGGATTCGCGACTTCCAAATCTATCCATGAAAATCTTCTGTATATAATAACTATAAATGATAATGTTAAAGAGGTCTGGTACACACCTTCTATGTCAATTTACCCTCTTAGTATTTGGAATAGTGAAAGTAAGACTAATCTCCAAAAAATTTCATACAATCCAATCAATTTAACAGTGGATTTCAATCAATTTAAACTAAGTAATGATGGTTATCCTGATTTGTATCTCAATGGTATGGTAGGCCCATAAAAAAACCCGCACTCAGCGGGTTTTTTACAACTTTAAAAATTAAGCTGATTTTTTCACTTGGGCATTTTTACGAATTGTAATCATCACCAATTGAACTGCTGCTGGTGTCACCCCCGGAATGCGGCTTGCTTGCGCCAAAGTTTCTGGCAGTACATCTTTCAGCTTCAAAGTAATTTCACGCGATAAACCTGACACGATGTCATAATCAAAATCGGCAGGAATTTTAGTATCTTCAAGGCGCTTCATCTGTGCAACATCTTCATGCTGACGATTGATATAGCCTGCATACTTCACCGCAATTTCAATTTGTTCACCCACAAAAGGCGTAACCTCTGAATCTGTCAATTCAGCAATTTGTGCAAAATTAATATTGGGACGTTTTAACAAATCAATCGCAGAACATTCTTTAGAAAGATCTGCACCTGTCATCTCAACGAATTTTTTACCCATTGGATTGTTTGGCGCAGCCCATAAATGTTGCAAACGACTGGTTTCTTTCTCAACAGCTTCCATTTTTTCGCAGTAAGATGCCCAACGCTCATCATCAACCAAGCCCATTTCACGACCAATAGCCGTTAAACGTTGATCGGCATTGTCTTCACGTAACATCAAACGATATTCTGCACGCGAGGTAAACATACGGTACGGTTCTTTCGTACCTAAAGTGATGAGATCATCAACCAATACCCCCATATACGCTTCATCACGTTTTGGTGTCCATTGTTCCTGATCCCACGCACGACGAGCAGCATTTAGACCCGCAAGTAAACCTTGAGCGCCCGCTTCTTCATAACCTGTTGTACCGTTAATTTGACCTGCAAAGTACAAGTTATTAATGGCTTTGGTTTCCAAAGAGAATTTCAAAGCTTGTGGATTGAAATAATCATATTCAATAGCATAACCCGGACGAAGAATATGTGCATTCTCCATCCCTTTCATTGAGCGAACCAATTCAAACTGAACATCAAAGGGTAAAGAAGTTGAAATACCATTTGGATACAATTCATGCGTGGTTAAGCCTTCAGGCTCAAGAAAAATTTGATGTGAATTTTTATCTGCAAATCGATGAATCTTATCTTCAATCGATGGGCAATAACGTGGACCGACACCTTCAATCACACCTGTATACATTGGCGAACGATCTAAACCACCACGAATAATGTCGTGAGTGCGTTCATTGGTATGTGTAATGTAGCAATTCACTTGCTCAGGATGCATTGAAGCATCGCCCATAAATGACATGGTTGGCGATGGGAAATCACCCGGTTGTGGTGTCATCACTGAAAAATCAACTGAACGTGCATCAATACGTGGCGGTGTACCTGTTTTTAATCGACCAACAGGTAAATTCAATTCACGTAAACGAGCCGCCAATGAAATTGAAGGTGGATCACCCGCACGACCGCCAGAAGACTGATTCAACCCAACGTGGATAATACCACCTAAGAATGTTCCTGAAGTTAACACCACGGTTTTCGCTTCAAAACGAATCCCCATCTGTGTCACGACACCTTTTACAGTATCACCTTCAAGAATTAAATCATCCGCAGCCTGTTGGAAAATATCTAAATTGGCTTGATTTTCTAAAGTTTCACGAATGGCTGCTTTATAAAGGATACGGTCAGCTTGCGCACGAGTTGCACGAACAGCTGCGCCTTTACGTGAATTTAGAATACGGAATTGGATACCACCTTTATCGGCAGCCAAAGCCATTGCACCACCAAGAGCATCAATTTCACGAACAAGGTGAGATTTACCAATACCACCAATCGCAGGGTTACAGCTCATCTGCCCTAAAGTCTCAATGTTATGAGTCAGAAGTAAAGTCTGTCGACCCATACGCGCCGCAGCAAGTGCTGCTTCCGTACCTGCGTGACCGCCACCGATAACAATGACATCGTAAACTTTAGGATAATGCATAGCTCAAAGATACTAAAAAAAATGACTGCATATTATAGCAAAAAAATTAGATGCCTTATGCTATTTTTTCAAAACTGTCTACATAAAATTCACAACTTCATACACTGTGTGACATATATAGTTAGAAATACATGATAAAAATAGATTAAGTTTTAAGCTGTTAGTGCTTAGACTCAAAAATGTATCTCTTATCAAAGTAATAATTAATCAATAAAAGGACTCTGAAATGAAAAATATCATGCTAAAGACGTTTTCAACTTCACTTATCTGTTTGTTGAGTATTGGAGTTGCTAACGCAGCAGAACACAAAACCAAGGCAAAAAAAGCTGAACCACAAAATATTGAAACTCAATTGGAACTAAAAGCATGTAGTAAGAAAAAAGAAGGTGAATGGGTGTCTTATAGCTATAAAGGCGTCACATTTAATGGCTCATGCCAACCCAATGCCAATGGCAAGTTACAATTCACACCACCTATGCCTAAGTAATCATCTTAGCTGAATAGTAAATAAGTACATATAAAAGTGGTTATAACTGAATAAGCACTTTTATATGCCTTTAATGAGTCAAGAGATAAAGTACAATTCTATAAAAATGATAAACACTCTCTTCACTAAAATCATTCATCTAAATTCAATAAAAATAAGTAAAACAAAATTCAACTCTTCTTTAAGTTATTCTTTTACAAATATGTCTTATCACCACTATTTCATAAATTACATGCAATATTCATTTGCATGTTTAAAAAAAACACATATATTCAAACAATAACAAAACAATTTATATAACTTCATACAATTAAGGACAAAAATATGGATTCAGGGATTATTACCATATTACTTCCCCTCGCACTTGCCATTATTATGGTTGGACTTGGGCTTGAACTTACTCCAAAAGACTTTGCTCGAGTCACCAAACATCCAAAAGCAGTATTAATTGCATTGTTTTGTCAGTTGGTTGTCTTAGTGAGTATTGCTTTTATTATTTGTAAAGTTTTGGCTTTACCACCCTTACTTGCAGTGGGGCTAATGCTTCTCGCTGCATCCCCTGGGGGAAGTACTGCCAATTTATTCAGCTATCTCTTTAAAGGAGATATTGCACTCAACATAACATTAACTGCAATTAACTCAGTGATTGCTGCTTTTACATTACCTTTAATCGTCAATTTTGCCATTCAGCATTTTATGAATGATGGGCAACAAATTAGCCTGCAACTAAGTAAAATTTTACAAGTATTTAGCATTATTATTATCCCTGTATGTATTGGGATGCTGATTCGACACTTTGCACCCCACTTCACTGAAAGACTGAATAAACCCTTACGTATTTTTGCTGTGGTCTTTTTGATCTTGATCATCATTGGTGCTATTACTAAAGAGCGTCATCAAATTTTAGAATATTTAACTCAAGTCGGTCTCGCTACCGTTATATTCTGTATTTGTAGCTTAATCATCGGATATTTTGTACCACGCTTTTTAGGCATTAATTCCGCTCAAGCACGTGCCTGTGCATTTGAAATTGGAATTCATAACAGTACACTTGCAATGACTATTGCTTTAACCGTAATGGCAAATTCTACTGTTGCAATGCCTGCTGCTGTTTATTCAATTTTCATGTATGTTTTCGCTGCTATTTTTGGCACATTACTCAATAAATTCGCAACAAAAGATCCCGTAATAAGTGGTGTAAGCTCTTCTTAGTCTTTTTATTCTTTTAAAAACTTAGAAGCTATAAAAGAATGACTCAACTCATTCTTTTATTTTTTCAGTTTCAATCAGTAGGCGTAGCTCAGTCTATTCCGCTACAATAGCGCTTTGATGTAAATAAATTAGGTTTTTCTCGTGAAGTGGTTACAAATTCATATTACTGTTGATCAAGCTCAAGTCGATTTTACTGAGACATTACTAAACTCCCTAGGTGCAGTCAGTGTTACTTTAGATGACGCTGAAAATCAGGACTTGCTTGAACCACTTCCAGGTGAAACGCCACTTTGGAATAAAGTCATTGTGACAGGAATCTATGCACAAGAAGATGATGATGAAATTGATGTTGCTGCCTTAGAAACATTTATTCGTGCGCAAATGCCTGACTCTCCTTTAAATTATGAATTCCTTGAAGATCAAGCTTGGGAACGTACATGGATGGATGCGTACGAACCGATTCAAATTAGCGAAAAATTCTGGATTGTACCTGAATGGATGGAAGCACCTGAAGCTGATGCTGTAAATATTAAACTTGATCCAGGTTTAGCATTTGGTACAGGTAATCATGCCAGTACATTCCTTTGCTTACAATGGTTAGGTAAAACAGATGTTAAAGATAAAATTGTCATCGATTATGGCTGTGGCTCAGGTATTTTAGGTGTTGCAGCCTTATTATTGGGTGCTAAAAAAGTATATGCGACTGATATTGACCCTCAAGCTGTTCTTGCCACTAAGCAAAATGCAGACTTGAATGGTGTTCTAGATCATTTATATGTTGGCTTACCAGAAGAATTTAATGAAACCTTTCAAGGCAAACAAGCGGACGTTCTTGTTGCTAATATTCTTGCTGGCCCACTAATGATGCTTGCGTCTGAATTCGCAACTTTAATTAAATCTGAGGGCGAGTTCGCACTTGCAGGTGTAATTGAAGAGCAAGTTACTGATGTTTCTAACATTTATTATAAATTTTTTGATATATTAGATGTCGATAAACGTGAAGAAAACTGGTGCCGTATTTCGGGCAAACGCAAATAATACAAATTTGAGCAACACTTCAAGATGACAGATAAACAAACCCAATGCCCTGATTGTAATACCACTTATAAAGTCTCAGTCACTCAACTGACTGTTTCACAGGGTATGGTTTGTTGTGCTAAATGTGCTACCAACTTTAATGCTTTACTTAATTTAGTTGAAAATACTCCGCAGCCTAAAGAAACACTACAAGAAACTCAAAATGCCATCGAAAAATCTGAAAGCCTACAATCAAGCTACGAAGCTGAAAGTCATGTTTTAGATATCTTTAATCGTAAGATTGAAAACTCGAATATCAATTTAAGAACCTATTTAAACAGCCTGAATCAATTTAATAACGATCCTGTTAATAATATTCCTTCACTTCACCTCTCTTCAAAGACTGAAAAAGGTGGACGTTTTCAAACTCGTTCCAAAAGCCTATGGTATTACGTTATTTGGGGACTGGTTAACTTTGCATTAATTTCTGTTTTAGTTTTTCAAGTTTTATGGTTTAACCCCAATTTAACGGATAAATACCCTTTACTCAGTACACTGTTTACCAAAACTTGTGCCATTTTACATTGTGACACTGTAGACCAGCGCTACAACCAAATGAAGATTGAAACTATACACGTTGAAAAAGTGGATAAAGAAAGCACTCAGTTTTCAGGTGTCATGGTAAATAATTATAATAAAAGTTTAGCACTACCTTTATTAAAGTTGACTTTAACGTCTCAAGGACAAAAGCAATTACCGATCATCATCCCTTCTACTGAATATATTGGTGGGGGGTTAAGTGGGATTAGTCGTATTCCTACAGCCCGCCCTTACCGCTTTAAATTTACGATTCCTCAACCTAGAAATAGCTTTGATGATTACCATTTAGAAATAATTCATCCCTAAAATGTAAAAAAAGTGTAAAAAAGTAAAAAAAAATGTAGTTTTCTTGCTCATTTTTTCTTAGACAATGGTATCATGTGCGCCACGAAAGCTTTGTCCTGCAAACTCCTCGCATTTTTATACAACAAATACAAACTATTTATGTGCTTTATGTTCAATATTGCGCAAGTAGATTGTTTTTTGCGTAAAAGAACGCTGTAACAAATATTAATCTATTGTTACGCTTATTTTTCGCTCAATTGCGAGAGTTGTGGCAAGCTAATTGTTCTTGTTTTAGAGCCAACCGTTTTAGGATCTAAAACGGAGCTCAGTATTTTAGACCACATTTACATTTTACTTTACCCAAGTAATATTTGATTTTCGGATTAACTCGCATGAATAGCAAATCTCCTATTTTTACTGCACAATCTGATGTCGCTCTTCGTATTCACGTAGATCGCGCAGTTCGCCACTATTTTGCACAATTGCAGGGTGAGCAACCATCTCAGGTGTATGACATGGTGCTAGCAGAAATGGAGAAACCTCTTTTATCTGTAGTTCTAGAGTATACACGTGGTAACCAGACACGTGCTGCAGAGATCCTCGGTCTCAACCGCGGAACTTTACGCAAAAAGTTGAAAGCTCACGGTTTAATGAGTGAATAAATGATAAAATGCTCGCGGCTACCGTGGGCATTTTTTTTAACTTATATTTTGCCTATTTGTTTTAATCCAGACCTTTAATATTGTTGACTAAAATCATGACTATTAAACGCGCTTTAATTTCAGTTTCTGATAAAACTGGAATCGTTGAATTTGCTAAAAATCTTGTGGCTCTTGGGGTGGAAATTTTATCTACTGGCGGTACATATAAGTTGCTTAAAGACAACAATGTGGCTGTAGTTGAAGTTTCAGAGCACACTGGGTTCCCAGAAATGATGGATGGTCGTGTTAAAACACTACATCCAAAAATTCATGGGGGTATCTTAGCTCGCCGTGGTCTAGACGAAGCTGTAATGGCTGAACACAACATCGATGCAATCGATTTAGTTGTGGTTAACCTTTATCCATTTGCTGCAACTGTCGCAAAACCAAATTGTTCACTTGCTGATGCAATCGAAAATATCGACATCGGTGGTCCTACAATGGTTCGTGCAGCTGCAAAAAACCATGCTTCTGTCGGTATTGTTGTCAATGCATCGGATTACGACACTGTCGTTGCTGAATTAAAAGCAGACGGTTCATTGTCGCATGCAACTCGTTTTGACTTAGCAGTAAAAGCATTTGAACATACTGCACAATATGATGGCATGATCGCTTCTTACTTAGGCGCTCGCGTGGGTAAAGAAGAAGGTCAAGCAGATAAATTTGCACGTACTTTTAATACACAATTGAATAAAGCACAAGATTTACGTTATGGTGAAAATCCTCATCAATCTGCTGCATTCTATGTAGAAGACACTGCAACTGAAGCATCTGTTTCAACTGCGAAACAGCTTCAAGGTAAAGAACTCTCTTATAACAATATTGCAGATACAGACGCAGCACTTGAATGTGTGAAGTCTTTTGCTAAACCTGCCTGTGTGATTGTAAAACATGCTAACCCATGTGGCGTTGCTGTTTCTTTAGATGGCATTGCGGTGGCTTATGATCTTGCATATGCAACAGATCCTGAATCTGCATTTGGTGGCATCATTGCATTCAACCGTGAATTAGATGTTGCAACAGCGCAAGCGATTGTGGATCGTCAATTCGTTGAAGTGATTATTGCGCCTAGCATTGCCGAAGGTGTGCTTGAAGTGACTGGTGCGAAGAAAAACGTCCGTGTACTTGTATGTGGCGAGCTTCCTGCAATTGATGCACGCAATCAACAACTTGATTACAAACGTGTCAATGGCGGTTTGTTGGTTCAAGAGCAAGACTTAGGCATGATCACCAAAGATGATCTTAAAGTTGTGACTAAAGTTGCACCAACTGATGCAGAAATTGATGATTTGATCTTTGCTTGGAAAGTTGCAAAATACGTTAAATCAAACGCAATTGTGTATGCGAAAGGTCGTCAAACTATTGGTGTGGGCGCAGGTCAAATGAGTCGTGTCAACTCTGCGCGTATTGCTGCAATTAAAGCTGAACATGCTGGCTTAGTGGTTGAAGGTGCAGTGATGGCCTCTGATGCTTTCTTCCCATTCCGTGATGGTATTGATAATGCGGCGAAAGCAGGCATTAAATGTATCATTCAGCCAGGTGGTTCTATGCGTGATGAAGAAACCATTGCTGCGGCTGATGAAGCAGGTATTGCAATGGTGTTCACTGGCATGCGTCATTTCCGTCATTAATTGATGATTCGACGATGACACTGATTCAGTCATATATGTTACGTAAAATAGATTTTTAAATCTTACATAAAGTCCTCTCCTTTTTAGGTTGAGGACTTTATGTTATTTCGATTCATGGAGTATGAACCGATGAATATTTTAGTTTTGGGTAATGGTGGTCGTGAACACGCACTTGCTTGGAAAATCGCGCAAGACGATAAAGTAGCGAAAGTTTTTGTTGCACCAGGTAACGCAGGTACAGCAACTGAACATAAATGTGAAAACGTAAATTTAAGCATTTTAGACAATGCAGCGATTATCGACTTTGCAAAAAATAATGCAGTTGAATTGGTCATTGTTGGCCCAGAAGCACCGCTCGTCAATGGTGTAGTCGATGCATGCCGTGCTGCTGGTGTGAAAGTTTGGGGGCCAACTCAATTTGCTGCACAACTTGAAGGCTCTAAAGCTTTCGCAAAACACTTCCTAAAACGCCATAACATTCCAACTGCATTCTATGATGTCTTTACTGATGTTGCAGAAGCAAAAGCATTTGTTGAAAAAAATGGTGCACCTATTGTCATTAAAGCCGATGGTCTTGCTGCGGGTAAAGGCGTCATTGTTGCCTTGACCAATCAAGAAGCATTTGAAGCGATTGATGATATGCTTGCAGGCAACAAATTTGGTGATGCAGGTTCTCGTGTCGTCATCGAAGAATTCCTTGCAGGTGAAGAAGCTTCTTTCATTTGCATGATTGATGGCGACAACATTTTACCAATGGCAACGTCACAAGATCACAAACGTATTTTTGAAGGTGACCAAGGTCCAAACACTGGCGGTATGGGTGCTTACTCTCCTGCCCCTGTTGTAACGGCTGAAGTCTTTGAAAAAGCCATGAAAGAAGTCATGCGCCCAACTGTTGATGGTATGAAAGCTGATGGTCACGTGTATACAGGTTTCTTATATGCAGGCTTAATGATTGATGAACAAGGTCAACCTCGTGTGATCGAATTCAACTGTCGTTTTGGTGATCCTGAAACTCAACCGATTATGATGCGTTTAAAATCATCTTTGGTTGAATTGGTTGAAGCAGGAATCGAAGGTAAATTACCTGCTGAAGCTGAATGGGATGAGCGTAAAACTGTCGGAATTGTGCTTGCGTCTAAAGGCTATCCTGAAACGTCTAGCAAAGATGATGTCATTTCAGGTTTAGACACCGAAATGACTGATGCCAAAGTATTCCATGCAGGTACTGCGGTAAATGCGAATGGTGACGTTGTCACTGCCGGTGGTCGTGTACTTTGCGTTACTGCATTGGGCAATACTATTGGTGAAGCACAAGCGAAAGCATTAGAACTGTGTGAAAAAGTGACTTTTGATGGCGTGCAATATCGTAAAGATATTGGTTACCGTGCGATTGCACGTGAACAAGCTTAATCTACACCAAGTGAATTAAAATTTGAGAAGCCTGCTTATGCAGGCTTTTTAATATATAGTTGTTTTATCTCATAAAATCATTCATCTACAATGTTTAATATACTTTTTAGAAAAGGCTCAGAAGAAATACAATATTTAGGTACTTGCTATACACAAGACTGCCTAGAAGCTTTAGGATTCATTCTACAAACTCAAAAAAATGTAAAAGAAGCTAAATTACTATCCAATAATGGATACCATGCGTTCTTAATACTCTCAGAACGAAATACCTATATTATCCGCTCAGGGTTTACTTCAGGTTATTTGGGTGAAGGACCTAAACGTTTAGCATCTGCTTTACAACTACTACTAAGATATGAAGTTGATGTTGAAGAGATACTTATAACACATACACTAATGAAAAAGCTAAATACTACCTCACTCAATAATCAGGATATTCATAAAATTCAAGTGAGCAAAGTTGTTCTCCCTATTGAAATTTATGAATATATTTATGCAATTTATAAATCAACAGATTACCAGATCAGTAACAATCGCTATTATCCTACTGAGTTACCTTATCACCTTATTGATCCACGTATTTTTGATCTTGCTTTAAAGTTTAAAGATAATCCAAATAGTACCATTTTAATTGCATACACCAGGCTTGAGGATATAGTTAAAATAAAAATAAATAATCACAGCCTTTTTTCAAACAACTTATTAAAAACAGCATTTATATCGGAAGAAGAACGAAAATCTTTGCACTATTGGAATACAGGAAATGAAAAATCATCAAATGCTATAGGTAGTATTTTCACCAACATTTTTAGTGCTTATAGAAATGAACGTGCACATAGTGAAATTGATAAACCATATCAAACACAAATTCGCGAATTCTTACTCATAAATGAACTTTACCTTTTAGAACATGAAACAATAGAACGTATTTAATCATTAAAAACTTAATGAACCCACCCAAGCCTGCTTATGTGGGCTTTTCTATATCTTATATTTAGATAAATAACGCAAAAATACATATATATTATAAATAAGTATAAAATTAAATCAGCTTTATTTCATAATTCAACAAAAGCACTTGTTTTGTATATTATTTTAGTTAATTCATTCATTTATAAAGTTTTATTATATTTAAATCTGATAAAGATACAGACTATGTATAATTTAAATTTATTGATATGATAAACAAAACTTTAGGATTGTTTTAAAGCAAAAAGTATAAAAGTTTCTATAGCTATACATAGGACTGAATCATCATCAATACTTTAAAACTTAAACCCTAAAAGCAAATTGCTATTGAAATGATGATGTAACCTCAAGTTATATCACAATCTCTATTCAGGATTTATACATGAAAAAGCTGATCAGCATTCTACTTGGTGCATCTGTTTTAACGCTTGGCGCATGTTCTAAGCAGGAAGCTCCCTCTACAGAAACAAAAACTGATACTACGAAAGAACAAACAGTTGTTATGGCATCGACTGGTTCGGATGCTGATATTTGGCGTTATATCGCAACATTACCTGAAACAAAACAAGCAGGTATTAAACTTGAAGTCAAAAACTTCACTGACTATGTTGCAATGAATACCGCTGTTGCAAACAAAGAAGTGGATATTAATGCATTCCAGTCTTATGCATACCTTGTTGCATTCAATGCAAACAACAAAGATAAAATTGCAGCAGTTTCGACAACTTACTTAGAGCCGATGGGTATCTATTCAAGTAAGATCAAAAAAGTTGAAGAGTTTACAAATGGTTCAACCATTGCTATTCCAAATGATGGTGCAAATGAATCGCGTGCATTATTGCTTTTACAATCAGCAGGTTTAGTTAAACTTAAAGCTGATTTTGATAATGTAAAAGGCACACCTGCTGACATTATTGAAAATGCGAAAAAAATTATCATTAAACCAATTCAAATGGCAACGGCTGTTCGTGCTAAAGATGAAGTTGATGCGATTGTTTTGGGTAATACATTGGCAATGGAAGGTGGTTTAAACGTACTTAAAGATTCTATTTATTACGAACCAACTGACCAAAGCACAAAAATGAATGTGAATGTGTTGGCTGTTGCAGAATCTCGTAAAGATGATCCTCTCTTGAAAAAAGTGGGTGAGCTATATCACGTTGCTGCTGTCGGTAAATATGTTCAAGAGCATTTCGGCGGAACTAAAGTCGATGTAAATAAACCTGTAAGCTATCTTACAGAATCAAAATAGTCATATAATGACTTAAACCAAAACAGGCAAAACGATTTGCCTGTTTTTTCATTTCTGCATAGTTCTTAATGACATGATTGAATTTAAAAACATCTCAAAATACTACGAGTTAAAAGGTCAAACCATACGAGCACTGGATCAGATTAATCTGAGTATTCCAGAAGGCAGTATTTTTGGCATTATTGGCTACAGTGGTGCTGGTAAAAGTACCTTAATCCGATTGATTAATTTATTAGAAAGTCCTAATCAAGGTCAAATTATCATTAATCAAACAGATTTTACCGCTTTAGATGCACGTTCATTACGTCAGGAACGTGCAAATATTGGTATGATTTTCCAGCATTTCAACTTACTGCAAACCAAAACGGTGGCAGCCAATATTGAAATGCCTTTAAAACTTTTAGGTATACCTAAAGCTGAACGTGAAAAACGTCTAAATGAGCTATTGGAATTCATCGACCTGAAACATAAAAAAGATGCTTTTCCCGATGAGCTTTCAGGTGGTCAAAAGCAACGTGTCGGTATTGCTCGCGCTTTGGCCAATCATCCTAAAATTTTATTGTGTGATGAAGCGACCTCTGCCCTTGATCCACAAACCACAAAATCTGTTTTAGCCTTGCTTAAAAAAATTAATAAAGAGCAAAATATTACGATTGTGATGGTTACGCATGAAATGGATGTCATTGAATCTATTTGTGACTATGTTGCGGTTATGGAACAAGGTAAAGTCATTGAAACAGGTTCAACACTTGAAGTTTTCAGTCAACCAAAACATCCAACCACTAAAAACTTCATTCAAACTGTTTTACAACAACAGCTTCCTTTCAATATTCTGAGCAATTTAGAAAATCAAAATCATCACAGTATTTATAGTTTGCAATTTTTAGGGACTTCTGCACAAGAAACAGTGGTTCAAGCTGCAATTAAGCAATTTGATATTAGTTTAAATATTTTATTTGCCAATATGACTGAAATTAATGGTGCTGTAATTGGTCAAATGTTTATTCAATTACTTGGAGATCCTGAAATTATCCAACAAACAATTGAGTTCTTTAAACAAAATGGCGTGAAGATTGAGCAATCTGGAGTAACGATATGAGAGATCTCATCGTACAATGGCTAACAACAATCACTGCACCTTTTTGGCACAGTTCGCTCTCGATGGATCAATTTGTTACTGCAATGCAAGAAACCTTTATCATGGTGTTTTTTGCTTTGTTGTTCGGTATGATTTGGGGTTTTGCTCAAGCCATCTGCTTATACATTACTCGCCCTACAGGGATTCTACCAAATGCTTTTATCTATAAAGTATTGAATCCAATTGTAAATGCCCTGCGTTCTTTACCCTTTATTATTTTAGCCATTTCAATTATTCCTTTAACAAAATTTATCATGGGAACATCTATTGGCACATGGGCAACCATTGTTCCATTGACCATCTATGTTGGCCCTTATATTGGTCGTCTTGTGGAAACTTCACTACTTGAAGTGAACGAAGGTATCATTGAATCTGCACAAGCAATGGGTGCATCTCCGTGGCAAATCATTTTTAAATTTATTATTCCTGAATCTCGTAGTTCACTCATTTTAAGTTTAACCACTGCAACCATTAGCTTAATTGGCGCAACGGCAATGGCGGGTGCTGTCGGTGGTGGTGGTATTGGTGACTTAGCCATTTCTTATGGTTATCAGCGTTTTGACCAAGGTGCTGTGTATTTAACTGCTATTGTTTTACTTATTGTGGTACAGCTTGTACAAAGTACAGGGAATTGGTTATCTAAGTTAAGATAAATAGCTTTATTATAAAACACTTACCCTCCTTCGAGGGTTTTATTTTATGTATTCATATTGAGATATCTTTCCCACTCATTGAGTTTTAAAAGATCGAATGCTAAAAAGGTGAGTATACAACTAAATATATACTCTCTTTGTTCATTCAAAAATATAAAGCCTATTCAATCTAAGACAGCTTTGTTATTAAAGTTGGAGCTAAATCATATTTTACCTTAAGCTGTTTCATTATCTGTATTCGTTTTCTTTTCATTCATCATCAAACGACTTACCGCAATATTGGTGAATTTATGATTTAAACGTATCACTAATACAGGTAAAAAATGTAGCCTTTACATTCAAAGGCTACGAAAGATTTAATTGACTGCTTTCTTCATTGCTGTTGCTTCTTGCATTGCAATATTAGGCTGTTTTGCACCATCTACAGATGCTTTGAGATTTACTAGGAAAATTGCAATTGCTGCAATAACACCTGGAATTGCGATCGCAAGGAAATTCATTTGATGTGGTAATTCGAAAGTTAATAATGCCCCAGTTAATACAGGACCTACAATTGCACCGATACGTCCAATACCTGATGCCCACCCCATACCTGTGGAGCGTACAGCTGTTGGATAGAATTGTGCCACAAAGGTATAAAGTAAAATCTGTGAACCAATGGTTGCAGCGCCTGCAAGTGCAATAAGCAAATAAAGTACAGCTTGTGGGCTATTAAAACCAAGAAGGATTAGAGAAATTGCACCTACAGCAAACATAATGGTTAATACTGGTTTTAAATGGAATTTATCTGCTAAAACACCACCGCCAATTGCCCCAACCATGCCACCAATATTCAATGCAAAAAGGAATATCATACTTGCACCCAGTGAATAGCCTGCCTGAATCATCAGTTTCGGCAACCAACTCCCCAATGCATAAACCATTAACAAACACATGAAGAATGCGACCCAGAACATTAATGTACTGAAAGTACGACCTTGTTGAAATAAAGCACGGAGCGGTGCTTCATCACCCACAGTTACTTCATTTAATACAAACTGAGTTTGAGCAGTGATTGGTTGTTCTGGCGCAATTTTTTGAACAATGGCACGTGTTTGTTCTGTATCACCTTTTTTGGTTAAAAACATTAGTGATTCAGGTAAGAATTTCCAAATTAATGGTAATGACAATAATGGGATACATGCGATATAGAACATGATTTTCCAACCGTGTTCAGGAACCAACCAAGCGCCCAATAAAGCAGAAGCCATGCCACCAATCGCATAACCACTAAACATGACAGCGACCAATGTACTACGAATACGCTTGGGTGCATATTCAGTCATGAGTGCTACAACATTTGGCATTACACCGCCAATCCCTAAACCAGCAAGAAAACGTAATATGCCAAATTCAGTCGGTGAACTTGCAAATGCACCAAGGAAAGTGAATCCGCTGAAAATTCCAACACAGATCATAATGGTTTTTTTACGACCTAATTTGTCCGATAACGTTCCAAAGCACATTGCCCCAAACATCATACCGAACAACGCAGTACTTGCCAGTAAACCTGCCTGTACTGCGGTTAAAGACCACTCTTGCATCAAAATAGGTAAAACAACACCATAAATAACTAGATCATATCCATCAAAGATAATAATCATTAAACACCAGATGAGAACACCCCAATGAAATGGCGTAAATTTCGCTTCATCAACCAGCGTATTTATATTTAATTTATTTGTATCCACTTTAGCCTCCTGCTTGTGAAAAACTGCAAAATTTTGCAAACAATGAGGCATAGTCAGTTTTTTGTCCAAAACCGATTACATATATATCCATACCTTTAAAGTAGTGGTTAAAAATCAATTAAGTGAAAACAATAAGTTAAGATCTGTAGTTTATAATTATTTGTATTTTATTTTTTAGACTTAACCATTGAAATTACAGACAAAAATAATCAACCTCTATGACATATCTTCATAAAAGCTGATTTTCTCTTTTGTGTAATCGTTATTTGCTATAAATCACTAAAAGTATTGAAAATAACTTTTATTGAATAATTGAACGATCGTATTTAATTGCTTCTAGGTCATAAACTTGGTAAATACAGTCGAATAATGCATGAATATCCTCACTTTCATCCATATTTCGCATTGCCAAGAAAATTGGGCTTACTGCTGCATCATCTAATAAAGGTATATAGTTCAAATGCGGTAACTGTATTGTTTTAGCACTTTCTGGCACAACACAAATCCCTTCTCCAGCAGCCACTAAACCCAAAGCCAATTGGATTTCACGTACTTCCTTCATACTTTTCGGGTCTAAACCATACTCTGAAAATAAACCTCGAATTTGCGTTGAAAAGTTAGGCTTCGGATGGCTCGGATAAAGGAATAGACTTTCGTCTACAATATCTGCAAGGTATATTCCTTTTTTTTGCGTCGCGAGTGGATGGCTCGAATGAACAGCGACCATTAAAGGCTCTTCACGCAATAAAATTCGGCGTACAGCAGGGTCAGAAATTCGAAGACGACCAAATCCAACATCAATTTTCCCTTCTTTTAATGCTTGAATTTGCTCTTTTGTACTCATTTCGATCAAATCGATCTTTAAATGTGGTTGCTGTTGACGAAACAAATAGACAATTTTTGGAAGTAAGCCATAAAGGAGCGAACCGACAAATCCCATTGTGACCGTCTTTTCCACCATCCCCACCCGCTGAGTCATAGATTTAATTTCTTCAGCATTAGACAAAAGTTTAACAGCATGTTGATAGAAAAATTGCCCAGCTTCTGTAGTCTTAAGGGGTCTGCTACCCCGCTCAAACAGTAGAATTCCAAGCTCTCCCTCCAAATTTTGGATCTGACGGCTCAAAGGTGGTTGAGCAATAAACAGTTTTTCAGCAGCTTTGGTAAAACTCTGCTCTTCAACTACTGCAACGAAATAACGTAGATGTCTTAATTCCATGACCTTCGATACCTTTAAAATATATTAAAATGCTTATTTGATCTTAGACAGCATTACTTCATTCTTTTAAGGTATACCACAAGAGATAAACAAATCAATATTGCGAAGTGCTAAAGATGTATAAATCAATAGAAACATTGCTGGTGGAAATCCCAACAATCCGTCCTCATAAGATGGCTGTTGCAACTATGCAAACTCAAACACTGGTATTGGTAAAAGTGACCACTGAAGATGGTTTTATCGGATGGGGTGAAGCAACCACAATTGGTGGTTTAGGCTATGGTGAAGAAAGTCCTGAAAGTGTAAAAACCAACA
>NZ_NEGJ01000007.1 GCF_002135415.1 Acinetobacter sp. ANC 3832
CTTGAGGAATAGTTGCTTCAAGTTGGGTACGAATCTGGCGGGATAAAACAGGAGATGTACCATTGGTCGCAATCGAAATAACCAAAGGTGAACGATCAACAATTGCAGGCACCATAAAACGACAATGCGGTGGATCATCGACACTATTCACCAAGACATTTTCAGCTTCACAGACTTCAAAAACCTGTTGATTGGTGGATTTACTGTCTGTTGCAGCAATGACCAAGCGATATTGACGTAAATTTAAATATTCAGGATTGTCTAGATTTAATTGCTGTTCAAATGTGGCTTGGACATATTGCCCTTGGCTTTGTACGACAATCTCTAAAAGATTAGCATCAATTTCAGGTGCAATCACGCTAATCACTGCACCTGCTTTAGCTAAGAGCACTGCTTTGCGATAAGCAATGTGTCCACCACCGACAATCAGACAAGGTTGCTGTTGCAACTTTAAAGAGATTGGAAAAATATCCACAGAATTCCTCTAAATTTATATCTGAATGTCTTAAAAATAAATCTTTGAAACAAGTGATGTTTATAAATGGCTTATAAACATCACATCATTTGCGAATTAAACTTTACGCAAGAAGTTGATTAATCAATAAAAGTCGTACCACCCATATATGGGAGAAGTACTTCAGGAATTTCAATTGAACCATCAGCACGTTGGTAATTTTCCATGACAGCAAGCAATGTACGACCCACCGCCAAACCAGAACCATTCAAGGTATGCACAAGCTCTGTTTTCTTTTGGTCTACACGGTAACGCGCCATCATACGGCGTGCTTGGAAATCACCCATGCATGAACAGCTTGAAATTTCACGATAAGTATCTTGGCTTGGCACCCAAACTTCTAAGTCATAGGTTTTGATTGCGCCAAAGCCCATATCGCCACCACATAGAATAATCTTACGATATGGTAAACCTAAGGCTTGTAAAATCCCTTCTGCATGACTGGTTAAATCTTCAAGCGCTTGCATCGAAGTTTCAGGTTTAACAATTTGTACCATTTCAACTTTGTCGAATTGATGCTGACGGATTAAACCACGGGTATCACGACCATAAGAACCGGCTTCACTACGGAAACATGGGGTATGTGCAGCATATTTAAGGGGCAAACGATCTGCATCAATAATTTCATCACGTACGAAATTAGTGACTGGCACTTCAGCCGTTGGAATCAGGTAATATTCTTTTTCACCTTGTAATTTGAATAAATCTTCTTCAAATTTAGGCAATTGACCTGTGCCACGTAAAGATTCAGCATTAACCAAATAAGGCACATACGCTTCGGTATAACCATTTTTCAGTGTATGTGTATCTAACATGAATTGAGTCAAAGCGCGCTGTAAACGAGCAAGTGGCCCTTTTAATACGCTAAAACGTGTTCCTGTAAGCTTGGTCGCTGTCTCAAACTCAAGCCCACCCATCATTTCACCAAGATCACTA
Organism: Acinetobacter sp. ANC 3832; assembly: GCF_002135415.1. Taxonomy (GTDB): domain Bacteria; phylum Pseudomonadota; class Gammaproteobacteria; order Pseudomonadales; family Moraxellaceae; genus Acinetobacter. The sequence goes on from NZ_NEGJ01000007.1 coordinate 1,451, forward strand.
TGATCTTTAATCTCGAAATCAAACTGACGAGGCGTACCCCATTTCAGAATTTCAACATTATCATCTTCATCTTTACCTTCAGGTACAGACTCATGCGGTAAGTTCGGAATAGATAGAGACTTAGCTTCAATTTCAGCCTGTAATTCATTCAATTCGGTTTCAGCAGTTTTGATTTCATCACCAATCGCACCCATACGTGCCATGATTTCGGATGCATCTCCGCCTGCTTTTTTAATTTGACCAACTTGTTTAGCACCCGAATTACGTTCCGCTTGTAAAGCTTCAGTTTTGGACTGAATTTCTTTACGGCGAGCTTCAAGAGATGCCCATTCTTCTACGTTAAGTTGAACACCACGTTTCGCTAAGGCTAAATTAACAGCCTCAATATTATTTCTGAGTAATTTCGGGTCGATCATAGCCAATCTTTAAGAAAGAAAAAAACTGGCTATAGTGTAAGCTCTTCACCATTAAAAATATAGTGATAGAGCTTTATGGATGTATTGATTCGTCTAAGAAGGATGCAATTTCTAAAATTATTCCGCTGAATATTGTGGAAGACTCGGCAAGTATTCAGGTTTCACGACATCTTTTGCGACATTGTAAGGCAATTTCAGTTCTGGCATACCTTCCGCATATGATGCTAACTCATACAAGGGATATACAAATACAATTCCATTTGCACCATAAAAATAATTGTCGCTCAGTTGCAATTTATCTCGCGTAATATCATGTTGTTGTAACCAATTCGAGTTTGCGTCATAAAGCTGTTCTGCAATTTTAGCTTCCATATTCGGTTTTAAAATATCCGTCAAAGCCAAACGCTTTTGTGTTGTTAAATCGAAGGTCACATATTCATTATGATAAGTACCATGCGCTGCACCTGCTGCATACACATAAGATTGAATGACAAAAGTGGCTAAATTATATTGTTGCGAAATAAAGCGTACATAAATTGAATTTTGATTTAAACCTTTTGGCGCTTCAGCTTCAGTTGCTGTTTGTGGCGATGGCTGAGTTTGATCAAAAGCATCAGGTACATCTTTTTTAATCCGCGTTAAAAAATAATCGTCAATCCATGCAATATGTGTTTGGATGGTTTGTAAATCATATTGAGTACAGCCATCTTCATCACAGAATTGCTTTTTCGGTAAATCAACACGAATCACTTTAGCCTGAATTAACTGAACAGCCTTAGCTTTAGCTTCTGTTGCTTTCTCCTGCTGAGGTGCAGATTTTTCCTGACAGCCTGCCATAGTGATCGCCGCGATTGAAAGAGGAATTGCCCAAAGCCATTGTTTGCTCATTTTCTGTGCCATTTTATTTTACAACCTAATTACCCTTTATTTAGCCATTTCACTATACAAAGCTTTGTAATTCAATGAAATTGAAAAAATGTATCTATTCCTATTTCACATATCATTTTACTTATTTTTGCGATAAATCTACCCAATTCCCATGAAAACCAACTGGAATACGAACCCCTAAATCAATTTCAGCTTGAAACTGAACATCCAAACCATCCACTTTTAAAATCACCACTTTAGATGGCAATGCATTGATATGGTGCACATAAGACAATAAATATCCCTGCCCTTCTTTTGCAGATGAAGATTCAGCAATAAAAATCACTTCGCCTGAAATCCACTCTGACCCAAAATCATGACTGACTTTTTTACAATGCTGAACATCATGAATCAGCAATTGATTCGCTTGAGCCAATCCTTCTGCATTAAAACTTACAGTGTAAATAAACTGATAGGGTTGACCTGTAAAACGCTCATCAATACGTGGAAATTCTTGTGCTTGTTCATCCGTCACATGACGATGAATTGCTCTCGCTTGCACATTTACAGTCCAACGCTCAAGTTGTACTTTTTGCTGTTCAAATGGTCCTTGTTGTGAATACTTAAACATATGGTCATAGACTACTAAATCGATAATGATTTTCCCTTGCTCATCTCGAAAAGCATTCGCTGCATGGAACACAAAACATGGATCAATATGAATCCATTGCACCTCATGTGCTTTGCCATATTTAGGCAAAACCCCAATACGTGCCTGATGTTCTGAATTCCACTCATAAGGCAAACTATTGCCTTTAAAAATTTGTTTATTTGAAAATGTCACAGGAAAATCAAAAATTAAAACCTCAGTTTCCGTCATAGTACAATCATGAATCATTGGACCATGTAACACAGGAATTTTGCATAGATGCACCAGATGTCCTTCTTGATCTAAAACTTCGTAATAAGCATGTTTTTGATCAAACGCATCATAGCAAATGGCATGCAAATGCCCTGTGATTGGATCTTCGTGCGGATGTGCTGTAAAGGGCAAGTCTGCATCTGTATTAAAAAATTGATGCTTTTCAGTATTTAACTCTAAATCTAATTGTGCAGGAAAAGTTCCTGCTTCAATCACTGCCCAAATTTTATCGGCATAATAAAAAGCATTAGTATTCACCACATCGCCTGGACCTCGACGAAAACCTGGCTTAAGTTTTTCCTTGTTTTGCTTTTGTATACTATCAGATTGAATATATTTACTTTTAAACCAGCTTGCTGATCCATTTTCAATACACAATGCATGTAACATTCCATCACCCGAAAACCAATGATGTGAAGTAGGATGTTCAACCTGTAATGGATTAGGACCTATACGCAATAACATGCCATTCAGTTGTGAAGGAATTTCGCCGAATACTTTTAAATCTGTTTTCTCAACTTCATCAACAGGTGCATAAACACCTTCTAAATATATATTTTCACCATCTTTTTTCTGTTTTCTTTGCAACCAACTAATGCCCTTATTTATCAAACTTTGACGAAATACATTCACCTTAGATTTCAAGGCAGTCATTCGTGGATAATCCATCAACAATTGATCTTGATTATTCCGTCGCATATCCATATTCAATCTCCGTTATTCTAATTATGATTCTTTAATATATTTTTCAATCCTGATGAAAAAAAAGAAAGGCTTAAAGGCGAGTTTTGTATTAATCGACGAACTTAGCTTTCAAATATATTTACAATAAAAAAAGCAACCCGAAAGTTGCTTGATTACATCAATAAAATATTAATTATTGATCAATAATATCTGTACCTTTAGGTGGCACGAAATTAAACTTTGATTCAGGAATAGTTGGATTCACTTTGACATCATTAAAACGTACTGTTGTCGTTTGACCCAATGAATCTTGTAAAATCATTAAACTTGGCGCTTTATTCACACCAAAACTAATGGTTAAGCTTTGGAAAGCCCCATCTTTTTGCTTAGGGTACAAGGTATAATACGTTTTACCCGCATCTGGCTGAGTAATTCGATATGCCTGCATAATTTGGTTGGTATTACCCGATAACAATAAAGCAGGTGTATTCGCCACTTGTTCATCTAAATTTTGACGAACAGCTTGTTGTAAATCAGGATCATAAATCCAAACCGTTCGACCTGTAGTCACAATCGTTTGTTTCGCAGGTGATGTGGTTTCCCAATAGAACTTACCAGGACGTGCCACACTCATTGTCCCCTTAAACGTTTGGTTCATATGCTGTGCAGACAAACCTTTTTTCTGTGCAACTTTACTCCCACCCGTTACTTTGGTTGTTTGTTCAAAATTTGCAGTTAAGCTTTTAATATTCCCCAACTGTTTCACTAAGTTTGCAGTTGCTTGTTGCTCAGGTGCTGCTGTCGCTGCAAAAACATTAGTGCTCATGATAGGTGCAAGCATTGCTGCACTAACGGCTACAACACTCATGGTTTTACGAAGCATATTCATATGTTCACCTTATATAGCTTTGCTTATTTGCAATTTATTTGATGTCTTATCTTAAACCAAATTAAGTAGCTAATAATTGAGAAAATAAGAAGTTTTGTATTGTTATTTATGCACATTGTTGATATTTATTCATCATGATGAAGATTTCATCTGATCAATAAAGCTCAAAACAAATTTTTAGATATAAAAAAACCCGCAATAAAGCGGGTTTTTCGAACTATTAAAACTTACGCTTCAACAGATACATAGCGACGGCCAAACTGACCCTTCACTTCAAATTTGATCACGCCATCAGCAGTAGCAAATAAAGTATGGTCACGGCCCATACCTACATTTGTACCAGCGTGGAATTCTGTACCACGTTGACGAACGATGATGTTACCAGCAGTCACAGCTTGACCACCGTACATTTTAACACCCAACATTTTAGGGTTTGAGTCACGACCGTTACGTGTCGATCCACCGGCTTTTTTAGTTGCCATGTCTATTTACTCCTCGTAATTAGCCTGAAATAGCTGTAATTTTCAACTCAGTGAACCATTGACGGTGACCTTGTTGTTTACGATAGTGTTTACGACGACGCATTTTAACAATACGAATTTTGTCGTGACGACCATGGCTAACTACTTCAGCAGTTACAGTAGCGCCAGCAACAACTGGAGCACCGATTTGAATGCTATCACCGTTAACAAGCATCAATACGTCATCAAACGTAATGCTCGAACCAGTTTCAGCTTTCAATAATTCTACTTTAAGGGTTTCACCCTCAATAACACGGTGCTGTTTACCACCGCTTTGGATTACTGCGTACATAATGTACTCCAAACATACCCGTGTCGTCGTGCCGATAAAGGAATATATCGTTCTTAATACGAGCGCCACTGGGGAATATAAGGGGATGGATTTTAAGTGATAATGAATTAAACAACAAGTAATTTTGACTAAAAATTAACACCATCTATCATATATTCGACCCTAAATCCGCTTGTCATAGTTTTAGTAGATGATTTACAGGATTTTTTATAAAAAATGAAATAGATTTTTAAACTGAATCGGCTACTATGTAGCACAAAAGAACAATGTCCTGTAAGTTCGTGTTTTTGTTTTAAGCAGATTTGCAACGAATGATACCTATTCGTTCAGATCATTGTTCTACAAATAACATCACTTGGATGATCGTTGTTACACTAATACATGTATTGAACACATCTGTAAGAGGACTCCTTTCACATGACCATCGACTTTAAGCAAGATATTCTCGCCCCTGTTGCTACAGACTTTGCTGCGATGGACAAGCTTATTAATGAAGGAATTAGCTCAAAAGTTGCATTAGTCATGTCTGTAAGCAAACACGTGGTTGAAGCAGGCGGTAAACGTATGCGTCCAATTATGTGTTTACTGGCAGCACGTGCATGTGGAGAAACCGATTTAGTCAATGCACAAAAATTAGCAGCCATTATTGAAATGCTTCATACAGCAACTTTAGTACATGATGATGTGGTGGATGAGTCAGGTTTACGCCGTGGTCGTCCAACAGCAAATGCCACTTGGAATAATCAAACTGCGGTATTAGTAGGAGATTTCCTGATTTCACGTGCTTTTGATTTACTGGTTGACCTGAATAATATGGTCTTGCTTAAAGACTTCTCGACGGGTACGTGTGAAATCGCTGAAGGTGAAGTATTACAACTTCAAGCACAGCATCAACCTGATACAGATGAAACTACTTATTTAAGTATTATCCATGGTAAAACATCTCGTTTATTTGAGTTGGCAACTGAAGGCGCTGCAATTTTAGCAGGCAAGTCTGAATACCGTGAACCTTTACGTTTATTTGCAGGTCACTTTGGTAATGCATTCCAAATTATTGATGATATTTTAGACTACACCTCTGATGCTGAAACATTAGGTAAAAATATTGGTGATGATTTAATGGAAGGTAAACCCACTTTACCTTTAATCTCTGCCTTACAAAATACTTCTGGTGAGGAACATGACATCGTTCGTCGTAGCATTGCAACAGGCGGTACAGCAGACTTAGAACGTGTGATTGAAATTGTACAAACTTCCGGTGCTTTGGATTATTGCCGTAAACGTGCCCATGAAGAAACTGCTGCTGCTCTCAGTGCGCTTAATCAATTACCTGAAAGTGAATATCGCCAAGCACTTTATAACCTTGCTCAATTGGCATTACATCGAATTCAATAAAACGTAATTACTTTTTGCTTATGCATATAAATTTTAATGATCTTTTCCAAAAAATGCTGGAACAGCTTGAACATCCCAAAGCTGTTCCAGATGCAAGTATTCTCATTGAACTGGTTAAACGAATAAGACCAGAAGACAGTACAAATACAGATGAAATTCATCAAAAAACTCAAGCACTGATCCAAGCTTTACTCATTACTCCTAATGCCACCAATAGCTTTCAAGGTTATCTTCTTAAACTGATTAACCACTATAAACAAGCCTCTTTGTATGCTGATAGTGGCATTCTGTCTTTAGATGGCTTTTGGAATCAATTGGGTCAACGCTTAGGTGCGCATTTTCTTCCTTTACTGAAAGATGAAACTGATTTAAGAGATTTAGTTGGGAAAGTTTTTTTCTTACGTAGTGATAAAGATTGGCTTGAAAATGTAAAAGATGCGGACTGGATTCAACTTTTTCAAATTTTGAATCAAGGGCACGATTACACCACGGCGAAAATCGGCATTAAACGAGAAATCATTAAAGCGATTACGGTTTTATCCTATCGAATCAGTGGAATTGGCTTATATCCTGAATTCATTAATGCACAACCTGAACTGACAGAATACGAGTCACCTTTCTTGGTGCAGAATCGTGAAATTGTCGAATTTATTGAAGCCTATAAAAAGCAACATCAGCAAAGCAAAGATATTGCTGTGATTGCTCCGCCTGATGCAGATCAAGCTTTAGTTATGATTGAGCAATGTCGTGATGTTGTACTTAAAATTCGACGTGCGACCAAACGTATTGGGGTCAGCTTAAGTTTGACCTATTTATTGTCTTTACTTGAGCAATGTTTAGATCGAATCGAGTTACTTTTAAACCTTATTGTTGAAGACGATAATGTTCACTATATTTCTTGTGGTGAGTTACTGACTGATTTGGTTGATGCACATTACCGTGAAACCAGTGTCAGAGACTTACTTAAAACCAATAGTGAGCTGATTGCGCTTCAAGTCACCGAGAATGCCAGTAAAACAGGCGAACACTACGTAAGTACAGATAAGCAAAGCTTTTTTGGAATGTATAAGGCAGCTGCAGGCGCTGGTGTGATTATTGCCATCATGGCAACCATTAAAATTTTGCTGACTCGATTGACTCTAGCGCCATTAATGCATGCTTTTTTATACAGCATGAATTATTCACTGGGCTTTATGTTTATTCATATTCTGCACTTTACCGTCGCAACGAAACAACCTGCAATGACCGCGGCTGCACTGGCTTCAACTGTTCAACATCGCCGAGGCTCTAAAACAGCTCAGATTGCTGAACTAGCTGCACTAATTATCAATATTATCCGTACTCAATTTGTAGCCATTCTAGGCAATATTTCTATTGCGATTCCAACGGCTGCACTGATTACCTATTTGTGGCAACTCACTTTACATGAGCCTTTACTCACACATGCAAAAGCCAATGCCGTTTTACATAGCTTAAATCCATTTACATCGCTTGCAATTCCACATGCAGCGATTGCAGGGGTTTGCCTATTTTTATCAGGGTTAATCGCGGGTTATTTCGATAATATGGCGGTGTATCGTAAAGTTGGGCCTCGATTAAAAGCACATCCGCGTTTAAAAAATCTAATGGGACAAGAAAGACTAGATAAATTTGCCAAGTATATTGAAAGAAATTTAGGTGCATTAGCAGGTAATTTTTTATTCGGCATCATGCTCGGTAGTATGGGAACTATAGGATTTATTTTAGGTTTACCGCTTGATATTCGACATATTGCTTTTGCATCTGCAAACTTCATCCAAGGTTTAATGACAATTAACGGTACACCAGAGCTTGGCTTGATTATCGTATCCTTTCTAGGTGTGCTTCTGATTGGTCTAACCAATCTTTTTGTCAGCTTTAGTTTAACCATTATCGTGGCTTTACGTGCCCGACAGGTTCGCTTTGAACAATGGAAACCTTTGGCAAAACTGGTCTTTACTCACTTTTTTACACGGCCTTTAGACTTTTTCTGGCCACCGAAACAACCTTTACAAGTAGAAGATGAGGTTCCTTCTTCTAATAAAGCAAACCACTAGCTGTTTTGTTATTGTTTTGTGCAAATTGTAAAATGTTTTGCAAAAAGAATTTACTATAAATTACTCATTTAGACTCACTTGAAAAAAAGTGTACTGACTAGTACACTTTGGCACATTCATTAATCTCCAATAATGCGATTAATATAATCAAGGTTATTTTATGCCTTACTTATTACTTTTAATAGGCTGTTTTGGATTAGGCATGAGTAGTATTGGAATAAATATTCCATTAATACAACAATTTGATTCTTCAACTGTTGTATGGATGAGTTTAAATCGTTCTGATATTTTAAGTGCTATTGCTATAAGTTTATCTTATTTGGGTGGCTTACCCGTAACATTGCTCATCAGCGGAATATGGTGTTTGTTGCAAATTCGGTCTAAAAAATACTCAAATGTTTTGTTCATTTTCTTAGGTGTTTTGGGCGGTTCCGCAATCGGCTGGATATTAAAATATGCAGTCGATCGCCCTCGCCCAGATTTGATTTACCAAATGGTACAGACCTATGGTGCATCTTTTCCCAGTGCACACAGTATTTATGCGGCAATACTGGCTGGCTTAGTCATGTTTATCTTTTATAAACATACCCAAGCTAAAGTAATAAGCCTACTTGCATGTCTTTGGTTTTTGAGTATGGGGGTTTCAAGAGTTTATCTTGGTGCTCATTTTCCTACAGATGTAATTGCAGGTTGGAGTATAGGTTTGATATGGATTGCACTACTTTGGTTAGTGTTAAAGCAATTTATATTGGGTACAAATAAATTATTTTTAGATAAAAATCTAAACGAGGTGGAATAATGATGTCGGCAAAGCTTTGGGCCCCTGCCCTTACTGCTTGTGCTTTAGCAACAAGTATTGCACTTGTGGGTTGTAGCAAAGATCCAAAAGAAGCACAGCAAGGTGCTGCTGCCCAGAAAATGCCGCCGACAGAAGTTGGTGTCATTGTTGCTCAACCACAAAGTGTTGAACAAACGGTTGAACTCTCGGGTAGAACTTCAGCATATCAAATCTCTGACGTGCGTCCTCAAACCAGCGGTGTCATTTTGAAACGCTTGTTTACTGAAGGAAGCTTTGTTCGTGAAGGACAACCCCTTTATGAAATTGATGCGAATACAAATCGTGCCAATTTAGAAAGCGCTAAAGCTGCAGTGGTTCGCCAACAAGCGAATTTAAATGCATTACAAGTAAAAGCAAATCGTTACCGTCAATTGATCGGCATTAATGCTGTATCAAAACAAGAATATGATGATTTAGCAGCACAAGTAAAACTTGCTGAAGCAGATGTTACTGCGGCACAAGCATCGCTTAAAAATGCTCAAATTGACTTAGGCTACTCAACAGTACGCTCTCCTATTTCGGGTCAATCTGGTCGTTCTTCAGTAACAGCCGGTGCATTAGTCACAGCAAATCAAGCCAATGCTTTGGTAACGATTCAACAACTAGATCCAATCTATGTTGATATCAACCAATCAAGCACTGAATTACTGCGTTTACGTCAGCAATTAAGTCAAGGTAGCATTGACCGTAGCAACAATACTAAAGTTCGTTTAAAACTTGAAGATGGTAGTTACTACTCAGTGGAAGGCAACCTTGCATTCTCTGATGCCAGTGTAAATCCAGATACAGGTACAGTGACATTACGTGCTGTATTCTCTAACCCGAATCATTTGTTGCTTCCGGGTATGTTCGCCAATGCACAAATCGTGCAAGGTGTGATTCCAAATGCCATTCTAATCCCACAGGCTGCGATTACTCGTACTCCTACGGGTCAAGCGATGGCAATGCTGGTCAATGCTAAAGGTGCTGTTGAGGCTCGTCCTGTAACCACTTCTGGTGTTCAAGGTCAAAACTGGATCGTAACTCAAGGCTTACAAGCAGGCGAAAAAGTGATTGTGGATGGGATTGCAAAAGTAAAACCTGAACAACAAGTTGTTGCTAAGCCATATCAACCACAAGCAGCTGCCCCTCAAGGTCAACCTGCTGCTGGCGCTCAATCAGGCACTGCTGCTCAACCAGCTCAGCAACCAAAACCAACTGAACAAAAAGCTACTTCACATGCATAAGGGGTAGACTGAATGGCTCAATTTTTTATTCATCGCCCTATTTTTGCATGGGTGATTGCATTGGTGATTATGTTGGCGGGTATACTCACGCTAACCAAGATGCCTATTGCTCAATATCCAACTATTGCACCACCAACTGTTACCATTGCGGCGACATATCCAGGTGCATCTGCGGCAACTGTTGAAAATACAGTGACACAGATTATTGAACAACAAATGAATGGTTTGGATGGTTTACGTTACATCTCATCTAACAGTGCGGGTAATGGTCAAGCCTCTATTCAATTGAACTTTGAACAAGGTATCGACCCTGATATCGCGCAAGTTCAAGTTCAAAATAAACTACAATCTGCAACTGCACTTTTACCTGAAGACGTTCAACGTCAAGGGATCAAAGTGACTAAATCAGGAGCGAGTTTTTTACAAGTTATTGCATTCTACTCACCGGATGAAGGCTTATCTGCTGATGATATTAAGGACTACGTAAACTCTAATATTTCTGAACCACTCAGCCGTGTTGCTGGTGTGGGTGAAGTACAAGTGTTTGGTGGTTCTTATGCAATGCGTATTTGGTTAGATCCTGCAAAACTCAACAGTTTCCAAATCACACCAAGTGATGTTGCCGCAGCAATTCGCTCTCAAAACTCGCAAGTTGCAGTGGGTCAATTAGGTGGAGCACCTTCTGTTGAAGGTCAAGTACTGAATGCAACTGTAAATGCACAAAGTATGCTTCAAACACCAGAGCAATTCAGAAACATCTTCTTAAAGAACACTGCTTCTGGTGCACAAGTTCGACTGTCTGATGTTGCTCGCGTTGAATTGGGTGCAGATAATTATCAATTCGACTCAAAATATAATGGTAAACCTGCAGGTGGTGTCGCAATTAAATTAGCAACTGGTGCAAATGCATTAGATACAGCAAAAGCTGTAGAAGCTCGTTTAGTTGATCTCCGTAAAAACTATCCTACGGGGATGAAAGATCAACTTGCATTTGATACAACACCGTTTATTCAGCTTTCAATTGAAAGTGTTGTACACACATTAGTTGAAGCCATTATTCTTGTATTCATCGTTATGTTCTTGTTCTTACAGAACTGGCGCGCAACGATTATTCCAACACTTGCTGTACCTGTCGTTGTATTGGGTACATTTGCAGTAATTAATATTTTTGGTTTCTCAATCAATACACTCACGATGTTTGCCATGGTGCTTGCCATTGGTCTACTGGTCGATGATGCGATTGTTGTGGTCGAAAACGTTGAACGTGTTATGCAAGAAGATCACTTAGATCCTGTTGCAGCAACTGAAATTTCGATGAAGCAAATTTCAGGTGCATTGATTGGTATTACCAGTGTGCTATCAGCGGTATTCGTACCGATGGCATTCTTTGGCGGTACGACAGGTGTAATTTATCGTCAGTTCTCAATCACGCTTGTTACAGCAATGGTACTTTCACTCATCGTTGCTTTAACCTTTACACCTGCACTTTGTGCGACTTTATTAAAACAGCATGATCCAAACAAAGAACCAAGCAATAATATCTTTGCTCGTTTCTTCCGTTGGTTTAATACGAGTTTTGATAAAACAGCACAGAAATATCAAAACGGTGTAAACCGTATGACCCACAATAAGATTTTCTCTGGTGTGGTCTACGTTGCTGTAATTGGTGTATTGGTTGTTCTGTTTAAAATACTGCCTTCTTCTTTCTTACCAGAAGAAGACCAAGGTGTAGTAATGACTTTGGTTCAGTTGCCGCCTAATGCTACATTAGATCGTACTGGCAAAACCATTGACACTATGACTGACTATTTCATGAACAAAGAAAAAGATACCGTTCAGTCAGTCTTTAGTGTAACGGGCTTCTCATTTACAGGTGTCGGCCAAAATGCAGGCCTGGCTTTCATTCGTTTGAAAGACTGGAAAGACCGTACAACGTCTGAACAGCAAATTGGTGCGCTTATTAAACGTGGTATGGCACTGAATATGATCATTAAAGATGCTTCATATGTAATGCCATTACAACTACCTGCAATGCCTGAACTTGGTGTCACTGCTGGCTTTAACTTGCAATTGAAAGATGCAGGTGGTCAAGGTCATGACAAGCTAATTGCAGCTCGTAATGCTATTTTGGGTATGGCTTCTCAAGACAAACGTCTTGCAGGTGTACGTCCAAATGGTCAAGAAGATACGCCTCAATATCAAATCAACATTGATCAAGCGCAAGCGGGTGCAATGGGGGTAAGTATTGCTGATATCAACTCAACCATGAGCATGGCTTGGGGTGGTTCTTATATCAATGACTTCGTTGATCGTGGTCGTGTGAAAAAAGTTTATGTCCAAGGTCAAGCGAATGCTCGTATGATGCCTGAAGACTTAAACAAATGGTATGTTCGTAACAACCAAGGCACAATGGTTCCATTCTCTGCATTTGCAACAGGTGTATGGACATATGGTTCACCACGCCTAGAACGTTATAATGGTATTTCATCGGTTAATATCCAAGGTACACCTGCTCCAGGTGTCAGCTCGGGTGATGCAATGAAAGCAATGGAAGAAATCATTGCCAAGTTGCCTTCTATGGGCTTACAAGGATATGACTATGAATGGACAGGTTTATCTTTAGAGGAACGTGAGTCTGGTGCACAAGCTCCATTCTTATATGCGCTTTCTTTATTAATTGTCTTCTTATGTCTTGCTGCCTTATATGAAAGTTGGTCTATTCCATTCTCAGTATTATTGGTTGTACCTTTAGGTGTTGTTGGTGCGATGGGCTTAACTTGGTTAGGCATGACCATTAAAGGTGATCCAAATCTTTCCAATAACATTTACTTCCAAGTCGCGATCATTGCAGTCATCGGTTTGTCTGCTAAAAATGCGATTTTGATTGTAGAGTTTGCGAAAGAATTGCAGGAAAAAGGTGAAGAGCTTTTTGACGCAACATTACATGCTGCAAAAATGCGTTTACGCCCAATTATTATGACCACATTAGCCTTTGGTTTTGGTGTACTTCCGCTTGCTCTTGCGAGTGGTGCGGGTGCAGGTAGCCAACACTCAGTCGGTTACGGTGTTCTAGGTGGTGTCATTAGTTCTACACTTTTGGGTATCTTCTTTATTCCTGTGTTCTTTGTATGGATTCGTAGTATCTTTAAGTATAAACCTAAAAAAATTAACACTCAGGAGCAATCTTCGTGATGCAAAAAGTATGGTCTATTTCAGGTCGTAGCATTGCGGTATCTGCATTGGCGCTTGCTTTGACTGCTTGTCAAAGCATGCGTGGTCCAGAACCCGTAGCTCAAGCAAGTATCCCTGAAGCTTTCGTAACTCCAGCTTCTGGTACTTCAATTGCTGAACAAGGTTATAAAGACTTTTTTGCAGATCAGCGTTTATTACAAGTGATTGATCTTGCTCTAGCCAATAACCGTGATTTGCGTACTGCGACATTGAATATTCAACGTGCACAGCAACAATATCAAATTTCTGAAAATAATCAGTTACCAACGATTGGTGCAAGTGGTAGTGCAATTCGTCAAGTTTCTCCAAGCACTGATCCGAACAACCCTTATTCAACTTTTCAAGTTGGTCTAGGTGTGACTGCATACGAACTTGATTTTTGGGGTCGTGTTCGTAGTTTAAAAGACAATGCTTTAGATAGTTACTTGGCAACGGCAAGTGCTCGGGATGCAACGCAAATTTCATTAATTAGCCAAGTTGCACAAGCTTGGTTAAATTATTCATTTGCAAATGCAAACTTAAAACTTGCAGACCAAACGTTAAAAGCACAACTTGATTCTTATAATCTCAACAAAAAACGTTTTGATGTAGGTATCGACAGTGAAGTCCCTGTTCGTCAGGCGCAAATTTCTGTAGAAACTGCACGTAATGATGTTGCGAACTATAAAACTCAAATTGCTCAGGCGAAGAACTTACTCAACCTACTTGTAGGTCAGCAAGTTCCAAACAATTTATTACCAAGTCAACGTGTAACACGTATTAGCAATGCAACTGCATTGTCTGCGGGTTTACCGAGTGATTTACTAAATAACCGTCCTGACATACGCTCGTCTGAATACCAACTTTCAGCTGCTGGTGCGAATATTGGTGCTGCTAAAGCACAACTCTTCCCAACCATTAGCTTAACGGGTTCAGCAGGTTATGCTTCAACCGATTTAAGTAACTTATTTAAAACAGGTGGCTTTGCTTGGTCTTTAGGTCCAAGTTTAAACCTTCCAATTTTTGATTGGGGTACGCGTAAAGCAAACGTTAAAATTTCTGAAACAGATCAAAAAATTGCTTTGTCTAGTTATGAAAAATCAATTCAATCTGCTTTCCGTGAAGTGAACGATGCTTTAGCAACTCGTCAAAATATTGGCGATCGTTTAACGGCACAACGTCGCTTGGTTGATGCAACTAATACAACCTATAAACTATCGAATGCTCGCTTCCGTGCAGGTATTGATAGCTTCTTAACCGTATTAGATGCTCAACGTTCGTCTTATGCTGCTGAACAAGGTTTGTTATTGCTTGAACAAGCAAATTTAAATAACCAAGTTGAAGTGTATAAAACCTTGGGTGGCGGTGTAAAAGCCAATACATCTGACCAAGTGATTAAGCAACCTTCAAGTGCTGAATTAACATCTAACAAACAAGATAAATAATTTAATTATTTATATCGCTAAAAGCTCACCTTGGTGGGCTTTTTTCTTATTTGGATTTTAGATTTATTCAGTTGGGTACATCATCAGTTTAGTCCTCTCCTTTCTTTTCTTGCCTTATTGCTTGTTTTTATCTATCTTCAAATCAAATCTTATTTTTATATAGCCTAAATATGCAGTTAAGTAATTTGGAAACCGTACCGGGACATAATATTATCAAACAACTTGATGTCGTTTATGGCAGTACGGTACGCAGTAAACACGTTGGGCGTGATCTCATGGCGAGTTTAAAAAATATTGTCGGCGGAGAACTTACAGGTTATACCGAACTGTTAGAAGAATCACGGAAAGAAGCGATGGATCGAATGATTGCCAAGGCACAAGGCTTAGGTGCAAATGCTGTTGTCGGTATTCGTTTCTCAACATCCAATATTGCACAAGGTGCTTCTGAACTCTTTGTATATGGCACTGCTGTTGTGATCGAATCTCACACCACCAAATTACCTGATCCATTTTCGACGCAAGGTTAATTATGGACGGCTTAATTTTTAAAATTATTCTTACGCTTATTTTATTCTGTATTGGTTGGCTTTTTGGTCGGCACATTGAACGTAAGCATTTAAATGAACTTGAAGAAAAAGAAGCTCGACTGGGGTATATTCGCCTTGATACCAATAAATTTCAGACTTCTGAATTGAATGGTCAACTTGTCAGTAGCAATGTTGTGATTTCTCATGATTATTTTAAATACATTATTGCGCAAATACAGAACTTCTTCGGAGGAAGACTCAGTACCTATGAAAACGTAGTTGATCGGGCACGTAGAGAAGCTGTTGTTCGACTAAAACTAGAAGCAGAACAAATGGGTGCAAAACATATTATGGGTTTAAGACTAAGTACCACGGAACTGGGGATGCAAGGTGGTATGGTCGAAGTTTTTGCCTATGGCACAGCAATCATTCAGCCTCATTAAAAATTAAAATAGACTGTCCTGACCATTTTAAAATGACAGGACACAAAATTATTTACAGGCTCAAGATTACTCAAAAATAGCTTGCCAATAGTGATAGGTTTTTTCTTCACCACTGGCTAATTTAAACTCATACATCATCTTACGTGTTTCAATAATATTGAACTCTACAGGATGTTTGAATAGCTCACCTGCATAAGCAAAAGTATGATATTCACCATTTTCACCACAGACATCAACATCGGGTGGCATTAAATCAAGAGTTGCCGAACTAATATCCTGCCCGATAAAGCTTCCATCAAGCTTACTGGCATCGGTTACGATAATTTTGGTTTTTATCCCAGAGGCTAGAAAGTCTTGCATCACTTCAGTCGAATTGGGATTCCACAAGGGCTCAACCACTTCTATTCGCAATGGATGCAACCTATCTTCTCGATATTGACGAACATCCGTTAAATAAATATCACCAAAAATAAAGTGTTCCACACCTTGTGCTTTAAAGTGATTTGCAGCATCTAACATTCTTTGTTCATAAATCTCAAGATTTTTAGGCAAATAAACGGGATAAAGCGGAATGCCAATACTCTCCGCCTGTTTCATCAACAGAGTATGAGGAATGGCATGCATGGATGAAAGTTTGGTTTCTTCATTCACAGTTGTTAATAAGGCAACAACTTCAAATTGGTTCTCTTGTAAAACTTTGGAGAGTGCTAAAGCTGAATCTTTACCACCACTCCAATTAAATACTGCTTTCTTACGGGTATACACAATCATTTGACTCGCATTTTTCGAATCATTTTATATAAAGTTGTCGGTGATAAGCGAGAAACTATTACCCCAAGTTTTTCTTTACTGCCACCCACCACAATATATTCTTTGCCATTCATCAACGCTTTGACTGTTTGTTGTGCAAAGTCATCAGCATCAAGACCATTTTCAATCGCTTCATCTTGATGAGCTTGTGGTTTCCCCTGCCCATTCAATGCATTAAAAGACACATTGGTTTTTACAAAGCCAGGGAAAATAACGGAAACTTCTACACCCTCTTGAGCTACTTCGGCACGTAAGCTATTTGCCCACATGTGAATTGCCGCTTTTGCCGCAGAATAAGAAGCACGGTATTGCGTCCCGAGTAATCCTGCAACACTGGAGACATAAGCGATACGCCCTGATTTTTGTTTTAAAAATGTCGGCAATACGATTTTGGTTAAGAACACTTGAGAGAAATAATCAATTTCCATAATGGCACGTTCAGTTTGCATCGTTGTATCTGCAATCAATGCACGTTGACTCAAGCCTGCATTATTGATTAGCCAATCAATCTGACCTTTTTTAGCCAATACTTCTTCATAGGCACGACGAATTTGAGCCTCATCTGTAATGTCCATTGCAATCGAAATGTGCTGATCTGGATGCAATAAACTCACACGAACATTTTCAAGTTCTTCAAAACGACGTGCACTGAGAATCACTTGTGCACCTTGTAAAGCACATTCCTGTGCAAGCGCTTTGCCCAAGCCTGATGATGCACCCGTAATCCACACCACTTTATTGTCTAAGTTATCCAACTTCGCCATGATCAATCCTTTAGATGATAAGTATTAATTTTATGAGGCTCTTACATAAGTTATGAATCAGGAATTTATATAAGAAGCTTATTTAAACACTAGTTTTAGCAGGATCATCTAAAAACTCAAGGAAATGATCAAAAAACTGGCTCATCATTTTTGCATCATACATTGTCGCTAATTTATCAAAACGCTTATAACCCAATTGTGTAGTGACATTAATCACACCATTCAGAGTTTTATCAACCACCATATTGAATTTCAACATTTTTTTAGGTTCACGAATCAAACTTGTCACCCCTTGATCAACCACTTGGGTAAAGGCTTTTAAAGATGGTGCAACATATTGATTTTTACCTTCTTTCATATGGTCTGCATAAGCCAATAATTCAGTAATGAGTGCATTATCAACTTGATAGCTTAAATAGTCGTGACCATTTTTTGAAAAGGTCAATTTTTCTAAATAGTTCACCATCGGTGTTAAACGGTCATTCCCAAAGAAAGACACAGACCACGGCATATATTTACGTAAGGTTTCTAATACTTGTTTCAGTACTTTTTCAGATTCTTTATCTCCAGACCCTGCCATGCGCACCAATGGACTAAACACTTGATCAATCACTTCACACGCAATGTCTGCTAAGTTTTCCCCTAAAGACTTCGCCAAAGCACTTTTTTCATTGGCATTCAATTGGGTATAAATTTCTTGAAAACGTTTATAAGTTTCTGGTTTTAGTTTTAACGCAATCGTTTGCGACATTGTGTCGTCCTCTTCTCATTGTTTTATCATTTAATGCACAGTTTTTATTCAAAACTAGACATAAGTCGGATTTTATTGTGTCGTAATTCCCCAAAGAAAGCATTTGCCTTTCTGACTACACTTTACATTTATTTGCTACAATGGATGCAATTTTTTATCTACTTTTGGTCTGTTCTGATTATGACTGATTCTGCGCAAAATATTGCTACGACATACGATCCTACTGAGATCGAGAAAAAATGGTACAAAACTTGGGAAGACAAGGGCTACTTTAAGCCATCTCAAAAAGGGGATTCATTCTGTATCATGATTCCGCCACCGAACGTCACGGGTAGTTTGCACATGGGTCATGGTTTTAACAATGCCATTATGGATGCCCTCACCCGTTACAATCGTATGTCTGGTAAAAATACTTTATGGCAACCGGGAACGGATCACGCAGGCATTGCGACGCAAATGGTGGTTGAACGCCAATTGGCAGCACAAAATATTAGCCGTCATGATTTGGGTCGTGAAAAATTCATCGACAAAATTTGGGAATGGAAAGAAGAATCTGGTAATAACATTACCAACCAAATCCGTCGTTTAGGTTCATCTGTAGATTGGTCTCGTGAACGTTTCACCATGGATGATGGCTTATCTAATGCAGTGAAGGAAGTCTTTGTACGTCTGCATAAAGAAGGCTTAATTTACCGTGGCAAACGCCTTGTTAACTGGGATCCTAAATTACAAACTGCCCTTTCTGATTTAGAAGTTGAAAGTGATAAAGAAGAACAAGGTTCTCTTTGGCACTTCAAATATTTCTTTGAAGATAAGTCACTTCGTACCCATGATGATAAAGATTATATCGTTGTTGCAACCACGCGTCCTGAAACATTACTCGGTGATACTGCGGTTGCAGTTGCATTGGATGATGAACGTTATGCAAATCTTGTGGGTAAAAATATTATTTTGCCAATTACAGGTCGTAGCGTTGCGATTGTTAAAGATGAATATGTAGACAAAGAATTCGGTACAGGCTGTGTAAAAATTACCCCTGCGCATGACTTCAATGACTATGAAGTGGGTAAACGTTGCCAGTTACCAATCATCAATATTTTCAACAAAAATGCTGAGATTTTGGCTGAGTTTGAATACATTGCCAAAGCGGGCGAGCAAATTTCTAAAACCATTCCTGCGCCTGCGGACTATATTGGTTTAGAGCGTTTTGCTGCACGTAAAAAATTAGTTGAACAAGCGGAAAGCGAAGGTTGGTTAGAACAAATCCAACCATATACGCTAAAACCACCCCGCGGTGACCGTTCAGGTGTGATTGTTGAACCATTATTGACTGATCAATGGTATGTAAAAATTGCACCATTGGCTGAACCTGCTATTAAAGCAGTGAAAGATGGTGAAATTAAATTCGTTCCTGAACAATACAGCAATATGTATATGTCTTGGATGAACAACATTCAAGATTGGTGTATTTCACGTCAATTGTGGTGGGGTCACCGCATTCCTGCTTGGTACGATGTAGATGGCAACATTTATGTCGGTCGTGACGAAGCAGAAGTTCGGGAAGAAAACGGTATTCCAGCTGATGTTCAATTGACTCAGGATGAAGATGTACTCGATACATGGTTCTCGTCAGGTCTTTGGACATTCTCAACCTTAGGTTGGACTGGCGATGCTAAGAAAGATGCAGAAAACTATTTCCTCAATACTTTCCACCCAACGGATGTATTGGTAACAGGTTTTGACATCATCTTCTTCTGGGTTGCCCGCATGATCATGATGACCATGCACTTCATGAAAAATGAAGATGGCACACCACAAGTTCCGTTCAAAACTGTGTATGTGCATGGTTTAGTACGTGATGGCGAAGGTCAGAAAATGTCTAAATCTAAAGGGAATGTGCTTGATCCTTTAGATTTGATTGACGGTGTAGATTTAGAAACTTTGGTACAAAAACGTACCACGGGTTTGATGAATCCGAAACAAGCAGCGAAAATTGAAAAATCGACCCGTAAAGAATTCCCAGAAGGCATTCAAGCTTATGGTACAGATGCGGTTCGTTTCACTTTCTGCGCACTTGCCAATACAGGTCGTGACATTAAGTTTGATATGAAGCGTGTTGAAGGTTACCGTAACTTTGCCAACAAAATTTGGAATGGTACACGTTTCGTTCTGATGAATGTTGAAGGTCAAACGGTTGGTCAAACTGCACGACCTGATCTTTGGGAATTGCCTGAACAATGGATCATCAGTCGTTTACAGAAAGCCGAACAAGCGGTTCAACAAGCTTTTGCGACTTACCGTTTAGACTTGGCTGCACAAGCGATTTACGAGTTCATTTGGAATGAATACTGTGACTGGTATGTTGAACTGACTAAACCAGTACTCAATGATGAAAATGTTGCTGAAGAACGTAAAGCAGAAGTTCGTCGTGTATTACTTGCGGTTATGGAAGCATCTTTACGTCTTGCACATCCAATTATGCCGTATTTGACCGAAGAAATTTGGCAAACCCTTGCACCAATGATTGGTTTGGGCGGCGAAACCATTATGACTGTGGCTTACCCTGTTGCAGACCCTGCAAAAATCAATGATCAAGCTGAAGCAGATATGCAATGGCTTCAAGGTTTGATTGGTGCGGTGCGTAATATTCGCGGTGAAATGGGCTTAGGTAATGCACGCTTACTACCTGTATTACTACAAAACACCACGGATGCTGAAAAAGCACAGATTGCACGTATTGAACCCTTGGTTAAAGCATTGGCAAAAGTGGAAAGTATTACTTTCTTAACGGATGCTGAGCAACCGCCATTGTCTTCTTCATCTGTAGTCGGTCATGTGTCTGTATTTGTTCCAATGAAGGGTTTAATTGACCCGAAAGCGGAACTGGGTCGTTTGCAAAAAGACTTTGATAAAGTTCAAAAACAGCATGACCAAATTGCAGGCAAACTTTCTAATGAAGGTTTTGTGGCTAAAGCACCTGCTGCTGTGGTTGAAGGTGAAAAAGTGAAATTGGCTGAGTTTGCTGATCAGTTAGTAAAAATTAAAGCAAATATGGATCAGATTGCGGTGCTTTAATCTATTGATATTTTGGTCTAATTCGTAGTATAAAGGGCTGATTATTCAGTCCTTTATACTTCTATGGAAACTTTCGATTTTATAATCATTCTTATAATACTAATAACAGTGGTTATAACAATGACAGGACTTGTCAAATATCTAGATGCAGATACAACTTCATCAATTCTCGCTACCTTAGTAAAGAGTTCTTTAGGATTAGACATAAGAAATAATGATAAAGATTCTGACAAAGACGAGGAAATTAATAAACTAATAAAAGAATCGCAACGTCAAAAAGAAATAATAATTCAAAAAGAAATTGATCAATTTGATGATATTAAAAAATTAAAGTACTCAACAGTCATACGTCTCAAATCACATTTGGATGATTTGAACAGGAAAGCTAATTTAAATCTTGTTTCTGGGTTAACATTTTGTTTATTAGGTTTAGGTTTTATTTTTTATTCACTTATTGCATATACACCTTCAAATCCTCCAAATTTAAATAACACTCTAATTTATTTTTTACCTCGTATAAGCCTAACAATTCTTATAGAAGTTTTCTCATACTTCTTTTTAAACCTTTATAGAAAGAATTTAGAAGATATAAAATATTTTCAGAATGAAGTCACTAATTTAGAAAGCCAATATTTAGCTATCTTGTATGCATTTGAACAAAATAATGGACAAGTTAAAGCTAAAGTGATTGAAACACTCATGAATACTGAACGTAATTTTATTCTTAAAAAAGATGAAACAACTCTTGATCTCGAGAGAAACCGCATTGATGCACAGAGTTCAAGTAATACTGTTCAAGCTTTAAAAGATATTATTAATTTTAAAAGATAGCCCTCTCCCATAGGGAGAGGGAGCAATCCTTGTGAATTCAACTGTTGTTTGATGCTCAATGAATGTTCTCAGGAGATGAGCAGCACTGTTGCGCAAGGAAGAGGTGCTTTGAATTCCTAATACCCTCACCCCAGCCCTCTCCCATAGGGAGAGGGAGCAACCTTTGTGAATCCACTGTCGATTGATACTCAATGGAAATTCCCTCTCCTTGTAGGAGAGGGTTAGGGAGAGGTGTTTTTCAATTCATCACATACACGCCATAAATCCTCCAAAACGACATCCGTCTCACTCAAAACGTCATGATTCCAATACCGCACCACTTTTAAATCCAAAGCCTCTAAAAACTTAGTTCGTTCAACATCATATTCTTTTCCATCAGCCGTATTATGTTGACCTCCATCGAGTTCAATCACCAAGCCAATGTCATGACAGTAAAAATCGACAATATAAGGTTGGATCACGTGCTGACGACGAAATTTAAGATTCATAAATCGTTTGGCACGGAGGATTTGCCACATCAAATGTTCTGCATCAGTCGCATTACTGCGCATAGATTTTGCGAATTCTAATAATTCGGGATTCAATTTCATTTTAATTCTCTTTTTTAGCCCTCACCCCATCCCTCTCCTTTCAGGAGATGAGCAGCACTGCCGCACAAGGAAGGATTATTTTAAAAAAGTTACAACGCATTATTTTCTAACAATACCGCTAAGCCACTCACTTTCACCATATATTTTAGACGTTCTTTTTCCCATTTCACTTGCTGTTTTAATTCAGCACAATCTGCTTCTAAGCTCTTATACATATCTGCAATTTGAATGGTGTTTAAAGGCTTTTGAGTTTTCGATTTAGTTTGTTTCACCCAACTCAATGACTCAATAGTCTCTTCAATTTGAGCATCCAATTGCTGTTTTTGTGCCTCTAAAGCCAGTTTATAAAACTTCACTTGCTCATTGCTCAACCCCTTCTGAGCTATTCCCCTATTCAGCTCAACCTGTATTTGCAGTTTGAGTAAATAAAATAAATCTTGCTGTTCATAGGCTTGGTTAACTTGTTGCAACATCTCCGTTTTTTCGACTTTAAGCTGTTCATCTTGCTCACGGTCAGGGTGAATAATTGAAGCAATTTTTAAATAGACGGTTTTTAATGATTGATCCGCCATTTTCTGCGCTTGTTCGTGCTTTTCTTTTTGTCTATTTAACCTGTATTGTTCACGTTCTAATTGATGTTGCTCATCAAAATCATCGACATTCCAATCCATTTCCGCAGATTTATCATCGATGGTTTGTGTGTTATTTTCAATATGATGATTACTTTTAATATTATAATCTTCTTCACGATGTAGATTTTTCTTGTGCTTTTTCGCTTGAGTATGTTCTGCATGTTGTTGGTAAAATTCACCAATTTGAATAACTTTAATCTTCTGCTGTTCAGTGAGAAATTGAGAGTTTTTTAATAAGCTTGCTAGATTCTGAATTTTATCATCAAGCTGTGTAAGATCAGCTTTTGAAAATTCATGTACTTGCAAGCAATTCCATAACTGTTCTAGTTGCTGAAATAAAATGTTATGTAATTCACTATAGATGGGTACAAGGGTTTTTCGTGTTTGCTGTTGAATCTCATCTTTGGCTTTTTGCCACATATCGAGTTGGATTTTTTGCTGTTCGATTTGTTCAATCAGGCGATTGAGCTTTTTTTGCTGTGACGACAAATTTTGCGTATTTTGTTGTGCACTAAGTTTTAAATCGAAAGACATAGAAAAATAAGCAAAAGGAAAATCTGATCAATTATAACATTCTATCAATCCAAGAATAATCATGCTTTTATAAAGCCAATGGCATAACTTTATTGATTATCAAAAATTACCCTTCATTAAAAGATGAATCCAACATAGACTAGAGTCAATACAACAAAAATTCATGAGGGAAATATGGCACTTACACAAGCCAGTCTTATTTTTAATCAGGAACTTGCTGCGTGGGTGCAAGCCATCGGCTCAGTCATTGCTATATTTGTCGCTGTTGCTGTACCCATTCACTTTGACCGCAAACAGCGTTTATATGAACAACAGACTTTAGAGAACCAAAAACAAAAGTTTTTTATTACCTTACTGCCAACACTTTACCAACTTCGAAATAGCACATCGGCATTTCTTCAGGAATTTCAGCACCAACAAACAAGTGAAATCGATGCGATTAAAACGTTAGAGTCTGAGTATTTAAACTTAATTCCTGTCTTTGCCAAAGAACTGCATATTTTTGTGCACAGTAATATTTATGATGAACAACTGAATCAACTGTCTTTTGAATTGTTCCATTCCGAAGAAATTTTATCTCAACATTTAAGACAGCCTTCGGAACTAAAATGGATTGAGCATCAACATAATCTCATTCAACATGCAGAAAAAATTGAGCAATTCACCTCACAAATCATTCAGAAAATAGAAAAGAATTATTCTTCAAGCTAAAAAAAGGCACACCTCAAATTCATTTTAGGTGTGCAACTTTAAAATAAAAACTTAAAGCTACTATTTTTTAAATAATCGTTTGTGGTTATTCCAAAATAACACGTGCGTTAATTGGTTGAACAGGTCGATTATTTGGATGCTCTAGTAATGTAGTAAATGCTTTAATTTGTTGAGCTGATGCTTGTTGAATATCCTTTAATACAACCCAACGTACACCTTCAGTGCATGGTGGCGTCGTTAAAGAACCATTAAAGCGGTAATAATCTAATTTTTCAGGAATAAAACTAGTCGCGGCTTCTTGTTGCTGTAAAAAGTATGTGGTTCCTGGAGTTTTAGGAAGTGTTTTCCAAATATTACTGAGTTTATTATTTTCATTGCCCTGTTCAAACATCACAGCAACTACAGCCAACTCGCCTTGCTCCGATGCATGCACAAGGTGCATTTCCAAAGGATAGCTTTTACCTAAAATTGTATTTTCACTTGGGCTATGTAAATGAAACTGCTTTAAACTAAATTTTTTCCCATCTAGTTCTAATACATTCCCTTCATTAAAATCTACTTGTACAGTATGCCCATTATTCACAATAGACTTTGAAGTGGTCGCGTAATTAAATTTTAAGGGTGAAAGCTGTGCTTTGGTTGTCTGACTAATATTAATCGGTGATTGATTTAAACCTGAGCAAGCTTGATATTTGGCGTTCAAATTTGTCCAATTAGATGGTGCTTTAGCATCAGAATATCCCCAATCTGAATCTACACCTGCAAATGATATTTGACTTGTAAATAATCCGAATAATACAAGGTTTCTTATTTTCATGATTTTTCCTTATGCTTTAATTCTATCCATTTTTTAGTTTTAATTTTAGGCGAAAAGCTAAAACTCTGAGCAGAACTTTAGAAAATAAGAAATAAGATGTCAATAATGTCTATCAACGCCTAAAATCAGGCATTTAATCCATCTAATCAAACCTTTTTACTTTATAAACTACAACTAAATAAAAAATTATAAATACTAAAACCAATCCATTTAAATAAAAATAAATGAGATTTAATTATCATTACTAGCTGTGATTTAAAAAATATTCAATTACAAAAATCTCAATTTGAATGTAATTAAAATTCATTAAAAGCGGAATAAAACAAATCACTGTTCAATCAGCAAACATCGTTAAGTTATAAAATAAAGAATAAAAGGCAAAGTAATGGCTGAACATAAAGTCTGTAAGCTAATCACCCCTGCCATAAGTTGGCTATCACCACCCAAAACTTTGGTTAAAATATAAGATGCTGAAGCCGTTGGTAATGCAAAAAATAGAACCAAGACTTGTGTTTCTAAAGTAGAGAGTTGCAATATTTGACATACCAACCAAGCCAAGGCTGGAACAATAAGTAAGCGTCCAAGTGTATTGAGAATTAAACGATTTACATCTTTTTTAAGTTGCATAAATTGCAGTGCTGCACCAACACACAATAGACCGAGTGGCAAACTACATAATGCGAGTTGTTTTAAGAAACTGCCAAAACCATCCCATAAACTAAGCCCTGTGGCATTAAATAAAGCACCAAGTACACAAGACATAATCAATGGATTTTTAATTAAAGAAATAAGGACAGAATAAAACTTCATCTGCTCTTTGTTGGTTAATGCCAAAACAGATAAAATATTAACGACAGGAATACTCATTGCGAGTGCAATTGCTAAAATAATCATCCCTTGTTGATGGAATAATGTCGCAACAATTGCTAAGCCCATATAAGTATTAAAACGTACCATACTTTGCATATACACGCCGAATTGTGCTGATTCAGTTTTATATATTGCTCGTAAAGCATATAAACCGATACAAACAATACTTAATACGCCAAGCAGGACTAGACCAATGGTTTTAACGAGATGTAATTCTATTGTTGCAGATGCAAGATTGCCAAATAACATCGCAGGGAAAAGAATATAGTAATTGAGTTTTTCAGCACCGACCCAAAAACCATCATTTAAGAAATTCTTCTGCTTTAAAAAATAACCACTCAAAATCAGAGAGATTAAAGGGAAAAGTGAAAGTAAAATACTATACATTTTTCATAGCCTGTAATTTTTTCCTATTCAGCATTCGCATCCCTACTTCAGTATCATCGATATATACGTGAATAATGTTTTACCTTTTGTTACGTATGAATATACGCTAATTTTTGATGCTCTTTGAGAAATACTGCATCTAATATCACCTTAAATTGG
Organism: Acinetobacter sp. ANC 3832; assembly: GCF_002135415.1. Classification (GTDB taxonomy): domain Bacteria; phylum Pseudomonadota; class Gammaproteobacteria; order Pseudomonadales; family Moraxellaceae; genus Acinetobacter. Next base: position 28,132 of record NZ_NEGJ01000007.1, read on the forward strand.
TCTAGCTAAACCGTTACCAAGTCTTTCTCAATCAATAATTGCACCTATTTTTTTAATAAGTTTCAATATATTGTTTAGGTTATCAGTCTAATTTTTACTTGCCAAAAAGCAGATTAATATTAAAATGATAAATTAGTCACAAATTATAAAATTATCATGATAAAAATAACATTAAAAATATTCTCTGCTTTTCTTCCTTTGCTGATGTTGAGTCATACTTTTGCAGCACAAAATAATAAACCCAGTAAAGATGAAGAAGCTCAGATTTACAAAGCTGCTGGAATTAAAAAAACCGCCATGGGTTGGGAAAGTAAATGTAGCCTTGTGCATATCGAAACCTATAAAGACTTAAATAATGATGGTCGTATGGATGCGATTGTTCGAGATGGGGGTACAAAATGTTATGGGGCAACAGGCACAGGATTCTATATTTTGACCAAACAAAATAATCACACATGGACAAAAATTTTAAATAGCAAAGGAACACCAATAATATTACCTACTGTCGGTCGACATGGTTGGCCCGATATCGCCATCGCAGATACTAGTACCTGCTTCCCAGTCTATCGTTGGAATGGCAAAAGTTATGCGATTGATCGTTATGAAGATAAAGGACGCGCATGTGCAAAACGTTAATCTATGCCATCCTTTAAATCTTGTATGATGTATAGCGAACTAATTTATTCAATTTATTTTCATCAACGAATTTTAGAAAATTCTGTTATCTATAAATTCTGATAATTATTTTTTGATGAGTAAATTATTTTTATTTTAATTATCAAAAATTTAGTATAAATTCATTCAATATAACAAGCACTAAAATGATGCAAAAAATCCAAATGAGTGCAAGCCTTTGCTTTATATCGAGTCTTGATAAAATTTTGAATTCTTTAATCTATTTTTCCCTATAGCAAAACATTTCACGTCATTCATTGCATCGTTATACTGATGATAAATTGTGACATAAAGCACCAAAAGAACCCACTATGCAAAATACCGACCTACTCTTTCTCCTCCTTGGTGCAATCCTTGTACTGGCAATGCATGCAGGCTTTGCTTTTTTAGAACTTGGGACTGTACGCCATAAGAATCAAGTCAATGCTTTAAGTAAAATCTTAACGGACTTTTCTTTATCTGCAATTGCCTATTTTTTTGTTGGCTATTACATCGCTTATGGGCAGCATTTCTTCCATACAGGTGCAACACTGGCAACTGAGCATGGTTACAATCTCATGCGTTGCTTCTTCTTACTGACCTTTGCCGCCGCGATTCCTGCAATTATTTCAGGGGGAATTGCTGAGCGTGCCAAAATGCGTACCCAAGCTATTGCCACCCTGTTTTTAGTTGCTCTCATTTATCCTTTCTTTGAAGGGATTGCATGGAATGGCAATCTGGGTTTGCAGAAATGGTTAGCCGATACCTTTGGTGCAGGTTTTCATGACTTTGCTGGTTCTGTTGTGGTGCATGCAATGGGTGGATGGATTGCTCTAGCCGCTGTTTTACTGTTAGGTGCAAGACATGGGCGATATAAAAAAGATGGTCGAGTCAGTGCACATCCTCCATCGTCTATTCCATTTTTAGCCTTAGGCTCATGGATATTAATTGTCGGTTGGTTTGGCTTTAATGTCATGAGTGCTCAACGCCTAGACGCTATTTCTGGCTTAGTTGCAATCAATTCACTTATGGCGATGGTCGGTGGAACAATTGCAGCAAACTTCTTTGGTAAAGAAGATCCAGGTTTTTTACACAATGGACCGCTGGCAGGTCTCGTTGCGATTTGTGCAGGTTCAGATATCGTGCATCCTGTTGGGGCTTTAGTGATTGGTAGTTTTGCAGGCTTTCTCTTTGTCAAACTCTTTACCTATACCCAAAACAAACTCAAAATTGATGATGTATTGGGTGTTTGGCCCTTACATGGCGTCTGTGGTGCATTTGGTGGACTAGCAGTCGGAATATTTGGACAACAATGGTTAGGTGGGCTTGGCGGAGTGTCCTTCGTGTCACAAATCATTGGCACAGTCCTCGCGATTATCATTGCATTATCAGGTGGTTTTATTGTGTATGGAATTTTAAAATACACTATGGGAATTCGTCTCACTCAAGAAGAAGAGTTTCGTGGTGCAGACTTATCCATTCATAAAATTTCTGCAAACTCAGAAGATGCGATGTTCTAAATCAAGCTTTTACATTGTGTAGGTGACTCAATTGAGTCACCCTTTTTATTTCAATACAGCTTCTCAGTTCTCTTTTATGAAGAAAGTAAAAAGCCGCTTCATATTGATAAAAGAGCCTTATGAATCAAACCGATTATATTTTCAATATGGATTAAATATATTCAAGCATAATACTGAATACTCTGATATTTTAGGCTTATCAAGGTGATTCTACAGTTCTTGTCTCAAGACTATTTTAAGACTTGATTAAGTTTGAACTGCTGTAATAAAAAACAAATATATCTCTATAATTTACGTAATATTCGACACTATGCCATTAGACCTAAAAAAGCTCTCAATTCATTCATTGCTATTATTAAGCATTAGTTTTTTTATTTTAATTTTCTATGTCCCTGTCGGTGGGGCGATAGATATGTACTTCATCCACCCTTGGATGGATCAATTCGGCAACTTTATCTACCGCAACAACTGGTATTTAGTTCATATTAATCATCGTATTTTTAAATATATACTGATTGCAGTTTATGTCAGTTTTCTCGTGCTATGGTGTGCTTCGTTTAAAGTTAAACGTCTCAAAGCAAACCGTTGGCTCTATGGATATATGTTTTGGGTCAGTATTTTATCTACGGGTCTTATAGGGCTATTAAAGTCAAAATCTGCCCATGCGTGCCCATGGAATATGACCCACGAAACAGCGACAGGATTTATCTGGGATTTCACCGCAACGCATGGACATTGTTTTCCAGGTGGGCATGCCAGCACAGGCTTCGCTTTAGTCACAGGTTTTTTCGTTTATCGCTTAGCTCGCCCTAAATTAGCTTATGTTTTTTTATTCGCGGGCTTAATTTGTGGATTCATATTGGGTTGGGGACAAATGATGCGTGGCGCTCATTTCCTTAGCCATAATCTATGGACAGGTTGGATTATTTTAGCCATGAACTGTGTACTTTACTTCTTCTTTTATCGTAAATTTCAAAGACAAATTCAAGCTAAAAATAGTCATTCAGTAGACTCATTCAATGAGAAAGCCTGATATTCAAAACTCATCACTAAGACTAGATATTATTAAAATCTCTTCAATAATGAGCATAAAAAAGCACATCATGGTGCTTTTTTAACACCTCTTTAGGAGAAAAACAGAGAGGTCTAAGTACTTCTAGTAAGATGTTTATTCTAAATCCCTGACTATTTTGTAGAAAATACTTTAGGTAGTTTAACCAAAGCACTTAAACCACCGAGATCATTACTTTTTGACAAAATCAGTTCACCACCTAAATGTTGAATCGCCTTATCTACAATAGATAAGCCTAATCCGCTTCCTACTTCTAAATGATGATGTACTCGATAAAACCGTTTCAGCACTTTGTCGTACATTTCAGGTTCAATTCCATTACCACTGTCTTCAATTTGAATATAGGCATATTCATCAGCATCCTGAAATACAGAGATATTGATGATTCCAGAAATTGGCGTATATTTAATCGCATTATCAATCAAATTAAATACAATCGAATGAATGGTTTGTTCAATACTATGCATTTTTATCGGTTCATTTCGTTCAAAACCCAGATCAATGTCCTTCTCCATCGCCAAATGAACCAATTGTTCCACACAATTTAAAGCGACATCATTGAGTTGAAAATTGGTAATTAACTCATTTTGACCCAATGCTGCATCCTGTTTAGCTAAGGAAAGCAACTGCATGACCAAATGCTGCATTCGAGCTAATCCCTTGCTCAAATTTTGTAAATTATTTTCTTCTGGAAATTGGCTTAATAGAATTTGAGTTTGCAAATTTAGTGCTGTGATCGGTGTCCGAAGTTCATGTGCTGCATCTGCTACAAACTGCCTTTGCTCTGCTTGTGCTAAGGAAATGCGTTCAAACAAATGATTCATCTCATTGATGGTCGGTACTAACTCTTCAGGATAAAGCGTATTTTGAATCGCAACCAATGAGTTTGAATCTCGTTGGGACAGTTCCTCTTTAAAATCATCTAAGGGTTTTAAATTTCGCCGAATAATTAAAATTAAACCCAATAATGCAAATGGAATGATGATTAAATAAGGCAAGAACATGCTCCCCGCAAGTTCTAATGCGAGAACCTGACGGACTTTTTCTTGTTGGCTAATTTGAATTTGGTAGTCTTTAGTGGGCAAAACATAAGCAATCCATGTGCCATTCGGTGATTCTTCTCTATAAAATCCAGCTTTTTGTTTCGGTTCAACTAAAAACTGATGTTCATGCGTGGTATCACTTTTACTTCCATAAGCCCATACATCAATAAATAAATCATCTTCATGGTAGTGCTTATGGCTATCAAATTTACTTTGTATGGGTCTAATATTTAATTCAACACGCTCAGCCAAATAAACCATCTGTGCATCTAAAATTTCATTGATTTCCTCAAGTGAAATTTTATATGCCGAAAAAATCAGGACACACCCCAAAATTACACTGAACAGTGAGGTATAACCAATCAGACGTTTTTTGAGAGAATAATGTGCGGACATAGCCATATATTTTATATTTTCTTCGCTTGACCCAAACGATAGCCCAAACCACGGATCGTTCGAATGATGTCTTTACCTAATTTTGATCGGATATGATGTACATATACTTCAATCGTATTACTATTCACTTCACTATCAAAAGCATAAAGTTTATCTTCTAAATTAGATTTAGAAAAAATCTTATTCGGATGTGTCATCAATGGCGTTAAAATTGCCCATTCACGGTTTGAAAGTTCAACTTCTTCACCTTTAAGTTTGGCAATATGTTGCTCTACATCTAAAACAACATCACCATTTGTCAGTAAAGCCTCACTGCCTGTTTGTGTAACTTCCCCACCACTACGACGTAATAAAGCATGAATCCGCGCAATCAACTCATCAAACTCATAAGGTTTAACCAAGTAATCATCTGCGCCTTGATTCAACCCTTCTACCCGATTTTGTAATTGATCTCGAGCTGAAATAATTAGAACAGGCATGCTTGTGCGTTGTCGAATTTGCTTCAACACTTGCATGCCATCCATCATTGGAAGACCTAGATCAAGCAAAACTAAATCAAAACTTTGATTGGTCAGTTGCTTCAACCCATCTAAACCATTGTTTACCCACTCTACATCAAACTGATGAAAGCGCAGTAAAGTCATGGTGGATTCGGCAATCATGAAATCATCTTCAATCATTAAGATTTTAGTCATGGGGTAATATTCCTAGGTGTTAACTGCGTACGTTACATGAGTGCAAAATATTATTATCTTCATTAATGACATGCGTTTTCACATCTAGCAAACTCAATAAACTTGGAAATAAATTATCTTGACTCAATGTTTTATTTTTTTGCTGGGCAATACAATCGAATTGCGGTGCCGCTATCTTTTTCCACTGATCTGAAAACCACATCACCATCGGTACATGGGTTTGCTGACTAGGTGCAATCGCATAAGGTGCACCATGTAAATACATCCCATGTTCACCTGTAGATTCACCATGATCTGATAAATACCAGAATCCAGTACGGTAATTTTGCTCTTTCTTCAATCGTTCAATTACTTGATTCAGAATATGATCTGTATAAACAATCGTATTATCATAAGCATTGATCAGTTCAGTTGGACTGCAACCTTGGATTGCATTTGTATCACAGCTTGGTTTAAATGGTTGGAATTCACTGGTTGCACGTTTGAAATAAGCAGGACCATGGCTACCCATCTGATGCAGTACAATCAATCTTGGTGATTTATCATCTTTCGGAATCGTTGCTAAATAGCTATCTAAACTATCAACAAGAATACCATCAAGACATTCATCATCTTTACACCATTTCTGTTTCAAAGCTTCTGGAATTTTATATTCTTCAACACGATTGCACGTACCTTTGCAACCTGAATTATTATCAATCCAAGTGACTTTATAACCTGCACGTTGAGCAATATCGAGTAAGCCTTCACGGTGGCTTGCCAACTGTTCATCATATTGAACGCGAGGCATACCAGAAAACATACAAGGTACTGAAACTGCTGTTGCAGTACCACATGAACTGACTTGACTAAAATTAATGATATTGGTTTGTTTAGATAACTCAGGATTGGTATTTTTTGCATAGCCGTTTAAAGAAAAACTTTCCGCTCTTGCCGTTTCCCCCAAAACAAACACCATTAACTTCGGCAATTTTTGTACTGAAGTTTGTTCTACAAGGTGTGCATCTTCACCATATTTAATCAAAGGTAAATCTTTTTTAGGCGCTTTTTTATGAAAATAAGAAAAGCTTGATGCAATCGCATTCTGCGGTGAAATCATCCCTTTTAAATCACGATGTTCACGAAAAATAGCAGCATAATCAACATAGAATGAAAATACTAATGCGCCAACCAATCCTAAAGATGCAGTGATCTGCATCATTTTATTAAGAATGGTTTTAATCATCGGTTCTGGTCTAATCTTAACCCATAAAATAGCAGCGATTGGTAAAATAACAAAAGCCAATGTCCACAACAAAAACTGTAAAGACAATAGATCTGATGCTTCTGAAATATCAGTTTGCATCATATTTTGAACTTGATCAGGAGAAATCATTACTCCCAATGAATTGACAAAATAAGAACTAAATCCACCAATAAAAACCAATAGGATGGATACGAACTTTGCAGTCCACTTCCAATTCAATAGTTGTGTGAAAAAAGTATAAAGTGCAATTAATAGCAAAGCTGTCGCAATTAAAAATAAATATACTTTTGGACCTTGGTACGGCGTTAGAGTTTCTATTCTTCGTAAAAAACCAAAATTTAAAATTAAGCCTAACCACACTGCAACAATAAAATTAAATGCAGTTAATGAGATTGTTATATTCCGTTGTTTAATTTGTTTTATTAAATTTAGCATTACTCTAGTTCTAGTCACATTTTAACCGATACTGTAATGTAATAAAGCAAACTTAAATACAGCTTAAGTTCAATAAATTGATGAAATTCATCTAAAAAGTAGTTAAATTTCATACAAGTAAAAAATCATTTTTTCATTCAAAATGGAAATATCACATGGTGATAAATCACGATCCGATCACTTAAATTTCATGAGTGAGTTTTTCCATTGCCAAATTGGAATTAAAAATACTGCCGCAATTAAAATGATCAACATTAGATAGTTTTGATACCCTAAATAATCACCAATAATCCCACTGATGGTATATAAACCGCCACTCACGGTTGCCATAACTGAAACTTGAAAGGTGAAATCTGTTCCCGCGTGACTTTTTCGACTGTATTGCATCACCAAAGTTAAAATCACCACCAAAAGCATCGATGCAAACATATCCTCCAGTGCATTAATACTGTAAATCATCCAAGGTTTAATACTGATTCCTGTTTGGTGTTGTACAGCCAACCAAGCAAATCCCGCCATACTGATGATTTTGAACATAGAAAATAACAATAATGCTGTCGAACGTTGCAAATATTTCAACACTATACTGGCAAGACCTGCACCGAACAGCGCAGCAAGCGCCCCCAACATGGTGACATAAATTCCAATTTGAGAGAGTGATAAACCTAGATCCACCAATAAAGGCTTAATAATTGGACCTGATAAACCATCAGCAATTTTGATACTACATAAAACAATCAGCCACCACTGCATTGTTTTATTCTGCAAAAAATAACGCAGATATGACTGAATCCAATGATCTAACGCTATAGGTGATTTACCCTGTGATTCAGGTTCAATACTTTTAGATTTTTCTGAAACTGCATGAAGAGGCTCCTGAAAAAACAAAACAGGAATTGTATTGATCAAAACAATTACTGCTAAAATCAGAAAGGTCGATTGCCAATTCAGCCAATCTAAAGCCCATAAAATCGCTCCACCACCAACAATAAAACCCAAACGAGAACCAACCACTTGGAACATATTGCCCCAATGTTGTTGATCTCCTTTTAAAATACTCACCGCCAATCCATCAGTCGCAATATCTTGCGTTGCGCCAACAATATTTAGACACAACAACGCAATGAAAAACATCAGTAAATAAAGAGGTTCATTCAAAGCTTGAATCGGTAAAAAAGATAAAATAATTAAAATTGCGACTGTTAAAGCTTGTGTGGGTAAAATCCAACTACGAAAATGTCCTATCTTTGAATGTCCTATGCCATCGACCCAAGGTGCCCACAATATTTTCATCGCCCAAGGCGCCATTAATAAGCCAAATCCACCAATATGTGCCAAAGACACACCCTGCGCACGCAAAATGACAGGCAAAGCATGCGTCATAAATCCCACAGGTAAACCTTGTGCCCAATATAAGGAAAATAGAAGGAGATAAACTTGTGAAGTCTTCAGCATAGTGACTCGTTCTTCAAAAATATGAGCAAGGGCTCATGCATTAAAATCTATGGGTATCAAGTATTTTGCACTAAATACTGATCCTCATTATATTTTGCCAATGCTTCAACTTCGGGAAAGCTTTAATATTTTTTTCAAGTAATAAGCGTAGCAACATAAAAACAATGTCTCAAAACTTTCCAACACTCCCTGATCAAGTTCCACAAAGGGGAACATCAACCAGTCGTGAATTTTTTAAAAATATCTATCTTGCTCAAGGATGGAGCTTTGAAGGTGAATTCCCAAACCTACCGAAAGCGGTTGCGATCATCACACCTCACACTTCTAACTATGATGGATGGTATGGTTTTACTGCTATCTTAGGCATTGGCATTAAGCTCACTGTTTTCGGTAAAGATAGCCTATTTAAACCGCCATTTAAAAATCTCTTTCAATGGATTGGCGTTATGCCGGTGGATCGTAACTCACCACATGGGCTGACCCAACAAATTATCGATATTATTCATCGTGAAGAAAAAATTTGGATTGGAATTGCACCAGAAGGAACACGTAAAAAGGCTGAAAAAATTAAAAGTGGTTTTTATCACATTGCCGTAGGCGCCAATATTCCTATTGTGATCTTTGCTTTTGATTATCAAAAGAAAATGATTCGTTGCCTAGGTGTATTTCATCCTACAGGCAATTATGAACAAGATTTACCCCAAATTTTAGCTTTATATCAAGATCATTTCTCACCGAAAAATTTAAATTGGTTATCTACGCCTTTACAAAAACTTTTAAAAAATCGGTAGAAAAACAAGCAACAATCTGTTGTGATGTGCGGCAAGTTTTTTGCTTTAAAGATGTACAAAATGCGTTTCAAACAATTAGGATTAATAGGTTTATTGGGTCTAGCACTGGTTGGATGTGATAAAACTGCTAAAACACCCACTCAAACAACAGCAATTAATGCACGTGAACCTGTGATTGCAATCGCCTTAGGCGGTGGTGGTGCAAAAGGTTTTGCACATATTGGTGTATTGAAAGTTTTAGAATCTCATGGCATTAAGCCTAAAATTGTCACAGGAACAAGTGCAGGAAGCTTTGTTGGGAGTATTTACGCAAGCGGTAAATCACCCTATCAATTACAACAAATTGCGTTACAACTGAAAGAATCAGATTTGCGTGATTTAACTTTAAATAGCCAAGGTATTGTACTGGGTCAAAAGCTCCAAGATTATGTGAATCGTAATGTAGCGAACAAACCAATTGAAAAATTCCCTATTCGTTTTGCAGCTGTTGCGACACGTTTAGACAATGGTCAAAAAGCAGATTTCATTAAAGGTAATGCAGGACAAGCAGTTCGTGCTTCTTGCAGTATTCCCAATGTATTTGTCCCAACTACAATTGGCAAAACCAAATATGTAGATGGTGGTTTAGTCAGCCCGATTCCAGTTCAAACAGCCAAAGATATGGGTGCAGATATTGTTATTGCTGTTGATATTTCAGCACGTCCTTCAGGTAGCCAAGCGGTCAATATGTGGGGTTTATTGGATCAAACCCTGAATATTATGGGACAGCAAAGTATCAATAATGAATTGAGACAAGCGAATGTGGTGATTCAACCCAAAGTGGGACATTTAGGGACGCTTGATTTAAAATCAAGCAATGAAGCCATTTTAGAAGGTGAAAAAGCAGCCCAATTAAAAGTTCAGGCAATTCAAGTTGCGATTCAAAATTTCAAAAAATCCCCTGCTGCATTGAAACCTGCGCCACGTCCTAAGTTCTAATAAATAATATGATAATAATCACGTTTTTATATTCAGACGAGTTTTGATCTGCTACATTGGTATTGATGATGCGTCATCTATACCAATGATAATGATTAGAGTAGATGTATGAATTTTGTTTTTGAACCTTGGCATTGGTTTGTATTGGGCATACTGCTCATCCTATCTGAATTAATACTACCTGCATTTGCTGCAATCTGGTTTGGTATAGCAGCGATCGCGGTGTGTATTCTCTATTTACTATTCCCTTGGATGAGCTTTACAGTACAAATCATCTGTTGGATTGTACTTTCTATTGCTTGCACAGTATTGTGGTTTAAATTTATCAAACCACTGTCTATTGATAAAACCAAAGCTGGAATGCCACGTGAAGCCACGATTGGACAAACAGGTATGGTCATTCAAACAGGTCTAGCGCACGATCAAATTCGAGTCCGTTTTCCAATGCCTGTTCTTGGCTCTGATGAATGGAACTGTCGTACCTTATCACCCGTACAAGTCGGTGATCGTGTACGAGTCATCGATATTCTTGGAAATGATCTTGTGGTACAGCCACATACAACTGCCTTATAACTTAAATCTTCAGATCAAACGTATTCAAAAAAAGAGGAATGATAAATGGGTGTTGGTGCTATTGTTGTTTTAGCGATATTGGTTTTTGTGGCCGTGACTATTTTCAAAGGCGTCCGCATTGTTCCGCAAGGTTATAAATGGATCGTTCAACGTTTAGGAAAATATAATACCACCCTAAATCCTGGACTCAATTTTGTGATTCCTTATGTTGATGAAGTGGCTTATAAAGTCACAACCAAAGATATTGTTTTAGATATTCCTTCACAAGAAGTTATTACCCGAGATAATGCGGTATTGTTGATGAATGCTGTGGCTTATATCAACTTAACCACACCTGAAAAAGCAGTTTATGGGATTGAAAACTATATTTGGGCAATTCAAAATTTAGTTCAAACCTCATTACGTTCAATTGTGGGCGAGATGGATCTAGATGATGCTTTATCTTCACGTGATCACATTAAAGCAAAATTGAAAGCCGCAATTTCGGATGATATTTCGGATTGGGGAATCACCCTAAAAACAGTAGAAATTCAGGATATTCAACCCTCAAGCACCATGCAATCTGCGATGGAAGCCCAAGCTGCGGCCGAACGTCAACGTCGTGCAACAGTAACGAGAGCTGATGGTGAAAAGCAAGCGGCAATTTTAGAAGCAGATGGTCGTTTAGAAGCCTCTCGTCGTGATGCCGAAGCACAAGTTGTCCTTGCTGAAGCATCACAAAAAGCCATTACGATGGTGACATCTGCTGTCGGTGATAAAGAAGTTCCTGTTGCCTATCTATTGGGTGAACAATACGTGAAAGCAATGCAAGAAATGGCAAAGTCAAACAATGCTAAAACTGTGGTTTTGCCTGCTGATATTATGAATACGATCCGTGGTGTTATGGGTCGTAATTCTTAAAGTTGTAAAGTAGCTCAATTCTAAGGATTGATGCTTCAATCAAAAATAGGCAACCCTTCAGTTGCCTATTTTTTTTTGAATAAAAGAGAATCCCAAATAGATTCAGCTTCAAAATTAACTTTTACGTGATAACAAAAATTTTGAAATCTGATTCAAATCATTGGCATCATTACCAAAATAAGATAACGCTTGAAAGGCTTGGTCATGTAATTCTTGTGCATAATTTTTTGCTTGCTCTAACCCCATTAAAGCGGGATAGGTCGATTTATCCACTTGCTCATCTTTACCTGCAGTTTTGCCCAAAGCCTGAGTATCTGAAATGACATCTAAAATGTCATCTTGCACTTGGAACGCTAAGCCAATGCTTTGACCATATTGACGAAGTTTTGGAATTGCAGGGTCTGTACCTTCAAAAATAGTAACCGCTGCCATCATAATTCCAGCCAGAATTAATGCACCTGTTTTATTACGATGAATATTTTCCAGTTGCTCTTGATCGACATGCTTTCCTTCCGCTTGTAAATCTAAAACTTGACCACATACCATTTTAGAGCTTGCTGTCGCCAAAATCTGCATTTGCTTTAATACAATTGGCGCTACAACAGACTGCCCTTGATCAAACAATCGACTTCCAAGTATTTCAAATGCCATTGATTGCAAAATATCGCCAGCAAGCAATGCGGTATCTTCCCCAAAAGCCACATGACAAGTTGGTTGACCACGGCGCAACAAATCATTATCCATACACGGTAAATCATCATGTGCCAATGAATAACAATGAATCAGCTCTATCGCAACTGCTGCACGGCGTACAGCTGCAAAATTTGGATTTTCTAATTTTAAATTGGATGTGGCATAACACAATGCGGGTCTAACACGCTTCCCACCTAACATCACAGCGTGAAACACAGCAGCTTTAAGTGGTTCAGGCAAAGAAAAAGCCTCTAAGGCTGTTTGTAAATCTTGCTGAATACGTTGCTGTGCCTGTTGCAAAACGTCTGCATTCACATTTGGAATTGATGTCACATTCGCCTCGAATTTTCAGTTTCTCAGTTTTATGCACTGAAACAGATATAAGTTGTTGCTATTCTACAATGAATAGGAATAAGTCTCATCTATTTAATCAGCTTGATTTGAATTAAGTACATGAATTGAGTTTTTACTCGTCGCCTTAGCATGTCGCACAGCCAAATCCAATTTTTGTAACAGATCAAATTCAGTCAAAGACGATTTAGAAGAAAAATGACAAATTCCGATTGAAGCTGTTAGTAATTCAGCATCTTCATTTTCAAACAAAATATTTTCTTGTTGAATTGCAAATTTCAAACGTTCAGCCAAGGTTAATGCTGCCCATTCTGTTGCATTGTCGATAAAAATAATAAAACTTGCTGAATTTATGCGAAATATTTTAACGGTGTCTTGTGAAGTCTCTCCATTCAAAAGTACACCAATTTGTGCCAAGGCTTCATCACCACGAGTATAACTATTCAGTTGATTAAATCTTTTGAAATCATCAATATCAATTTTCAAAAAAGCACATGCAGATTGATTTTCAACTTGATGATGCAAATCTGAAATCAAACGATCCAATGCCATTTTATTCGGCAAACCTGTAATAGAATCTAAATAAATATGATCATGTAATTTTTGATTATTGAGCAGTAAAACCTTTTCACGACGTTTTAACTTGGTCACATCAGCCGCAATAATAATAATGGCAATCAGTTGATGATCACTATTTCGCAACGCTTTATAAAAGGATAAATAGAAACGTCCTTTTGAATAAAACTCAAAGTCTACATCCTCTTGCCCTGCTTCAAAAGCCAATAGCACATCTTGGAATTGTGCATAAACAATGGTCGAAAAATTATTCAGTAACTTTCCATACAAATAAAGTGCATCACTTTCATAGATATCAGCAAACTGCTGATTTAAACCAATAAATCGAGCATCACAATTTAAAATTGCCACGGGTACAGGTAGTTTTGAGGTAAATGAAACCAAGTCTAATTTTTCAGCATTTTGTAGTAAATGAACAAAATGCTCTTCATTCATTAAGGTTGCAAAATTGGGGTGCTTGAATTCCATCAAATGCCTCTTTTACTTGTTATTGTATTTAAAATCGTTTTATTTGAAATATCGGAACTTTTGTCACTTCGTTTTAGAATATTGTCATGTTTTATTGTAAAAGATTTGCGTTCTAATATCTCTCTTTTTTAAATTAATTTAGACTAAATCACAAACTTAAAATATCGAATAAAGAAAAAAATCACCCTATAAAAAACCTCTGAAATTCAGAGGTTTTAAAAATCTAGAAGCTTATATATTAGAAACTATCTGCTGGAACTCTTACCCAGCCTTCCATTAATACTCTCGCACTACGACTCATAATGGCTTTTTTAACCACCCATTGATTATTTTCAAGGTTGGCTTGAGCACCGACACGCAAAGTCCCTGATGGATGTCCAAAACGCACAGCTTCTAATTCTCCACCACCTGCTGCAAGGTTCACCAATGTGTTTGGAATGGCGGCTGCTGTCCCAATTGCGACGGCTGCTGTTCCCATCATTGCATGATGTAATTTACCCATCGACAATGCACGAACCAATAAGTCAGCATCAGTTTCTTTTACGGCTTTGCCACTTGATGAAACATAAGCTTTTGCCTTTGAAACAAAAGCAACTTTAGGTGTGTGTTGACGATTGGCTGCTTCACTAATATCTTTGATTAAGCCCATTTTTACCGCACCATAAGCACGTATTTTTTCAAAACGAGCTAAAGCTTCCACATCATTATTAATATCATCTTGCAGCTCAGTTCCTTGATATCCAATGTCTTCAGCATTGAGAAAAATCGTTGGAATACCTGCATTAATTAATGTGACTTGAAATGCTCCAATCTCTGGTACGTCTAAAGTATCCACAACATTGCCTGTTGGAAACATTGCTCCACCATCTTCACCATCATCTGCTGGATCTAAAAATTCAATTTGAACTTCTGCTGCAGGAAAAGTCACGCCATCGAGTTCAAAATCACCTGTTTCCTGTACTTCACCATTGGTAATCGGTACATGCGCGATAATGGTTTTTTTAATATTGGCTTGCCAAATACGAACTGCACATAAACCATTCTGTGGAATACGTTCAGCATCAACTAAACCATTGCTAATCGCAAATGATCCAACCGCTGCTGTTAAATTACCGCAGTTGCCACTCCAATCAACAAAAGCTTTATCAATAGATACCTGACCAAATAGATAGTCGACATCATGATCAACTTGCGTACTTTTGCTTAGAATCACAGTTTTACTGGTACTTGATGTCGCTGCGCCCATTCCGTCAATTTGCTTACCATACGGATCTGGACTGCCAATCACACGAAGAAGCAAATGATCCCTTGCTTCACCCGCAACTTGTGCTCGTTGCGGAAGATCGTTTAGTTTAAAGAATACACCTTTACTTGTACCACCACGCATGTAAGTTGCGGGTATTTTTATCTGTGCTGCAAAGCTCATTTCTACGCCATTCCTTTCGTTTATCGTTGTTGTCTCAAATATTGAATTGCTATTCAATATTATATTAACCTGTTTTTACGATAATTATTAGCATATTGACTTAAGTATAAAGACAAAATGCACATAAAATCATGATCAAATTGACTATTTCTTAGATTCGTATATAAATTTAATTATATGATTTATATTAATTTAATAATTATTTTAAAATTTTGAATTCTCTGGTCAATATGTTGAAGCTGACATCCACTAGGCTAACTGTTACCAATCAATTACAATAATTCCTCATTCTCATTCGAGCAGAATAATTTGAGCAACGAGTCTACAACCTTACAGCGTGGACTTAAAAATCGTCACATCCAACTGATCGCAATGGGCGGTGCAATTGGTACAGGCTTATTTTTAGGTTCTGCTCAAGTCATCCAATCTGCTGGTCCATCGATTATTCTGGGCTATGCCATTGGTGGTTTGATCGCATTTTTAATTATGCGTCAATTAGGTGAAATGATTGTAGAGGAACCTGTTTCAGGTTCATTCAGTCACTTTGCCAATAAATATTGGGGAAAATTTCCAGGTTTTCTTGCAGGTTGGAATTACTGGATTTTATATATATTGGTCGCGATGACCGAACTTACAGCCGTCGCAAAATATATTAATTATTGGTGGCCCCATATTCCTGCATGGACCTCTGTCCTATTTTTCTTTGTTGTGGTCACTATTCTCAATTTAGGTAACGTCAAATTTTATGGCGAATCTGAGTTTTGGTTAGCGATTATCAAAGTCGTCGCTGTCATTTCGATGATTATTTTTGGCTTGTATTTACTTTTCACAGCAGATGCAACATCTACAGCATCATTTACAAACCTTTGGAGTCATGGCGGGTTTTTCCCCAATGGTTTTGATGGCTTATTTTATATGTTGGCTTTCTTGATGTTTGCCTTCGGCGGTATCGAATTAATCGGTATGGCGGCTGCAGAAGCAAAAGATCCTGAAAAAACCATTCCAAAAGCAATTAACCAAGTCGTTTTCCGTATCCTCATTTTCTATGTCGGTTCTTTAACAATTTTATTATCTTTAGTGCCTTGGAATCAGCTTGAATTGGGTGGTTTGGATAAAAGTCCATTCGTGATGATTTTTAGTCAACTAGGAATCGGTTGGGCGGCTCATCTTCTTAATTTTATCATTTTGACTGCTGCCCTCTCTGTTTATAACAGTGGTATGTATGCCAACAGCCGTATGCTTTATGGCTTAGCAATACAAGGCAATGCACCAAAAGTATTCCTTAAAGTGAATAAACAAGGTGTGCCCATTCCAGCAGTATTATTCTCTGCATTGTTAATTTTTGGTTGTGTATTGCTTAACTATTTCGTACCAGAAGATGCTTTAAGTCATTTGATGTACGTTGTGGTCGGTGCATTGGTTTTAAACT
The DNA here is from genome assembly GCF_002135415.1 of Acinetobacter sp. ANC 3832. Classification (GTDB taxonomy): domain Bacteria; phylum Pseudomonadota; class Gammaproteobacteria; order Pseudomonadales; family Moraxellaceae; genus Acinetobacter. The sequence goes on from NZ_NEGJ01000007.1 coordinate 44,833, forward strand.
GGGCAATGATTAGTTTGACTCACTTAAAATTCATTCAAGCAATGAAAAAAAGTGCGATGAAAACGAAATTCCCTGCTTTATGGTCCCCTTTTGGTAATTATTTAGTCTTAATTTTTATCGCGACAGTGTTATACATCATGTGGACACAAGGTTTTAAAGAATCTGTCTTAATGATTCCAGTATGGATTGTCTTGATGTTCGTTTTATTTAAAATTTTAAATCCTAAAAAATAAAATTAGATGATTATAAAAAAGGATATTGCTAGTCAATATCCTTTTTTATTCCACATTAAATTTTAACCGTATCTTTAACCACACCTTTAAAATTTTCAATAATTTCAATAATTTCAATAATTTCAATAAAATATTTATCATTATTTACACATTCAATATAAGCGCACATTAAAAGTACTTATGCTTACCTTTAAGAAAAAATGACATTTTTGACACAACTACTCGTCACAAAGGTCAAAAAATATTTGCAGAAATTCTAAGCCATGTTAGATTTAATATGTATAAAAAATAAACGCATGTATCTCATATCAAACTACATGCACAGAAAACTCAAATAATAAATTTCAAGGATGAAATAAGATGAAAAAACATAATCTTTACACTGGAATTCTACTTTGCCTTTTTCCTATGACTAATGTATTTGCGGCTGCTATGGATCGCTCAGGTCAATCCATTTCTGCCTTTTTACAGCCTAACAACTATTTTGAAACCGGTATTTCTGTACTTGATCCAACAGTTGAAGGCACAGAAGCAGGGACGAGTGAAACACATCGTCATATTGATGATATGGCTGATGATTATTATTTTCCTTCTGCTGCTATTAAATTACAGCTCACTGAAAATCTGTCATTCGGTTTATTATACGACCAACCTTATGGTGCAGAAGTTACATATACAGGTAACAATATCTTTGTCTCAGATTCAAGTAATACCTTATTAGATTCTCAAAAAATGTCTGATCTACGCGCATCAGCCATACAAAAAAATACACCTGTAGGTATTTCTAATTTTGCTCAAAAAGCGGGTATTTCGATAGCGACTGCACAACAAATGTATGACAACAATGTTGTAACAGCTCTAGGTAAAACTAAAGATCTGATTGATGCTGGTGTCGCAACAGAAGTTGATAAAACAATCACTCATCTGAATGGTTTATTAGGTAAAGGGGCAACAAAAGCTGAAGTAGACTCACATAATTTATCAATGATTGTTGGTTTTCAGCCCAATAAAAACTTTAATATTTATGCAGGTGGGGCTTATCAAACAATTAAAGGACAATTAAGTTTAAGAGGTCAAGCAACCAGTATCTTTAATGGATATGACTTAACTATGAAAGAATCGAGTGGTGTAGGTTGGCTTGCAGGGGTCGCCTACCAAATTCCTGAGATCGCTTTAAAAGCATCTGTAACTTATCGCTCCGAAATCGACCATGATGCAGATAGCATCGAATCAACACCGACACTCTCTGCGCTTGGAGCACTTAGTCCACAAACTGCTGCCTTAATTCCTAAAATTGCAGCAGCTTCTGCTCAAACCAAAATCACAACACCTCAATCGGTCAATCTTGATTTCCAAAGTGGCATCATGAAAGATACTGTTGCTTTTGCAAATGTTAGATGGGTGAATTGGGCAAATTTCGAGATTAGCCCGATTAGATTCAAGATGATGTCAGAGGTTATTGGGCAAATTCCTTCTGTAAATCGTCCAAATGGATTTAATCTTTTACAATATTCCAAAGATCAATGGAGTGCGAATGTGGGTGTAGGTCGTAAGCTTACAGATCAATGGGCTGGTAATGTCTCTGTAGGATGGGATTCTGGTGCAGGTAATCCAATAACAGCACTCGGCCCTACAGATGGTTACTGGAACTTAGGTGTCGGTTTGCAATTTAGCCCAACACCCTCCACATTTATTGCTGGCGGTGTGAAATATTTCTGGCTTGGTGATGCTAAAGGTCAAATTGCCTCTCAAAATGCAGGACAGGAATATGTTGCTAGCTTTTCAGGCAATAATGCGATTGCTTATGGTTTAAAAATGGGTTATCGATTTTAAACTTCTATAAACAACAGGCTTTTATCGCATAGATACTTTAAAGGAGAAAATACTTTAGCATTTTCCCCTTTTTATTTAAATGTAATCAAGCTTTTTGATATTCGTTATATCAACTCTGTTTAAGAATAAAAAACAATCAGATATGATATTTTTTCTTTGGTTTTCATCTTTTTTGCATTACATTAACTATCCTTGCGCTCTTAGCTTAACTGGATAGAGCAGTTGCCTCCTAAGCGACCGACGTGGGTTCGAGTCCCCCAGAGCGCACCAGTTTAGAATTTAATATTCTAAGTATTTATTAAAAATACAATTATTAGCTTATAAAAAAGTTATTAATCTTGAAATCCCCGATTTAAATTTCAAAAAACTACACTTCAAAATTAATTTTTTTAAATATCAGCAGTTTTTATAAAACTTATGTCAATTTTTATATATTTAACGATATAGAATCTTAAATTCGGATATTCCATGCTCTAACAGCAATGATGTAGCATAATTAATGACCTTTTAGTTCAAAATAGTATGTGATAAAAATCAACTTTTCTCGCATACTATTTAAAAAATAAAATCATTTTTTATCTTTATTTGAGAATTTAATAAGAGAGTTACAAAATCTAGGTCTTTTTTTTATCAATTCGTTTGTTTAGAGTATTTACTCTTAAATTTTATATGTTATTTTGTAAAAAGAAGTAAACATAGAATTTTATGAAACTACTCAGCTTACTTCATGATCGAACAAATAAGTGCTTAAAATTATTCATTTTATAAATTTAGGGAAAGATTAAAATGAAATTAAAAATGTTAACAGCAGCTATTCTTGCTTCAGTATTGCCAACGACTGGTGTTTTTGCTGCTGCTTTAGACCGCTCTGGCCAATCAATTTCTGCTTTTTTACAACCAAATAATTATTTTGAAGCAGGTATTTCTGTTTTAGATCCAACAGTAGAAGGACGTGAAGCAGGATCAAGTGAAACTCGTCGTCATATCGAAGATATGGGAGATGATTATTATTTTCCTTCTGCTGCAATTAAACTGCAATTAACTGATCATCTTTCTTTTGGTTTGCTATATGACAAGCCGTTTGGAGCAGATGCCGCATACTCAGGAAATAATGTATTTGTTTCAGATTCAACAAATACAATTCTTCCTCCTGCAACCTTAGCAGGTATTCGTGCACAAACAATTTCTAAAAATGTTGATGCTCAAGTCATAGCTCAAGCAACTAAAGCCGCATCTGCTGCAACAGGTTCGGCAACTCCACCTCAAGCAGTAATTGATCAATTTGTTACAGGTATTAAAGCAAATACTGGCGCAATGGCTCAAATTACAAATGGTGTTACTCAAGTTGTAGATGCTGGATTAGCACAAGTTAACTCAACACTTGGCAAAGGCAATACGAAAGTTGAAGTTGATACTCAAAATATTTCTATGATTTTTGGCTTTCAACCGAATAAAAACTTTAATATCTACGGTGGTGGTGTTTACCAAACAGTCAAAGGTGATGTAAGCCTTCGTGGTCAAGCTTATAGTCTCTATAATGGATACGATGCTTCCATTAAAGAAACTGGTGGTGTAGGTTGGCTAGCAGGTGCAGCATATCAAATTCCTGAAATTGCTTTAAAAGCGGCTGTGACTTATCGTTCTGAAATCAATCATGATGTAGAAATTCGTGAAAGTTTACCAACGCTTTCTGCACTTTCATTATTAGGTCCAGATGGTGCGACTGCAGCAGCAAATATTGCTTCATCTTCAGGTGAAACAAGAATTACGACGCCTCAATCTGTAAACTTAGATTTACAATCTGGAATCATGGCTGACACAGTCGCATTTGCAAGTGTGCGTTGGGTAAATTGGAAAGATTTCTCTATTCAACCTTATAAGTTTGGAAAAGTTTCCGAAGCTATCGGTGGTTTAGTGGGTCGACCAAATGGTTTTGATTTGGTTAAATACTCTGATGACCAATGGTCTGCTACGGCTGGTATCGGACGTAAATTAACGGATCAATGGGCAGGTAACGTTTCTGTAGGTTGGGATTCTGGCGCAGGTAATCCAGTTACTACTTTAGGACCAACTGAAGGTTATTGGAATGTGGGTGTAGGTGTTCAATTTAGCCCTACTCCATCTACATTTATTGCTGGTGGCGTTAAATACTTCTGGTTAGGTGATGCAAAAGCTCAAACTGGTGCACAAGCTGATGGCAATGATTATGTTGCTGAATTCCAAGACAATACAGCACTTGCTTATGGCTTAAAAATTGGTTACAAATTCTAAGTTAATGTTTAAATAAAAAAGGCGCTTAAAGCGCCTTTTTTATACATTATTTTTTAATCATTCAGGAATTCTCGTACTCTGCATATATTTTAAAATTAAACCTTTACGATAGTTTAATTTACGATCTTCTCGATGATCTTGGTAATACTTTGGATTGGGTAATATTGCTGCTAAAAATGCAGCTTGCTCACGACTTAAACTTTGAGCACTTCTACCATAATAATGCTGTGCTGCTGCTTCAATGCCATAAATATGATCACCAAATTCAACTGAATTCATATACGTTTCTAAGATACGCTGTTTGGTCCACATCCGTTCCATCATTATAGTTGCAATGGTTTCTTGACCTTTACGAATAAATGAACGGCGATTATAAAAAAATAAGTTTTTTGCCAATTGCTGAGAAATAGTTGATCCGCCTGCAACGACTTTATCTTTATTTAAATTTCGCTGTAATGCGAACTCAATACCATCCCAATCAAATCCATGATGATCGACAAATTTAGCATCCTCTGCTGCAACGATTGCATGCTTAAAATTATCACTGATTTCATCATAATCACGCCATTGATGTTGAATCGGTTTAAAATCAGATAAATAAGTCCAACGCATAAACATAGTGGTATCGACTGGATTGGTTCTCCACCAGACAAGACTACTGAAAATCCAAAGTTGGATGATAATGAGTAGACTGACAATGATTAACAAAGTACGAACAATAAAAGCTTTCATGTCAGTGTGTTACTCCTCAAAAAATGCAATTTCATGCTAAGCTGAATCACCAATAATAAGCACAGAATACATTTACATGTCTGAAATGCAACCTCCCCAAGTATATACACAGCCACGTAATCCTATTGAGAAAATTACCTTACTGTTTATCATCATTAATGTGGGATTATTTGCTTGGCAAATTTTGACAGGCGTTGATATTACAAACCCTAAAATTATTGATGCATTAAAATGGGGTGCTGATTATGCACCTTTAACCTTCTTAGAGGAACCATATCGGCTGTTTACCAGTATGTTTTTCCATTTCGGATTAATGCATTTAATGTTCAATATGTGGGCTTTATATGTTTTTGGAAATATTGCTGAACAGACATTTGGGCGTGTTTATTTCTTAGGTTTGTATGTACTTGCAGGTTTAATGGGAAGCCTACTCAGCGGTTATTTAGATATTCAGAATAGTTATGCATTACTACAACACTTTGATCAAAGCTTGTTGCCTCATGTGTCAGCAGGCGCATCGGGTGCAGTGATGGGGCTTGGAGGTGCATTAACCGCACTTTCATTTTTTTCACCGCTGCCTCATCAGCGATTCATACTGGATAAAAAATCACTGCTCACCATTATGGGGATTAACTTAGTCTTCGGTATTATGGCATCAGGAATCAATAATGCAGCGCATGTTGGTGGCATGATTATGGGGGCATTGTTAGCAATGACGTGGTATGTCGCTCAACGTAAAAATTTAGGCATGATGAGCAATATCATTATATTAATCATAGGTACCGCAATCACCTATGCTTGTTATCAATATTGCTTACACTTGGTTCAACCCATTCAGCCGCTTTGGCAAATCGCTATTGAACAAATGAGAAATTAAAACTCAATCTATTATAAAAAAGAGGAGTCAGAAAAGTACGATATTCATACTTTTCTGACTCCTACAACAATTTAGCATTGTCTTAGTTTAATTTATAAATAACAGCTTACTGATTCATTTCCCTCAAACTTTGCAAAGGCGGAATATCACATAAATAGCTCAAACGATAACGTCCAATCACAGCACAAAGAATAGTCATCAATATGGGTAAGATGATCCAAATTTCCCAGTGTAGTTGCATCGCTAAATTCATTTTATAACTTGCAACCGCACTAATCACCTCTGCAAATAAACATGAAACTAAGCCTGCAATAAAACCAATGAAACCAATTTCTAAACTCATCATATTCTTGAGTTGACGTTTTGAACTACCAAATGATCGTAATAAAGCGACTTCTCGTTTACGCTCATCCATCAATAAATTAATACATGCGATCAACACCAAAAAACCTGAAAGACTCACCAATACAGCCAATACAGTAATAATTTGCACTAATACAGTCACTAGACGTTTAATTTCATCCAAAATTAAGGTGACATCAACAAAAACTGTATTTGAAAATTGTTGAATCATGCCGACCAGTTTTGCTTTTTCTTGGGGTGGTACGTAAAAGCTTCCCAAATAACTTCCTGCATTTTCATCCAATGTTTTTGGGCTAAAAATAAAGAAAAAATTCGGGCTAAAACTTTCCCACTCTACTGTTCGTAGATTAATGACTTTGGCTTGCAATTGCCCTTCTGGCAGACTAAATGTCAGTGTGTCCCCCAAATGAATATCTAACGCTTTTGCTAATTTGTCTTCTACAGAAACTTCACCTGCTTGAGTTAATTTTGCCTGACCTGAAACAATGACATTATCTTGTGGATATTGATCGGTCTGCGTTAAATTTAATTCACGACGCAGAGAGTTATTTTGCTCAATTTGTTGTGCTGAAAATGCTTGGCCATTCTTAGCCAATAAACGCCCACGAATATTGGGATATAACGGTGTACTTTGCCAATGTAGTGTCTGTAATTGTGACTTAAATTGTTCAACTTCAAACGGAGGCAAACCATAAACAAATTGATTCGGTGTACCTTCGGGCAATTGTTGTTGCCAACGCTCCAATAAATCGGTTCTTAACACAGCAAGCACTGTAATTAAGCTCAAACCTAGGGCTAAAGCAGTAATTTGTAATGCGGTCTGTGATGGCGTCCGAATATAACTTGAAAGTTGATTTTTCAGTGCTTTTAGCAATTTCAAAATAAACCACACTAAGCCATATAACAAACCACTTAATACAATCACAGCACCAATAACCAGAGTGGTTAATTTAAGATTAGCAGTCAGCACTAAACTAAAAATCACTAAACTCAAGACACCTGTTCCAAACATCCATAATAATGAGCGTGCAGATTTTTCTTGCTGACGAATTACCCGAATCGGTGGGGTATTTAGCAACTCCCATAAACTTGGTAGAACAAAACCAAATAGAACCACAGCACTGGTAAAAATTGCAATTGGTAATGGTCCTAAAAGCATTTCAAAAATAGAAAACTGTAGTTCTAAATTAGGAATCAGCTGCAACATCAACTGCAATAACGCATAACCTAGACCTAAACCTAATGTGCTTCCGATTAGCATAGAGATCAGGATAATCACCAAAAGTAAGGCAATATACGCTTGAAATATTTGTACTTTCTTTGCCCCCATACAACGCATCAGTGCAATATAATCCTGATTTTGCTGTACATAACGCTGACTGGTCAGCGCAATCGCAATACCGCATAACAAAATCGTTAAAATATTTGCCAATTGTAGGAAAGTATCTAAATTTTCCATAGGCTTCATTAAACGTGTATTTGCTTCGCTTGCATTGCTCAACTTCAAACTACTTGCAACTTGCAATGCTGCTTGATCATTTGATTCATTCGGCTGACTTTGCGTAGGAGATACAGATTGATTCTTTGCTTTTTCTACATCTTGAAATGTTTTAAATTTCTGTTCAAATTGATGAATATGTTGAGGATCACCTGCCATTAACAAACGATAGTCGATTCGACTTCCGATCTGAATCGCGTTGGTTTGTGCAATATCTTGCTGTGAAATAATAACGGTAGGTGAAAATGCCGAGAAACCCAATTCTTGATTTGAATCATGACCAATCACAGCGCTGACTTTGAACAAACCATCTGCAATTTTTAACGAATCACCCAGTTTTACTTTGAGTAAATCAATCGCACGTTGACTCAGCCATACTTCCCCTTTTTGAATCGTTTTAGCTTGAGCCTGTCCAACTCCAGTAGTGACAGTCAGCTCTCCTCTTAATGGGAAATTTGTATCGATTGCCTTAACATTCACCATCACAAACTGATCATGCGTAGAAGCCATAGAACCAAAAACGGTCACTTCTGATTGCTTTAAATTCAGCTCCTTTGCTTGTTGTTTCCAACTGTCGGTAATTGGAACATTATCACTGAGCACCAAATCTGCCGCTTGCATTTTAGCAGCTTGTAAAGCGACTGCTTGTTGAACCTGTTCATTACTAAACTTGAGCGCAGTTGTCGCACTAATCGCTAAACTCAGTGCAACTATCAATAGATAAATACCCGTACTACCAAAACTTTGTTTGAGTAAAGGTCTAAATAAGGACATCATATTGAAGCCTCATTTTGTGTTGAATGCTCAATGATTTGCCCATCTCTTAACTCAAAATGCCGTTGGCACTGTGCAGCAAGTTGTAAATCATGGGTCACTAAAACTAAGGTTGTGCCCAATTCCTTATTGAGTTGAAAAAGCAATTGCTCAATATCTTCGGCTGTGTGCCCATCTAAATTTCCAGTTGGTTCATCTGCAAATACAATTTTAGGTTCTGTAATCAGTGCTCGCGCGATTGCCACGCGCTGTTGCTCTCCTCCTGACAATACTTTAGGCGTTTGACTACTTTGACGCTCTAGACCGACTTTTTGTAACAGGTTCAATGCTCTTTTTTCAGCATCGGCATAATTAAAATGTGCTTGAATTCTTAAAGGGAGCATCACATTTTCAAGTGCACTGAGGTGTGGCAATAATTGAAAAGACTGAAAGACAAATCCGATATGTTGTAATCGTACTAAAGCCCGTTGTTCTTCATTTAGCTCATGTACCGCTTGACCACAAACATAAAGTTGCCCAGCAGAGGCTTCATCTAAAGTGGCGAGAATACCCAATAAGGTTGATTTTCCAGAACCAGATCGCCCTGTAATTGCAACTTGTTCCCCTGCGTAAATCTGTAAATTTAAATCTGCAAAAATCGTTAAAGCTTTATTGTTTAATTGAATGCTTTGTGTAAGTTGCTGTGCAGAAATAATCGCTTGTGGCATGATGGAAGATGTTGAATCCTGTTGAATCTTGGACATAAAAGACACTCTATATGCATACTGAAAAAATATTGAAATTAACCGCAATGAAAAAAATGGCTCAGTGTCTAATATTTAGCACGTTCTACCTTGTTTCTGCGAGTAGTTTTGCGAAAACAATTATGATTTTAGGTGACAGTATTAGTGCAGGTTATGGCATTGAATCACCACAACAGGCTTGGGTGAACTTATTACAACAGCGCTTAAATCAGCAATATCCAAAACAACATAAGGTTGTGAATGCCAGCGTGAGTGGTGAAACAACGAGTGGGGCTTTGGCTCGTTTACCTAAATTATTACAAATCCATCAACCCAATATTGTCGTGATTGAATTAGGTGGAAATGATGGTTTGCGAGGTCAACCACCACAAATGATTCAAAAAAACTTGGCACAAATGATTCAACAAAGCCAAAAAGCCAAAGCAACAGTACTGGTTTTTGGGATGAAAATTCCACCGAACTATGGAACTGCTTATAGTCAAGCATTTGAAAATAACTATAAAATGGTGAGTCAGCAATATAAAGTGAAACTACTTCCCTTTTTTATGCAGGGCATTGCAGGAAATAAAGCACTCATGCAAAAAGACTTGATTCATCCCAATGCAACGGCTCAAAAAATATTATTGGATAATGCTTACCCATATATTAAAGGCGCTTTATAAAGCGCCTTTAATAGGTTTTAAATCGTTTAAATTGATTTAGACTCTTTTAAATTTTTTAATAAATTCAATGCTTTGATCAAAAATCAAAAAATGTCACTTCGCCTGTTTCTAAAGAATATTCTGCGCCAACGACTTTCAATTTGCCTTGTGCAATTAAGTTTTCAAGTACTGCCGAACCATGACGTAACTGATTCACAGAAGCAAATACGTTTGAACGTACTGCATGCACTGAAAGCTTTTCTAAATCATCCTTAAGCTCTGTTTGCATTAAAATTTCAACAGAAGGACGAACCCGATTCACAATTGACATTAAATTTGCAGAGGGTTTTTGCTCAGGGTTACGTAATGCCTCAATTGTTGAGTGAATTGCTCCACAATGCGTATGACCTAAAACAATCACCAATGGACATTCAAAACTACCAGCTGCAAATTCCACGCTTCCGACTTGTGACGGTGCAACAATATTGCCTGCAACACGAATCACAAATAAATCCCCTAAACCTTGGTCAAAGACCATTTCAGCAGGAACACGTGAATCTGAACAACCTAAAACAATAGCAAATGGATCTTGATGCTCTGCCATTTCTGCACGTTGTTGATGCGTTAAAAGCTTAGTATGATTGGTTTCACCATGTACAAAACGTTGGTTACCCTTTTTTAAACGATCTAAAGCTTCTTCTGCGGTTAACATGCTCATATCCATTTGGCTGGAGAATATAGATATTTTAATCTCCCTGCTTTTGAATGTCACTGACCAAAAACAAACTCTGTTACAATTTTTGTTATTGCTTAGCCTTTACGGCATGTAAAAGCAGATTGATATATATGAATGATTGTATTTATTGATATTAATAAATACTTTGATGTTTTTAATGCTTTATTTATACTTTTAAAATAATCAAAATTGACAATAAAACATTCAATTATATAAAAAATGCAAGTCCGAACAAAATCAAATCAGGAATAATCTTTTGCCTTTTATATAATGGCTGACCGTTTTAAGGAAGATGTTGCATGACACCACTGCTCAAAAGAAAATTTCTTCAAGTTTTAATGACTATCGCCCTTAGCATATCGACATCAGGTACCTTACTTTTTAGCACGACCAGTCAGGCGGCGACAGGAACAATAGAAACTGCTGATTATTCTAAAATATTACAAGAAGAACGAGCATGGGCAGGTCTAAGCACTAAAACATTAAGAGTTGGAGATGTTGTTTGGTCTTATAGTGAAGGTGGCCAAGCCAATAAACCCACCATCTTATTAATTCATGGTTTAGCCAGTAGCCGTGATTCATGGAATCAGGTTGCGAGATCACTTACCCCTTATTATCATGTGATTATTCCTGATTTACCTTCGACGGGAAGTACTCAAGTTCCAGCTAATTTTGACCTTTCAGTGCCGAATGTGACGGAACAATTGCGCCGTTTTGTTGAAGCAGCACATATTCAAAATAATTTAAATATTGCAGGTCATTCATTGGGCGGTTCAATTGCAATGTTTTATGCATCACAATACCCTTTTGATACTCAAAGTTTAGCACTCATCAGCACAGGTGGACTTTTCCAAAGTAATAATACCAATTACTTAAAAAATCCTGTTTATCTGAAACAACTGATTGTTTCACAAGCGGGTGACTTAGATTTCGTTTATCGAAAAGTCATGTATAACCCACCGTTTATTCCAAGCATTATAAAAAAAGAACAAGAAAGGCTTTTAATTTCTCAAGCTCAAGAAACATCTAAGATTATCAATCAATTAAATGAGCTAAATAAGCTTTATACGCCGCAATCTTTTGCTAAAATGATTCGTAATATTGAAGCACCGACTTTAATTATTTGGGGTAAGCAAGATCAGATTGTGAACGTTGAAGTTGCACAAGAGTTAAAATCGACTTTAAAACATGCTGAAACACCTGTTATTTTGAATAATGTGGGTCATGTACCTATTTTAGAAGCGCCTGAACGTGTGGTTGAAAGTTACTTAGCATTTTTAAATCAAACTCAACTTCAAAAAAACTCGCTATCTGATCAGAAAAGCAATAAATAGAGAAATTGATTATGAGCATGCCATATATAGAACAGCTGATTGAAGCTCATTTAGAGTTTTTAGATGAAGAGTTTTCTCAATCTAAAACCATTCAAACTGAATTTTTGCAGTTTTATCATTGGTTCAGAAAACAAAGTTTGCAAGATATTTGGAGTTTTGAGCAAATCAATCATTTGATTCAAAAGCAAAGTTTAGCAACACCTGCAAGCCATTTTTTGATTGAGCAAATTGCTGAACATATTCGTTTTGCACTGATTCACCCTGTTAATGATGATACGAAAATTGAAGATATTATTCCTGTTACCACTATTGATAAAATTGCATTATACGTAGCGAGTAAAAGTGCTCATCGCCAAGCTTTAATTAAACAAATTGTAAATAATCCTTCTTTTTCAACAATGCTGACGCAACTGATTCATCATTCTATTCAAGATTATATTGATAACTCTGTGATGAATAAAAAAGTGCTTGGCGTCGGACGCTTTATGAAAATGGGGAAATCTGTTTTAGAATCCGTTACAGATACTAATCTTGATGATACCGTCAAACACTATTTACAGAAAAATATCATTAAAATTAGTCAATTAAGTGAACAAGTTTTAAACCAGCAGTTTGATGATAATAAGCTCTACCACTTTCAAGCCAATTTATGGCATAAAATTAAGAAAGTGCCACTTTCAACCTTACGTAATTATGTCGAAGTAAAAGATTTACCTAAAACTGTCGGCTTAGGTCATGAGGTTTGGGAGCATCTTCGTCAAACTGATTATTTAAAAAAACAAGTACATGACGGCGTATATGCTTGGTACGTTCGTAATCAAGAACGTAATTTTGATTTACTCTTACGTGATTTAAATATTGATGAGACATTGGTTCAAAATGAGTTACAGGCACTACTTGAGCCAGTCATTAAAAATATGCTCTCTTCTCAACATTTAAAAACTAGAGCTCGCTATTATTTAGAAAAATTCTATTATTCTGAAAAAGCTCAAGCTGTGTTTACGCAAATAGAAAAAGGCGTTTAAAGCGCCTTTCTTTAGTATTAAAAGTAACAATACATTTAATTTCTAAAATTAAAACTTATACGTCATTCCCACAAATGCAGCTTGCCCTTCTAAATAATAACTTGAAGTGCTTCTTGCCAATTTTTTATTCAATATATTATTAATACCAGCACGTACCACCATAGATTCATTAATATTATAGTTGGTTGCAATACCAAAAATTGTATGCGCTTTCTGCAAAGTTGTATCTTTTGTGACGTCAGTTGTGAATTGTTTTCCAGTATATTCAGCCAATAAATTGATCGCCCATGGCTCTGAGATTTGAAAATTTAGTGACGATGTCGCAGTTAACTCAGGTGTATTAATTAATGCCGCACCAGTGTCTAAGTTTTTAGCTTCTAAGAAATAAGTCGCTGTATTTGTCCATGTTAAACGCTCATGTAGTGGCAAAGTAGCACTAAACTCTAGACCTTCTGTTCTCGCTTTTTGAACATTCTGTAATTGAGTCCACCACACACCATTAAATTGACCAAGTGCATAATAATCAATTTTATTTTCAAAATCAGTATAGAAGTAAGTTAGATTAATATTAGTATCATAACCTGTATAAGTTACACCTATTTCATAATTGGTCGTTTCTTCAGGCTTTAAATTAGCATTACCTGCCATGTAACATGAACCAGTCGTATAAGTATTTTTAGAACCATCTTTAGGATCTATCCAAACTTTTCCTTTTAAGCTATTACAACCATTACCACCAGACTGAGTTGCTGCTCCTGCTGTACTTTCTTTAATTGTTGGTGCACGAAAACCACTTGCTATACCACCTTTAATCGCCCAATCATCCGATGGTAAATAAACTAAATAAGCACGTGGACTATTGTGATCACCAAATTTATCATCATGATCAAATCTATTTCCTAATGTAAGTTTAACTTTTTCAGTTAACTCTAAAGTATCTTCAAGGAAAAGTGCCCAAGTAGAACCATCCAACTTTGAAGTACCTGTATAATTAGAACCGTCATAACTCGGTACTAAATTACCATTAGCATCTTTAATTGGTGTTCCAATAGTATTCGTATTATTCAGTTCTGAACGGCGCCATTGACCACCAAAACTTAATTGATTTGGAATCCATAATTTAAATGGAATACTCACTTGTCCTTCAACAACACTTTCATTTGACTCTGCTGTCAAACCTTCTCCTGACTGGTCATAGTCATTATAATATGCTGATAATTTTGAGTTAATGTCCTTACCCCAATTTCCATCCCAAGAAGCAGTATAACCATGTGTTTCTAATTTATCTGAACCCCAGTTTAATGATGTATTTGTTCCTGTTGTTGCCCCTGTACCCGCATTTATCGTTGTAATACCTTCCGCTTTTAAATTTTTTTCAACACCATAACGTGCCTCTAAGGATAAATCATGCTGATCATTTAGTTTGAAATTTACTTGTGTGCCAAAATTACTGTTCACATAACCTGATGCACCATTAACCTGATTCAAATCAGCATCACCACCGCGCGGTGGTGAAAAGACCGTATAATTTCGATCAGCTTCACGCCTAATCTGGCTAGCATTTAATCTTAAACCTACATTGTCACTTATAGGTCCGCTAATCATTGCACCTATTTGAAATGTCCTCCCTCGATCACCCGAAGTCGTGGGCTGAGTATAATTATATGTTGCACTCCCGCCCCAATGATCTGGAATTTTCTTTGTAATAATATTAATTACTCCCCCCATAGCATCTGAACCGTAGAGCGATGACATTGGACCTCTAACGACTTCAATACGTTCAATCATATCTGGAGTAATCCAATTTAAATCTTGACGGCCTAAATCTGGTCGATAATTTGTATCTCGTGATGAACCTATGCGTTTTCCGTCAATTAAAATAAGCGTGTAATTGTCAGGTAAACCACGCAATTTTATTTTAGACCCATCACCATTGGTGCTTAAACCGCCTGTGACTCCTGGGATTCTTTTTAATAGATCAGCCAAACTAGCAACGGGTCTTTTCTCTATTTCTTCTGCAGTAATTACAGAAATAGAAGCTGGTGCTTCTCTTACATCCACAGCTTGACTACTTGCAGTTACAACAAGCGTATCCAATTTAGTTGGTGTGGTTGTAAATGGCTGCATATCAGTAGAAATACTGGTTGATGCAGCATGCCCCAACATGCTTACAAAAATTGTAGATGCTAATAATGATTTAGAAAAATGATGTTTCATTATCTTAGTGCCTAAATTATGAATGAATTATGAAGATTTTCGAACAAGATCTTACATAAAACCCCCACTTAATGCAAATGATTATCATTATGTTTAACAAAAAAGGCGCTTAATGCGCCTTTCTTTTATCTTAACTATGTATTAGAACGAATATTTTAAAGAAGCATAATACGCTCGACCAGGTTCATTATATGTTTGGTTCGCAGACGTATCTCGTAATATTTGCTCATCAAACAAGTTACTTACACCTAAACGACCACTCATCTGATCATTAAATTTATAACCAAAATTAATACCTGCAACACTATAACTCTTCACACTTTCAGTATTTAAAGTTGTATTACGTGTTTCAGCAAATTGACGTGGTTTTTGACGACCATATTGTGTGTATACAAAATTCGCATCTAAACGATCTGTAATATCATAATTAAAGATCGAATTAATGGTGTAATTCGGTACTAATGAAAGTGGATTACCCGTACTTTTATTGACTGAATCAATCATATAAGTGAAATTATTGGTCCAATTGATATTACCAAAATCTAAACTTACACTGCCCTCAACCCCTTGTACCAAGGCTTTAGGAATATTGACCCATTCCAATAAATGATAAGTGGTTCCACCGACAATAGTCGTACCAACAACTTCATCACCAGAAGTAATTTTGTCTTCGTAATCATTACGGAACCAAGCTAAACTTGCATTCACATTGTCTTTTTCAAATTGAATACCCAATTCTTTATTAATTGATGTTTCAGGTTTTAAATTTGGGTTGCCAATTAAATAACAACTTCCTGATGCTGTCGCTGTGCTATCAGGACATCCATTACCACGGGTAAAGAGTAAGTAGCCATCCGCATTTTGGTACATATTCGGTGCTTTATACGCCTTCGCAATCCCACCTTTTAAAGTAAAGTAATCGCCTAATTTCTGGGTAATATTAAAACTTGGGCTCCAGTTCGAACCAGATTTTGAATGATCATCAAAACGTAGACCTAAAACAACATCGGTCGAATCCGTCACCTTAATATTGTCTTCTAAATATGCTGAAGCAATACGTGAACTCATACTGGTTCGATCTGATGGTAAATCAACTAAACCTGAGCTATCTGCCTGCGTTGTATTTGCTGTATCAGTAAAATCATCTTCAACCCATTCTGCACCAATGGTCAGGGATTGAGCTCTCACAAAATCAAAAGGAATTGTTGCTTCGGCATTAAAACGTAATGTTTCTAAATTAGATGTTGGACGATCATCCGCAGAACTAATACTACCTTCAGGTCCTCCTGCAAGTGCTTCTTTTAAACGTTTATTCTTCGTTTTATCGTATTGAGCAACGAGTTTACTGTCTCCCCAACCCCATTTACCTTCATGGGTTAAAGCATAACTATCTCGATACATCACATTGGTTTCTGTACCCAATAAACTATTAAGCAGTATCGTTTTATCATCGGTAGCTTCACCATTCGATGCATCATAGTTACTGTTTTGAGTATCCCCAGTATATTCATTGCCTTGACGACCTGATGACACATCTAAGAGTAAAACTTGCTGATCTGTCATTTGCCATGCTAAACGTCCAGCAATATCTTTATTCTCAACACCTTCACGCGCTGCTGCACGTGAACCATTGACTAAAGGATTAATATCCGCTGCATCTGAATCTGTCTTATTAAAATTACCAAACAGACGATACGACAAAACATCTTTAGCAATTGGACCACTTAGATTAAAACCAACTCGGCTTGAAGCGCCTTCTTTTGAGTTTTCAGGCTGACTGGTATAAAGCTCAACTGAACCATGAACTTCATTGGTCACTTTTTTTGTTTTAATATTTACAACACCACCCATTGCACCCGAACCATATCGAGCTGCCGCTGGACCGCGGAGTACTTCTATTGACTCAATTGCATCCGCAGGTACCCAATTCGTATCGCCACGTGTATCACGCTCTCCACGCCAACCGAATCGAACTGAATTTCGTGAATTTACAGGTTTGCCATCAATCAAAATAAGTGTGTTTTCGGGTCCCATACCACGAATATCAATCTGACGATTATTACCACGTTGTCCTGTTGCACTATTCCCTGTCAAGTTCACACCAGGCATACGACGTAAATATTCTGAAATATCATTTGCAACAGGTAATTTGTCTAAATCCTCTTCCGTAATAATGGATGCACCCAATGATTGCTTCAATTGTTCTTCTGCAGTCATGACCATTGTTTGTAACTTTACTGGATCTTGATTAATGGCTGTATTTTCACTTGAATTTTCTTGTGAATTTGCAGCTTGAGTTACCCCTAACATCAAGGTGAATACAGAAAGTGATAACACTGATTGGATGATACGATTTGACATTCTGGTAGTCCAAAGTGGCTAAGTTATGAATAAATATGGAAGATTTATTTACACAGTGTAACAAATATAAATACTATTGCAATTAGTGTTGATAATAATTCTCATTAGAATTTATCATTTTAATCTAAAAATATTCAAATAAACTGATCTTTCTTCTTATTATTTAAGGATTTTTTAAGCTAAATTTAATTTTAATAATTTTTTTATTTTGATTTTTTTTAATCAATATTTACATTCTCACATAAAAAAACCTCCAATCCAGGAGGTTTTTTGATTACAGAGTGAATACTTATTTAAAGTATGCACCTTCAGCCTGACTATGGTCAGTCTGATCAACCACACGACCTAATTCAGGAATGTGTTGTTTCAAAGTGGTTTCAACACCTTGTTTCAAAGTCACGTCAATCGCTGAACAACCTTGGCAACCACCACCAAATTTAAGGACTGCAGTTAAGCCATGTTCTTCATCTTGTTCCACTTCAACAAGAGCACAGTTACCGCCATGTCCTGCTAAACCGGGATTAATTTCTGCTTGAAGAATGTAAGTAATACGTTCTTCAATAGATGCATCTGGTCCAACACGTGGCACTTTAGAATTAGGGGCACGGAAAGTTAGCTGACCACCAAAGCGATCTTTATTGTAATCAATCACAGCATCTTTTAAGTAAGGAATAGATGGTGCATCGATATAAGCGGCAAAATCTGGATAATCTTGTTTGTAATCTGTTGGAATAACTTCTTCAGGGGCACTATATGCCATACAACATTCAGCACGCGGCGTTCCTGCATTTTCCACAAAAATACGTACAGCAATGCCAGGAGTATTTTGTTTTGAAAGCAAATCAAATAAATACTCTTGTCCAGTTGGTGTAATCAATAAATTTGGAATTTCATCTGCAACTGCAGTGTTGATGTTCTCAGTCGACATATCATTATCCTCAAGCTGAAGTTGCTATTTTAACTGAAGATGAGGGGCTTTGAGTAAAAATCAACTAAAATTGTCGGAATTAATAAAAAAGTTCATTCTTTATGCAAAATAATGGCATGATGTCTCATCATTTTTGCTTTTTTATTAAGGCTTTTTATGCTGGGTTTACCTTTTAATCATACTGTTAGTATTATAATTATTACTGTCATCATCTCCTTAATTGCGTTTAGTAATCGAAAGTTAATGGATCGTCTTATCTTTTGGCCACCTGCAATTACACAACGTAGCCAATACGATCGATTTATTACGCATGGATTTATTCATGCTGATGGTACGCACCTACTCTTCAATATGATCACCCTATTTTTCTTTGGTAGTGTCATTGAAAGTTTTTATCGCCAATACCTTTTTGATATGGGCTTCATTTTGTTCTATTTAGGCGGTTTAATTGTCGCTATTTTACCGAGTTATTTAAAACATAAAAATGATACGCATTGGGCAAGTTTAGGTGCTTCAGGTGCAGTTTCTGCTGTGCTTTTCGCCTACATTTTATTTCAACCGTGGAAGCTTATTTTCGTCTTTTTCATTCCCGTTCCTGCCATTATTTTTGCAGTGTTATATGTTGGTTATAGCATTTGGTCAGGTAAAAAGAACAATAGTAATGTAAATCATAGTGCTCATCTTTGGGGAGCTGCTTATGGTGTTATTATGACCATCATTATTGAACCTCGTATGCTGCCTCATTTCTTACAGCAACTGAGCCAATTACCCTTTTAAATAAAGCATACTCAACAATTCACCTCAAAAAGAAAAGTTTAAATTAAACTTTTCTTTTTATTCATTTTTAATATACGAATATAAAAATAAATACTCAGTAAAAATTATGTATAAGAATGCTGATTTAATTATTTATTTATATAAAAATGATCTTTTAATCTAAGACAAAATTTCGAATTAGATCATTTACATGAAAAGAAAAAACCTAGTGACCGCTATTTCTATCGCACTCTTTAGTTTCTATTTAACTGGGTGTAACGACAGTGATTCTCAAGAAAGTAATACTCAAGTTTTAGAACCACAAAAACCAAATGTCCTTTTTATTATGGCTGATGATTTAGGTTACTCGGACTTAGGGGCTTTTGGAGGTGAAATTCATACGCCTAATTTAGATGCGTTAACCAATGAAGGTCGTATATTAACTGATTACCATACAGCACCAACTTGCTCTCCTACACGCTCCCAACTCCTTTCAGGAACAGACCATCATCAAGCTGGAATTGGCTCAATGGCTGAACTTATACCCGCACACCTCAAAGGGCAACCGGGATATGAAGGCTATTTAAACAACCGTTCGCTTTCTCTTGCTGAAGTACTGCATGATAATGGCTACAGAACTTATATTAGTGGTAAATGGCATCTCGGTTTAACCCCTGAAACTAATGCGCATGTAAAAGGTTTTGGTCATTCTTTTACACTATTACAAGGCTTTGATTTACATTATAAACAAGCACCAATCGGCTATAAACGTAATGCAACTTATACCGAAGATGGTCAAGACGTTCCAATTGCAAAATTACCTGATGATTATTTTTCTACCAACTATTACACCGATAAATTATTACAATATTTAGACAGCGATAAAAACTCTAAACAACCCTTCTTTGCTTATGCTGCATATACTGCCCCACATTGGCCGATACAGGCTCCAAAGGCTTTTAGTGACAGATACAAAGGCGTTTATGATGTTGGATACGATACGATTCGTGAAGCACGCTTAGCAAAACAAAAACAACTGGGAATCATACCGAATAATTTTTCGGCTGCTATTCCTATTGATAGTCAAAATGCCCCTGCTCAATCAGGAAAATGGAATGAATTAACAGCCGAGCAAAAAGCTATTGAAGCCCGAAAAATGGAAATTTATGCTGGTATGGTTGAAAATTTAGATTATAACATTGGTCGAATTATTCAGCATTTAAAAGCCACTGGTCAATATGAAAATACTTTAATCTTTTTTGTTTCTGATAATGGTGCAGAAGGCTCTGCTGGTAGCGCTAATGCAGAGGCTCAAGTCGATAACTCACTGAATGGTCTAGGTACAGAAAACTCCTACACATTCATTGGCCCACGTTGGGCAGAAGTCAGTACAACCCCCTTCCACTTATGGAAAGGAACCGCAGGTGAAGGAGGTACGACAGCTCCTGCTATTGTGAAACTTCCAAATCAAAAAGGTTCAGAAGCTAAATATCATGGATTTGCATCTGTTTTAGATATACTTCCAACCGTACTTGAATATGCAAATATTGCTGTACCCAAAGATCAATATAAAGGGCGTCAGATTAATAATCCTACTGGCTACTCATGGAAACCGACACTCGAAAATAAAAGTAAAACCATTCGGCCTGTCGATTTCAGCTTTGCAGATGAACTTCATGGTAATAAATATGCCAAACAAGGAGATTGGAAAATTGCCTTACAAGCGAATGCAAATTTAGGCACAGGTAAATGGGAACTTTATAATATTAAAGATGATCGCGGTGAAAGAAATAATTTAGCAGATGTCTATCCTGATCAAGTAAGTAAACTCGCCGAAGTCTATAAAAAATATACGCAACAAAATGGTGTCTTGGAATATAAACAATGAGATTGAAAAATATCTTATGGATGAGTTGCAGCTTGCTTATCGCAGGCTGTCACTTCTCAAACGCCAAGCCAGAAAATGTGCAATTCAATGAATTAAAACTTGGTAACATTCAAAATTGCAAAAAGTATTCAGGGCTTCCAGAAAACTGGTTAAAAGACAAACATGCGGGTATGGTGTGGATTCCATCAGGTTCATTCAATTTGGGTTCAGACCTTGCTTATCCAGATGAAATTAACTTTGGCAAAAAACAAAGATCTGTACAAGGCTTTTGGATAGACCAAACTGAAGTCACTATTGCGCAATTTCAAAAATTTGTTGAAGCCACACATTATATTACTGATGCAGAAAAGCAAAATGAAGCCGCTGTTTTTAGCCCTGATATTAAGAATCCTCAACAATGGTGGCAATTAAAATCAGGTTATACATGGAAGTCACCTTATGGGCGAAATGGACAACACCTTAATCTTGCTGAACCAGTACGGTACGTGACAAAAAATGATGCTGAACATTATGCCGTCTGGTTAAACCATCAATTGCCTTCGGAATTAGAATGGGAATATGCCGCAAAGGCCAATACTCAGCATGATGTTGCAATGCATGATGAGCCTAAAAATGCAGATCATCCAGTCGCAAATTATTGGCAGGGTGAGTTTCCTTTTCAAAATTTAAATCAAGATCAATTTAAAGATGTTGCACCCGTTGGGTGCTTTCCAGCCAATTCATTCAAACTTTACGACATGATTGGGAATGTTTGGGAATGGACAACTTCGCCATACACTGGTGCACATGATCAGCATATGGGAGATTATCAACATTTACGTCATCAACCTATTCAGGCTCAAACCTTTGTTATAAAAGGCGGTTCATTTTTATGTGCCAATAATTATTGTGCAAGATTTAGAACAAGTAGTCGTCATCCTCAAGAGCTTGATTTAGCGACATCACATGTGGGATTTAGAACAATTTCTAAAAATTAATACTAAGGCTAAAAACTGAGATGTGCATTTTGACGTGCTATAAACATTCAGTATCATTATTGCTTTCTCTTTATTTTTCTCCTCCAAAGTTAAATAAAGAGGCTTGATTCACAATATTCATTCTCAATTTAAAACATCCTTAAACAAAATGATTCAATTTTGGAAGTTAATGCCAACCCAAAGCTTAACTTGGCATAGATAATGTATACATCTGTATATTAATGCAAAAATAAAACGAGAGATTTCGCATGTCCAATTCATTAGATGGTTTACAATTCCTTATCGATCCTACAACAGGAAAGCCCAGTACGTCCACGATTGGCAAAGAAATCATCTCAGAAGCTTTATCCATTGTTGATCATCAAAGCTCTCAGCAAGCATTAGAAGAAAAGAACTGGCGTAAAAATTATCCTCGTTATTTTAAAGCGCTTGTAACTCAAGGTATTCGTTCAGTCAACAACCCCATTACCATTGCTAAACAAGGCTTACACAAAGCACAAAATAGTTTTGAGTTTTATCGTGAAGGACAAAAGTATTTATTAAAAGATGTGATGGAGCTTTCTGGAATTGCAAAGCTCTATAGCATTAAAGTACAAGGGCAAAGTCAGGCTGAACCTGAATGGTATGTTCCCTATCATGGGCAAAAACTTCAAGGTCAATCACTGCTTAATCAAATTCAAAAATGGCAAGATACGGGTATTATTGAACCCAGTCATGCGCAGGCTTTACGTGAGGTCAATGCGCATCCCGAATGGTTTGATTTATCAGATCGTACAATGGTGCTATTTGGCGCAGGTTCAGAAGCAGGACCGCTCACATGGTTAGCTAAATGGAAAGCCAATATTGTGGCAATTGACTTAGCCAATGAAAAGGTTTGGGAAAGAATTTTAAATACAGTACAACAAGGCAATGCCACTTTATATGCGCCTTGTCTGGAAAACTTAGCTGAAGACACTCCCATTGAGATTTTAAAAACTAAACTCGGTGCAAATCTACTCACTCAAATTCCAGAAATTACACATTGGCTTGCTCAGAATCCACATAAACTAGATTTGGCTGCAATTGCCTATTTAGATGGTGAAAAGCATGTGCGTGTATCCGTAGCAATGGACAGTATTATGAGTTATATCAGTGCGCAAAAACCTGATTCTTCTCTCATGTATATGTGTACTCCAACCGATGTTTATGCTGTACCCAAAGAAGTCATTGAAGGATCAACTGAAAAATTTCAACAGCGGTCAAAAGTTGAAAAGCTTTTAAGTAAAGGTATTTCAACAATATCCATGAGGCAATTTTTTAAAGACAATAACCAAAAACTGATCAGTTCTGATAATGGTCAAGCATATGGTATTGCAGATTGTCTTGTGGTTGAACAAGGACCGAATTACGCCTTAGCAAAACGAATTCAACAATGGCGTGCGACTTTAGCTCGTCATCAAGGTCAACGTGTCAGTATCAATATTGCACCCTCAACCACTACCCATTCTGTAACCAAGAATCCATTACTCAAAGCTGCATTTAATGGTGCAAATTTATTTGATGTCGAGGCATTTAAACCTGAAACTACCAATGCGATTATGGCGGCATTATGGGTGCACGATTTACGTAATCCAAAATCAGTGGCAAACCCTGAAACCACAATGAATCATCCTTTAGAGCTGATGATGGAAGGTGCGAATCATGGAGGCTTATGGCGTGTTGCTTATTTAGCACGTACTGCCCTGCCTTTTGCTGCTATTTATGGTTTTGCGACAGATAAATTGCCTTTGCATAAAATACTGAAAAAGTAACAGTTTGCTTTCAGTGAAAAGCCAGTGAATGATTCACTGGCTTTTTATAATTTTGACAAATTTTAATTCAATCAATATCAGATCTCTTGCATAAGTCAGATTTTAATCAATATTTGTACATAATGGATGTCCCCCCTCTTCTTTTTAAAGAGAGGGTTAGGGAGAGGATAATTTTTTTGATTCACCCTCATTCTAACCTTCTCCCAAAGGGAGAAGGAACATTCAATCTTAACCAAATATCATTTTCACTTATAAAATTTTGTTTATTTCTCTACTTTATCCCTAGGTCTATTGATATTTAAATCCCTAAAGATAAGTATTTTTGCATCTCATCTTGAGGAACCATACCTCCACCTGTTGCCCAAACAATATGGGTCGCTTGAGCCAATTGTCTCATTGAAATCTGATGGAGTTCCAAGTATTCAGGTTGATTGTGTATATGAATAGGTCCCATCATTCCTGCAACGGCTGAAGGTTCTAATTGAATATTTTCAGTTTGGTTCAATAAAGCAATTAAATTGAATAAGCGTTGATCATCAATACTATAATAAGCATCGATGAGCTTTTCCATTGCCCGCCCAACAAAACCTGATGGTCGTCCTACAGCTAAACCATCTGCTACCGTTTTATTATCAATCCCAATATCATTCACAGCAATCTGATCATGTAAACCTGTATAAATACCCAACAACATACATGGCGAATGCGTTGGCTCGGCAAAAATACAATGTACATGCTCACCAAAAGCCAACTTCAAACCAAATGTAACACCACCCGGTCCACCACCAACTCCACAAGGTAAATAAACAAAAAGTGGATGATCAGCATCAACTTGGACCTGTTGTTCAATCAATTGCTGTTTAAGTCTTAAACCTGCAACGGCATAACCTAAAAATAAGGTTGTAGAGTTTTCATCATCAATAAAAAAACAATTCGGATCTTGCTCTGCAACTTTGCGCCCTTCTTCAACCGCAACACCATAATCACTCGCATATTCGACAACATTAACACCTAATGCACGTAGTTTGTCTTTCTTCCATTGTCGTGCATCCGCAGACATATGAACGCTGACACGAAAACCCAGTTGAGCACTCATAATCCCAATCGACAGTCCAAGATTTCCCGTTGAACCCACTGCAATTTGGTAATCTTGAAAAAACTCACGTGCCTTATCAGAATCCAATTGACGATAATCATCATCCAACTTCAAAATGCCTGCTTGTAAGGCTAGTTTTTCTGCATGTGCAAGAACTTCGTAGATGCCACCGCGCGCTTTAATCGAGCCAGAAATAGGCAAATGACTGTCTTTTTTTAAGTACCATGCACCACTTTGTTCTCGTTGTAATGGTTCAGATAATGTTTTTTGCATTGTTGGAATATGAACCAATTCTGATTCAATTTTTCCGAATGTACGCCGTGTTTCTGGAAATACCTGTGCCAGATAAGGAGCAAAACGACTAAGACGTGCTTCTGCATCTTCCACATCTTGTAAAGTTAAGCCGACTTGAGCCAATCCAACATCAATTGAATAACGCTCAGGTTTAAACCAAAAAATTTCTTGATAGCGTTGTAAGGACTGAATCAAAGGGTCGTGTTGTAGAGATTGCAGATTCAACGTGGTCATAAAAAGGCAGCTACATCAAATAAGAATGAATTAAGCTTACATTAACAAAAAACTTGATATTTTTATATCGTCTTAGAAAACATCTTATAACTAGTTTTAACTTTCTTTTTAGATAAAAGTTAAGGGCGTAAAAAAGGTCGCTATTGCGACCTTTTCAATACATTCTAGAAGGATTAACCAACAAATTGTAAGAACAACCAATACAATCCACCAGATAAACAAATGGTTGCAGGCAAAGTGAAAATCCATGCTGAAAGAATGGTCTTCACTGTTGCAAAATTGAGTCCTGATCTGTTCGCAACCATCGTACCCGCAACCGCACTATTCAGTACGTGTGTTGTAGATACTGGCATACCAAACCCATCCGCTGCTGCAATCGTTGTCATTGCCACCAATTCAGCAGACATACCCTGTCCATAAGTCATATGGTGTTTACCAATACGCTCACCTACAGTCACAACAATACGCTTCCAACCGACCATTGTTCCTAAACCAAGTGCCAAAGCAACCGCTACTTTTACCCATGTCGGAATATACTGTAAGAATGAATCTAAGTTCTTACGATAATCTTTCACGACTTTAGCTTGATCTTCCGTCATTTTTGGCAGTTTTTCAGCTTTATCCAAACGCTTAAATGCAGTTGTACTTAAGTACATGTCATTTCGAAGTGAAGAAACTTCTGCTTCTGGAATATCTTTCAAATTTCCATACTTACCTACACGCTCACCTAAGTGATCGGTCAAACTCGCCAAAGCAGGTACAACTTGCGGATTTAACTCTTTGGTTTGAATGTATTTTGTAATCGTATCTCGTGCTTGAGCATCCGAAATATCAGTATGGTTTGCATAAATTGCCGTCGCAGTTTGATCAGACAATTGTGAGAATGATTGTAAGTGTGTTTGATCTAAACTTTTATTTAAAGAATATGCCAAAGGTACACAACCAATCAAAATCAACATGATTAAACCCATGCCTTTCTGACCATCATTTGAACCATGTGCAAAACTGACACCTGTACAAGTGAAAATAAGAATTGCACGAATTAATGGTGGTGGTGGTTTATTGCCTTCAGGTGGCTGAAACAATTCAACTTGTTTCTTAAAAACCTTTTTAACCAACAGGAACACAATTGCAGCAAAGGCAAAACCAATTAAAGGAGAAAACAATAATGCTTTACCCACTTTAATGACTTGATCCATATCTACACCACTTGCACCACTTGAAGAGTGCAAAAGGTAGTTCATGATGCCCACACCTAAAATCGAACCGATTAAAGTGTGCGAACTTGATGCAGGAATGCCAAGGAACCAAGTGCCCAAATTCCACAGAATCGCAGCAATCAGCATGGCAAAAACCATGGCAAAACCTGCACCACTGCCGACATTCATAATTAATTCAACAGGCAGTAAAGCAATAATGCCGTATGCAACTGCACCACTGGCAACCATTACACCGAGAAAATTACAAAATCCTGCCCACATCACTGCGACTGGCGCTGGGAGAGCATTGGTATAAATCACCGTAGCCACTGCATTGGCAGTGTCATGGAAACCATTTACAAATTCAAAGCCTAAGGCAATAAACAAAGCTGTCGCTAAAAGAATGACAGAATAAAGGCTCAAAGGCGGAACGTGTGCAAGATCAGCATTGACCTGCACACCAATATAAATAAGTGTTGCAACAATGATCGTTAAAAACACCGGCATAAAATATTTCGGTGTTGGCACATGAACGTTCGTCGATTTCGTTGCTGTCGACGATTGTGCAGAATCTGAAACGGGAGGAAGATTAGAATTCATGCAGACGGTAAGAGGATGATAAAATCCCCTTATTGTTCAATTAAATTGTGACAATTATATGACAAATGTATCTTATATAAAGGGGAATTTCCGATGATTCACCTTTATCTTTGAGTGACCTTCACAGCAAAAACTTAGATAATAAATATAAAAAACAAATATTTATTAAAATTCATTATCTTCTTTGCTTACAAAATGTGACAGATCACCATGTAATAATTTTTGAAATATTTTAATCAAATAACAACTCAAAGCACTTATATGTTCATATTTTGCAATGAATTTATGACAAATTGATGAACATTTAAACAATAAACTTTAAAATTTTTAATGAATAACTTAAATGCATAAACTTTCATCGGTTTTATATTTTGTTTTTCTTTAGATGGTTGAATTTCATTAAAACGATGCTGAATTCTGCTAACATATCGCACGTTTTAAAAACCTGCTGAGAGTTTTGAATGTCTACACTTGCCACCCTAAAAGAGCTTCTTACCAAACGCATCCTGATTATTGATGGTGCTATGGGAACCATGATCCAGCGCCACAAATTAGAAGAAGCCGATTATCGTGGTGAACGTTTTGCAGATTGGGCATCTGACTTAAAAGGCAATAATGACCTTTTGGTATTGACTCAACCGCAGATTATTCAAGGCATTCATGAAGCATACCTCGATGCTGGTGCAGACATTATTGAAACCAATAGTTTTAATGGTACTCGTGTTTCAATGTCTGACTATCACATGGAAGATTTCGTCCATGAGATTAACTTCGAAGCTGCACGTATTGCCAAAGCGGCTTGTGAAAAATACTCAACACCAGACAAACCACGTTTTGTTGCGGGTGTACTCGGGCCAACATCAAGAACCTGTTCAATTTCACCGAATGTGAATGACCCTGCGTTCCGTAATATTACTTTTGATGAACTTAAAGATAATTATATTCAAGCTACACACGCCCTAATTGAAGGTGGTGCAGATATTCTATTGATTGAAACTGTATTTGATACCTTGAACTGTAAAGCTGCGATCTTTGCCGTAAAAGAAGTGTTCAATCAACTTGGTCGTGAATTACCATTGATGATTTCAGGGACGATTACTGATGCTTCGGGTCGTACTTTAACAGGTCAAACCGCAGAAGCCTTCTGGAACTCCGTGCGTCATGGTGATTTATTATCCATTGGTTTTAACTGTGCGCTGGGTGCAGATGCAATGCGTCCGCACATTAAAACGGTGTCTGATGTTGCCAATACTTTTGTATCCGCACATCCGAATGCAGGTTTACCCAATGCCTTTGGTGGCTATGACGAAACCCCTGAAGAAACAGCAGCATTTTTAAAAGAATTTGCAGAAAGTGGTCTGATTAATATTACAGGTGGTTGTTGTGGTACAACGCCTGATCATATTCGTGCCATTTATCATGCAGTCAAAGACATTAAGCCACGTCAGATTCCTGAAATTAAACCCGCTTGCCGTTTAAGTGGTTTAGAGCCGTTTAACATTGATGATAATTCACTGTTCGTAAATGTCGGTGAACGTACCAACGTGACAGGTTCAAAAAAATTCCTGCGCCTCATTCGTGAAGAAAACTTTGCTGAAGCTTTAGATGTTGCTCGTCAACAAGTTGAAAGCGGTGCGCAAATCATCGACATCAACATGGATGAAGGCATGCTCGATTCACAAGGTGCAATGGTGCACTTTTTGAATCTGATCGCTTCTGAGCCTGACATTTCACGTGTTCCAATTATGGTGGATTCATCAAAATGGGAAATCATTGAAGAAGGCTTAAAGTGCATTCAGGGCAAGCCGATTGTGAACTCCATTTCCTTAAAAGAAGGTTATGACGAGTTTGTACATAAAGCACGTTTATGTCGCCAATATGGTGCAGCCATTATTGTCATGGCGTTTGATGAAACAGGTCAGGCAGATACAGCAGCACGTAAGCGTGAAATTTGTAAGCGTTCTTATGATGTTTTG
This sequence comes from Acinetobacter sp. ANC 3832, assembly GCF_002135415.1. Taxonomy (GTDB): domain Bacteria; phylum Pseudomonadota; class Gammaproteobacteria; order Pseudomonadales; family Moraxellaceae; genus Acinetobacter. Next base: position 74,209 of record NZ_NEGJ01000007.1, read on the forward strand.
GTCAATGATGTTGGTTATCCATCTGAAGATATTATCTTTGACCCGAACGTATTTGCTGTGGCAACAGGGATTGAAGAACACAATAACTATGCCGTTGATTTCATTGAAGCAACGGGTTGGATTAAGCAAAACCTACCGAATGCCATGATTTCAGGTGGTGTGTCTAACGTATCATTCTCTTTCCGTGGAAATGAACCTGTTCGTGAAGCGATTCACTCGGTGTTTTTGTACTATGCCATTAAACAAGGCATGACCATGGGTATTGTCAACGCTGGGCAAATGGCGATTTATGATGATATTCCTAAAGAGCTGAAAGCTGCGGTTGAAGATGTTGTTCTAAATCAGAATCAAGGTGAAAGCGGTCAAGATGCCACTGAAAAACTGCTTGAAGTTGCAGAACAATACCGTGGTCAAGCAGGCGCACAAAAAGCCGTTGAAAATTTAGAGTGGCGTGAACAACCTGTCGAAAAACGCCTTGAATATGCTTTAGTCAAAGGCATTACTACCTTTATTGATGTGGATACTGAAGAAGCCCGTTTAAAATCAACACGCCCATTGGACGTGATTGAAGGTCCACTCATGGACGGCATGAACGTGGTCGGTGATTTATTCGGTTCAGGTAAAATGTTCTTACCACAGGTGGTGAAATCTGCCCGTGTGATGAAACAAGCCGTTGCTTGGTTAAACCCGTACATTGAAGCTGAAAAATCGGGTAGCCAATCTAAAGGTAAAGTATTAATGGCAACCGTTAAAGGCGACGTACATGATATTGGTAAAAATATCGTAGGCGTTGTACTGGGTTGTAATGGTTATGACATTGTTGATCTCGGTGTCATGGTCTCTGCTGAAAAGATTCTACAAACAGCGATTGATGAAAAAGTCGATATTATTGGCTTGTCAGGTTTAATCACACCGTCATTAGATGAAATGGTTTTTGTTGCTAAAGAAATGCAACGTAAAGGTTTCCATGTACCACTCATGATTGGTGGCGCGACCACATCTAAAGCACATACCGCAGTCAAAATTGATCCACAATACTCTAATGATGCTGTGATTTATGTGGCTGATGCTTCACGTGCTGTAGGCGTTGCAACCACTTTACTTTCTAAAGAAATGAAGCCTAAGTTTGTTGAAGAAACACGTGCTGAATATGAAAAAGTTCGTGAACGTATTGCCAACAAGCAACCAAAAGCCGCGAAATTGTCTTATGCTCAGTCTATTGAAAATGGTCTGAAGATTGATTGGAATAATGCGCCTGCTGTACCCAAACTGATTGGTACAGAAGTTCTGACCAATTACCCGCTTGAAACTTTAGTGCCATATTTTGACTGGACACCGTTCTTTATTTCGTGGAGTTTGGCAGGTAAATTTCCAAAAATCCTAGAAGATGAAATTGTCGGTGAAGCTGCGACTGACTTGTATAACCAAGCGCAGGAAATGCTGAAAGACATTATTCAAAATAAGCGTTTTGATGCCCGTGCTGTATTTGGTCTTTACCCTGCCAACCGTGTTGCTGCAGATTCTGTCTCTGTCTTTAGTGATGAATCACGTTCAACAGTTACGCATACGTTTGAACATATTCGTCAGCAATCAGACAAAGTTACAGGTAAACCTAACTTGTCTTTGGCAGATTTTGTGGCAACAGCAGATCAAGCTCAGGATTATTTAGGTGGTTTCACTGTTTCCATTTTTGGTGCAGAAGAAATGGCACATGAATATAAAGCCAAAGGTGATGACTACTCTGCCATTCTTGCGCAATCTTTAGGTGACCGTTTTGCCGAAGCTTTTGCGGAACATTTGCATGAGCGTATTCGTAAAGAGTTCTGGGGCTACCAAGCCAATGAAGAACTTTCAAATGAAGATTTAATTAAAGAGAAGTATGTCGGGATTCGTCCTGCACCGGGTTACCCTGCTTGTCCTGAACATTCGGAAAAAGCGACTTTGTTTAATTGGTTGGATTCAACTGCCAAGATTGGTACTGAACTGACCACGAGTTTTGCAATGTGGCCACCTTCAAGTGTGAGCGGTTTCTATTATAGTAACCCTCAGTCTGAATATTTTAACGTAGGTAAAATCTCTCAAGATCAATTGGATGATTATGCGAAACGTAAGAATTGGACAATGGATGAAGCAAAACGTTGGTTAGCACCCAATTTAGACGATTCGATTGATGCTTAAATAAATCCTGCTAACCCCCTTTTTCAAAGGGGGAACTACCCCCTCAAGTGAGGGGGTTTTTTAAACAGCTAACTCATTTTTCTTTAAAGAATGTAAACTTACCTCAGCTAAATTTGCAGCAATTTTAATAAGTCCCAAATACTTTAAGAATAATTGTGAATCTGCAAAATAATTAGGGTAAGCTTCTTTTACCCCTCCTAAAGCATTTGTAGATACTAAAGCAATTACCCAGCTTTTATTTTCTAATAAAAGTTTTTCATAATCTGCGTAGCGTTGAGTGGCTTGTAAATATTCTTCGGGTTTAAAAAACTCAAGATCAACACTACCTTTAATAGTATTCAGTCTTAAAAGCACATACCCCTTTTTAGTACTTGTTATTTTACTTTCTACACTTTCTAATAAGCTTCTATAATCAATAAAATTCTTCTCAATCGTTTTCCCAAATGAATTCGATTTTCCCAAAAAATCACGTATCTGAATACATTCTTTAATTAAAATTCTATTTTTTAAAACCTTTTCTATATATTGCTTAGTTAACTGTTCTGAATCATTTTTTATAAAAAAATCAGATTCCTCAATTATTGAAAATTGATTTGAAACATCTCTAAAAAAGTCTAAAAAATTTTGTTCACCATCATCACTTTTTAAGTTTTGCTGTGTAAATAAATCTATGATTTCTAAACTTGTTGCCCAACTATGCTGTAACCTTGTCCTTAATTGAATCTCAATTTTTCTCTTATCCCCATATTCATTAAAGAACTTTGATATTAAATGAATACCTCGATAACCATTAACTTTTGGTTTTTCGATATAGTTATCAAATTTAATTAATTTATCATTTTCATAAAAACATACCTCATTCATTAATACTTTCTGTATATTTTTAAGTTTACGTAAATCTGTGACGACAATCCTTATACCACCAATATCTTGAACATTAGTTAGTTGCATAATTTGTTGATTTTTATTTTTTGCATAATTTAATTTTTTTCGTATCGAGTCAAATCTTTTAAGCCTTTTAGCCAAGAATGCATTTTTATCAACTTTAAAAATATATCGTAATAATAATTGTTCTGCTTGTTTTAATGGTTGAACATGTGCATTTCTCCAATATGTCAAAACATTTAGTGTGTCATTTAATTTTGAATCATCTAACTCAGTTTCTAATAAAGCAATTCCTGCTCTTTTTACATCACCACTCGTATAAGGTTTTGCTTTACTCATTTTTTTCAATCAATACAATGAACTACTTATATTTTATATTTATACTTTTTAATTAACAACCATATAAAGATATTCATTTTTTCAGTTGATCCCCCCTTATAGATTACTTTTTCAAATTAATAGGTAACATGTAAAATATTGACTACCATCGCACTCAATGACTAAACTCGCAGAAGGACAGTAAAAATCCACAATGAAATTTAAAAGTGGTTTCTGCCGATAAAACTGTAATCCTAAAATTTGCTTATTACGAAGCCTTGACCAAAGTGCACGCTCAGCATTCGTCATGTTGTTTCGTAAACCACGAACATATTCCTTATTATTTTAAATAAATTCAATATCTTACATATTAAAAAAATCACTCTGCACATTAAATTTGATCACTTTTTATCTCACCAACCGTAAAATTTTACTTTTCAAAATATTCGATACTCATCACATTCAAATGATGCATCATCTCTCTAATAAAAATAAAGTACGCAAAAATATCTTGCTGATCAGCACGCACTTTTCTTTGATAAAATGCAATATGCTCAATAAAATCATTAAATGCTTTTTCTAACATTATACGATCGACCACACCATTAGACTGAAAAAATACATCATTCAACAGTAACATTCTTAAATCAGAAGTAATCGCCAATTTTTCAATGGAATAATTCAAACCGCTTGATTCAAGTAATTCTTCAATCACATCAATCATATTTTCAATAGCCAACTCATTCAGCACACCATGACGCATCGCTTGCGATTTGATAAAGTCCAAACCTTGAACAATATCAATCTGCTGACCCTCTACATCAAAATGCAGTGAGTTAGTATCCAAAGAGAATTTTAAGATTGCTAAACCCGACATTTTATAAACGCTCTACAAATAAAATCCCATCCAAATGATCGATTTCATGTTGAACAATACGTGCAGGAAAGCCATGAAATATAGTTTCAATCTTTTCGCCGACTAAACTGAAATAACGGACTTTCACTTTTTCAGCACGAGCAACTTCTCCTCGCTCATTCGGAACGCTTAAACAGCCTTCTTCGCCTAAAATAATTTGCTCTGATTTTTCTAAAATTTCAGGATTCACCATGACAATTGCATCCATTTCAGGTGCATCGGGATAACGGGGATTTGGACGTGAAGCCACGATAATCACTCGCTTAGACACATAAACTTGTGGCGCTGCAATACCTACACCATTACGTTCCAGCATCGTGGCTTGCATTGCATCAGCTAATCCATTTAACCATGTACTGTTAAATTCACTTTCAACAACTAACGCTGCTTTTAAAGTTAGAATTGCTTCACCTTGTTGTGCTACAGCCAAAATGTTCGACATACTTGTTCCTACATCAAAAATAAAATGTGTTTCAAATCAATCTAACTTAAATTCTATGATGAATTTGAATATTTCAGAATATCGTTCTATGATTATTTTTGTATAAAGAGCTGATGAATACTAAAATAGATTCAAATGATCTTTGATTCAGCTCATTTAAGACAACTTTAATTTTAAGAGATTAAATTACAATGAATTAGGTGATCATAATAAGACGATGAATACAGCTCAACTTTTGCTTGGTGTCCTCTTTAGTTCGATAGGCTTAGGCTATTTTATTTATGGGAAAAAACAGAAAGTCATCATTCCACTGGTTTGTGGCTTAATTCTCATGATTTTTCCATACTTTGTAGATAATACGACCATGCTCTGTATCATTGGAGCTGTACTTTCTATCGCACCTTATTTTATCCGTTTATAATTTCTGAATAATGCCGAACCTGATTACGACCATTGGCTTTTGCAAAATATAAAGCTTCATCAGCTAATCGAATAACGGCTTCTTTACTCAAGTGCTTCTCTGACATCGCAATACCAAAACTCGCAGAAATATGAACAGATTCTTGTTCCGTTATATGCACAGTTTCTTTCTCAATCTCTTTACGGCATCGTTCGGCAATTTCCAACGCATGAATCAGTTCTTTTTCTTGCAGTATAAGAATAAACTCTTCTCCACCAAAACGCCCCACCACATCATGGTCACGTAAGTTTGCACTGAGAATTTTTGCAACTTGCTTTAATACCCGATCGCCAACATCATGCCCATAATTATCATTGATTTGCTTGAAATGATCTAAGTCTAATAAAACCAAAGCATAATTATGTTCATCTTCCTGAATCGTATTTAAATTTTGGCTAATACTACGTCGATTATAAATTCCTGTTAATGGGTCAAGTTGACTAATTTGATGGATGATCTTTTCTCTATTCCGCCATTGAATCAATAAAATTTCAAAAAGCACGATACTGCCGAAAAAAATAGGAATATAGAGATATAACATGCTCCAAACCCAAAAACTATTTTGAATTAATATCGTATGGTTTAATTCTTCACTAAAAAGTGGCGCATAGCGTAAATCACCCGTTGCGCTAAAATAAATAGTCACCAATAAATAAATAGTCACAGGTAAAAATGCACTATAAATTACTTTACGATCTAATAAGACTAGACCAACAGAAATCAAACTAATAAAGCCCGCGATTGTCGCTGGACTCATAACACCAATCGTATAACCGCCACGGATAAATGCACAACCAAAAAATAAAACCGCAACATATGGCATGACAGTTTGAATAATTTTATGATGCTTCAGATAATGACACGGGAGTATTAACAGAAAAAAGAACACGATACAGCTACAAATCACAGTAATATGATATGGAAAATAATCGACATTAATCCAATGTTGTAATGACGGTGTGTAATAAGTAAATAAACACCAAAATAGCCATAGCGAAAAATCTATACCACCAAGAGCTAGAATCAGGATACTTTTATTTAAGTTAGTCCAATTCATGATGTCGCTATTATATAGAAATTCTTCAATAGCCTGTTTATTCAAAAATTTCATGAATGAAAATTATCTCAACTTATGATGAATAAAATCATATTGCTATTATTCATTCGAATTATTATTTATTTTACTTAAAATATCTCAACATCACCAACAAAAAATCACCATTCAAAGCTCTGGTTCACCACTGATTTTAAGATCATTTTATTCAAAATTAGTTATATTATTACAAGAAAAACCAATAAACATCAAGCGTATCATTCATCTACAAAAACATGGCTTAATTAAGCACTGAATAATTGTCAAAAAAATAACAGATTTAGATACCAATTTCTTTTCTATATTTGAGCATTAATAGAAATAAACGATACTTCATAACAAAATTAAACGTAGATCCTATTAAAATAGGTATCCTTCAGAAATAAATAGCTTTCATTTCAAGACAATCATATCTAAAAATGATGGTTTTATTAATTTAAATTTTTAATTTTTGTTACAAAATGATCTTAGCTTTATCTAGTTGCTAAATAGACTTTCTATTTTAGACCTAAAAAAATAATTTTAGATTCAATTAAATTCTAAATGTAATAAAAATATTGTGAACGATAATTCATTTCCTTATAAATATAAAACATACAAATTCTAATATAAAAATACTAGAACCTCATTTTATCTTCATTATCAAATACCTTTTATAAGTATTATTAATACTTATGCAAGATATCTAATACCGATTTATCACTTAAAGTTAAAATACTTAAAAGAAAGATTGATTTTTCATGTAAAAAACAATTGACTAGAATCCTATTTCCACATTAATAACGACTCAAACTATGCGCACGGATGCTATCCCACGTTTAAGCAATGAAGATAAACGAACACTTGGACTATCATCTTTTGGTGGCGCTTTAGAATTCTACGATTTTGTCATTTATGTCTTCTACGCCAAAATCATTTCTGATCTATTTTTTCCAAGTACGCTCAGTCCATTTTGGGCAATGCTGAATACCTACGGCATTTTTGCAGCAGGCTATTTCTTTCGCCCTTTGGGTGGTTTGGTTATGGCCCATTTTGGAGACTTAGTCGGTCGTAAGCGCTTATTCAGTTTATCCATTTTACTGATGGCATTGCCTACGCTATTGATTGGCTTGATGCCAACCTATGCCAGTATTGGCTATGCAGCACCATTATTGTTATTACTCATGCGCATTGTTCAAGGCATTGCCATTGGTGGAGAAATTCCTGCTGCATGGACATTTGTATCGGAACATGTTCCTGAAAAAAGAATCGGCTTTGCCAACGGCTTACTTACGGCAGGCTTATCACTCGGTATTTTATTAGGTGCATTGGTTTCCTTATGGATTTCACTCCAATTTACCAATGCAGAAATACACGATTGGGCTTGGCGTCTTCCCTTTATTGCAGGCGGTATTTTCGGGTTAATTGCGCTGTATCTTCGTTCTTATTTGAAAGAAACGCCAGTATTTAAAGCTATGCAGGCACGTAAAGAACTTTCCAAAGATACGCCGATAAAACAAGTTTTAGCAAAACATAAAACCAGTATTGCCATTGGTATGGTTTTTACGTGGTTTTTAACTGGCTGTGTTGTGGTACTTATTTTAGCCATGCCGAACTTACTTACAGGTGCCTTTGGTTTTGAACGTGCAAATGCTTTTAAAATGCAGAGTGCTGCAATTATTATGCAAATGCTCGGCTGTATTATCGCAGGGCTATGTGCAGATCGCTTTGGGGCTGGAAAAGTCATGCTGATTGGATCAGCAGGTGTCGCAATTGTCGCAACCATTTTTTATCACAGTTTAGGGTATGCCTCTTCAACCAGCATATTTCTCATGTATATGTTACTTGGATTATTTTCAGGAACGGTTGGGATGGTGTCGTGTAGCATGGTCAAAATGTTTCCTGCTCAAATTCGTTTTTCTGGGATTTCCTTTTCTTATAATGTTGCCTATGCCATTGCAGGTGGTCTGACTCTGCCTTTAGTACAGTGGTTAAGCCTATATAGTAATATTGGTGCGATGTACTATATTTGGGTTGTTTGTCTTGTATCTTTTCTGACTGCACTTATTTTTAAACAAAAATTTGAGTCAAAATAAATAAGATTGCATCTATAAAGTTTTCTAATTTATTCTGAGATTAGAAAATAAAATGCTTGTGTAAAATATCTATCTTAATCAATCATGCTATCCTCTTTTCGAAGAGGATTTTTAACTTAAATAATAGACTTTTTGTATAGCTTCTTCCTTTACGAATCAGTGTTTCTCATTCTTACAGAAGAAACCTAAAGAGGTCGTGAATACTTATGTAAGATATCTCATAGATACCAATAATAATTGAAAAAATATGATGAATTGGACTGACTTATTACAACATTATGGTTACTTTGCAGTGTTTATTGGTACTTTTTTTGAGGGCGAAACAGTATTAACACTGGGTGCTTACGTGGTTCATCAGCATATTTTACATTTTTGGCCACTCATTTTAACGGCGGTGCTAGGCAGTTTTCTCGGAGACCAATTGTATTATCAAATCGGTCATCGTTATGGCACAGATTTTATAAATAAAAGACCAAAACTCGCAGAGAAATTTAAACAAGCCAGTATTTTTATTCAACATTCCCCAACACTGACGATCTTGCTCATGCGGTTTGCTTGGGGTTTAAGAACAGTTTTACCTGTCAGCTTTGGCATCAAAAAATATCCTGTCATACGCTATATGTTTGTCAATTTAATCGCCTGTTTTATTTGGGCATTTGTAATTATTAGTATTGGCATTCAAGTCAGTCTTTGGCTACATAAGTTTTTGAAAATGATACTTCCTTTCCACTCACATTTAACCATTATTATTGCTGTGATCAGTTGTATCATCTTGATACGATTTGCTTATAGTTTATATATGAAATATCAAACCAAGCAAAAAACACTTTAAGCACTTAGGACACTTAAACAATAATCTATTCTAGAAAATTGGATGGATTGATGGATTGATGGATTGATGGATTGTGAAAATCTAATGAGTACTTAATTTAAAAATAAAATACTCATTTAATATTTAGCTGACTTTTACATTTGTAGATTCTTTTTTAACTCGTCTTCAACAATCTCAATTTCAATATCGCTAAACCTGCGAATTTCGCCTTCTGCATGTCTCTCTAATATTCCACCAATCAAAGGAACCTTGACTTTCACACTCCAATCAAGCTTGATATGAATTTTTTGATCATCTCCCGTCACAAAACGCTCACAGCTTGCTTCTAAAGGTAAATTTGCTCCTAAAACTACAGTCGATGTCAGGGCTTCTAAATCTGTAACATCCGTTCTTTTTAAACGAAAAGTATCTTTCATGAATTTTTTAGCAATGTCTGGAATATTCACATCTAAATTATATGCACGGCGTAATGTATAAATATTTCCAACAATTTTCGATTCTAAAATTTCTAAATTTTCACCAGGAATACGTCGACACACAGCTTCATGCATAGCTGTATCTGCTGCTATTTTTTTAAACTGCTGCAATGAAACACCTTGAATCGTTGCATTTACCGTAAAACGATGTGCCATATTTTTATCTTCCTACAATTTTTATTTTTTAAAATGTCGCGCTACTCACTCACATGAAATAGCACAGTAATATTCTATTTTTATTAAAGATAATTTAGCCAACTCTGTCATTGGCTCTATCCACTGAGTTATTAAGCATACACGCCACATGAAATTTCAATGCTATTTACACAAGATATTCTAATGTAATGATCTCGATACTCAATCACTACATCAAACTCCTCTGCTCCATCATCCAAACCCGTCGCAGACCATGTGGTGCCTTTCGGAAAATCATCCAGCCATTTGGCTTTATAAAAATCTGAAACAGAATCAAAATCTATATATTGCTCAGGGTCAGTCATGATCCGTGATGCAACTTCATCAAACTGCTGTTGTTGATATTGAATAAAGTCAATCAGCATCACAGTATCCTTTTAGCGACCAATAGATCTATTAAATCCCTTTAAAATTCGACGACAGTTGTTTCTTTTTCACTTGTTCCCACTGCCACCATCCAAATGCAGCCATGCCCACAAATGCAGCATATAAACCTGCGGTTAAAAATAAATCTTTGTAGATAAACATACCGACATAAACAATATCAACAAAGACCCAAAGTACCCATGTTGCGATATGTTTACGACTAGTCCAATAAGTTGCCAATAGACTAAAAGCAGCCAGTTGAGAATCTAACATTGGTAAGGCAGCATCAGTAAAATAATGCAAAGATAAGCCGAATAATACCCCACCCACTGCCGCTAAAATCATTTGTAAAATAACGGTCTTCGTAGCAATGGGTTCTATGCGAATTTCATGGTCTTGTTGTTTTCCTTTCAACCAATGGTATAATCCATAGAAATTCACAACCATAAAGAAGAATTGTAAAATAGTTTCGCCATAAAGCTTAAATTGAAAAAATAAGTAAGCATATAAAGAAAAAGCCAGAAAGTTAAACCACCAACACAACATGTTGCGCTTAATGGTGAGTGCGACACCAATGACACTAATAATGACCGCAACAATTTCTAATGGAGACATAGAACTAACTTTCAGAGTTTGATGCGACTATTATCAAAAAAAGTGTCTTTAAAGCAAGTAAAATAGTCACTATAGCTTAAAAAGTTACGTAATTTTTTAAGCCATTCCTCCTTATTTATTCAAGCCATGCTTAACAAGGAATAAAGTATTGAACCGCTATCAGTCTATTGTCTTTAAAATAAAAAAGATAAGTATCATCCATACTTTTTTTCTAGCACTAAACATAAGATCATATTTTAATTTAATCGCCTGATCACTTGCTGAGCCAATCTCTGCAGAATCATTTTTACTGGTATGGCTCTCATAACCTTGTTTAAATAATTGTTGTACTTGAGCCAATGTTGAAGCGGAAGTTAGCGTTTTAGATTCCACTCGAATCTCATCTTTTGGGGTTAGCCCATATACTCCCATGATCGCAACATGCCCATCAGCGAGTCTTAAATCATAACGATCAATCGTGGCACTTTTTTCTGCTTGATCATCACTAAAGAATCCTCCACATTCGACCTCTTTGTATACATACAAAACCTGATTAATTTCACTGGCTAAGAAACTACTTTCAACAGTTGTATCTTTTGCTAATTCAATCGTGACTTTTTTATGAGGATCAATTATTTTATTAAGTGTCTTGTCTTTATAGATCAACTGTACTTTTTGATCATCTTGCTTCGCTTGAATCATGCCTTTTGCATTAATACTTTCAATATTTAGCTGATTGAGTTCTGATAATCCCGCATCATAGGTAGAATCTAATTGATACGATGATCCAGAGTTGAGGAATATGCCTAAAATATGCTGTGTTGTTTGCGCCCCACATTGGTTAATAACTGAATAATCATAAATAAAATCAGTTTTCCCATCTTGATTCAAATCTCCAAGCCAAAGTTTCTTTTTACTGTCATCAAACTCATCTATTTGACATGCATCACCCAATAGTTTTTTATTATTTTGCCGAATCACATTGAGCATCAAATCACGAGGGCTTTTTTCTACGGCAGTTGGAGATTTTTGTTCTGCTTTTACTTTTGGCTCAGTTTGTTCAGACTGCTTTTGACATCCCACACTGAATAAAGCACTTAAACACACAGCCAGACTTATTGTTTTAGATATCATGATTATTGTCATTCAAAATTATACATTGATCATCATCAAAGCATAACTAAAAAATATTGGCTCGAAAAGTTTATCTTAGGTTCCTTCAAGCTTTTTATCTGTTCTATCAATATGCAAAATTGACAGGAATAGAAACATGACAGAGAGAAATTATCATTGACCCACTTCTATAGAACAGCTACAACATTGCAAACCATTTCGGAATACAACAATAAAACTCTTTTTTAAAATACTGCTATAACACTGATAATAAAAACTATTTAATCAACATTTATTTGCTTTTATGGCCTTTTATTCTTCAACTTCAGCTATTCATACATTTAACTGCATTTATATAAATCTATCTATCGATGGATACACCATGACTTGACAGTTTTCTAACGATCGTTTAAAAATATAAAACCAAACAACAACAGAGAACAAAAATGTCAGATTTACAAGGAAAAGTCAGTCGAGAAATTCGTGGCCATATCTTCCTGATCGGGTTGGATCGGGCAAATAAAAGAAATGCTTTTGATAGTCATATGATTCATGACCTATCACTGGCGTTAACTGAATATGAAGAAAACCCTGAGCTCCGTTGTGCTGTGGTTTTTGCACATGGTGATCATTTTACCGCAGGGCTAGATTTGGTTGAGTTACAACCTAAACTTGCTGATGGTGTATTCCAATTTTCAGATGCTATTGTTAATCCATGGGGAACCGTCGGTAGACAACGTACCAAGCCCTTAGTCACCGCTGTACAAGGCTATTGCTATACAGCAGGTATCGAATTAATGCTGAATTCAGATATCGTAGTTGCCAATGAAGATGCTCAATTTACGCAAATTGAAGTACAACGCGGTATTTTACCTTTTGGTGGTGCAACAGTTCGTTTTGTCCAAGCCGCAGGTTGGGCTAAAGCAATGAAATACATCCTCACGGGTGATCTTTTTTATGCACAAACTGCTTATGAAATGAATTTGGTCACTGAAGTCGTTGAAGGTAAAAATCAATTGATTCGTGCACTAGAATTGGCTGAACGTATCGCAAGTGCTGCGCCTTTAGCCGTTCAAGCGACATTAAAATCTGCACATCAGGCATTTTTACATAGTCCTGAAACTGCTTTTGGCAATTTACAGCAATTATTAAATCCCCTATTAAGTTCTGAAGATGTGCAGGAAGGTGTCATGGCCATGTTACAACGACGTGAACCACAATTTAAAGGAAAATAAACAACACACCATCTTCCAAAAATTATTGAGAACAATGACGATGCAAAACTTAAAAACAGCTGTACAGAATATAGGCTTTACGACTCAATCAATTCAGTTTATGGCACTGGATGGTTACGAATTGAAAGGGATTCTGTACACACCTGAGCATGGGTTAAAGGCGAATATCATACTGTCCTGTGCAACTGGTGTTCCACAAGAGTTTTATCGTCGTTTTTCTGAATATGCGACACAATACGGTTATCAGGTATTCACTTTTGATTATCGTGGTGTAGGGCAATCTGCACCACAACATCTCAAAGGTTTCAGAATGTCTTATCTTGACTGGGGGCAAAAAGACCTTGCTGCTGCCATTGATTACCTTGCTCAAAATAACTTACCAATTTTAATGGTCGGGCATTCTTATGGCGGTCAGGCATTGGGATTGATTCCAAATCATCATAAAGTTACAGCGATGTATTGCTTTGGTACTGGTGCAGGTTGGCATGGTTACATGCCAATCAAAGAAAAATTTAAAGTTCAAATCATATGGAATATTGTCTTTCCACCTATGGTGGCTGTAACTGGCTATTTACCGTGGAGCAAATTAAAGATGGGAGCAGACTTACCCATTGATGTATATAAACAATGGCGTAAGTGGTGTAAAAATCCAACCTACTTTTTTGCCGACCCTGAACAAGCGGCTTTAATTGAACAATATGCACAGGTTAAAACACCTATTTATGCAGTTTCCGCCCTCGATGATGATTGGGCTTTACCCAATTCACGCTATGCCTTTATGCAGCATTATCAACAAGCACCCATGCATTACATCAATATTTCTGCAGCTGAGTTTGGTTTAAAACAGATTGGACACATGGGCTATTTCCGAAAAGGTTCAGAGCAAATTTGGGATAAAATGCTGAATACTTTTGATAACTTACTTCTTTCACCAACATCTCACTAATTTCAACGTGAGCAGGCAAGCATTAATATTCTACAATCACTCCTTTATGTATCTTCTTCAACAAGAAGATCAAAGGCATTATGAACACTGATGTAAAATGCTAATCTTTACAGAAGATTAGCATAAAATTTGATAGGAAAATTTACAGGACAATTATGCGCCCACAAAAACTTAGTCCTGAACAAATACTCAGCTCATGTGCTTTACAATTTAAAGCACATGGTTATGCAGGGACAAGTATGGAAATGCTTGCCAAAGCATGCGGACTGAGCAAAGCATCATTTTATTATTACTATCCTAATAAAGAGGCATTATTGTTTGAAGTGTTGAATAATGCTCATCAATATTTAAAACGGCATTTATTCTCGATTGCTGAAAATACAGAGCATCCAGTACAAATAAACTTTCAACGTCTACATCAACATGCAGTTCAGTTTTTTAGTGTTGAAGTTAAAGGATGTCTTATCGGCATTCTTTCACTCGAAGCAATTTATCTCTCAGAAAATATTCTAGCAAAAATCAAAGCTATTTTTCAGGACTGGCAAGCCGCTTTTTATCGGCTCTTTCGTTGTGCTTTAGCTGATGATGAAGCTCAACAGTTGGCAAAAATAAGTATTGCTGATTATGAAGGTGCTATTCTCATGTATCGTCTACATGATGATCTCTTCTATCTAAAAGCAGTAAAAAAACGTATTTTACAGGCTTTGAATTTACAGCACTGTTAAAAAATTTCGAACAGGTTCGTTATGAAAATTAAAATGGTTCTTTTATCTAAAATATTGTTATCTAGTTTTAGCTATGCGAAGTGTAATAATGAGAATCAAATCGTTGCCTATAAATGTTTACAAAGTGAGTTGAAAACTGAAAAAACGAAAATGAATCAACTCTATCAACAAATTTATGCTCAATATGATGATAAAAATAAACAGCTCTTGGAAAAATCTCAAAAAGCTTGGCTGAATTATCGTGATGTACAATGTAATCAGCTCTTAGGCCGTCTGACCTATGGTGCTTTGGGCATGTCTGCGGGCTTTGCTGCTATTGATTGTGAATTAAACTCTATCCAGTTCCGTTTAAAGGAACTTAAAAGCCTGACACTTTAGAGTGATGATTGATCTTTAAACTCAACTTTATGCTCTACCCCATTCCGATCAATATGAGTATAAAACACGCCATAGCACCCAACATAATATTCAAGCGATTGATCTTTATAATTCCAATAGATAGACCAATCACCCAAATCAAATGAATCAATCTGACTTTGTGCCTGTGTCGGCATTTTATTCAAGTATTCACTTTGGATAAGTTCCGCACAAGCAATATCTTTTTTAATCATCGCTTTTTCAAACATCAATTGCGCTACATCATCAAAACGTCGTTGATCTTCTTCATTAATGATTTCAATTTCGATATTTTGATCTTTCAATTTGGGTTGCAATGGATCACGTAATTTATCTGAAATTGCTTGCTTTGGCTTTAAAGCAGAATTATTTTTATGTTTTAGAACCAATTGCCACAATAAGAAAGCCACAATAGCAATGATGATCAATATAAATATTTTTAGCATGGATTTAATCTACTCTACATTAAACTTCAATGATTAAAGTCAATAATTATTAGAGCCTTAGCACCTCACCATTTATCTTTATTGGTCATGACTCATTTTTTAGTTTATACCGTTTTAATTTTTCTCTTTAAATAAAATGTAACACAATTTGTCTAATTTACATCCAGCTTCAATAAGTACTTTAATCATCAATCCTATTAACTACAAAGCATAAGTCTTTAGATTCATGACCCTGTATTCACTAAAACCACCATACAATTATTGATCATGAATCTAATATTTTATGAATTTAATCTAATTTTTCTTGTTGCTGTTGAAGCTGTTTTTCAAAATCAGCTTTACCTTTCGCAATATAGTTTCGCAAACCTATTTGATCAATAAATGCTTTTTTATTTCCTGCTTTTAATTTTTTTAACTTTTCCTTCATATCAAAACGATCTGCTTTATTGGCAAGAAAAATATCTGCCTGAATTCCATTTAAGGTTATAAATGTCTTTTCGATATCTGTGACAATATTTGGATAATTTTTATTATTTATCAAATAATAACCACCTGTAAATAAACTATCTGCATAGATCATTTTATAACTTTTAAAGTTCGAACGAATATCTGTTGTCCATGACGTTGAACCTGGTAAATGTCCAGGCGTTGCATGGGCTATAAATGTTTGACGACCCAAATGAATTGATTCACCATCTTGAATAATAATGTCTGCTTTCACAGCAGGAAATGGCAATTGATTTCCCAATGCAAAATCAGTGGCAGCACCATTTTCTAGCATAATTGCATTTTCAGGACTCGCAACCAGTTTTGCTCCGCTCCACAATTTTAGCTTAGAAAAACCACCCGCTTGGTCTAAACGTGCATGACTATTCAGCAAATATTTAACATCAGTAATTTTAAAATCTAAAGTTTCAATATTTGTTTTAATTTGAGTTGCAGATTGGTCAATCCCACTATCAATTAAAATCAACCCTTTACCTGTATCAATCAGAACTGAAGAAAGATTATCAGTGCCTACATAGTAAACATGTTTGAAAATTTGAAATGGAGCAATCGGCTTATTCCAATTTTCAAACAAACTTAAAGGTGGAGCTTCAGTTAAAGGTTGCTCAGGATTTAACGCTGCTTTTACATAAGTCGTAGAAATGACAAGTGTAGCGATTAAAAGTATATATTTAATTGACATGAAAGTTTTCGAAATGATTAGTGTTTTCGGAACGAATCATTTCAAATTTTTTATGAATTTCAATACTCAAAGCTTCAATAACCATTTATAGGTCTCTTGCAAAAGTAGAAAAATGAATAAAAATTTATAAGTGAAAATGACATTGAATTAAGATTAAATATCCCTTCTCCCTCTGGGAGAAGGTTAGGATGAGGGTGAATCCAAAAAATCATATCCTCTCCCTAGCCCTCTCCTTTAAAAGGAGAAGGGACATTCATTGTGAGCAAATACTGATTAAAAGCTGGCTTATGCAATAAAACTAATAAATGTATCAATATTGCAAATACTCAGTCTGCCAATGACGACTCTTTAGACATCAATTTACATACTCTATGAAGATTTTTTATTTTTTTAATATCACTTTGGTTAATCGATTTCCCACATCAATTGCAAATTGATCAACATAACGACTATATAAATCTGAAACTAGAAACGTGACCAAAATACAAATTGTTGATGCAATGATTACTGAAAATGCATAACCTGTTCCCAAATTTAATAACACGTTAAATAAAGGAATGCAGACCAAATAAACCATCAATAAGTGTAATAAATAAATCGAGAATGAAAGTTTTCCAAGCCAAACCAAGGGTTTTTTATCTAACATTTCTGATAATTTTTTGCCCATTAAGACGCTATAAACAATCAAAATTCCTGCAAACACATTGCAATATTCATAAGTATTCTCGCCTAAAATACGATAAATCCATGCATATGCCATACTGGTATTATGCGCACCTGCAAGGTATAAACCGAGAATAAAAATAAGGATTGAAGTACTGGTTTTTAAAGTACGCCCATATAAATAAAAGTAGATTCCAATCACAAAGCATAGAATCCCCCAAAAGAATCCTTCACCTTTCCAATAATATGCGAAACAAGGTAAAACAACCGAAGCGATAAAGAATGCACTTTTTTTAAATGAATAAAGATAAAGCAGTATAAACAAGGTAAATGAACCAAAGAGCTCAATATTCATTGTCCATAACACCCAATTGGTATCACTTTCAGCAAAGAAAAAAGAACCAATGGTACCTTCGTATATGGCATGCTTTAACGTAAATGTCTGTGTGACATAAGCTTGAAGCCATCCCCCAACAGCATGACTATCAATATAAATAAATTTAAAACATAGCCAAATGAGTAAACATGATCCAAGTGCAGGAATCATTAATCGAGGATAGCGTTTAACCATCATCATTTTAATTTTATCTTGAATATTATTTGGACTTTTTAAAATCGCATAAGACAGTACATATCCACTTAATACAAAAAAGACAAAAACAGCCGCTGAACCTGAATACCAAAATGCGAAGGGAGAATGATGAATCGCATAAACCATTGCATTATCTGCTTTTTCATTCACATCAAAATGATGTAGATATGGAAAAAAGCTTAAGCTTAAATGTGAAAAAACCACAGCTAGGCATGCTAGACCTCGTATACTTTCTGCTGCATTTAATTTCGCCATTTTCCAACCATCCTCATTACCCATCGCCTCAGTAGACTTCTTACATCAAACTTTTTAATTTCCCCCTGAATGAGAAAAATAAAAAGCCTGTTTATGCTTTTGTAAGATGTCTATTTCCATCTTCCAAATAAATTTCATTGCACCAAAGAAAAGTCCCACGATTGTGGGACTTTCTAAATAACAAAAATTTACTCTATAAATACTATTTTACCATTTTCATCATGATGAACAGTACTTATTTTCTGCAGACGCCCTTGTTGAATATTTTCTTCAGACAAGCCAAAAAAATCTGCATAATCTTGGGTTGTTTTCACGTCTGTCTTTTTAACAGTCGTTGCTGGAATAAAATGACTCCACAACAAGAGTGCAACAGCACATGCAATTAATGCAGTAATACCGTGTTGTACTCCTACTCCAAACGCATGCATCACGCTATGGATTAGATGTGGTTTTTGCAAACCAATTAAACCTACAACCAACATAATTGGTCGCCATAAAAACAACCAACACGCCCACATCATTGCCGTAGAAGTATTCGACATGTAGCGTTTATGCCAAGGCAATTTACGACGTAAATCAATAATCAAATCATTTGATTTCATTTTCATCAATACTCAAATACAGCACTAATCTTCCGAGCGAACACCGCGGTCTGGACTCACCCAACGAGCACGTTTGCCACTGCCGCGTAATAATACTTTAGGGAATGCCACAATACTCGCCGTAATTGTAATTAACCAAAATACGAATGGATACCAAATCATCCAATAATAGTTTTTAAACAGATCTGGTTCATATCTACTATCCATCCATTTGCTTAAACCAAACTGAATTAAGCAAGTTGCACCCAATAAAATTCCACTACCATAGGGTAAAAATGGTGAGCTAATGCCATGACTTACACCATGAATCGGTAAAACAAAATGCAGTAGCCAAATCACAGCCATGATCAACATTAAATACGACCAAATCAACGTTAGAATCAGCTCAATGATCAGTGGCCATAAAAAATTCAATTTAGGTTTTAATAAAACATCAATATTTTTGAGTAAAACCTGCGCTCCACCCATTGCCCAACGTAGACGCTGTTTCCACAAACCATTTAAGGTTTCTGGCATCAAAATCCACACCAAAGCATTTGGTTCAAAACGAATATCCCAACCTGCACGCTGTAATTTCCATGTGATATCGATGTCTTCCGTCAACATATTCGGCGACCAATACCCGACTTCATGTACAGCACTTTTACGGAAAGCAGTAATCACACCTGAAACCGTAAATAAACGACCAAAGCTTCGTTGAGCACGTTTGATCATCCCCACGATAGATGAAAACTCACCGACTTGGATACGACCTAATAATGTTGAACGAGTACGAATTCGAGGGTTCCCTGTTACAGCAGCAACCGTTTCATCTTCTAAAAAGTGACGTACCATCCATGATGCAGCATGTGGATCAAGCAAAGCATCCCCATCAATACCAATCAAAAATTCAGCTTCTGTAACCAAGCTACCTGCTTGTAAAGCCATGGCTTTGCCTTGGTTTTGTGCAAGATGCACCACTCGAAGCTTTTCGTATTTTGCAGCAAGCTTATCCAGTTCTTCCGCAGTATTGTCCGAACTACCATCATTAATTGCAATGACTTCAAAATTTGGATAATCCAAAGCCAAAGCATGGGTAATGGTTTCTTCTGCATTGTCCCCTTCATTAAAACAAGGCACGAGCACAGCAACCAAAGGATAACTTTGTAATGGATTTGGTTGCTGATATGGCGGCTCTTTTCGTTCTTTTCTATAGAAGATTAGCGCACCAACCATCCATAAATAAGACATGAACAATGGATAGAAGAACACAAAATCCAATGCTGAGTGCCAAAAATAATGTAAGGACATCTTTGTTATCTTCCTTTAAGGAACAAGGCTATTTGTTTTTAAATCAAATACCTGACGCATGATTACTGGATCTGGATGATTTTGGAATGGATCATCTGGATAATATGCAATATGCATCGCACCTTGTTGATATAAGGATTTAATCGTATCAGCCATTTCAGTTGATGGAACCGGTTTATTGGTTCTCCAATTTAAAGCCTGCAACTCGAATACAGTTTTCTTAATACCATTCGGATATTTTTTTACACGATTGACAATATCCGCATAAAACTTCGCTTTATCTGGCGCTTGTTCCATATATGGCATTGCCATAATCGCTGTAAAATCATAACGCTTTAACGATTGCTCTAAAGATTGAGAATACCAATTTTCAGAATATGGATTTAATGCAACTTGTGCATATAAATTACGAGCTGTGACGAGATAAGGCTGATAATAACGAAGTTGATCTGCCAATTGCATTGCAAAATCATCAATCGTTTTGGTTTTAAACGCAGTCCATTTCTGAAGTTCTGCATCATTATTACGTACATGTGCAAGATTAGTGGATAAACCCGCCTTTTTATAAGCTGCTAAAGCTTGAGGGCTGGCATCTTCATAATCAGACAAAGTCGTATCATCATGGAATAATACACCATTAAATGTCGCTGATTTGCCTAAATCTGCATAAATACCTTTAATCACTTCACGTGCTTCAGCAGAATAAGGGCTTAAACGGTGATAGCCCATGTTTAAATGGTCTGATTTCTTTTCTTGCTGCGTCACAACAATATCTTTTGAAACTGGGTTCTTTTTCGGTAAATCCCATGCCAATAAAGGCATCCAAGCATACAAACGGGTGACTTGTGTACGTGATTGAATTTGCCAAGAAACACGATTAAATAAATCTGCACGCATTGGTAAATAGCGATTTGGGAAATACACCATATCCGCTGAACCATCTGCATCAGGATCAGAGAAAGCTTGAAGATAAACGGTATTTACCTTCATTGCCGCAATTCGGTCTAACAAAAGACCAATATTTTTTTCTTGCTGTGCTGGATCTTTATCATAAATATAGTCCAAATCTACATGCATGATTTTTTGTGGACGATTATTATCATTTAAACCCATTTCACGAGTTTTAATATCCGCCAATAAATCATTAATGGATGTGCCATTTTCAATGAGAATACGGTTTAAATGACCCAATGGTTTATTCACATCATCCGCACCATCATCTAATGTAATGGTGATTGGCATACCCAGTTTTTTCGCAATTCCAACTGTTTCCATATTATAGCGACCATATGGCCAAACCATCACACGTGGGCTACGAATACCATGTGACTTTAAAACATCATTATTTTTCTTTAAATCTGCATAAATTCGAGCATCGTAGCTTTTATCATCTTCATAAGTTTTTGTTTTTGTATTATATAAGCGTGTAGTCGCAGCAGGTTCAGAATTCCCCTGCGGGTTCCCTAAAATTCCACGATGCAAATTATAACTGTGGCTTCCAATCTCGACAAAACCACTGTCTTGCATTTCTTTCAATTCAGCCCATGATAAAATTTCATCACGTGCAATCACTTCATCACCAAAATGAACTTTTTGACTTTCTTTCGGCTCTAACCATGAACCAACAACGGCTAAAACCACAGGGACTTTATTGGCTTTAACCACAGGATAAGCATATTTATAAAAAGATTGATAACCATCATCTACTGTAATCAGTACAGGTTTTGTCGGTAATTTATATTTACCTTCATTTGCTTTAAGCAATTGATCAACACTAATAAAATTAAACCCGCTTTTCTTTAGTGCTGTAATTTGTTGCCCAAATTGCGCAGGCGTAATTGCATACTGAGGAATAAGTGCATCTTTTTTATCAGTAATTTCATGATAACCAATAATCGTAAGCGTCGCAGGGTCTGCTTTTGCAGTTTCTGCACGTACCACCATACTCATAGATGCGGCTAAAATAGAAAGACCAACAACCAAAGCGGGATTTAAAAAACGAGGGATCATAAAATTTCTGCTCATTATCTTGTCTGTTATGATTTCAAAGTTCATCACAAAACGTCAATATTTTGTTTAAAAAAACCTTTTTAATGACTTCAAGAATCAATCTCTTTTCATCTGTAGTTTATAGACACTGAATCTGAAAACAATCTTAAAACAATTAATTTTTCTATTATTTTTAAACAACTTACATCAGTGTAATATTTTCTTCACAATATCCACACAATTCAGATGCTTTTTTAAAATTATGATAAAACGATCATATTTCATTGTAATTAAACTTTTTACAATTCTAACGCGATTCATTTCAAAATTTCCACATTATATTTGTGTCTTTTCATCTACTGAATGAATATCTGCTTTTTAGATCTAGAATTGATTTACTTCTATTTTTTCATACGAAAATGTGTCGTTCTTTCATCGTTTAAATATAAAAAACTCCCAATAAATTGAGAGTTTTTTTTGAGATTGATCAGCAGATCATGCAGACCGATTAATCACGTGTTTTTACATCAAATAATTCAATTTCAAAAACCAAATTTGAATTTGCAGGAATCACTTTACCCATTTTACGCTCACCATAAGCCAAATGTGATGGTACGATCAATTTACGTTTACCACCGACTTTCATACCCATGATCCCTTGATCCCACCCTTTAATCACACGACCTGTTCCTATCACAGTTTCAAAGTAACTGCCACGATCAACAGAAGAGTCAAACTGGGTACCATCTTCCAACCAACCTGTGTAATGTGTAGTGATTAAAGCGCCTTTTACAGCTTCTTTACCTTCACCCACTTTAAGATCAATAATTTCTAATTCGTTTGACATGCTATACCTTACTTTTGACTTTTTTCAATTTCACTACTGAATCAGATTTCGTTACAACATCCGACGAATCTACTTGAGCAATCGAATTTGATTTTACAACAACAGCACTTTGCTGTGGTTCAATCACAGCACGTGATTTTTTAGCAACTTTGGATAGACTCAATTTGCTCTGTTGTTTCAGATTCGATTTAACTTTTGGCGCATTTACATGCTTTTGGGAGGTTGCAACAGCCATATCAGGTTTAGTCGCATGATAAGCTTGACTAAACTCAGCTGAATCTTGAAGCACTTGTTGATAATAATTATACGTATATTCAAGTAGCTTTGCTTTCCAATTTTTCGCTTTATCGGCAAAATTAATCAGATCATCAATGGAATCTGAACCCTGTCGCCCTGCGGATCGGAGTTGTGCATAAGCCATTAAACGTGCCATATAATGACAAGCATCTGTAAATTTATCAGGTTTACCTGCACATAGGCTAAAGTCCATTTTATCTTGCTCAGACTGTAAGGCTTTCACAATAAAATTGTCTTTTTTAAAACTAAACTGCGATAACCATGCAGGTGGCATATATTCCATAAAAGACTGAACCGTAATCACTCTTTCAGCTTGATTTTTCCAACGTGGTTGTTCAATTTTTAAATACGGCGTTAGTGTTAAGGATGATACTTGAGCTTGTTTAACATCAATTAAATAAAAACTTTTTTCTTCAGCTTGATAGACCAAAAACACATAGCGTTTCAGTCCTATACTACCTGTTCCTGCAACACGAATCGCGACATCTTGAATTTGATATTCATTTTCTTTTTTACTATTGGCATTCAAATACTGTGCGAAGCTCTGTAATAAATCTGCTTTTAATTTTTCATCTTGAATTGGAAAGTATTTTTTATGATCAATCGTTAAAATACGCTTATTTGCGCTGAGTAATTTTGAATGTGTATTTAAAAAAGTCAGATCATCACGTTCAGCCACGATTTTAATATATTTTTTTAAGATTCCTTTAACCGTTTCTTTTTCTATGGAATATGCCTTGCCATTTTGTAAGGCTTGAAGATATTCATCACACAAGGTTTCAGTAATGGTTTTAAGCTGATCTTCTAAGATATTCAACTCTTTACCCGCCAAGTAAATACTACATAAAAAGCGAGACAGCTCCCAAGTTGGATGCGCCAATACAGCTTCATCAAAATCATTTAAATCAAAATAAACCACCCCATGATGACTACGATAAGAACCAAAATTTTCGATATGTAAATCACCACATACCCATGTTTTTGTTGCATCTTTCCATGTTTGATTTTTTGCTAAATCTTCATAAAAAAGATGGCATGTTCCTCGAAAAAAGCGAAATGCACCACTTGCCATGAGCTTATATTTGGTTTGTACAAATTGTGGATCTCTATTCTGATTATATTGCATGACACGTTCATAAACATTGTGCATTTTGCTCTCCACTTTTCTTTTAATAAACGTTATTTCAATTCAATTTTAAAAACTCAAATCTTTAATATCTGCATCACAGAGCAGATATTGCGTCAGCTTTTTATGATTCTGCGCCGATCCGATTAAAACCCAACGCCCTGTGATTTGTTTTTCTGTTTTATTTTGTACACCACGTATAATTTTCATCGCATGTTGTTTAAAAATATCTTCGTATTTATCTAAAGTTTCTTGTTGATATTCACATGATATTCGATAGCTTCGTGCTTGATGAAACTCATCTATTTTTTCTTGAATATAAACCAAAAAAATCAGCACAATCAAAACCAAAAAAGTTCCAAATATACTTAAAAATTCATAACCTGCACCTGCTGCCATCCCTAATGCAGCCACCATCCAAATAGTGGTTGCTGTAGTAATCCCAGAGATTCGATTGTCATCTTTAAAGATAACACCTGCGCCCAAAAAGCCAAGACCCGTTAAAATATTAGCAGCCAAACGATCTGGGTTGTCTACGCCAATTTTGATGGATAAAATGGTGAATAAACAAGAAGCCAAACTGACCATAATCATGGTACGTAAACCCGCAGATTTACTTCGGTATTCTCGCTCAGTACCAATGATGGCACCAATTGCCAATGCCATCAGCAGATGATAAATATCTGGGTTCATTTTTTTTATTCATCTGTCATTGTTGTTTTATAGATATACGTAAATTAAGGCAAAAGATGCAAGCGATTTAGCCTGCATCTTGCTTAATTATTGAAGACTTATTGTAACTGTGTCCATTCAATTTCAGCCTGAGCTTTATCGCCAATTAATGTCCATTCACCATCCATAACATTCAACTGTAACTGCATGGTGCGCTCACATAATTGTTGAATCGCTTCCGTGGTTTTTTCAGACAATTGCCAAACTTGGACATTTTTCAAGGTTTTAAGTTTTGAACTGCGTTTATACCATTCTGCAACGGCTGAACCATAAGTAATAACAGCCACTTCTTTGCAACGTGCAGCAGCTTTTTTGACTTTATCTTCATCAGGCAAACCGACTTCAATCCATTTAACCAATTGACCTGTTAAATCTTTTTCCCACAACGCGGGTTCATCAGTTTCAAATAAGTCTTTGGTAAATTCTAAATGCTCATTAGCAAAACGAGCATAGGCCAAAACACGAACCATTAAACGTTCAATGGTTTCAGATGGATGTTGCGCCATGGTAAATTGATAATCACCATATTGATGGACATCCATATTGGCAATATTCAAATCTGCTTTATAAATTGTTGCTTTTAACGCCATGTTGAATCCAAATCTGTAATACCCAAATATGGCGCTCAGTCTATAAGATTTTGCTGATGATTTCTGAACTTATTCAACAATAGTTTAGCCTGCTTCAATTCGACATTTCAGCAATTCAGCTTCAAAACTTTCCCAATCACGAACATGTTGGCTAATAATTTCAATGCGATTATCAATATTTTCTTCGCCAGATTTATAGTTTAATTGCTCAGGGTTGAAATTAAACGTCATCCAACCTTGATCTGTATTGAATATACCTTTTATACGCAACCAATCTTTTTGCTCACATAACAGATCTAATAAATCATAAAAATTGAACTGCCAACGCTTTGAAAATTTCCAACCGGCTACCGTAAAACCTTGAGCCGTTTCAACATAGTGATAAGGCAACTGCTTAATTACAGGTAAAGGTTCATTGACAGAGAATTGCTTTTGAATTTGGATCAAAGGCTGAACTTTGCGTTGAATTCCAATATAAGGTAAATCGACGTGTTCAAATTGAATATTGCACCGCTCTGTTTTAATCCATGTGGGTATATAAGCTAAATATTCATCCTTTAACTTAATCAGTGCTGTTTCATCTACATCTTGCATGGCATCAGCATGTGAAATCACGACGATTTGTGCTGCTTTCAACTGATCTTGATATAGATTTTGCTTGGTCCACTCGCCATCATGTAATCGTGAACCATCCACAACCGTGATCAATGCACACATCTCAATCAAACTCTGCCAATGGGGTTCAGTCAATTGTTCTAATAATTGTGCAGGATGCCCAAGCCCTGTCGGTTCTATAAATAAACGATCAGGTTTAGTTTCATTAATAAGCCGTGATAAAGCAATTTGCATAGGGAGTTGACTGGTACAACATAAACATCCACCCAACAATTCTTTAACTTCATAACCTTCTTGCTGTGGCAATAATTGCTGATCTACACCAATCTGACCAAACTCATTCATTAATACAGCCCAAGTTTCACCTTCAGGCTTTTGGGATAATAAATGCTGCAATAACGTGGTTTTTCCTGCACCTAGAAAACCTGAAATAATATGTGTTTTCACTGCTTTCTGATTTAGAATTTTCAAATCAATTCACTCTATTCAAAATAAGTTCAAACCAAACTCAAGATCATTAAATTCCTTGCATAAAACCTTTGATTTATCTTTAAAGGAGAGAAATGTAAAGGCTATGACGTTATGCAAAATACCTATTTTCATCAGCAATGATGATTTTCAAAGTCAATTGAGAGATGATTTAAGCATGCTGTATGAATTTATATTGATATATTATAACACTGTTATACGCACACTATCTTCTCCTCAATCTTGATTAAAAATTTGCTGACCCTATAAAAATAGCCCTTTTGATCTGTTTTTTTAATATTTTATAAAATAATCATCGGAAATTTAAATTACAAAGATGGAGAAGACTGCGACTTTTTGTAATTGCTTGGTAAGTATCTTGTTCATTTTTCGGTTACATCGACATAATTACATACATTTTATCTAGCAAATTGATGTCCTTTCTTAACAGAATTATTACATTTAGTGCTTGTTTGTCTTTTTAACGTAAAGCGTACTGTTTCGCTTTGTTGATAAGGTTGCCGAATATACCTTCTGCCCGTAGGATGATTTTCGTCCCTTGTGATTGAGTGATTTTCAAATTCACTTAGATACTGAAATGAACAAGCGGTTAATTTATTAAATGAAAGAAGGATGCCACACATGAAACTTTTCAACACGCTTTTAGCAACAACTTTTGCTCTTACTGCTGCAACTGCTACTTTCGCTGCAACACAACAACCAGCTGATGAAGCTGAAAAAGTGGTTGTTTCAACTCAAGAACAACCAGGTGATGCAGCAACAGATAATTCTGCCGCAGCTCAACCACAAGCTGGTCAACCAACCACTGAAAGTGCTGCAGAAGGTTCATCAAGCAGCCCTGTAACAACTCAACCGAATCAATAAAATCATGATTCAAAGACTTTAGAGGATTTGAATTTAAGCACTAAACATAGGTGTCGATTAAGAGACTGTAATTTAAGCTGAATCAAGTAAAGTACAAACTCAAAAAGACCAAGTCATGCTACGACTTGGTCTTTTTTATGGTTTAGCTTTTTTATAATTTAGTCTTCTTTATAGTTTAGAGCTAAATCATATGAGTTAAAATTTATAGCCTTTTATTACAAAAAATTTAATACTTATATCTAAAAACAATCACTGTAAACCATCTAAGATCTTAATCATCTAAAAAAAACTGCATCCAAATGCTCATTGGTTTAAGAGTGATAGTTAAAAACAATGATTAAGTCACCTTAGTATATATATGATTAATTAATTTATTAAATAAAATCATTATATTAACCCAAAAAACTATATTTTTGATTTAAAAAAACATACGAGTTATCAACTATCGCATAGCTTGGATTAGATGCTTTTTTCAGTCATAAATATATCCATATTGTATGGTTGAATGGATATCGCTGTGAATTCAAATAAGCTTGATGTTACGACAGATGTGGCTATTTTAGGTGCTGGCCCTGTGGGTCTAACCATTGCAAACTATTTAAGTAAACAAGGTGTCAAAGTCACCATTATTGAACAACTGGATAGTTTGATTGATTACCCACGTGCAATTGGAATTGATGATGAATCATTACGTACCATTCAATCACTCGGTTTAGTCGACAAAGTACTTCCACATACAACACCCAACCATGCAATGCGATTCCTTACGCCTAAAGGTCGTTGTTTTGCAGATATTCAACCATTAACCCGTGAATTTGGTTTTTCACGTCGTAATGCTTTTATTCAGCCACAAGTCGACAATGTACTACTCCAAGGTTTGAAGGCATACGATCAAACACAGATTTTATTCTCACGTCAGTTAAATGAATTCACGCAAGATACCAATGGCGTTACGCTGAAAATCCAAGCCAAAAACCAAAAACAAGAAGAAGTGATTCATGCACAATATTTAATTGCCTGCGATGGTGGTAACTCTGTTATCCGTCGTAATTTAAATATTGCCTTTGATGGTGAAACTGCGCCAAATCAATGGATCGTGATTGATCTTGAAAATGATCCATTAGCAACACCACATATTTATTTATGCTGTGACCCTGTTCGTCCATACGTTTCGGCTGCCCTTCCACATGGTATTCGTCGTTTTGAATTTATGGTGATGCCAGGTGAAACTCAGGAAGAATTAAGTAAACCTGAAAACATTAACAAACTATTGGCAAAAGTTTTACCCAATACCGATGGAATTGAAGTGATTCGTCAGCGTGTTTATACCCACAATGCGCGTATTGCTGACAAATTCCGCGTAGACCGTATTTTACTTGCAGGTGATGCAGCGCACATCATGCCAGTATGGCAAGGTCAGGGCTATAACAGCGGTATGCGTGATGCCTTTAATCTTGCATGGAAAATGGCGCTCGTTGTTCAAGGTAAAGCGGCACCTGAGTTATTGGATTCTTATCAAATTGAACGTAAAGATCATGCTAAAGCCATGATTGATCTTTCTGTAATGGCAGGTCATGTACTTGCACCACCGAAAAAATGGCAAGGTTTTGTCCGTGATGGTATTGCTTATGCTTTGAATTACATCAAACCGATTAAGCAATATTTATTGGAAATGCGTTTTAAACCAATGCCTAAATATAATGACGGCGCATTGCTTGCAGATGGTCAGAAAGACTCACCAGTCGGTAAGATGTTTATCCAACCGCATGTTCAACTTGAAAATGGTCAAACGGTTTTATTGGATGATGTCATTGGCAATGATTTTGCGATTATTGCTTGGGGTGTAGATCCGAAATGGGGTCTGAATGAAGCTAATATGAAGCAATGGCAATCGTTAGGCGTGAAATTTATTCAAGTGCTCCCTGCGGTTCAATTGGGCAATGAAAAGCGCCAAAAATTTGACGGTGTAATTACCATTGGTGACATGGGTACAGAAATTCGTTCATGGTTTGGTAAAACAGATCAATCTATGGTGATTTTGCGTCCTGACCGTTTTGTTGCAGCATTGGCTATTCCACAAACAATGAATAGTGTGAGTCAGCAATTGTTCCGTAAATTACACACTCAATAAATTTTGCAAAATAAAAACCACGCTTCGGCGTGGTTTTTATTTTATTTTTATGAGAATAATAGAACACAATCAAAGTTGCACATCATTTATAAAACAAACAAATTAGACTTATCTGACAGCATAAAGCTCCCATATGAACCTTGACTAATTTTGATCAAATAATAAGATTTAAAGGTTTCAAAAGAATGATTTATTGATTCAAAAATAAGTAAATTTGATAGGGAATTAAAAATAGAATTTAAAACTATTTTTTCATTTAATGAGGAAAGTACATGGCTAAAATCGTATTACATCAATGGGAAATATCACCTTTTTGTCAGAAAGTCGCACGCATGTTACGTTTTAAGGGACTAGACTTTGAAACCGTTAATTACAATGGAATATTGGGCGCAAAAGTACCCACTTTAACTAAAGTTGGGAAAGTTCCTGTTTTAGACATTAATGGCAAACGTATTCAAGACAGTACTCGTATTGCGCGTTATTTAGATGAAGCATACCCTGATTTAGCAAAGCTCTATCCCGTTCATCCCTTAGAAAAAGTCTATGCAGAATTATGGGAAGATTGGGCAGATGAACTGCTCTATTTCTATGAAATTCATTTCCGTATAAATGATGTAAAAGCACTTGCGGCAGCAGTTAAAATTGCCTCTGAAGGCAGACCCGTTCATGAAGCAGTTATCATGAAACCGCTTTTAAAAGCTGGGTTAAATATGCAATTAAAAATGCAAGGCTTAGGTCGTATGAATAAAGAATCGATCGAACAAGAATTCAAATTACATTTAAATCGAATTGCATTGGTTTTGGAACAAAATAATTGGTTAGTCGGTCATCAACAAAGCATTGCCGATATTGCTGTTGGCTCTCAATTACTTGAAATTATTCGTACCAATGATAAGTTTAGTGCAGAAATTCTGAGTCATTCAAGTATTGCGAATTGGATTGACCGAGTGAAGTAAACTACTTGATTAATAAAAGTTAAAATTACTAAAACATTAAGATCGATTAATCATAAGTGATACTTTTCTAGAATGAGAACGTCATATACCCAAAATAGAAGCCACACTATTGTATGGCTTTTATGACTTCACAAAACTGACACAGCTTGAATCCATGCAATATCTTTCACAGCATCACGTTGTTGAATCATTTGAATAAATGGCTTAAATTCATCTAAATAAGGCACAATTTTAAAAGAGATCGCAAAGATTAACCAATACGCCAAAAATAAATCGGCAGCAGAAATTTTATCACCCAATAAATATGGTTTTGCCTGACTCAACCCTTGCTTGATAAATCCAAAAACCGTTTCTTCGTCACCAAAACCCAAACTACGTTTTTTCTCAGCAATCTGCTCTGATGGAATATTCAACATTTTCATGTCCATATATTCAGTCAATGGTCCATGACAAAAGAACAGCCATTTAAAATATTCACCACGCTTTGGATCATTCAATGCAGGCGCAAAGCCTTGATCAATAAATTTATCTGCAAGATAAGCAAAAATAGCAGGCGTTTCTGTAATCACAGCATCACCATCCACCAAACACGGAACTTTCCCCATTGGATTAATGTTTAAATATTCTGTCGTTTTTAATTGGTCATATGCCATCTGAACCAATTCGACCTGATTTTCTATATTAAGTTCTTTGAGCAAAGGAATAATCGTGTTTCCACGTGAGTGCATATTGGTATAAAGCTTCATCATTTTTATAACAGCCATTTTTATCATTTTCGATGTGATTATAGAGAAGAAATTAAAATGACCTCGTTGGCTTTATGTGAAATAGACCGCTTGCATAAGAACGCACAAACGTTTTATTTTTTCTTCTATAAAGAGAAATAATACAGTGCTATATAAGAAACCTAATATCGCTGTATTTTCTAATCTTCTTGGATGGCATTACACCACCCAAAAATAGAAATAGAAATTTCAATCCATTCGTTTAATGAATTGAAATTTCATAATTAAAATTTTCAGCAAAGCCAAATGACTCACGATACTCTATAGCTGTACCTTCAATACTTTTTGCAATACGGCATACTTTAACAAGCGGATCGGTTATTTTATTCTGTAAATATTGATCTTGAATATTGGTTTCAAAAGACAATTGTTCAACTGCTGATGAAACAAATTGACCACATTGCTGATAATAAAATGGATAAAGTAAATTGCCAAAGTTTTTAATCGCAACGTCTTTTAAACTTAAAAACAAAGATTCAGGCAACCAAATTTTTTCACTTAAAACAACAACATCTTCATTTTTTCGAACGCGTTCGATATGAATAAGCTTATCCGTTTCAGAAAGATTCAGTTTTGCATTAATTTCAGGGATCGCATGAACAACTGACAACTTTTTAACATCACCGATTGGTTGAACATCATTGCCCTGCTTATTACGTAATCTAAAAAAACGCATTAAAGATGAGTCAAAATTAGGTTGCTTTAAAAAAGTTCCTTTACCTTGTTGTTTAATCAGTAAGCCATCCTCAACAAGGCATTCAACCGCCTTTCTGACAGTGCCCACTGAAACACTATACATGCTTGCCAATTCCAGCTCTGTAGGAATAGGCTTCTCGATCGTCCATTTAGACTTGATCAGTAATTTTTGAATTTGCCAGCGAACTTGCTCGTATCGTGGCACTTTAAAATTTTTAAATGCATCATCATCAAGCATTTGCAGTACTAGTACACAATTTAGATTTGACAATTCTAGCACGTAAAGATGTAATATAGAAAACCAAACATATATATGTTTATATGTTTATATGTTTTGATCATACAATATTCTTGGAGGAATATTATGACCCTGCTCATCGTTTTAGCGTTGGCACTGTCTATAGGATTAGGCTATGTCACGAAAATCAATATTGGCTTTTTTACAATCGTCAGTGCATATCTGATTGGGTGCTTTGGGATGGGGTTAAAACCCTCTGAGCTTATAGAATTATGGCCCGTTAAAATTTTCTTTATTATTTTTGCAGTCACCTTATTTTATAACTTTGCTTTAGCGAATGGCGCATTAGAAAAACTTGCAAGTCATCTACTCTATAAATGTCGTAAATTTCCACAGCTCTTACCGCTAGCGATTTTCTTCGCCTCGACCATCATTGCAGCCTTAGGTGCAGGTTTCTATACCGTACTGGCATTTATGGCACCGATTACTTTATTGCTGTGTCGCAAAACCAATATGAGCATGATTATTGGCGGAATGGCTGTCAATTATGGTGCATTGGCAGGTGCAAATTTCATGACCTCACAAAGTGGGATCATTTTTAGAAGTTTGATGGAAAATGCAGGAATTAATGCTCAAACAGGCTTTACCTATGCAACAGGTATTTTTATTACGACACTGATTATTCCAATTGTCGTTTTAGGTCTATATACCTTATGGAATAGAAAGAGTAACTCCATCCAAATTGAAGACATAAAACCTGAGGCTTTTGATTCAAAACAAAAAAAATCATTATTCCTGATTGTCTTAATGATGGCAATTGTACTTATTTTCCCTATTTTAAATTTATTGGTTCCAGACAATTCAACCATTCATTTCCTCAATTCAAAAATTGATATTGCCTTTATTGCCATTATTTTCTCTCTGATCAGTTTATTGATGAAACTTGCTGATGAGAAAAAAGTGATCGCCCTCGTTCCATGGGGCACATTAATCATGATTTGTGGCGTAGGCATGTTAATCGCTTTAGGCGTAAAACTCGGCATTATCACCACACTATCTGAGTGGTTAGCACACAATGTTCCAATTTGGATGATTCCAATTCTGCTTTGCCTGATTAGCGCTGTAATGTCCATTTTTTCAAGCACTTTAGGTGTGGTTACGCCAACCCTGTTCCCCATTGTTCCTGCAATTGCACTTGCCTCAGGGATCAATCCGCTGATTCTGTTCATCTGTATTGTCGTTGGCGCTCAATCGTCTTCAATCTCACCATTCTCTTCAGGGGGTAGTTTGATCATGGGCTCTGCACCAAGTGATATGGATAAAAATGAACTCTTTAATCAATTGTTATTCAAAGCGATTCCAATCGGAGTCGTGGCTGCCATTGTTGCAGTACTCATTCTTAAATTTGTAATGTGAGCCCCAGATGACTTGTATAGATACGCACGCCCATGTCTTTTCCAAGCATGATCAATGTCTTCAAACAGCACGTTATACGCCAAACTATAACGCAACAGCTCAAGACTATATTTCTCGCTTAGATGAACTTGGGTTTACGCATGGTGTACTTGTTCAGCCTAGTTTTTTCGGTACAGATAACCATGTGATGTTAGATGCAATTCAGCAATATCCTAAACGTTTAAAAGGCATTGCTGTAGTTGAACATACAGCCAGTTTAGATGAGCTTAAAGCCTTAAAAGCTCAAGGAATTGTAGGGATTCGTTTAAACCTTTTTGGTCTGACTGTACCTGTGCTTAATACGCCTGAATGGAACACTTTTTTAACCCATTTAGAAACTTTGGAATGGCAACTTGAACTGCATGCTCCTCCTGCTTATCTGGTGATAGTTCTTCCGCTTTTAAACCAATATCACCTAGATATTGTGATTGATCATTTTGGTCGAATTGATCCGATTAAAGGAATTGATGACCCTGATTATCAAACATTTTTAGATTTATTAAATGTCGAAAAACATTGGATTAAAGTCTCTGGTTTTTATCGTTTGGGTGCCTTACCTGTCAATATTGATATCGCACAGCAAGCATTTAATTTATTAAAAAACAAAGGCTTTATTCATAGAATGGTTTGGGGCAGTGATTGGCCACATACTCAGCATGAAGCTAAAATGTCTTATCAATTGGTGTTAGATACCTTTAGAAAAATCGTTCCAGATATTGAAGAGCAAAAAATGATTTTAGGTGAAAATGCCTCAAGATTATTTAAGTTCTAAGTATGTTCAATCAAATAAAGATCTTGTGTGACGCTTTTAAATTTCTGTTTTAAGATCAATAAGTTTATTCACATAGATGCAAAAGATCAAAAAAAGGAGCCTGATTTTTATCAGACTCCTTTTTTATGCAAAAGTGATCCTAATGGAACATAAAACTCATCATTTACGCAAAAAAATCCATATAGAACTGTTCCTTTAAAATTCTTAAAATCAATTCAATCGCGTCATTTTGTTGATCTTTACGGTAACTTGCATATAAGCCAATCATCGGTAAAGGTTCAATCGTATTTTTCACAATAATTTTATCCCCCAACAATGGAAGAACGTAGGCTGGAACTAAACTCCAACCAACGCCCATTCCGACCAAATTGACGTTGAGTAGGATATTCGTTGAGTGCTGAACTACATTTACATTTAACTTTGATTGTTTAAAGAAATCTTGAATAATTTTATACAGTTGTGGTGAAGCATCTTCATCACTAATCACAAAATCTTGCTGATTAAAGCTTTTAATACTGATATGTCGTTGCTCTGCCATTGGAGAGTTTTTAGGAATAATCAGTGCCAATGGTTCTTGAAAAATTTGCACATAATTAAAATCACCCGATTCATTCGGATAACGAGTAAAGGCAATATCAATATCGCCTTTCTTTAAAGCTTTGAATTGTGCAGCATCGGGCAAGCTATGAAAATGAATTTTAATATCAGGAAAATGCGCACGAATATTGGGCATGATATAGGGGAAAATTTTCATTTCAGCAACTGGTACAAAACCAATACTGAGCTGATCTTTATTAATATTGGCAACTTGTCGTGCATCAAGAATGGCTTTTTCTGCATGCTCTAAACACAGCAATGCTTCCTTTAGAAAGACTTTACCCTCTTCTGTTAATTCAACTTTACGATTGGTACGAGTCAATAATTGCACACCGACTTCATGCTCTAAATCTTTAATTTGTTGGCTCAATGAGGGTTGAACCGTACACATCCGTTGTGCTGCTTTGGTAAAGTTTAATTCCTCAGCAACCGCTACAAAGTATCTTAAATGTCGTAATTCCACGAAACTGTCCTCTATTTCATTAATGTAGGTGTACGGGTCACTGTCGCCCTATATAAAAACAAGGTCAAAATCACGACAACAGCACAAAATAAATAAGTGGTTTGGTATCCAAATTGTGCGATGAGTAGCCCCATCCCCACAGAACCGATTGCCATACCTAAATCAAATAAAGTAAAAAATGTTGAAATGGCATATCCCATTCTTTCTTTAGGTGAAGACTGAATTGCAACTGTTTGGAAGCATGGAAATAAAGAACCATAGCCAATACCAATAAAAATTGCAGATAACCACAAAATCCATTGATTTGTGGCAAAACTAATGATGATCAAACCCAGTGCAAAACAAATAAAGGATGGATAAATAACGGCACTAGGGCCATTACGATCATAAATTTTTCCAACCCAAGGTCGTACAAGTATCATCGACACAGCAAAGATAATAAAAAATAAGCTGACATAAGCAATAAGATGTTGCGTTTCAGCATAAGCAGCAATAAAACTCATAATACTGGAGTATGCCAATGCTGTAACCAACGCCACCAAACCAATCGGTACAGCACGTAATTCAATCACATCATGCCAAGATAACGTTAACTTGGTCTTTTGCTGAGAGTTTGTGTGTTGATCTTCTAAAGGCTCTATTCTCTTCACATGATCGTCGTGGATGGGAATCATTAAACAGAAGATAAATCCAACACAAATTACCGCAGTCAATAGCGCGAATAAAGTCATGAAATCTGTAAGCTGTATAACCGTGAGTGCAATGAAAGGACCAAAAACTACTGCTAGATTGGTCGACATTACATAATAGCCCATGCCTTCACCCTTACGATTTTCTGGAATAAAGTCATTTGCGATAGGTACTGCAACCGTGGTTAAAACACTAAACCAAATACCATGCATAAATCGAACAGCGAGCAAGAGCCACATGCTATCTGCAAACAAATAAGCGAAAGCAAAAATAACGAATAAAAACTCAGCACCACGAAAAGAGATTTTCTTCCCTATTTTCTGAATAATCAATCCTGAAAATGGACGAATCATAATGGATGAGACAAGGAATAAAGTCAGGGCTAACCCTGCTTCTTTCACAGATCCACCCAAATTTTTCATGATATAAATAGGCAATATGGTTAAAAAAGCAAAGTAATACGTAAATAAAAATAGATTATTCAATACACAAAGAATGAATGAACGATTCCAGAGTTTTTCAGAGGTTATTGGTGTGTTTAAAGCAGACATGAGCTGATCACTCAACGTTATTCAAGCGTACAGGTGCAAGAACCAAATTCACCAATTCATGAATATAATCAGCATTCGGTGCATGATTAAAGAAAATAATTTGGTAATGAATCGGACCATACAAAGTGTCGAGCATTAACTCGAAAGGATAATCCGCTTTAATTTCCTCTTGTTGAATGGCTCGTTGAATTAATTTTCGAGTTTCTTCACGGCGTGGAAGCAAATATAATTTAAAAAACTCTCCAGCAGCTTCGCGATGTTCAGCGATCACCACCAATAAAGCACGCCCTATTTTATGGTGCAAAGCCTTGGATAATTTGAGTAATTGTTGCTGTAAATTTTCTTCTAATGAAGCGTTATAATCCAGTTCAAATACTGAGGCAGTTTGCTCTTTAAAGGCATCAAAAACCAAATCTGATTTATGCTTCCACCATCGATAAATTGTAGATTTTCCAACGCTCGCATGTATTGCAATATCCTCAATGGTTAAATCGGTATATTCATGTTCTTCAAGTGCCGCAATTACGGCATCCAAAATGCATTGCTTACGTCGTGAGGATTTTTCAGATTCAATCATAATGATAATAACGATACGAAACGTTTCGTTTTATTATAATCATATCGAAAAGAGATACCATGCTTTTAAAGCATAAATTTTGTTTCGACATTTATTCAAAATAAGAATGATTCTATAGGCTCGATATACTGGATAAAGTACGAAGCAAACTTCTTACATAAAATCTTTTAATTTTTTAAAGATGAAAAAAAGAAAACTGCTACGCTATATTGTGAATCAAGAATAGAAACAGCCAAGAACTTTATTTAATCTAATATTCAATCAATCTTAAGTATCAAATGCACATCCAAGATATAAAAAAGACCTCATGGTGAGGTCTTTTTGAAGCACTAAAATTAAGATTTTTTATAAATACTGCAAGATGGATGATGGTTTTCTTGTAAACGAGCAACCTTACGATGCTCTGCTGCTTCAAAACGGCAACGTTTCCAATCATTGTCTAATTGCAGTGCAGGAATTTGTTTTGGCTTACCATTTTCATCTACAGCCACCATAGTAAAATAGCAACTATTGGTGTGACGTACCGTTCGTTTTTGAATATTTTGAGCTTCTACACGAATCCCAATTTCCATTGAAGTACGACCTACATGGTTCACACTTGCTAAGAAAGTCACCATTTCACCAACATGAATAGGCTCTTTAAAATTGACTTTATCAACAGATAAAGTCACAACATAACTACCCGAATAACGACTTGCACACGCATATGCGACTTGATCAAGTAGCTTTAGAATGGTTCCCCCATGCACGTTTCCCGAAAAGTTTGCCATGTCTGGTGTCATTAAAACGGACATGGTTAATTCAGACTGATCGTCTATGGCTGGGATCACTTGATCTAATGGAGACATTGTTTTTTAGACTCGGTTTAAGACAGGAGATGTAACACTATTATTATATATCTTTTGGAATAAAAAACATGCTTAATTCGGCAATTGATCATTCTGACAATTTATGATTGATTTCATTACTATATTCTAAATTATATAACACATTGAATTTACATAGATCAGCCTATAGACGTTACATTCGCTGAACACGCTTTAGTAGAAATTACTTTGAATAGAGAATGACGCTATAAACCTATTTATATACATGATTCAGACTCATTTCATGATAAAACAAACAAAAGATCGTAAAAATCTTAACTTTTTGCATTTAATGGAATAATGAGGCTCTCATTTTGGCTACGCTTCATTTTTAATACAGTTTCAAGATCCTTAATCCGTTCCATTGCAGCATCTACACCCGCTTGAATGGTATCTTGCCGACCTTGCACATCAAAAATATGAGCTTTTTCACGTAAATCAGGTTGTATTACAATATCTGCATTTTTAAGTTCTTCTGCTGCTAATCTATTTTGCATGATATTAATATTCTGGTTAAATAAGCCCCAAACGTTGGTCGTTTCGGTATAAATCGGTTGCGCTAAAATATCAACAGCAATAACTACATCTGCACCTAACTCACGGGCAACATCAACAGGCACAGGACTAACTAAACCACCATCGACATATTCTTTTCCTGCAATGGTGGTTGGAATAAACATACTGGGAATAGAGACTGAAGCGCGAACAGCTTGTCCTGTATTACCATAATTAAACACCACTTTTTTACCATGTTTTAATTCTGTTGCGACCACATACATTGGTATTTTCATTTTGTCTAAAGCAATTGTACCGACTTGTTGATTGACATAATCTTCAACTTTTTTTCCATCAAAAAAGCCTTTTAAACCAATTTTGAACTCGCGTACATCTCCTACTTTCATATCTAGGGCAATTTGTTTGAGTTGATCTGCTGATTTACCACTTGCATATATTGAACCAACAATACTCCCAGCACTCGTTCCAACAATGAAATCAGGCTGAATCCCATATTTTTCTAAAACCTCAATCACACCAATATGTGCATATCCGCGTGCTCCACCGCTACCCAAGACTAAAGCAACAATAGGTTTTTTATTGGATTGTTTATATTTATAAAAACTTTGATCAATTTTCGACTCAGCTTCAGGAATCGTCTGAGCAACAACTTTCGGTGATTGAATTACATTATGCTGGCAAGCCACTAAACCAAGACTGCTAATTAAAATTAAAGTTTTAAAAATGTGCATGTATGTAACAAGTATCTGATCAAAATTTAGGGCTATGAAATCACATTTTTTTTAGAATTGCTGTTGTATTTACTTAATACTGTCATTAATTGTTTTTATATTGGACAGCTTAGCTCAAGCCTTTTTATTTCTCTTCTAAGCAAAAATAAAGAAATTATTTACATTTATATAGGATTATTAATCCCATAAAAAAGCCTCATCGATTACATTGAATAGATGAGGCTTAAAATTTCTTTATTTACCAAATATCAGAATCAACTTTTTTCTGATATTTAGGATGTTGATCCAACTTAAACTTAGGATCTTTAATTCCGCGTTTCAATTGTGATGTGTAATCTTTTAACAACATCAATAAAAATGGTGTTAAAAGTAAAATTGCAAAGAGATTAATGGTCGCCATCAACCCCATAGATAAATCTGCCATTGCCCAAATTAAAGGTACCGAAGTAATGGAACCAAAGTACACCATCACTAAAACCAAGACACGAAATACAAACATCAAGCGAGTATTATTATTCATAAATTGAACGTTGCCTTCAGCATAAGCATAGTTGCCAATGATTGAAGAAAAAGCGAATAAGAATAAAATAATGGCTAAAAAGTCATCTCCCCAACTGCCAATTTGACTACTCAATGCCATTTGCGTCAATTGTACTCCTTCCAATCCACTATTTTGATATACACCTGAGGTCAAAATAATAATGGCTGTACATGAGCACACCACAAAGGTATCGACAAATACGCCCAGCATTTGTACCAAGCCTTGGTTAACTGGATGTTTAACATCTGAGGCTGCTGCTGCATTCGGTGCAGAACCCATCCCTGCTTCATTTGAAAATAGTCCGCGCTTGATTCCTTGCATCATTGCCATCGAAATCATGCTACCGAAGAAACCACCTGCTGCCGCATCAAACTGAAATGCTTTGGTGACAATCAACTTAAATATATCTGGAAGCATCGGTAAATTAATGACCGCGATATAGAGTGCAACCAATAAATAAAGAACGGCCATAAATGGCACAAAGCTTTCCGCTACTTTAGCAATTCGTTTAATTCCACCAAAAATAATCATGGAGGTTAAAATAACCAAAGCTATTCCCACCCATGAAACATTTAAAGTAAAACCACCAATCTGTAATGCAAGATCAGCGTTATTCCATCCCCATGCATGCGAAGTTGCTGCAACAATTGAATTTGCCTGCACTGCATTAAAAACAAAACCATAGGCTAAAATAAGTGCCAATGAAAATGCAACAGCCAGCCATTTTTGCTTTAAACCTTTTTGAATATAATAGGCTGGACCACCGCGGAATTGTTGATTCTGCGTATCACGCACTTTAAAAAGTTGTGCCAATGATGATTCAACGAAAGCAGAACTCATTCCTAAGAATGCTGTCATCCACATCCAAAAAACAGCACCAGGACCACCAATAGCAATGGCGATAGCAACCCCTGCAACATTACCTACACCAACACGACTGGCTAGACCCGTAACAAAAGCTTGAAAAGGTGTTATTCCATGCTGATCTTCGCCTTCTTTACGGCTACTCTTCATCACACGAATACTTTGCAAAAACAATCTAATTTGTACTGCACCCGTCGCAATGGTGTAAAACACGCCCACTGCAATTAATAAAACAACCAAAAAATCCCATAGTGGATCATTAAAAAATTTCACCCATTGCATGAGTGTATTATTCAGTGGCTCGTTCATAGTTGATACCCGCTAACACGATTTTTCCAAAAACTTTACGCATCAAAAAAGCCCCCTAAGGGGCTCTTTTAATTAAATTTAAGCAAAGAATTTAAGAATAAGTTGA
This sequence comes from Acinetobacter sp. ANC 3832, assembly GCF_002135415.1. GTDB lineage: Bacteria > Pseudomonadota > Gammaproteobacteria > Pseudomonadales > Moraxellaceae > Acinetobacter. The sequence goes on from NZ_NEGJ01000007.1 coordinate 115,884, forward strand.
ATGACTGTTGCATTGATCAAATCGACGAAGAATGCACCACATAAAGGAACAATTAAGAATGCTTTATGCGAAGGTCCATACATATTGGTAATTGCTTGCATGTTTGCGACGGCTGTAGGTGTTGCACCCATACCAAAACCACAATGTCCTGCTGAAAGTACAGCTGCATCGTAGTTTTTCCCCATGACACGGAAAGTAACGAATGCTGCATACAAAGCCATCGTAATGGTTTGCGCCCCTAAAATAACAACAAGTGGTCCTGCTAAATCAGCCAACTGCCATAATTTTAAAGATAACAAAGCCATTGCGAGATATAACGATAATGATGCATTACCAAATACATCAATCGCACGATCAAATATCTTAACTTTGAATACGCTTTCTAATACATTACGTAAAATTACACCGCCAGCCAAAGTCCAAACAAAGGTTGGCAATTCAAACCATGTGCCTTTACTAAAACCTGTCATAAATTCTGCAAATGCTAAACACGCAGCAAACATCCCTAAAGTTGTAATCGCATTGTCTGCTGTAATTAAACGAACTTGATGCGGATATTCAAAAGGTACAAATTCTGAAGAATCATTTTCTGCATTAAGTTTTGAATCACGTGCTTCTGCTTGTTTTTCTGTGTGCGGTTGAGCAAGTTCATAGCGATTAATTAAAAGCTTCGCCAATGGACCACCAATAATACCACCGATAATCAAGCCAAATGTCGCACTGGCCATCCCCAATGCCAATGCACCTTGAATCCCATGCTGGGTTTCTAAAATCTCACCCCACGCACCTGCTGTACCATGACCACCTGTTAAGGTAATTGAACCTGCAATTAAGCCAACAAGCGGATCAATCCCCAATAAGGTTGCAAGGCTAATACCAACAAAGTTTTGTACAACAATAAATGATGCAACACAAACAAGGAAAATAATTAACCCCAAACCACCTTCTCTCAATTTAGAAAAGTTTGCACTTAAACCGATTGATGCAAAGAATATGAGCATGAAGCTTGTTTGTAATTCACTACTTGTGGAAATACTGTATCCCCACACGTTATGTACAATTAAAGAAAGAATTGCAGCAACCAAACCACCTGCAACAGGTTCAGGAATATTATAACGTCTTAAAAAATCAATTTTATTGACTAAAAAACGACCCAACAATAAAACGATAACTGCTGCAATAAGCGTGTAAAACGCATTAAAAGTAAAGTCCATCTTATTATCCATCAAATTGGTGTGATACTTTTTTGTTCTGCAGTCTTATTTTGTCAATAAAAACAAAACTCAATTCAAGCCATGCTTATCAACATAGACTCATTAAAGCTGCACAACAAAAAGGAATGAAGAATAAATTTCAATAAATTGTAATCTTCCATTAAGCCTAACGGAACAATTTTAACTTACCGAATACAAAGTATGCTGATTATGATTTCAGGAGCATCTCGAAATAAAATTTCAATAATTTAATTCGCGTGATTTGAGCAATTTCTACTGCTGATAAAAGGGGTGTTTTATCATTCAGATAGAAAGACTGCTTAAGCATGAGGGGTAGTCTCATTTTAAGCTCCTGATTCATGTGGTATGGGATTACACGTTCATAACAAAACGTGTGATAAACAGATCTCGACGTACTCTCACGAGTATGAAAGACCTAAAATAAAAATGAGGAGATATTATGCAGATTTTTAAAAAAATATCTTCTCTTTTTTACAAAATAGACCATAAGTTAGATTTATTAAAAACTGTTTTATATTTATTTTATGAATACTTGATTCATAAATTGATCTTTAGAGCTCTTAAAAAATAAAAAACTGAGACATAGAGCCTCAGTTTTTTAACGATGATTCTAAAATAAATTAGAAATTATATTTAGCCATTAAGCCAAAACGATTATCTTTATACGATTGTCCTGCAAAAGTTTCACGCTTACCATTAACATATTCAACACCTAAATCAATTGGTTTAGCCGGCGAATAAATTACATTTAACCAACCTTGCTGAACTTTTTCATTCGCTGACTGATTTGCTTTTGCAAAATCAGTACTGTTATCTGCAAAAAGAGCACCGTAAGCTAGAGTCGAACGTAAATTAGGTAATATTTTATAAGTTGCACCCACTTGGACCGCAGTAAATTCATTCTGCTCAATGCTACCATTAACAATAGAATATGCTGCATTACTACCATATAAATAATTGCTATTGCCCACTACATAAGAAGCATCAGCAAATACTTTTAGTGGATCTGAAACTTTAAAATCTGTACCTGCAGCAATACCCCAACCAGTATTATTATCACGTACAGCATCTGACTTGTAGTTTTCAACCATGACTCGTGCAGAAGCATTACCTTTACCTTCCGCATAACCCTGAACCACTTTAGCAGTTAATACAGGTAAGCTATATTTAACAACAGAATTCGCACCAGTACCTGCAGCAGTACTATTACCTTCTTCAGCAGCAACCAAAATTTTGGTTGTTGGTGCTAAATTGTAACTATAACGAACCTGTGGAATACGGGTTGTACCACCACCAGCATTGGTCGCAAAATCAATCATTTCAGGTGCATGACTAGAAAGGAAGTTTGATGTTGTTTGACCAAATAACCAATTGTTATAAGTTAAATAAGCATGACGAATACGTAAGTTTTCATTTACACCATTTCCAGCAAAATCAACCTCAACTTTACCACCAACTTTAGCATCGCCTACTGGTGTATCAAAATCTAGACCAATACGCGTTGTTTTTGCTGTCGCACGAAGTTTATCTTGAGCTTCACCAAGGCTTGAGCTGACTTTGTTAAAATCATCATCAGCACCTTCAATAATATAGTTAGCGTCACCACGGACGAAACCATATAAATTGATATTTGCACCATTCTTAGATTTCAAACTTGCTAAAGGTGAAGATGGTGCTGATACCTGTGCAGGTTGAGCTTGTACTTCACGAATTTGAACTTGTTGCTGTTGTTGAACTTGTTGCTGTTGTTGAATGAGCGCTTTTAATGCTTGAACTTCATCACGAAGTTGTTGAATTTCTTGTTTATCAGTTGCTGCTGCATTTGCAGAAGTCATCATTAATGCTGTAACAGTGATTGCTAAACCCTGTTGAAGAAAAGACTTACGAGTAAGGAACTGACTCATTTAACACTCCTAGATTTTATAATAAAACGCATCCGTGCATGCCTGACTTTTCAACCCCTAAAAACTGCTAAAAAATCAATCACTCTGTTCCTGAGTAATATGATCAACTCTAAAAACAACGCACTTTTTGCTTGTAATAAACAATAAAAAAAGCTTTAAAACTTATAAGTAACATAATGTGTATTAACACATAAGTGTAATCTAACAATTTCTGAACTTTATTGAAATCAGTTTTACCGACTATTGTTTAATAATCAATCATATTTTCAGATTAATAATTCTGAATTCTTTATATATTCTAGGGCTTAGCTGTTTTTGTTTAAACTGATAACTTTCATTCGTACGACTATTGTATATAGTCTATAGCACGGAAGTAACAGACCAAACTGGAGTTTTTATGAATTTAGAGCAAGTTCGCCTTGTTGATGAAGCAATTACAAGCCGTCATTCAGTACGTGCATTTTTAAATACCCCTATCGAAAAACAGATTATTAAAGATATTTTAAATGTTGCTGGCCGTGCACCTTCTGGAACCAATACGCAGCCTTGGAAGGTTTATGTAGTGACAGGACAAAAACGAGAAGAGATGATTCAGAAAGTCTGTCAGACACAAATTGAAATCTTCAAAACCCCTGAGCTTGCAACTCAATACCAAGAAACATTCCTTTATTACCCTGAAAAATGGGTTTCACCTTTCATTGATCGTCGACGTGAAAATGGTTGGGGACTTTATGGTCTATTGGGCATACAAAAAGGTGAAAAAGAAAAAATGGCAGCACAACACTTGCGTAATTATCAGTTATTTGATGCTCCTGTCGCTTTGTTCTTTACGCTCAATAAAGCAATGGGCATTGGCGCAAAAATGGATATTTCGATGATGATTCAAAATGTCATGGTTGCTGCTAAAGCACGTGGTTTAGACACCTGTCCTCAAGCTGCTTGGAATCCGTTTCATTCTATTGTTTTAGAGGTACTAAATGCGCCTGAAGATGAAGACTTAATTTGTGCGATTGCTCTTGGTTATGCAGATCCAGATCATATTGTGAATACATTTATTACACCACGTGAATCAGCAGATAACTTTAGCGTATTTTTAGACTAATCAATAAGCTTCTTATATATGTGCATAATTAAAATGACATTATAAAAAGAGACTCGATGGAGTCTCTTTTCTCGATACAACATGCCACCTAATTAATGCGCTTGTTTTAATTGTTGCTGTTTAGCGACTGCAAAAATGGCAAATAAACCAATGGAAGTGAAGAACAACATCAGAATTCCCATATTAAACAGAGCATTCCAGACAAGGAAGTTCAACATCAACCCACCTAATAAACCGCAAGAAAATTGAATACTTCCCATCAGAGCACTTGCCGTACCTGCTCTTGCCCCTTGCTGAGACATCGCCAATGCCATTGAGTTTGGGCCAGTAAAACCTATTCCTGAAACAGTCATGAATAATCCAAACATCACCATCCATAAAGGCGCTTGAGTAATTAAACCTGAAATCACAATAATGACGGCTCCAGTTACCTGAATAATTCCCCCTGTTTTTAAGCGCTGAATCACCGTCAGTTTACGTGCCAAACGTTTATTCAGTGAAGATAAAATAATGATCCCGAAGGCATTAAATCCAAATGCATAAGCAAAATTTTGCTGACTTAACTGATATTGATCCATTAATACGGCTGAAGCTGAACTGATATAACAAAATAATGCACCGCCTGTGAAACAGCCTGCAATCATTGGATATCTAAAACTTTTATCCTTTAAAATTGCTGAATATAGAATAAAAACTTGTGCAAAATTAAGCTTTAATCGACGTTCAGGTTGTAGCGTTTCTTTAAAGAAAAAATGTACACAGAGTAAGCAAAACACACCAATCAAAGCCAAAGCAACAAAAATGGCATGCCAATTGAAAAAGTGTAAAATCCATGCACCTAGAGTGGGTGCTAAAATAGGCGCAATCCCCATAACAATCATCATACTGGCAAAAGCCTGAGCAGAAGCTTGCATATCTAGGCGATCACGTATGGCTGCTCGAGCCATAACCACTCCGACACAACCACCCAATGCTTGCAAAATTCTTGCAGCAATCAAAAACCATTGATCTGTAGCAAAAACACAGAGCAAGCTTGCCAATGCGAAGAGCGTCATTCCAAAATATAATGGTTTCTTACGCCCAATACGGTCACTAATCGGGCCATAAATCAATTGACCAATCGCTAAACCTAAAAAGTAAGCAGGTAAGGTATTGGCAATGATTGGCGTAGTTACTCCAAAATCATTCGCCATTTGTGGCAGTGCTGGTAAATACATATCAATGGACAACGGCCCCAATGATGTAAATAAAGCCAACAACATGATCCAACCTGTCGAATATTGTCGCCTAGTGTTTTGCTCAGACATAAGGTTATTTCTAATTTAAATAGGAAGAATGCAGACAAGTTTACACGCTACATAGTATTATTTCGCCTGTAGATAAGTGAATCTTCACATTAACAATAGTATATTCAAATTATTTCTAACCACAGCAATGGATAAGGATTCAACCTTGAATACTTGGCTGACCCAACTGCGTAAAGCAACATACAACACGACTTTTATGTATAACCTGCGCATGATTATCGCGTTTTCAGGTACAGCTTTTGTTCCTTATTTTTTGGGTCACCAATTAATGACAATTCCGCTGACATTGGGTGTCGTTGCTGCGGGTTTAAGTGATATCGATGATCGTTTTTCGGTCAGAATTATGAATCTTATCTATACCTATGTAGGATTTTTTATTACAGCCGCATCCATACAGTTTTTATTTCCTTATCCTTTTTTATTTGCAATTGGTTTAATTCTATCCTGTATCGGTTGGATTTTATTGGGTTCACTTGGTCGTCGTTATGCAACGATTTCTTATGGTTGTTTGGTGATTTCAGTATATTCAATGCTCGGTGTTCACCTCTTTGAAGAATGGTATGCACAAGCTGTGTTATTGGTCACAGGTGCAATGTGGTATGGCATCATTTCAACCATTAGTTTTCTATTGTTTCCAGTTCGGCAGGTTCAAGATAAATTATCGCAATGCTATTCTGCACTCGGTAATTTCTTATTTTCCAAGTCAAATTTATTTGATGTCGATATGACACCCGATAGCTATCAACAAAGTATGATTAGCTTATCTTTAGAAAATGTACAATTAATTACCTTTTTTAATGATATGAAAACTGCTCTGCTTACTCGCTTAAAAGGTGACCGAGGGCAAAAAGATACTCGTCGTAGTTTACAATATTATTTTGTTGCTCAAGATATTCATGAACGTGCAGATTCAGCCCATATTGATTATCAAAAATTGGCAAAAATGTTTGAGCACAGTGATATTTTATTCCGCTTCCAACGTATTTTGTCACTACAAGGCAAAGCCTGTAAGGACTTAAGCGATAGCATTTTGCATCTTTCAACCTATCAACATAACAGCCGTTTTGAACATTCTTTTAAGAATTTAAGACACTCTCTAGAAAAATTAAAAGATGAACAAAGCTATGATCAAATTTGGATCAATGCATTGTTTTCGCTCTATCAAAATTTAAAATCAATTGATGCACAATTGCGAAATGTTGAAACTGAACAGCATATCAAACTGGATAAAAATAAGAATTTTGAAACCCAGTTGAAAGATGACGATTTAAAAGGTTGGGATGATATTATCATTCGAATTAAACAAAATTTAACACCTGAATCCGTATTATTCCGCCATGCAATTCGAGTATCCATTGTTTTATTAATTGGCTATATTTTTGTTCAGGTTTCTCAAATAGAATATGGTTATTGGGTTTTATTAACCGCATTATTTGTCAGCCAACCCAATTTCAATGCGACAAAACGTCGTTTACGCCTACGAATTTTAGGCACTTTAGGCGGTATTATTCTTGGTTATGCTGTGCTCTATTTTGTGCCCTCTATTGAAGGGCAACTTTTATTATTGGTGATTAGTGGCGTACTCTTTTTTGATTTACGCAGTAAACAATATGCCCAAGCAACTGCTTTTATTACCATTATGGCTTTAATTAATTTCAATTTAGATGGCTTAGGTTTTGAAGCTGCTGTCCCTCGTATGGTCGACACGATTATTGGTTGTGCATTGGCATGGTTTGGTGTCAGCTTTATTTTCCCTGACTGGAAATTCCGTCGTTTACCACGCACTATTACCCGTTCCTTAGAAGCGCAGTGTAACTATTTATCTGAAGTCGTGATGCAATACCATCAGGGTCGTAACAATGGTTTGAATTATCGTATTGTACGACGTGCGGCACACAATACCGATGCTGAAGTTGCATCACTCATTTCGACCTTAGCCACTGAACCTGATTTTGATCCTACGCAGAAAGCATTGGCATTTGAGTTTCTCTGTCTCAATCACACTTTTATTAGCTATATTGCCGCTTTAGGTGCACATCGTGAACAAATCCATGATGCAGAAATTTTAGCGCTACTCGATCAAGCTTTAGATGATATTAAAGGCGCTTTATTAGGGGATGAGATGCCTGATCTATCCACACATAATATGTTGCAAACCATTCGTACACGTTTAAACAGTACAGATGAAGACTCATCTAAGGCATTGATAATATTACAACAACTTTCGCTTATGTTTAGTATTTTAAAACGATTAAGTACGTTAAAACAAAGCCTAAGTCATGACCGTGATGATCAATCTACTGAATTGGCTTCACTCTAAATTTGCCTCGTAAATTGGTACAATATACTCACTGATTGTACTAATTTAATGCTAAACTCTGCCTAGTTTTAAACATACATTGTTATTGACACTATGACCGCGAAAAATCTTTACGCTTATACCTTACAACCTGTTCCTTATGAAGTTTCTGAAGCTGAACAACGTTATGCACAATTGTTGATTTGGCGAAGTACAAATAAAATTGGAACCAAAGCTTGGGCAATTATGGGCGTAATTGTTGCGCTTTCATTATTGGGTATTATTTTTATAAAAAACTACTCAACTATTATTTTTTGGGTGGCACTTGCCTGTGTTGCAATTTACCTTCTTGTCCGTAAGTTCGGTTTAGAATGGTACGTTAAACGCAAAATGAATGAATTCCCTGCTCAGGAAATTAAAGGCATTAAATTAGGTGTTCAGCCTCACGGCATTGTGATGCGTCAAAATATGAATGGTCAAGAAGGTGTTGGTACCATCGCTTGGAAAGATATTTACGAATGGTATAATACGCCAGAGTTCCTATTGGTGAACTTCAAAGTAAAAGATCAACAAGGTGCGTATATTTTACCAAAACGTATGGATAGCAAAAACTTCCCTTTCAGCTCTGTACGTAAACACTTAAAAGAAGTGGTTGGCGAGCCTAAAACACTTTAATTCTAAGTTGTAATAAACTTATATAAAGAAGTCGAATAAAAGCCTCCTTTTTCGGAGGCTTTTCTATGAGTTATACTCATAAAACTAATCACCAATAAAAATGATAATGAGAATAAATATTATCTACAAATACATATTCTCTACCGAGTCTTCAGTTATAATTTCGCCATCTAAAAACTCACACCTCTCTCAACACTCATGTTTAAGAAAACTTTTTTTCAAATACACTGGTTCTTAGGGATTACCGCTGGGCTCATACTTTCTATTATGGGTGTGACTGGGGCAATCTATTCTTATGAACAACAAATTCAAAAATGGATTAGTCCCGAAAGTTATACGGTTCAAGTAGAAAATACAGCCAAGTTAAGCCCTGCCGAAGTCTATCAACACTTCCAAACGGCCAATCCTGATATGAAAATTAACAGTATCACGGTGGCTAAATCTCCAACGGAATCTTCAAGTATTAATATCGTCAAAGAAGGTGCTCGCAAGGGTTACAACATGATGATTAATCCTTATACCGCTGAAGTTCTACCTGATGTAAAAGGAAAAGAGTTTTTTCAATTCATCCAACAATTACATCGTAATTTAACAGTGGGTGAAATCGGTAAGCAAATTACGGGTGCTTGTACACTGATGTTAATTTTCTTTGTATTGAGTGGATTGTATTTACGTTGGCCGAAAAAACATTCATTTAAGCAATGGTTTACCATTAAACCAAAACTCAAAGGCAGAAACTTCCTTTGGGATTTACATGCTGTGGTTGGAACGTGGGTGATTATTTTCTATTTAATTCTCGCTTGTACAGGACTCTATTGGTCTTATGACTGGTGGCGTAATGGCATGTTTAAGGTTTTAGGCGTAGAACCGCCTCAAGCTGAAATGCAAGCAGGTGGACGTAGTGGTACAGGTGGTAAAGCTCAAAAAAATGAAAAACCCGCTCAAGCTGAGAATAATAAGCACGGTAAACGTGACGATAAAAAAGGATTGAAGCCTGAACAAATCAATATGGCTTTAACTCAGACTTGGACAGGCTTTAATGCCCAAGTTGGACGAGATTACTCTACCCTCACCTTGTCTATTCCAAAGAAAGCAGACAGTAAAGTAGAACTGACCTTTGTTGATGCAATACCACAGCATGAACGTGCACGAAATAAAGCCACTTATAATTATCAAACTGCAAAAATAGAAAAACTTGAACTGTATGAAGACAAAAAGCTAAATGAAAAAATCATGAGCAGCATGCTACCTGTACATCGTGGTAGCTTTTTTGGCCCTGTATTCCAATTCATTGTGATGCTTGCCGCTTTAGCAATGCCACTGTTCTTTATTACTGGTTGGCTGTTATATCTAAAGCGTCGTAAGCAAAAGAAACTCACTTTGGCTGCGCGTAATACAGCTTCAGGTTTTCAAATTGATCCAAGTGCAACACCTTGGTTGATTGTCTATGCATCGCAAACGGGCGTTTCTGAACAACTTGCATGGCGTACAGCAACAAGCTTACAAGAAGCTCATCAACCTGCCACAGTAAAAGCAATTCAACACTTAACATCCGATGAATTAGTTCAAACCAAACAAGTTCTATTTATTGTCAGTACTTATGGCACAGGTGAAGCACCTGATTTGGCCACTCAGTTTGAGAAAAAAATGCTGAATAGCAGATTAGACTTAAGTGAATTGAGCTATGCGGTTTTAGCCTTAGGTTCTAAAGAATATCCTGAGAGCTATTGTAGTTTTGGTCATCGCATTGATGCTTGGTTAAAGCAAAATGGAGCACAACAACGCTTTGCGACCATTGAAGTTGATAATGGCAATAATGCAGATATTCAATTATGGAATACCGCTTTAGCCAAAAGTACCAAGCTTGATTTACAGGCAATGTCTATTGATAAGGTTTTCGATGAATGGAAATTAACAAAACGTGATCTACTCAATCCAAATAGCTTAGGTGCGCCTGCTTATAACATTGAATTACAAGCAGATCATATTCCAAACTGGCAAGCAGGTGATATTGCTGAAATTCAACCAGGAAATAGTACTGAACGGATTCACACTTTTTTAAACAAATATCAAGTAAATGCAGAGACTCTCGTAGATTCATTAAATGTCACCATCCAACAGGCTCTATGGAATCGCGACTTATCGATCGAAGTCGAACCTTTTGCCAATATGGAACACTTACTTGAGCAGTTACCTGAATTACCAACACGTGAATACTCTATTGCCAGCATCCCATCTCAGCAAGTTTTACGTTTAGTTGTACGCCAACAAAGCAATAAGCAAGGTGAATTAGGCTTAGGTTCAGGATGGTTAACCGAACATACTGCTTTGCGAAGCAAAATTTCATTGCGTATTCGTACCAATGAATCATTCCATTTAATTACAGACAATCGTCCGATTATTTGTATTGGTAATGGGACAGGTATTGCTGGACTAATGAGTTTAATTTCTGCACGTGTTCGTGCTGATCATATTGAAAACTGGCTCATCTTTGGTGAACGCCAACAATCTTGTGATTATTTCTACAAAAACACCATCCAAGCTTGGCAAAATACAGCCATGCTGAAACGTCTTGATTTGGCATTTTCACGAGATCAATCTCAGAAAATATATGTTCACCATAAGCTGACTGAACAAGCTGAGTTACTTAAAACTTGGATTACCAATGATGCTGTGATCTATGTGTGCGGGAGTATACAAGGCATGGCCAGTGATGTTGACCAAGTATTGATTGATATTTTAGGTGAAGAAACTGTAGATGAATTACGACGACAAGGTCGTTATCGTCGAGATGTCTATTAATCTAGATCTAAGAGATAAGTTTTAAATTCTGTTGCAAAAAAACCGAGCAAATCTGCTCGGTTTTTCATAGAGTCACTGAAATCATCCATCAAACTCTTTAGACTATTCAATTAAAATATATCCACTCAAACGAATATCTAAATCATGCTATTACGAATTTTTTTATTGATTATCGGACTGATCTTATTCAGCGATGGCTTCATTCTCATCTTACAAAAGAAAATTCACTTGGGCACAATTATACCGTTCTTCGTAGGTCTAATATTTTTAGGCTATGCTTTATTTTATGCAAAAATTCAGCAATATTTAAAAAACCATCAACAACTATATACGTTTTGGAAAATCAGTTGGATGGTCTTTATTATTTGGAGCATTAGCCTCTTTGGTTTTTTCTTATATTTACATCAAAAAACACAGCAAAATAACCACACTCAACCTGTTGAAGCCATTATTGTACTTGGCAGTGGTATCACTCAAGGTAAAGCCTCTCCTACGCTTGCAGCTCGCTTAGATACAGCAGCTCAATTCGCTGAAACCCAACCCGACGCACTTATTATTGTCAGTGGTGGGTTGGATTATGGTGAACAGCAAACTGAGGCTGAAATCATGTCTAAATATCTACAAGATCAATATCATATTGTTTCATCAAAGATTGCTTTAGAAGATCAAAGTACCAGTACAGACTTAAATCTTAAAAATAGTCAAAAGATTCTACAAAGGTACGGCTTAAAATTAAACTTACCGATTGCAATCGTAACAAGTGATTTTCATACTTTAAGAGCAGCGGCGATTGCTCAAAAACAAGGTTATCTACATTTCACCACAATTAGCGCACCAACACCTTTAGCCACACGTTATAACGCATGGCTAAGAGAGTATTTTGCTTATCTAAGTGGTTGGGTATTGGGTGAGTATTAAATAAAAATACACTAACACATGCATTCATTCAGACTTTTGATGAATGCGAATTTTTCGAGGTGATGGTAATTCAGCATTTTTAAACAACTCAGGTTGAGTCGTGTACAGCTGATATAAATATTTTTTTAAATCAAGAAGAAATACATCCCCTGAAACCAAAACATTTTGACCTTCAGGGGTTAAATTCAATGAAAGATGCGTATTATTTTGTCTAATATAAGGAATCATATGATCAATAAAAGCAACTAATGGAATTTCCTCGACTTTATACCCCACCCAATTATCTTTAATCAGTAATTGAGCCAAACCCTTACTTTGCCAAATTGCTAATGTTTGTTGACCTGATGGTGTTGCACATAAAGCCCAGCCATCCTTATATAAAGCATAGATTTTGGTTTGAGCAGTAATGGTTTCAACAAATTGTTTATAAATGTCTTTTGCAGAAAAATTAGAATTTTGATTTGAAGTCGCTTTACGCTGATAAGGATTTCTCATGATCATTTTTATAAAAATAGTTATAGGCTTATTTTACAGAAAATAAATAGAACTTGATAGATGTGTACGATGTATGGTGGGCGCTGACGGGATCGAACCGCCGACATTCTGCTTGTAAGGCAGACGCTCTACCAACTGAGCTAAGCGCCCTGAGGAAAAAACAACTGTGTTGTTTTTATGACGCAAGACAAACTGATGTTGTCTTGGTATTCAAATATTTTAAATCTCAGGAATTTAAAATAAATGGCGCAGCGGACGGGACTCGAACCCGCGACCCTCGGCGTGACAGGCCGATATTCTAACCAACTGAACTACCGCTGCATACGGTACTTTACACAAAGGTAAAGTAATGTTCTTTAAAGCTAAAGTCACTTTATATGGTGGGCGCTGACGGGATCGAACCGCCGACATTCTGCTTGTAAGGCAGACGCTCTACCAACTGAGCTAAGCGCCCTGAGTCTTAAAAATAGTCATCCTATTTTTATTGTGTAAGATAAATCTTACTTTCATTTATGAAGATCAGAAATCTAAATAAATGGCGCAGCGGACGGGACTCGAACCCGCGACCCTCGGCGTGACAGGCCGATATTCTAACCAACTGAACTACCGCTGCACTGCGGTCTTTATATTGCTATAAAGTAAAACTTGGTGGGCGCTGACGGGATCGAACCGCCGACATTCTGCTTGTAAGGCAGACGCTCTACCAACTGAGCTAAGCGCCCTCAATAGATCGAAAGTGTAAATGGCGCAGCGGACGGGACTCGAACCCGCGACCCTCGGCGTGACAGGCCGATATTCTAACCAACTGAACTACCGCTGCATCTACACAATTTCACGATTGTGGTACAAACAATATTAAGAATTAAGTGGCGCAGCGGACGGGACTCGAACCCGCGACCCTCGGCGTGACAGGCCGATATTCTAACCAACTGAACTACCGCTGCACATAATTCCTAACGTAAAGAGCTTGGTGGGCGCTGACGGGATCGAACCGCCGACATTCTGCTTGTAAGGCAGACGCTCTACCAACTGAGCTAAGCGCCCTTAACGACTTTATCGTTTGTGAGGTGCATTATAGAGAATCTTCGCAGGGTGTCAAACGCTTTTCTCTTGGTTTTAAGTTTTTTAGGTTTGAGTGATTAAAAAATAGATCATTTGAGCAAAAAATATGGTTTTTTGTTTATTATTTATCTGTTTATGCCATTTTAAATTTGAAATTTTCTACTTTTAAATTCAGTTTAAACTGTTGACTCAGACTTATTTAAGTAGCCTTCTCGATAAAATGACAGAATATCTCTTAAATCAACGTTCAATATCCACCCTGATTCAAAAATTAATATGCATTAAATAGCTTCAATGCATAGAAATAACATCTTTTACTTTATCTTTTTCTCAATAAGATCAGTTTGCATCGTTATTTTTTCATCATTAAAAGATAAACTCATCTTTTGTTCGGGTCGTGTCCATAGCCATATTGCCACTATCAACATGGTTAAATTTGTAAAGACCTTGACCAGAAGTGGTGCATTGGTAAAGAGCATGATGATTGCGCTAATCGACATCATGATACTGGCTATCCATTTGGCTTTTCTGGGTACAGTGCCATTCTCACGCCATGCACGTAAATTTGTACCATATTTAGGATGATTCATTAACCATGCATCCATTTGTGGCCAGCCTTTGGAAGCAGCCCAAGCCGCTAAGATTAAAAATACTGTGGTTGGCATACCCGGTAAAAGCGCACCAATAAAACCTAGTATAATAAAGATAATAACTAGGGATCGCCAAAACAATATTTTCATACAGCAACTCATTTGAATGAATTCGGTTAGTATATCTCTTTTTAAAGCCTTCCCCATTTTCTAATTTGTTTTTCACTTTTAGTTAAATTGTTGTGGATACCATCTATGCCGATTTTTTTTGAACCTTGGCTTCTCTATAAACAGCCTATAGTTAGGCAACTCGCCTTTACGATTGCCAGTCCGAATATTTTGCAAAATATTCCAGATGAACTTGATCTACGCCACACCTTCGAACTCCATCAGCCAGACTTTTGGTCTACACAATATTTAAGATATCAACCGCGACTGAAACAGTTGGATGAAAATCCCCAAGCGTTGATTGATTTTATTTCACGTTTAAAAAGTACTCGTCTGGGTTTGCGTTTTGAACATTTGATGTGGTTTTGGCTCTGCGATGCTGAATACCATGATTACGAGTTGCTCGGACATAGCATTCAGATCATTGATGGACGGAATACTTTAGGTGAACTCGACTTTTTACTTTTTAATAAGAATACCCAAAGCATCGAACATTGGGAAGTTGCATTAAAATTCTATCTTGCTGAAGCAAATTTTAGCTTAGAACATTGGTATGGTCTTAATCGTAGTGATACCTTACAGCGTAAATTACATCATTTCAGTCATAAGCAATTTCAATTTGAGCAAGCCAAAGGCTATTCAATTCAACAGCGCTTCGTGGTCTTAAAAGGTCAACTTTATACACCTCATTTAAAAACCAATGAAACTACCCCCTTTTGGCTCAATTCGACACGTAGATTAGGGACTTGGGGATATACCCTATTCGATAAAGACTATTATCGCTTACAACGCCAAGAGTGGATTTGTCATGATTTAGCTTTAAGCTCAGATGAAGCCAAATGGTGGACCAATGGTTTATATCGACATATAGATCAAGAACGATATTACATGTTCCGTCAAGCCCCGACTTTATGCACAAATGTTAAATACATGTAAATTTTATTGATTTGACATACATTTCATAACGTTTTTCACATAAAACCTTTGTAGTTATCTTTTTGATTTTTTTCTAAGCTAAATAGACATCAGGAATAAATTAAAATTGGAGATGATGATGAAAAAAATCCTAGCTGCTTCTTTAATCGTTGCTTTTGCACTTACAGGGTGTAATACATTCAAAGGAATGGGAAAAGATGTCTCTAAAGCAGGTGATGCTGTAACAAACACAGCTGAAAAAACTGAAAATAAAATGTAATTCTAAATTGAACTTAAAAAGCCTTATCAATCGGATAGGGCTTTTTTATGTAAAAATCTAAGATGATGCAACGATAAAATTCATCAATCTTTACCCAGTCAATGTCTACTTTTTATATTTGGGATTTCATTTAAATTGTCATTCAGTTTTATCTTCCTCTATTATAGCCAGTAATTTGATCTTTGATTTTCTGTATATGAATCCTTCTGAAACACTAGAGCTTAGCCTACAACTTCTTCGCCAACCTTCCGTTACCCCTATCGATCATACCTGCCAACCCATTATGGCTAATCGTTTAAGTCGTGTTGGTTTTAATATTGAAAATATGCGTTTTGATGATGTAGATAACTTATGGGCAAGGCGTGGTACAGAGTCTCCAGTCTTTTGTTTTGCTGGACATACAGATGTTGTGCCTACAGGTCATTTAGATGCATGGGAATCAGATCCTTTCTTGCCTGAAATCCGTGATGGCAAATTGTATGGCCGTGGCAGCGCAGATATGAAAACTGCACTTGCTGCAATGGTTGTTGCCTCAGAGCGCTTTGTGAAGAATCATCCGAATCATAAGGGTTCAATTGCTTTTCTGATTACTTCAGATGAAGAAGGCCCTTCAATTAACGGTACAGTCAAAGTCATTGAAACATTAGAAGCTCGTAACGAAAAAATGACATGGTGTTTGGTTGGTGAACCATCAAGTACCAATACATTGGGCGATATTATTAAAAATGGTCGTCGCGGTTCATTGAATGCTGTATTAACCGTTAAAGGCAAACAAGGGCATGTTGCATACCCACATCTTGCAATCAACCCAATTCATACAGCGTCCAAAGCCATCACTGAGTTGTGTGAAACAGTGTGGGATCATGGCAATGAATACTTCCCTGCAACCACATTCCAAGTTTCCAATATTCAAGCAGGTACAGGTGCAACCAATGTTGTCCCTGGTACAATGACGGTGACTTTTAACTTCCGTTACTCAACTGAATTAACTGCTGATCAATTAAAAGCCCGCGTTCTTGAAATTTTAGATCGTCATCAAGTCGATTATGATATTTCATGGACACTTTCAGGTCTTCCATTCCTAACACCTGTAGGTGAGCTTGTAAATGCGGCGAGAACAGCCATTAAAAATGTAACAGGCACTGAAACTGAACTTTCAACCAGCGGTGGAACATCAGATGGACGCTTTATTGCTCCAACGGGGGCACAGGTGCTCGAACTCGGTGTACTCAATGCAACAATCCACCAGATCAATGAACATGTCAATATTGATGAATTAGAACCTTTGGCTGAAATTTACGAACAAATTCTTGTGGAATTATTGGCTCAATAAATATTCTTTTAAAAAAAAGGGGCGCATCATGCGTCCCTTTTTCTTTTAAAACTTATATCAACAGCCCAATCAAGCACTCAAACCGATTTTCGTTTGAATACGAGATAAGTTCGGCACGTGATATTTACTGTCACCGATTAATACATATTGCAGAATCGTGTCATCTTGAATCGTTTGATGATCATCAACCACTTCAGAAATACGTAAACGAATCGATTTAGGCATCTCATTACACATCAATGCAAAACGTTGCTCATCCTCATCGCCTTCAATAACCAAAGCTACGCCTAATGTACGATTTGGATCACTAACACTGAAAACAGGCAATTTAACTTCATGCCACTCAACCGTATTTACATGCGTTGCACTATCCAGTGCTGACAATACAACATTTTGTGGCAACAACATTGGATCTTTTTCATAGCACTCAATGACGTATGCATCAATAAACCCTGTTGATACGGTAATCAAATGCTGAAGTTCTTGCGTACTTACATTATCCAGCGCTGAGCGAATTTCATTTTGACTCATATTAATTTCCTAGCTGGTTTCCAATAATGCTGTAATATTTTCCAATAATTCAGCTTCTTGGAATGGTTTACCCATATAGTTCGTTACACCTAAACTGAATGCACGCTCACGATGTTTTTCACCTGTTCGTGATGTAATCATGATAATTGGCAAATCACGATGAATCTCATGATGACGAACCAAATTCGTCACCTCAAAACCATCCATTCGCGGCATTTCAATATCAAGTAACATTAAATCAGGTTTCACATTTTCAAGCTGTTCGATTGCATCAACACCATCTTTCGCGGTAATTACATCAAAACCATTACGTTCAAGCAGACGAGAGGTTACTTTACGTACGGTCACAGAGTCATCTACAATCATGACTAAACGACGTTGATCGCGATGACGTTGAGCCTCACGATGATCACTGGAATCTTTAATACGTTGATGACTTTGAACTTGTCGTGCAATATTTTGACCATCAAGAATTAAACAAACATGACCATCACCAAGAATGGTTGCGCCTGCAACTGACCCAATATTTGAGAACTGATGACCAATTGGTTTTACCACAATTTGCGAACGAGAACCAACCAGCTGATCAACTAAGAGTGCAATGGTTTGCCCCATATTCCCTTTAATCAACAGTACAGGTAATGAGTGCGCAACTCCTTGTAAACGCGGCATAGGCTGATGCGCAACAAACTCAGCCAAATAACGAAGTTTATAAGGTTGTTGATCGATATCGAAATATTCTTCTCTGCTGTTAAAGAATTCTTCAAGTGCAGTAGGTGAGATTCGAACAATACGATCAATTTGTGATAATGGAACAGCAAATTGTTGATCACCGACTTTTACCATCAAGGCATCACTAACTGCTACTGTTGTTGGTACACGAATGGTAAAGGTTGACCCTTGCCCCAATTCAGACTCAACTGTAACTTGACCGCCTAATGATTTAATCTCGCTTTGTACGACATCGAGACCCACACCACGACCTGAAATTTGTGTTACTTGTGATGCTGTACTAAAGCCTGGATGGAAAATTAATTGTAAAGCTTCATCTGGTTCAAGATGTTGATCTGCTTTAATTAAGCCTTGCTCTAAAGCTTTGACTTTGATTTTCGCAGCATCAATCCCTTTACCATCATCTTTGAAAGTCACAATGACATCTGTACCTTGACGGGTAATATTCAGATCAATACGTCCAGTCACCGGTTTCTTGAGTTTTTGACGCTCAGATGTCTCTTCAATACCATGGTCAATCGCATTACGTAACATATGTTCTAAAGGCGATACCAATTTTTCTAGGATAGTACGGTCTAACTCACCTTCAGTATTGTTAACAATCAATTCCGTAGGACGGTTCAACGTTGAAGCGGTTTGACGTACTAAACGTTGTAAACGCGGTAATAATCTAGAGAATGGTACTAGACGCGTGCGCATCAAACTTTCTTGAATTTCAGCCTGAATACGCGATTGCTGTAATAACAAGCCTTCAGTATCACGAATCTTTTCAGATAATGTTACTTTGAAGTCAACCAAATCCGATGCAGATTCCGCAAGAGATTTAGACAGTTGATTCAATGAAGAATATTGATCCATCTCAAGTGGGTCAAAATCACTATAACGTGAATTGAAATCACCATGCTTCGCAATAATCTGAGACTCTAACTCACCTTCCATACGACGCAACTGATCGGCAAGTCGTTGGATCGCTAACTCCATATCACCGAGCGTATTACCGAGTTGCCCTAAATCCATCTCAATACGTGAACGGTTAATCGCATTCTCACCCGATAAGTCGATCATTTTCTCGACCAAATCAGCAGAAATACGAATCATCTCATTATTTTGATCAGACTTAGATGAAGAATCCCACTCGCCTAACATTGAAGGTGGTTCAGTACCATCACCTTGCACAAATTCAACTGGACGTGTATCCAAGAGCAAATCTGTACGAGTCAACTTATTCGGTAATTGTGCTGAAACATCAACGTATTGAATATTGGCTAAATTACTTTTTAGCGTTTCAAAATGTTGATAATTGTTCCGTAAAATTGCATCTTTTAACCAAGTAAACGCCGTTTGAAGCAGTGAATCATATGCATTTGAGTTAAAGTTATGTACAGCAAATTTTTCAAATGCATTCTCTAACTCATAGGAAATATCAGCTACTTGCTCCAAGTTGACCATTTTTGCTCCACCTTTCAAACTGTGGGCAATACGTTGTAATTGAAGCAATAAACTACGGTTACTACGCTGATCAAACCATTGCGTTAAGATTTTATTAGCATCAAGCAATAACTCTTCAGCTTCTTCGAAATAGCTTTCTCTTGCAATTTTTTCAACTGGATCAACATCATCATGATTCGTTTTCCATATATCAATCAGCTCATCTGAAGCTAACTTTTCATGAACCACTGGAGAAATAATCTCATCACTTGCCAAATGTTCAGAAGCTTCAAACTGCTCAGATACATCCTGCAAGATGTGTTGCGAATCAATAGCTGTTTTACTTTCAACAACTGGTAATTCTTCATGACCCACTCGATCAATATTACGCAATACATTGAGGACATGATCAGCAGGATAATCTAAACCTTGATCACGCAAAATTTGAATACGATCTGCAATATCATCTTGAATTAAACGAATACCCTGAACCAATTGTTCGTTCGGATGCATTTGATTTTTGATAATACGTTCATAAATCGTTTCTAA
Organism: Acinetobacter sp. ANC 3832; assembly: GCF_002135415.1. Lineage (GTDB taxonomy): Bacteria > Pseudomonadota > Gammaproteobacteria > Pseudomonadales > Moraxellaceae > Acinetobacter. Next base: position 136,209 of record NZ_NEGJ01000007.1, read on the forward strand.
CTCATGTGCAATCCAACCAATATTGGCTGCTTGCACCATGTTTGCGCCACCTTTTAACGTGTGCAAATAACGCATGAGATTATTTAAAGCATCTGTATTTTTGAGATCTTTTGCCCAAGTATTCAAATCTTGATCGATACCAACCAATAACTCATCAGCTTCTTCAATAAAGATTTCCAGTACATCCGCATCGAAGTCTTTTAACGTCGCTTCCGAATGTAATGTTTGTTTATCTTTATGGATTTGAGCTGAAACTTGACCAATACCCGCATCTAAACTTTCAAGCGTTTGAGCTTGCTGTGAATCTACAAAATGTTCTAACTGCTCAATATCTTGCAGTACATAATCACTTAATTTTTGCAGAATCTGTTTGGTATTATCATCCAGATTAACACGTTGACCTGAAGCCAAAGTATCAAATAAATGAATAAACTCTTGATGTGCTTGATCATATAATTCAAAGATATAATCAGTATTTAACAGTGTCTGTTTATCTAAGATGGCATCATAACTGGCTTTTAACGCAAGACAGAACTCATGAATACCTTGTGAAGCACGGTTGTCTGTATTTTCAATGAGCAACTGAGCTTGTTGACTCAATTGTTTGAAGTATTCTGGATATTCAGCTTTAGCACGTTGATCAAATTCAAATTCTGCATCTAACAATAAATCGATGTTCAAATTTACCAATTGAGAAACGAGATCTACAGAATTTTCTTGATCATGTAATTGTTCAACTTGGAAGCCATAACGATCCCAAGCATCATTGAATTTTTGATAAATACCTTTTAACTGAGTATCACTGGTACCCGATGCTTTTAATACGTGTAAATAATCACGTACAAACTCAGCATAATGCGTTAAAAGTGCATTTTCATTCAGGCTTGATTCAGTATCTTCCTGCACCAACATTTTAAATAAATGTTCGACCTTACCACTGGCTTCAAATACATCATCAACTTGCGCCATAGATGAACTACCGCGCAAAGTATGTAATGCACGAATCAAACGATTGTATTGTTCAGGGTTATGCTGTTCTTGTTGTAAAAAACCTTCAATTGTCGCTAAATGCTCTTCAGACTCTTCAACAAAAATTGCTAAAGTTTCAGATAATAAATTATCACTTTCAGCATCCAACTCAACAACAGGTTGTACTGCGCTAGCAGAAGCTTCTGAACCATCAAATTCTAGACCAGTGATCACATTTTCATGATTTAACAAACTCGAAAGCGTTAATAATTCTTCTAATGCAGGTTCAATACTTTGACCTTTTTGTATTTGTTGTCCTAATAGAACCAGTGGTCTTAAATCAAGATGCGGAGGTTGAATCTGTTTAAATTCTTTATATAATTTATATTTATATATATTAAATACAGTATTTACATATTCTTGTAATGTTGTCGTTACTGCTAAATTTTTTGCAATAACACGATTTAGAGTATCTTCAACTGTCCAAGCAAGTTCACCTGAACTTTTTGCCCCAACCATTCTGCCAGACCCTTTTAGAGTATGGAAATAGCGACGCATATTGACCAAGACTTCATCTTGATTCGAGTCTTGTACCCATTTTGCTATAAGTGGCTGAAGACTCTCAAAAATTTCATCAAGTTCTTCTACAAAAATTTCTAAAATCTCAGCATCCTGATCAAGATAACTATCTTCAGGCAAAGCGGTTGTTTCAACTAAATGTTTTAATATTTCTTTCATAGCTCAGGCTTCTATGTTTAGTTCCCTTCATTGGGACTTGAACCCTGAACTAAAGACTTATAAAAATAAGCTCAAGCCCAGAGTCATCATTTTCCCTAGCAATATCCACTTGACAACAGATACTGCTCCCCCGAAGAGTATCAATCTGATTATTCAGGTAGTTTAAAGTCTGTTACAGATTGACGTAATGAATCCGCCATATTTGCCAATTCAGAAACTGAACGAGCAGTATCAAATGTAGCAGTCGTCGTCTGTGACGTAATTTCTTGTACAACATTCATCGTCGTTGCAATATGACCTGCAGAAGCAGACTGTAGTTTTGCAGATTCAGAAATGCTGGCAATCAATTTCGCCAAGTTATTCGATACAGATTGAATTTCATCCAATGCAACACCTGCATCTTTCGCCAAGTTCGCACCGCGTACAACCTCTGACGTGGTTTGCTCCATCGAAATTACAGCTTCATTGGTATCGGTCTGAATCGTTTTAACCAGTGTTTCAATCTGTTTCGTTGCAGATGCTGAACGCTCCGCAAGACGCTGTACCTCATCGGCAACCACGGCGAAACCACGACCTGCTTCACCTGCCATCGATGCTTGAATTGCTGCATTTAATGCCAAGATGTTGGTTTGGTCAGCAATATCATTAATCAAAGAGACAATGTTACCAATCTCTTGAGAAGACTCACCTAAACGTTTAATACGTTTAGAGGTTTCTTGAATCTGCTCACGAATCGTATCCATCCCTTCAATTGAGCGGTTTACGACATCAGCACCATTCGATGCAATCTGTACAGAACGTAATGCAACGTCCGCAGATTCAGCAGCATTGGCAGATACGTGGTCAATCGACTGTGCAATTTCATTAATCGCTGTCGATGCACCCGCAATTTCTTGCGCCTGATGTTCAGAAGCTTCAGCTAACTGATTGGTAATACTCTGAGTCGTTTGCGTATAGTGTGCAACTTCTTGTGAAGTTTCATTGATACGCGAAACAAGGTCACGTAATTGGTCGATTGCGAAGTTAATCGAATCGGCAATTGCACCTGTAAAATCTTCAGATACTGTTGCATATGAACGCAAATCACCATCTGCCAAGTCTGCAATCTCATCTAGTAAACGTAGAATCGCATTCTGGTTACGGTCATACTCATCTTGTAGACGCGTTACACGAACTTTATCTGATTCACTACGTAATACTAAGAGTTTGAATACACAGAATAAGAATGCTGCTAAAGCAAGAATTAATACCAATGCTGGTAAAATTGTTCCAAGACCTGTATTTACAGAAAGCTTGTTTAGACCTTCAAGAAGCTTATCCGATTGAGCAAAGACATCAGATGATGCTTGGCGTACCTTCACAATTTGAGTCGAGTTATTCAATACAGAACTTGAAGCTGATTTCAATACTTCATCATAATCGGCTTTGATACTTTCTAATGATTCACGCATTGCTGGTTGATCAATACGAGTCACACCAAGCTCTGCATTACCATTTAACTGTGCATCTAAATACGCACCAAAAGTTTCAGTGTCGGCATTAAAGTCATCTGCTGATGCACGAGAGTTATCAGAACCACCCAATACTGAACCAATAGAACGTAAAATACGTTCTGCGATAAATACTTGGTTTTTCGCAATAACCACCTGACTACTTGGCATGTTTTCACGCGCCATTTGGTCAACCATTAAGTTATATTCAGCCTGAATACCTGGAATTGCTTCACTGATTGCAATATTGGTATCGTATAGGTGATTAATGATTTTTTGTTGCGAAGCAATCAAACTAATATCTTCAGATACTTTATTCCAAATATCTTCAACATTTTTCACTTGAGCACTTGATGAATGTGTATCTTTCACAACCTGCAAGTTTTCTGCAAATTTTTTCTGTGAAGCCACCAAAGCATCAATCGACTCTTTCGTACCAGAAGCCGTAGCTTCTGTCGCTTGACGAGAAATCGTTTGTGATAATAAGCGCAACTCACCCAAACTACGGGTTAAGTCGTTATTTCGAGGAACTGTATAGAACAAAATCAATAAGAATAAAATTGCGACTGCTAAGCTTGCAGCTGCCATTTGGAGAAATGTTTTAGACTTTTCGCTTTCACCGAACAATTTAGAAAATTGATCAAATTTCAACTTCAATTTTGTTATTGCGACCGAACTACTTTTTGGAGCAGTCCCATCCATATTTTTCTTTTTAAGTTTAAAGCCCATTCAGCTTCTCCCCGATACGCCTAACCGTTCTAAATTCAGCGTCGAAACTAGTTTATAAATTTCTCTGATGCATTCATGTATTGCGAATCGTTCAACAAACGACTGAACAAAAATATATTCCAAGCTTGATTGTGCTGCTGAAAATATCCCTGACAATAGTTATTAAGTTTTTCTTCTAAATCGTTATTATCCGAAAAAAAACTCTTCTTATTAAAATGTTGAATTCCCAAAACTTGATCTACAATCAAACCAACGTAATGATCATTATTGCTAATGCATAAGACTTTTTGAGTCGGCAGAAATGGACTTCTTTCACCCGAAATAAAGCAAGCCAAATCCGAGACAGATAACAAACGTCCGCGAATATTCGCAAGCCCTCTTACCCAGCCCTGAACATTCGGGACTGAGGTCAGTTTCGGAGGATAGATAACTTCCGCTACTTCTCCTAATGGAGCAACAAAATACTGCCCCATCATTTCAAATGCAATGCCTGACCACCGGTTTACTTCTCGCTCACTATCAGCATAGTTTTTATTGCCACGCTTAGATAAACGAAGTAATTCGATAAATCCATTTGCTGCCATATATTATACCGCAGTTAGATATTGTTTAATGACACTAATCAACTGTGTCTCATCAATAGGCTTCGTTAAATAATCACTTGCACCCTGTCTTTTACCCCAAACGCGGTCGGTGTCTTGATCTTTCGTACTCACAATAACAATTGGAATATGTTTCGTCTTTTCACCACGCGCAATTTGACGCGTTGCTTGGAATCCGTTGACTCCAGGCATTACAACATCCATCAACACCAAATCAGGTTGTTCAGCTTGCGCCAAAGTCACCCCATCTGCACCATTAGATGCTTCTAAAACTTCAAAGCCATGCTTATTTAGAATTTCTTTAAATCGGTACATCTCTGTTGGTGAATCATCAACAATAAGAATACGCGCCATTTTTTTCCCCAATAAAATTTTTTATTTAAGCACTTACATGATTTCTAATCGCATTTAATAATTCATCTTTACTGAACGGTTTAGTTAAGTATTCATCTGACCCAACAACACGTCCTTTCGCTTGATCAAATAATCCGTCTTTACTTGACAACATTACCACTGGAATATTTTGATAATTCTGTGAGTTTTTAATCAAAGCACAAGTTTGGTAACCATCTAAACGTGGCATCATAATATCAACAAAGACGATATCAGGGTTTGCTTCAGCAATTTTAGATAGCGCTTCAAAGCCATCCACTGCTGTCACAACATTGCACCCTTCTCTTTGTAATAAAGTCTCAGCTGTACGACGAATGGTTTTTGAATCATCAATTACCATCACTTTTAGATTTTGAAATTTTTCGTCCATTTAACGACCCTTCCCATTAATTTGGATGTTTACAGAGCTGAACTCATTTATTTTTTACAATTAATGTGCTTTTTTTAACATATATTTACTTACTTTATCAATGAACATTTCTTGGCACAACTCTCACTTTGTAAGTAACACTTTAAAATGCTCACATAAATAAATTTATTGTGCATTATTTTAGTACTTATATATTTCTAAATTTGTTGCAAAGCCCTAGAATGAGAAAATTATTATCTAAAAATAAGTTAATGCGTCAATTTTCTAGGGGACCAATCTTGAACAAAATTGAGTCTAACACGTTCATCAGAAAAACCACTGTGAAAAAACAAATTTATGCAGTCATGCTTTGCTCTTTTTTCTTTTTGAGTGGGCAAGCATTTGCAATAACTGAACAGCCTAAAGCTGTTTGGTATCGCTATTATGATCAGAAAGGCATTGCCAATATTAGTACTTCTGTCACGCCTTCACATATTCGTTATGGCTATGAAGCACTCGATCGTAATATGCAAGTCATTAAACGTAATTATGCATATAATGCCGAAAAAGATGCTCAACAATCTGGCGCACGTGCATCACAAGCACGCCAAAAAGAACAAGATGCAAAATTAAAAAGAGCCTATAGCAATAGCTCAGTAGCCATCAATAAACGTGATGAGCAACTTGCGAGTATAAAGAAACAAATTGCTCTACAACAAAGTCAACTCAAACAACTTCAAAGCGATCGAATTTTGTTTAAACGCCAAGAAATGGAATATTTTAGAAAAGGAAATCCAGTACCAACGCAAATTAAAGATCGACTCAGATTCAATACCGAGAATATTACAATTACCAAAAATACCATTGAATCGTTACAAACAAACTATCGTAAAACCCAAGAGGATTACGAGACAATTATTAAACGATTAAAAACATTTGAATAATTTAAAATTCCCACTGAACATTGATGTACTTTATAGGATGAGGATGGCATGCAAAATGCTCAGAGAACGGTAGAATCTTTTAGCAAGATCATCAAGTGTGTGATCATTTGCTTAAGTTTGAGTATTACCGCCTGCCAAAAACAACCAACAACTTCGACTGATATTCAACAAAAAAACAAAGACTCAAAAGTTGAATTTATTCAACAAGACTTAGTTAAAGTTCAGCAAGGTTCCTCTATTTCAAAATCCTTTTTCATTGGCACTATTCGAGCCATTAATCAAAGTTCTATTCAAGCACAAGTGACTGCAACGGCGACCAATGTCACAGCTCAAGTCGGGCAAAAAGTGTCTCAAGAACAAGTTCTTGTTCATTTAAATAATCAAGATAATGCTGCTCGTTTAGCACAAAGTCGAGCAAATTTAGCGTCTACACAAGCACAGGCAAAACAAGCTCAAAATATGGTGCAACGTAAAAAACGTTTATATGATCAAGGTTTTATTTCAAAAGTTGAATATGAACAAAGTCAGGTAGATTATCAAGCTCAGCTTGAAAATGTGAAAGCACAACAAGCCAATGTCGATATTTCACTCAAAGCCAATCAAGATGGCATCCTTAAAAGCCCAATTTCAGGCGTGATTACTAAACGTCAAGTAGAACCAGGTCAAACCGTTTCTATTGGACAAACTTTATTTGAAATTTTTGATCCAGATCATTTAGAAATTCAAGCAAAATTACCAACTGAACAACAATCTGCATTAAAAATTGGCAGTCAAATTCAATATAATATTCAAGGCAATCCACAAAAATTAACTGCAACATTAAGCCGAATTTCGCCAATTGCAGATCAAAATAATCGTCAAATTGAGTTTTTTGCCCAACCCAATGAAACTATCACTTCTTTAAGCATTGGATCATTCATTGAAGGTGCTATTTTAGGGAGCAACCCTATTCAGGGACAATTGATTCCTTTAGATACCATTCAAGATATTCAAAACAAACCCTTTGTTTGGGTCGTAAGAAACAATAAAGTCCAACAGATTCCACTGCAGATTTTAGAACAACGCACTCCCGACAACATTGCAATTGTGAAAGGTTTACAAGATCAAGACCTGATTAGTCGCGTCAAATTACATGCGGATGACATTAACAAACCTGTTGTGATTTCAACACCATAAAAACAGGATCAACTTAAGGATTATCCACATGTGGTTAACTCGAATTAGTGTTAAATATCCTGTTTTCACCATCATGATGATGCTGTGTCTGATGGTTTTAGGTTTAGCATCATGGCAACGCATGGGTGTCGAAGAATTCCCTGATGTTGACTTCCCTTTTGTGGTTATTTATACCAACTACGCAGGTGCTTCACCTGAGTCAGTTGAATCTGAAGTCACCAAAAAACTTGAAGATCAAATCAATACTATTTCAGGCTTAAAACAGATTACTTCACAATCAAGCGAAGGCTTATCCATGATTGTGGCGCAGTTTAATTTGGATATTCCATCTGCAACCGCTGCCCAGGATGTACGGGACAAAATTTCATCCGTGACGGCTAGATTCCGAGATGAAATTGATAAACCTGTTGTAGAGCGCTATGACCCAACAGCCAGTCCGATTATGTCTGTTGTGTTTGAATCTAAAAACATGTCATTAAAGGAGCTCAGTACCTATATTGATCAACGCTTAATTCCACAATTAAGAACGGTTTCAGGTGTCGGTTCTGTCAACTTACTCGGTGATGCTAAACGACAAATTCGAATTGAAGTGGATCCATTTAAATTACAAAGCTATGGCATTGGTGTTGATCAAATCATTAACACGCTCAAAAGTGAAAATGTCCAAGTTCCATCAGGTTCATTAACACAAGCTGGGTCAGAACTGGTGGTTGAAATTCAATCTAAAGTGGTAAATCCAACTTCATTTGGTGACCTTATTGTTGCCAATAAAAACGGTGCGCCCATCTTCCTCAAACAAGTTGCTCAAGTTGAAGATACGCAAGCAGAACAAGAATCTGGCGCATTTTTACAAGGCAATGCTGCGGTTTCAATTGATATTCTCAGAAGCTCTGATTCTAATGTGATTAATGTAGTCGATGGAACCTATAAAGTTCTAGATGAAATTAAAAAACAACTGCCACAAGGCACTCAATTGAAAGTCGTTGTTGATGGTTCAAAATCTATTCGGGGTACGATTAAAGATGTAGCCAGAACCATTATTGAAGGTGCAATTCTTGCCGTTATCATTGTTTTACTATTTTTAGGTTCATTCCGCTCTACAGTCATTACAGGGCTTACTTTACCCATTGCCCTACTCGGAACCTTGACTTTTATTTGGGCATTTGGCTTTACTATCAACATGATGACGCTATTGGCTTTATCACTTTGTATTGGCTTGTTAATTGATGATGCTATTGTGGTACGTGAAAACATTGTTCGCCATACCGAAATGGGACAAGACCATGTCACAGCGGCACTAGAAGGCACCAAAGAAATTGGCTTAGCCGTTCTTGCTACAACTTTAACCATTGTGGCTGTATTCCTCCCCGTTGCTTTTATGGGTGGGATTATTGGCCGTTTCTTTTTCCAATTTGGTGTAACCGTCAGTATAGCCGTACTGATCTCCATGTTTGTGAGTTTTACACTTGACCCGATGCTTTCAGCACATTGGGCAGAGAAGCATAATCCAAATCAAAAACCATCTGCCCTAAAACGATTTTTTAATGCATTTTCAAGACAACTTGATCGCCTGAATCATCTTTATGCCAAACTTCTAAAACTTGCACTTCGTTTTAGATTCGTCACTGTCATTATTGCTATCGCTTCATTATTTGGCGCTTTGGCTTTGTCTAAAATGATTGGAACTGAATTCGTACCTGTACCTGACAAAGGTGAAATTCGGATTAAATTTGAAACCCCTGTCGATGCATCATTACAATATACGCAAGCCAAATTAAAACAAGTCGATCAAATTGTCCGTGAAAATCCTGTTGTGATTTCCACCTATGGCGTCATCAATGCTACGACCAACAAAGGCAAAAACCATGTGTCTATACGTGTCCGCGTAACACCTCGAAATGAACGTAGCAAAACACTAAATGATTTAAACAGAGAATTCCGACAACGTCTTCAATCCGTTGCAGGAATTAGTGTGACATCCATTGCTTCTGCAGATGAAACTGTATCAGGCGGTCAAAAACCGATCATGATTTCTATTAAAGGACAGGATTTAGATGAGTTACAGAGAATCTCTGATCGCTTCATGCAAGAAATGGCAAAAGTTGAAGGTGTAGTCGATTTAGAAAGTTCACTCAAAACACCGAAACCTACTCTATCTATGACCATTAATCGCTTGGTCGCCAATGATCTCGGCTTATCCGTCAATCAAATTGCCAATATCGTGCGCCCATTATTGGCAGGTGATAATGTCACCACTTGGGAAGATAATCGTGGTGAAACCTATGATGTCAATTTACGTTTAAATGAAAATAAACGTGCTTTACCTCAAGACATTCAAAATCTTTATGTCAATTCAAATAAAACGGATACGAACGGACAAAATATTCTGATTCCGCTCTCTTCTGTAACAACACTCGATCAAACCTTTGGTGCTTCACAAATTAATCGTCGTGATTTATCTCGTGAAATTCTGGTTCAAGCCAACACTTCTGGTCGTCCTGCTGGTGACATTGGTAAAGATATCCAAAAGATTCAAGAAAACTTTAAACTGCCTGCTGGTTATAGCTTTAATACCCAAGGTGCTAATAAAGATATGGCAGAATCAGCAGGTTATGCGCTTACTGCGGTTACGCTATCTATTGTCTTTATTTATATCGTACTCGGTTCACAGTTCAACAGCTTTATCCACCCTGCTGCAATTATGGCTTCACTTCCTCTTTCTTTAATCGGTGTGTTTTTAGCACTATTCCTCTTCAACAGTACCATGAACTTATTTTCCATCATTGGAATTATCATGTTGATGGGATTGGTCACCAAGAATGCCATCTTATTAATTGATTTTATTAAGAAAGCAATGGAACGAGGTGAAAGCCGTTATGACGCCATCATTCAAGCAGGTACGACCCGCTTACGCCCCATTTTAATGACCACCAGTGCAATGGTGATGGGAATGGTACCTTTAGCATTAGGAATGGGTGAAGGTGGTGAACAAAGTGCACCGATGGCACATGCGGTAATTGGTGGCGTGATTACATCCACTCTACTCACTTTAGTTGTTGTTCCTGTGATTTTTACTTATTTAGATGATTTCAAAAACTTTATGATGCGACAATTCCAAAAAATCACGACTTAATTCCAATATTTTAAATGTAGTTAACATTATCAAATGTGAGCTACATTTTTTTAACGTATAATCTCAACTTTATTGCTCAAAATAATAGGACAGTTTCCATGCGCGCGAGTCGCTTTTTATTTGCAACGTTAAGAGAAACCCCAAGTGATGCTGAGGTTATTTCACATCAACTTATGTTACGTGCGGGGATGATTCGTAAATTGGCTTCAGGTTTATACACTTGGTTGCCGATGGGTGTACGTGTGCTAAATAAAGTGGAAGCGATTGTACGTGAAGAAATGAATCGTGCAGGTTCACTTGAAGTATTCATGCCTGTGACTCAACCCGCAAGCCTTTGGGAAGAATCTGGTCGTTTTGTACAATACGGTCCTGAACTTTTACGTTTTAAAGATCGTCATAACAATGATTTTGTTCTTGGTCCAACCCACGAAGAAGTGATTACCGATCTTGCACGTAATGAATTAAAAAGTTATAAGCAATTACCAATCAATTTCTATCAAATCCAAACCAAATTCCGTGACGAAATTCGTCCACGTTTTGGCGTAATGCGTTCTCGTGAATTCATTATGAAAGATGCTTATTCTTTCCATATTGATCAAGAATCATTACAAGAAACCTATGATGTCATGTATGACACGTATTGTCGTATCTTCACTCGCTTGGGCTTAAACTTCCGTCCAGTACAAGCGGATACAGGTTCAATTGGTGGCTCAGGTTCTCATGAATTCCACGTTTTGGCTTCAAGTGGTGAAGACGACATCGTTTTTTCAACTGAATCTGAATACGCAGCAAATGTTGAAAAAGCTGAAGCACTCTTGGTTGGCGAACGTGCTGCACCTACTCAAGAACTTAAAATTGTAGATACACCAAATCAAAAAACCATTACTGATGTTTCTGCATTCTTAAATACAGATCCGGCGCAATCTGTAAAAGCATTATTGGTTCAAGGTATTGCCAATGAAAAAGGCAAAGTCCCTGTTGTTGCTTTATTCCTACGTGGCGACCATGAACTGAATGAAATTAAAGCTGAAAAACATTCCTTAATTGCATCACCATTAGAGTTCGCAACAGAAGCTCAATTACAAGAAAATGGTTTAACGGCTGGTTTCTGCGGTCCTCAAGGTTTAGTTGAAAAAGGCTTAACTGTGATTATTGACCGTGCAGCCTCTGTTCTTTCTGATTTTGTTGCGGGTGCAAACCTTGTTGATCAGCATGCAACAGGAATTAACTGGGAACGTGATGCACAATTTACGGAAGTTTATGATCTACGTAACGTGGTTGAAGGCGATCCATCTCCAGATGGCAAAGGCACACTTCAAATTAAACGCGGTATTGAAGTCGGTCATATTTTCCAATTGGGTCAAAAATATTCTGAAGCTTTAGGCTGTAAAGTCTTAGGTGATGATGGTAAACCACAAACCGTTACAATGGGTTGTTATGGTATTGGCGTAACCCGTGTTGTTGCATCAGCAATTGAACAGAACTTTGATGATAAAGGTATTATTTGGCCTGCAGCAATTGCACCATTTGATATTGCGATTGTTCCAATGAATGCACACAAATCACCGCGTACAGTTGAAGCTGCGGAAAGCTTATATGCTGAACTTCAAGCACAAGGTTTTGATGTATTACTTGATGATCGTAACGAGCGCCCTGGGGTTAAATTCTCTGATCTTGAATTGACAGGTATTCCACACCGTATTGTGATTGGTGAAAAAGGTTTGGATGCAGGTACTTTTGAATATAAAGGTCGTACTGATGCGGAATCTGTGAATATTAGCAAAGAAGAATTAATGGCTAAATTTGCAAAATAATCTGTAAATTGAGTCATAAAAAATCCCGCTTTAAGCGGGATTTTTTAATAAAACCAAAAGACTGCTTATCTAGGACTACTCTATTTTCATTAAATAATAGAAATAGGGGGATTCTTCATAGCTATGCAAGATGCCATCTACTAATTAAAATTAAATGACGTATCACGCGGAATAATAGACATACTAGAATTTAAGCGTCCACCAGTAATCGCAATTTCACCTAAGCGCTGTGGATTTCCAACCGTTGTAACACCACCAGTTGTCGTAGCAGGATATAGATTTAAATCACGCGCTCTAAACACACCTTCTTTACTCTTATCTGGATTAAAAATAAAACTAAAATTAAACCCAACATTATCTTTATTAATTGCAATACTATTATCAAATCCAACAGCACCAGAAAGATTATCTAAACCTATTGTAGACCCATCTGGGTCTGAAAGTTGTAAAACATTATTTAGAGGTTGGCTAGAATTAAGATTCATAAGCCCAACAACATTGAGTGCATTAGTACCATTAACCAACTGACTTTGATCAGTTAAAAGCGCTCTAGGTACCAAAGCAAAGTTAATACCACCATTTAATTTAATTTTCAATCCAGCTAAAACATCATTATTGGTTGTAAAACCATTTGAAGGCGCATAACAGCCTCCTGTAGTTGGGCACGTTTTATATTTTGCACCAGGTAAATAACCAGCTGCCAATTGAGCTGCAATAATCATTTTCAAACTAGGCATACTTACATTCAATTGCCCATTTTCAAGCCCTATTGAACCATACCCATTCAGTAACATATCAATATTTCTTAAACCAATATAGTAATCTGTTGGTGTCGACTTAATTGAACCTGCTTGATTGTAATTGGTGTTATCACCACCATCAATCAACATAATCGAGGTCGATTTTGTCCCATCAGTACTCACGCCTTGGGTACTTAATGCAGCACTAAACCCGATACGCTCAGAACCTGTAATACCTGTAACTGTAGGAGCATATACATCACTACCTACATTATTCTTGCTAATAATTTTATCTACCAATCCGCTTGATTGTTTTCCATAAAATGCAACATTGGCATTTAGATTATAAATTGGTAAACCTAAGCCCCACTTAGAAGGGGTAGAAGATGGTAACTTACTCGCATCAGTTACATCTGGTGTTGCAATAAATTGACCACGCCTAGACAGAGCAGCAAAATTTACACCTCTTAATGCAAGAACAGCACTATTTGGATTAGTCGCGCCCGCTGCTGTTGCTGCAATAATTTGATCAAAGTCTGAAAGCGTTGCTAACTTATTCGCCCCACCTAAGCTTACCCCTGTAAGATTCTTATTTTCTGGGAGTTTGAGCAGATTACTATCAACTAAATTCAGATATATACCATCCATATCTAAACCACCGCGAGCAGTTGATAAGGCAACGTCTCCTGTTTCAGAGCCTGTTAAGCCTGTTCGTGTAACTAGCGGTGTAATATTTTCAAATCTAAAACCATAACCAAAAGCACCACCATTACTTAACTCTAAGGTGGTCGCTTTATCTGCAGTAATCAGGCCATTTTTCACATCTAAATCATTGGTGAATTCACCTGTGATTTTAAGTTTGACACCTGTCGAGCCTACAATAGAATTATTCGTTGGTGATCCAGTACGGCCTGCATTCCCCAATAAACTTGAATTTATATCAGAAACACCTAACTGAACAATACCGTTAACCAGACGACCATTTGCTCCAGCCTGAAGAAGACCTTTATTATTTATTGCAAACTCTAAATTCAAACCAGGACGTTGATTTTCAGTACGAATAAAGTCTGCATACCCACCTGTTCCGACTGTACCACTAGATAGTGATAACCCTCCAGCTGAGTCAATATACATATTACCAAAACCTTTAAAATTAAAATTAAAATTTTTCATTTGTAAGGTATTCGATACTGTACTGGTCTGTTTCTGGCTTAATCCCACATTCATATTTTGTACGCTAAAATCTAGATAAGCGGGGTCATTTTTTGAAAACAGACCATTCGAAGTCACTAAATTAAATTTTATTGGGTCATAGGCTTCAACTGATAATGAACCTATTGAAGGGTTTGCAGTATCCGCTGTATTACAAGTCGCACTATTATTACAAACTTTAATACTATTGGTCGTAATTTTACCTAAAACAGTATTTACATTTAAACCAACACCTGGCTTACCATTTGCAGTAAATACATCAAAAGTTGCTTGCACACCTAAGTTTTTACTGGCATCTAAAGCCCCACGTGATATATCTATTCCATTAATTGATGCTTTAAGTGATTGCTCTCCTGTACCAACTGAATTACCAGACTGATCAATCCAACTGACCTGATCAATTTTAACATTTGAATACGTAATTGCTGCTGTAATACCATCTTGCCCATCTATAGCACGCATATCACTTTCAGACATCTCTTCTAAAGCATAAGCCGATGGCAAATACGAATACATACTCAACATGAGTGTCGATAGAAAAAAAATCTTTGTTTTTTTTATATTCTGTTTCATTATTTTATCCTTAATTTGGCTCTATGCTTCCAATGCCTGCTTGATTAGCAACGAGGATGTGAACCATCACAACCAAAAACCATAATCTTTCCATTTAAGGCAAGATTTCCATTCATCATAAGTCCAGTAAATCCAGTTTCCTTACCACGATCATACAGCGAAGCTGTTGCAACTTTCCCTGATGCTACATCTGTAATATCCGAATAAACTGACTTTTTAAGATATCCATAATCATTCGCTGTCGGACCTACACCTTCCAAAGTAGACGTACTATTAAAACTATCTTGTTCAATAGATAGCGCACTAAAACCAAAATTATGAATTTTGATAGGTGATGAGGCTGTATAACTCAGTTGTATAGCAGGTTTTAAAACTATTTCACCTGTTGCTGTTCCCTTTTTGCTATACATCAAATCAATGCCATCCAAGCCTAATTTTTGAATCTCAATGGTTCCCTGTATGCCCTTCAATACCACCCACAACTTATGACCTGAATCGCTATTTGCAACTGTAAAAATATTATTAGTATCACCAGCTCCCATAGTAACGAAACGTTTATTCACAGATAAACCAATACGGCAAAACTCCACAGCACTACAAAGTGTATTATCAAAAGTACCATCATTTTTTTGATTTAATGACAATTTTAAAGATATATCTGCACCAGCCTGTCCCTGCACTTCTTGCAAATCCTGATCAGTTAAAGGTTCCATAGCCGCCACATGAAAACTTAATAACCCTATTAAAATAGGAAGCATTTTTTTTCTCATTTATATTCTCCCTAACCTATAGACCTTTAGTTGTAATTTTCATATGTTGAATTAATAAACCATCAATCGCAGCTGAACCTAAATTATTCAATGCTGCACCTGTAATATTATTTGGTGCCGCTGGTGCTACAGTAGGGGTTATTCCCACAAAATTTTGTACAGTTGAGTTTGAAATTCCGTTAATCCAAACAGCAAGTGAAGTTGCCCACGTCCTATTGGTTTGTGTTGGTAAATCATTTGCAGATGGTGCTGTACCACTACATCCTCCAATAGAGGTACCAGTACACCCTCCTGGAATAGGTTTTTGATTTTGTGTTGCAGTGGTACTTCCATTTACATTATTTACATATACCCAATCACTTATCGTCCCTGTACTACAAGCTCCCCAAAATCCTCCGCAACCATATAACCATGTACGATCATTTTGTTTACGTTGTTGATATTGTAAATCAACATAATTTGTCGTTTGAGTTTGAGTTCCATTTAAGGCACCAAATGAAACTCCTACTGCACCCTCACCACTATATGCGGTAAGTATATTATTCACTGGATCATAGTTGGTTGAACCAATAGTAATACTGCTATGTGTTGCATTATTGCCTTGGTAACCTGCTATACCATTATTACCACACTTATAGACATTACATGTTGAACCTAAATAGGAACTATCACTTCCAGAATAATCTGTATAAATTTTCTTATATACCTCTGGTTTATTTGGAATACGTGCGACTTCCAAGCTGAAATTTTTACCATCAGAGCCTAAAATAAGCGGTTGATAACTTGAGCCTAACACCAAATTAGTATTTAAATTATAAATATAGACACCTTCATTCGCATCAAAACTTGGTGCACCGCCACCATTTATAGCGGGTGTATATAAAAGATTAGGATTGTCTGCTGTCTCTCGAGTACTCAAGCGCAAAATTTTATTTGTATTTACTGAAGATACTTGCGTCGCTGTATCCGTTGTTGTTCTTTTTTGAACCTGATATTGACAACCTATACCTGAATAATTCGGTGCTAAGCTTGCTGTTGTATTATTACAATCAGCACCTGTCGAAGTACCAGTTACGGTATTAAAACCAGCCAAAGAACCATTATGAATCGTACTCCAAGCTGAAGTACTTCTCGATGTATTATTAGTACTTACTGCACGCACATTTTGAGCATCACCACTATTCAAACGTATAACACCCGACGCACCAAGGGTATTATTATAAAAAGCGCTCATTCCACCAGTATTTGTTGCGCCACCTAAAGTCTGAAAGAGTTGAATTCGACTACCATTAATACTAAAGCCATTCCAAATTGCTTGTAAACGCAACCTATTTGCTCGAGCTGAATCACTTGCACCACCAGCATTTTGCCCCAAAGTATATAAATCAGACGAACTATCAAGCTTACTCTGATCTAATACTAAAGCATCTGCCCAAGTCGCTAATTTTAAGTTATAAGCATCTGCACCCTTGCTTGAGTCAGTAGGTAATGTTGTATTATAAAGCGGTGCTTCTAAAGCAAAATATGAAATTTGACAGGCAGTATCTGTTGCAGTACATGCCGCTTGCGCTGGATCAAAGCTAGGTACATTCGTTTGTGTACCTACTTTTAACAACCACGGATTTTCAGCTGTACCCCAACTTTTTATTTGCGCATCTGCCTCAGTGCTTGCTAAACGGCTATTACTATTACCATCAGATTTAGAAAGTGCTAAGCCATATAAATATATATCAGCTTTACCCACAGAGTGATCTGAAGCATCAACTTTACCATCTTTATTTGTATCTTGTGATGCAGCAGATAATGGTCCCACAGGAATATAATGTATATAACCTGTATCATTGGTACGATCACTAAATAAAGTAGCTTTGGTTTCATTTGCACCATAGCCACGAAATACCATATAGGCATCTTGAGGGAGTAAAGCAATGCCCTCACCTGTTGTATCGCTTAAACTAGCATCTGACAATACTTCAAGCGCAAAGCAAGATTGGCTTAAACATAAACCAATAAAACTCGCTAAAACGGTTTTTTGAAATTTTACCGTATAATTGAGTGTAGTCATCTTTGACCTTCCTGTGTTATACGATGCTCCGCACCATATTTATTTTATTTCTATATTTCCAAATAAACTGCTTCACGACTTTCCTTTGTCTATGCAGTTCTGTTATATCTATCACAATTTATAATATGCAATTCTTTTTACCAAGGCAAAAGATAGTTTGTTAAATGCCTAACTTTCCGATAAGCGAGACCTTAATCAATTAAAACCAATTAATTTAAATCTATCTCTTGGTTAATTAAATTAACAGAATTTTAAGCTTCCATAACAATTTGCAGCAACCTCTTGATTTGCTAATTTTAAATTTTGCAAAGTTAAACGTGCAGGGTTTGCTGCCGTATAAGGACCAATATCAATATTCATAACTTTAGTAATTGGCGCATTAAATATAGCATTAAGACCATCCCCTGTTCCCAAATCAATCGGATTATCACCTAATTGTTTCGTAATTAGAGCAGCAACCTGTGGCAATACAGGAGTAATATCTACTTTATCTCCACCTTTTAAATAACCCAATTGTACAGGATCAGCAAATGACATCCACCACCCCTTTTGAGCAACATCTGTCTGACTCATCTGAGCAAGGGTTTTACCAGAAGTATCACTAGAATCCACATAGTTTCCAGGCCATAAAAGCGCCATTTGTTGCAAGCTCAAATATCCACCTGTACCATTCAATGGAATATTATGAAACATGCTCAGAGCCTGATTAAAAGTTACATTTAGGTTCAAATTACTCAAAGTTGAACCTGCCCCCATTTTAAATTTTGCATCACACACTAATCCCAGAACACAATCTTGCTTTGTATGATCACTTTGACTACGAATATTTACCATCAATAGATCATTATCCCACTGACTACAATTGGTAACTGCACTATTACAATTTGTTGGTTTAGCTAAAGAAATACTCGGCAATGTCAGCATAATGTTTTGTGCTATAGCAGCAGTCAATCGATTCCCATTCACCTGAAATGCAGGTAAGGTAAATCCAATACCTTTTAACTCAGGAATTGTAATACCCGTTGTCACATCACCACCAGAAGGACCAAGCCCCGCATTTTCCTTATTTGGATAGCTCTGAATCCATTGATTATATGTTCCCAGAAGACCACCTAGCAATTTCAAGCTAATATTCCCACCAATTGACTGATCGACAGTCTTACCAAAGCTTCCTCCCATGGTATCCACCTCACCTGTAGTCTGTGCAATTCTCATGAATCCACTAAGTGTTTGAATACCATCAGACGATGACGGAGTGCTTGCATTTGTTAAACCCGCACTTAGTAAACCACTAATTTTTTCGGCACTAAACCGTAAACCAACTATTTCTCTAGTTGATGCTTGCCCAGGATTTTTAACGGCAAACTCCATAAATGGATTTGTTAATTGAGCACTAGTCGCAGGTCGACCATCAGCATAAATAGGATTTCCATTTACATCACTAGATGTTGGTAAACCACTTAAAGATAAATTTTTGATATCAATATCGCATGCACCGGCACCGTTTACCCCACCACAACCTAATTGTAAATTTTTAATATTAGCATTCAAGTCCATTGTTGCTTCTAAACCTAGCTTATAAAAACCGATATTTTTATCTGAACTGTATTTACTCATCAAGTTATTAGTATCAGTAGGCGCAATATAAGATAAATTCATAAGCGCTTGCCCAGTAGTATCAGATAATTGCTCATCACTCATACTTTGCAGAGTTGATGCCGCAAATGCAGATGTAACGACAAGGCTATTTATTGCTAACAAAGCAAAAACAAGAGGTTTAAATTTAAACATGAACAGCTCCTAATCCGTAGATTATGCTCAAGAAAAGTCCAATTCTATTGTTTTAAACAATTACTTAAATTCTTTCCAAATTTAAATAAATAACTGTTTAAAGTTCATTTTTTGTTATCAATAGAACATATTATTGTGATTAATTTATCATATTTTTTATTTTATACCGATGATTTTTGTAAATTCAAAGGCATCTAAAATCTATCTTTATATTTTAATTAGATAAATTAAATAGATATATCCATGTTTAACTCCAAATAAAAAAGTGGCTTACACCACTTTTAAAAATATAAAGCTTAATTTTAGGCTTAGCAAAATTTTAAGGAGCCATAGCAATTTGAAACAACTTTCTGATTGGCAAGCTGTAAGTTCTGCAACAAAATTTTAGCTGGTGTTCCACCCAACAATGGATTAGTAGCTTTATTTAAGTCCACAACCAATGCTTTTGGTGTTTCTATTACACTATTTGTCAGCGCATCCAGTGCTTCTTTTAATCCAAGATTTATTGTCTGACTAGCATTTGCCAACTCAGCATTCATTAAACTTGCGACTTGACCATAAACAGAACTAATATCAACAGGATTAACTGCCTTTAGCTCCCCTAACTGTACAGGATCAGCAAAAGACATCCACCAACCTTTTTGTGCAATATCTGTTCCTAAACCCATCTGACTGAGTGCAGTCTTACCTATATCCCCAGACGCCACAGTTGCACCAGGCCAAATTAGCGCCATATCTTGTAAAGATAAATATCCGCCTGTTCCTGTTAACGGTATATTATGAATCATGCTTAAACTTTGTGCAAAATCAACACTCAAATTCAAATTTTTAACAGCAGAACCTGTTTTTAGTTTAACCCTTGCATAATCAATACCTAAAATAGATGGATTAAGTGATACAGCCAACTGGTTGTTCGGACCTGCATCTAGTGGAATACTACCTAAAGAAACATTAATTCCACTGATAATTGCACTGGACTGTCGAATACCATTGACCTGAAAATCTGGTGTGCTAAAGCCGACATGCATTGAAGGCAGAGTAATCCCTGATGTTTGCGCATCAGCTGGTAGACTAGAAAATGTTGAATCAATTAACCCCAAAACTTTAATATTACCTTTAATTATTTCATTAGTGCTTTTACCAAATGTTCCCGTTGCTGTATTTACACTTCCACTAGTCGCTGCAATTTGCATAAATCCGCTTAACCGTTGAATACCATCCGTTGTTGATACTGTTTCATTATTGGCTACACCTGCTGTTAAAAGTGCATTAATTTTCTCTGCACTAAACCGCAATCCTTTAATTTCTCGTGTCGAAGCTGAATTTGGATTAGCAATTGCAAACTCCATAAAAGGATTCGTTAATTCAGCACTAGTTGAGGATCGACCATCAACATAAAGTGGGCTACCACTCACATCATTTGATGTAGGTAATCCGCTTAAAGATAAATTTTTAATATCAATATCACAAGCACCTGCTCCATTGGTACCACCACACCCCAGTTGCAAATTTCTAATATTAGCATTCAATTCTAATTTTGCTTCAAGACCCAGTTTATAGAAACCAATATTGTTAGCTCCTGTAATATTCTTCATGGGATTAGATTGATCTGTGGGTGCAATATAAGACAAGCTCATTAAAGCCTGACCTGTGGTATTAGATAATTGCTCATCGGTCATCGCTTTTAATGTTACTGCAAATGAAGAACTCATACTCAAACTACTGAGTGTTAATAATGCAACATTTAAATATTTCAACTGGAGCATAAATACTCTCCCATCCTTAGCAAAGCTTTAATTTTATTTCCCATTCGAACTCTAAATTTAATTTTCGACTTAAAATAAAAATATAACAAAATCACATTGACTATATAATAAACAATTAAATGGTTTTAGAGTTGCTGTTCAGTTTCTTATAGCATTTATAATAACCAAACCAAATAAATATTATTATTTCCCGATAAAAAACAAAGACTTTTAAATAAAATTAAACAATAAAAATAATCAAATAAAATCAACTAACAAACAAAATATAAATATTTAATAATTATGTAAAATAAATCACAATTAACCAGATTCTTGTATTTAAAATCTCTTTTATAATGAGTTTTATTCCCTTATGCTTTAGAAACTAAATATAATTATTCAAAATCACTTAATCTTAACTTTCTATAGAAGTCTTTTATTCAGCATCAACTTCAATTTCACTTAAAAAATATGCATAAAAAAGCAAGCTCAATCGCTTGCTTTCATTCTTAGTCTAACTTCACGCTTTTGGTAAAGTCACACCAGTTTGACCTTGGTATTTACCACCACGGTCTTTATAAGATGTTTCACATACTTCATCTGACTCAAAGAACAACATTTGTGCAACACCTTCACCTGCATAAATACGCGCAGGAAGATTGGTTGTATTTGAAAATTCCAAAGTCACATGACCTTCCCACTCTGGCTCAAGTGGCGTTACATTTACAATAATACCGCAACGTGCATAAGTCGATTTTCCTAAGCAGATTGTCAACACATTACGTGGAATGCGGAAATATTCAACTGTACGCGCTAAAGCAAATGAGTTTGGTGGAATAATACAGACATCTGACTGAATATCGATAAAGCTTTTATCATCGAAGTTTTTAGGGTCAACAATGACAGAATGTACATTGGTAAAAACTTTAAACTCAGGCGCGCAACGAACATCATAACCGTAACTTGAAACACCATAAGAGACGATTTTTTCACCTTGTTCATTCACACGAACTTGATTCGCCGCATAGGGTTCGATCATGCCGTGTTTTTCGCTCATTTCACGAATCCAACGATCAGATTTAATAGCCATTAGAATAATATCCAAAATAAGTAAAAGCTTTTATTGCGCTGTACTTTAACTGAAAAGAGCATCTAAGGAAATGATTAGCGCCAAAACAATACTCAACACTCTAAATGTTGACCCATAGATAATGATCTAATGCTAAGTTCAAAATTTGTAGATCGAACATCTAATGTATGTGAGCTACAAATTTACAATCGCAGAATAACTCAGTGGAATAGAGAAGCTTACAAGTACCAATGAGGCTGTTTTCTGTAAATTATATTGATTCAACCAACTGACTTTATTGTTGGATAAAACAGCCCCAATAAATGTCCAAAAAAAGGCGATAGGAACAATAAGTAATAAGAAAACCAGCATATGCGATGTGTATGCCGATACATTGTGCCAAACATAATTTGGAAAAATAGCCGAAGCAAAAAGTAAAGCTTTAGGATTAAGCAACGTGGCAACAAATAATTCTCTTGCTCGAATGGTCGCTTGGTTAAAGTTTTCTTCTTTCGATGCTGTTCGCCAAAGTTTCAATGCTAAAAACAGGATATATCCCGCACTAAATAATTTAAGAATGGTTGGGATAATTGGAAATTGCTTTGAGACTGTCCCAATAATGACACCCCAAATTGTAATAGAAATTAAATAACCAAATGCTTCGGCAGGAATAAGTTGCAAAGATTTACGTATACCGACTTGTATACCGGAAGATGCTAAAAGCGTATTGGTCGGTCCTGGCGTCAAAAGTATTGCCATCACCAAACCGATAAAAAACCATGAAATCATTAAATGACCTCACCATGTAATTGAGCGCAGATTAAATCAGTTTAAGTGGCTTGGCAAAAATTTAATTGTAAGACAACATATAAAAAATAAAAATATTTAAAATTTATCATTAAAAATCAATTACTTAATAAAAATTAAACACATATAATATAACTGTACCATTGGGTCACAGATATTACATGGTTTAATCTTTAATCAATATTTTCAATGTCTTATAAATCTCTCCACACTCTAAATTTTGATAAGGTATTTTCACCCTTCAAAATTATCACTTTACGAGAAGCAAGCCTTACAATGTCTACAGTACAACTCACAGCAACCCGATCGATCTAAATGATATGATCCACATTACAATATGCGTGTGCATGAGTCACACCATTAAAAATGATTAAATCTAGAATAGATGTTGCTCAATATTTAAAAATAAAATAGCTGGTTTTGATTTAAGCTAAATTTCAGCATATTTCTTTATTATCAATGCTTATAACACCAGTGTACCTCCTGAATATCGAGAAGCACTGTCGTTTTTATAGACATTCAGGCACAATACTCTTACATTCGATAAATACATTACTTATGGCAAAGCGCTTTTTTCAATCTTGGCTTCCTTCACCTGAGCAAGTCAATAATATGAAAATAATGAAGATTTTTGGCAACAAAGCCTTAAGTCCTCAGCTTTGGTATGTCAATCGTAAGTCTATTTCCAAAGCCATGTTCATTGGTACTTTTTGGGGAATTTTACCGATTCCCTTACATAGTATATTGATTGTTCTGACTGTTTTACTATTTGAAGCTAATTTACCAATCGGGCTATTACTTGCTTGGATTATGAATCCTTTCACGATTGTTCCGATTCTTATTTTTGCATTTTGGATTGGTTCCAAAATTTATCATGTCAATATGATTAATAAAGATATGTTACTGGGTGTTTTTCACCAAATTATGCATTGGATTAAAAATTTTGGTCATGGGCATATTGATTTTAGTTTAGCTAAAATTTTAGCCACAGGTTTATTTATTGAAGCCTTAATTTTTGCCATTTTATTCTTTGTTTTGACCCGTCTTTACTGGCGTTGGAGTGTGGTTAAACGCTGGAGAAGTCGCCAGAGCAACGAAATATAATATCAAGAAAATTTAGTTTAAAACCACCTCAATCAATTCAGAATATCCTGTCGATAAGTCGCCATTCAACCATTGCCATTCTTCTATTAATTTAATCATATCATTTTCAAGTAATTCAATTCTAGTCTTACATTGTCCTGTTCTTAGCTCACCAGAAATAGTCAAATGTTGGTAGCAAATTTCAAACGTACTCTCTGTGAGCATTTGCCCAATAATCGAACCAACCTGAACCACACCACCTTCATAGCGTGCAGTAATTACTTTCGCTTTTTGAGTATAGTAAAAACGCGTCGCTCCATTCACATCACCATTGGATGTATTGGTTAAACTCATAAAGATTTTATTATTCAATATATTTAGATGTTTCATTCTTATATTCCTCAAAAGCCCCTCTTTTAAAGAAGGACTTTTATCAACAGACCTAAGTGATCTAAAGCTGTCAGAAAGTTTTGATCAAACGATTAAAAAATTCGGCTTTGATCTTTTTCAGCTTTAGGTAATTGTGCTGCAATTTTTTCAGCAATTGCGATATAGCTTTCTGCAACATCATCCCCTGCAATTACAGAAGGTTTACCTGCATCTGCATTTTCACGAATGCTCACATTCAAAGGTAAACGACCCAATAACGGAATGTTGTATTGTTCAGAAAGCTGATCACCACCACCTATACCAAAAATTTGCTCTTCATGACCACAGTTCGAACAAATGTGTGTAGACATATTTTCAATGACGCCCATCACTGGAATTTGTACTTTATTAAACAGTTCAATGCCTTTCACTGCATCCATCAATGCGACATTCTGTGGGGTTGTGACAATTACAGCACCTGTTACAGGAATACGTTGTGCAAGGGTCAACTGAATGTCCCCTGTACCTGGTGGCATATCAATGACCAATACATCTAGGTCAGGCCATAAAGTTTGATTAAACAATTGCATGAGTGCACCTGTTGCCTTGGGTCCACGCCATGCAACAGGCGTATTGTCTTGACCAATTAAATGCCCAATTGACAAAACAGCCATACCATAAGCATCCAGTGGTACGAAGTTTTCTGCTTCAATTTTTGGTGTTTTTCCTGCATTACCCAACATTGTTGGAATACTTGGTCCATAAATATCAGCATCCAAGACCCCCACTTTTAAACCCAGTTTTTGCAATGCCAAAGCAATATTCACTGTAGTGGTCGACTTACCTACACCACCTTTACCAGAAGAAATAACAATCACATTTTGGATACGTGGATGTTTAGGTACATCTCGTTGTTGAGGCGCTGCTTTTTGGATTGGTGGGTTATTCGGATCTGTTTCAGGCGGAGTTTCAGTTTTGGGTGCTTGTTCTGAAGCATCAACCACAGGTGGTAATGGATGCTTTGTATTTTTCGTAGTCTCAGTTTTAGGTTGACTTGAACAGCTTGCTTTAGCATGTTCAGAATGATTATGCGCTGAATCATTGCTATGGTTGTGATCTGGATTCGAGCACGATTTATCATGCTGAATTTTTTGTTGAATCACGTGCATATTCAATTCTTGAATGCCACATTTTTCCAAAGCACTGGCAAGATCATCATGAATTTGTTGCAGTTGATCTGCTTCTTTAGGAAACGTATTAATGCTGATTTGAAGAACACGCCCTTCCACATTAACTTGAGTAATCCGATCTTTCAGTGCATTGTTTGAATTCGGCAAAATATAGCCTTGTAGCACATTCTGGATTTCTTCCTCGTTCACCTCCAGAGCAGGTGAAAAAACAGATTTAAGCGAAGAAAGCCAAGACATAAAATTACTCCAAATATGGATATACAGCTAATTCTGATAGTTTAGCCGTAAATTGCCTCAAGGTTAAGTAAAGTTCGATCAAGCTTTTTGAATGTCGATATAAATTCAAGTGATTTGGTTGAATTTTAAAGCCAAAACTTATCCCTTTTATTTTTGCTTCAACTTTCCTACCCATTCATAAAATGATTTTGCTTTTTCAGAATCTTGATCTACATATTTTCCAGTTTGATAAAAATCACCTAAATATTGTGCCGACTGTAAATCTGAATACTCCAAAGCAAATGTAGTTAATTGCTTAATCGCTTCTTCTTTAGCGAATCAAGGTGTTCCAATATGATGTAAAAGTATTAAAAGGAGTTCACGTTCTGCATTTACATCAATATCTTGATAATACTGTTTCTCTTCTTGAGGAAAAGGATCAGGAAGCTTTTCTATAGGATTGGATATAAATGGTTGCTGTGTACCAAATGGTGCTATAGATGATGAATTCATTTGAACAGTTGATACTTCAGACTGTCCCCTCTGTGAAAATGGATCTGGGATTTTATTGTGTTTTGCTAAATGCGGATTGTATTGCTCATAATAATATTCCATTAACTTTTTACCGTAAATTTCTACTACGGTATCATCATTGAATTTTTGATTGCCTTCCTTCTTCATACTCTTTGAAAACCATTGTATGAATCCATCATGCATAAACATTTGCTCGACTTCATCAGCAGGAAGTTTGCCATGCTATACCGCATATCGTTTTACCCTATCCATTAATGCTTGAGATTTTTTTGAAAATCGCCTCATCCAAATCGCTAAAGCAATCAATAAAATTACGATAATCAAAATCGTCATCATGCGTTCCTCATTTTAATTATTCATTTTTATCGTAGGGTTTTGAGACATCTTATATCAGTATAAATCAGCTTTTTATACAATAGGCTTTAATATTTTAGATACAAAAGCATTTCTATAGTTCAGTTATAGTAACAAGAGTACAGCATCATTTTTATCACTTTTTAGAATAATAAAGGCTTTTGATATGAAGTACATTTTAGCTTTAATGCTCTCGCTTTCCCTGTCTAGTATTGCAATTGCAGCGAATCAAACCACTACGCTAAGAACACCAACGGGTCAATTGGTCTCTGTTGGCGACAGTTATACTGAACTCGTCACACGCATGGATCAATCACCTCTTTCCATGAATTCGTATGAATGGAAACAAGGCAAAAATCGCTATATGGCGATGGATTATCTTTATCAAATTGAAAATACGGTCTATACCGTGACAGTGGTAAATAATCAGGTGAAGAAAATTGAATGGATCAATAAAGATCAATAAGCCAGATAGAATTAGATTAGTTTGTAATTTTATAAAAGATGAAGAAAAATATAATTCTGTTCAAAAATCAAAAAGTGTAAATAGCATTGATTAAGCTAAGTCATTTAGGCTTAATCAAATGATGTTGTATTGAAAATACATGTATTCCAAAGAGATTTGTACATCAATCACTTTCTTAAATACTTGCTTTGAAAGTACAGAGAGAATAAATCCTACTGATTCAGAATAAGAAGACTGCTATTTATTTTTCGTTATCTTTTTTAAGGCGTTTTAACGTATCAGCAAATTTCAATCTAAAATCACTAATTGCAATATCACTTTTTGCCACAGCTTGTTCAGCCTTGGCTTTAAAGTCTTCACTTAGTTTTTCATTCATTTCTTCAGATTCTGGTTCTGGTTCTTTTGGTTTAGATTCTTCAATAAGGCGTTTTAATTCATCCATCGGATTCGAGGCTTTATCATTCAAGTCTTCTGATTTATCTAATTTTGAGTCACTCATATTTCCCCCTTTTATTGATTTAAAACCTTAATTTTCTTCTTAATTATTTATTTTATATTCAAATAAAATTGAAATCTGTTGAAGAAATGCAATTGTAGCCAAATATACGTCATCTTACTTAACTTGAACTAAAATTATACTAGAGAAAAATAGATTTAGCTTGAACTTTTAGCTGTTCACAGCTTTTGATTAGAATCATCATGCTGAACAAATCTAAAAATGACAATGCCGATTTAGTCATCAACCAAATCGGCATTGTTCTAAAAACATCTGAATTAAAAGCTTTTCATCTTTCTAGCATCTAAAAAGTTGAGAATTAGCCCTTATCAGTTTTATCACCTTTTAAGCTATTCAGTGTATCTGTCGCCTTTTTCTTAATTTCATCAAATTTTTCTGTTGCATGTACTTTTAAATCATCAATTTTTGCAGCAGCTTCATTTTTTAATTCAGCAGCTTTTAACTTTGCCTCATCAAGTTTATGACTGGCCTCTGTTTTCAGCTGATCTAACTTTTCACTCGCCTGATCCTGTAATGCCGCGGCTTTATCTTTGACAGCGCTCAGTTTGTCATCCAATACTGCCTTATTATCAGCACTACTATCCTGAGCATCTCTTTTCAGATCAGTTAATTTTTCTTCACCTGCTAATTTTGCTTCTGAAGCAGAATGCTTCAAATCATCAACGGCTTTTTCACCTTGAAGTTGCGCTTCTTTTGCCTTAAATTTTAAATCCTCACCTACTTCAGAAGCCTTTTGTTTTAAATTATCTAATGTATTGTCTGTCATTTTTACGCCCTCTTGATTAATGATTCATCTAAAAAGAAAATATTGCTTTATAACGAATTTTAAAATCATGAACACAGTAGCAAATCTATGTTCTAGCTGTACCTTAGTTATATACAATTAAGATAATATTTAATGCGAAAACTGCAATTTGCAATAAATACCATACGCATTGTTACGAATGGTGTTTTTTATCAATCATCACCCCTAGCCATCTTGTGCACATTTTTATTTTCTCTTTTGAAATAATGAAATTGCTCACACTTATCTAAGATGTCTATTTATAATCTTATTAACTGCATTAAGACCAATAAGATAAACAGATGAATATCTTATAATTTGTGATATCGATACAATTCATATTTATTTTAAAATTTCAAACTCACCTACTCAAAAATTGCCAGAGAACAGAATGCACACTGAATTAAAAGCAAAAATCATCAGAATTTGTGAACAGAAAATTGCTCAGAAAGGCGAAAATGTAGGGCTGTCTTTTTATGCTTTTTTCGCTAATAAGAATGATGATCCTGAAACGTTAATGCACGTTGCAGAATGGTGGATTAAAACTCATCAACTTGATCATTTTGAAAAAGCAGTGAAAATTAAGCAGATGATTTTGAATGAGTCATAAATTGTCATACGGAATGTTAAATCCGTAAATAGTTCTTCTACTTAAAACAGCTCTTCAAAATTTTGCATATGAGTAAAAATCCCCTTTTTTCTCGTGTATTGATCGATCTGTAGTACAAGGCGCTGAAAATGTTCAGATTGTACATGAGCATCCAATGCAGTTCGATCTACCCATTCTTCAATAAAGACAAAATGTCCTTGGTCACGTAAATCATGACAAAGTTCATAACTGAGACATCCTTTTTCAAGTTTGGTCTTTTCCACGAGTTCTTGATACAAAGGTAAAACTAAGTCTATTTTGTCGACTTGGATAAAATCTTCTGCAATAAGTTTTAGCATATTTTCGTTTCTTTCTTTTACTAACTCCCCAAACATAGCATAAAGCTAAAACTTAGGTTTTATGAATAAAATACTGAATAAGCCTTTGGAATATTAAATTTTTTTTCTAACTTTAAATACACTGCATTTCCAGCCATTAAACCTGCAATCAGTGGAATTAACAGCAACGTATAGACCATAAAAAAGTAGCTAAAAACCTCGATAAAGCTATACAACACACCATCTAAAAACAGCACCAAAAACAACAATGTAACCAACACTGAAAATATGGCTAAAGTGACTTTCATTATTTGGTGCGTTTCAATCACTTCCGATGGTGCTTTTAATACTCTAAAAATAATGAGATAACTGGAAAATGCACTCAACCATAAAAAAGGCGTGAGATACATCATCACTTCTACACCACGGCTTGAATCCCTTGCTGAAGCCGTGACAAAAAAATCACCTTGATAAAAATGTAAAAACAGACAAAATGGCACAACCAAAATAAAGACTGAAACCACACTCGCTACTACAGATGAAAAGAATAAACGCCATGATCGCATTGTGTTCTCCAATTGCTTTGATCTTGGCTTTATTGTCTAAAACTGCATTGTGTTTTGATTGATGTCTATGTGAAATTTAAGTGAAGTTTCAGCCCGATTAAACAATATAAAAATTTTAGGTGGTTTTATTTATCTCAAAGTACTCATAAAACTCACCACAGAGAACAACCAAATAAACAAGACAAAACTACGTTCCTGACTAAAATGATTTACATCTGTACCATGTAGAATATTATGACGAGTCATGGTCACAGTTGAGCTACTGTCCATTTTATAGGCTTCTAATTCAATAAAATATGCATTCATTTCACAAGCAATTTTAACCTTATGCCACAAACTCTTAATTTCATGCCCTTTTAAGCCCGGAACAATTTTATAGACATCCACAAACTTGGTTTGATTTTGCGTTAAAAAGCCTTTTTCAATCAGAATATCCGTTAATAGACCTTCCAATTGTGCATATAAAACAGGGATACAACCTGCGAAACACTGCATTTCATACAGCTTAAATGCTTCTTGAATGACTAAGCGACGTTGTGCTTTATTATTGCCAATATTAAGCTCATCAAAAGCTTCTAATAATTCAGCCTGAAA
Source organism: Acinetobacter sp. ANC 3832 (assembly GCF_002135415.1). Lineage (GTDB taxonomy): Bacteria > Pseudomonadota > Gammaproteobacteria > Pseudomonadales > Moraxellaceae > Acinetobacter. The sequence goes on from NZ_NEGJ01000007.1 coordinate 166,918, forward strand.
ATATTCAGTCTTGATCACATCCAGCAGATTAAAATCTACATCACTTTCATGGTGATTAATCAAGTTCCAAATATGCACTAAATTTAACGCATCATTCGCTACTTTATTATCCGTGGCTTGATCAAGTTGATTGGCCAAAACCTCAAAATAAGCTTCATTAGCAACAAGTGCTTTGAGTGTTTTCATCAAATATTGATGTTCAGCAGCAGGCATTGACTGTAGATATTGCTCTGCATCTTTTAGAATGCTTTGTCCGAGTTGTTTGCCTTTCTCATGTTGAGGAATACGAGTTACCTCTCGGTCAAAGTCATCTTGCTCAAAACCGTCTTGATCAGCATCATTGAAACGTTCAACAGAATCATCAATCATGTGTATTCACTCTTTAACATCACTTTAGCCAGACATTATCCCTGTTATTGAGGTATCAATATATAAAAATCTACATTTGAAAATAATTCACAGATTCCCTTGTGCAACATTCTCTCAAGTCATGTAAAATCATTGACCTTGCAACACTTTGCATAACGACGAACGAGAGAGTTAGATCCGTGCGAAATATTTTAGTCACCAATGCCCTTCCATACGCCAATGGTCCCATCCATATGGGTCACTTACTCGGTTATATCCAAGCTGATATTTGGGTTCGTGCCATGCGTGCAATGGGACATAACGTGACTTATGTATGTGCGGACGATGCTCACGGTACAGCAATCATGTTGCGTGCTGAAGCCAATGGCATTACACCCGAAGCGCAAATTGCCAATGTTCAAAAAGAACATATTCGTGATTTTGATGGTTTCGGTGTGAATTTCGATCATTATGATTCAACCAATAGTGATGAAAACAAAGCCCGTTCTGAAGAAATTTATATTAAAAATCGTGAAGCAGGCAATATTGCTGTTCGCCCTGTGACGCAATTGTTCGATCCTGAAAAAAGCATGTTTTTGTCAGATCGCTTCATTAAAGGCACATGCCCGAAATGTAAAGCTGAAGATCAATACGGTGATGCTTGTGAAGTTTGCGGTACAACCTATAACGCAACAGAGTTGTTAAACCCACGCTCAACTTTAAGTGGTGCAACACCTGTCGAAAAATCATCTGATCATTACTTCTTTAAACTTCCAAATTTTGCTGAATATTTGCAAAAATGGACACGTGATGAAGGTCGTCTTCCTGTTTCAATTGCTAACAAACTGGATGAATGGTTTGAAAATGGCTTGAATGACTGGGATATTTCACGTGATGCACCGTATTTTGGTTTTGAAATTCCAGATGCACCAAACAAATATTTCTATGTTTGGGTTGATGCGCCAATTGGTTATATGTCGAGTTTTGAAAACTATATTAAAAGCAAACGTCCTGAATTAAGCTTTGATGATTATTGGAAAAAAGATTCTAAAAATGAGGTCTATCACTTCATTGGTAAAGACATCGTTTATTTCCACGCTTTATTTTGGCCTGCAATGTTGGAAGGTGCAAATTACCGCACGCCTACAGGTTTATTTGTGAATGGTTTCTTGACTGTTAACGGTCAGAAAATGTCTAAATCTCGTGGTACGTTCATTAAGGCTGAAACCTATTTAGATCATTTAAATCCTGAATATTTACGTTATTACTTTGCGTCTAAATTGTCAGATAAAGTTGAAGATTCTGATTTAAATTTAGAAGATTTTGTGCAAAAAGTAAATTCTGACTTGGTGGGTAAAGTCGTGAATATTGCCAGCCGTTGTGCGAAATTCATCAATACAAGTTTTGACAATAAGCTATCGGCAAGTTGTGCAGAGCCTGAATTGGTGCAAAGCTTTGTTGATGCAGGTGATTCAATTGCGCAAGCATATGAAGCACGTGAATTCTCTGCTGCAATTCGTGAAATTATGGCACTTGCAGATAAAGCCAACCAATATATTGATGAGAAAAAACCGTGGGCACTTGCGAAACAAGAAGGTCAGGAACAACAAGTTCATGACGTATGTTCAGTCGGCATCAATTTATTCCGTCAATTGGCTGTTTACTTAGCACCAGTACTACCAACTTTGGCTACTCAAGTTCAAGATTTCTTAAAACTTGAAAGCTTTAATTTTGCATCAGGTAAAACAGTTTTAGTCGATCATGAAATTGCACAATTCCAAGCCTTAATGCAACGTGTTGATCCGAAAGCAGTTGCTGCAATGGTCGATGCATCTAAAGATTCTTTGGCTGCTGCCGCTGAACCTGTCAAAGTTGAAAAGAAAAAAGAAAAAAAAGTTGCTCCTGCTAAAGTTGAACCGAAAATTGGTGAAGCAGAAATCATCGGCATTGAAGACTTTATGAAGGTTGACCTGCGTGTGGCTCAAGTGGTTGACGCTGCAATTGTTGAAGGTTCGGATAAGTTACTTCAATTGACTTTAGATGCAGGTGAAGCTGAGCCACGTAATGTGTTTAGTGGTATTCGTGGTTCGTATGCACCTGAAGACTTAAAAAGTAAATTGGTGGTTTTGGTGGCCAATCTTGCGCCACGTAAAATGCGTTTTGGTATTTCGAACGGGATGGTACTTGCAGCGGGGAATGGTGAAGGTATCTTCATTATGTCACCTGATACAGGTGCAAAACCGGGTGATAAGGTTTCTTAAGTTATAAGCTCTACAAAAAGCTCCTTTAATCAGGAGCTTTTTCATTTATAAAGTTAATATTTCCAAATTTTGTATGCACACCTAAATATTCATAAATAGCATTTGTTTTGATCTCTAATTTTTTATCATGAGTAAAAAAATAATCACAAAATGATGCCATTTGCGCATGTGTAAAATCACTCATAAACCTTTGAACTCCATCAATTTGATCTATTTTTGTATCTTGTTGAAATCCTATAAAATTCATCATATTATAAAAAACACTCACTTTTTCATAGTTATATAGATTTCTACCATTTATTTTTTCATTAATAGTAATGGTCCAAAAATCATTAATATTAAAATTTTTATACCCTTCTTTCTCTTTATACAAACTCCATATTTTTTCAATAACATTTGGTTTTGTAATATTATTTAAATGTTTTGCTTGAATCCCAATTTCATTTCTAAAAATTTCAGACATTTTATCATTCTCAGAATATTTTTTAATTTGCAAAAGCATAAAATCTAAACTTTGTTCATATTCTTTTTTTTGATCATTTATCTGGTTAAACATAGCTTCTGACTGCTCTTTAAATTGAGGAAATTCCTGCAACTCATTATTAGCATTTTTCATAATCTCTAAATTTCTATCATAAGCAAGCAATGCTTCTTTTTTTATTTCATCAAAATTTTTATCTTTCTTATAGTTCAATAAAAATTGATCATAAACATGTTTATCCCAAAAACCCCACTCCTTTTTATTTTCAACATACTTTTCGAACCATTGAAACACTGATACTGGAGAAATAATGCAATGATTAAGAAAAACAAAACTTGTGGTACATGCAATTCGGATATGATGTGCTTCCAACCACTCTAAAACTTTTAAATATTTTGTACTATTACTTTCATCTTGAGAGTTTATAAAAGCTTTATAAATTTCGCCTAATGTTGTGTCTGAATAGACTACTTGATAATTATCTTTAAAAAAATTATATATAACATGCCCTTCATCAAATTTTTTTACAAATAAATCTAAAATATTTTGATCAAGATAAGCTAGAGGTTTTCCTGAATATTGATTTTCATCCATAAGCCTTTTACTCATTTAATATTTTATATAACAATATAAATGAATCATTTATTTACTTCATCCCAAAAATCAATTTCAAACCTAACAAAGTCATCACCCCACCTGCAACACGGTCAAATACCTTCTTAAACTTCAAATATACACGGCGTGGCTTCTCCGCAGACAACGCAACAGCCACCAATGAATACCAACCTGCATCAATAAAGAAGCACAACATTGGCAAAACCACATAAAAATAAGTCGGAATTTCTTTCGGTAAAAGTGCCGTAAAAATACTGGCTAAAATAATCGAAATTTTCGGATTGCTTAACTGCGTGATTAGCCCCAAACGATACGCTTGCGCATAACTCATCGGGTTCACATTCGCTGCTGCGGTTTGCATTGGATCTTTGGCATGTTTAATAATTTTATACGCCAGCCAAAGTAAATATAAGCCACCACAAATTTTTAGAGCCAAATAAGCAGACGGCACAGCCAACAAAACAGCCTGTAAACCAATCACAGCTAAAAAGCCAAATAATGCAGCGCCTGTACCCGTACCCAAAGCCGTGAATAAACCATGCTTACGGGAAATGCCAATCGAATTTTTTGCCACATAAATAAAAGTTGGACCCGGACTAATTGCACCCAGCATTAACGCCAAAGCAATTGAGCCAATAATCAATAATGATTCCAAAGTCGAACCTATCTATGCGAATAATTTATCCTCTGATTTTACGCTGAGTCCACAAAATTACCTATAGGTTTTCAAAAAATATAAATACGTTTACTATTCCAAACAGATCACTAAAAATATTAAAAGAATTCGATATGAATCAACCAGACCAACAACACTATAACGTCGTTTCATTTTTTCGCTTTGGACCTTTTATCGCCACATTTATTCTTGTTTTCCTTGGACATTCCCCATTAATTTTCTTTGAACCTATCCGTTTTTTAACAGGCTTAGTCACACCCTCTATTCTATTTTCAATGCTTGCACTGATGGTCTTGGCACTCATTGTTGGATTTTGCATCGGAATTTTTCCGACGTATATCACAGGTCTAATTTTTCAAAAGTTTATTCAAAATAAAATTGAAAATCTCACCTTATTACAGAGTTTATTTTATGGATTCTGCGCTGGCTTGAGCTGGATGGTCTGGGTTCTGATTGGCTTATTAGAACCTAAAGTGATTCTCCCCATACTTATTTTTGTCGGGATGGTTATTATTCCAACGTCTATGCTTTGTGCACTGCTGGAATGGCGAAGAATCAACAAATTAAAAATACTCAAACCTGAGTACCTAACTTAAATTACGGTTGACTCACTGATTCAGTATTTTGTGCGGTTAATTTATAATCCTTTTCATATACAGGCATCCCTGCGATTTGAATAGAACGTACCTCAGTTTTGGTTGGGTTTGGTGGCTTTTTATCACACCCTACACTCAGCATGGCAATGACGATATAGAAACCTATAGACAGCTTTTTCATGACCTATCCTCTGTCGTTATTTTTATCATTTTAGAATAACACTTTAGAATAAAAAACCATCAAATAATTCAAAAAAAGAGCAAGATGATGTTACCAACATCATCTTGCTCTATCGGATACATTCGCTTTTTAAATTTTAGACAATACCAAATACATCGCTTCACTAGTGAATGTGCCATCCGCTTGAATTTGATAATAATTACGTACTGCATCTGACACTTTACTTTGCAAATAACGAATCGTTTCTACGGCTTCAGGCGGTGTCTGCATGCGCTCAACCCAACTTTGGAAATTCAATACTAAGCTTTGCTTCTCCATGGCTTCAATTTTAAAACCTGCATATTCAGCAAATCGCATCCACTCTTGTAAGCTATAATCTCGTACATGACTTGGGTCACGAATCATTTCAATGCTTTGAATAAAAGTATCCAATATTGGATTTGAACTTCCAATAATATCAAAAATAATGACTTTACCCTTTGCTGTTAAAACACGGTGAATTTCTTGCATCGCTTGCCCAACATTCTGCCAATGATGCGCTGAATAACGGCTGATAATGCAATCAAAATGATCTACACCAAAAGCCAAATGCTCTGCTGCACCCACATGCCCCACCACATGAGTCAATCCCTTACGTTGAGCTTCGACTTCAACCACTTGCACCATTTCAGGCGTTAAATCATATGCAATCACTTGTTCAACAAAAGGAGCAATTTGATAACTGACATGCCCTCCGCCACAACCTAAATCTAGAATATGTTTATAATGATTCTGCTGAACCAATTCCTGCATTTTTTGAAATTCAATACCTTGTGCATGCACTGTACTTTTCAAATAGGCTTCTGATTTATTTTGATATTGTTGTTGATTGACATCATGTTGATTTTTCATATTCTTGCTCTATGCTTGATGTATAAATCTACAATAAGCAACATCATGCAAAAATAAAAATGATCAATTTTAATTAAATTAATAACTTTAAGTTATTAAAAATATTCAAACCAATGCTTATTTATATATTAATCTTTTAAACACGGTGATGTAGTGGTCTTATAGTTATAGCCCCATGTTCGATATCCTTGGGTATCAATATGGAATTTATTGTGTCCATAAATGCCAAAACCCATTCGATAAGCTCTACCTTCAATCTTCCAAAATTGACACATTCGTTGGGTAAATTGTTGTTCTTTTATCCCTTGAAGATTTTGATCTAAAACTTGAAAATCGACAGCATAATTAAACAGATGCTTACTCTTTTTCGCCCCTTTGATACATTCATTGACTTCTGGGCTACGAAAAGTTGAGGTAATTTTATATTGTGAAAAATACTGATCTTTATTGAGTTTTTCGAGCAGTTTTAAACTATTGATAATATTATTCCAATACTTTTTGGGTGGTATTGCAAAACGGTACTGTTCACACTGTTTTGGCATCCGATGCCCATTATAAGCCAATGCAAATAAGCTTGGTGCTTGGGTTAAATTGGTCGCAATAAACTGGTGATATTCATTTAAAGTATTTTGATTTTGTTGCGCTTTCCATTGTTGAAATTGTTGCTCTAATTTTGCACTATGTGGTTCTTCCCTCCGATTTTCGGTATGCTCTTTTTTAGGCGTACACGCACTGCATAAACATACAATGCTTATGAATAGTAACTTATTATTCAATTGTAAATTGATCACTGCACTACTCTTATTCTTTTAAATTGTTTAGCCATGCTTAAAATATTCTGCATTATCATTTTTTAATTTGCATATTTTAGGCATAAAATACACTTCTGCGTGCCATCTTTACAAAACATCACAGATCATACAATTTACAACGGACAAAAATGTCCGTTAAATATACAAAAGATTGTACCTCACCTAAACCTATGCTTAAACGCCAACAACAGGCAGCCAAGAATCGTGAAGATTTACTGATCGCTGCGCTCACCATTTTCCGAAAACACGGTATACGTGCGCCTTTACAATTGGTGATTGATGAAGCCAGAGTTGGACGAGCAACGTTTTATCGTAATTTTCAGGATCGACGCGAGCTGATTGTCGCTTTAATGGAACAGGCTTTACAGCGCTTAGAAGAACGTGCGCAATATTTTTCACAGTTTAATGATGGCTTGATTCAACTGATTCAAAACCATGTCCACAATTTACCGTCACTTACAGCATTGATGGAATATTGGCGAGTCATTAATCGACATGATCCGATCATGATCAATATCTACCAAAAACGAGATGCAATACTTCAACCACTGATTGATCAAGCCATTGAACATAAAATTTGCCGTGCCGATTTAACTTCTAAAGACTACGCCTTAATCACAGGAATTCTTAGAGCTTCATTCCAAGGTATGACCGATGAAGAACAAATGGCATTGGCCAATCGTGCTGTAGATTTACTTATCAATGGCATTAAAGCCTAGTTTGGAGCACATATGGCAAAAGATCCGCGCCTTTTAGAACCTGCTCCAGACTGGACACCCGAGGAACGTCCCACACTTCCTGGCTCTCCTGCTGCTATTGCGCATCCAACTCATCGGCGAATTTTATATTTTGTGATTGGGCTCTTTGTTGCGATTTGCGGAAGTTTAAGTAATGGTTTTATTACAGCAAACCTCCCTTTAATTCAGGGTGAATATTCGCTTACACCCAGTCAAGCAGCATGGATTCCTGCTGCTTATGTTATGGCGAATATCAGCTCCAACCTCATTTTATTTAAAGCACGTCAACAATATGGGCTTCGCCTATTTTCTGAAATTGGTTTGGTTTTATTCATTGCTGTACTGATTCTACATATTTTTGTGCATACCTTTGAAATGGCACTTTTTGTCCGAATTGTCAGTGGTTTAGTCGCTGCCCCGCTCAGTTCTTTGGGGATGTACTACATCATGCAAGCCTTTAAACGGGCGAATTTTGGTCGTGGCATTTATTTGGCTTTGGGTTTTCAGCAATTGGGGATTCCATTGGCGTGGATTATTTCTCCTGCCATTGTTGATGTGAATGATTGGGCGGTGCTCTATACCTTTGAGCTAGGTTTAGCCCTGTGCTGTTTGGCGATGGTGGTTTCATTAAAACTCCCTCGCAGTTTAAGAATTGAGGTTTTTGAAAAGCAGGACTTTTTCACTTTTGCATTATTAGCACCCGGCTTTGCTTTTATTTGTATTGTGCTCACTCAAGGCCCAATTCTGTGGTGGTTTGAAGCCAAATGGTTAGCTTATATTTTGATTGCTGGCTTTTCTTTGATTGTGATCGGTCTGACGTATGAACATTTTCGGGTCAATCCACTGATCATGACGCGATGGCTGGGTGCATCAAGTACGCTTCGTTTTATTATTGGTGCTTTAGCCATTCGCTTTTTAATGTCAGAGCAAAGCTATGCGGCTGTCAATTTCTTAAAAGCGATGGGTATGGGACCTGACCAATTTGTATCGCTCTATATTGTGATTTTTCTTGGCATTGTTTCAGGAACAATTTTTAGTGCCATGACCTTTGCAAAAGAACGGATTATTTGGCATTTAATTGGTGCTGAAATCTTGATTCTGATAGCCTGTGCATTGGATTACCATCTCACCAGTGATGTGCGCCCTGCCAATTTTTATACCAGTCAGTTTCTAGTCGGTTTTGCCAGTGGTATGTTTATTGGCCCACTCCTTTTAACTGGGATTATCAATGCCTTACAAAAAGGACCATCGCATATGGTCACCTTTGTGGTGCTATTTTCTGCGACACAAAGCTTTGGGGGCTTAATTGGAAGTTCTTTCTTTTCCACTTATCAACAAGTTCGTACCCAATATCATCGGGTCGAAATTATCAGTGATTTACCCCAAACAGACCCATTGGTTGCACAACGTTTAGCGACGTATCAACAAAGTTCGAGTAAATATACATTAGACCCAGCTTTGCAACAAAATCAGGCAGTGCGTAATTTAAATCAGGTCGTCACACGTGAAGCTCAAGTTCAAGCCTATAACGATGTGATTGCGCTCAATGGTGTTTTTGCTGTTTTGTTATTAATCTGGGGTGCATTGAATATCACAAGAAGTAAATATTTGTTGCGAAAACAGCAACTCAGTGCAAATACCTCTTAAAATCTTTGAGTGTTATTTAGACAATAAAATTAGGTTACCGTTATTCAGCATTCTTTGAGAAAAACGACATGTCGCAAGATCAAAATACTACAGATGTATCCGCAAATGCTCCATCTGAAACTGCACAGCCTCAAACACAGATGAGCAGTCCTGCACCTCTCGCTCCGCCACCTTCAAGTAAATTAATTCCAACAGCGAAGCGTACTTTGGTATTGATGGCTTTGGTATTGCTGATCGGTATTGCTGTAATTATGTGGGCTTGGAAAATTGGTCCGTTTGATAATGCGATTGAATCGACAGACAATAGTTATGTCAAAGGCAAAACCACCGTACTTTCATCTCAAATTAATGGTTATGTTAAAGATGTATTAGCTATTGATTTTGATCATGTCAAAAAAGGGCAAGCATTGATGCATATTGATGCGACCACCTATGATCAAAAAGTAACTCAAGCTGAATCGGGTGTAGATCAAGCCAAAAATAATTTAGCCAATCAAGCTCAAGCTATAGAACAACGCAAAGCCGATATTATTGCTGCCAAAGCTAAAGTTGATCAGGCACAGGCAGCCTATGACCTGTCCATCGCTCAACTTAATCGTTATCAACAACTTGGCAATAGTGGTGCTGCCTCTAAAACAGAGCAAGACAAAGCTGCCGCAGATGCAAAGAATAATTCAGCCTTACTCAAACAGGCACAAGCCAATGTACTGGTTGCACAAGAAGCGTTAAAAACTGCACAAGTGGCTGAAACAGGTTTAAAAGCACAAGTGACCAATGCCAATGCACAACTGGGTCAAGCGGTCACCACCAAAGATTACAGCGTGATCAGCGCACCTATGGATGGTCAATTAGGCGAAGTTACACCACGTATTGGACAATATGTGGCAGCAGGTACTCAGCTCATGTATTTAATTCCAAAACAAACATGGGTCACTGCCAACTTTAAAGAAACCCAAATCGCCCATATGCACATTGGGCAAAAGGCAACATTTAAGGTAGATGCAATGGGGCATCAAAAATTCACAGGAAAAGTTGAAGAAATTTCACCTGCCGCAGGTTCTGAGTTCAGTGTATTAAAGCCTGATAATACAACAGGAAATTTCACCAAAGTTGTACAACGGATTTCTGTGCGTATCGCCATAGATCCGAATCAAAAAGGCATTGATCACTTACGTCCAGGTATGTCTGTTGTAACTTCAGTGGATACAAGTTCTGATCAATAATGTAGAAGCTGATTCATTTTCAAAATATCTGGATTGAATAACTGAGTGATTTGGGATAATGATCTCACTATGAGACATCTTCATATTTACTTATACTTAATCCTAACTTTGAGAAAGATCATTTTTCCAATATGATCCCATACACATATATCCGAGTAAGAATGGCGCTTTATAAATGTTTGATCAAATTGCTCAATCCATTCCTTATCAAAAACTCAAGATCAATGCACCAGTAGAAGTCACGATCAAGCGTTTGGATTTGGTTCATCCTCAAATTTCAGGCAATAAGTTTTTTAAACTCAAATATAATTTTTTAGAAGCGCAAAAATCAGGATTAGACAAAATCATCACTTTTGGTGGCGCTTATTCCAACCATATTGCAGCAACGGCTTTTGCCGCACAGCAATTTGGATTTCAAAGCGTGGGCATTATTCGTGGCGAAGAACTCAAAGAAAAGCCCTTCAATACAACATTAAAAACCGCAGAGCAATTCGGTATGCAGCTCCACTTTGTTTCCCGTGAGAACTACCGACTCAAAGATACATCAGACTTCCTGGATAAACTGAATGCGGACTACCCTGCCAGTTATGTCATTCCTGAAGGTGGAACAAATGCATTGGCAATTCAGGGATGCAAAGAAATTTTAACGCAGGAAGATCAGCAAAATTATGATGTCATCTGTTGCGCTGTGGGTACTGGCGGAACCATAACAGGGCTGATTCAGGCCTGTGCAGCACATCAGTCTGTTTTAGGGTTTTCTGCTTTAAAGGGTGATTTTCTGAATAAACAAGTTGCTGAATGGACGATTCAACACAACTGGACAATTTTGGATGATTATTGTTTTGGTGGCTATGCCAAAACTCAGCCTGTGTTAATTCAATTTATGAAAAGTTTTGAACAACAATACCAGATTCCACTGGAACAAGTTTATACAGGAAAAATGCTGTTTGGTATTTTTGATTTGATTCAAAAAAACTATTTCCCTGCAAAGAGTAAAATATTGGTGATTCATTCTGGTGGATTACAAGGTCGTAATTCAATCACTGAATAAACCTGAAAATCAGCGCATAATTGTCTATAATGCCCTGCTTTTATCTCCCCTTGAGTATGTTATGTCTACCAATCAATACGATGTCATTGTGCTTGGCGCTGGTGCCTCAGGTTTAATGCTCGCTGCTAAAGCTGCTGCGCGTGGACGTAAAGTACTGGTTGTGGAGAAAGCCAATAAAATTGGTAAAAAAATTCTGATGTCTGGTGGTGGTAAATGTAATTTCACCAATTTAGATGTCGAACCTGAACACTTCATTTCGCATAACCCACATTTTGTGATTTCCGCACTCACCCGTTATACCAACTGGGATTTCATTGGTTTGGTTTGTGAATATGGCATTGCTTATGAAGAACGTAAGCATGGACAACTTTTCACTTTAAATGGTTCTAAAGAAATTTTAGCCATGTTGCTCAATGAATGTGAAAAAACTGGTTTGGTTGATATTAAAAGCAGTTGTGAAGTGAAAAGTGTCACCTCTATTGAAGACAATGGCTTTCAAATCAATACAACGCAAGGTAACTTCAAAGCTGAATCTGTGGTGGTTGCATCGGGTGGATTGTCTATTCCAACTTTAGGTGGTTCAGGTATTGGATACGACATAGCCAAGCAATTCGGTCATCATTTACATGCCACACGTGCAGGTTTAGTTCCTTTTACTTTTTCCGATCAGTTTAAAGAAGTCACCACACGTTTAAGTGGTAATGCAGTTGAAGCAACACTATCTAATGAATTAAATGCCTTTACAGAAGCTTTACTCTTTACCCATCGTGGTTTAAGTGGTCCAAGCTCATTGCAACTTTCTAATTATTGGGATGTTGGGCAAAGCTTTAAAATTAATTTCCTACCTACTTTAGATTTACATGAGTTTTTTAAATCTAAAAAACACAGCCAAGTGAAAGTCCTACTCAGAACATTATTGATTGAGCATTTACCTAAAAGTGTCGTACTTGAATTACAAACGCTGATTTGGTTAGATGTTGCCGAAACTGCAATTGGTAATATCAGTGATGATAAATTGGAATTCATCGCCAATCGTTTACATGCTTTTGAGGTTAAACCTTCTGGAACTGAAGGTTACCGAACTGCGGAAGTAACCCTTGGTGGTGTTGATACTACCGAAGTTTCATCTAAAACCATGGAAAGTAAAAAACAGAAAGGCTTATTTTTTATTGGTGAAGTCTTAGATGTATCTGGTCATTTAGGTGGTTATAACTTTCAATGGTCATGGGCGTCTGCACATGCCGCATCGCAGTATGTTTAAACTCAACGCATATTCTAAGTTGGCTGTTTAAACAAATGAAATAGCTTACTATATATACAGTGGTCTGATGCAATCTCTTCTATGTCTCAGACCCTTCTGTATTTCTGTATTAATACCAAATTGACTGAGTTAAGTCACAAAATGATTAAGTCGCTTCCTTTTAGTCTTCTTCACATTCAAATCCCCTTTTTTCTCAAATATCCCAATCAGTAAAATAGAAACAATTGAAATTAAAGTTTAAATATTTGGCTCTTTGCGTATCACCTTTTTATTTTTCCCTTAAGGATTCAAATAAAGAAGTTGTTAATACTTAATTACAAGATATCTATGATCGTACTCTATGAAATAGCGTTGATCATATTTTTCTATTCAATCATGTTTGGACTGATCTGCATCATTTTTATCTTCATTCTGCGAAGTAGTTTGCTGTCCATACTTCTGTTTATCTTTCGATTTTGGTTTGGCAAATACGAACTTATAAGCACTCGCTAAAAAACCGACAGTAACCCCTGCTATCACAATCGGTGCTATAAATTTATTAGGTTTCTTCTGCGACATGATATTTCTCCTCAAAAAAAATTAAAAATAAAAAAGATCGTTCAGCTATAGACTGAGCGATCTTTCATAAAAATTACAGGTTATTTCGGGTCATTTTGATCAGGTGGAATATCAGGATTTTGATGCTCATTTTTAAATCTGACCGTTGGTGCATAAGGTGCTGTCGGTTCAGTTGATGAATTGACTGTATTCACACTGGAATGAGATGAAGCTAAAGGATTCGGTTGATTCGCATCCTTTTTGGCTTTATCAATTAAATCAGTCAAGACACGTTCAGCAGGTTGGCGACCACCTAAACCAAAGGCAAGTGCAAATGCGACTGCGACAGAACCTAAAGTTAAACCAAAAGCGAGATTCACAATAGAGTCTGCAATGCCCATGGCTTTTAAACCCATGGCAATGACTAAACCCATGATTAAGATACGTACTAAATTACCTAACCAACGTGAACTGTTATATTCACCTCGTTGTACAACATTCGCGACAATATTGGCCAACCAGAAACCAATCACGAGGATGACAGCACCCAGTAAAATATTGGCACCGAATTGAATAAACATGGCAATTAAGCCACTGATTTGCTCAAAGCCAAGTCGATTTGCAGCTTCAGATACAGCAAACAACATGGTGAAAAATACAATCAGATAACCAATCACACATGAAACTTTGGTATCACCTAAAAAGCGTTGGACATCCAATTTTGCAGGAATCTCATCAATACCTGTTCCAGCAAGCACCTCTGCGACCAACTTCGCAACAAAGCGTGAGACCACATAAGCCACAATCAGAATCAGACCCGCAGCAATAATATGCGGAATTGCATTCATAATTTCAGCAAGCATCGCTGTTGCAGGTTGAGAAATTGCTTGAATACCGAGTGCTTCAAAAGCAATGATTAAAGCGGTAATCATCACAATCGCAAAAACGAAAGAACCTAATAGACGCGATACACTACTGTTTTTAAAGAGTCCTATTTTTTCTGCTTGTATCTGTAAATTCAAGCTATTGGTTAAGCCTTCAACAATACCTCGTACAATTTTTGCAAGAATATATCCAACAAAAACAATCACACCTGCAATAAACAGATTTGGAATATATGAGATCACTTCACTCATCATATTCTGTACAGGAAGTAAAAGCCCTTGTAAACCTAGAATAGATAAAACAATCGGTAAAAATAATAACAAAATTAACCAATACACAATATCGGCAATATTATGACTGATTGGGCTCACACCTACTTCAGAACTAAGTTTTTCATCCAATTGTGTTTTTGCCAATACGCCAGTCAGTCCTGCACGAACTAATCGGGCAACAATCCAACCAATAAAACCGACGATAACCGCAGCAATAATACTGGGAACAAAAATAAGGAATTGAGCAATCATGTCACTAAATGGACCACTGACACTGCTGATATTTAAGACATTTAAAGCTGCAATTATGGCAATAATCAAAATGAACCAAAACACAAATTTGGAAATGATCGATTCATAATCTGGTGATGCCTCTGCCACTGGATGCCCAGCCGCATTGGAAAGCTTATGATTGGTATTCACCCTTTGAAGAAGTTTTTTTATACCTGCTGCAATCATTAAGGCAATGATCCAACCTACTAATAATATTACAACAGCAGCAATAATCGGATGGAATTGATCCCAATAATACATGGCATCAACCCCTCCCCGAGGACCTCCTGTAAACCATTCATTCATCGTCTTTTCCTCTTGTTATATTGGCATGACATTAAAATTTTCTTCGTTATTCATGAAACTTTTATTCTTCAACTACGACCTTATAAATTGGGTGTTTTTTATTCAAGAGCCCACAGCATAAATACAACAAAAGTTTTCTGTATCATTTGTCTAGATTGCAAAAAACTCCAGCTATTAATTAAAATAGAACTAGAGTTTTAATGATTGATTGTAATAACGATGAGTTGATTAGGTACTTGAATAATCTATTCTTCAATTTAGAGATAAATGATTATTTTACCCAATCTGCCAACATGTAAACGAATAAGCTAAGCAAGAAAAGCCCCACAAGAATAAGCATATACACAGGTAAGCGTTTCTTTTGGTTCACTTCTTCTACGCTGGTTACATGAGATGGTTTATTGAAATCATGTTGCATAATTCCCCTCTCTCAATTCTTATTGGTGAAATTTCATACTAGCAAGCTATTCTGTTGTTTTGTGTAAAATATTTTTATTGAAAGTAAGCATATTGAAATTACATTGCCTGCCTTGAAAATGAGCTATAATGCTGTCCCTATTTTTTGACTCTCATAGATATGGCATATTCACGGCAAAGTGTCTTACTTGATTTAGACACAGATGTCACTCAACAATGTTTTTTGCATACAACACGTGATGAACATCTGATTGGGATTATTGAATTCAATAAACCAAGCTATGTCTTTAAATGGGGCGATTTGGAATACTTCCGTCGTCGTACAGAAGAATTTTCGGTTATGCCTTTTCCAGAATGCATTAATGCAATGGTGATCGACATTCGAAATGTTGTACCTTTCTTAGACAATGAAGTGCCGATTATTCCTTGGCGTTTATTGGAAGAAGATTGTCCTATTCGTCTGGTTGTTCCTGCTGATCGTTTAGAGCATTACGCAGGGATTTTTGAACCGACTTGGCTCACAACAGATTGTGAAACAGCAATTCAAGAACTACGCGAATTTATGGATATGTTCGTGCATTAAAATTTCGCGATTTAACGCCAACTAAAACTTTATTTAAACATCACATTATTTTAAAGATCAAAAATCATTTGGAAGATTTTATCGTTAATCTTCCATAGATTTAACATAATCCAATTACGATCAAATTTAAATTACCAATAATTTTCGACTGCAATATTACCTTCGCCACGACGATTCATGGTCAATCCCTTCGCTTTGAGTGCATCTTTGGTATCATCCACCATTTGTGGATTTCCGCAGAGCATCACATGCGTCGTTTCAGGATTAAAGTCCAAACCTGCTACTTTTTCTAGCTCGCCATTTTCAATCAGAATGGGTAAACGATCATGTAAAATAGCATGTGGATCACGTGTGACGATTGGAATAAATTTAAAACCTGTATGTCCTTCACCAAAACTTTCTGCAATTTCAGCAATACGCTCAACATAAGCCAATTCAGATTCAGTTCGAACACTATAAACTAGATTAATATTTTTATATTTCGACCATGTTTCAAAGTCTTGTAACATCGAAATAAATGGAGCTAAACCTGTGCCTGTTGCCAATAACCATAAATTTTGTGGTAAAGGTAATTGATAACGCGCTAAGGTTAAAAATCCGTATGGAATTTTCTCTAAATACAGTTCATCACCAATTTGTAGATGCTGTAAATTTGAAGTAAAAGCACCCTCTGGAACCACAATAGAGAAAAATTCAAGCGTTTCATCGAAAGGTGATGACACCACAGAATAAGCTCGAACCACCAAGTCATCACCCACTTTGAGCCCAATACGCGCAAATTGCCCTGCTGTAAATTTAAAATGCGCAGGTCGCGTCATGGTAAAACTAAACAAAGTATTGGTCCAACGTTGCACAGATAAGACTTTTTCTACGCTAAATTTTTCAATTGACATGATTTCTACGTGGCATGAAAGATACTCCTCATGGTAGCATGAGATTATTATTTATTAATATTTTTTAAATGTTAAGGCTATATTCATGCGCATGACTTTACGCCAGTTGGCTGTTTTTGTAGCAGTCGCTCAAGAAGGTACTGTTACTAAAGCTAGTGATGCTGTCAGACTTACGCAAAGTGCTGCAAGTATGGCTTTAGCGGATTTAGAAGATGGTCTCGGAGCACCTTTATTTGACCGTTTAGGTAAGCGTTTACAGCTGAATGATTTAGGTCGTTTCTTGTTGCCACAAGCACTGGAAATTTTAGGTCGTTGTGATGCTTTTGAACAAGCGGCTAAAGGTGAGCTACAAAGTATCGATTTACGCATTGGTGCGACATTAACCATTAGCGACTATTTAATGCCAGATTTAATGGCAGATTTCTTACAAGCTCAACCGCAAGCACATCTTCAATTACAAGTGGGCAATACTCGCCAAATGATTGAAGCTGTGAATCAATTTCAACTTGATTTAGCATTAATAGAAGGCTCATGCCATTTACCACAATTACAATGCATTCAATGGCGTGATGATGAACTTGCCGTTTGTTGTTCACCGAACCACCCTTTGGCGCTCTTTGAACGTGCTTTAACTGCCAATGATTTCCACCATGTTGAATGGATTTTACGTGAAGAAGGTTCAGGAACACGTGAAGTCTTTGATAATGCAATTTTAAAAGATTTACCTGATGCTAATATTCGTTTAACACTGGGTCATAATGAAGCAATTTTAAAAATTGTTGCAGGTGGCTTAGGGATGTCATGCATTTCTAAACTTGCGATTGAGCCTTTACTTGAAAAAGGTCAATTGGTGATTCTAAATACACCATTTTGGCAATTGACTCGTCCTTTATACATGCTTGTGCATCGTCAAAAATATCAAGGGCCTGGGCTTAAAGCATTTATGAAATTTTGTGATCCTAAGAATTAATAATTTTATTGAATAAACAAAGGCTCCTGTATTAGGAGCCTTTTGCATTACTTACCAAATTGTCGCTCACATGGTCGCCCATCATTATTCCCGTCCATTTTCGTATTTGGACAATTTCGAATAAAAAATACAGCTTCTTCATAAGAACGCATTTGACTACAATGTGTCCGCCCATCACAGCTAAACTTAGCTTGTACTGACTTAGCTGTTTGATTCGCTGATATTGTATTGGATTCCCCTTTTCTTTCTTCTTTGATCACTATAGCTTCAGGCTGCTTTTTTGAACTCTCATCATTCAATGCACGTTCAGACTTTTCAGTAAAATAAATAGGTTTAAGCGTACCGACATCTTTGCGTTGTTGATCAACAATTTTTTGCTGTTGTTGCTTATAAAGTTCTAACTTTTGCGTTTGCTCAGTTTTATAGACTTGATACTTACCCCAAGCAATCCATGAGCCAAACAATGCGAATAATCCAAGTATCAGTAATATTGGAATCACAATCTTCGATTTTTTAATTTTCTCTTTTTTATATTGTATTTTTTTCGGCTCAGTTTGAGCAATTTTCCTTTGTGCAAGTTTATTGCTAATCGCAACATCCAAGCGAGTAATCTGATTCGCTTTAAACTTTCCCTCTTCTTCCACAATTAAATACTTTAAATTTTCACCAATTTTAGGCTCACCACCTTCTTTAGGAAAATCTGAAATATGGAAAAATATATTCTGATGTGAATCTTGATTTGAAACAAAACCATAGCCTTTTTCAGCGCTATATTCTTTCACCGCTCCAAGGTTATACATTTTATTTCCAATATATGCTTTAGTTTTCACTACCTTAGCCTAAAAATAATCAAAAATAAAATAGATGTCTCTTTTTTTTCGTGCTGAATTTCACTTAAACTTTATAATTCTGATATAAATTAGCTTTTATATTGATGTGAACATTCATTCCACCTTAATGATGTTCTTTTTTTACTCGGCTATTTTCTTGTTTTTGCTCACGCATATATTGCTGTAATTTGGCATCTTGCTGTATTTGATACTTTTGATATCGTTCATACCCATACTTCACTGCGAAAAAGCTCAGAATAACCACAGCTCCACCAATAAAGAACCAAAGGCTGATTTCAACTTTCGGCTTTTCCTCTACAACGATTTGATGCTTACGATATGCAAACCTTGTTCTTAAACTCAAATACCAAGGGCTTAACCTCCAATCCTGCGTTTCTTTTATCGGCTTTTCTTTCTTTGGAGTGCTTACAACTGAATTCAGATGTGGAAGAATCTGATTGATTTTAGATTCCACAGATTCCACAGATTCCACAGATTCCACAGATTCCACAGATTCCACAGATTCCACAGATTCCACAGATTCCACAGATTCCACAGATTCCACAGATTCCACAGATTCCACAGATTCCACAGATTCCACAGATTCCACA
This sequence comes from Acinetobacter sp. ANC 3832, assembly GCF_002135415.1. Lineage (GTDB taxonomy): Bacteria > Pseudomonadota > Gammaproteobacteria > Pseudomonadales > Moraxellaceae > Acinetobacter. Next base: position 186,275 of record NZ_NEGJ01000007.1, read on the forward strand.
GATTCCACAGATTCCACAGATTCCACAGATTCCACAG
>NZ_NEGJ01000008.1 GCF_002135415.1 Acinetobacter sp. ANC 3832
YCCCAACGATCACCTTGTTGTGCTTTGATTAAAGCAAAGTCAGCACGAATTGGATTTTCAAGGACGAAGTCTTTACCTTCGTAGTTCAGGGTTGGTTTGCCTTCTGCGAGCAATGTACCAAAACCTGTAGGAGTATAGATTGGACCTAAACCCATGCCTGCAGCTTGAATACGACAGGCCAAGTTACCTTGAGGAACCAGTTCGAGTTCGACTTTTCCTGCACGGTATAATTCATCAAAGATATAAGAATCAGACTGACGAGGGAAAGAACAAATAATTTTACGCACAGCACCTGCTTTAAGGAGTTTAGCTAAACCGTAGTCGCCATTACCAGCATTGTTATTCACAATCACTAGATCTTTAATGCCTAGTTCGATTAAGCCATCAATCAGTTCAGCAGGTTGTCCTGCTGTACCAAAACCACCAATCATAATAGTTGAACCATTTTTAATTTGGGATAAGGCTTCGGTTAATGAGTGAGTACTTTTATCAATCATTAGACAACTCCGTCTGTACGCTGCATAAATAAGAATGAAAACTAATGCTCACAATGAATAGATAAGCTCAAAATTGAATCACTCAATCCCGAGTGTTTTCATTAGAATTCCTTTTGCTTATTTTTCATTTTTTTTAATAGGACATCTACCATAAAACAGTAATATTGTTCGATATATGAAAATTTTGTTCGATCATCGAACATTTATTTTAATTTTTAAATATAATAGATAGATATTGGATTACTCTCAATTTTGTTTGATCAGCTAAATAAAGGTTAATTTATGCATGAGGTTAAATTAGAACATAAGAAAGTTTTGCAAAATCCAGATAACCAAAAGAATATTCGACATGAAGATTTTATATCGGGTATTAGCAAAGGCATGGCAATATTAGACTGTTACGGATCTGAGCGTCACAGATTGAATATCAGTATTGCTGCTGAAAAAACGGGTATGACACGAGCGGCTGCACGTAGGCATTTGCTTACACTCGAATATTTAGGATATTTAGAGTTTGACGGACATTATTATTATTTAGCACCTAAAATATTAAAATTCTCAGGTGCTTATCTAAGTGGTTCACAATTACCTAAAATTTGCCAACCTTTATTAAACTTGCTTACCACTCAAACATCGCTTATTTATTCAGTGATGGTTTTAGACGGTTTTGAAGCCATTACTATTTCCCGAAGCGCTGCACATCAGCAAACAGATCGTGTTAACCCCTATGGACTCCATTTAGGGAACCGTTTACCTGCACATGCAACATCAGCAGGTAAAATTTTACTTGCCTATTTAGATTTAGAAGAGCAAATAAAATGGTTAGAAAAATATCCATTAAAACGATTAACTAAATTCAGCTGTATAGATAATGCTGTCTTTCTAAAAATTCTTGAAGAAATTAAAGAACAAGATTGGTGTTATTCTAGTGAGGAACATGAAATAGGCGTTCATGCACTTGCTGTACCAATATATGGGCCAAAAGGTAATGTTGTCGCCGCATTGAATATTGTTTCTCCTACAATAAAAACAACGAAAGAATATTTAGTTCAACAAATATTACCTTTATTACAAGAAACAGCACGTGAATTGCGTAATTTGATTTAAAAATTACATTTCTGACAATTTTTAGATTAATAGTTTAATGCAAAATCTCTTTGCTTCTTAGCAGACATTGATTTGTACTGATAAAAACGGAGAATTTCGCTTGGTAAATGGCTTTGTTGCACAAAAAACATAAGTTATTCAGATTACTACATATAGTGTCCAAGTCGTCGTGAATCTCACCATTATTTAGACTTTTAATTGAAGCTCTACGTTTAGATAATTGAGGTAATTAAAAACTAAAACAAAGGTTTATATTTTTTAAGTTTAAAGCTTACGATCCAAAATTATGCTTTAAGTAATGATTGGTTAAAAAGTATGAATCTTTTATTTCATGAACTTAATTTTTGGTTTTTTTAATATTTTAGATGTAAGTAATTTAATTTAAAGGATATAAATGCATTGATTCTTATGAATCAAATTTTAGGTGAACAATAAGTTGAATAAGATATTTAAGACTGTGACCTACGCAAGCTACTGGAGTCACAGCTCAGCAACATGAATCTGTAAAATTATATTCAAGATCTAGAGTAAGCTGAGGTATTTAATGCTGATATCCATCGTTCTGTGGGTAAACATACGGGCTTAACCAACCATGTTGAGCGATTTAATGCCACATTAAGAAATCGTTTGGGACGTTTTACACGGAAAACCTTGAGCTTTTCGAAGAAGAAAGAAAATCATGAAGCTGTTTTGCATATATTTCTATTAAAATATAATCAGGATATGAAAGATAAATGGGGAGCATGTCAGATTTGAGCACTACCAGTATTTTTAGTCCGAGACAGATAAACAATCAGGGCTTTAGGATTGTCTCTGTATTAAACGGGTGAATTTGCTGAGTGAACCATGTTCTGCGTTGTCTGTGAATTTTCGGCACTTGGATAACCCATCAATCCAATTGCACAAACAAAGAATAGAATAAAACGGATACTGATAAGCATCGTCCATCCCTCCTTAATTCAGTTTATTTTTATCCAACCATTGCGAAAGTAGTTCTGCAATCTGCTGATTGTTTAAATCAGAAAACGGAAAATGCGTATTACCGTAAACCCCAATATCAGGTAAATGCACCAGCTGGGCTTTACCGCCATGCTGATTGATTTTATCTACCCATAATTGTGCCATTTTCAGACGTACGCGCCAGTTGTCCTGTCCCGCATTTTGCTGTCCTGCATAGCCATTTTTTTCAGTGGGAATATTATCGCCATAGTAGATAATGATTGGCATTCTGGTCAGCTTCTGGAAAGCCGCCATTTTGACTGGGGTTGGTGACAATGTCCCTGTTGCACTTGGCATGGGTTCAGGCATTTCATTTTCAGGAAAGACAAAACCACTGCCAGGTTCATAAGCAACAATGCCTTTGACCTGATTTGATTTTATTGCCGTCCACCAGCCTGGCCCTCCGCCCTGTGAATGGGTAATCAGTACTGCATCGCCTGATTTTTTCAGGACTTCAACCATTGCATCACTAATCACCTGCTCATCATAGGCCCCTGTATTCGGCGTCATTTGACGGAAATACTGGTTTAAAGCAGTCGAGTCTTGTGAAAACTGTACTCCCTTAAATAAGTTAGGATACTGTCCTAAACGAAACATATTGAACCATGCCTGATCATTGGTGGTGGCTGGCACTTCCGCTGCCACAGTCGATTGTCCCGCCTGCCCCCGACGCGGTTGGTCGACCACATACACTGGGAAATGCTGGCGCAGGAAAAGTGTCTGGAATCCCTCACGACCATCAGGTGTGGTTCCCCATGTTTTCGCTGATTGTCCCGAGCCATGTAAAAATACCAATGGATAAGCACGTGCATGTTTAGGGATTTGATAAAACACCGAAGCATGATCACCATGCAGCGTTTGACCTTGCGGATTAAAGAGTTGTTGATCGTCAAACTGTCCTGCACTTTGAATGACTTTCCCCCCTGCGGAAAAATTTCCCTGTCGTGAAATACTTAAAGCAGTTAAAGTCTTGGGGCTTAGCGTACAAGCAGATATTACAAAGGCAATTCCCACACAAATACACGTATTTTTAATTTGATTTTTTTTCATACAATTCCCCTAATGTTTTTATGCATTAATTTGGTTTTGATCATTCTGTAAATAACAGGGGCTTCATAAAAATAAGATCATTGCCATAGTAAAAAATCATTATTTTTTGTTTGAACATCAATTGCCTTTACAGAAAAAAATCATCCTTTACATGAATAATATGTTGAATGAAGTCAAATATTATTCATGTCCTACATCTGTTTTTGAATGAATCAAAATAATCTATCAGAGAGGTATATTTACTTATCAATCAACTATTCATGAGCCAATGAAGCCATATCAATCACAAAGCGGTATCTGACATCTGCTTGTTCCATACGTTCAAAAGCTTCATTGATTTGATCCATTCTGATCATTTCACATTCAGGAACGATACCTTTTTTGGCACAAAAATCCAGCATTTCCTGTGTTTCGCGGATTCCACCAATTGGCGAACTCGCGATACGTCGGCGTCCTAACAACAAGGGAAATGTACTGATTTCATCCATTGGACCGACTTGTCCCACGATCACCAAAGTTCCATCAATATCCAATAGTGGTAGATAAGGATCTAAACCATGTTTGGCCGGAATCGTATCAATAATAAGATCAAATGAATTTTCAGCATTTAGCATCTCTTTTTCATTTGAAGAAATAAGAACTTTATCGGCACCCAAATCCAGTGCGTCTGCAACTTTAGCGGCTGTTCGACTAATCACAGTTACCTCAGCACCCAAAGCAGCCGCGAGTTTTACTGCCATGTGTCCCAAACCACCCAGACCAATCACCGCCACACGACTGCCAGGACCAACATTCCATGTCCGTAATGGTGAATATGTGGTAATCCCAGCACAGAGTAATGGTGCAGCTTTCGACAAATCCAGCGTTTCAGGAATTCGTAAACAAAACTCTTCCCGCACAACTAAATGCTTAGAATATCCACCCTGTGTGGGTTCATTTGTAATACGGTCAAAACCACTATAGGAATATGTGGGTTGATTGCGACACATTTGTTCTTCATCTCTATGACATTGATCGCATTCCATACAGCTATCAACAAGACAACCAACACCGACATGATCACCGATTTTATATTTTGTCACCTTGGAACCGATGCCAATGACTTTAGCAATGATTTCATGCCCTGGTACAATTGGATAATAACTCCATCCCCAGTCATCACGTACTGTATGTAAATCTGAATGGCATACACCACTATAGAGTACTTCCATCGCGACATCATTATCACGTAATGCGCGGCGTTCAAAAACATAAGGTGTTAATGTAGCACCTCGGCTATATGCAGCATAACCGATTGTTTTAATGGTATTCATTGATTGGACTCTCTATTTATTAATGAGTGACATAAGGGATGTAAATACACCCAATATCATCAAGTAATGTATTTAGTTTAATAACTGCTTTAAAACATTTTCGGCATTGTTTGCCAGATCAGGTCCAACCGCCTGCTGTAAGTTGCTGATGATTTTTTGCATCTGGGTAGCATCCACCCCCAGATTTCGGGTAATTCTTAAATGCGAACGCAGCTGAGCATTGACATCACCCATGGCAGACAATGTGCTCACTACGACAATTTCACGTTCTAGAGCCGACAAGTTGTCCTGACTAAACAAATAGCCAAATAAATGCGCTTTTAAGGCGTAATCCATTGTGGGTGAGAAGTTTTCAACCAGTGGTTTTGAACTTTCCTCAATTGAGGTCTTGTTAAGATCAGCCAACTTTTCTATACCGAGTTGATAGTAGTCAGTACCACGCGGTAACGTGCTTGGCAGAGCACCCTGTATATCCTTGATGCCTTGTTTTTGGCGTTCCTCAAGCAGACTTTTAAAGGTCAGTGTGCCATTTAAGGCTCGGGGAAAACCTGCATAGGCATATTGGTGGACAAACACTTGCTTGATTTCATTTACCGTTAAGCCATTTTCTAATCCCTTGATTAAAGCAGGTTTTAGTTTTTCCAGATCCCCTGTTGCAGTAAATGCAGCAATTGGGATTAAGCTTAATTGTTTTGTGCTGAGCTGTACTGTTTCAGCCTTTGCAGATGTTTTTAAAGGTTTTTCCTGTGTAGATAAATCCACTTTTTCCAGCCATATCACACCCTTGCCATCTGTTGCCACAGGGGTAATGGCAATATGCGACATCGCACTAAACTCACTTGCACCATGCCAATGTTTGACATTGGGTGGACACCAGATCGTATCGCCCTTATGAACGGTCTGGATGGGTTTGCCCCATTCCTGAGTACGTCCCTCACCCTCTGTCACAATCAAGTATTGACCGTGTGGATGGGTATGCCAGTTGGTGATCGTACCTACTTCAAAATTGACAATGGCAGGTACAACATCACCTTGTGAGGGCATGACTGGATAACGGGCAAAATTTGCCTTGCCAGAAAAATTACTGGCAGGTGCTGACTGAATACTATGTTGCTCTGCTTTGGTAATCTGCTGGCCCATTTTATCTTCAGCCCAGACCAGACCTGATAAAGAACTCATCACCAATAATGCATTAACCTGATGTTTCATGTTATTCCCCGTTGCCCCTATTCAAAAAATAGGTCAATGATTCAAGAAAATTCAATCAATTGATTGCTTATCATTCAGACCAACAATCTTTATTTCAGATGCTTGCTATAAAATGCAGTCAGTTGCTCCATCGCCTGTTTGACATATTCAGGCTTCCAATAGGTTTCAATATGGGTGGCATTTGGAATCTTGAATAAGGTTTTGTCTTTTGTACCTGTGGCTTTAGCAAAGGCATCTTCAGTCATGTAAAGACTGTCTGCTTTACTGCCTGCAATCATGAGTAAGGGCTGATTGATCAATTCGATTTGATCTGTCGCATCCCAGCGCATCAGGTCAAGCAAGCTGCTCATGATATATTTAAAGGTTGAATTTGGATGGGCATGGGTGCGCCAATAGTATTCATACCCTTGTCGGTACATCTCAAATGGCAATGCCGTAATTTGCTCATCGGTCATATCGACATCACCTGCATAAAGAACTTTACCACCTGAAATTTCCTGCGCACGGGCATCACTGGCTTGTTTCAAACGCTGTTGAATGGTATCCAGTTGCGAATCCGCAAAACCATTACGACGTACTCGCCCAGAATTAAACATACTGAGCGTGGCAACCACTTTAAAACGTTTATCTGTTTCTGCCGCTGCCAGTGAATAGCCACCACCACCACAGATTCCGAGTAAACCTAAACGGTTGTTGTCCACCCCAGCATATTGGGTAATAAAATCAGCCATACCATGTACATCTTCAATACGGTTTGCAGGTTTATCAACACTGCGGGGCTGCCCACCACTGCCACCCTGATAGGCTGCATCGGCAGTAATTGTGATATATCCCTGTTCAGCCAGACGCTGTGCATATAAGCCTGCGACCTGTTCCTTGACACCACCATTCGGATGCGCTACTACAACTGCAGGATATTTTTTACTCGGATCATAATTGGCAGGTGTATAAACATTGGCAATAATATCCAGTCCATTGAGTTCATAGCTAACAGAATGAATATTGACCTGACCTTTGATATTTTCAGTAATTGCACCGCTATACACCAATCCAAAAGGATTCGATTTTTTATCTGCGGCAAAGCCCGCACCTGAAGTGGTAATAGTTGCCGACATTAAAATAGTTTGTAAAATTTTCATTATCGCTCCTGAATTTTAAGCTTAGACATCCATTTTTCGATCAGCCAACCATTCAATCATGGCGGGGTCACGATGCGAGAAAAAGGAACTGGTGGCAGTATCCATTGCCGTGATTTGAGTCAGGTCCTCAATCGACAGCTCAAAATCAAAAATATCAATATTTTCCTGCAAGCGTTCTTGACGTACTGATTTGGCTAAGGACACAACATTGCGTTGTAGTAACCAGCGTAGTACCACCTGTCCAACGGATTTACCGTATTTTTTGCCAATCTCAACCAGTACAGGCTGGCTGAATAAATTATTTCGTCCTTCTGCAAAAGGTGCCCATGCTTCTGGTTGAATATCGCGGGATTGCATCCACGGCACAGCATGCAGTTGCTGATTAAATGGATTCACTTCAACCTGATTCACCGCAGGTTTGATTTTATTAAATGCTATGAGATCAGCCAAACGGTCAGGATGAAAATTACTGACCCCAATGGCACGGATTTTACCTGCGGCATACAACTCTTCCATTGCTCGCCATGCCCCATGTACATCACCAATCGGTTGGTGAATCAGATATAGGTCGAGATAATCCAGTTGTAAACGGTTCAGTGAACGCTCAAACTGCGCTTTCGCACCCTCATAACTGGCATCCTGTAACCATAATTTTGTGGTCACAAACAATTCTTCACGTGCAATCTGGCTTTGGCGAAGTGCATTACCGACCTGAGTTTCATTCTGGTAAGAGGCTGCGGTATCAATCAATCGATAGCCTGCATCAATCGCATGTAATACTGCTTGTTCACACTCCACGGGGTCGTTCATTTGGAATACACCAAAACCAGCGAGGGGCATTTCAATATCATTGTTTAATCGAACTGTTTTCATTGTTATCTCTCACTACTACATGCAGAACATCGGTTAAGAAATAACTATACCTCAACAATTAACTATGTATTAGTCAGGCAATTTCGATTACATTTATATGGATTTTTAATTAATTACATCTGATTAACAAAATAATCGTATTTTGAGGTAAATGATGTCTGAGAACTTAGATGACTTAAAAGCGTTTATCGTAGTCGCCCAAACTGGCAGTTTTACCAAGGCTGCAGGACAGTTGGGAGTTTCACAATCAGCCCTGAGTTATACCCTCAAAATGCTGGAACAACGTCTTGGCGTTAAATTACTCAATCGAACGACTCGAAGTGTTTCTACCACTCAAGAAGGAGAACAGCTTCTTAATGATATTGCCCCACTCATTACGGGTATTGAACAAAAACTCTATAACCTCAACGAATTTAGAGATTCTCCTCGTGGGCGATTAAGAATTAATGGAACTGAAATTAGTCTTAACTTTTTATTGTGGGATAAACTATCCAAATTTTCGCATGATCATCCCAATATTCAGCTTGAACTGACTATGGATTATGCCTTTTCTGATATTGTTAAAGATCGCTATGACATTGGTATTCGATTAGGAGAAAATGTCCATAAAGACATGATTTCGGTTAAGATCAGTGATGAATTAGAAATGATGACTCTCGTCGCACCTCATTATTTAGAGGCTTATGGGATGCCACAAACTCCTGATGACCTACACCAGCATCGATGTATTGGACTACGTTTACCTAGCCATGAACGTATTCAATCTTGGGAGTTTAAAAACTCACAATTGAGTCCAGAGGTTCAAACTATATCTCCTGAATGCTCCATGGTCGTCAGCCATGCGAGATTACAACTAAAGGCCGGACTAGATGGTCTTGGAGTAGTATGGCTACCCAAGATGATGGTTGAAACAGAAATACAAAAAGGAAATTTTGTCAGAGTATTAGAAGATTGGGATATGAACTACTCTGGTTACTACATGTATTATCCAAGCCGTCGCGAATCTTCTCCCTTATTTCGACTATTGGTTGATGCTTTACGTTTAAATTCCAACTCTCTCATTTTCTAACTAGCTCAGGTTATAATAATGGCCTCCAAAAATATGGTTGATCTATTATGAACACCTCCAATGACCCTTTACACGGCAAAAAACTTGCTGACATTTTGGATGAGTTATTGGATTACTACGGTGGCTTTGAAGGCTTAAATCGTAAAATTGAAATTAGATGTTTTTGTATAGATCCAAGTGTTAAGTCATCATTGCGATTCTTGCGTACCACACCATGGGCACGTGAAAAAGTAGAAAACTTATATTTGTATGTCTTACGCCAAAAAGCTAAACAGAAATCGTAGTTATCAAAACCCAACCTCAGCATAATATTTTATACCAAATACCAAACTACACTTCTTGAATAGCTATCGATTTTGTAGACACCTGTTTGTTAGTGGTGGACTACCACCACTCTCCTAGACAAATTTAGTCTATTCTTAAGACCTTTTTAATAGGAAACTATGTATTTATAGCTAGGTTTATGAACCAAATATTTTATAAGTTATCATTTTAATGCTCTAAGTAATTAAATTTATGTTTAATAAATAATAAATTTAATTGTGAGTTAGATTCCATCTGAACATAATCGTGATTGGTGCTATGAGCCATATGTGTGTTGATGCTGCTGTTCGTGCTGCTGCTGATTTTGGTTATAAGGTAAAAGTGATTCATGATGCTTGTGCAACGCTAGACCTAGAATTTAATGGCATCAAAGTACCTGCTGGTCATGTCCATGCAACATTAATGGCCGCTTTTGAATTTGCTTATGCTCAAGTGATATCAACTGAAGATTATATTGGTTAAAATTAAGATTTACTAATTTTTTGATATTTTCGAATGGCTTTGTTGCACAAACATTCAAAAGCTAAACTTTCCTCAAGTTATCTAAGTTTAAGTGACAACTTTGGGTATGGGGTCGGCCTAATTCCGTAAATTTATTCAGAACTGCCACACGTGCATGAATTTCATTGATCTGACTATATCGATATAGACTGAATCAATTCGCTCATCAGATGGAATTTGATTGAGTAAATCACCGTGTACTTGTGAATCACTGGCATTATTTGTAGTTAACTGTACAGCTCGTATTTGTAGGATTTTAGCATCTATGCCGATATGCAGTTTACGCCATTGGCGATGGGCAGGCATCAAGCTAAAAATTGTGCATTCATTTTGCTGGCATCATGCTGTAAACGGGTTTGCATATATTCCGCATAGACTGATAATTTTTCATGAATATGTTCCGCGTAGAACATATCATTCACCAAGTGTGCGGCTTGTTCGCTGGTATAACTGGCATAGCACAGCAGCAACTGAGCATTCAGTTTTGAGAATTTTTCACACAATGCAATATATTGATCATCTTTGTTTTTAAATAATAATTTACGCAGATTCAGTTCAGCCTCATTCACTATTTTATCATGGGGATCTGTCTCAATATAATGAATCACAACTCTAAAGAACTTTTCCACCTCAGCTAGTTTCGAAATATCCAGCTTTAAATCTGTGATTAAAAAGATTTGAGAAACATCCGAACGACACAAAGCTTTAGCCCACAAGGTGATCGACTGAAACGAATTACAGCAATAGGGACAACAGGACATCGTATTGTAAAAGCGATTGAATGGTTAAAAGACAATTTTGCTCGACCATTGAGTATTGATGAACTTGCAAAAGATATGGGAATGAGTGCTTCTAGTTTTTATCAGTATTTTCGAGAGATTACATCAATGAGCCCATTACATTATCAAAAAAGAATGAGGCTCACTGAAGCCCGTCATCTATTAATTATTGAAGACCGTGATATTTCTTCAACCAGTCTTCAAGTGGGTTATGAAAGTTTGTCTCAATTTTCCAGAGAATATAAACGACTGTATGGGGTGTCACCTTCTGAACGAATTGCAAGTTTGTAGAAAATTTAATGCAATTTAACTTTTATTCAAAAAACGAATAACAGCCTTTTAACACTACTTAATTTTATGATCAGATTTAAAGTTTTTATAGGTTAATCTATCACTACTTTGTTCCGTAAGTGGGCTAACTTCTTGCATTGTATTTAAACAACGCTCTGCTAATTCAATATATTGCTCTGTACCTTTCATTTTCCACGTAATTTCATCTTGAGTAAGTTCACGAATTACTCGTGCAGGACTTCCTAAAATTAAAGAATTCTGAGGAAATTCAACTTTAGCTTTTACTGTACTATTCGCCCCAATAATACTATTTTCCCCAATAATAGCTTCATCTAAAATAACACTATTCATTCCAACCAATACATTTTTTTTAATGACACAGCCATGCAAAATTGCACCATGACCAACATGTCCATATTCTTCAATAAGTGTCACACTATTTGGAAAGCCATGAATCGTACAAGAATCTTGAACATTCGCATTTTTTAGAATATGAATTCGTCCAAAATCTGCACGTAATGAAGCTAAAGGACCAATATAAACACCATCTTCAATAATGACATCACCAATTAATACAGCAGTTGGGTGAATATAGGCAGTCTTACTCACAACGGGAATTACTCCATCAATGGCGTAACATGGCATAATTTATTCCTTTAAATGTTTTATATCGCTTTATTAATAACTGAATTCTTCTAGTTTCAACCCACCAAAACGCTTATAAAATTGCGGATGTACAGGAGGCATAGAACCCTCTGAAGTGCGAGCAACCTCCATAAAAAACTCTTCGCCAGAAGCTGCGACTGTTTGATATAAGTTGCTACTTAAATTACGTGCATTTAAAGAGAGCCAATTTAATGGTAAAAGCTCAAAAGGTAAATTTGGATCTTTTAATAAAATTCTACGATATTGATGAATAAGCAAAATTCGAATTTGAAAAGCTTGAATTGGTTCTAATTCTGTATCACCATCAATTAAATTAAAAATTTCTCTAAAATCACTAATAAATTTTTCATAACGCTGATGCAATTCTTGCACAGGCCAATTGGTTTCAACCATACGCTTAACTGTTGGATATGATTCTTGCCAAAGTTGCAGCGTTTCAGCTTTAAACATAACCACTTGATCTGTCATTTTTAAATTAAGCAAAAGATTTTGCAATTTCAAATGGTCACAACTTGGATAAGCCATAACATTCGTTGCAATATTGGTAAAACCAAGCCATTCAAGTTCTTTTTTAAGTAAATTTTTATTCTCTAACTCTACTGAGCTGAGTAAAACCAAATCCCACTTTTGATCCCAATCTTTATGACTAAAACTATAAATTTTTTGGTCTGCATGAATAAAACGCTGACGACTTGTTTCAGTTACACGATAGTAGCTTGTACGGCCAATTTTTTCAGAAACCAACCATCCATTCTGAACAAGACGGAAAACAGCAGTACGCACTGAACGTTCATTAAAGCTGAATACATCCATTAACTGTATAAGACTCGCAAGGCTGATAATGCCTCCTCGATGAAAAATACAATCACCAAATACAGTCATAATTAGTGATGTACCACTGAGTGCTTCATTTAAAATGAAATCATCAATTATTTGTTTTAGTTTCAGATTCATTAGGTTTAACCATACCTTTTAAATAAAGATGATAGATCATGTGATCCATCATCTTGTGAACTTTATGCCGATTGGCGAATATCAAATACTCGCTGAGCTTTACCTTCCGAACGTGGCAAAGTACCTTCAGATAAAATTTCAACGCTCACTGTAATACCCACCATCGTTTTAATCAGCGTCTTTAATTGGACTGCTAACTGATGTGCCATAATATCGCCGACATCATTACGCATTTCAGCACGAATATGCAATGTATCTAGATGACCATTTTTACAAATATGGATCTGATAATTCGGAATTAATTGTGGAATATGTAAAATTTGCTCTTCAATTTGTGATGGGAATACATTTACACCACGAATAATCATCATATCATCACTACGACCCACAATTTTATCCATACGACGCATAGTACGTGCTGTACCTGGTAATAAACGTGTTAAATCACGCGTGCGATAACGGATTACTGGCATACCTTCTTTGGTAATTGTTGTGAAGACTAATTCACCTAATTCACCATCTGGTAATACTTCACCTGTTTCAGGATGAATAATCTCTGGATAAAAATGATCTTCCCAAATCGTTGGTCCATCTTTACTTTCTAAACACTCCATTGCTACACCAGGACCCATGACTTCAGAGAGACCATAAATATCAAGTGCATTAATTCCTAAGCGATCTTCAATCTCTTTACGCATTTCATTGGTCCATGGTTCTGCACCAAATACCCCAGTTTTTATTGAACAATCTTTTGCTGTACCAAATTTTTTCTCTAAAGCTTCAATAATATTCAAGCAATAAGATGGGGTAACCATGATTGCACTTGGTTTAAAGTCATGAATCAGTTGAGCTTGACGATCTGTTTGCCCACCCGACATTGGGATGACTGTTGCACCTAAACGCTCAACACCATAATGTGCACCTAAACCACCTGTAAATAATCCATAACCATATGATACTTGTATCGTATCCTTACTACTCAAACCAGCTGCACGCAATGAGCGCGCCATAACATCTGACCATGTATTGATATCATTCTGAGTATAGCCAACGACTGTTGGTTGACCCGTTGTACCAGACGATGCATGTACACGAACAATCTGCTCTTGAGGTACCGCAAACATGCCAAAAGGATAGTTATCACGTAAATCTTTCTTTGTCGTAAATGGAAATTTAGCTAAATCATCTAAAGATTTTAGGTCATCAGGATGTACACCTGCTTCATCAAATTTTTGTTTATAAACAGAACTATTTTGATAAGCATGATGTAATGTTTTTTTCATGCGCTCTAATTGAACATTGCGCAATTCATCAATTGAAGCTGTTTCAATTTCTTCCATAACATTGTTATTCATATTCTTACTCCTTGCGTAGCTATCCTAGCTACATTGAATTCACTTAATGGATTTTTCCTTAATCCATATTTTCTAAAATAAGTGCGACACCCTGCCCTACGCCTACACACATGGTACAAAGCGCATATTTTCCTTTGCGACGTTTTAACTCTTTCATAGCTGTGATGACTAAACGTGTACCACTCATTCCAAGTGGATGACCTAAAGCAATTGCTCCACCATTTGGATTGACCCGAGTATCATCATCCCTTAAACCAAGTTCACGTATAACTGCTAATGATTGCGCAGCGAAAGCCTCATTTAACTCAATAACATCTATCTGTTCTAAAGTTAATCCTGTTAGTTTTAAAACTTTTTGAACCGCGGGTACAGGACCAATCCCCATATACTTCGCTTCAACACCTGCACTAGCAAGAGCAATCACTTTAACTAACGGCTTCAAATCATAACGATCTAAAAATTGCTGATTACCTAAAAGTACACATGCCGCCCCATCATTCACACCTGAAGCATTGCCTGCAGTAACAGAGCCACCTTCCTTCCGAAAAGGAGCTTTTAAAGCAGTAAGTACATCTAAAGTTGTATCTGCACGTGGATGTTCATCATGCGTGATCATAATCGTATTTTTTTTACGATCTTTGATTTCTATAGATAAAATTTCTTCTGCAAATATTCCATTTTGTTGTGCAACAGCAGTTTTTTGCTGACTACGATATGCAAAAAGGTCTTGATCTACACGGCTAATTTGATACTTTTCTGCCACATTTTCTGCCGTTTCAGGCATGCTATCTACACCGAAGCTAGCTTTAAACTTTGGGTTAATAAAACGCCAACCAATTGTACTATCAAAAATTTCAGGACTTCGACTAAAAGCCGTTGTTGGCTTAGATTGAACAAAGGGCGCACGGCTCATAGATTCTACACCACCAGCCAGCACAAACTGTGCTTCACCTGATTTAATAGAACGTGCAGCTAAACCCACTGCATCTAAACCTGATGCACATAAGCGATTAACTGTAATCGCAGATACAGAATCAGGTATACCTGCCAATAATGAAGCCATACGAGCCACATTTCGGTTATCTTCACCTGCTTGATTGGCACAACCTAAAATGACTTCATCGAGTTCTGCCCAAGGCAAATTTGGATGCTGGTTTTTAAGATACTGAATCGGTAAAGCAGCCAAGTCATCTGTACGAATACTACTTAAACCACCTGCATAGCGACCAATTGGAGTGCGTATTGCATCAAAAATAAAAACTTGTTCCATGTTATTTCTTCCTTAACCAGCGACGCATAAAGGTTGCATTTTTTGACTTTGTTGCACCTGCGTTAAAGCGACTTTCTTACTTAAATATAAGCTTGGTCTATATCTTTCCTCACCATAAATACGATACATATTTTTTAAAATTAATAAAATATTGTTATATCCTATTTTAACAGCCCAATCAAATGGTCCATACGGGTAATTAACACCATATTTCATTGCTGAATCAATATCTTGTTCAGATGCAACATCATGCAATACAGCTTCGCATGCTTCATTAACTAACATCGATATTGTTCGTATTACATAAAGACCAGCATGATCTTTTGTCCAAATTGGTATCATATTTATTTCAGCAAAAAATTGATTGATGCTACTGATATCATTTTCTGTACAAGTAGCCGATGCTACAACTGGAATTGCTTTTGCTTTTGTCCAATCTGTATGCCAATCCATAAGTACAATTTTCTCATTGGCATAATCAATATCCACTGACTCACCCAGTGATAAACGTAGTGATACATCACCCAGTACAATTTCATTGAATGAGGAATCATTAAAGCAGATTTCACAATTTGACGATGCCATTATGCGTTGAATAAATGCTTTAGCGTGTAACCATTCACCCTTCACAATAACTTTTAATTTATGCGTAGATTTTGTATAAATGGCAGGTAAATTATATTTAGGCATACGTTCTGCTTGGCTATAGTCATAAAAACCAAGGTGAGATTTACGACCTAAACAGCCTGCATCAACTAATTCTTTTTGAATGAGTGAAGGACGATAACGTGGTTCATAGAAAAATTCTTGATAAACACTTTGCGTTACTGAAAAATTAATGTCTTGCCCAATTAGATCTGTAAGCTCACATGGTCCCATCGCAAAGCCACCACACTCACGCATAATAAAATCAAGCTGTTCAGGAGTAGTGACATTTTCCTGTAAAGCACGAAAGGCTTCTGCATAATAGGGGCGCGCAACGCGGTTCGCAATAAAACCAGGAGTTGATTTAGCTGTTACAGGTACTTTATTCCATGCCTCCATCAATGCAAATAAATCTTTTGCAATCACATGAGATGTTTTTAAACCACGAATAATTTCAACCAATTTCATTACAGGTGCTGGATTAAAAAAATGTAAACCAACGACTCGCTCAGGATTTGGAATTTCTGAAGCAATTGCTGTAATTGAAATAGATGAAGTATTGGATGCAAAAACAGTTGTTTCAGCACAAATAGTAGCCAATTGTTTAAATAAATTTTGCTTGATTTCTTTTTTCTCAAGAATCGCTTCAATAATTAAATTTGCATCTGCTAATTGCTGAATATCTTGTGCAATCCTTAAGTTTAAAAAAGTAAGATCAAACAACTCCTGTGTCATTTTTCCAATACTTACTCTTTTTTTAAGTTGAGTTTTAAGTTGTTCGACAGCTATCTGTGATTTTGACATATCGACATCAAAGATATAAGTTTGATGACCATGCATCGCTGCTAATTGGGCAATACCAATTCCCATGGTACCTGCGCCAATCACAGCAACTTTTTTAGCCTGCTGTAAGTTGGTATGTTCCATTTTTAGCACCCTTTATATTCAGGTGTACGTTTTTGCATAAATGCTTGAACACCTTCACGATAATCATTTGAACGACCTGCAAGACGTTGAAAATCACGTTCTAAAAGTAATTGATCATCTAAATTATTATGAGCCGCAGCATGAATCGCTTTTTTAATCAGAGATAAACCATACGTTGGTTGTTTAGCCAGATGTTCAGCCATTTTTATCGACTCGGCTTTTAACATTTCATCTTCAACAACTTGCCAAATCATACCAAGCTGTACAGCCTGTTCTGCTGGAATTTTATCTCCAAGTAAGGCCAATCCCATTGCTTGAGCACGACCTACTAAACGTGGTAAAAACCAAGTCCCACCTGAATCTGGTACCAAGCCTAATCGACAAAATGCTTGAATAAATGAAGCAGACTTTGCTGCAATGACAATGTCACAAGCTAATGCTATGTTTGCACCTGCGCCTGCTGCGACGCCATTTACTGCACAAATAACAGGTTTTGGCATTTCAGTGATGAGCTTAATCAATGGGTTATAGTATTTATCAATAGATAAACCGAGATCAGGTGAGTCTGCATTTGGATCAACCACACGATCATTTAGGTCTTGACCTGCGCAGAAACCTCGACCTTCAGCAGAAATAACAACTGTACGTATATTGCTATTTTTTGCCCATGCTTTCATTACACTTGAAACCTCTAAATGCATAGTCTCATTAAAGCTATTTAGTTGTTTAGGTCGATTAAAGGTTAGATAACCAACGGCATCTTTTTCTTCTACAATGATTGTTTGATAATCCATTACACACCTCTAAATTCTGGTTTTCTTTTTTCTAAAAAGGCGTTAATGCCTTCTTTACGATCCTGTGTTGCTGCAAGCCAAACAAAATGCTGGCGCTCTAGTTTTAAGCCTTGGCTTAAAGTTATTTCATGAATAGATTTTAAAGATTGCTTAATGACACGAATGGCGAGTGGTGCTTGTTTTGAAATTTTAGTTGCTAATTCAACAGCATATTGAACGGTTAAAGCTGTCGGGCAAATTTGACTACTAATACCATGTTGTAACGCAGTTGCAGATGAAATTTTTTCACCCAGCATCGCCCAGCGCATGGTTAATTGCTGACCCACCAAACGAGCTAAACGCTGTGTCCCACCTGCACCAGGTAACATGCCTAAACCAATTTCAGGTAAAGCGAACTGTGCATTATCACCAGTTAAAATAATGTCACCATGTAAGGCCAATTCAAAACCAGCACCAAATGCATAACCGTTAACAGCCATGATCAAAGGCTTAGAAAACTCATCAATACTTTTCCACAACAAGGGACGTTGATCTTGCTGAATACTGATCACATCATGCTGTGCTAGTTCATTTAAATCAGCACCTGCTGCAAAACATTGAGTATTTCCTGTAATTACGACCACTTTTACTAAAATATCCGCATCTAAATATTGCAAATATTCTGCGATTTCTTTCAATATTGCATTGTTTAACGCATTGCGCTTTTCTGGTCGATTAAGTTCAATCAGGATCACCCCTATTTGTGGTGAGCTACTTTTAATATATTGCATTCCAAAACTCCTTTTCCTACAGCTTTACTCATCAAAACTTAAGCGGACATTTGGAGTAATTGGTCGAGCTTGACAACTCAACACATAGCCTTTTTCAATTTCTTCTGGCTCTAGACTATAATTCAGTGCCATTTCGACTTGACCTTCAAGTACCTTACATTTACATGTTGCACAAACACCACCCTTACAGGCATAAGGTAAATCTGCGCCTGCACGTAATGCAGCATCTAAAATACTGTCATCTTGTTTAGAAACCTCTACAATTAGTTCACGACCATCAAGAACAATATTGACCTTTTCTTCACTTCGTTTTTCAATTTGTTGTGCTGATGCTTTTGGTGCTGAGCCTGTATTAAAACGCTCGGTATGAATTTTACTACGTTCAATTCCAAAAGTTGGCAGTACGCTTTCTACTGCCTCCATCATTTCTTCTGGACCACAAGCAAAACAATGATCTGTATCAGACTGAATTAAATGAGCTTGAAACAATTGTTCTAATTTATCAGCATCAATACGACCATTAAAAATTTCACTGTCATTAAATTCACGTGAAAAAATATTGATCAATTGTAAACGTTCTTTAAAACGATCTTTTAAATCCATGATTTGTTCTGAAAACATGGTTTGTTTCCATGAACGATTACCATAAACCAAAGTAAAGTTTGACTGAGCCTGACGATTCAATACTGATTTTACAATGGATAAAATTGGCGTAATGCCACTTCCAGCTGCAAAACCTAGGTAGTTTGTTCCAATGGATTTGGCAGCTTTTTGAAAAAATACACCTTGTGGAGGCATGACTTCAAGTACATCTCCCACTTTTAAGTGTTCATTTGCCCATGTTGAAAACTGCCCTTGATCAATTTTTTTAATAGCAATACTCATATCTTCCTGAATATCACTGCAAATTGAATAACAACGACGAATCTCACCATCATGACCCGAATGACGAATCGTAAGATGCTGTCCTGGTTGATATTGAAAAACATTAAATTGTTCAGGTCTAATATCAAATGAAATACAAATAGCATTTTCAGTTTGTGGCTGAATTGTTTTAATCGTGAGTGGTACAAATTGACTCATGTGAAAATCCCTCTTTCGTTTTGACTATTTCAATAACTTTTCTGCAGCTATTTCAAACTAAATACACTTAAAATAGTCAAATGGTTCTAAGCAGTCTCTACATTGATATAAAGCTTTACATGCTGTAGAACTAAATTCGCTTAATAGTTTAGTATTTGGGCTATGGCAGCGTGGACATTCGATTCCATCTGTCAAAGCTACATGCGTACCGCAACTGTGTGACTCACCTTGTGGTGGCGCAATACCATATTGCTGTAACTTTTTCTTTCCAGCTTCACTCATCCAATCTGTCGTCCATGCTTCTGAAAGATCAATTACGACTTTGACTGGTATTAAGCCTTTTTCTTCAAAAGCTTGAGTAATTTCAGTTTTTAATAAATCCGTGGCTGGACAACCGCTATAGGTAGGCGTGAGTCGTACCACTATTTCATCTTGTAAATTCAGTTCAACACCACGAATCATACCCAAATCAATCACTGATAACACTGGAATTTCAGGATCTGATACGTGCGCTAATACACTCCAACATTCATCTTCTACGTGTCGAATTAAATTCATATAACACACTCCCTGTAATACAAATTATTGATATCACTATTACCAAGTCATATTGGGATAAGAACGTTGTATATATTGCAATTCAGCTAGAACATAGCCTAAATGTTCAGTATGCAAACCCTGTTTTGCTCCACTACGATATGATCCTGTTTTAGGAATGGCTAATTCAAAGCGAGCTAAATCTAGTTGAACACTATCCATCCATTGCTGCTTTAGTTTTTCAATATCTGGAATAACACATGTGTCAATTAACTGTTTTTCATCTACAGTTAAAGCAAATAATTCCTCAGTAAAACGCCATAAATTATTTAAACCATTTTGAGTTTTTTCATGTGCTTCTTCTGAACCTAAACTTAGACGCTCCATCCATGCAGTTGAAAAGCGTAAATGATATTTCACTTCTTTAAGTGACTTAATTGCAAATGCAGCAAGATTTGGATAGCTACTTTGACTTAAAGCAGTAAATAACAAAGCATGATAATGATCCATTAACCATTGACGTACTATCGTTTGAGCAAAATCCCCATTGGGCTGCTCACATAATAATAAATTTCTATATTCACGTTCAGTACGAAAATAGGCGAGTTTATCTTCGTCACGACCTAAACCTTCAATTTCACCCGCTAAACTTAATGCTGTTCGAGCTTGACCTAATAAGTCCAAACCAATATTTGCGACTGCGATATCCAATTCCAACTCAGGTGCATGTCCACACCATTCCGCTAAGCGATGTGACAAAATTAATTGGCTATCACCGACATGTAAAATGAACTGTGCTAATACTTGATTATTCATCATCTTTCCCCCTACATGTGCTCAATGCCATTTGGTATGTTATAAAAGGTTGGATGACGATAAACCTTATCTAACGATGGTTCGAAAAATTCTGCTTTTTCTTCAGGCTGTGAAGATCTAATTAATTCCGACTTAATCACCCAAATACTAATTCCTTCATTTCGACGGGTATAAACATCACGTGCATTTTGCAATGCAATTTCATCATCTGATGCACGCAAACTACCTACATGGCGGTGACTTAAACCTTGTTTACTACGCACAAAAACTTCATATAAAGACCAATTATTTTTGTTGTCCATGACAATACTTCCTTTGAAATTTGATTAAACTGTTTAAGCCACTTTTTGTGCTTGTAGGTATTGCTGTTTTTTTGCATAAACCGCAGCAGAAGTACGTACCCACTCACCACCTTCCCAAGCTTTACGACGTGCTTCTATTCTTTCATGGTTACAAGGGCCTTTACCTGAGACAACAGCAAAAAACTCTTCCCAATTCACCTCGCCAAATGTGTACTGCCCTGTTTCTTCATTCAATTTTAAATCTGCATCAGGTACAGTTAAACCCAACTGCAACACTTGTGACACAGTGTTATCGACAAATTTTTGACGTAAAGCATCATTACTAAAAAGTTTAACTTTCCATTGCATACTTTGCGCACTATTTGGAGAGTGATCGTCATTTGGACCAAACATCATCAGTGCAGGCCACCAAAAACGGTTTACAGCATCTTGAGCCATTTGTTTTTGCTCAGCTGTTCCATTTGCTAATACCATCATGGCTTCAAAACCTTGGCGCTGGTGGAAGCTTTCTTCTTTACAAATACGAACCATCGCACGTGCATAAGGACCATAGGAAGTACGACAAAGAGCAACTTGGTTCACAATTGCAGCGCCATCAACTAACCAGCCTATAGCTGCAACATCTGCCCAAGTGAGTGTTGGATAGTTAAAAATTGAAGAGTATTTCATACGTCCGGCAATTAGCTTATCCATCATGTCATCACGGTCAGCACCTAATGTTTCAGCAGCACTATATAAATAAAGTGCATGTCCAGCTTCATCTTGGACTTTTGCCATAAGTACTGCTTTACGCTTTAACGATGGAGCACGCGTGATCCAGTTACCTTCTGGAAGCATTCCAACGACTTCGGAATGTGCATGTTGCCCAATTTGCCGAATCAATGTTTTTCGATAAGCATCTGGCATCCAGTCCTTTGGCTCAATTGAGATATCTTTTTCTATGTTCTGATCAAATGTTTGTTGATTATTCATTTTTCCTTCACTCATCCCAAGTGTTGATACATTTAATTTAAAACGATACGAAAATTAAAATCAATATTATTTTTAGGTATCATTTAAATAAAAAAACAATTAAACACATAAGTATATGTTTATAAATATTATTTAATTTTAAATTATTTTTATAAATTTAATTTATTCATTTTTATGATTGACATTTAACTGTTTTAGTCACAAATTATGAAACATAAAAATTTAAATTTAATTTAATTTGTATCATAAAAGGAGTTATACAATGTTAGAGTTAAATGGCAACTCAACCGAAATTGATCAGTCAGATATGATATCTTCCCTTAAAGATCAATCTGTTAAATCACTTTGCTCATTGGTTTATGGACAAGAATATATAGCCTACAAAGATTTCCGTTCTGTTTACCATGCAATTTCTGGTGAAGTGATTTATCAAGTCAGTAGCCAAGGTATGAATACCAAAGCTGTTATCGATTTTGCAAAGCAAAAAGGTTCTGCTATCGCAACATGGACTTTTCATCAACGTGCGAATGCCTTGAAACAAGTTGCAGAGTATTTACTAGAGCGAAAAGAAAATTATTACGCGCTAGCAAAAGCCACAGGTTGTACTCGTAAAGATGCGTGGGTTGATGTGGAAGGTGGTATAGGAACTTTATTTGCATATTCAAGTTTAGTTCGTAGAGAGCTGAGTGATGAAACTGCGTTAGTAGAGGATGCTTGGATTCCACTCTCTAAAAATGGAACATTTGGTGCAAAACATATTTTAACTGCAAAGTCTGGTGTTGCTGTTCATATTGATGCCTTTAATTTCCCTATTTGGGGCATGCTAGAAAAGATTGCGCCAACATTGTTAGCAGGTGTTCCATGTATTGTTAAACCTGCAACGGAAGGTGCTGAATTAACTTTGGCAGTTGTCAAAGATATTTTGGCGAGTGGTTTTTTACCTGAAGGCTCTTTACAGCTTATCTGTGGTCAAATTTATGATTTATTTGATCACTTAACACCTCAGGATACTGTAACTTTCACAGGTTCAGCTTCAACGGGGCAAAAATTACGTGCACACCCGCATCTAAATCAATTCTCTATTCCATTTACAATGGAAGCCGATTCAGTCAACAGTGCCATTTTAACTGAACAAGCCAATGATGAAACAATTGATCTATTTGTTCGTGAAGTATTTCGTGAAATCACGACTAAAGCAGGACAAAAATGTACTGCAATTCGTCGTGCATTTGTTCCAATAGCGTTAATAGAAATAGTACAAACACGCTTAATTGAAAAACTAAAAAAAGTTGTTATTGGTGATCCAGAGCTTGAAGGTGTCACAATGGGTGCCTTGGCGAGTATTAAGCAAAAACTTGATGTGACAGCTAAAGTTGAATTACTTCAACAAGATGCTCAAGTTATATTTGGTAGTCACCTTCGTCAAGATTTTAATGTTCAAACCCAACACCCAGAAAAAGGTGCATTTTACCCACCAACAGTTTTACTCTGTATGCAACCGAATGACGTTAAAAGTGTTCATGAAATTGAAGCTTTTGGCCCAGTCGTTACCCTTATGCCTTATCAGAACTTAGCGGAACTCTCTGATTTAGTTGCGCGTGGTGAAGGAAGCCTTGTAGCATCAATCGTTCGTAATATAGATAACAATATTGAACAGCTCGTTGCTAAAATTTCTCCATGGCATGGTCGTGTACATATTTTAGATGCAGAGAGTGCTAAAGAAAGTACAGGCCATGGATCTCCATTACCACATCTTGTACATGGTGGTCCAGGTCGTGCAGGTGGAGGTGAGGAACTGGGAGGTTTACGTGCAGTTAAACACTATATGCAACGAACTGCAATTCAAGGTTCACCAAATGCAATGACACAAGTTGGGCACAGTTGGACAGTAGGTTCAAAAGTATTTGAAGATCGTGTGCATCCATTTAAAAAGTCATTTGATGAACTACGTGTAGGTGAACGCCTACTCACTGCTCGTCGCACAGTAACAGAAGCAGATATCGTGAATTTTGCTTGTTTAAGTGGTGATCATTTTTATGCACATATGGATAAAATTTCTGCCACAGAATCTCTCTTCGGTGACCGTGTTGCCCATGGTTATTTCATTGTATCTGCAGCGGCTGGTTTATTTGTTGATGCGGCAGAAGGTCCTGTTATCGCAAATTATGGTATGGATAACCTCCGTTTTGTTGAACCTGTTAAAATCGGTGACACTATTCAAGTTGAACTGACCTGCAAACAAAAAACACCTAAACTTTTACGTGACACAACCCAAAAACCGCATGGTGTTGTTGTATGGGATATTAAAGTTAAAAATCAACGTAAAGAGTTGGTTGCTACGTATGACATTCTAACGCTTGTGGAAAGGTCCATTTAATAGAAAATAAAAAAAGGAATCATTATGATTCCTTTTTTTATTTTTAAAATTATATTCATATCTTTTATTTAAATTATGTTGACTAAGTTGGAAGCAAATCATACATTAATAATAATGATATAAAATAAATAAAATAATTAAATTTAAGTATCAATTAATTTTCACATAATATCAGCACAGGAAGTTGCATGATGAATGACAAAACTCTAGAAATAGAAGCGATTGAAGGGAATATTCAATCAAAAGTAAAAAAAATTGAAGATGTAAATACTAGTGAACAAACAAGTATATCTTCAGAAACAACTCAAAAGAGTTCTGGTGGAAATGCCTACCAATGGTACGTCGTTGTAATTTGTATGCTGGCCTACATTCTGTCATTTGTTGATCGTCAAATTTTATCATTGATGATTGAACCCATTAAACATGACTTAATGCTAAGCGATGTCCAATTCAGTTTATTACAAGGACTTGCTTTTTCTTTGTTTTACGCCTTTATGGGGATACCGATTGCAATTTTGGCAGATAAAAAATCACGTATTAAAATTATTGCAATCGGAGTTGCTTTTTGGAGTTTTGCTACAGCAGTTTGCGGATTGAGTAAAAATTTTATTCAAATGTTTCTAGCACGTTTAGGTGTAGGTGCTGGTGAAGCGGCATTATCACCTGCTTTTTACTCAATTGTTGCTGATTTATTTCCAAAAGAAAAATTAGGGCGAGCATTAGGTGTTTTTGCAATTGGTGCTTTTATTGGATCTGGACTGGCTTTTTTAATTGGAGGCTATGTCATTGGTTTGCTAAAAGATGTGAATTTCGTAGTATTACCAATCATTGGCGAAATCAAGACTTGGCAACTCACTTTCATGATTGTAGGTTTACCAGGTGTATTCCTTGCATTACTTATGGTATTAACTGTACGTGAACCGGAACGTAAAGGTTTAAAAGTTGGCAAAGATGGTCAAGTAATTGAAGCCTCTTTTAAAAACTCTTTAGCATTTATTAAAGTACATAAAAAAACTTTCTTCTGCCATTTCATTGGTTTTTCATTTTACACGATGATGCTGTACTCACTCTTAGGATGGGCACCTGCATTTTATATGCGTAACTTTGGCTTAGATGCAAGTCAAACTGGTTATATTCTCGGTATTATTATTTTAGTCGCCAATACCTCTGGTGCTCTATTCTGTGGTTGGTTAATCGACTTTTTTTCTAAAAAAGGATATAGCGATGCAGCAATTCGTGCAGGTATGATTGGTTGTGGAGCACTCATTATACCAAGTGTATTATTTACCCAAGTAGATAATATGCAACTTTCTTTTGCATTAATTTTTGTTGCAATGTTTTTTTCAACATTTCCAATTCCAGCCTCCGCAGCTGCAACTCAAATGCTAACAC
This sequence comes from Acinetobacter sp. ANC 3832, assembly GCF_002135415.1. Classification (GTDB taxonomy): domain Bacteria; phylum Pseudomonadota; class Gammaproteobacteria; order Pseudomonadales; family Moraxellaceae; genus Acinetobacter. The sequence goes on from NZ_NEGJ01000008.1 coordinate 26,012, forward strand.
CTAACCAACTTCGTGCCCAAGTTTCAGCTAAGTTTTTACTTATTTCTAATTTGATCGCTTTAGGAGTAGGTACAACAGCTGTAGCACTTATTACAGATAAGTATTTTCAAAATACAGTGATGGTTGGAAACTCTATTTCTATTGTTAATGCTGTCGCAGGTGTAATAGGTCTATTCTTATTGTATAAAGGCTGTGCTTACTATCGTGAAAGCATAGAAAAAGAACAAGCTGTTTAATCCAAAATCCATCTCAAGCTAGTAGACTTTTAACTCTCTAGCTTGAGATGGATTTCAATAAAGGACTAACTCAAATATTTCACCACCACAGGATACCTATCCTACCAATCCACAATGAAATGTGCTTGTTAATGTTGAGTAGGATGGAAATCTGCTTTTAAATAGTCAAAAACCATTTTCATATTAGAAGAAAATAGTCCGTTCAATCCAAAAAAATAACGGAATGCATTCCGTCTTACTGACCAAGTCGGTTGATAATTTGCTTGCTTTAAAAACTGCTTTTGATATTCAAGTAAACAACTCATCAGAACACAAAATGCTTTCATGAATGCCTGACGGCGCAGTGCTAAATCTCCTTTCGAAACTTCTAAAAAAGCATCGAAAACCCCAGATTTATGTTCTAATTCTTCAATGGCATGCCACAGAATAAAGGCATGCATCACTTCTGGCATATCTGTTAATGAATCTGGATTTGAAAGTACGTATTCACCAACGATTGTCGTGAAATGCTTTATTACAGCACCATAAGCCAATCGTTCCGAAAGTGAACCTTGATAGAGACTTAAGTACTCATTCCCTAAAATCTTTTTCCATCGCAGGAATATCAATCTGATGATCAAGCCCTGTTTTATTCACAATACGATGTGCAAGGCTATGATGTGCTTCTTGCCCAATAAATCCTGTAATGTCTATTTTTAATTCTGTATTTTGCACATGATCTCTGGCTTCACGTAAAGTATCAATCATGAACTTTTCACCATCAGGTAATATGGTCGAAAGTGCTGTAAAAAACTGGTCAGTAAAGGATTTTCTTGATACCAATACAAAGGCAATTCCAGTGGTTCAGGCATATTGAATTTGCGTGGTGTAATTTTATTATTCATTGTCATGCTCAAGGTACATATCATTTAATGTTCAACCGCAACTTATCTTACTGCTCTATTAACTGTTAATAGCACCTCTTTGAATGATTTATGCTTACATAAAGCCTTTTTATTTCCTCTTGTAGGAGATAAATAAAGAACTTAAAAATACTCACGCTTGTAGTTTATTAAACAACTCTAAACGAATAATCATTTCAGAATGACGTTTAAATGTATTTTCATCCAAACCTTTTAAACCTAATTGATAAATCCCTTCCAAGCCGCATACAAAAGCAATCAATCTCCAAGCAATATCTTGACTGGTTGTCGTCGGTAAAATTTTAAATTCTGATTGAGCAATCCCCTGATCAATCAATTGGACAATCACTTGATGCCAACGCTCCATCGTGATGTTATACGCCTGTTTTATGACACTATCCTGCTCAATTAATACTTCTGCTTCATTCCATAATCGTAAATAAGGCTGCACTTGCTCAATATTCTCACAGCCTAAAAGGAGAGAAATTCGCTCATACCATGTCCCCGTTGTTAATTCACCCTCAATTTCATTGAGCTGATCCATCAATTCAATAAAAACTTCAGCTTTTAAATGTGAAGCTGATTCAAAATGATGATGCACTTGTCCTGTAGAAACTTGAGCTTCTGTCGCAATGCGACGAATCGTCATTGCATTAAAACCTTCATTTAATGCAAGTTGTTTCGCTGCTTTTAAAATCATTTCTCGACGTTCATTTCGACTTAAATAACTCAATGCAAGCACTACCTTTAATCAATAAAAGTGATCTTAAATAAATTTGGACATTTGTTCAAGTTTATATACAATAAAACTAACTTGAACAAACGTCCAAATTAAATTAGGTCTATTATGAACCGCCAATGGATGATTCTCGCAATCATCGTTTTAATCTATCTTCCCGTTTCTATTGATGCGACGATTCTCCATGTCGCCATTCCATCATTAAGTACCGCACTATCATTGTCAGGTACGGAGTTGTTATGGGTAATTGATATTTACTCGCTCATCATGGCTGGACTTATTTTACCGATGGGTGCTTTAGGAGATCGTATTGGCTTCAAACGTTTGATGATGATCGGTGCCACAATTTTTGGTATCGCGTCACTTGCTGCTGCTTTTGCATCAACAGCTTATACTTTAATTGCAGCCCGTGCTTTTTTAGGACTGGGTGCGGCAATGATTCTACCTGCGACCTTGGCAGGTGTAAGAAATACATTTTTAGATGAAAAACAACGTAATTATGCTTTAGGGGTTTGGGGAACAATTGGTGGTGGCGGTGCTGCATTTGGACCGCTACTTGGAGGATTTATTCTTGAGCATTTTCAATGGGGTGCTATATTTCTCATTAATATACCGATTATTATTCTTGTTTTGATTCTTTCAGCATGGGTTGTACCAAAGCAAAATATTGTGATTAAACAGCCATTAAATTTATTCCAAGCGTTAATACTCGTCACTGCTATTTTAATGATGATCTATGCGATCAAAACAGGGATTCATCAATTCGATAGTATTATCCTATTTATTTTTATCATTGGATTCAGTCTATTCACATTTTTCGTGCGTCATCAATTGGCATCACGGACACCCATGATTGATTTTTCACTATTTAAACATCCCGTGATTTCAGTCAGCATCATCATGGCAATGGTCGCTATGATTGCACTGGTGGGTTTTGAATTATTACTTTCTCAAGAATTACAGTTTGTATATGGATACTCACCGTTAGAAGCGGGTTTATTCATTCTACCCTTCATGATTGCAATCAGTATTGGTGGTCCATTTACAAGCTTATTGATGAATAAATATGGATTGCGACCTGTGGCAACGACAGGAATGCTCATGTGTGCCGTGAGTTTTTGGGGATTAGCCATGACTAATTTTGATACACAACATATTCAAGCTTGGTCATGGATGGTCCTTATGGGGATTAGTGTTGAAATTGCCCTGTTATCTTCTACGGCGGCAATTATGTCTGCTGTTCCTGCACATAAAGCCACAGCGGCAGGTGCAATAGAAGGAATGGCCTATGAACTAGGTGCAGGTTTAGGTATTACAATTTTTGGACTGATGCTGTCTTACTTTTATACACAAGCCATTATTCTTCCAGAAAATTTAGCTCATGACCTTGGAATCATCGCCAGTGCCTCAATCGGAGAAGCGATGAGGATTACACCACAATTAGAACCATCATTGATGCAAAACTTAACAAATGCTGCATCAGAAGCATTTACACACTCGCATAGCCGGGTACTGAGTATTGCAGGCATCATGTTCTTTATTCTGTCTTTATTTGTGTATTTTGCCTTACCAAGGAACAAATAACTTTCCATAGACAACTTGTATAATGATGAACAAGCGCTTTATACAAGATGTCTTTTAAGCATTATTCCAATATTCTGGCTTCGGTGGTGGCGTTTCAATATTTTTCTTCGCCTGTAAATGGTTGGATAAAATCGAACTCCATAACTTAATATAACGGTTAAAAAAATCATTCGCTTGTTGAGAACTATGACTAAGCTGGCGATCTTCCGCCATTCCTCTTAAGAACCATAATGTAATAATCATTAAATCACCGACATTATCTTGTTCTGATACTGGATCTAAATAATGTTCGGCTGCCATTCGTGTCGTGTGATAAGAGGCAATCCATAATTTTTGAATCTTTTCTGCTAATTCTGGCTCATGACGGCTGGCAACCAATAACTCTAAAAGCGCAGTAATTTCAGAAGATCGTAGTAAATTTGCTCCAGCCATAATCAAATCATGCAGACGATCATCAGAACTCTCCATATTCTTAATAATCTTACCCAAAGATATATAGATTTTTCTGACCAATTGTTCCGCAGCCGCTTCTAATAAAGCCGCTTTCGATGGGAAATGATGGACAGGTGCACCCCGTGATACTTTTGCTGTCGTAATAATTTTACTGATAGTGGTATTGGCATAACCTTCATGAATCAGACATTGCAAAGTCGCTTCAACTAAGCGTTCACGCATTGCCTCACTACGTTCATTTTGAGTACGACGATTATTAGATTTTAATTGTAGAGTATCTGTCATTTTGCACTTACTCAGTTCACATAGACTGAGCTTTATCCTTAAATTTAGAAATATTCGTCCATATTTTTATCTATCAACTTCTACTTACATCAACAAATGAGAAATGAAAACTTATTTAAATAAGTATCTAGTATAAACACCCATAACCTCTTTATTCCTGCTCATTAAAAAAGAAATAAAAATGTTATATAGATCTCTTGCATAAGCCAGCTTTTAATCAGCATTTGCTCATACAGTGTTAGAGAAAATTATCTTTGATATTATCCGTCATCCCAACCTTCTCTCAAAAGGAGGAGAAACATTCAGCCTTAATCAAATGTCATTTCTGCTTATAAAATTTTCTTTATTTATCACTTTAGTAAGAAGTCTAAATTATCTATTCATTATTATTTGATAGCTGATAAATAAATTGCTTCATTTCTTCCATATATTCACGATTATCATGATCCCATGGATGGAAGTTTGGACGGAAATAATCTAAATAGTTCGGCAATTGACGTCTAAGTACACCAATGTCACCTAGTGTATAGTTAAACGCTTTTTTCCAACTGAAAAGATCGGTTAGTTTATTTTCACCTTTCACAATCACCAGAAAAACTGGAATGACAAGTCCCCAAAATACGATGGTTGCAGCAACTAACCCAAAGCTACGCACAGCATAGGCATAAAGTCCATGTCCCATTGCATTGTTCCATACATCAAAAGCAACAGCTTTATGCTCAGTTTCTTCAAAGGCATGCCAACGCCAAATATTGGCATAATGCTCTTCTGCACCTTCAAAAACACGTGGGTCACGTAAAACTGAATCCGCGAGTAATGCCGTAAAATGTTCTAGTGCAATGGTGGCACTCAAAGCAAAATGATCGGGTAAATGCTTTTTAATCAGACCAAAAACATCCAATACAAAACGCTCAAACTTAGGCGCTATTGGCGAACGAGCAAATAATGCCTCATTGTAATCTTCATGCTCACGACCATGCATGGCTTCTTGCCCAATAAAAGCAGTCACGGCTTTTTGTAATTCAGGATCTGTGACTAAGTCACGATGAGCACGTACCGCATCAATAAAAAAGCGCTCACCGATAGGTAAAACAATCGAAAAAGTATTTAGCAAAGCTGTAAAAGTAGGCCCTGCTTTATCATGCCAATTAGCAATTCGTTCCGCAGGTAATTTAAAGCGAATATCACGGCGTATCGGTAAAGTCTCGTGACGTACTGCCGACTTAGTGAATAATTTTAAAATTCCCATGATACATCCCTGTATTTATTTGAATAGAATGATTGTTTTAAGGAAATTGTACTCTTCTGAATACAATTCCCTATATCATTTCGGCTCAATTACATGTCTGCAATGACCCTATTTTAATCTCTGCGGTACATGGTCACGACACAAGCACCACCTAAACCAAGATTATGCTGCAATGCAATCCTTGCATTGGCAACCTGGCGATTTCCTGCTGTACCTCTTAATTGCCAGACCAGTTCAGTACATTGTGCTAAACCCGTTGCACCCAATGGATGCCCTTTAGACAATAAACCACCTGATGGATTGGTGACATATTTCCCACCATAGGTATTATCTGCATCCCAAATGAATTTTTCAGCTTCACCTTCAGGACATAAACCTAAGCCCTCATAAGTGAGTAGCTCATTGGCTGTAAAACAGTCATGTAGCTCAATCACATCCACATCTTCCACACCAATGCCTGCTGCTTCATACACTTGCTTTGCCGCTTGTTTGGTCATGTCATAACCGACCATTTTAATCATGCTCTGTTCATCAAAACTACTGGCATAATCAGTCGTCATAGACTGTGCCGCAATATATACAGGGTTAGAAATTCCATGCTTTTTGGCAAACTCATCTGAACATAAAATCGCTGCACCTGCACCACAGGTGGGTGGGCAACATTGAAAGCGAGTAAGTGGATCAAATACATCAGCCGAAGCCATAATTTCGTCTAAAGACAGTACTTGTCCAAACAATGCATACGGATTTTGACTAGCATGCTTACGTGCTTTTACTGCAATTTGTCCAAAAGTTTCTTTTTTAGTGCCGTGCAACCAACGGTATTCACGTCCTGCACCACCAAACATTTGTGCAGCAGGAGGTGCTGCATTAAAACCTTGTACATCCAACATCACCTGTGCATGCTTCCCCATTGGTGGCTCACGATCGTTAAACTTTGCACCCAATGCTCCTTTTTCCATCTTTTCAAAGCCGAGTGCCAAGACACACTCAGCCAAACCACCTTCAATCGCTTGACGTGCTAAATACAAAGCACTTGAGCCTGTAGAGCAGTTATTATTGACATTGACGATTGGAATCCCTGTCAACCCCAACTCATATGCTGCACGCTGTCCACAGGTAGAATCGCCATAGACATAGCCCGCGAATAATTGTTCCACTTCACTATAATGAATACCTGCATCTTTCAGTGCATTTTGACCTGCTTCTTTTGCCATTTCATAATATTCAGGACTTGAACCCGGTTTAGCAAACTTGGTCATGCCGACACCAATTACATTGACACGTCTTTTCATTTTATTTTCCTTATTCTTTATAGAGTTGGACATCTTGTATTCATGCTCACAAGCGCTTTAAACAAGATGTCCATTAAATGCTAATGCTATTTATACCAAGCCATTCAGAAACTGCATTTGATGTACCAGTTGAATATCACCATCAACTGTTAAATCACCATGTTGATACAAGTCACGCACTGTTCGCTGTCCAGTCACGAGTTCCGATAAATGCTCATCACTAATAGCTAATGTGACATTGGCTTGAGCATTTTGCCCTTGCTGTACACTGCCCTGACTTAAATCTACGATCCATTCAGCATTTGGCTCACTAATATTGAATTGATAAACATGTGCCGTATTACTTTCACCATTCAAGCGTTGTTGCAATGCTTTAAAAATGGCTTCTGATTTAGCTATACGTGGCGTTGAACTTGCAGTCGATGCTAGAGGTGCTATATTGCCTGAAGCCAATCGTTGGTCACGTGCTTGATCAATCAGTTTTTTGTCCATATCTTGCAAAACAGCCAGTTTATTAGATGCCATGACATTGCCACTAATTTTCAACTGACCGCCAAAAAAGAGTTTTTGAACTTCGCCAATATCTCCACCAAATACCGTTTCAACATGTGCTTCATCCATTGCCAAAGTCACATCAGGGTTAGTAGTTTCACCAGCACCTGCACTCCCTTGCCCATTTTTCAAATCAATAAACCAGCTTGAATCTGGATTCGTTAATTTAAACTGGAATGTGGTTTTAACTTTATCCACGATACCTGTGGTGCTTTGAATATGTTGATTCACACCTGTAAAGACATCCGTCAAGGTAATTTCTTTGCTTTGTTGTCGTTGTGATGACTGTTCCGAAGATGACGATGTACTGATAGCCCCACTACTGGCAACACGTTGATCACGAGCCTGATCAATCAGCTTTTTGTCCATATCCTGCAAAACAGCCAGTTTATTGGATGCCATGACGTTACCACTGATTTTAAGCTGACCACCAAAGAATAGTTTTTGGACTTCGCCAATATCTCCACCAAATACCGTTTCAACATGTGCTTCATCCATTTGTAAAGTCACATCAGGATTAGTAATTTCACCTGCGCCTGCACTGCCTTGTCCATTTTTCAAATCTATAAACCAAATTGAATCTGGGTTATTTAATTTAAACTGGAATGTGGTTTTAACTTTATCCACAATACCTGCGGTGCTTTGGATATGCTGATTTACTGCTGTAAATACATCCGCCAAAGTGATTTCAGTGTTTTGAACCGAAGAAGAGGTTTGCTGTGCTGTAACAGGCGCAGCTGTTTCAGCCTGTGGTTTTACTTTAGCCGATGGAATTTCTTTATATAGCTCAATCGCAGCGTTTTTAATCACAACTTCATTGCGTTCTTTCACTGAAGTTTCAAAAATAATGCGTGTATCTGACTCTTTCCACATTTTAGTAATTAAGGTTTCACCAGGGAAAACTGTTTTGGCAAAACGTACTTTAATACTCTTAAAATAACGACCATCATTATTACTGAATGCTTTAATCACATGGCGTCCGCAATAACCAAAAGTACATAAGCCATGCAAAATTGGGCGATCATAACCAAATGCTTTAGCAAATGCAGGGTCGGCATGTAAGGGATTCCAGTCTCCTGACAAGCGATAAAGTAAGGTTTGATTCACATCTGTTTTTTCTTCAATGATGGCATCCGGTTCACGCGCAGGTGGTACATTAATATCTGCACTTGGCCCACGATCACCACCCCAGCCGCCTGCACCTTTTACGAACGAGGTCATTTCGTTATAGATGATTTCTTCACCTGTTTCATCTTTAGAAGAAATAGCAAAAGTTACGACTGCATTTGGATCTTTATCATAGGCATTTTTTAAAGTAAAGGTATGATGAAGCTTGGCATGTGCAGGTAAAGGACGCTTAATTTCAGTATATTGCTCACCATGTAACAAGCGATCAAAGCCAAAATTCATTCCGGGTAAACCACCGCCACCTTGTTTTGCCATGGTCAGCATAGCATTAATTTGTGGCATCACTCCATAGGTTGGAAAGGCTTGAAACTCGCCACCCAACTCATACACATAAGCAAGTTCCTGAGCATCCATTGGATCGCGTGCAGCACCAATGCCTAGCGCATATAAAGCCAGATCACGCTCATCATAAGATGACTCCAACTCAAGTTTAGATTTCGATGCAAGATCTAAATCTATGAACTCATTACCACCTAAGTTAGGATGGTTAATTCCATCAAGAATTGGCGTAAATGATTCAGTGGTTGAGGTTGGATGCGTTGCATCTGTGAAATCTGTAATTTTGTCCCAATGACGAGCAACATCATCAATATTAAAAGGTCGTTTATTTGGAAAAATATAGCCCTCGGTACGCTCCCAACGCAGTTTTGCAATAAAGCCTGCACCGACTTCAAATAAACCTTTGGTTTCTTTACAGTCCTCATGAGCAAGCCATGCAACCAATGGACTAACGGCTTCGGGTTGTAATTTTTCTAGCAACTCAGGGGGCATAATCGTTTCAGTTAAACGGGAAGCGGCTAAAGGTGCAATAGTATTCACTAAAATGTTTTTACTACGGCCTTCTTCAGCTAAACAGTTGGCTAAACCAAGAATCCCAAGTTTAGCAGCACAATAATTTGCCTGACCAAAATTGCCATAAATCCCAGCAGCAGATGTGGTCATAATGATACGACCATAGCCTTTTTCACGCATGATGGGCCAAGCCGCCTGAGATACACTTTTTGTGCCATTTAAATGCACACGCATGATCAAGTCCCAATCATCCTGTGTCATTTTTATAAAGCTAACATCACGCAGAATCCCTGCGTTATTAATTACAATATCAACCGTTCCAAAATGATCGACTGCTGTTTTAACAATTGCTTCACCATTTTCAACTGAATCATAATTGGCAACGGCTTCGCCACCCAATGCTTTAATTTCATCAACTACTTTATCCGCTGCGGATGAGGACTTTCCCGAACCGTGCGCACCACCGCCCAAGTCATTTACCACGACTTTACAACCACGTGCAGCCAAGGTCAGTGCATGTTGACGACCTAAGCCACCTCCCGCACCTGTAACAATCGCAACGCGACCTTTAAAATCTAACTCTGACATTTTTATAACCTTTAATTTTTAATATACTTTTATTTGCTTCATGTAATTTTTTATTGATAACTTTTTAAATTGTTCTTGAAATCAATTCCTTCATGATTTCATTGGTTCCGCCATAAATACGGTTTGGACGAATATCTAAATATGCACGTGCAATTGGATATTCAAGCATATAGCCATAACCGCCATGCAGTTGTAGACACTCATCTACAACTTTTGAAGCTAGATCTGAAACCCAGTATTTAGCCGCACATGCCGCTTCAACAGAAAGTTCTTGCTTCAGTACCAATGCCATACATTGGTCTACAAAAACTCGAGCAATTTGTACTTCTGAACGCATTTCTGCAAGTTTAAAACGGGTATTTTGAAATGCTGAAATGGGTTTACCAAATGCTTTACGTTGTTTTACATATTCAACTGTGGTTGCCAGTGCACCTTCTGCGCCTGCAATACAAATAATGCCTATCATCATGCGTTCCCAAGCCAACTCTTTCATGAGCATAATGAAGCCCATGCCATCCATACCCAATAAATTCGATTTTGGAATACGAACATCATTAAAGAAAAGTTCACAGGTATCTTGCCCATGTAGACCGACTTTTTTAAGTGGCTTGCCTTTACTAAAACCAGCTCGACTGGCTTCCATAATCAGGAGTGAAACATTCTGTGCCGCATTTTCACTACTACCCGTTTTCACAGCAACGACAACCATGTCACACATATAACCATTGGTAATAAAGATTTTTGAACCATTCACAATATAGTCATCACCATCTTCAATGGCAGTCGTTCGAATGGCTTGTAAATCAGAACCTGTTCCCGGTTCAGTCATAGCAATTGCACCAATTACTTCACCTGTTGCCATTTTTGGCAACCATGCCTGTTTTTGTTCTTCATTGCCAAAGTTATTGATATAATTGGCAACAATATCTGAATGTAGAGCAAAACCATATGCAGAATCACCAACACGTGCTTGTTCTTCCATTAAGATCATCGAATAAAGACGATCCACACCTGAGCCGCCATATTCTTCAGGTATAGTGCAACACAATAAACCTAACTCACCTGCTCGATTCCACAAATTTCGATCCAAATGTTGCTGTTCTGCCCATTTTTCATGAAATGGTGCAATTTCTGTTTCAAAAAAACGCCGTGCGGTTTGTCTAAATTGCTCATGATCTGCATTAAACAGTGTACGTGGCATCATTGGTGGTACTGGCTGAGGGACATGGATTGCAGTCATGATTGATTCCTATTCGAGTTTTGCTTTATTTTTTATTTAGATTTGATCATTGTAAATTTTCAAACTTACAATACGGTCGTACAACTTCTTTGTTTTAATATTTGTGTGATTAATGGTCAATTGTAAAAAAGATGCTTTTAAAATTCGTCTTGAGTGTTTTTGCCAAGCGTACTGACTTATGCAAGAGGTTCAATGAATCAAGAACGATCCATAAAAATAAAGTAGAGCATTTTATTAGTTTAGATATCTTATTATTTTTATTATAATTTAAGGTTTTTCTTGAGCGAAATGAATAACCTTGTCTCATTACAATACAAGGCTATTCAAAAAGGATAAATACAACTCTATGCTTTAAATTTAATTAAAAATTTAAGCATTCGATCTGCTAAATTTCCATAAGGTGGTGCAAGAAATTTCATACTTGAGAAACCTGTTTGATAAAAAACGGGTCTTAATTTAGAGAAAGTGAGAAATCCTTCATAACCATGATAATGCCCCATTCCACTTGCACCTACGCCACCAAAAGGCAAATCATGTTGTCCCACATGAAACAGTGCATCATTCACACAAACACCACCCGACATAATATGTTCAAGATAAAAGTTCACGAGCGATTCATTATTACTAAAAGGATACAGTGCAAGCGGTCGATCACGTTGTGCCACATAATCCACAATTTGTTGCGGTTCGTTATACGTCTTAACCATTAAAATCGGACCAAATGTTTCACGGCTATCTACTTGCATTTGATCATTGCTGTTGATAACTAAAGTCACAGGAAATTTACGATTTACTGCATCTGCTTGTTGATCATTTAAGTTAATCAATGTTGCGCCTTTTTGCTCAGCATCAGTCAAACACTCAATTAAACGCTCAAAAGCACGTTGATCAATAATTGAGGTGTAATCTTTATTCTGAATATCTGGGACATGAGCTTTCACCCAACTCTTTGCATGTTCAATAAAACTTTCTAACTGTGATTCATGCACGAATAAATAATCGACATTGGTACAAATTTGTCCTGCATTAAATTGTTTTACAAACAGAATTCGTTCTACCGCTTTTTCCATAGAATATTCAGGATCAATAATGGCAGGCGATTTTCCGCCAAGCTCTAAAGTTACAGGTGTTAAATTCTCAGCAGCGGCAGCCATGACTTTACGACCTGTTGCACCTGAACCTGTAAACATAATATGGTCAAAAGACAGTCTAGAAAATGCGATCCCCACAGTTCCAGTTTCCTCAAAAATTTGCAATTTTTCTTCAGAGAAATATTTTGGTAAAAGCTGAATTAGTAAGCTTGATAAATGTCGTGAATTTTCAGACATTTTCACCATTGCTTTGTTACCCGCAGCAAATACAGCAGAGAGTTGAGAAAATGTTAAATTAATAGGAAAATTCCAAGGCGTAATTAAACCAATAATTCCGAGTGGCTGTGGAATCACACGATTTTTAGCACCAAAATACATACTATAATCAACTTTACGCTTCTGCATTTTCATCCATTTTTTTAAATGCTTTAAGCTACTGTTGATATCATCTGTCACGGTGATAATTTCAGCCAACATTGTTTCATGTACTGAGCGATTGCCATAATCTTGATTAACAGCTTGAATCAATGCATCACGATTTTCATTAATGAGTGCTTTTAAATTGAGTAAATGTTTACGCCGTTCATCATACGTTTCTATACCATGTTGATGAATATAGGCTCTTTGCTTTTGCATACATTCTAATAAATGTTGCTCAATCAGACTACTATCCATACCTTCTTGCATACAAATTCCCTATTTAAAAATCATTGTAGAATTAATTTTTTGAATGAATGATCAATGACTTTATAGTAAGCCTGTTAGAGCAAGATTTAAAAGATATTTTTTTCCGCCGATCTAAAAAATAAGATGAATTTATACTGTTTTCTTTGACCATTAAAAGAGTAAAACCCAGAAAATATCTATACTAATATAAGCATATACTGTTTAAAAATTATGATTTTTTTCAATAAATAATGCTATTTATATAACAGATTGGATAAATTTTTACAATCTGTTATATTTTTTTAGTATAGTTTTGTACCTACCGTATATACCATTTACCTTGCATAATCAGCTTATCTTAAACACTTCGAGATTTATGATGAGTGATTATCCAAGCCCTAAAAAACCACAACGCTATGCAGATAGTTCTATTTCAGATAAAGCTTTTAAACGTGGCATACTGTGGTTTTTGCTTTATTGCTCATTATTCTGTAGCGGTGTAATTTTTGCTGTAGGCGCAGATCTTACATATATCCCTTAAGCACTTAAAATGATGTTTATTTATTTTTATTGGTATTACTTTTTGTCCTACATATTAAAATTGAGATGAGAAATTTTCAAAGTTTAATTTAGGAAATTCCTTTGCAAGCCAATGCTTCAATAAAGTCATGTCATTCTCTTCCCTTGAATATGGTTTAATCATGTATAAATCAGAACAGCTTGCTCAGAGTATTCGTTAACTAATTGAAAATGGTTCATATAAACCAAATGAAAAACTACCTTCTTTACGTGATCAAGTTCAACGCTCGGGTTTAAGCTTAATGACGGTGATGACTGCTTACCAAGAGCTAGAAGCTCAAGGCTTGCTTTATTCAAAAGAAAAATCTGAATATTTCGTTAGTGACCATCAAATAAAGCATATTGCGAATTATTTTATTACCCAAGTGGATTCTTTTATGGATGAAATTACCGAATCAAGTCAATAGTATGGATATTTATCACGAATTGATTCAACAAGATATTGGTGTCACACCGAGCCAACTATTTAATATAGTGGAAGCACAACAGCATTTTATTCGTTTGAATTGTTCTTTTGAATGGTCTGAATCGATCCAAAATGCTTTAGATACTCTCATTCGCACGATTCAAATCAAAATGACTCAATATAGATTTGAATAGCTTAAATAAATATTAGAGCTCTTGCAAAAGTTAAAAAGCGTACAACACTTTACTATGGATAATAATATTTGATTAATATTGAATGTTCTTCCTTTAGGAGAACGTTAGAATGAGGGTGAATCCTAAAAAAATAATCCGTTTCCTAGCCTTCTCCTGAGAAAGCAAAGAATGAAATAAATACTGATTAAAAAATCATCAACCCAAGGAACTTATTAACAAAATTTTCTATTTCTTTCCTCGAAAAAACTATAAGACTTTATATAAAAATCTCATAAAGAAGCGGTAAATTAATCAAAATAACTTACCGCCTCTGATATAAATTTATACCTAAATAGTTAGGCTAAAAGTTCAAAAAAATTTAAAAATCATAAATTGCGGTAAAGTTTAGGCGATTATCAATGCCTTTTTCATCCGTAAAAGTTTTACGCTCACCATACATGTATTCAGCACCAAAGTTCACGGTTTTCACTGGATTGTAGAAAATGTTAATCCAACCCTCTTTTAGTTCTTTATTTTGAGATACATCGGCATGAACCAAATTTGCAAACTCATTATTATCATTTGCGCGCATATAACCAAAGCCTAGTGTCGAACGGATCTTTGGTGTAATTTGTTGAGTAAAGCCAATAGTTAAAGCATCAAACTCATTCGGTTTAATATCGCCATTTTTATCAAATACATATGCATAATTTGACCAAAGTAAATTTTTGGTGTCGCCTTTAATATGATTATAATCAAAGCGAATCAAACTGTTTTCCGCAATCTTATATTTACCACCTAAAGCTGCTCCCCAAGCCAAGAAATCATCATGCTGTGCAAAGCTTGTAGCTTTTTGTGTCATGAAAATACGGCCAGAAAGTGCTGAACCATTATCAAACTTGTAATTTAAACGCCCTGTTAGTGAAGGCAACTTTAACTTTGCATTTGGATCAGTTTGAAAGTTTTGCGTGCCTGATGTTGTCATTGTTTCTGGTTTTGGATCTTCTAAACTGACCGCTAAGTTTAGATTTTTATCAATAGGATAGGTATATTTAACCTGAGGCACACGTGTTAAAGAACCACCAACAGACAATGAAGCATCGACAGTTTCAGGGAAATATTCAACAGCATTAAAGTTTGACCATGTTTGACCCAGTAACCAATTGTCATAAGTTATATAAGCATGGCGAATACGGAAGGTGTCACGACCTGCACCACCAAAAAAGTCCATCTCTAACTTACCACCGACATTATGTGCCCATGTACTTGGCGCTTTAAAATTCATACCAAATCGTGTGGCATTTAAAGTACTTAGGAACTTATCCGAGTTGTGATTTTCATTAACTGTACCTTCTATGGGTACAGAACTAATGTAGTTATACATCGTCGTTGGACCTTTCACTTGATAGGTCGCATCGGCACGAATATTTCCATAGAGTTCAAATTCAGCACCATTCTTGGTGACTAAATTTTTAAAATCAGTTTTAGTGCTGGCTTTATTGACCTCTGCTTGTGCTGCAAGCTTTGGTAATTGCTCTGATATTTGATTGCTCTCTTCTTTTTGCTTTTTCATCATCGCTTGTAATTCTTGAACTTGCTGCTGTAGCTGTGCAACTTGTTCTTCTAAACTTGGAGCAGCATGCGTTACCGATGTAAAAGCTAAAATTGAAGTCGCCAAAACACTTTGACCAACGACACTCATATATTTGTTCATGATTTAAAATTCCATTTTTATTCATTTTCCATACATTTTAATACGCTTTAAAATGTATCCATTTTCAAACACAACTTAATAAATAATTAAGCGTTTAAACAGGTTGCATTTTTACCAACTTATTTACTTACCTGACATTAGACTTTTGCATAGACCTCGCTCATTTTCTCCCAAAAAAAAGAAAATAAAGCGTTAATCAATAGACTTCCCACATAACAATCTTTACTTTTTCTTTAAAGAAAAAATTAAAAGTTGTTCATCGTTATGCAAGAGGTCTATTGTTGCTTAATTCTTATTTAGCAATTAATTCTCTAAGCTTAAATTTTTGAATTTTCCCTGACGGTGTCATTGGAATATCACTCCAAACTTCCAAACGTTCAGGTAAATATTGATTTGCTAGATTATGCGTTTTTAGAAAATCAACCAAATCCTTTAGCGCAATATTTTGTGCATGCTCTTTTAACTTCACGATGGCACAGGCTTTTTCTCCCATACGCTCATCTGGATAAGCGACCAAAGCAACCACGGCAATATCTGGATGTTTGTAAAGTAAAGACTCTATCTCCGCGACTGGAATATTTTCCCCACCACGAATAATGACATCCTTTTTACGACCTGCAATACGGATATAACCTTGCTCATCTTGATAGGCAATATCGCCTGTATCTAGCCAATCATCCGCATCGGTATCATTTAAATGTGGTCGTTTTAAATAACCACCAAAATTTGAACAACTCCGAATCATCAAACGACCTGCTTGATTTACTGGTTTGATATTGCCTGCTTTATCCACGACTTTAGTTTCAACGCCAGGCAAAGGCAAACCATCAGTATTAAATGAACGCTCATCATCATCCTCAGGGCGAGTCGTCGTCACAGCACCACACTCAGACATTCCCCAAGCTGAAATTACTTTCACACCCAGTATTTCGCGAGCTTTCTGTACCAAAGGCCCTGGAATCGGTGCACCCGCACATAGGAATGTTTTCAGTGATTTAACCTGATCATGATGTCCAGCCACAGTATTGGTCAGATCATTTAAAAATGGTGTTGAAGCCATAGTAAAGCTGACTTGATGCTGATGAATCAACTCAACAGCTTGATGAACATCCCACACATCTTGTAAAACCACTTTGGATTTCAGCACGATTGGCATAATCAATCCGTACATAAAACCTGTTTGATGCGCCATTGGAGAAGCCATTAAAATCACATCATTTTCATTTAGATGTAAGCGTTCGGCATACGGCACAATATTGGCATACAAGGTATTTGATGTATGCATGACACCTTTCGGTTCACCCGTTGTTCCTGAAGTGAAAATCAGTTGTGTAACATCGTCAGGATCTGCTTGATATAGAGATAAATCCTGTAAAGCCTGAGGGTTTTTATCTAAACCATGATTAACCAAAACCTGATCAAAATTATTTTCACCCAACCCATCTACAACAATGACGTGTTGTAAGCTAGCTAATTTAGATTTCAGTTTATTTGCAAGTTCTTCGTGATCAAAATTGCGATACTTTTGCGGAACCACAAAAACTTTAGATTCTGCATGTTTAAGCATAAATTCCAATTCACGTTCACGGAAAATAGGCATCAACGGATTCAGAACCGCTCCGATTTTACTACAGGCAAACAACAGTAAACTAAATTCCCACCAATTGGGTAATTGACAAGACACTACATCATTTTTAACCACACCCAGTTGTTTTAAACCCAGTGCAATTTTATTGCTTGTATCTAAAACTTCTTGATAAGTAAAAGAAATTTGTTGTTTACTTTCCGTTCTAAAATTAATCAATGCTTGCTTTGTAGGGTATTTTGCAACGGCTTCATCTAGTGATTGAATAATCGTTTTATTCAGCCAATATCCCTGTTTCAGCATTTTCTCCTTTCTTGGAGATATAAGTACCGCATCGAAGTCCATTCCTAAACTCCTAATTGTAATTGTGTGCGAAATTTTGAAGATATTTAGAATTGATGATGGCAACGCAAATGCACCATCATCTACCTATTCATACAAAGCTTAAACAGGAACGGCTTTACGCCCTGCTTTATGACGTGCAATGATGGTTTTCATAATTTGCGCTGTACCATCACCAATTTGGAAACCAAGTACATCCCGCATGCGTTGTTCCATCACACCACGGTCATAACCTGCATGACCGAATGTCAGTAAGCATTGATGTACCACATCATAAGCCAATTTTGGACCCCACCATTTACACATGCCTGCTTCAGCAGTGTGTGGTAAATGGTTATCCTTCAACCACAGCGTTTGTAAGCACAACAAACGGGCTGCTTCCACTTGAGTTTCATAATCTGCCAATGGATGTGAAACACCTTGAAATGCAGTTAATGGTTTTCCAAATGCCTCGCGCTGAGCTGCATATTCCCAAGCTTCATCTAATGAAACACGTGCCACGGCTAAAACTTGTAAACCGATGAGCGCTCGTGAAAAATCAAAACCTTGCATGACCTGAACAAAACCTCGATTCTCATCTCCTAAACGATGATTGACAGGCACATGTACATTATCAAAGAAAATCGAACCGCGACCAATAGCACGCTGTCCATGACAGTCAAAACGTGTTGTTGAAATACCCGGTAAATTCATGGGAACAAGTAAAGCAGTTACGCCATGTGCGCCCGACTCAATGGTTCCAGTACGTCCAAAAATTACTGATGCATCTGCCTGATCTGCTGCTGAAATTGAGGTTTTCTCACCGTTCAAAACATATTCATCACCATCACGTTCAATTTTTAGACGTAGATTTGCAGCATCTGAACCACCGCGAGGTTCGGTTAAACCAATAGAGAAAATGGCTTCGCCTGCTGTGAGTTTTTTCAGCCACGGCTCAACCACTTCGGGATCACCATGTTCTGCTAAAATTTGACCATTCAATGATGCCAAAAGATTAATATAAGAAAAACTTAAATCTGCTTTTGCAATCGCTTCGTGAATAATCCCAGAAGCCAAACGTCCTAAACCTTGACCGCCGTATTGCTCAGGGAGTTCAGGTGCAATGAAACCCATTTCGCCCATTTTTTTAACCAATTCACGGTCAAAATTACGGCTTTGATCACGCTCTAAAAAACCGGGAGCAATAAATTTTTGTGCAAATTTATCTGCTGTTTCCGCTAAAAATTCAAGCTCTTCTGTGATGTAAGGATTTTTACTCATGCTTATATGCTCCTTACTTATAGAATTTACGGAATTCAGGTTTACGTTTTTCTTTCAGCGCATTTACACCTTCACGTGATTCTTCAGTGTCATAATATAATTTCAGTGCATACATGCCCATTCCCGCAATACCCGCTTGATGTGCTGTATCCATATTGAAACTTCGTTTTGCAATCGCAAGTGCCGTTGGACTGCGTTCACAAAGTTCTTCGCCCCAAGATTGTACTTCTGCATCTAACTGATCAGCAGGGACACATTTATTCGCCAAGCCTATTTCAACTGCTTCTTGACCCGAATAACGACGACACATATACCAGATTTCACGTGCTTTTTTCTCACCCACGACACGTGCAAGGAATGCGGTGCCATAACCTGGATCCACTGAACCCATCTTCGGTCCAACTTGACCAAAAATAGCTTTTTCAGAGCAAATAGTTAAATCACAAATGGTTGCAAGTACATTTCCACCACCAATGGCATAGCCTTGTACACGTGCAATCACAGGTTTAGGCACATCACGAATAGCGGTATGCAACTCTTCCATCGGTAAACCAATCGTACCGCGACCATCATAATTTCCGTTATGTGCTGATTGATCACCACCTGTACAAAAAGCTTTTTCACCTGCACCTGTGAGTACAATTGCACCAACATCACGGTCATAACCTGCTTTATTCAATGCTTTAATAATTTCATCACAGGTTTGTCCACGGAAAGCGTTCATTTTTTCTGGGCGATTAATGGTGATCCAAGCCACACCTTTTTTTACTTCGTATAAGATATCTTCAAAATTCATAATCTTTTCCTTTCCTTGATACTATTTTTAACGCAACATTTATTTGTTCCAATTAACCATTCATGGTTAAACCGCCAGAGACACTGAGTACTTGTCCTGTGATAAAACTGGCGTCATCACTTAGGAAAAAGGCAATCGATGATGCAAGATCATCAGGTTGACCTAAACGCCCCAAAGGAATGGCACGAGTAAAAGCTTCACGGAGTTTTTCAGGATTTGATGCACCTTCTGTCACACCAGCTAATAAAGCGGTATCTGTTGGGCCTGGGCAAATCACATTAATGGTGATGTTGTTACGAGAATGTTCTCTTGCTAAAGTTTTAGAGAAAGATAGTAATCCACCTTTACATGCGGCATATACAGCTTCACCTGAAGAACCCACACGAGCTGCATCAGAAGCAATATTCACAATACGTCCTGCATTACGTGCAACCATGCCTTTCAGTACTGAGTAATGCATATTTAACATGCCGACCAAGTTGATTTGGATCAGCTTTTCCCACTCTTGTGGATTGGTTTTAATGAATGGTTTAAAAATATCCCAACCTGCGTTGTTTACTAAACCATCAATAGGACCAAGCGTACTTTCTATGGTCTGTACAGCCTGTTCAACCACGTCTGCTTGAGTGATATCACATTGCACAGCAATAGCTTGCCCATTTTGGGCTTGAATTTCTTTGGCTAGGTTTTCTGCGGCTTGTAGGTTCATATCAAAAATAGCAACTTTTGCACCTTCTTCTGCTAAGCGTCGACACGTTGCAGAACCAATTCCACCAGCTCCACCAGTAACAATAATGACTTTATCTTTTAATCCTTTCATATTCATTTCCTTGTGATCATTTTAATTTTTGAATCATTGTTCATAAATTTAAATTACATAAAAAGGAAATTAATTTCAATTATCAAATATTATATTTCATTATACGGAATTTTTATTGTTTTCAATATTTAATACTAAATATATGTAATTATTATATTTATTTAAAAAAATATGGATTATTTTGAAATTATTAGTTACATATTCAAAATTAAATTATCTAAATACTCGTGATTTTGATAATTACCAAGTTGATTTTTAAACTCCATAGTGAGAAAACTATAGCTTATAAGTATTAGTTTGATACATATTCCGTATAGCAAAATATAAAAATCAACAATAAGCTAGCTTAAATTCAAAATGATGAAAATTAAATCCCTTTAGTCTGTTCAATTATTTGATAAATTTAAAATTTAATTTCTAGATGACTATGCAATATGTACAGTAAAAAATATCTACAAAAGCCTATTTAAAAAATTATAAGTAAAAATAATATTTGATTAAGATTGAATGCTCTTTCTTCCGATGGGAGAAGGTTAGGATGAGAGAATCTTAAAGATAACGCTCTCCCTAGCCTTCTCCTAAAAAGATAAAAGGAGGAATCTATTGTGAAAAATATTAATTAAAAGCTAATTTATTCGAGAGATTTATTATTCTAAGAGAGGTTTTGAGTTTCATTTAAAAATGAACAAGGATTAATTTCATTTAAAACCAAAAAATGAGTATTACTCCAATTCAATCAGAGCAATACCCTTATTTTTATACACCCATCCTACATATAAGCTTTTCATTTTCTTTAAATAAAATGAAACCCAGCCTATGCAGAATATTTATTTAGCATCAATAAATTAATTACAGAACGCAGCAATACCTGTCTGAGCTCGACCTAAAATCAATGCATGCACATCGTGCGTACCTTCATAGGTATTCACAACTTCAAGGTTGACCAAATGACGTGCAATCCCAAACTCATCACTGATTCCATTTCCACCTAGCATGTCACGTGCAACTCGAGCGATATCTAAAGCCTTACCACAGTTATTACGCTTAATCAGTGAAGTTCCCTCAACTGAAGCAATCCCTTCATCTTTCATGCGTCCAAAACGCAATGCTATTTGTAGACCTAAAGCAATTTCAGTTTGCATATCAGCAAGTTTCTTTTGAATTAATTGATTGGCTGCCAATGGACGCCCGAATTGCTTGCGATCCATCGTGTATTGATGTGCTGTATGCCAACAAAATTCTGCTGCACCCATTGCGCCCCAAGCGATACCATAACGTGCACTGTTTAAACACGTGAATGGTCCTCGTAAACCTCGGATTTCTGGAAATGCATTTTCTTCAGGAACAAAAACATTATCCATCACTATTTCACCTGTGATTGATGCACGTAAACCAACTTTGCCGTGAATAGCAGGCGCTGAAATTCCTTCCCAACCTTTTTCTAAGATAAAGCCACGAATCTCACCAACATTGCCTTCCGCAGAAACTTCTTTCCCCCATACCACAAATACATCAGCAATTGGACTGTTGGTAATCCACATTTTTGCACCACTTAGACGATAACCACCCTCTACTTTTTTAGCGCGAGTAATCATACTTCCTGGGTCTGAACCATGATCAGGCTCAGTTAAGCCAAAGCATCCAATATTTTCACCTGAAGCAAGTTTGGGTAAATATTTTTGTTTTTGCTCTTCTGAACCAAATTCATTAATGGGCACCATCACCAATGAACTTTGTACACTAGCCATTGAACGGTAACCTGAATCTACACGCTCAACTTCCCGAGCAATCAAACCATAACTGACATAATTTAGACCTGCACCGCCATATTGCTCTGGAATAGTTGGACCCAGTAGACCTAACTCACCCATCTCACGAAAAATAGACGCATCAGTTTTCTCATGGCGGAATTGCTCAAGTACGCGTGGCATCAGCTTATCTTGACTATAAGCATAGGCTGCATCACGAATCATGCGTTCTTCTTCAGTCAATTGCTTTTCAATTAGAAATGGATCTTGCCAGTTAAATTTTGCAGGTTTCATTGATATATCCTTCATCTATTTAAATATTATTCAACTTTAAACATCTTACATATGTATGAATAACGCCTTTAATTTTCTCCTAGAAGAGAAATTTAAGGTTTTATGTAAGAAGTCTTTTATAATCTATTTATGCTGTCGCAGCTTTAATCATGTCACGTGCAATAATGATTTGCTGAATTTGTGTTGTTCCTTCATACAAACGGAATAAACGTACATCACGATAAAAACGTTCTATTGAGTATTCACTGATATAGCCTGCACCACCATGAATTTGCAAGCAGCGATCTGCAACACGACCACACATTTCTGTGGCAAACATTTTTGAACAAGATGCTTCTGTACTAATATTTTCGCCCAAATCACGACGCCGTGCAGCATCAATTACCATACATTTTGATGCATAAATTTCAGCTTTTGAATCCGCAAGCATCGCTTGAATCAATTGAAAATTGGCAATAGGTTGACCAAATTGTTTGCGCTCAATTGCATAATTTAAAGCATCATCCAACATTCTCTCTGCCATCCCCACACTATAAGCAGCAATATGTAGACGACCTTTATCTAATACTTTCATGGCTGTCTTAAAGCCCACACCTTCCACACCACCAATTAACTGGTCTTTATGAACATGACATTGATCAAAAATAACATCACAGGTGTACGAACCTTTCTGTCCCATTTTTTTGTCAATCTTACCCAATGATAAACCTGCTGTACCTGCTTCCACTAAAAAAGCCGATATTCCAGAAGCACCTTTAATCTCAGGATTGGTTCGAGCCATCACAGTAAATGTAGATGCTCGTGGTGCATTGGTAATAAAGCGTTTTGTACCATTGAGAATATAATAATCACCATCTTTAACTGCTGAAGTTTTTAATGATGCAGCATCTGAACCAGAATCA
Organism: Acinetobacter sp. ANC 3832; assembly: GCF_002135415.1. Lineage (GTDB taxonomy): Bacteria > Pseudomonadota > Gammaproteobacteria > Pseudomonadales > Moraxellaceae > Acinetobacter. Next base: position 49,491 of record NZ_NEGJ01000008.1, read on the forward strand.
GGTTCAGTTAAACAAAATGATCCTATAATTTCTCCACTTGCATAGCCTGGTAAATATTTTTGTTTTTGCTCATCCGTACCATCAATAATAATTCCACTCGAACCGATTCCATTATTTGTTCCAATTAATGAACGGAAAGCAGCTGAGGTTTGTCCGAGTTCCAATGCAACCAAAACTTCTTCTTCCATGGTAATACCTAAACCACCATATTCCTCTGGGATGGTTAAACCGAATAGTCCTAAATCTTTCATCTGCTGCACAATATGGTCAGGAATTGCATCGGTTTCATCAACTTCATGTTCTAAAGGGCGTAATTCTTTTTGAACAAAATCATGAATGGTCGATAAAAGTTGCTTCAGCATTTGCTCATCACGAATCATTATTTTCTCCTATTCCTTATAGAGGATTCAGATTTTCCTTGTTGAATTTCTTTTTAACTACTTTTAATTTCGTTATACGAAATACATTACCAATATTAAAAAATCAAAACAAGAATTAAATGTAAATTTTTATGGAATATCTCCTATTACAAGCAATTCAACTAATTTAATCACTGAAATAGATTGAATATGAATTAAATTTACTCTAATTTATATTAAAAATTTATTTTGCTATACGGAATTTTATAAAATGCATCTACCCGCAGTTGTTCAAGTTGATTATTCCATTCCTGCTGTTGCTGTGATCACGATTAATCGTCCAGAAGCAAAAAATGCACTGAATACAGAGGTACGAAAATCCCTAGCAGAAGCTTTTGAGCTTCAAATTGAAAATAATGATATCCATGCCATAGTAATTACTGGTGGCGAAGAAGTATTTGCAGCAGGCGCAGATTTGAAAGAATTGGCTCAAGCCAACTCAATGGAAGTGTATTTACGTCGCGCTGAACGATATTGGCAAACCATTGCAAACTGCCCTAAACCTGTTATTGCTGCGGTGAATGGTTTTGCGTTGGGTGGTGGATGTGAACTTGCCATGCATGCCGACATTATTATTGCAGGAAAAAGTGCACAATTCGGTCAACCTGAAATTAAAGTGGGCGTGATGCCAGGTGCAGGTGGAACACAACGCTTGGTACGCGCAGTCGGTAAATTTAATGCCATGCGTATGATTATGACGGGGTGTTTAGTTTCCGCCGAAGAAGCTTTTAATATGGGATTGGTTTCTCAAGTCACTGAAGATGCTGAAACACTCACAACCGCTTTTAAAATGGCGCAACAAATTTCTAAACTCCCCCGCATTGCCCTTGAACAAATTAAAGAAACAATATTACTAAGTGAAGATGTTCCATTAAATGCAGGTCTAGCTTTAGAGCGTAAATCATTTCAATTACTTTTTGACACTCAAGATCAAAAAGAAGGAATGTCTGCATTTTTAGAAAAACGCAAACCACTTTATCAAGGCAAGTAATTCAATGCTTAATTCGAGAGGTTTAACATCAAGCTTTCTTGTTTCTCATTTGAAGAGAAAAATAAAGAGGTCGTTAGCAGTTTTGCTAGATATCTTATAAAAAAATGAAGAAAACGGATGCAAAATATCTCATAAACAAGTTTAAAAATTGTAAAAATATAGGATGATAATATGGATAAGGAAATACAAAAAATTGGCATTATTGGCGCAGGTATTATGGGTACAGGGATTGCGCAAATTGCAATCCAATCTCAACATGATGTTTATTTATATGATACCCAATATGTTGCTGTACAAAATGCACAGTCTAGGCTTCATGACACATTCAACAGATTAGTCTCTAAACAAAAAATAACTGAAATTCAAATGAATGACGCTTTAGCATATTTACATATTGTTGAAAATATTGAAGAACTACAACAATGTGATTTGGTAATTGAAGCAATTGTTGAAAAATTAGAATCCAAACAAGCAGTCATGCGACAACTGGAAAGTATTGTGAGTGAAAGTACGATTTTAGCATCAAACACCTCTTCACTTTCAATCACAGCCATTGCAGCAGAATGTAAGCATCCTGAACGTATCGTTGGCTATCATTTCTTTAATCCTGTTCCTTTAATGAAAGTTGTTGAGGTCATTCAAGGTTTGCGTACTGAGTCAAATATTATAGATCGGTTAATAACACTTACACAAAAAATGGGACATCGTCCAGTTCGCACCAAAGATACGCCCGGCTTTATTATTAATCATGCAGGGCGAGCTTATGGAACAGAAGCACTGAAAATTTTAAGTGAGAATGTCACAACAATTGAAGAGATTGATGACATTTTAAAAGGCACTTTAGGCTTTAAGATGGGACCTTTTGAACTGTTAGATCTGACTGGATTGGATGTTTCCCACCCAGTGATGGAGTCTATTTATTATCAATATTATCAAGAACCTCGTTATCGTCCAAATGTACTCACGCAACAAATGTTGGTTGGGAAAAAACTCGGCAAAAAGACAAGTGAAGGTTTTTATCGCTACATTGATCAACAAAAACAAATATCGACTGTCGAATCAAAAATACTGACAGATTCTCCTCCAATGACTCAGGTTTGGTTATCGACTCACTTTGATGAAGACAAACAGCAACTGGAAAAATATTTAAGTTCCAAAAATATTACAGTAGAAAAAAATCACAAACCAAGTTCCGATGCACTCATTCTCATTGCAAGTTATGGTGAAGATGCAACACATAGTGCAATCCGTTTAAACGTCAATCCTGAACATGTAGTTTGTATTGATATGCTGAGTGGTTTTCAACAATGCCGCACCTTGATGCCAAGTCTGATTACTCAGCAACAATATATTGATGCTGTGCAAATCATTTTTACAGAACCTGATGTTAAAACACATGTCATTGAAGAAAGTGTCGGATTTATTGCACAGCGCGTACTCGCAATGGTGGTTAATTTAGCGTGTGATATTGCACAACAAAAAATTGCCACGGTAGATGATATCAATGCAGCAGTAAAACTCGGACTCGGCTATCCGTATGGCCCAATTGAATGGGGTGATGTCATTGGTCGTGAAAAAATATTGCTAACTTTAGAACACATGCTTGCAATTACAGGTGATCCTCGTTATCGCCCAAGCCCTTGGTTGCAAAGACGTTGCAAGCTCAACCTATCACTCACCCATCATTAATATTTAAATTTCAGCACAATATATTTACTTATTTCAAGGAAAGAACAATGAATGCTTATATTTATGATGGTTTACGCACTCCTATTGGTCGTCATGCAGTTAGCTTAGCCAGTATTCGCCCAGATAATTTAGCTGCACATGTCATTAAAGCCTTAGTTGAAAAAACAGGTATAGATGCAAATGATATTGAAGAAGTTATTTTGGGGAATACCAATCAAGCAGGTGAAGATTGTCGAAATGTGGCACGTAATGCCTTACTCGTTTCACAGCTACCCGTTACTGTCGCAGCACAAACAGTGAATCGTTTATGTGCAAGTGGTTTAGCTGCTGTAATTGATGCTGCTCGTGCCATACATTGTGGTGAGGGCGATCTTTATATTGCGGGAGGTGTAGAAAGCATGTCCCGTGCACCTTTTGTTTTAGCCAAAGCTGAGTCTGCCTATAGCCGTGAAGCCAAAATTTTTGATACCACCATTGGTACACGCTTCCCCAATCCAGAACTTATCAAGTTGTATGGTAATGACTCTATGCCTGAAACAGGTGATCATGTTGCAGAGGCTTTTGGAATTAGTCGGGAACAGTCTGATGTTTTTGCTGCAGCATCTCAAGCAAAGTATGAAACTGCCAAGCAAGCAGGCTTTTTTAATGATGAAATTATTGCTGTAGAAATATCACAAGGGCGTAAAGCACCAGTAAAAATTATTCATAAGGATGAGCACCCTCGCCCTTTATCAAATTTTGAAGCCTTGCAAAAACTCAAACCTCTTTTTGAAGGTGGTGTTGTTACCGCAGGCAATGCTTCCGGTATCAATGACGGTGCTGCTGCTTTGTTGATTGGTAATGAAATGATTCAAGAAAAATATGGGCTTCAACCTTTGGCCAAGATTTTAGCATCCGCATCTTCTGGCATCGAACCTCGAATTATGGGTGCAGGTCCAATTAAAGCCATTCAAAAAGCATTAAAAAGAGCACATTTAACATTAGATGACATGGATATAATTGAAATTAATGAAGCTTTTGCACCACAAGTATTGTCTTGTTTAAAAGGTTTAGATATCACATTTAATGATCCACGTGTCAATCCGAATGGTGGTGCAATTGCTATTGGACATCCTTTAGGTTGCTCAGGTGCTCGTCTTGCGTTAACAACGGCACGTGAATTAAAGCGTCGTAAAAAGAAATATGCTGTTGTGAGTTTATGTATTGGGGTCGGTCAAGGGCTCGCAATGATTATTGAAAATACAGCAGTTTGATATCTTCACAAGTTTTGAAACGTAGAACTTCTCATTAAAAATGGCTGAAAAGTTTTGTATAGCGAAATATAATTGGTATCATGCCACACGTTTAAATCAATTTAGTATAGGGATAGTATGGATCTAAACACAGATAATGTGACTCAAGAGCAAGCTGAAAAAAAAGTCAATTTTGATGAAATTCGTTTAGATCCAATTTCACATATTCACCGTGAAAATAATCCACAATTTATTGCATCATTAGCGCGCGGTTTAGAAATTTTACGTTGTTTTTCAGCATCAAGCCAGGTTTTGGGTAATCAAGAATTATCACAACTCACTGGATTACCGAAACCGACAATTGCTCGCATTACCAATACTTTAGTATCTTTGGGTTATTTAAAACAATTGCCTAATTCAACTAAATATACTTTAGATACAGGTGTTTTGGCCTTAGGGTATGCTGCACTTTCTAATATTTCAGCACGGATTCACGCCCGTCCATTAATGGAAGAAATGTCAAAAGCAGTGCAAGCACCTGTTGCAATGGCAACACGTGATCGTTTAAATATGGTTTATTTAGATGTGGTGCAGGCTGAGTCTAATTTGACGATGCGTCGTCCAGTCGGCTCAACGATTCCACTACATAATACAGCTATGGGCCGTGCTTGCTTAGCTGCAATTCCTGAAAGTGAACGTCATTTTATTATGGAAGCATTAGAAAAACGTCATAAAAATGATTGGCCAATGATTAAACGTGGCTTAGAACGTGCTTTTCATGATTATCAAAAATATGGTTATTGCTTGTCTTTAAGCGAATGGCATAAAGAAGTGAATTCTGTAGCTGTACCAATGATTCACCCTTTACATGGCTTATTGGTTTTTAACTGTGGCGCACCCAGTTATTTGGTGAATCAAGAAAAGTTAGAGAATGAAATTGGCCCACGTTTAATTCATATGGTTCAAAATATTCAAGACTCATTAAATTCTTTATAAAATAATAAGTTAAAGCTGAGCTTAGACTCAGCTTTAATTTAATGACAAAATATTTTAAGATAAGCAAATAATTCACATAATAATAAATAATGACTTTGTTTTTCTTCTTTTAAGAAGAAATCAAAAAGGTCTCATGAAAGAAATCTATTATTAAAAAACTATTCTTTTAAAGTAATGGCAATACTGATGGAATAATGTCATGAATGGTTTTGCCTTGACAGGTTTCACCCAATGCCGACATTTTCCATGCACCATTATGACGATAAACTTTTGCAATAATTAACGCAGTATAATTCCCCTTCGCTGATAAATTATACTTTGCAATTTCAGTATTAGTTGTAGAGTCAACCAAGCGGCAGAATGAGTTCTCTACTTTTTCAAAAGTTTGGCCTCTAAAACTACTAATAGTGAAAACAATTGATTTCACATTGCTGGGTACTTGAGTCAGGTCTACATGAATCACTTCATCATCACCATCACCTGCGCCAGTACGATTATCGCCTGAATGCCAAATACTACCATCTTTACTGCGCAATTGGCCAAACCAAATTGCATCTAAAGGCTGATTATTTTCATCAAAAACAATAGCAGATGCATCTAGATCGATTGAACTATCACCCCCACCAAACATTCCAAAAAGACCACCGCTTTTAGCGACATCCCATCCTGCACCAAGAAATATTTTCGTTAATGATGAACCATCACCTTTTTCTAAAGATATTTTCTGACCTTTAACTAAACTAATACCCATTTTTTTTCCTTAGTTTGAACTTGAATTATTACGACCCAATGCTGTCGCTAACCACTGTAAATAGCTTCCCCGATTTCTTGAACACACAATAACCTTGCCATGCCCACGAAACTTAATCACTAAGCCTTCACCACTAGTTAGACTATTAAAAATATTTCCAACGAAACCCCTGCTTCCAGAGCTAGGAATACCAACATTATAATTGAGTGAAGCATCCCATCCTGCGACATGTCCATTATCAATCGTGACTTCACCTTGTTCGGGTGTAATGTCTAATTCTAATAATGTTCCACATCCAGAAATACAAACTTTGCCTTGTCCACTGGTTTCCATAATGACAAAACCACCCGTTCCACCAAAAAGAGCACCGCCAATATTGCTTTGAACTTTTGCATTGATAGACGTTCCATCTGTCGCAGCAACAAAAGAACCATCAGATAAAATGTACTGCCGTTGACCAATCTCTAAAATTTGCATATCACCATCAAGATTAGGGGACAATAAACATTCCCCATCACCCGCAGTGGCTTTTATTTGTTGCTGAAATAATGACTCACCCGATGTAAATCTACGCATAAAGGATTGAAAAATACCGCCACGTAATTTCCCGCCCACTTCAAGATTTTGTTCCATCATCACCATTGCATCAGATTCGCAATAAATTGACTCACCTTTCTTTAAACTGACATGCAAGAAAGGTTCAGGGCTACCTACTAAATTAAATTCAGCCATCTCTATTATCCTCTGATGATATTTTTACTTTTTGCTTCTTTTAGCCACAGTGGAAATTCTTGAAGCAATAAATCATATAACTGTGCTTCTGGCATGCTTTGGATATTATCCATTTCAAAAAAATTACAGTTATCAACCACACGTCCATCCATAGTATCTAACTGTTTCAACACACCATAATTGTGTCCACCAATGCCAACAAATTGCCAAAAAATAGGCTGACTAGAAGCATGTTTTAAAATTTGTTTGATCTTCTTCGTTTCAGAAACACCACCATCAGAAATAAAGACCACATAAACAGGCAATTCTGATGCACTTTCTTGGGTGAAATATTTCAAAACAGCGTCTAATACTGCAGGTTCATTATTAAATCGTGCACCTGCATTCCACTTTGTATAACCACCACTTTCAGTATTAATATAATTATTTAAATTATTTAAACTGACATCTTTTAACCGTAATGATTTTTCAGCAAAAGCCCAACACTCAAAACTTCCATCATCATCAAAACTCACCGCTAATGGCATAATACGATCAATTACCTTTTGTACATCACCATTTTTATATTGATTATTCATTGAACCTGAATAATCCAAAATAAGTGCAACTCTTGCTTTAATATTCAGTAAATTATTTTTTTCTAAACTAATTAGTGATTTTTTTGTGAGATCAACTAAATGTGGTGCAGATTTTTCTATTTTATCTAAAACAATTTTTTTCTTTAAATCAATACTAGAAACAGCTGTTACTACAAGCGTAGGCTCTGAAGATATTTGTTCTGTAACATCTCCACCAAAATGTTCAACTAAAGCTTTTAATCCACCATTAAAACCTTGACCAATCGCAGCAATACGCCAAGCATTATTTTTAAAGTAGATTTCAGTCAACATAACCGCTTTTTCTTGACTAAAATTAGATGCGTTGAGCTGATAAGAAGCTAACACTTGATCTGAATGATTAATTAAATCAATTTGGGCACGTTGAATATCACGCATTGTAGAATGCTCATTTCCAACCGTGGCGCATATAACAAACCGTGGCGTTTGTATTGGATTTATTTGACTTAAATCAAAACTAAAGACACTCACACTTCCCTGTGAACTATATTGTAATTCACCTTTTGGAGTCTGTGGTTGGTTATAAAAAGTCATGTAATCATCATGAAAAAGCTGATCATTTGGAGCAATACCAAAACTGGAAACATCAACATCAAAAGTCGCATCAAATTGAATTCGCAGTCCAAATTTTGTATCGCTATTAATCAATTGATTCAGTGCTAATTTTTGCCCAGAAATAAGTTGCATGTGCTGTTCTCAAATTTTAGTACTTGAAAATAATTATTTGTAAAATCTAGATCTATCAATGATTCTGAATCATTTTCAAGTACTAAAAGATTACTCTTTTAGTACTCTTAATCTTAACCAGTGATCTTTACAAATAGTCTCTGTAAATCACTTTTACTTCTCATTAAAAAGAAGTCTTATATTAAACAGCGACACCGTAGCTTGCTGCTAAAGCACCAAGACCACCGCTGAAGCCTTGACCAACGGCTTTAAATTTCCACTCGCCACTATGACGATATAATTCACCAAAGATCATCGCAACCTCAGTGCTACCATCTTCAGATAAATCAAAACGTGCTAACTCTTCAGCATTTGCATCTTGGTTAATCACTCGGATATATGCTTTATCAACCATACCGAAGTTTTGACCATTTTGTTGTCCTTCATGAATGGTGACTGCAAAAATAATTTTTGCAACATCAGCAGGAACTTTACCTAAATCTACAGAAATAGTTTCATCATCACCATCGCCATCACCTGTACGGTTGTCACCATTGTGAGTTACAGAACCGCATGGTGATACTTTTTGATTGAAGAAAATAAAACCACCATCAACCAAAACTTTACCATTTTCACCTGTTAAAAATGCAACAGCATCTAAATCAAAAGCTTTACCATCAGTCACACGAGGATTCCATCCTAAACCTAAATCCACCTTGTTCATGGTTGGTGCAGTTTTAGAAAGGTTGATGTTACCGCCTTTTGATAAATTAATAGCCATGTTTTAATTTCCTTTTTCAGTTGTCGATTCAGTTAATTCTTGCTTTTTACTATATGAAATAGATGACATTACAGCCCAAACGATGAATGCTACACCAATTAAACCTGTCACTACTTCTGGTACATGAAGCCCTGTTCCACTCGCCAACATAATGAAGGCCAATGCACCAATGGCATAATGTGCGCCATGTTCTAAATATACATAGGCATCCAATGTACCTTTTTCAACTAGGTACACTGTCATTGAGCGTACAAATATTGCGCCAATGGCTAAGCCAAGCATAATAATGACAACATCACTGGTAATTGCAAAAGCACCAATAACACCATCAAAACTAAAAGATGCATCTAATACTTCTAAATATAAGAAACCACCAATACCACCTTTAACAATAGTTCCTGTGACTGGTGCACCATTAGATTTCTCTGTTTGTTCTTCATCTTCATCATTCGTGCCACCTTCCAGTAAGTGTCCAATGACTTGCACACCGACATAGACTACGATTCCCCAAATACCTGCCATCGTCACAACTAAACGTGACGCTTCAGATACAAAGCTTGCCATAACCAATAATGCAACCAATGAAATGAATACTGAGATGGCTTGAATGCTACCTAAATCAGCCAATTTTTTTTCTAGCCAATGAAACCAATGTTCATCTTTTTCATCATCAAATAAGAAATTGAGGAACACAAGTAACAAGAACATGCCACCAAATGCAGCAATTTCTGCATGATGCGCCATTAATTTTTCAGAATAACTTTTAGGATCATTCAATGCCAATTTAGCAACTTCAATCATGCCCATATCGGCGGTAACACCAACGATAAGTAATGGGAAAATTAATCGCATACCAAATACAGCGATAACAATACCAACAGTTAAAAACAATGTACGCCAAAAATGATTCCAATGCTTTAATACCGAAGCATTGACTACTGCATTATCAAAGGATAATGAAATTTCCATAACTGCCAAAATAGCAGTAATGGTCAATGCTTTCAGCATTGTCATTAGACCTGCTTCAGGCCCGTGGCTAAATCCCCAATATGCTGAAATAGCTAAGCAAATAATAGAAAATATAATTGAAAAACGAAAATGTTTCATTAAATTAACTCAAGGTTTATATGCTAATACCATATTGACTACACATGGCTTGTAAACCGCCGTTATATCCCTGACCTACAGCACGGAACTTCCATTCACCGTTATGACGATACAGCTCACCAAAAATCATTGCTGTTTCGGTTGAGTAATCTTCATTTAAGTCGAAACGAACAATTTCTACATTACTTTGATCATTCACAACACGAATAAAAGCATTTTGAACTTGACCAAAATTTTGACCACGGTTTTGACCCTCATGAATCGTTACCGTAATTGCAATTTTTTGTACATCTGCAGGTACTTTACTTAAATCAATTTTAACTGATTCATCATCACCATCACCCGCACCCGTACGATTATCGCCCGTATGTTCTACTGAACCTTCTGGTGAACGAGTTTGGTTATAAAAAATAAAGTCTTGCTCACTACGTACTTTATCATTTGAGCCTAACAAAAATGCTGAAGCATCAAGGTCAAAATCTACGCCATCAGTTGCTCGCGCATCCCAACCTAAACCAATTAACACATGTGTTAATGATGGATCAGTTTTACTAAGTGATAGATTGCCACCTTTATTTAATGAAATAGCCATATTGCCCTCTTATATGCTCTGGATTATTACTTAGATTTTATTTTGATTAATCTTTTGAACCTTGTGTCCAACGAAAACCAAATTGGTAATGCTGATCTAAATATTGCTGGTCTTTGAAATAAAGTACTTCTCTATTTGCTTGAATTGTATCATTCACATTTTTTAATTCTACTATCGCACACGTTGTGAGATGGTTACCTTCTGTTAAACGTACTTCAATTTCAGGTTGATCTGGTATTTTTATTGTTACGACACCATCCGTTGCAGCCCATTGCGCTGCTCCTTCATAGATATACGTATAGATCACGATTTTTTCAATCTTATCCCATTGATTTCCGTTTATATATAAATTTTCACCATTTACAGCCGTACCTGTTCGATCATCACCATCCAAATACATATAAGGTACTTGGTCAAAATGACCGAAACGATTTCCCAAGGGTTGAATTAAGTCAGTGCGACCATCTTTAAACTTAATCATTGCACCTAAATCTAAATCAATTGATCCTGGACCTTTTAATTTTTGAAAAAATGATTGAGATTTAGGCTGGTTTTTATTCCAATTTAAATTAACTGCAATTTTCCCAAAACCTGAACCTTTTTTGGTTAAATTGATACTTGAATTCGATTTATCCAATTTAATCTTAGACAGATTAATGTTTGATTTTGTAGGTGTAGGTGTAGGTGTAGCTTGATGGCTACTACCTGCAATATCAACTCCAAAGTTTTCAGCTAAGGGTTGTAAACCACCATTAAAACCTTGATCCACAAAGCGGAATTTCCACTTTTCATTATGTTTATAAATTTCCGCCAAAATAAGGGCTTTTTCAGTTTTAGTCTGAGTTTCCACACAAGCCGTTGCAATAATTTGCCCTTCAGATAAAAGCTCTAAACGAATTGGAGCAATACCTTTTAATGTATTTGGTTCATTTAGCGTGACACAAATTGCGATTTTTTGAATTTGGGCATCAATATTCTGAGTGTTTATTTTTAATTGCGTCAGGTAAGGATCTTTCGTGGTTGATTCTTTCAATACAACACTTTGATTTACCGTCTGAGTTTGACCATAGAAAATCATATCTTGATCGCCACGGACTTTTTGTGTGTTTTGCGCAAGTAAATACGCAGTAACATCTAACTCAACTTGTGAGGGAAAACTTGTTTTGATTAAAATTTCTAAGGTCTGAGCATTTAATGCAATATTTCCACCAGCGACAAGTTGCATATATAACCTCTAAAAGGAATCACTCTATTTTTTCTAACTTATTCATATTCTGAATAAATTAAATGAAATATGACTCGGAATTGAGTCAATTGTATTGTTTTACCATAAAAAATATTACATTTAATAGCATATTTTAATTTATTTTTAAGTTTCATCATGTATAGAAATCTTAAAAAATGATTGCTTCTCTGTTTTAAATAAATTATATAACGGAGGCATAAATATATTTTTGATCAAAGCACTTACTTAAACGCCATTATTAAAATTTTTTGAGATACAACACATAGTGAAACCGCAATATAAAATCTGGATTGCTGAAAGTTATTCTTGTCAAAAAGATATTCTTCAATTATTAAAAAACTCTCATTTATCAACATCATTAACTGTTTTTTGTTCACATCGCTATGTGCGACCTGAACTGGAATTATATGCAGATGTGTTCACTCAACAACCCAAAGTGGATGAAAGTGCACAATGGTTATTAGAACAATGTATATCTAATAAAATTGATTTATTATTCTGTGGTAAACATGGTCATTTTATTGAGCAATATCGAGCTGAATTTGAAAAAAATAATATTCAATTAATTACTGGGACATTAAGTGTTGAACAACATCAACAGATCAATAACAAATATCAATTCAGTCAAATTTGTGAATCTTTAGATTTACCTTTTATTCCTGCAACTTTAGTCAACTCAGTTGAAAGTTTACAGAATGCTATTATTGATGCTCAAAAACAGTTTGAAAATATCTGTGCTAAACCTGTTTATGGTGTTTATGGCTTCGGTTTTGTCAGACTAATCAATGATGTGTCTTATTTTAAAAATTTTACCTCACCCACTATTTGTAATACGCAACAGTTCCTTGAGGCTTATGCACAACTCGATGTTGCAACAGAATATTTAATCATGCCTTATTTGAATGGACAAGAATGCTCTGTTGATATTGCGTGTAATGCAGGAAAAATTTTAGCGCAAGTGACTCGTATAAAATATGACTTTTATCAAGAATGTTTTTTAGAGCACCCATGTCATACAATTTGCGCAGACTTAGTGCAACATTTCCAATGTGACGGACTGATTAATATTCAGCTTAAGCAAGATCAGAATGGGAAATGGCATATTTTAGAAATTAATCCACGCCCTGCAGGTGGTTTTGCCTATACCCAACATACAGGTGTAAATTTAGTTGTAGAACTGATTGCAGATAAACTGAATTTATCTTTAGACAAAGAAATAGCAATACTTTCTCATGTCAAAGTTTTACCTATAACTCAAAGCATGAAATTGGATTTTTAAAATTAATGACGCATATTGATTTAAGCCGTGGACGACTGAGTGTTCAAGTTAATCAACATCATCCTGATTGGAAATTGGATGATTTACTTGATTTTGCTGAACGTATTAATCCCAAAAGAGCATTCTTATTTGTTTCAAAAATTTTAGGTAAGCATATTCCTGTTGCACCTTCTGAAATGCAACGCAGTTATATCGATCTTGCACAATTAGTGCCTAAAGATGTGCCTTATCCAATTACTGTGATTGGTATGGCTGAAACAGCAGTTGGATTAGGTGCTGGTGTCTATCGTGAGTTAAAAAAAGATTTCTCTGAAGATGCAATATTTTTAACAACGACACGTCATCCTATTTCAACATTACCGACTTTGGGCTTGTTTTTAGAAGAACATAGTCATGCTCAAGATCAATTTATTTTAAGTAGCCATGATCAAGCTAAGCATGACCATATTATCAATACAAAAACCTTAATTTTAGTAGATGATGAAATTTCAACGGGTAAAACTTTTAAAAATTTAATTCAAAGTTTAAGAAATTCTGGCTTAGCGCACGTTGAGCGGATTATTTTAGTGACTTTGGTGAATTGGGCTGAACAGCATTTAGAAACACAAAGTTTAGATATCCCTGTCGACGTTGTTTCTTTATTACATGGTCATTGGCATTGGGAATCCAACCATAAAACGGTTCAAATTAACATGCCAGATGTCAGCTCGACGCATCAGCAGGCACAAAAAATTATTGCACCAAACGATTGGGGGCGTGAACCTAGCTTCTTAGACTGCTCAGCGTGGTCAAATATTCAAGCAAGTAAACCAAATGAAAAAATTTTGGTTCTTGGTTCAGGTGAATTTAGTTGGATTCCTTTTTTAATTGCAGAGAAATTAGAACAACAAAGCGCTGAAGTTTATTTTAGCTCGACTACACGCTCTCCAATTATGCAGGGTCATGCGATAGAAAGTATTTGTTCCTTTAAAGATAACTATGGCCTGAATATTGATAATTTTGCGTATAACGTTAAACATCAAGATTTTGATCGTGTACTTTTAGTGATTGAAACCGATAAAGACAGTGTAGATCCAAGCCTTTTTGATCAAATTAAAAATTTAGAAGTGGTCAGTTATGAATCCTAAACCATTGGTCTTTGTTGATTTAGATGACACACTTTTTCAAACCAATCGCAAACAGCAACCGACCCCACAACATAAACTAGCAACGACGGATAAAAATGGGCAACCTTTATCCTATATGCGTCCGAAACAGCAAATCTTTGTGAATTGGTTATTGGAATCCACGGAAGTTATTCCTGTGACAGCACGCTCAGTTGAAGGGTTACAACGCGTTCGTCTTCCTTTTCAACATGGTGCAATCTGTTCACATGGCGGAACAATCATTGGTCCAGACCAAAAAATAGATTTAGAGTGGCTGGAAATACAAAAAAAAGCCTCTGAACAACTGAATGGTATTCTTAATGATTTAGCAGATGCTTTGCATGATTACGCCCTGCCTTTGGGTGCAATTCGAACATGGACACTGAAGGAAAATGATTTAGCTATTTATACTGTAGCGAAACAGAATACGCCTAATTCATTGTTTTTAGATCAAATGGTTCAGTACTTACCTGCCCATATTTTAGAACATTGCTATGTCCATATTAATGGTAATAATCTTGCAATTATCCCTAAACATATATCGAAACAAAAAGCAGTCGAGTTTTTTCTTCAGAAATATAACCCGAATCATGAACGTGCAATTGTAGGATGGGGAGATAGTCTCTCCGATGCAGGTTTTTTAACTTGTTGTGATTGGTTTGGAATGCCAAAAAATAGTCAACTCGATCAGTTTTTAACACAAAGTTTAAATAATGATCATGAGACTAAGGGGTTTTTAGGACATGTCTAATTTCCCACATATCAATCAAACCTTAGCTGAATTAGGTTTTCATGGATCTTATCGACCTGAAGATATTACTTTTTTAATGCAGATTGATCATCTGCAGCCTACGTCTGTAGAAGAAAAAGAATATTTAATTCAATCAGGAAAAATGCATTATTCACAAATGATTAGTGTGGAAAATGCGCCCTCTGATGAGCACATACGTCATTATCAACACGCTTT
Source organism: Acinetobacter sp. ANC 3832 (assembly GCF_002135415.1). Classification (GTDB taxonomy): domain Bacteria; phylum Pseudomonadota; class Gammaproteobacteria; order Pseudomonadales; family Moraxellaceae; genus Acinetobacter. Next base: position 64,701 of record NZ_NEGJ01000008.1, read on the forward strand.
TAATTATGGCGCTGAACGACTGGCTTTAGAGGTACAAAAATTAGGCAACGCTCTATTACAAGGCTTTGATCAAAAACCGATTGTTTTTATCAGTCTTGTTCGCGCAGGTGTTCCTTTAGGTGTATTACTAAAACACTATGTCGAAAAGTCACAGCACTGTTATCACTACGGAATCAGTATTATTCGTGATCGTGGTATAGATTTTGGTGCTCTGCAAGCCATTATTGAACAGCATGGCTGTGAAAATATTGTCTTTGTCGATGGTTGGACTGGAAAAGGGGCAATTTGTAGGGAACTTACCCGTAGCCTACAAAATTTCCCAGAACTTTTTGATTCAGGATGGGATATTCCCCGTTTAGTGACACTTTCTGATTTAGGTGGATATTCTTGGCTGAGTGCAAGTTGTGATGATTGGCTGATTCCTTTTGGTATTTTGGGTTCAGTTATTTCGGGGTTAACATCTCGTACTATTCTCAAAGAAAGCATTGATTATCAAGAAGCCCAAACGGATTGTTATAATCCACAAAAATGGCATAGCTGTTTAGTCTACGACCATCTCCAACCATATGATTTATCTGTTAAATTCATTGAAGAAATTTTAAATTTAATCGATCAACATCCGACATCAGCAACTGTTGAATGGAATAACATCATTCGGTTAAAACAACAGCAACAATCTTTAGAAACCATTGAATGGATTTCATCGCATTATGCTATTCAGAATATTAATCATATTAAACCCAGTATAGCTGAAGCGACTCGAGCTGTATTACGACGTGTACCTGACCGAATTTTATTAAAAGATGTGACCAATCCGCATGTACAACTTTTGCTACATTTTGCACAAGAAAGACAAATTCCTGTTGATATTTTAGGCGAAAAATTAGGCCCATATCATGCAGTAACACTGATAAAAAAAGTTGAGAAAAATAAATGAAACAATTGCAACATGCAATTCAATTGGGCGCAACCATGTACATCCCTGCAACACATTTGCAATTATGGGAAGTGACTGAAGGTATTAAATTTCCGCTATTAAAATCAATCGCGGTCTGTCTTGAAGATGCTGTTTTAGAACAAGATGTACAAACAGCGATGGTTAATTTAAAACACTTATTACAAAAGCGCTTAGAGTACCCAAATCTAAGTGCGCCAACTATGTTTATTCGCCCACGAAATATTGAGATGGCAAAACATATTGTCGATTGGGATTTAAATCATACTTATAATGGAATGATCTTACCTAAATTTACCACACAGCATTTAAAAAGTTGGATGGAGGTTTTACCACCCAACTTACAATATATGCCAACTTTAGAAACAAAAGAAATTTTTGATGTGGGACATAATATTGAATTACATCAGGCTTTAAAATATGATTTTTATAAAACATTATGTTTAAGAATTGGTGGCAATGATTTACTATCTTGTCTGAATTTACGTCGTCCTAAAAATACCACTATTTATCAAACACCAGTCGGTATGCTCATCCCCCAATTAGCAGGTCTATTCATTCCAGATGGCTTTCAATTGAGCTCACCTGTATGTGAGCATTTTGAAAATATCAATTTACTGACCCAAGAAATTAAGCAAGATATGAACAATGGTATTTATACTAAAACTGCCATTCATCCCTTACAAATAGAGCATATTCATTTGGCTTTGCAAGTTCATCCTGAAGAGTTTAATGAGGCTCAGCAGATCCTGTCTAGTGATGCAAAAAGTGTCTTTAAAAGTCATGGCTCCATGCTTGAACCTGCGACTCATAAAAACTGGGCTGAAATCATTTTATTGAGGTACAAAACCTTTGGCTTGATTAAATCACATCTTCCTGTCCATGATAAATTGATGCTGAGTTCTTAAAAAATACAAGTGTATATCTTAGGCTTCAACCATTTGTACAAGGGCTAAGCGACCACCATCTTCTTTTGATAGTAAAATTTGAGCACCATCTTTTAATTCAATTTTACCACCAATAGGGATGTTGGTTTTCGTAACAACATCTGTTAAATCGTGTAAATCTTCATTCACCAACCACCATACACCTTGATGTAAAACAAAATATCCTTTTCGTTTGGTTTGCTCTGACGTTAGCCGCTCATTCGGTGCAATCATGTTATTAACATGCCATGCAAAAATGGACTGACCTGTCCAAACCATTAAGCGATGATTATCGGGTCTAAAAATCCCTTGTTGTCTTGCAGAATATAAATTTAAAATTGGTAGCTTACCCTTAAAAGCGGTATGGCAAAATGGACATTCCGGTTGAGTCGTATTATCAAAGATATACCACTTTTGCCCACATCTGGGGTTATTGCAGGGTTGAATCAAGTCGACCGTTTTAACTAAAGCTGTTTCCCAATCATTTGCAGATGGTCTTTTACTTGGATCATGTAAACCATCAACAAAACTTTTGATAAATAATTCAGATAAATACGGTCCTGTCACTGTATATGGAACTTTATTTGGGTCTGCCCACGGTAACTGACTGATTTTCAATTGGTTAGATTTAACTTGGTTACTATGGTCTGTTGGATGTTCAATGAATAGTGCTTTTTCACCCATCGTTAAACTTTCATCTTTTTGCGGATCATTCATATCATGAATTTTTCCACCACGAAGCGGATGTCGATACAGTAAGTACATATAAATCAATACAGCTAAAGCATGTTTATCCGTTGCTATACTTGGCAATGACCGATTTGAATTATCCTTAGATAAATGATTAGTCATCACAACTTCTGGTGCAATAAAATCTGGTGTTCCGACCACATCAGGTGGATATTTCCCAGGCACAACCAAACCATCAACATCAATAACACAAGCCCCACCTGTAACTGGATCGACTAATATATTTTTATAAGATAAATCGGAATGTGCCAAACCTGCTGCATGCATGCGGCGCACTGCTCTAGAAATTAATATGCCTATTTTTAAATAGTTCAGCCAAGTTCCTTTTTCTCGATCATCTAAAAATTTGTTTTGATTATTGGCACTTGCAAACCATTTCCCTTCTTTTTCTTTACCTTGTATGTTCAAAAAATCATTATTTTTAGAACCATATTCAAAGAAAAATTGCTTTTTATAGGTAGGTGCGGTAATGCCCAATAAATTATTATATTCAACTAAACCATCTGGCCAGCAAAATATATTTTTCCAATAATCACCACCTACACCGTTAAATATTCCCTGCCACTTATTTCCTACTATTTCTTTTAAACGGTCTTTTTGTTGTTCTAGAGCTGCTTTAGATTCATAAAATTTATTTTTTTCTTTACTGAAAAAACACACAACATAACTACGATCTGGTGAAAAATAAACATCTTTCATTGCACCAGATCCAATCACTTCATCAACAAATTCAATGGCACGACCATCTACAGTAGTACATTTAATAATTTTTGCAGACATGTTCTTTTACCTAATTTTTCGTTTATTTCAATACACTTATCGGCAGATTAATAGTGCTATTTTTTCCATAATACTGCCATCGTTCGATCATCATGATGACCTGGTGTGAAAAAATACATCCATTCAAGTAATGCCGTATCTGCAGAATCAACCTTCATTAATGGATTTAATTCAGCATATAATTTTTTCCATTTTTCATGATTTGCTAAACCCACATCCGTTTCAAAAATTGGGTCTGAAATACCATCACTCATTAACATTACAGCATCAATATTGTTAAAACAGCCTATTTTAATGCGTGAACCAAGTTCCTGATTAATACTGCGATCTAGAAATTGAGTTTGCCCTGCATATTCACCACCATCTGGTACATTCATTATTCTTACACTGTCATTGCTATAAACAGCGATAGCGCCATCACCCACAGAGAATGTACTAATAAATGTTTTTTCTTTTTGACTACAAACCACAGCAACTAAAAGCGTCGTTGAGAATACTTTAGGATTCACACCTAACTCATTGGCTTGTTGTTCTATTTGAGCAATAATTGACTTATATATTTCATAATAAACATGAAAAAATTGTTGATTTAATTTCTTCGCAATGTCAGTCGTAATATTATCCTGACTGCCGACTTGCCATTGTTTTAAATCATCATTTAATGCATCAATTGTATGTTCATTTAAATAACGCTGAAATTCATTTTGTACAATATCAACAGCAATACGTGAACCTTCTCTTGAATACTGGGCACTGCCTGCACCATCTGCCACCGTCAGAATAGACCATTGGCTATTTGGAATTTGCACGATAGAAAAATCATCATCACGGAATGTTCCACCATGTTCGTGTGAACGTCCTCGACGACTTGCCGCAATAATTTTATACAAAGGCTCATTAATCAAGTTTTTATCTGTATGTATTTTTGCGAAAGCTTGTCCTGCTTCTGGTTCGATCACCTTCCATAAGCTTCTTGGATCAGGAATAATATTCAATCTGCATTTTGCTGTTCTTGTTTCATTTTCAGCATTTTTACCATAAAACTGAAAAGAAAATTCAAAATCTTCAGCAACATCCGGATGACCTAAAATTGTTTGTGTTTCCGTATCAAAATAAAATACATCACTAGGAAATTTAAAACTTTCAGCTTTAAATTTAATTTCATCTACATCATGTTGAGAAACCACATTAATTTTGGATTGATATTCTTGTCCAACACGGGCATTTTCAACTTGAAATTTTATATCCTGATAAATACTTCGACTAAACACAGATTCTATCTCTTGCCTCTTATTAAGCGTTTGTTGATCAATAACATCTTGAATATTTTCTGCTTGATCTTGAATATCCACATCCAATAACGAAATCTGTTCAATAGGTGACGGTTTTATTTGTTGTTCCTCTTGCAAAGTATCTAATTTATTCTCATTTTCTCTATCAAATTGATTTTGTTCTATGTCTAATAATTTATGAGTCATGAGTTGAACTTCTATTGGAGAGTTTTCATGCGGCGTGAGTTCATCATTATTTTTTTTAACATTCTCTCCTAGCTGATCTTTATCAGTTTTTTCAAGTTTTTGTAAGTTTCCATCATTAAAATCAAATTGATTATTATGTTCTAACTCAGCTATTTCACTCTGAATCAAATTCTGAAAACATTGAGGTTCGGTAATATATGTTGAATAAGATTGTACTTTTATTTTGCTTATTTCATTAAATAATTTAGACAATTGCTCTAAATTTTGTTCGTTATCTAAAATAAACCTTTTAAAACTTTCATTAAATTGATCTTGATCATCTATTAGAATCTGCTGAATCTTACATTTATGCTTTTCCATAAATCCCCCATCTAATCTCTAAATTTTATTTGTTTTTAATGTTTTAACCTTGCCCTCTATTTAAATTAAAATCTCCATCCGAAGAAGAAAAACTAATTTGGCGGTGACACCATGGGCAAACAACAGATTCACGATATCCGTCATAACACATTAAATTTCCACATGAACACACAGCAAAAGCCGTTTCTGCCAAGCAATATGGGCATTCAGGAAATCCATCTAATTCAGCAGTGTTAATTTGTTTAGTTTCTGTATTTAAATCTGACCATGTAAAATAATCTTCAGAAATAGCGCAACAAATATCCAGCTTAAAGTTATAAATATTAATGTTCAAATCAGGTGGGCTGCGATACTGTAATTTTCGCAAGTATTTAATAATATAAGGCTTATTCATTTTTTGACAACGACCAATGAAAGTAGCACATTGTTCATCCACCTTATTTTTACTAATTGATAATTTTTCTTTAGCCAAACGCATATAGCGTTCATCAATCGGTAATAATTCATGTGATTGTTGATGATGCCCAACACTGATACTTTGAGAAACCACTGAAGCTGTAATCCATTTACATAAGCTTTTTACATATTCTTGGTTAATTTCATCAATTGAAATCGTATGTTCTGTGAGTTTACTTAATGCTGAAAAATCGACATCGGTACCTAAGCCAATCGCAACAAGGCTGACTTTATTTGCATATTTTGCATTCCACTTTTCAATCGCTTGCGCATAGTCATCGGTTGGACGTCCATCTGTAAATAAATACACAATAGGTTTCCAATCCCCTTTCACTTCAGCTGATGTTTTCATTACATAACGGTCAATATCTTGACCTAAATGTTCAAGTGCTTTACCTAAATGCGTTCCGCCACCTAACGGTAAAGTAAAATGTTGAAAAGCAAATAATTCAGTCAAGGGCACTAAAGTTCGAACAATACCTGCGTAAGCGATGATAGAAACATAAACCGTTTCTAGAGCATAAGGATCCTTCCTCAAATTACTTAATATATATTCAACGCCGTCTTGTACAGCTTCTATAGGCTGTCCAACCATCGATTCAGAACAATCGATAACAAAAAACACAGGTAAACGTCGCATCATTTTCACCATTTTATTCTTATGATAAAACCATATAACATTGATTAAATTAAAATCTATATTTATTTGTATAGCATTCTTTTTTCAATTTACTACTTTTATAAAACCAACTGAATTTCTGATGGCGGTGGTGGTAGTGAAATAGAATCCGTCACTCCTACACTACTACTTCCTGCAACGACGCTAGCAGATACCCATTTAAAAAAACTCGAAAAACTATTCGAATCCATCGTATCTAAAACTACAACTTGATTGGTTAATTGCAATAGTGCTTCTGTTTTTGCTTTAGGACCTGCCGCACACGCGATAATTGTTGCAAAATTTAACTGTTTAATAGTTGGAATAATTTGTTGATAGGCATATACATCTGAAGGAGAACCATCCGTCATTAGAAATAATAATGGTCGCCAATCACCTTTTGCATCCTCACTACTTTTTTGAACATTCTGCTGCACTTCGTGAGCAAGTAATTCTAATGCCGCCCCCATAAAAGTCGCACCGACATTTGGCACATCTAAATCTGGAATTTGAACTTGCTCTAAGGGCGTTAAAGGCAGATAAATTTTAGCTTCCATATCAAAGGTAATCACACTTAAATATACACTTTCTAAAGCATAAGGATCTTGTCTTAAAGCACTTAACATCGACTGCAATCCAACGTTTACAGAATGAATGGGCTCTCCTCGCATAGACCCCGAGGTATCAAGTAAAATATATACAGGTAAGCGGCGCATTTTTTTCTCTTATTTGTGCTTTAAACGAATTGTTTTAGCCATTCAACAAAATTATCAGATGGCGATGAGGTACCTAATGCATTAAATTTCCAACCGTTGCTTTCACGTACTAATTCAGCAAATAATAATGAACGTTGTTGCTCATATTGCCCTGTTCCAGATAAATCAAAACGAACCATTTCTTTACCTGAAGCATCAACAGCCCGAATAAATGCATTTTTTACTTGCCCAAAATGCTGATTATTTTTCTTACCATTGTAAATTTGAACAACAAAAATAATTTTATGACATTCATTGGGTAAAGTATTAAGTTTGACAACAATTTGTTCATCGTCGCCATCCCCAGCACCCGTTCGATTATCTCCTGTTAACCAAATTTGCCCTGAACGATGCAATAAGTTATTAAAGAAAATAACATCACTATTTTGTAATGTAGGATGACCCGTTGCATCCCAACCTAAATCTTTAATTTTGCCGTTTACATCACATAAGAAAGCAACAACATCTAAATCATATTCAGGAGGCTGCCCACTAAATAGACCACCTAAAAACCCTTTCTTTTGTTCTGCGATATCCCAACCTAATCCAATGGTGACCAATGATAAATTATGTTCAGATTTGACAAGGCTTAATCCTTGCCCTTTACTTAATGTTATACCCATTTTATGACCTTTATATTTTTATAAAACTACATTTACTTCAGGTGGTGGTGGTGGTAAATCATTTAAGCCAATGACTTCTTTTTGCCCTGCATCTACTTTTTGACTTCCAACCGAAATACTTGCTGATACCCATTTAAAAAATGCTTTAATAGCATTTGAATCTGCTGTTGCAAGCTCTACAACAACTTCTGTAATTTGTTTAAGTATCGTAGTATCTGCATTATGACCTGCGGCACAGGCAATAATCATTCCTGTTTTGACTTGTTTGAGTTTTTCAAAACCAATTTTCCAATCATCCGTTGGTGCTCCATCCGTCATGATAAAAACCAGTGGTTTCCAATCTCCACGTGCATCTGGTGTTGTTTTTTGTACTTCCTGATCAATTTTAGTTGCCAGTAAAGCCAATGCATCACCTAACTGGGTTGTACCTGTCGCTTGTAATTGTGGGGGTTGAAACATTGAAATTTCAGTCAAGGGCATAAGCTGACGTGCCGTGGTATCAAAAGATATGATTGCTAAATATGCTGTTTCTAATGCATAAGGATCTTGACGTAAGGATGAAATTAAAATTTCAACTCCATTTTTTACAGCTTCGATTGGTTCTCCATGCATTGAACCAGAAGTATCTAATAACAAATAAACAGGTAGTCTTCTCACTCTTATTCTCCATGATAAATGTTATCGCTATTTTGATTATTCGAAGTCTTCATGATCTTTTATATAAAATTAATCGCATAAAAACAAAGCTTTTTTATTATTTTTACAAGATATTCATTATGCTTTTGAGATTTTCAATTTTCATCGTACCAATTAAAAAATAAACATTGATTATATTTTCACAAAATGGATGCGTCATTTTGACTAGAAACTATAATTTCAATGAATTGTAAAGTTCATTTCTATAATTAACTCAAATTGCCTTTCACAATAGTAATTGCAGGTGGTAACTCTTTTATACCTAATGAACTTAACATTTCACGTTCAATTAATCTCACAATTGAATCTAAAGGTAAATCATTTTCTTGGATACCAAAAGGTTCTTCTAGCTGCGTACTCAAAGCATCAAGACCTAAAAATAAATAAGCAATTAAACCAACCAATACAGGTGTCCAAATACCTAAACTTGCTTCAAGACTGAACGGTAAAATAAAACAAAAACAATATACGGTACGATGTAATAATACTGAATATGAAAAAGGCAAAGGTGTACTTAGAATACGGTCACAACCTGCTTGAATATTACCTAATCCAATAATATGTTGGCTTAAGGTACTATAAATAATGTCTGATATTTGCCCTTGTTTTAATGCTACCACCAAATCTTTTTGAATATCTTCTAAGATAAATTGTGCTGCATTTATATTTTGAGTGAGTTCACCAAAACGGATTGGATCAATTCCAACTTTATCTTTATAAATTTCAATATTATTATTTTGAGTTCTTAAACGATCTCTGAGCAAATTGCTGAATAACATGGTGCCATATATCATTTTTTCACGATGTACTTCATTTAATACATGCGAGTCTCTAGAAATATGTCGAGAAGTTGCAATCAAAGCTCCCCATAATTTTCGCCCTTCCCACCAGCGCTCATAACATGCATTATTTCTAAAACTTAAAAAAATAGAAAGAATGACACCAAAGATCGTAAATCCAATGGCTGGAACTTCTGGAATATTCAAAAAATGTGTTGATGATAAATAACCAATGATTGCAGAAATAAGAATAACAAAGATTAATGCTGGCAAAACTTTAGGAAGTATTGTGCCTTGCCAAGCAAAAAGTAAGGTGAAGTTATTGGCTTTATTACGAACAATCATACGTGATTTTCATCCTAAAAAGTAGACTTAAATTTATTCAAAATTATGAAATAAAATGCCCAATGAAATTCATCAGGCATTTTAATTAATAGACTTACTTCTAGACTCGATTTTAATCTGCTGAAATATCTTCAAACAAAACTGAAGATAAATAACGCTCACCTGCATCGGGTAAAATCACGACAATGGTCTTACCTGCATTTTCAGGACGCTCCGCAAGTTTCGCGGCAGCCGCTAAGGCAGCACCACTTGAAATACCCACAAAAATACCTTCTTGAGTTGCCGATTGACGTGCCCAATCAATGGCTTCTTGGTTTTCAATGGCAATGACTTCATCCACTAAATCTAAATCTAAATTTTTAGGAATAAAATTTGCACCAATCCCCTGAATTTTATGTGGTCCTGGCGTTAGTGGCTCACCACGTTTAGTTTGACCAATAATTGGAGAATCTGCAGGTTCAACAGCAACAGAATAAATTGCTTGGTTTTTTACGTTTTCAAAATAGCTTGAAATACCTGAAATCGTACCACCTGTACCCACACCTGCAACTAAAATATCTACTTTTCCACCTGTTGCAGCCCAAATTTCTGGACCCGTGGTTTGTTCATGAATCTTAGGGTTAGCCGGATTCTCAAATTGTTGCGGTAAATAATAATGTTCAGGCTGTTCAGTCACCAAACGTACCGCTTCATCTATAGCGCCTTTCATCCCTTTTGCTGGTTCAGTCAGTACAAGATTTGCCCCTAGCGCTTTTAGCACTTTACGTCGTTCAATGCTCATACTCGCAGGCATGGTTAAAGTAATATCATAACCTTTTGCAGCGGCAACAAAAGCCAAAGCAATACCCGTATTACCACTGGTTGGTTCGACAATATGCATACCTTTTTTTAATAAACCACGTTGCTCGGCATCTGCAATTAATGCTGCACCAATACGATCTTTCACTGAAAAAGCAGGATTACGACTTTCAATTTTTGCTAAAACGGTAACATTTTGATTGGTTAAACGATTAATACGAACCAATGGTGTATTACCAATCGCTTCTGAATTATTTGCATAAACAGCAATGCCTAAATTTTCAATGTGTGGGAAATTTGAATCTGTAGCCATGATCTTTCCTTGAATCTAAATAAAGTTATATAGTTCTATCATATCGCTTTTTGATGAAATTTTGATATTTCGTAAAAAGATTTACTTATACAAAAAAATGAAAAGTTTATTATTAAAAATCATTAATTTAGTTCAATAAAAATTTAATTGTCTGAATTAGCATCAAATCTATTTGTATAATCGTATAAGATCGCAATCATAATATATGGATTAAAAAACGCTGAGATTCTCATGGCAACCAATGCTTATCAAAAATTTTATCGACAATTAACCAAAAAAGTTTTAGATAAAATCGTCAGCCCGCAAGTTTTGGGTGACACACAAGCACTTGAAAATACAATAAATGATATTGAATCAAATACGACACCTATTTGCTATGTGATTCAGGATGATTCAACTTCAAACAAAGTCTTGATTGATAATGAAACAGAAAAACGTAAGCTTAGTCCTGCTTTTTCACCACTCATCATTGATCAATATCAAGAAGATGATTCCTTTATTACACTTGAACCCAGCAAGTCGAATGCTTCGGCTTATTATCCAGATAAGTTAATCCGTCTTGTTGAATATTTAATTAAACATCCAGATGCTAATGTGCTTTTGGTTCCTGTGACCATTTTATGGGGGCGTGCACCTGAGAATGAAGACAGTTGGTACAAAGCATTAATGGCTGATGCTTGGACAAAACCAACAGGTATTAAACAAGCACTCAATATTACGTTATATGGTCGTGAAAATTACATTGAATTCCATCAAGCAATTTCATTACGATCCTTAATTAATAATGCGCTTGAGGTTGCCCCAAACTTTGCTCCTGCCCATTATGTTGTCAATGAATTAAATAAGTCATTCAATCAATATAAAGAAGCAATTTTGGGTCCCGATTTATCAGATCGTCGTAATGTGATTAGTAAACTTATGACTTCGGATACTGTTAAAGAAGCGATTCTTACAGAAAGTATTCATAAAAAAATCAGTATTAGTGAAGCAGAAAGTTTAGCAAAAAGTTATTTAGATGAAATTGTCTCAGATTTTTCTTATTCAACTTTACGTTTTGCTGAAATTGCCCTGACTAAATTATGGACGCAACTCTATGATGGTATTGAAGTACATAATTTTGATACCGTTCGTGAACTCGCTAAAGACTATGAAATTGTCTATACCCCTTGCCACCGTAGCCACATCGACTATTTATTACTGTCTTATGTAATTTATAATCGTGGTTTGATGGTTCCACACATTGCAGCGGGTATTAATTTAAACATGCCTGTTGTTGGGCAATTGATGCGTGGTGCAGGTGCATATTTCATCCGTCGTAGTTTTAATGGTAATGCACTTTATACCGCTGTATTTAAAGAATATATCTATAGTATGCTCAGCCGAAATACACCCTTAGAATATTTTATTGAAGGTGGACGTTCACGCACAGGTTTATTACTTCCTGCCAAAAAAGGCATGTTAGCGATTACGATTCAAAGCCATTTACGGGGTAATAGTAAGCCTATTGCCTTTATTCCAACGTATTTCGGTTATGAAAAACTATTAGAAGGCTCTTCATATATCAAAGAGTTAGGCGGTCAAAAGAAACAAACTGAATCATTATTTGGCTTATTAAAATCAATTCAAAAAATTGAAAAAGTCTTTGGGACTGTGCATGTGAATTTTGGTGAACCGATTTTCTTAGAGGATATCTTAAAGAAAAATAATGCACCTAAACAAATTGCGTTGCATGAAAATTTACCAGATACAGTTAAAGCAAGCATTGATGATGTGGCTTATGACATTTTAGAGCACATTAATAAAGCCGTGGTGATTAACCCTGTAAGTTTAATTTCACTGGTTTTACTCAACGCACCAACACACTCATTGGCTGAACGTGATGTTTTATTACGTTTAGGACAGTTTAGAAATTTACTGAATCAACATCGCTATGATGAGCGTATGCAAATCACACAACTTTCAAATCATGAAATCATTCAATATGCAGTCAAACTCAAGCAAGTTGAATTTGTTGAACATGACAATGAGCGTTGGGTGAAAGTGAGTGATAAACAAGAAGCTTTGCTCAAATATTTTAGCAATAATATTTTGCACACGTTTATTCTGCCCGCTTCAATTGCCTTTGTTTTAAAATCTCAGCTTGAACATGCAGATCCAATTTTAGTCATCACTAAACAAGAATTGGTTGCTAAAGTTGTCGATCAATACGCTGATATCCAAAAAATGTTCTTCTTAAAATGGCAAGTGACAGAAATCCCAGCTGAAATTGATCAAATTTTAAAATATTTTAGTGCTGAACAAGTGATTCGTATGGATGAAGATCAACAAATTCATATTACTCAAGTCGATGAGTATTTACGTTTACTTTCAGCTTTTGCTCACTTATATGAAGTGAATTTGGAAAAGTCGTCTGCTTAAAAACAATCGCTGATCTTTGCAATTTTTAGTGCGATTATCATATATAAAACTTCATAGCCTCATTAGAAAAGGCTATAAAGTTCAAACGTATTTGCGTAGGCACTAGTTTACTTTTGACTGGACAAAAGTAAACAAAATCCCTTGTTTCACAGACAATACAATCCCTGTACTGCTGTGAAACTGGTGGCATCACTGCCACCTTTATTGCGTATCAAGTCGTTTCAAAAAATAATTTTTCAGTGATAAAACTCATCTAGAAATCTAAGTAAAATATTTTAATTTTTATGCTTTAAAGCCCATAAAACCGTAATAATTCAATACTTGAGCAAAACTTTGCATAGATTTAAATCCTGCATTTTTATAAAAACCTTCAAGTTGTTTAGTAGAAGCCAAGTAAAAGTCCTGCGTTAATCGATCAGCCATCATTTGGCTTTGTTTTTCCGATAAACCCGTGGCTTGTGCTAAATGTTTTAATGTCAAAAGCTGTTGCTCATTTTCAATTTTCATCAAATCATAGCTTAGGCAAAAAGCATTGCTCTTCAATGATTTCCCAATATCTTGAAAATATTGCGCTTTAAATTCAAAAGGTACGAAATGTGAAACAAGAATTGACAGTGCTGCATCAAACTGTAGATTCATAGCTTGCAGTATTGAAGTATCACCATGAATAAAATTAATTTTTTTTTCTAAACCTAAATCTTCAATATGACTTTTCGCTTTTTCTAACATGCTAATTGCAGGATCAATTGCTGTAAAAGTCCACTGCGGAAATTGCTCTGCAAGATATTGCAATTCATAACCAGTACCACATCCAACAATCAACAGATTGGCTTGTTCAGGTAAATAGGTCTTTAAAATAGCATTCACTTGTAAATGAATCAGTTCATAACCAGGAATCAGCTTACGGATATGATCATCATAACCATCAACAACCATTGGATTATTAAAATCTTTTGCCATCGTCCTTATTTTCCTGATAATGATTTAATCAAATACTCTAAAACACTTTATCTCACGCTGACTGATTATGTGTAAAGAATAGACATTACATAAAGCCCTTTTATTTATCCTTTAAAGAGAAAAATAAAGAAGCTTTATGCAAAAGCCTAATGATGTGTAGGTTAAGAAATTTCTTCTAAATTTAACTCATCACGCATAAATTCTTGCAACTTGAATTTTTGTGCCTTACCAGAAGCTGTCATTGGAAACTCGGTAAAGAAACGCACATAACGCGGTACTTTATTATGTGAAATATGTTCTTTACAGTATTTACGAATACATTCTTCTGTGGTTTGATGTTGGTCATGTAAAATAATACAAGCACACAATTCTTCACCATAGCGTTGATCAGGTAAACCTATCACTTGGACATCACTGACATCGGGGTGGCTATATAAGAAGTCTTCAATTTCTTTCGGGAATAGATTTTCACCACCACGAATCACCACGTCTTTAATACGACCTTTAATTTTTACAAAACCTTGATCGTCCATTTCAGCAATGTCACCTGTATGCATCCATTGTGCAACATCAATCACTTCTTTGGTTTTTTCTTCATCATCCCAATAACCGAGCATGACAGAATAACCACGAACGCACAGTTCGCCTAGTTTTCCACGTGGGACAACATGACCTTGTTCATCGACAATTTTAATTTCTAAATGCGGATGAACTCGTCCAACAGTTCCAACGCGGAATTCAATCGGATCTGTTGTTGAACTTTGTGCACTAACTGGTGCAGTTTCAGTCATTCCATAGCAAATTGTGATTTCATTCATATGCATGCGATCAATGACACGTTGCATAATTTCACGCGGGCATGGGCTACCTGCCATAATGCCTGTTCGTAAACTGCTTAAATCAAACTGATCAAACTGCTCATGTTCTAACATCGCAATAAACATGGTCGGAACGCCGTAAGCTGCAGTACATTTTTCTTGCTCAATGGCTTTTAGACTTTCTAAAGGATTAAACACAGCCGCTGGATAAACCATGGTTGAACCATGTGTAATACAGGCTAAATTTCCCATGACCATACCAAAACAATGAAATAATGGTACAGAAATACACACTCGATCTTGCGGTGTAAGATGAATTCCTTCACCCACAAAATAACCATTATTTAAAATATTATTATGGGTCAACATGGTTCCTTTCGGATTTCCTGTTGTTCCAGATGTAAATTGAATATTAATGGTTTCATCAAATTGCAATCCATCACCAATGGTTTGTAACTGCTCTAACTCTGCTTCACTTGCAATAGACAATAAATCAACAAAACAATGAATTCCCGTATGTTGCTGATCATCAATTTTAATTACCGTTTTTAAATGGGGCAATTTAACTGAATTTAAAACTTTATCTGTAGCAGATGAAAGTTCAGGGGCAATTTGGCTCAAAATTTCCTGATAATCTGAAGTCTTAAATGTGGAAGCAATCACAAGTCCTGTACAAGAGACTTTATTCAACACATATTCAAGCTCATTCTTTTTATATGCGGTATTTAAATTAACCAAAATAATACCGACTTTCGCCGTCGCAAATTGCGTAATGGTCCATTCCACACAATTCGGTGACCAAATCGCTAAACGATCACCTTTTTTCAAACCTAAGCGCAGCAAACTACACGCAAAGGCATCTACTTTTGCTTGTAATTCTCTATAACTTAATCGCACATTTTGATGCAAGCTGATAACCGCATCATGTTCAGCATATTGTTGACATGCTTCATCAAATTTAGCACCTATGGTCATTCCCACTAAGGGCTGTTGACTTGTTCCACAGGCATAACTTAACCGTAATTGCGACATTGAATCACACTCCTTGATTCTTTGTAATTTTGCTTTTTTGCTTTCAGTCTAATTATTGTTACTACGACTACTTTTCCTAAACTGCCTGTTCTTTTGTGTTTTAAACTTCGATTAAACCTTATTTTACCTCCTGTAGTTGTACTGCATTGACACAAAAATCAGCAATCTGTTTAACAAAATAGTTTTTACCAGTGTCATCTAATTTCGCATTTCGAGATGGATTTAAAGGTTCAATCACCACAAAAGTCATCGCACCCACCACACAAAGTGCCACTGTATTTAAATCTTCAAATTCAAACTCACCACTGGCTTTACCTTCGGCAAGAATTTCTTGAATACTCTCTTTAATCATTTGTTTGGTGCGAAAACGTGCATGTTCAATTTCAGGATCTACTGGCTCAAACATGAGTGAATACGCAAGTTGTGGGCTATTCATTGCACGTCGTACAAAAGTTGTAACCGCTTTATGTAGTTTCTGTGTCGCATTCAACTCACCTGCTGCAATATGATTTAAGATATCAACCTCAATCGTAATTGCCTCAAAGAGAATTTCAATCAACACTTGGCTTTTATTAGTAAAATAACGATAAACCAAACCACTTGAAACGCCTGCACGGTCAGCAATCGCTTGTATTTGTGCATCTTTGAAACCTCCCTGTGCAATTAACTCACGAGCAGATTGCAAAATCGTTTTACGATTCTGTTCCATTCGTTCTTGCATCAGTGAAGATCTTTTATAGCTCATATTTTGTATTCTCAATTAATTAAAATGAATTGTAAATCATTTTTTGAATTTATATTCACTTTTTAGAAAAATAGTTGTATGTTATTACTCAAGCACAAAAAGAATGCTTTTGGAACAAAAAATATAACCTCTAGGATGACAGGAAGATGAACCTACAAAGTATTGATTTCGGTTTAGATGAAACATTGGTCGCTCTGCGTGATTCAGTTGCTGCATTTTGTGCAAAAGAAATTGCAACGATTGCCAAGCAGGTTGATCAAGACAATCTATTCCCACATCACCTTTGGAAAAAGTTTGGTGATATGGGGCTCATGGGTTTAACAGTAAGTGAAGAATATGGTGGTACAAATCTAGGTTATTTGGCCCATATCATTACTTTACAAGAAATTTCCAGAGCATCAGCATCTATTGGTTTGTCTTATGGTGCACATTCTAACTTATGTATTAATCAAATTAACCGAAATGGTAACGAAGAGCAAAAACAACGCTTTTTACCTAAATTAATTTCTGGTGATTTTGTCGGTGCATTGGCAATGTCAGAACCCAATGCAGGGTCTGACGTGGTCAGTATGAAGTTAAAAGCCGAAGAAAAAGGTGATCATTTTGTTCTGAATGGTTCAAAAATGTGGATTACCAATGGTGGTGATGCTGATGTTCTCGTGGTGTATGCAAAAACAGATTTAAATGCAGGTGCCAAAGGCATGACAGCATTCCTGATCGAAAAAAATATGAAAGGTTTTAGCCACGGCAGTCATCTGGATAAGTTAGGCATGCGTGGTTCAAATACCTACCCTTTATTCTTTGATAATGTTGAAGTGCCAAAAGAGAATATTTTAGGTGGTGTAGGCAATGGAACCAAAGTCTTAATGAGTGGTTTGGATTACGAACGTGCAGTTCTAAGTGCAGGTCCCCTTGGCATTATGGATGCTTGTTTAGATGCTGTAATTCCTTATATTCATGACCGCAAACAATTTGGACAAGCCATTGGTGAGTTTCAATTGATGCAAGGTAAAGTTGCAGACATGTACTCTACTTGGTTGGCATGTAAAGCATTAGTTTATGCCGTAGGTGCTGCATGTGACAAAGCCGACCACAACCGTAGCTTACGTAAAGATGCTGCGAGTGCCATTTTGTATGCTGCCGAAAAAGCCACATGGATGGCAGGTGAAGCCATTCAAACCTTAGGCGGTAATGGTTATATCAATGATTATGATACAGGTCGTCTATGGCGTGACGCGAAACTCTATGAAATTGGTGCAGGAACCTCTGAAATTCGCCGTATGTTGATTGGTCGTGAATTATTTAACGAAACCAAATAATCAGAAATAGATCGCAATAATCTCAAGTCTGTAAACAATCGAATATAGAAAATAATTACAGGGATGTTCACGATGAACGAAATACAAAGCAAAATTAATATTCGAAGTGAAGAATTTAAAATTAACCAAACGGCAATGCAAGTTTTGGTAGATGATTTGAAACAAAAAACCACTCAAATTTCACTGGGTGGTGGTGAAAAAGCACGTGAAAAACATTTGGCACGTGGCAAACTTTTACCACGTCAACGCATTGACCAACTGATTGATGCAGGAACAGCATTTCTTGAAATTGGACAAATCGCAGCATACAAAGTCTATGAAGATGATGTTCCTGCGGCAGGTGTCATTGCAGGTGTCGGGCAAGTACAAGGCGTGACATGCATGATCGTTGCCAATGATGCAACCGTTAAAGGTGGAACGTACTACCCTCTGACCGTTAAAAAGCATTTACGTGCCCAAGAAATTGCTGAACAAAATCATTTACCGTGTATTTATTTAGTCGACTCGGGCGGTGCATTTTTACCGATGCAAGATGAAGTCTTCCCAGATCGTGACCATTTTGGACGTATTTTTTACAACCAAGCGCGTATGTCGAGCATGGGCATTGCACAAATTGCAGTGGTGATGGGCAGTTGTACTGCGGGTGGTGCTTATGTGCCTGCTATGTCCGATGAAACCATTATCGTGCGTAATCAAGGCACTATTTTTCTCGGTGGCCCCCCCCTTGTTAAAGCCGCTACAGGTGAAATCGTCACTTCTGAAGACTTGGGCGGTGGTGATGTACATACTCGTCTGTCAGGCGTGGCAGATCATTTGGCTGAAAATGATGAACATGCCCTTCTCATTGCGCGCAATATTGTTAAAAATTTAAATAAAAAACCGAATCACATCAATTCTGATATTGAAGTACCATTATATGATGCCAAAGAGCTCTACGGCATTATTCCAAGTGATACCCGTAAGCCTTTTGATATTCGTGAAGTCATTGCTCGTATTGTCGATGGTTCACGTTTAGATGAGTTTAAAGCGCGCTTTGGTACAACATTAATCACGGGCTTTGCTTCAATTTACGGTATGCCCGTCGGTATTATTGCCAATAATGGCATTCTCTTCTCTGAATCGGCACAAAAAGGCGCTCATTTTATTGAGCTCTGTACACAACGTAATATTCCCCTGTTATTTTTGCAAAATATCACAGGATTTATGGTGGGTCGTCAGTACGAAAATGAAGGCATTGCCAAAAATGGTGCAAAATTAGTGATGGCGGTTGCAACAGCAAATGTCCCTAAAATTACCATGGTGATTGGTGGTTCATTTGGTGCAGGCAATTATGGCATGTGTGGTCGTGCTTATTCTCCTCGCTTTTTATGGACTTGGCCAAACTCTCGTATCTCAGTCATGGGGGGGGAACAAGCTGCTAGCGTTTTATCAACATTGAAACGTGACCAAATTGAAAGTAAAGGTGAAGAATGGTCAGCACAAGAAGAAGATCAATTTAAGCAACCGATTCGTGATCAATACGAACTCCAAGGACATCCATATTATGCCTCTTCACGTTTATGGGATGACGGTGTGATTGACCCTGCTCAATCGCGTCATGTACTTGGTTTAAGTTTAGCTGCTGCAATGAATGCACCGATTATTCCAACTAAATTTGGCGTATTCCGCATGTAAGAGGTCGAAAATGGATTTTCAATATTTACAACTCGAACAAGATGCACAAGTTGCAACCGTTTGGCTCAATCGTGCAGAACTACATAATGCATTTAATACACAAGTCATTGCAGAATTACATACCTGTTTCACTGCTTTAAATGATCGTGATGACATTCGTGTGGTGATTATTGCAGGAAGAGGTAAAAGTTTTTCCGCAGGTGCAGACCTGAATTGGATGAAAGCACAAAGTGAAGCCTCTTCTACTGATAATGAAGCGGATGCCTTAAAACTTGCCAAAATGCTACAAGCACTGGCAACTTTAAAGCAACCGACCATTGCACGTGTGCATGGTATTGCTTTTGGTGGTGGTATGGGCTTGGCTTCGGCTTGCGATATTTGCGTCGCAAGTACTGATGCTAAATTTGCAACGTCAGAAGTTCGCTTAGGTTTAGCACCATCAACAATTAGCCCTTATGTAATTCGTGCCATTGGTGCACGCCAAGCATCGCGCTATTTTTTAACAGCGGAACGTATTTCAGCAGAACAAGCGCAGAACATTGGTTTAGTCCATGAAGTTGCATCTATTGATACATTAGATCAAAAAGTACAGGAAATCGTGGATGCACTCTTGCTCGGCGGGCCTGAAGCACAAGCATCTTCTAAACAACTGATTCAAATGGTCAATCAACAGTCTTTAACAGAAGAATTACTTATTCAAACCGCACAACATATTGCACATGTACGCCAAGGAACTGAGGCTAAAGCAGGCTTGAATGCTTTTTTAAATAAACAAAGCCCGTCTTGGATTAAAAGCACAACAGAATAATTGACTTCAATCATCATTCAACAACGCATTTTCATTGTTCTTATAAGAATGAAGCTGATTGATGAAAGAAGTCACATGATAAGGATAAAACAATGTTTGAGAAAATTTTAATTGCAAACCGTGGTGAAATTGCATGTCGTATTATTCGTACAGCAAAACAACTGGGTATTGCAACGGTTGCGGTCTATTCAGATGCAGATGCGAACTCACAACATGTTAAACAAGCCGATGAAGCCATTTATATTGGTGAATCACCTGCTTCACAAAGTTATTTACAAATGGATCGTATCATCCAAGCAGCTTTAGATACTGGCGCTCAAGCGATCCATCCCGGTTATGGTTTTTTATCTGAAAATGATCAATTTGCTTTAGCCTGCGAAAAAAATAATATTGTTTTTATTGGTCCACCTGTTGCCGCTATTTTAGCCATGGGTTTAAAAGCAACCTCTAAAGCGTTGATGGAAAAAGCTGGCGTTCCATTAACGCCGGGTTATCACGGAACCAATCAAGATGCAGATTTCTTAAAACAACAAGCGGATGGCATTGGCTACCCTGTTCTAATTAAAGCCAGTGCAGGTGGCGGTGGTAAAGGCATGCGTTTGGTTGAGCGTGGCGCTGACTTTTTAGGTGCGCTATCTTCATGTAAAAATGAGGCAAAATCGAGCTTTGGTAATGATGAAGTGTTGGTTGAACGCTATGTCATGAATCCTCGTCATATTGAAGTTCAGGTTTTTGGTGATTCGCATGGCAATTATGTGCATTTATTTGAACGTGATTGTTCAGTACAACGCCGTCATCAAAAAGTACTTGAAGAAGCACCTGCACCTCAAATGGCAGAAGCAAAACTAGAAGTCATGCGTCAAGCTGCGATTGATGCAGCACGAGCGGTAAATTATGTCGGTGCAGGAACTGTTGAATTTATTGTGGAGCAAGACGGTACTTCATATTTCATGGAGATGAATACCCGTTTACAAGTTGAACATCCAGTTACGGAAATGATTACAGGGCAAGATTTGGTTGAATGGCAATTAAGGGTTGCCTTTGGTGAGCCGTTGCCAAAATTACAGCATGAATTACACATTCATGGTCATGCCATTGAAGCACGTGTTTACGCAGAAGAACCAGAAAAAGGCTATTTACCTGCGATTGGTAAAATCAGTTATCTACACTACCCAGAACAAAATCAAAATGTGCGGGTGGATAGTGGCATTGTCGATGGCGACGAAATCACTACTTATTATGACCCAATGATTGCTAAACTGATTGTTTGGGGTAAAAATCGTGAAGCAGCTTTGGTACAAATGCATCATGCATTAGGGCATTTTCATGTTGAAGGCTTAGGTAATAATATTGCATTTTTGGATCGTATTATTCGCTGTGATTCATTTAAACATGCACGATTGGATACCAATTTAATTCAGCGTGAAGATGAATTTCTGTTTAAAAATATTCAAAAAGCCAATGCACAGCTCATCATTTCAGCAGCATTTACCGCGCTACTTAGTCTTTTTAAACAAAATATAACAGCGAATAACCCAGTTTGGCAGGCTGAATCACTTTGGCGCTTAAATATTAGCAATAGCTATCCTATTAAATTCAAATTGGATGATGAAAATATCCTTGTCAATTTTAGTCCCGTTGAACATGGATTTATTGCAGAATATCAAGGACAAAATTATCAAGTTTCAGGTACTTTAATTGATCAAAACAGTATTCATATCGAAATTGATGGCAAAAAAGATAAATTGGCATTTAGCCAAAATGAGACTGCTTTAACGCTCTTTTCAAATGCTCAAAATTTTAAATTTGCATATATTCGTCCTGATTTTAATACAGATGATTCAGATTCGAATGACCATAATTTAAAAGCACCTATGCCTGGTGTAATCACCAAAGTGCTGGTTTCTGCAAATGATCACGTTAAAAAAGACGATGTATTATTGACACTTGAAGCAATGAAAATTGAATATTCAATTCGTGCGCCGCAAGATGGCATTATTGCAGCTGCTTACTTCCAAGTTGGCGATCAAGTTAAAGCAGGCGATGAATTGGTAGAGTTTCAAGTTTTAGCGGAGGACGTTGCATGATCGAATCCGCACAAAATGACTTTGTTAAAATTGTAGAAGTCGGTCCACGGGATGGTCTACAAAATGAAAAGACACCGCTGACTTTAGAGCAACGCCACTCTTTTATTTTAGATTTAATTAAAACGGGTTTGAAATCGATTGAAGTCGGTTCATGTGTATCTGCAAAATGGGTTCCGCAAATGGCACAGAGTGATGAACTTTTTGCACAACTCCCGCAAGATCCTAATATTCAATTGAGTATGTTGACCCCCAATTTAAAAGGTTTTGAATCTGCGCTTGCTGTAGGTTGTAAGGAAGTTGCTGTATTTACAGCGGCTTCTGAAAGCTTTACCCGTAAAAATATTAATTGTTCAATTGATGAAAGTTTTGAAAAATTTGCAGATGTCATTGCAGCTGCCAAACAAAATAATATTCAAGTCCGTGGTTATGTCTCTTGTATTGTCGATTGTCCTTATGAAGGTGCCATTGATCCACAACAAGTGGCAAAAGTCACCCAACGATTATATAACATGGGCTGTTATGAGGTTTCATTAGGTGAAACCATTGGAACAGCGACACCCGATCGGGTAAAAAAAGTATGGAATGCCTGTTTAGCTGAATTGGATTCACAGGTCTTGGCAGGACATTTTCATAATACCTATGGCATGGCGATTGCCAATATTTACCAATCACTGGAACAAGGTATTCGCGTATTTGATTCATCCATTGCAGGATTAGGCGGTTGCCCCTATGCCAAAGGTGCATCAGGCAATGTTTCGACTGAAGATTTATACTATTTACTGTCAAAAATGGGCTTTCAAACAGGAATTGATTTAGATGCATTGATGCTTGCTAGTCAAAATATTAGTCAAGTCTTACAACGTCCAAATCCATCAAACTATGCCAATGCTTATTGGCAAACCCGTTGTGCTTAAAAATCGTTTTGTACTTTAAAGAATCCTAAACTTAGTCTCAGTTTCGCAATAAAACGCACATGAAGTGCATTGTAAGAATAAGGTGGAATATGCGTAATAAAGTATTTAATAGTGCCGCTGAAGCACTTACAGATATTGTCAAAGATGGACAAACCATTGCTGTTGGTGGTTTTGGTCTCTGTGGCATTCCAGAAGAACTCATTACGGCACTCAAAGATACAGGGGTGAAAAATTTGACCTGTATTTCAAATAATGCCGGCGTGGATGGTTTGGGTTTAGGACAATTACTTGCGACCAAGCAAATTAAAAAAATGATTTCTTCTTATGTCGGAGAAAATAAAGAGTTTGAGCGCCAATATCTAAATGGTGAATTAGAAGTTGAACTAACACCTCAAGGTACGCTTGCAGAAAAACTACGTTCAGGTGGTGCAGGTATTCCCGCTTTTTACACCCAAGCCGGTGTAGGAACGCTCATTGCAGAAGGCAAAGAAGTTCGTACTTTTAATGGTAAAGAATATATTTTAGAAGAAACACTAGTCTCTGATATTTCTTTGGTTAAAGCCTATAAAGCAGATAAAGCGGGCAATCTTGTTTTTAGAAAAACTGCCCGTAATTTTAACCCTGATTGTGCAATGGCAGGTCGAATCACGATTGTCGAAGTAGAACAGATTGTCGAGTTAGGTGAATTAGAAGCCGATGATATTCACTTGGCAGGCATTTATGTCGATCGAATTGTGTTAAACGCAAATCCTGTCAAACATATTGAACATAAAACCCTTAAAACGGAGGCTGTGTAATGGCTTGGTCACGTAATGAAATGGCACAACGTGCTGCTCAAGAACTTCAAGATGGTTTTTATGTCAATTTAGGAATTGGATTACCGACACTGGTTGCCAACTACATTCCAGAAAATATGGATGTTTGGTTGCAGTCTGAAAATGGCTTATTGGGTATTGGTGAATTTCCAACAGAAGATACGGTCGATGCAGATTTGATTAATGCAGGAAAACAAACAGTTACTACTCGTCAAGGTGCTGCATTTTTTTCAAGCTCTGAATCATTCGCCATGATTCGTGGTGGCAAAGTGAATATTGCTATATTAGGTGCGATGGAAGTTTCTGAAACTGGCGATTTAGCCAATTGGATGATTCCAGGCAAGAAAATTAAAGGTATGGGCGGAGCGATGGATTTGGTCGCAGGTGTACAACATGTGGTGGTACTCATGGAGCACTGTGCCAAAGATGGTTCAGCTAAAATTCTGAAAAACTGCGAATTACCACTCACTGGTAAAGCCGTAGTTGATCGCATCATCACAGATTTAGGGGTTTTGGATGTGACTGCTGAAGGCATTAAACTGGTGGAATTAGCAAACGGTGTTTCTTTTGAAGAAATTCAAAAAGTCACAGGTGTAACGATTATTCAATAATTCATTTTATCTGATTAGACATCTTACATAAGTATAAACGCCATTTTTATTTTTATCTTCAAAAAATGAAACGCTTTATATGAGATGTCTAATTCAAGACAAATAAATCCAAGCCAAAAAGTGAATGCCCTGCTTTTGGCTTTTTAATCTGCGGCAATTCAATAAGTCTGCATATTGACACATCGTTATCTAAGACTTCTTGCAGAATAATAACGAGCTCTTTGATTTTTTCCTTTAAGGCTAAATCAAGAGACTCTATGTGAGAAGTTTATACATCAATAGGATATTGATCATTTCATTTAAACATTAACCATGAGATGGAATTTTATATGGATAATACACAAAATATTTTGCAAAGATTTGCAATAAAAGTCAGCGATTGGTCTGAAAAATGGTTTCCTGATTCTTATATATTTGCATTATTAGGGGTTGTGATAGTTGCCGTTGCTGCCATTTTAATTGGTGCACCTGTTAAAGATGTCGCTCTTTCCTTCGGCGATGGTTTTTGGAGTCTTATTCCATTCACCTTACAAATGTCGATGCTGATTGTTGTGGGTTATGTCGTTTCAGTTTCAAAACCTGTTGAAATTCTTATTCAAGCCATGGCTAAAATTCCGAGTAATGGTCGTAATGCCATTGTCATGATTGCCACAGTGAGTTTGTGTGTCTCTTTAATTAACTGGGCAATGAGTACTGTTTTAACTGCGTTACTGGTAATTGCACTGGCGAAGCGTAAAGAATTAAATATGGATTATCGTGCGGCAGCCGCAGCAGCGATTATTGGAATGGGTGCAACATGGGCACTCGGCATTAGTTCTTCCGCGGCACAGTTACAAGCCAATAAAGCCAGCTTACCCGACTCATTATATCAACTCACGGGTGTCATTCCATTTACGGAAACCATTTTTTTACCTCAGTCCATGATTATGACTGGCGTATTAATTATTGCCTCTATCGCAATTGCTTTTTGGTCAGCGCCTAAAGGAAATAGTATTAAAACGATTGAACACTTCCCTATACATTTAGAGGAAGAAAAAGTCGAAGAAATGCAATCTAAACGCCCTGGCGACTGGTTAGAAAACTCACCTATTCTCACCATATTGATTGTTGGTTTAGGGCTTGTTTGGATGTTTAATGAATTTACCAAAAGTAATCCAATCATTGCGATTTCTAGTTTAAATACTTACAACTTTATCTTTTTAATGTTGGGCTTAGCCTTGCATGGCACACCTCGTAATTTTTTAAATGCTGTATCTAAAGCTGTTCCTGCAATATCTGGCGTGCTCATCCAATTCCCACTCTATGGCAGTATTGCATTTATTATGACTCAAGCGATGAATAGCCAAGATTTATCCTTATCACATTATATTGCAGAATTTTTTGTATCTATTGCATCCAAAGAAACCTTTGCGATTGTCATGGGCATCTATTCCGCCATTTTAGGCTTTTTTATTCCTTCAGGCGGTGGTAAATGGATTATTGAAGCGCCGTATGTCATTCAGGCGGCACATGATTTAAAAGTACATTTGGGATGGTCTGTACAAATTTACAATGCTGCTGAAGCCTTGCCTAATTTAATCAATCCATTCTTTATGTTGCCAATGTTAGGCATTTTAAAATTAAAAGCGAAAGATGTGATTGGATTTACAGTCACTCAACTGGTTTTCCACTTTCCTTTAGTTTTATTCTTACTGTGGATTTTAGGAAGAACATTGACTTATACACCACCAGTGTTCTAATCCAATTTAACTAAACATCAAATAAAAGGTCTGAAATTTCAGACCTTTTTTATATCTTAAATGCTCTAATTTAGTTTAAATAGACTTGAGTAACTTCTTTTCAGAAAAATAAGCGTTTTACATAAACCTTTAACTTTCCGTCGTTAGTAATAAATAATAAAGTTTTATGTAAAAATCCTATATATGAGAAGACATTGTATTTACATCAAATAATGAGATTTTTATATTATATAAAACAACACTCACCTGATTTTCAGAAATTTGACCTTTATGCTGCGTTTGTAAAGAAGCAATAAAGTCTGCAAGTTCGACAGAAGGTTTTGTATCAAGATTCGCTATCTTTAATTCCAGAAAATTTAAAATATTTTCAATTAAGCGATTCGCTTGATTATATAAATCAGGACTTTTTTGCTTTTGTACATATTGTTTTAAATCCAATAAATTAACTCCCAAGCGAATGTCTTGCATAATATGAGTATCTTCATAAATATTTTGCGTATTTGAATTTTTGACTCGTGGTAAAAGTTGATAAATTTTATCTAACATTCGATCAATAAAATGCTCTCTTTCTCGTTGATAACGATGAGGTCGAATTGTTCGTTGTACTGTAGAAATAATATCTTTTAATGCATATTTTTCAATTTGACTAGCAACCCATAAAGGTTGTTTTGAACGTAAAGCATGCATCATAAAAATAGCAATACTCACGCCTAAAACAGTCGCTAAACAACCATTTAATGTGGTTAATACATCAGCTTGATAGTTATTTTTAAGTCCTAATAATGTTGCAATATTGGTCGCAAGCACCATCCCAATAAATGCAGTTTTAGGATTGGTCATTAAAATACCCAAACCAATGAATAATGGTGACAAGACCAGAACCAACATTTCAAAAGTACTGATACTCGGTAAAATCAAAATGGTATAAAGCATGACAATAATAGATGAGCCAATAACACACTTCATAAACAGTTTAAGTGTAGGCAATGCACTGTCTAAAGTCGCAAAAAAAGAACATGCAACAGCAGCCATCATGGGCATCGCTGAACTATTGAGATCCCAACCACAAAAAATCCATAATAAACTAGTCACCATAACCGTTAAAAATACAGTCAAGGCAGAAAGAAGCGCCAACTTTTGATCAACAAAACGATTTTTCTTAGAAATTTTTGATAAATTATCATACTGATTTTTATCTAATTGTTCTTGTAAGCAATGCACTTTATGCATGAAATGCAATAACTCTTGCAGACGTAGAATTAGCGCATAAATTGCAATATTATGTTGGCTGGAGTCTTTTTCTGCATAGCACGCTTTAAAGTCTTTAATCTCTTGTTTTATTTCATGAAAAGAATCTTCATTTTTTTGATTAGAAGACCAATGCTTTAATTTTTGGATTAATAAATCTAAGGTTTCAGGCATGTTTTCAGCGCCAATTAAATTTACTCTTAAATCGATCGAAGAAATAATAGGAATAATTTGGCGCATATTATATTGAATATTTTCAACAAGAATTGCCTGTTGTCGCCCTCGTCTACCATCATATTGTAAATGATCAGCAAGTCTTTCTAAATTTAAAGGATAATTCGCCACACTGTGTAAAATCTCATAGCCAATTTCTTGTTTCTTTTCTTGATGTTCTAGTGTTACCCCAATCAGTTTATAAACATCACTAATCCAACGATCAATCGTATGTTTAACCGCTTTAAATATTTGGTTTGGTAATACGATACTGTGAATAACACCACTAATGGTCACACCAATTAAAATTTCTTGTACTCGACTGATGCTAATCGTGAAAATATTTTCAGGCGTGGATACGCTTGGAAATGCAATAAACGAAATGGTATAGCCTGCAAGCATGAACATATAGCTACGTGGCGAACGATCTTGCAAAGAAATATACAAACACGTTGCAGTCCACAGTGCTAAAGCTGTGCATAAAATAATAGGTGTATCAACAAAATTTGAAACTAAAATCAGTGCGCCAGTTGCACCCAAAAAAGTTCCTAAAAAACGATATAAACCTTTAGATAAAGTTGAAGAAGAAAATGGTTGTGAGGCAATAAAAACAGTTGTCACAGCCCAACCAGGATTATCTAAATTAAAAGCCAATGAAATATATAAAGCAATAATAGCGGCAATAGTGGTTTTAAATGTAAATAACCATGCATCCTTAGAAATATTGAACACTGTTGTCCCTAACTTTTATCGCCCATTTTAAACAAGAATTATATTCTCAAATAATGATAAATTGTTAGATTAAAATAGTGATAAATATAAAAACAGTGGCATCAATATCATTAAATCATTTTTAGTTTGCATAATTTTTTTTATTTCCCTTCGAAAAATACAGCGTTTGTTAAGAGTTATGTAAGAAGTCAATTAGAAATCTGGTATAAAATTAGTTTACTCTGTCACCCAAGCTTGGTCTATTTGATTAATTAAGCGCTGATTCAGTTGTTGTTGATGTATTTGCCAAGCATCTATCTCAGCTTGTGTAGGTTCATTTTGTCCATCTGAAGCACTGAGAAATCGTTTAAAAAAGCTTTGATAATGATAAGCAGAAACATCACCTGTAATATCAGCACCTATTAATTTTGCATAACATGCATGTATTAAATCATGTAAATGACTTTCTAAAAAATGACCTTGATCCCAATTGGTCTTCACAACTTCTTTAGATAACACATCTTTATCAATGGATAAATAAATTGAGTATTTCAATGCAGAAATTTCAGTTAAAAAAGCAGACATTAAAGCATCAGGATTTTCAAAACCATGCCAAGCATTTTTTGCACCAATAAAGCGTGTCCATTCTGCATTCTGCCGAACACTCCAATAATGCAACTTGCCTTTTTGTAAGGCTGTCCAATGATTTTCCCAAGCATGCCTTAAACTAATATCAGTAGAACTAATACCAATAACATCAATACGTGCAATATTTTCAAGCTTACTTGCCCAATGCACCCATGACCCGCAATGAATTCCAAAAGGATAGCGCATATTGTCAGGATGGTTATCGCAAACAATCAAATGGAATGTTTGATCTGTTGGCAATCGTGACAATAATAACTGGGTAATATGATGATAATCTCCACTGCCTATTAGCACTGTGCCTAAATTTAAAGAATCAGGTAGTTGATCTGAAAGATAATGTTCAAGCTGTTTAAATTGATCCCATTTACATCCAAAACGGATTTTTTCTTGCCATGCAGATAAATCAATCTCTAAGCTATGATTCGGTTTTCCCGCAGAATCATCAAAATTCAAAACAATGGGACGGCGTGATATTGAAGTCATTATGATTGAATATCCTGTATTTTCGTATGCCAATGTGAATCAGATTCAAAAAAATGTCGTAATTTTCCTAAAATAAAACGTAAAACAGGCTGCCTAATCCAGACCAAATGTCGAGTAAAAGTAAATTTTGCACCTAATTTTTCTTTTACTTCTGGATCTGTCCATCCAGCAACATAAAATTTTAATCCACGTTGTTTAGCGTAATCTAAATTGATAAACCAACTAATGAAATAGATATTGTATTCGGTCGAAAGTGGATAATTTAGACCAATATATTTGTCGATTAATTTATCTTGAAATTCATAGCAAATATTATAAGCAATTAATTTTTGGTTTTTTGAATATAAAAAAACTTTTGCTTTACTTAGGCTATTTTGTAAAATATCATCAAAAAAAGACGCTGTTAACAGATCAAAATGAATATCACTTTGTGTATAAACAGCCAAATAAAGCTGATAAAGCTCCTGTCTAAAGCTCTCATCTAAAAAGCGATCATGTCCTGTATCGAGGGTTTCAATTTGAAGCTCATCTAAACTTTTTAATTTTCGTTTTAAATTTTTACGGCGACTTTTAGACAATCGTGATAAATACTCTTCACGATTTTCAAAATCAATAGGAACATAAGCTAAAGCCTGCCCTTCAACAGATAAAAAACCCATTTTTTCAGCACTCTCGATCAGTTCACAGCTATATCTATTTTCTTCAGCTGTTAATAATGGAGAATTTAAAGGCAAGTCTTTAATAATGGTTAAACTCTGCTTTTGTGCATTTTCCTTTAGCTTTTGGGTTATATCTTCAACCTTAAATCGGTTTGATAATGGTGTATATTCCGTAACTGTTGTACCCATAAAACAAGTCGATAAATACAATAACCTCCCCCAATATGGATACCCCCAAGCCGATTCTATTTTTTTCCGTAGTGGTACATCTAACGTAGTTAATAGATTGAAATTAGTATAAAAAAAAGGTAAAAAATCTTGAGAATTTTGAACTTTAAAAGTCTCTGGTGGATGCTTAATAAAAGCATCCACCAGAGATTGCGGTTCTAATTGATTTAAATTAGTCTGCATATTCATCAAGAGATCTAGACTTACATTTCACGTTTTGCACGGTTTAGAACTTGTTCCAGTAACACCATCGCTTGATCAATTTCAGAACGTGAAATTTCTAATGATGGTGCAAAGGTAATGACGTTTTTATAGTATCCACCTACATCGAGTACCAAGCCGCATTTTTGACCTTGATATTCCAATGTACCTGATAAACCAATATCAACCATTTTATCCAATAGTTCTTTATTCGGTGTGAAACTATCCGTTTGACAAATTTCAGCACGTAATGCTAAACCTAAGCCATCGACATCGCCAATTTCAGGATGACGTTTTTGTAAATCTTTTAAGCCTTCTAAGAAATATGCACCGCTTTCCATAATTTGTTTTTCATAATCTTTTTCAGCCAGCATTTTCATGACTTCTAATCCCACTGCTGTACCCAATGGATTTGATGCAAATGTTGAATGTGTCGAGCCTACAGGGAACATTTGTGGATTAATGATTTCCTCTTTTGCCCATACACCTGCGAGTGGATTTAAGCCATTGGTTAATGCTTTACCGAATACAAGAATGTCAGGAGTAATGCCAAAATGTTCAAATGACCACAATTTCCCTGTGCGGTAGAAGCCCATTTGAATTTCATCAATCACCAGAAGAATACCGTGATCATCCAATACTTTTTTCAACTCAGGATAAAAATTCATTGGTGGAATCACATAACCACCTGTTCCTTGAATTGTTTCAATATAGAACGCAGCAAATTCACTTTCACGAACTTTTGGATCCCAAACACCATGATATTCATTTTCAAATAGGCGTCTGAATTCTGCGACTAATTTCACTGCATATTCTTCAGGTGTCATTCCTTTAGGACGGCGGAATGGGTATGGGAATGGAACAAACTGAGCACGATCACCGAAGTGACCATAACGACGACGGTAACGATAGCTCGAGGTGATTGAAGATGCGCCTAATGTACGCCCATGATAACCACCTTCAAAGGCAAACATTCGACTTTTACCGTCAGTAAAATTACGAACCAATTTGAGTGAATCTTCAATGGCTTGTGAACCACCCACGTTATAGTGAATACGACCTTGAACCCCCGTTTTTTTTAGCATGTCCTCAGCAATGACTTTGCTCAATTCAATTTTAGTTGGATGTAAATATTGGCTTGCAATTTGAGGAAGCTCATGAATTTGCTGAATTAAAGCCTGATCTAAACGCGGATTTTTATAGCCAAAATTGACTGCTGAATACCACATTTGTAAATCTAAATAAGGTGTATCGTTATCATCATAAATATAGCTACCTTGGCAATTGGTAAATATTTTAGGAGGATTAACATAGTGAACGGTATCACCATGAGAGCAATATTTTGCTTCATCTGCCAATAATTGGGCTTCGTCTAATTTGGCACGTTTTGGGAAATTCAGCATAGATGACTGCTCTTCTACATGTTGATGGTTATCGTTCATATTTTTACCTTTTTGCTATTTTCAGTTTTGCTTCTTATGACAAATCCTGAACTAGGTGAATTAAAAAAAACTTAAGGGATTGCTAAAACTTGTAATCAAAACCAATAGATGGTGAAAAGTCAGTATGCTTTTCAATCATTGGGCTATTTGATTGCTGTTTAGATAAATAGTTAAATTCCATTTCAGCGAAAGCATTCCAATGTTTAGAAATTTGATAATTTGCTGTTAAATTTGCATAAGGATGTATGCTTTGGCTCGGTTGATAAGCTTGAATGCCCGTTCGAGTAGATTCAGCAGAACTGACACCGTAGTAGTATTGGTTATAATTCGCATCATTCCATTGCAGACCCATTTCAGGATAAAAAGACCATGCATCTTTTTTGATTTCTGCCAAATATGAAACGGTTGCGACTGTTCCTTTACTTCGTGCGAGTACATCTGTACCAATCTGAGCTTTTAATGCACCGTATGGGGTTGTGCGCATATAACTAGCCCCTGCCATAACTGACCATTTCCGTTGATCAAGCTGGCTTAACTCACCACTTGGACTGTAATAAGTTCCGTCATAATAAGCATTCAACCGAAGTTGATTTTTTTCATCATTCAACAGGTACACACCTGCTTCATCACCTTCTGCATATATTTTTTTATTATCAAAGAATATCGTCGGCAATATACTCTGTTGATAGCTTTTTCCACCTTTATAGGGTTGAAAATCTACTGAATAATCGGCACCAATCGTTAAAGTTGGATGGATCTCATCATCTGCAAACACTACAGATGAAACACAAAGTGATCCAATCAATAGAGATAAGCTGGCTATTTTCATGAGCGTGTAATCAGGTAGATAGATACTTTTATCAGTAATATTAGAATTTATACTTGGCATTGTTTAGACAACCCACGAAGCGTCTTTTCGTCTGGTTAATATGGCGTTTAATTCTTATACGAAACTTAAAGGAACATATTTAAAACGGAATTGCATAATAATTTGTTATTACAAACTTAAAATTAAATGAAAGTTTATACTCTCTCAAAGCTAAAAGATTAGCTAAAAATACATAATTACTTGTTTATTATTTAATTAAACATCAATACCCAGCTTAAAAATGCTTATAAACACCCACAATATGATGCTTATATTTTATATTTCCAATTGAATTGGCTAAGATTAAATTAAGGATAGCGCATTAAATTATGTCATCAATTGATGAAAAA
Source organism: Acinetobacter sp. ANC 3832 (assembly GCF_002135415.1). GTDB lineage: Bacteria > Pseudomonadota > Gammaproteobacteria > Pseudomonadales > Moraxellaceae > Acinetobacter. The sequence continues at coordinate 98,364 of NZ_NEGJ01000008.1, forward strand.
AATAAAGTTGATGAGGCAAATATGTTTCTAATAAGTCAGCAACACAGCACTACCCCAACCATTCCTTGGCATATTTTATGTGACTTTGATGGGACAATTAGTCTAAATGATACCACCGATCATTTACTGGAAACTTTTGCCCAAAGTGGTTGGTTAGATATAGAAAAGCAATGGGAACAAGGTCAAATTGGCTCTAAAGTTTGTATGCAAAAGCAAATTGCATTATTGGATATGACTGAAAAACAGTTACATGACTGCTTAGATCAAGTAGAAATTGATACTGGTTTTTTAGAGCTCGTGAAAATTACCTCTCAATATCATATTCCTCTAACGATTGTGAGTGATGGACTAGATGTTGTTATTCAGTATGTTCTACGACGTTATAATCTTGCCCATTTACCGATTATTGCCAATCATTTAATCCAAGTTGATGAGCGACACTGGGAACTCGAATTTCCCAATACTAATCCACGTTGTATTAGTCAAAGTGGTACCTGTAAATGCAAAGTTGCTCAACAACATGCTCAGGAACATATTATTCTGATTGGAGATGGTCGTTCAGATTTTTGTATCGCCGAAACAGCGGATTACGTTTTTGCAAAAAAATCATTAATTGAACATTGTCGTCAAAAAAAGGTCTTACACACACCTTTTAAAAGCTTTGCAGATATTCATCAACCCTTGGCTAAACTTTTACATAGTGATTTTGAGCTTGATGACTCAGTAATGGTGATCGCATGATGAAGGACCATTCCTTTTTTCTAAAAGGTAACCGTACAGGCATTCTGCTAATACATGGTTTAACAGGCACCCCCAATGAAATGCGTGGTATAGCTCGTTCCTTCCATCAAGCAGGTTATAGTGTTTATGGTGTACAACTCGCAGGACACTGTAGTGACGTAGAAAGCTTAGTCAATACTCAATGGGAAGATTGGTTTAACAGTGTCTGTGAAGCTGTAACTTTATTAAAACAGCATGTAGATGAACTCTTTGTAGCAGGCTTATCAATGGGGGCTCTCTTGGCCCTCAAATATGCATCAGAATATCCAGTTTCAGGTGTAATAAGCTTTAGTCCAACATTTCAATATGATGGTTGGAGTGTACCCTTATGGTCAAAAGTACTTGCACCCATTGTTTTACCGACCATATCTGCTTTAAATATTTGTCGTGATAAAATCTTTAATGAAGCAGAACCTTATGGCATAAAAAATGAAAACCTGCGTGCCCGTATAGTCAATGCCATGAATAGTGGTAATAGTGCAGAAGCAGGATTACCTGGAAATCCTTGGCATTCCTTATATCAATTACAACGTCTATCTCGAAACGTACGCAAGAATTTATACAAAATTACCAGTCCAACTTTGTCTTTTCATGCCTATGAAGATGATGTCGCACATCGGCGTAATAGTCAGTTGGTTTATGATCATGTTTCAGGTTATAAGCAATTAATTTGGTTGAAAAACAGCTATCACATGATCACTATTGATAATGACCGTAAACAAGTTATTGAAGAATCATTAGAATTTATACAACATTGCCAATTTAAAATGAAACATCCTCAAACGAATATTGAACCTACAGAAAAAGTTGATCATTTAAATCGAGAAGAAAAAATAGGAACACCTGCATGAATTGGACGGTGTTCGTAGTCTGGTTACTGACGATTAGTATCGATACTATTGGACAATTGGCATTTAAAGCAGCTGCATCTGAAAACACAGCATTTAAAGGATGGACGCATTGGAAAAATATGGCAAGCCGTGCTTGGTTATGGATTGGAATTTGTAGTTATATTTTTGAATTTGTTGTTTGGCTGGCTTTTCTTTCTCTTGTACCACTGTCAGATGGTGTAATGCTCGGTAGTATTAATATTGTGGTGATCATGCTTGCAGGTCGTTTATTCTTTAATGAACAACTCACCAGAAATCGATTGATTGGTGTCATTCTCATCACCTTAGGCGTTACTGTTGTAGGAATTGGCACATGAAATATTTCTATATCATCGGGTTTTTACTATTAATGTGCTTTGATACACTCGCACAAATTAGTTTTAAATTTGCATCGATACATGCGATGCCACTCAGTTTTGACTTACCTTGGTTAATCCGTGTTTTTAGCCATCCTTGGATTTATGGCGCATTTATTGGGTATATTGGTGCTTTTTTTATTTGGATGAGTTTACTCAAACATGCCCCTGTAGGCCCTTCTTTTGCAGCCTCACATTTAGAGTTAATCAGTGTTACCTTACTGTCCGTTTGGTTGTTCAATGAACCCTTGACTTTGCTCAAAACAATAGGTGCTGTCTTGATTTTAATAGGCGTTTTATTCTTGGCCAAAGATGAAACAGAACAGAGCCTTCAAGCTATTGATCAGCAAAACACACCATCATGAGCAAAGAAATTCCTCCCACAGATGGTTTATCATTACTTTTCAAAGATTTATTCCCTCAAAAAACGCAAAGTGATTTAGCCCGCATTTTATCTGAATTACTCGGTATTCCTACACCTGCACTAACATGTTCAGGCACTGTCGCTTTTATCATCGCCTTAGAAACATTACATGAGTTAGAGCCACAACGCACACAGGTTATTTTACCTGCTTGGACATGCCCACTGGTTGCTCTTGCTGTAGAAAAAATAGGTTTAACTCCAATTTTATGTGATTTAGCACAAAATAGTCTGGAATTTGATCTAAAGCAACTTTCTCAACTGAGTAATACTTCCACGTTAGCAATCGTTGCAACACATTTTGCAGGTCTCGTTTGTGATTTAATAGCCATTCAAAAAATAGCACATCAACATGGTATTTATTTAATTGAAGATGCTGCACAAGCAATGGGAGCTAAAACTCATACACAAAGTGTAGGTTTAATTGGTGATATCAGCTTTTTCAGTTTGGCTTTTGGTAAAGGTTTAACCAGTGCTGAAGGCGGTGTATTATTTAGCCGTCATTTAGAGTTACATCGCAAGTTACTCAAAAATACCGCTCAATTACCTACTTTACATGGATGGGAAATCAAAAGATGTCTCGAATTGATTGGATATTATTGTCTTTATCGCCCGTCGAGTTTAAGTTTAATTTATGGTCATAACTTGCGTAAAGCATTAAAAAATAATGATGAAATTTCAGCCGTCGGTGATGACTTTGACCAAAATAGCATTCCTATGCATCAGTTGGGCAAGTGGCGAAGTGCTGTCGCAGCTTCAGCAGCACAACGCTTAGCAACACACTGGCAATCTGCACAACAACGTGCAACATATAGAATTCAGCGTTTAAAGCAAATACCACATCTACAGGTCTTTGAAAAACGATTAGATACAACCACTACTTATCCATTTTTATTGATCTTGGTTGACCAAATTGAGCTTTGTAAGGCAATTTTAGATGAGTTATGGACTCGTGGACTAGGCGTGACTAAACTTTTTGTCAGAGCAATAAATCAATATCCAGCTTTAGCACACATTCCTGCCAATACTCCAAATGCAATTGATTTTGCAGCACGTAGTTTTACGATCAGTAATTCTGTATGGCTAGACGATGATCGCTTTGAACAGGTTGTTGAAATTTTACAAAAGCATTGTATAAATAAAAAAGATTAAAAACCTAATGAATACAAAAAATTTATCCTGAACTTCGATACTAAACGCATTTTTAAAAGTCCAGATAAAACAAAACCGCCCTGATTGAGCGGTTTTTTTCTTAAAGGTATAGACTGAATTAACAGACTTTACGATCGAAACGGAACATTTCGTTAATACCTGTATAAAAACTACGACCATCTAAATTCAATTCAATTTCCACACCAGATTGAAGCAAAACTTTCTTGCCAACTTCAACCCAAGTAAACCCATCACGAGTATTTTGCATTTTTTTTGAAGGAACTAACGATACAGTAATTTCACAGCCATTAAACGATCTTGCAACTAAATTTTCAGATATATTCAACATTTACACCAATATAATAAAAATACAATTCCATTTTTGGAATTTAACAATAACTATTTCATCGGACAGAAAATCAATTTTTTAAATATTCTTTTATAAAACGCTTTCATTTTTGGATCAAAAAAATAAAGCTATTCTAAGCAACATAAAAGAAGTTTAATATGCTCATTCAAAAAGCAAACTTATTATTAGCATTCGCTATTCAAACATAATTTATCTAAAAGATTTGGTAGAGGAACCATTCAACATCATTCTGGATGTTTTAAATAAAAATACTTTGAAAATAAAAAATGAAACTAAATAAACTGATTTGTTGTCATTATTTCTCGTTGGTAGCGGGAGCTGGATTTGAACCAACGACCTTCGGGTTATGAGCCCGACGAGCTACCAGACTGCTCCATCCCGCATCAACGAATTGACTTTATACGCCTTATTTTTTAATAAAACAAACTTTATTTCAAGATAAGGCTAATATTCATTCATTATTCGTGTGTTCGTTTCTTATTTAATCGTTTTGTCTCATTTATATCTTTAATGGTTAAAATATTGCTTTCCTTATAAATAGACCTCTTGCATAACTCATTTTTTGTTCAATTCTATGTTGTAAATTCCAGCAATCAAATTGAATCTTAAACCCAGTCTTTTACCTCTATTTCTATAACGCTCCGAAAGTATTCTAAAGGTCTTCAACACACCAAATACATGCTCCACACCTATTCTTCTTTTATTGATTTCTCGATTGTATTTTTTAGCTCGGAGTCTAATGGACGACCTCGTTTTGCTTTAATTGGAGTTAAACTTCTTTCATAAAGATCATAGATCCCTTGATAGCCTTTATCTGCCAATTCAAAGGAATCTTTAGGGATTAAATGCAGGTTTCTTTTGAACAATTCAAAATCATGAACTGCTCCTTTACTCATACATAAACTGAGAATTTGTTGGGTTTTATAATGAATAATCGCCTGTACTTTAGCAGGTGTGCAAGTGTATTCCAGTAATTATGAATTATATGGTGATATGTCAAAACGCTTTTTTTCAATTCTTAATGAGGATTTCAATCCAGATGATTTAGAACCGTAATCGATTGATGAATGCTTTATCCATCTAACATCTTACAAAGATGTATTTAACTTGAAGGAATATTGCACAGCTGTAATCAATAAGATTCAAAAGTGGCTAGGTCTTCCCTGTTGTATTGGCATTGATCATAGTAAAACTCAAGCAAAACTCGCCAATCACTTTGCAAAAAAACATGCTGGCTTTCAATATGTATGCGATCTCACAACCTTAGACCTATCACATTTGAAAACTTATTATTAAAAACCAATGTCAGTGAAATTTGGGGCATTGGTCGTAAAATCAGCAAACAGCTACAATCCTATGGCATTCTGAATTGCTACGACTTAACTTTTGCCAATGAACACTATCTTGTTCGAGAATTTTCAGTTCTTATGGCACGTACCATTCGTGAACTAAAAGGTCAGTCCTGCATTCACTTGGATGATCCTCATATCCCGTCAAAACGTATCCTTTCATCTCGTAGTTTTGCTTCTCCACTAACCCAAAAACAACTCTTAAAACAAGCCATGGTATTTCATCTTAAACGTGCGCATCAGCGCTTAATGAGCCAACAACAACTCAGCTCATGTATTCATATTTCTTTATATGAAAAAGTTCCATATCCCCCTTACAAAAAAAGCATGACGCAAGCTATCGGGCTTGAATATGCGACAGATGACTTACTGCATTTAAGCCAAATAACCATGCAACAAATTGATGTTTTATATCAAGAAAATATTAGTTATGTAAAAATTGCAGTCATGTTCTCGGCACTACACCCTAAGCGACAACATATTGATGACTTATGGCAACCTAAACAGCTCATTCAACAACGTAATAAACTTATGCAGACTTTTCTTCTAGCCCAACAACGTTATGGATATGAATGCATACAGGTGGGTTATCACTCCAACCAAAACCACTGGCAAATGAAACAACAATATCTCTCGCCACGCTATACCACTCGCTGGAATGAAATGCTATGTATTGATGATTCACACCTCGCTGTTACACAAAACAAATGAACAGTTTTGGTCAATTCGGTTTACAATCCAAAGAAAGAAAAATACAACAAAAAATGTCATATTTTAACATTGCTAATTCATCACAAAATTAACAATATAGAGCACTGAAAAGGCACAGCATTTCTACGACAATTAAAAGAATTTATAAAATACTTGTAGAAAAACATGCCATAATACGCAAACTTTGCAGACATCTTGCATTTTTTTTTGCAACTTTTAAATTGGAGCAGGCTCAATGAGTTCGACCATTTTGGTCATTCACGGACCAAACTTAAACTTACTAGGAAAGCGTGAGCCAGAGGTCTATGGACATCTCACCCTAGAAGATATTAATCAGCAGCTCGTCGCTCAGGCTCAAAAAGCACAGATTTCTTTAGATACATTCCAAAGCAACTGGGAAGGTGCTGTAGTTGATCGTATTCATCAAGCACAACAGGATGGCGTGCAATTCATTCTCATAAATCCTGCCGCATTAACACATACCTCTGTCGCAGTACGCGATGCCCTACTTGGTGTCGCTATTCCATTTATTGAAGTACATCTTTCGAATGTACATGCACGTGAAAGTTTTAGACATCACTCCTATTTATCAGATAAAGCCGTCGGCGTAATTTGCGGCTTAGGTGCAAAAGGCTATTCTTTTGCACTCGATTACGCGATTGAAAAAATTAAATCTTCAACTTAATTATATTTTAGGACTACGAACCCATGGATATTCGCAAAATCAAAAAGCTCATCGATTTGATGATTGAATCTGATCTTCAGGCTATTGAAGTGAAAGAAGGAGATCAATCGATTGCTTTAACACGTCGTAATCCTATGGTTGCTGCTGGTATTGCCACAATGCCTGCACCTACTGCTGATACTCCTGTGATTAAAGCGGCCTCTCGTGGCGCAGTAGAAACTTCACCAATGGTCGGTGTGTTCTATTCTGCGCCAAGTCCAGGTGAAGCACCTTTTGTGAATGTGGGTCAAACGATTTCTGCGGGTGAAACTTTAGGCATCATTGAAGCCATGAAAATTATGAACCCAATTGAGGCAACTCAAAGTGGTGTAGTTGAAGAAATTTTAGTGAAAAATGGTGATGTAATCCAATTCGGTCAACCTTTATTCCGCTACCGCGCGTAATATTTAGGGGGTTGATATGTTGCAAAAAGTACTCATTGCAAACCGAGGTGAAATTGCGTTACGCATCACTCGTGCTTGCAAAACATTAGGAATTAAAACTGTTGGTATCTATTCAGATGCTGACAAAGATTTGATGCATCTTCGTTTTGTTGATGAAGCTGTATGTATTGGACCAGGTGCAAGTAGTGAAAGTTACTTAAATATTCCTGCGATTATTACTGCTGCAGAAATTACAGGTGCGGATGCAATTCACCCAGGTTATGGTTTCTTATCTGAAAATGCTGAATTTGCTGAGATTGTTGAAAGCTCAGGTTTTATTTTTATTGGACCTCGTCCTGAACACATTCGCCAAATGGGCAATAAAGTTTCTGCCATTTTAGCGATGCGTAAAGCGGGTGTTCCGACTGTACCCGGTTCTGCCCATGCCGTTACCCCAAGTAATGCTTTAGCTGAAGCCAAAGAAATTGGTTTCCCACTGATTGTGAAAGCAGCATCAGGCGGTGGTGGTCGTGGTATGCGTATTGTTGAACGGGTTGATACATTACTTGAATCTGTACAAGCGGCTCAACGTGATGCAGAAATGTGGTTTGGTGATGACACCGTCTATATGGAACGTTTTTTACAAAAACCACGCCATGTTGAAGTTCAAATTCTAGCCGATGGGAATGGCCATGCCATTCACTTATATGACCGAGACTGCTCATTACAGCGCCGCCATCAAAAAGTACTAGAAGAAGCACCTGCACCGGGTTTACCTGAAGAAGCACGTGCGCATATTTTAGAAGCTTGCGTTAATGCATGTAAGTTAATGCAATACCGTGGTGCAGGTACATTTGAGTTTTTATTTGAAGATGGCGAATTCTTCTTTATCGAAATGAATACCCGTGTTCAAGTTGAACATCCTGTCACTGAACAAGTCACAGGTGTGGATATTATTGAACAACAATTACGTATTGCAGCAGGTCTTGGGCTAAATCTTAAACAAGAAGACATTGAAGTTAAAGGTCATGCAATTGAATGTCGTATCAATGCGGAAGATCCTTCAACCTTTTTACCATCACCAGGTAAAATTGAAAGCTTCTATGCACCAGGCGGTGCAGGTATCCGTTTAGATTCGCATATTTACCAAGGTTATAATATTCCACCTTATTATGATTCTATGATTGCTAAACTGATTGCACATGGTAAAGATCGTGAAACATCAATTGCTCGTATGAAACAAGCTTTAGATGAAATCATTCTTACAGGAATTAAAACCAATATTCCTTTGCATAAAGATTTAATTCTAGAAGATAAGAATTTCTGCAAACATGCAATGGATATTCACTATCTTGAAAAACACATGCTTAAGCAAGTTCAAGGTCATGAAAAAGATGCTTAACTAAAAAAGCAGATATAAAAAACCTCTTCGATGTAAGAGGTTTTTTATATCTGAGTATTGCGTTATTTAAGGCAAAATTCGATGCAAAGTTGCAAAACATTGATCCTCTTTTTCAGATGCACAAAATTTAATAGTATTGGTATTTTTCCAACGCACAAAATATTGTGACATTTCCCCAGACTGATCGGTTTGATTGCCTGAACAGTCCTTTTCATTATTTTCATATTTAATTTGCATGACCAATGCAGGTGGCTTTTCATTGGTATTATCTGGTGAAGGTTGATAATCATATAAACCTGTTGACCATTCTTTCGCACTATTCACCACAACTTCATTCGCACCACGAAAGTTGTAATATTCAGTGCATTTTTTATTATTTGGAATTTCCATACCCCATAAGCCTAAAATTTCAGGTCGGGTATCTATACGGATGGTATTCGTTATTTGAGTACTATTATTCGCCGTAGCTTGAACCGTATTTTGTTCATCAGCAAATACCGCATGTGAAACACACATCAATAAAGGAACAAGTAAAGCTATTCTTTTCATACGGAATCAGTACCATAGTTTTTCAGAAGTCTAAATTAGCATATTTTCAAAATAAAACATGGAAAAATAACCATATATGAACAATCTTCTGTTTTTATTAAATCCCAAGTAAATTTATAAGGAGATAATAAAATAAATTGAAAGCGTATTGATTTTTCCTCATAAAAATATATGCTTAACACATAGATTCATAATAATGTGAGTATTTATCAATCAACAACTCACTCAAACTTGCAATGAAAAGAAGTAGGAAAGTAAATTGTCAATATTTACTCAATATTCTGAACAAACATTAAAACAAAACACTCAAGCTTTTTTAATTGTCGGTGTGATTATTTTTGTTTGCGCACTCATCGGTATTCTAGGTCGACCCTTATTCTTCCTCGCTATTCTGTGGCCTGCAAATGCAGTGATGCTTGGGCTTTTTTTACGATTTGAGCATCTTAGAAATTTTGGTGGATGGTTCGGCGCATTTACTGGATTTATGCTTGCAGATCTAGTGAATGGAAATTATTTTCTATTGACACTTTTTCTCACCATTGCCAACCTGCTTCACCCTTTGGTGACGCTCGCACTGATTCGCTTATTTAAATTAGATTTCAAACAATATAATAAGGGTCTCACTTTTCTATTTTTATTTATTATCAGTGCATTTGGTGGCTGTTTAGCCAGCCCAGTTTTTGCTGTACTCACTATTCCCTATGTACCTAATACTTTTATGTCTGTCGATCGAATTTGGACAGATTTTGGTATGTGGTGGACGGGTGAAATACTCAATGTGATTGTCTTCCTACCTATTGTTCTGGCTATTCCAGAAAAGAGTGTCTTTAAAAAGTATTTTGAAGAGCTTAAATTACAACCTTTTCAATATCAAAATGCCTTTCCACTTTTTGCTGTGATCGGTTCTGTTGTACTGACTCATTTTTTTATGGGTCCTGGTGCAATTATGTTCCCAATCGCCGCGCTCATTTGGGCGTCATTAACCTATAACTTATTCTTTGTCGCCATTATCAATAGTATTGTTTGTATGACCTTATACAATAGCTTAACCGCATACTATATTACTGAATCGCCAGATGCTTATTTAGTGACGACGATCTCTGTACGAATTGGCTTATTAATGTTGGCTTTAGGTCCTTTAACCCTAGCGATTATTAGTTTAAATCGACAAAAGCTCTATCATCAGATTTTATACTTAGCCAATCACGATGGCTTAACCACGACATTAAATCGACGTTTTTTCTATGAAGAAAGCGAACGCGCTGTCACAACAATTCCAAGCAAACAGCAAGCGCAGAGTGTTACGATATTATTGCTTGATTTAGATCATTTTAAAAAAATTAATGATAAATATGGTCATGCGGTTGGCGATTTAGTCTTACAAGAGTTTACCAATCAAGTCAAAACTCAAATCCGTTCTAATGATTTATTTGGGCGCTTGGGTGGAGAAGAGTTTGCCATTTTATTAAAAGATTTAACACTCAAACAAAGTATAGAAATCGCGCAACGTATTTGTAATATTGTCTATAAAACCCCTGTTTATCTAGAAGATGGCAGTTCATTAAATGTCAGTGTGAGTATTGGACTCAGCTATCAAACCCTACCGTACTGTATTCCATTTCAACAACTGATTAATCGTGCTGATAATGCGCTTTATAAAGCAAAAGAAAAGGGGCGAAATCAGCTTTGCTTGGAAAGCAACTTACAAACTCGCTAAACAATATAAAATGCAAGGATTGCAATGAATTTTTCAGAGTATATTCAATATGATGGTCTAGAATTAGCTAAATTAGTACAGACCAAACAAGTTCAGGCTCATGAATTATTGACTTGTGCTTTACAGCGTACAGAACAGGTTAATCCAAAATTAAATGCAATTGTCATTACAATGTATGAACAAGCTCAACGCCGTTCACAACAAACTCTGAATAATGGTGCTTTTTCTGGCATTCCCTTTTTACTCAAAGATTTACATCAAGAATATGTAGGTGTTGCTACTTCTTTTGGTTCTAATGCACTCAAACGCTTAAATTATATTGCAACGCAAAATTCAGAGATTGTGAATCGTTGGGAAAATGCAGGTGTTGTCATCTTTGGGCTCACCAATTCACCAGAGTTTGGGATCAAAGGCATTACGGAACCAGAAGCTTGGGGCAGTTGTCATAATCCTTGGAATTTAAAACATAATAGTGGCGGTTCTTCTGGAGGCTCTGCTTCTGCCGTTGCAGCTGGAATCGTTCCTATTGCTGGTGCAAGTGATGGTGGTGGCTCTATTCGTATTCCTGCATCTTATTGTGGTTTATTTGGTTTAAAACCGAGTCGTGGGCGCACACCTTGGGGACCACAATTTAGTGAAGCAATGCATGGTGCAGCGATGCAACATGTTTTGACCAAATCTGTCCGTGATAGTGCAGCGATGCTCGATGCAACCCAAGGATCTGAACACTCCTCTTTATTCAATATTCAAACTCCAAATAAAACCTATTTGGAGATACTTCAACAGCCACTAAAACCTTTACGTATCGCTTTTTCAACTGAATCTCCCATTGGCACCAAAGTTTCTCAAGATGCGATTCAAGCCATTCAAAAAACTGCAAAGCTTTTAGAATCTTTAGGTCATCACGTTATAGAAGCAAAACCTCAAATTGATGGGATGATGCTTGCCAAAGACTTTATTACCACATGGTTTAGCCAATGTGCTTATAACGTACAACAGCTTAAAAAATTACACGGCGCAAAAGACAGTGATTTTGAATTAGATACTTTAGCGATTGCCGCTTTTGGTGCAAAAGCCACTGCCCTCGACTATATTCATAACTTGAATAACTGGGGAAACTATGTGACTCAAATGAATCAATTCTTTGATAATTACGACTTATATCTCATTCCATCAACAGCTTCCATTGCCCCTAAAAATGGTGAGGTCAAAACCCCTACATGGCAAATTCCAATTTTAAAAGGCTTACTGAAAGTTGATAAAGCACATCTATTGGCAAAAGGTAAATTCGTCGAGCAACTAATTAAAAATAATTTGCAATGGGTTCCTTTTACCCAGCTTGCCAATATTACTGGCTTACCTGCAATGTCTGTTCCTTTATATTGGAACAAAGATAATCTTCCGCTAGGTTCACAATTTATTGCACCATTTGGACGAGAAGATTTACTTTTACAACTGGCAGCACAATTAGAGCAAGCCCAACCTTGGCAAGCTCAATATCAAAGCATTGTTGTGTAACTTTTAAATTCCGATACATTTAAGAGTTATAAATAGAAGAAGATTTTAATCATTTAAAACTTCTTCTATTGAGTGTTCTTACGATACTTTTTGTACCTTATTCGGCAACCAATATACAAATAACAATCCAAATAAAGTCGATAGCCCTGCAAGAATGAAGACCATTTGCCCTGAAATGACTTCCCAATAATGACCAGCCAAAATACTACCCGAAGCTACCCCTAATCCCCACATCGTGCTATATAAAGCCTGCCCACGACCTTGCTGACCTACAGAAAAGTTTTGAAAAATAATGCGCATTGCAATCATGTGAAATAATCCAAAGCTAAAAGCATGAATCGTCTGTGCCGTGAATTGCATAATGAAAGACTGTGGAAATATTCCAACCAGAACAAAACGTAATCCTGTCATCAATAAACATGTGATTACTAAATTCCGCCATGAAAATCGATTCAGAAAAAATGTTGCATAAGCAAACATAATAATTTCAGCAATCACCCCCACTGACCATAAAAAACCAATCTCAATCGTACTAAAATGAGCTTGTTTTAAATAATTGCTATAAAAGCTATAAAAAGGAGCTTGAGCAAAAAGTAAGGTAAATTCAATAATAAAGAATGCAGCAACAATGGGACGTTTAAGAATAGGCAAAAGGGGTTCTAATATTTTTTGTGAGCTTGGTGCAGAATCAGGTTCTTTGACTGTAAATGACCAAAGGAAAGCTGTAAAAGCGATGCATAACAGCATAATTGGCAACATCGAAATAGGAATAATTTCAAGTAAAGCCCCTATACTAAATACCCCTACAATAAAACCAATTGAACCCCACTTCCTTACTTTTCCATATAACTCCGCCCTTTGATCACCTAGCCAAAATAAAGTGACTCCCTCAAACTGCGCCAAAATTGCATTTTGAAAAAAACTGAAAATCAGCATGAGTAAGGCAATAGGTTGAAAGTTATTTGGAATCACAAAAATCAAAAACCAAATCGTTGCTTCCATCCATGTTGCAATACGAACCAGTAACATGCGTTTACCTGATTTATCTGCCACCCATCCCCAAATAAAAGGTGCAAAAAAGCGTGTGATAATCGCAATAGAAGATAAAATACCAATTTCTTGATAATTAAAGCCTTGATCTTGAAGGTATAAGCTCCAATAAGGCATGAATGTCCCAACAATTGAATAGTAGAAAAAATAGAAACCTGCAAGGCGATGATGGATAGGTAGGGAGAGCATAAGGTAGTAATCAGTTGTATTTTCAAATAGTTAGTGAAATAAAGAGTTGTATAGGTTTGTACTCAAAAGTACTCATTTGTAGTTCAACTGTATACAAATGAGTATACAAATCTTTTTAAACTAAATTATTACAAAATTTGTATACTGCAATCTATCTATCCAATTATAAAGAAAAAACCGCCCTAAGACGGTCTAATTTTTTACTTCAATAATAAGTATCTTTGGTGAGGCAGCATATTCAGCTCAAACATATGTTCATAGTCATAATTTGGTAATTCAATATCATACTTTTTACATAAATCCTTTATAGCAGAAGTTATATAGAACATATTGTCATGCAACATTGACTCTAGTAATGGGTTTAGTTTACCCAATGTTGGACTGTGTGTTCTCCACCATGCTTGAAATAGTTTAGCGTGAATACAAAGTATTTCTATAGATTGATTTTCATCTATATGAACATCCCCTTTTGCCTTGATACTTAAAGTTTCTAGATAATCTACAGCATCTTGGAAATGGATAGCCAAAAGCTCATTGTAGCGTGGTATGCGGAAGTGCTTGTTGTGTCTACCCCAAAGTTCAGTACGTTTCTTTACACTACCCTCGCAACGTCGATCGACAATTTCTTTCAGACAGGCTTGTTGTTCTGCGTTAATTTTTACTCGGGTGTCTATTTGCCGTTGCAGTACTTCCTTGTCCAGTACATCGAGTACCCATTTGCGGAATTCTTTGGCAATTGGTGTTCGGGCAAACATAGCAATTAGGTGACAGCCACGTAATGAAAAAACCCGTACCGTCAAATTGACGGTCTGAGGATTTTCAATAACTCGTGTCATATTAAAGGTAAATTCATCTGATCTTCGATTAAAGATTTGAGTGACTTTATCAGAACGCGTATATCCAAGCATTTCAGCCAATTCTGATGAAGTAATCCAAATTAGATTATCATTTTGATTACTGGATTAAAATTCATGTCATTAAATGATAGACTGTTCATGTCTAATCTCCTTGCAGGGATAGATAGAAGCCTCGATAGCCGTCCAAAGTTCTCGAGGCTTTTTTTTGCACCTAAATATAGGTGCATTGACATTAATCTACATGCACCTATAATTAGTGTCAATAGCAATGGAGATCATAGATGCAAAAACAGACTAACTTTATTAAAACACAAGTCCGCTTACCTCCTGAAATTCATCAAGATGTTACGAACTTTGCTGAAGAAAATGAACTTTCAATGAATAGTGCTTTTATTGAATTACTAAAAACAGCTTTAGTTAAAAAGGAATCTCGCTCTTCAAACTTTTCAGAAGTAAAAGTTATTAATCTTAAAAACGGTATCAAACGATTAGTTTTCGGGAAATTAGTAAATGTACTAGATCTTGATTACTCTCAAGACTTAAGTACTTTAAAAAAAGATATTCAGTTATCTTTAAATGCCTTAGCGGAATCTTCATTTAGACACAGATTGTCATTTTGGACAAAAGAAGTGTATGTTCATCAAGGCGGACATCATATTGATGTTGTCGATAATGGTAAAGGAAGCCTTGGTTGGTTGGTTGTTGAAGATCATATTACTGATGAATTTACGGAAAATTTTCATAAAAAAAACAACGAAAAGTAAGTCACCACTTACTTTTTATTGATACTACCTAAGGCTCTATTCCTAATAGTGGAAGTTTTAGAGATTAAAATGCTTATATAATAAGCCTTATTACTTTTTCAACGATTATTTATAGGTTAGAAATGAATCCAATTGAAACTATTTTAGATCTAATGTCTGATTATATTAAAGAAGAATCTTGGGCTGGTGCTTGTTTTGCTACGTCGGCTATAAATTATATTTTATTAAATGAACTTAATACCCATTCAAAGCCTATGCTAGGAGTTGTAAACATAGATGGGCATATTTTTGATCATGCTTGGTTAGAAATTAATGATCAAGTATATGATGTAGCTATAGTTTTAGGCATTACAACAAAATTCTTTCATTGTCTTCCTAAAGAAGGCATTCGCGGTCAAGAATATGAGTTTGCAAATTTTCGAACAGGTCAATCATTAGATGTAAAAACAACTCATGGTCTCACAAACTTTAAGAAGTTTATGAAAAATTCTCCTTATTTTAATAAGAAAATTGATTATTGGGATGTTGTTATTTTGCTCGGTAAAAGAATAGGCCTTACGCTATACAAGCAGAAACTCATTCAAAAGTATGGAAATACAAAATGGACTATAGTGTAAAAAGCACCTTACGGTGCTTTTTTAAATTGAATTCCATGGATAAAAGCTGAGAAATCAAAACCATGAAACCAACCTAATGTGCTGAAAAATAATGCTACCCATGTAAGCATTAAGACAAATCCAGTATAGATAGGTACGCGACTAACAGAATATTTTGTTGTAATAATTTTATTATAATTTTTTTCTAAAAATTTACTTTCTGGTTTGTTAATTTTTTTAATCACCTTTTCCTTAAACTTTTTCATTTCCTCTTTTTCTTCATCTGTCTCCGCACTTAAACTGAATAGAGGAATAAAGTTATCTTTCCCAATTGTATCCTTTAACTTATTTTCGATTTCACTAGTTTTAAGTTCCCACCATTCCTGCCAATATTTAGCACCTGCAGCAACTTTAATTTGATGACCAGAAATAATAATTCCAGAAAAACAAATAATAAATTCAACAATAGGCTTTGGAGCTTGATTACTAAAAACTGCTGCTAATAACACACCTTGAAATAACATAAAAAAATTATTTCTATTTATAAGTTGTGAAATCTCAAAATTTCTTGTTTCAATAGCTAATTTATACACAGCTTTAAGCTCTGAAATTTTGGCTTTATTTGAATCTATTCCATCATCATTAGACATATAAATCACTGCGTTGATAAAAGCTTGCAGGTGCTTGCAGGCTTTTAATTTTGATAATACATACTTTTATTAAATAAGTTTTTTATATAACTTTTATTCTTCTAAAACATATGCTTGACACATTTAGATACTTATTTGGTTGATGAAAAGAGTATCTTGAAGTACTTTTTTAATTCAGGCTAAGAATTGTTAACACTCCAAGTATCTGTTGTTTGCACACAATGCTGACAACGCATATCTTGCTGAATGTAAGCCCCTAATAAACTTTCTTCATCAATAAATCCATCACCAATACATGAAGATGAACCATCTTCATGCTCTCTGATCATTCCATCACAAAGGACTTTATAAATTAAAGGTTTAATTGAATTCTCATAATGAAATTGCTGATGACTACTCATTTTCGAGAAGTTATTTGGATCACCTAATAAAAAATGGGCTACACCGATACTTGCATCTGGCTTAATATTATTCTCTTCTGCAAGTGCAATAATTGACTCTTCTTCATTTTCAACAATATGTTGCAAAACACTGATTTGATCTGTATTTAACATTACTAGCTCCTAATCTTTATTCTTCTGAAATATGCGTATCACATAAAGCACACTCTTCTCCATAAGAAGAATCATAGCTTCCATTGACAGCTACAATAGGAGAATCTTCAGAATTGGCATGGTTATTAATACATTCATTACAAACATTTGCTTGCGGATATTGATCGCTAGCACGATCAGCCGACATATCACCCCATAATGTACATAACTGCATAGTATTTCCCTCTTTATTTTTTGAATATATAGGGTACTAATATTTCAACATTAAGTAAAATTATTTTTTTGAAATATATAAAAAAAAGCGCAATTAAGCGCTTTTTTCTACAACCCTTAAAACTCTTGGCTTTCTTGGAACTTCTATTCCAACCAAGTTCTCGAGAAAACCAACATTCACATCCAAAGCTTTAGCTATATCCTCTGCAAAGATTTTCTTTTTCGCAAGCATAGCAAAGCAGGCTTGAAGGAGCTCAGGTTTCTCCTTAGGGATTAAATGATCTTCTTTTTCAGTAATAGATTCACTGTTTTTTCTCAAAGCAATTACACCACTGGTGTATTGTTCTTGAGTCAATAAACCTAAAGACTTTGCTCTATAAAAAATCGTAGACTTACTTACCTTCCAAGTCTGCTTAAATTCACTCAATTTAGACCAGTTATAACGACCGCCTCTAAACCATGTAGGGAAATGAGTTCGCATCATTGTTTGAGGAATCAAAAGCGCAGATGCAAACTGATTTGCCTCAGATTCAGTAATACGGTCACTAGTAACCATACCATCATGAAGTACTAAATGGCCAAGCTCATGAGCAAGATCAAAACGCTGGCGGCATTCACTTTCTTTTGCTTCATTACGAACAAAAATTGGGCGTGCTCGACTTTACAGGCTCACTTCGAGCAGTTTCCTTCTTTACCTGATTAGGGCTAAAGCTGCTATATGAAAGACCAGTACCAGGCATTCCAACTGTTGTTCTTGTACCCTTTTTTCCAAGGTTTACACGCGCGCCCTTTCCGCCTAGTGAAACACTTGAAACACCCTTTTTCGTAATATTTAAACGTACACCCAGTGCTATCTTTAGACTTTTTCTAAAATTAAAACCCACATAAATCTCCAATTATCTATAGCTTTTATTGCCACCAGATGTATAACAATATAGACCTCCACGAGGACCATAACAAAAACTGCCTGAACTACAAGAACAAGATCCTGAATACGTTTGAGTGGTTTTTTTATGTTGATAATTTTTATTCATTGATACATCTTTTGACGTACTCGATGTAATTTTAGTGGTTGAGTAATTTCTATTGAAACAATACTCAGCAGAGCATAAATATTTCGATGAAACCCATTTGGGAGCATCATTTTTTTGTGAAATCCTTGACCAATCTTGACTTATATCATAAATATAAACTTCATCACCCCTATCTAACTTACCTATAACCTTTCCATTAATTGGATTGCTTCTAATATTTAATGTTTCATTGTTTACAAACTTTTTAGAAATAGTATGAAATTCACTTTCATTCAAATCTAACCCTTCAAAGGCATATGATTCTGGCATATGAATTAAAGTAATAAATCCCAAACACAGCAGAAACTTATTCATAAGAAATTATCCATTTTTAATTATTCTTTTTACATACAAAATTTGCTAGATCACTCTTGCTAGAACCAGGAACTAAATCAAACCATTTTGTTGGGTTGACCTTGTTTGCGTTCACAGAGATATCACTACCACCTATTTCACGCATTTTCATGGTAGAACAATTCGTTTCTGTCTTGGTGTAATAGGTATCGTAAACACCTATACGCTTATTAATTGCAGTAACAATATTGCCACTACGTTTAGATTCAATTAGATAATACTTACCTTTATCACCAGCCACACTACGCGGTATGAGCGTTTCAGCGTATGCTACGTGCCCCCCATTAAAACCAAACTAAAGAGAAGTGTTTTTTTCACATCATCACCCTTAAATTTTTATGGTAAATTTATAATAAACAATACATTAAATATACTACAATTGAATTTTTATGAAAGATGTTATTAGATCAGATAGAAATTATGAAATTTTTACTTATCTTAGTTTTGGGGTTCACTTCCATTCAGGCTTATGCCAAAAAATGTGCTGATTTTAGTACTCAGCAGGAAGCACAGAAATGGTATGAACAGCGCAAAAAATCAGGGCAAACTGGTTGGAAAAGTTTAGACCGTGATGCCGATGGACATGCGTGTGATTGCTTACCAGGTGGAAATGGCACAAAATGCCCGAAGAAGAAATAGTATTTTTCAAATACTTTGAGGAATATAGTCTGTTTTATTAAGACAATATATAGACTACTTAAGGATTAAAATTAACTTTCATTATTATTTATAATCATTTAACTTTATCAGCTATTATAAAAGTGATGAAAAAATGATTAAAAAATCTTTAAGTAAAATTATACTTCTTAGCCTACTGACCACACCAGTAACTGTCACTTTTGCATATGATGCTGCAAGTGAAGGACACCGAATGTCTCAACATTTTGTGGAACAACAGCGTCTACAAAATCAACGAGAAAGAGAGATTCAAGCACAGTGTGAGCGCCAACAACGTGCAATACAAACACAACGTCAGTTTGAACCTTCAAGACAGCAATATAATACTAGACCTGTTTCTGAAGCTGAAATTAGAAAAGATTTAAACGACTTAGCTGACATCATTAACTCTGATGAGACTAGAGAGTCTATTGAATATATGAAAAATATGAAGTCAGATCCTGCGGTAGATTCAAACAGAAGATCATATGAATATGCTGAAGGTTTTTTTACTCTGATGAATGACATAAACCGAAGAGCTTCAAAAATAAACCAATGATGATAATTCGTCAGTTCCATATGTTTGTTTTAAGCTAGCAGGTTTAGGTTAAGAGAAGCCCTCAGTAAAGGGTTTCTCAAATAGCTTTATTCTATTGATCTAATCACCAACGTAAATAGTCACAAAGAAATCATGATGGTGCGCTAAACCCCATGATTTTTCCATATAAAATATTGATACTTAAAGATAACTTTTAAGCATTTCGCATAAGGGGTATTATGTTAATTTTAAATTTTCTAAAAAGTTCAAATGAAAGTCTCCTATTATTTCAGCACACATCAAACGAATATTAAAACAGATTACTAAGAGTATTTTTAATTTCTTTTCAGTTAAATCATTCATTATCAACTTTATAAAAAATAGGATTTTGATTAAAACCGTCCCAAAAGCAAATTAATCTTTTGCAATTTTGGCAGATAATTAGAGATTTAAACTTCATATATAATTTTTCAGAATCTATTTCACCTTGAAATTCATCATACTCAATATCTGATATCATTAACCATTCAATTGGATTTGGTATTTCACCTATATTTAGACGATTACCACATTTACATAGAATTGCAGGCATTTATTTTCTTCCTGTATTAATAATAAGTTTCTGTCGTATTAAGGCAATCTTGAGCGACTATTGGACTTTATAAATATAATATACAAATACTTAGATAGCTTAGTCCATTTAACATAATGGTCGTTATGCGAAATAGCCCTCAGTTGAGGGCTTTTTGAAACAACTTAAATATAACAAATAATAGTGAAATCCATACAGGTAGCATCAATACCGACAGCATAAAACCCTGACTCCACATAATATAAAGAATCATTAACATAAAAGCCAAAACAACATAATTGGTGTATGGTGCAAATAACGCTGGGAATTTAGTCTTGACGCCCTGCTGTTTCATTGCTTTTCTGAATTTTAAATGAATTAAACTGATCATCATCCAATTCAATACTGCTGCTGCTACTACAATATAAATCAGGTAACTTAATGCTTTTTCAGGTACAAAGTAATTAAGCAAAACACAACCAAAAATGAGCAATGCTGAAAATAAAACGGCAGGAACAGGAGTCCCTTGTTTAGTAACGTACTTAAAAATTTGTGGTGCATTACCTTGCTCTGCCAAGCCTAGTAGCATACGACTATTGGCATACATACCACTATTACAAACAGATACCGATGCTGTCAAAATAATAAAATTAAGTAAATGTGCAGCCCAATCAATGCCCATTTGCTTAAAAATAAGTACAAATGGACTTTTATCTAGACCACCTAAATCTAATTGATTCCAAGGTACCAAAGACAAAAGAATAGCCAATGAACAGATGTAAAACAAAAAGATCCGAATAACGGTCTGATTCACAGCTTTAGGAATATTTTTTTCGGGATTTTCTGTTTCAGCAGCAGCCATACCAATCAACTCAATTCCGCCAAAAGCAAACATCATAAAAGCCAACATATAAAATAGGCCTTCAAAGCCATGCGGGAAAAATCCACCATGTGCCCATAAGTTGCTAATAGAAGCCGTTGAGCCAACATCTGCCGTCATTAGCAAATAGATACCAAAAATGATCATTGCAATAATTGCGAGGACTTTAATCATCGATAGCCAAAATTCAGATTCCGCATACAGCTTTACATTGGCTAAATTAGCAAGGGTCATCACAATAAAAAAGAACAATACAGATGTCCAAGCAGGAATATGAGGCCACCAATAATTGACATATTTCCCAATAGCAGTCAGCTCGGTCATTACCACCAAAATATATAAAACCCAATAGTTCCAACCTGTCAAAAAGCCAGAAAATCGTCCCCAATATTTAAAAGCAAAATAACTGAATGAACCTGTAACGGGTTCATGTACAATCATTTCACCAAGTTGGCGCATAATCAAAAATGCAATCAAGCCACCAATCATGTAACCTAAAATAATAGATGGGCCAGCGGATTGAATAATATGTGCTGAACCTAAGAATAAGCCTGTGCCAATTGCACCGCCCATAGCAATCAATTGAATATGACGGTTCTTTAAACGGCGCTGAAGTTTAGGCGTCTCGCTATTCAAAACAGAATCTCATTGGATAAAACGTGAATTGTAGATGCTAAGCACTATAGAACCTAGCCCATCAATGGAAATAATTTTAGATTTACATTTTGAGGATCTAATTTATCGTTAGATGAAGATAGAACAGTTGAAGTTGATCATAAATACTTTAACAAAGATAGGAAACTTCAGCAGTCTACCAACTGTCATTTTTGAATTTCTAGATCATGCTAAAATTAAGGTTATGACTTAAGGGGATTAAGCTTAGAAAACTAATTAAAACGTTTCAAAGGAACTGATATTAAACCAATGGGCAATAACGCATCCAATCATCTTTAAGTTTTTGTAACTCATCTCCAACTAACTCTTCATTATAATAAATACAATATGTTGCATTTGGATATTCAACCACATGCTTATATAACATACCAACAAGCGACTTATGGATCGTTTCAGGAAAATCTCCACCTAAGATCAGCTCATCAAACTCATAATTAAAATATACATTTTTCTTTGCTTCAAATGCTTCCATCACACTCACAACATATCTCGATCTTAAAAACACGTAACTTACACCACTTCGCCCTATTGATATAGATATGGTTTATATATGCAATCAAAATATTAACGTGAAGGTCGATCAAACAATTTACGCTCCACTGCTCGTCTATTCACCAGCCCTTGCATCACTTTGCCACCACCCTTAACCGGAATCAATTTGATGAGGTTCAAGACGCACAACTCTATAACCCAGATCTTCAGCTAAATCATATTTATTAAATGCATTTGCTATCTTTTTGCCACCACGACCAACTGACCATCGGCTACCCGCAATTTCTATAAGAAGATTCAACTTTACAATATAAAAATCAAACCGCCAATTTTTGGTTGATTCAAATTGAAACTTACGGCGAAAACCAATTCGATATTCTCCTAATTCTTGGAATAGGGTTTCTTCTGCTTCTAAATATTTTTCTTTAGCTTTGGTTAATCGTTTAGTCCGTGGTTTGATTTTTAGTGGACGTTTCTTGGTTTTACAGAAATAGTGATCAACATCCATACACCCCCAATAAAAACCTTTAGTATATAAATTCATAATCAATCTTAAAGAAAATAATTTATGAACTCTCACCCAATCAAACAAATTATTGAAGCTTGTGATAAAGCCATTACTGCTAAAGACTTCGATTCACTTATGCAGTACTACTCAGAAGATGCAGCACTTGTTGTTAAACCTGGTATGACCGTAAAAGGTAAGGATAATATCCGTAAAGCATTTATCGCTATATCAAACTTCTTTCAAGAACAACTTATAGTTGAACAAGGTGAGATTATAGTTATTGAAGGCGCTGACAATGCTTTAGTTATCATGGAAACGGTTCTTCATTCACCTGATGAGAAAAATGAATCAAGCAAAAAAATTAGACGTGCAACTTATGTATTTCGCCAAGAACCTGACGGCCGTTGGTTGTGCACCATCGATAATTCTTACGGTACTTCTTTATTAGACGAAAGCAATGACTAAAACATAGCCTATAAGAAAACCCCGCTAATATCTAGAATTGGGCGGGGTTCTTTGTGCCGTAATCCGTTTGGCAAGTGACCAAGAAAACTTAGCTAAATTTTTTAAATGGCATATTAGTCCTAATTGGAATATTACGTAATACAAAACCCAACAGATCGTAGGTTCTTTAATTTTACTTAAATAACGGTTCCACAAATATCCGTAGTACCTGAAGGGTAATTAAATTGCATTTTTGAGTGGTCTGATATAATTTCATAGGATACATTTTGCCCAATAGGGTAGTTATTTACCCCAACTAAACGTCGTATCTCCACACCGATTAAAAATTTAAAATTATTCAAAGGTGTTGTATATGTCCATTGATATCCTTTATTTACACCATTAATTATAGAGCCAATTTTTTTTGTGTTTTGATTGTAATAAATTCCTACTCTTATATTTTCTACTGCTGCCTCTTCGATATTTGAACCTTGAGGAATAAGCTCACTTGAAGGATTGGTCATTACCATACTTGTCGGTCCACTGTTTTTTTCATCCCCAACACTAACAGCTCCAACAACTACCCCTTCCTCATTACTTGTTCCTGCCATAAATCCAGAAATAAGTTCATCCCCTTTTAGATTTATAGGCCTTTTAAATAAATATTCAATTGAAAAAATATTTGATTGTGGAACAACAATGGCATCCTTAGAAATAAAAATTCCGAATATATCTGTATTAGCAACTAACTGGGTTGTAAGTTTTTGTCCAGTATCAATAATTAAATTAGCTGCATTTGAGGTGGGGTTGGATGATTCAATATCTAGAACCACTCCTCCAACTTTACATTCCGCCCAAATTGCAGGAGTGAGTTCACCTGCTGTAACTGAATGGGAGAAAGACAGTTATTTGCCTAAAGCGGCTTCCCTTGAGGCTATAGCTAATAAATTTGGTGTGACAACCGAATATATTCTTACTGGCAAGGGTGATTCTTCTCTTATGCAAAAGGAACAGTCAAATATTGTGCCTATATCTCCCAAAATGGCTCCTGTTCTTTCTTGGGTGCAAGCAGGAACAATGACCAATGTAGAAACGGTTGATATGTCGCAAGTGGAGGAATGGCTTCCTCTCCCTGATAGCGATTGTGAAAATTGTTTTTATTTAAAAGTTCAAGGTCTAAGTAATTACCCTACTTTTCAAGAGGGTGACTACATTCTGGTAGATCCAAGTTTGCAATTTAGCGATATGAATTCAGGCGATATTATTGTTGTTAGAAAATTTGATGAAGCAACTTTTAAAAAATTGGTTATAGCGACTGATGGCTCTAAGTACCTACAAGCACTCAATCCTGAATTTAAACCCAATATCATTCCACTTGATGAAAACTGTCATTTTGTTGGTGAGGTAGTTGATTGTGTTCGCTATATATATCGAGCTAAAAAGAAAATGCGTAAGAGTTAAAGTTTAAATCTAATTGACTGGGTGTGGAATTGGTCGGTATTGGAAAAATGGTAGGTCGTCAAATTTGGCGTGCAGAATAATTAAAATTTCTTAAAAAGAGAACATAATGATCGCAACACTTAATAAATCCAAAACTGCCCTAACGATTAATCGACAAGAATTTAAATTGGCATTAGCTAAAATTGACGCAGGAATTGATAAGCAAATAGCCTCGCTTAAAAAAGCCAAGCAAAGCTATGACGCTGCGGAAATTGCACGTGAGGTCATTAGTGAAGCAAATATCTTTGAAGCCATTATAGAAGGCTTTAACGAAGCAGAAGAAATCAATCTAAAGCTAACTGATATAACCAACCTTGAAGTGGCACAAGGATGGATAGATGATTTTTTAGAAAAGTATTCAGATATATAAGATTAAATAACTGCGAACCCGGCTGATTTCATCGGGTTTATTAAGTATTTAGAAACTAAATGGTAACTATTGCTATAATTAAGTAGTACACGCTTTATAAATTTGGCATTATCAACCTGATAATGGATAATCTTTTAATTTGGCCTAACTAATGAATTTTATTGAAGATTATGAACACATTAAGTTTTAGGATTGAAATATTGAAATGGGCTGCAAACAATATTGGATTGCGCTTAGATCAAGTCGTTTCTAAAATCTCTGAAGCTGAAAGAACTCAAAAGAAATTGCTTGCTGGTGAGTTTTCTATCAATCAAGCAGAAAGTTTTGCAGAAATAACAAAAGTTCCTTTTGGCTCATTATTTCTAAATACTCCTCCAGAGACCATCTACAAACCCACTATTCCTGATTTAAGGCAAAAACAAGACCCTATACCTTTGAGTGATTTTTTTTACGAAGTCTTGGATGATGTCCAAAAGAAACAGGAATGGTATGTTGAATTTTTGCTCGAGAATAACGCAGAAAAATTAAATTTCGTGGGTAGATTCAAAAATCATGAAGATATAAATGTTACTACTATCGCCAGCGATATACGTAAAACATTAAATCTACCAATAAATTTAAACACAAGAACTAACAGGGAGCATTACCTAAAGCTACTAATCGAGCGCTGTGAAAAAGTAGGTATTTTAGTTTTTAAAAATAGTATTGTTAAATATGCAACTCGAAAAACTCTAGATACTAATGAGTTTCGTGGCTTTGTTCTTAGTAATGAATATGCTCCAGCTATATTTTTAAATGGTCAAGATATGCCATCTGCCATGATTTTTACTCTTGCTCACGAATTAGCACACATCTGGTTAGGAGAATCAGGTGTTGATGATTTAGATATTTATGGGAACAATCCAACAGAGGTTTTGTGCAACAAAATTGCAGCATCTGTCCTCGTTTCCAATAGTGAGTTTGATGAAGCTTGGGAAATATACCATGGAGATATTTCTTGGGTAGCTAATGCCCTTCATGTAAGTAAATTGATGATTGCTAGATTAGCACTTACTTACAACAAGATTACATCAATCGAATATAAAACTATTCACGAATCAGAAAAAGAAGCCTACAACAATATCCCCAAAAAGGATGGTGCACCTAGTTTCTTAAAGCTAGTGCCAGGAAGAAATAGTCGGTTATTAACTAATGCAGTAGTAAATCAAGCTGTATCAGGCAATATGCTATTAAGGGATGCTGGGAGATTATTAAATGTCAGCCCACAAAACATTATGAAATTGGGTGGCATATAATGCAGACAAAATATTTACTAGATGCGAATATATTCATTGAATCACACAATCTTCATTATCATCCTTCTTTTTGTGAAAAATTCTGGGATTGGATTGTTAGTGGACATAAAGAAGGGATATTTTATAGTATTGATAGGATCAAAGGAGAGCTTGTTCATCAAGCAAAAAGTGATGATGAGCTGTCAATAAGATTGCGTGAAGAAAGAATACCTTCTAATTTTTTCATCCCAAGTTTACCAGACCCAATAGTCGCTCAACAATATGGTCATCTTATGGGGTGGTTAGATTCCAAAACAACCCATTATTTGCCCAAAGCAATAAAAGAATTTCAAGATCATAAAATTGCTGATCCATTTTTGGTAGCAACAGCTATGGCTCACAACTATGTGATTGTGACTAAAGAAAAGTCAAATCCTGAAGCTAAGAATAGAGTTAAAATTCCAGATGCTGCTTCCGAAAACCGAGTAAAGTGCATCACTCTACAGCAACTTTTAAGAAGACACGCTCATAACGACTTTGAATTTATATTATAAATTTAACAAACCTTATCGAACCCACCCTGTGTGGGTTTTCTATTGTCTATTGAAAGATAAAAAATCTTCATCAATATTTTACGAAAACATTTTGGGTAATTTATAAAAATAAAGCTTTAAATGAGTGCTTTTTGTTTTCAGTATTTATGTGATTGAAAATTTAAAAGTTATATCAATTAATTACATTTGAAAAATGTATGACTCAGTTAGCATAAAATCAATATTTTGAAAAATAAATTTTACTTTCAATAGAATATTTTTAATAAAGTAAAAAATGGCACTCATATTGCATCAATAAAAAAGTAATTAAATAAATTTTGTTATAAAAACGGGGAGTCTAATTTTGAAAAAGTCATTTTTATCTTTAGTTATATGTGGAACATTTTTCATGAATTCCGCTCAAGCCGAAGAGTTTGAAGTTCTAAAGCAAATTTTTGATAAACCAACATTATTAAAAAGTGGAAATTACACTGGTAATTATTATGTTCCTTCGACTTTAAATACGATCCAGTGGGGATATTTACCAAACAAAGACTCAAAGCCAGTATTAACTGTTCCATCTGGTAGTGTTGTTACTTTTGATACAGTTTCACATGAAGGGTTACTTGAAGACCAAGGGCGAGATGCTGAGAAATACTTTAAATCGAAAGGCGTAAAATCAGAATTCATTCTAGATGAAGCAAAAAATATTACTAAATCAAAACTTGATCATGACTTCCATAAAGATGGACCACATATTGTTACTGGACCAGTTCTGGTTCAAGATGCAGAACCTGGTGATATTCTGAAAGTAGAAGTGATTAAAGTTGAACCACGTGTTCCATATGGAGTTATTTCAAATCGTCATGGTAAAGGTGCTTTAGTTGGTGAATTCCCTAAAATTAAACCACAAGCAAATCCATCAGCTGAGCATCCTGAACGCTATGGCAATGTTTCAGTTTTCACGCCAATTGAAAAAAACGCTAAAGGTGATTATGAAGGGGTCTTAAAAACAGACTCAGGGAAATCTATTCGCTTTCCACTCTACCCTTTTATGGGAATCATGGGGGTAGCAGCAAATACGTCAGAACCAGTAAATTCCGTTCCTCCTGCATTATACGGTGGTAATATTGATATAAATGAACTAGGCGCTGGTTCTACAGTTTATTACCCAGTACAAGTAAAGGGCGGATTATTTTATACAGGTGATAGTCACTTTGCTCAAGGTGGTGGTGAAGTTGCTTTAACAGCACTTGAAGCGTCTGCTCGAGCTACATTAAAACTCACTCTACTTAAAGCTGGTAAAGACAAAATACCTGGGAAAGAAATACAACAACCTTTAGGGGAGAATGATAATTTTTGGATTACCATTGGTCTTGATGAAGATTTAAATCAAGCGATGAAAAAATCTACACGTGAAGCTATCCGTTTCTTAAACCAAGAATATGGAATTGATGAAACTATTGCTTATGCCTACTTAAGTGCTGCAACTAATTTTAATGTTTCACAAGTTGTAGATAAAACTAAAGGTATTCACGCAATGATTCGCAAAGCTGACTTTGAAGAGTTTAAAACTGATAAGAAAAAAGACTAAAATTCTTAGTTTTAATTTTAACCCGTTACTCATTTAGTAGCGGGTTTTCTTTTGCCTATTAAAGCATAAAATTAAGATTTTTTAAAATAATGTAAGTTTTCTTATAATTAATATTAACAATAAAGATAAGATTTCTTATATTTATCTCACAGACAAACAAAAGCCCCAACACTTGCAGGCGACGGGGCTTTTACTCAAAGAGCCAGATAAGTATGAACATAAAATCAAATCCGATCAACTATATAGCTGTAACAGTTCTTGTGGCTTCTGTATCACTTGGTGCATTAGCACTCAATTACACGCCTCAAGCGACGATATATAGCCCCGCTTTCGCTGTACCAAACACAACTCCTGTCGAATATGGCATTCAAGCATTAAAACTCACTTCTGATAAATCTGGCGTAGCAACTATCAAGCTTGATGGATTTTTGGTTCAGGTTGGCTTTGACTTTGAAATGCACCCAGACAGCTACGGTGTAACTGGTTCTGATTTCACAGCAATAGAAATCAATAATCTTTCAGTAGATCAAATCACCGATTTAAACGGCAAAACATACCGTGATTTCACTGATTACAACGATCATCGCAATATCAATCTGTTGATCTCTGCTTATATCGAAAAAAATAATCTAGTGGAGGCTGTGTAATGACTTCTACTACTCAATCTCCTGAAGTTATTAACTTCGGAAAATTCAAAGGTACAGCGCTAACCGAACTAAAACACAGTTATGTTCGCTGGTTACTAACTCTCGAAGCTCTGAATGAAAACTTACGTAAAAGCTTGAAATCGTTGCCTTGGATTCAAGAAGAACTTGATCGAGAATCTGCGTTCCAAAAGCGTAAAGCTAAAGCGATTCTCTTTAGTCAGCCTTGCTTTCAGCGTGAGCGTTACTCGGCTAACCAAAGCTACTACAAGTTGGCTACATCTGACAGTAACGAGTCTTGCTTATTAATGGCTAAGATCAAAAATAAGAAACACCAACTACATAAGCAGGTGGCTTCATGAAATTCAACTATTCCTCTATCACCCGAACACTCACTGTGTTCGGGGCAAAGATGACCCACGTGTTTAGTAACGTCGGTGTGGGTGAAATTGAAGAACTAGTTACGGATGCGAAATTTAAAGAAGCGAATTGGAGAAAATAATGACTCTTAGAAATTTAACTTCAGTCTCTGAAGAGGAAAAATGTAACGTCTTAAACCGTTTCTTAATGGCTCATGAAGATCAACTCTTCCCCCAAGAAGTAGTAGCATTATATCTCAATTGCTCACCTTGGACTTTGGCTAAGATGCGTACCGAAGATGAGGCACTACCATTTTCTAAAATTGGATCAAGAGTGGCATATAAAAAACGTGATGTTTTAAGCTACTTACAGTCAAAGACAGTTACCAACACTGCTCAATATCAAAAAACTTAAAGCGGATTATTCCGCTTTTTTAAACTCTTTTAATCGCTCAATCCAAACTGCATCGTGATTAAAACAATCTATTTTCTCTTGATATACCGCTTCAATCATATTCATACAAAGCCTTAATTCCTCCATAGGTATTTGAACATAGCCGCCTGTTACATCTACCCGAGCTTTAGCAGTATGATTTAACAAGCGTTTCGTCACATAAATATTAAAACGCAATAAGTTACAGATTGTAGCAAAGGTGCGTCTAAAGTCATGAGTCGATACATAAAAATCTACTTGCTCACCAATCCGCTTTAGAGTTTTATCAATAGTTGTTGCATGCACATTCCAAGAAGTTGGTATTTTTGTCGCAGGAAAAACCCTATCATTTTCCTTTAATAAAAAACGCCCCTTTAGAACTTCAATTAAGTGATCTCCGATAGGAAAACAATGTGATTTACCATTTTTAGTATCTGCAAATGTGATTACACCATTTTCAAGATCAACGTCGTCCCACTTCAAACTACATGCTTCTACACGGCGACACCCGGTATACATCACAAATAAGATAATATCTCTATGCGTATTACTTCGAGCTGTATCTTCTAGATTAAGTTCATCTTGATAATTTAATACTGCCTTATAATATTTAAAAATCACATCTCTGTTTAAATAGCGTTCACGACTCTTAATTTTATTCCATCCAACCGTTATAGAAATTACATCAATAGGATTGGTCTTCAGAATAGGCTTTTCATCTGTTGAGTAAAGTACATGCATATATTTCCATAACGTACCTAACATTGAAATTGCACCATTGGCACTCGATTCACTAATTGCTGAGGTTTCAAGAAATTTATCTAATAAGCTATTTTTAGTGACTTCAAATATTTTATGATTGCCCCAGCCTTTTAAATAAAGATCTACATATTTTCGATACTGACGTATTGTTTTGGGTTTAAAATCATTTCGTGCAATGTAAATTTCTAAGGCCTCATTAATAGTAATAAGTAAAGGATCACTCTCATCTTTGAGTGCTTGCTTCTTAATGAACTCACCATTAAGGATTTGAGAAATGATTAATTGTGCTTTTTTTCTAGCGCCTGCAGCGGAAATCCCATCAGTTTGACCAACTACAACACGGAAAAGTTCATTGTTATATTTCTATCGACAATAAATGTTTTGCTTTTAGGTGTTACTCGTACAGCGAAACCAATTAAATCGGTGTCACGATAAATAATCTGCCCTTTTTCAGCAAAATCTAAATCATCTACATTTTGCTTATTAATTCTAATCTTCATAAGAACTCGATATATTTTTAAGACGACCCATTTAAAAGAATTTCTCAAGAGTATACAAATCGTATACATAAGCTATAAATTCAATTATATATCAAGCCAAAATACAATATAATATGTTGTTTTATATAGTTTTATTTTTTCATGTTACATCATGCTTGTATTATTATAGCAAAAGTAGAATCCTGCTAGGCGATGATGAATAGGTAGGGAGAGCATAAGGTTGTAATCAATTCTATTTTCAAGGAGTTATAAAATAAAGAGTTGTATGTGTTTGTACTAAAATGCATTCATTTGTAATCCAACTGTATACAAATCTTTCTAATCTAAATTATTACAAAATTTGCATACTACTTAAAAAGTATTCACTTTCAAGAATTCATAATACTCTGCTATACATTTAATGTCTTTTAATAAAAATGCCTTACGCTATTCCAAAATTTACTTTCGATAATTTTAAGCTTCAATCGCACAATCCATTTTATAAAGCTATTTATATCGCTCCCTGTTAACTTTTAAATCATTATGATCAATCTTCTCATAAATGATTACATAAAAACCATAAAGTAAAGTTCCTTAAGGGTTTGTACCAGTTTTATTGCATTTGCAGATTTAACACTATAAATAATTTAGATTGGTTGTTCGATTTAACTCTACATTTGAGGTATGAAATGACAACTATTAATGCGACTGATATTAAAAAACATGCAGAAGTAATTGCGTCATGTGGCACTAAAGTAGGTGAAGTAGATCATCTTGAAGGCACAGATCAAATTAAACTCACGAAGCATGGTGATGGTCATCATCACCTCATCCCTATTTCTTGGGTAGGTGATATTAATGGTGACAAGGTTACGTTAAAAAAAGATTCTCAAGAAGTAAAAGATAGTTGGACTTCTATTTAATTGGATATTAAAAAGCTCTCTTTTGAGAGCTTTTTATTTAATAAAACGAATGAAAGGCGCTTTGCCCTATTGCATAGACTAAAGCAGTTAAAAATAAATACATCACAACAAAAACGCTTATATCAATAACTTTCATTATTTTCCCCATTTTTTTGCTGTTCTTTTTTTATACTACATTAATACAAGAACTCCAATGAAAAATATTCTTATTTACAAATTTTATTGTTATTTTATAAATAATTAAGTATATCTTAATTATGAATATACCAACACTTTCATTACTAATAGCAATAGATAAATTAATGCTATGCTAAACACTCATACCAAATGAGTTGAGACAGTAAGATGAAAAAAAGCTTAAGCATTGTAGTATTAACAGCTTTAATTACTGTTGGTGCACCTCCCACATTTGCAAAATCACTAGAAAAACAAGTGATATTCAAACAAGGGGAAAATAAAGCCGTTTTGAAAGGAAAATTCAAAGGCTATGATGATGTTCAATATACTTTACGTGCAAAACAAGGACAGACTTTAAAATATAAAATATCGAGTAATAAAAATTTAGCTTATATCAACATTTTTGCACCAAACAATAAACCAGGCAAAGATGAAGCTTTAATGATTGGATCTACTGACTCAACAGGTAAAATCGTTCTGCCATCCAATGGTGAGTACACAATCCAAGTTTATCAAATGCGAAACAGTGCCCGTCGCAATACTGTCGTGAATTTCAGTCTAGATATACAAATTTTGAATAATGCACATTAAAATTGTGAGTAATACAATTCAAGAGAAAATATTACTGTTCTAGATTTTAAATGTTAGTTATTTATTTTTCTAATTTTCACTATTTTAAAAGCCCTCTAAAGGGCTTTTTTAAACAACTCTTTTTCAACTTTACGTCTATTCACAAGTCCTTGCATGGTATTACCACCCGCTTTCACCCATACATCAAACTGATTCGCTGCACTATAGTAATCACCTGCATTCAACATTCTAAGTAAGGTAGAATCCTTAAATGCGCCAATACCAATGTTATAAGCAAGTGATACAAGTGCATCAAACTGATTTTGATTCAGTGATACAATAACTGCATTATTCACAGCTTGTTCAAACTTTCTCAAATCCGATTGCATATAGAACTTAGCCTGCTCACTTGTACAAGTATCACCATGTTTTACTCTTACTCTATTCGGATAAATTGTCGTACCAAAACCGATCGTCCAAACACCAACACCGTCATCATAAGCTTTAAGCGCTTTACCCTCAAAACCACAAATGAGATCAATAGAGTTTTGGCTTACACTAAACTGCTGATCAATCGCTATTCCAAAATTTTCAGAAACAACGGTATCTGAAGCCGTAGCAATGTCATCATATTTAAATCTTTGCCTTAATTGTCTACAGCACCATTTATATATTTGATTAAAACTCATCTTCATCCAATATCAAGAAGCCAAATGTACTTTTAATTTCTCTAATCATCTTAAGCAACAATTCATCACTTCTAAGTTCGATTTAAGCTTTTCATCATATCAAGAAATAACTAACCTCTTCGCATTCCTTTACGTAACATACCCAAAATGAAGCCTTTAAATTTTGAGGAATAAAAATCATGAGGCATTTTACATCATGAAGGACAAACGCTTTATTTTGCTCTTCTGAACGTAAATAAAAACAATATGTAAGATA
The DNA here is from genome assembly GCF_002135415.1 of Acinetobacter sp. ANC 3832. Taxonomy (GTDB): domain Bacteria; phylum Pseudomonadota; class Gammaproteobacteria; order Pseudomonadales; family Moraxellaceae; genus Acinetobacter. The sequence goes on from NZ_NEGJ01000008.1 coordinate 132,314, forward strand.
TTTGAGAAATTAAGAATAAAACCATAATTAATTTATGGTTATTTTTAGCCGATAATCACATTTTTCATTCATTTTAAAACATAGATCAAGTATCCGTTACTCATTCAAATTGCGAGCTGAACTTCAATGTGCTATCAATAGATTAAGAACTAAATATTATTGAAAGACGGAGAATAATGATGAGCTATAAACATATTTTAGTCCCTGTAGATGATTCTCCAATTTCCTATGCTGCCATTGAACATGCGGAGCAACTTGCAAAATCATTTGATAGCCATGTTACTGTCATGAGTGTCTTATCTGTTGACCCAATGGTGGGTGTTGATTTTTATAAAGTCATGCCTTCAATTACAGAATATGTATTAGCAGCAGAAAAAAATGCGCAAGCAAGATTAAATGATATTCAGCAAACCTTAATACAACACGGCATTTCAACAGACATCAAAATTGTACATGATGTTCCTACAGCTACAGGCATATTAAACATAGCAGATGAACTCAATGTTGATCTGATTGTGATGGGTTCTCACGGACGTACAGGATTTAAAAAATTCATTCTTGGCAGTGTAGCTCAAGAAGTCTTAGGACAATGTCCTATTCCCGTCCTAATTGTAAAATCTCAAATTTCAAAAAGTGAATAAATTTCTTTTTGAATCATCGTTCAATTTTATCGGCTATATAAAGGGGATCTTATGACTTATCAACATATTTTAGTACCAATCGATGGCTCTGAAATTTCATTTGCTGCAGCGAAACAAGCAATTTCAATTGCAAAATCTTTTGGTTCAAAACTAACTGCTATTAGTTTAGTTGCAGAAGATCCATTTTCAGGCTCAGACTTTTATTATAGTACTGCAATGCTGAAAGACTATATTGAAGAAGCCTATGCAAATGCAGAAAAAGCTTTGAAAAAGGTATCTGACATTGCATTAGAGCAAGGTTTAACCATTGAGACAAAAATAGTCAAAGGCATCGTTTCAGCAGATACGGTTATTGAATCTGCGGATGAGCTTAAAACTGATCTGATTGTGATGGGCTCACATGGTCGTAAAGGCTTTCAAAAATTCTTCTTGGGTAGTTTTGCTCAAGATGTTTTGGGCAGAACCCATACCCCTGTACTCATTGTTAAACAGTAAGTAGCTGCATAGCGCCTTTTACGTTTTCCTGAATAAGAGAAGAATATAGAGGCTGTGAACACTAATGCGAGATACCGAATCACTTTAGAATCTGAAATATAAAAACCCACAATGTATTGTGGGTTTTTACTCTGAATCATTTAAAATATTTTTTAAATCTGAAAGATCAATTCACTGCAATAACTTTGACTAAAATGGTTTGAGACTCTTCAAATTCGTCAAAAATTTGTTTACGAGTGAGTTCTTTAGATTTCACACGAAAATCGTGTTGTTGAAAATGAATCACGGATGGAATATGATCAAAATAACTTCCATCGGCATCTAAACTTTCTTCAAATAAAGGGGTGCCTAATTGATATTCTTTACTTTTCAATACAACGTATTTCACAGTTGTTTTCATCATTCACACTCCTTTTTCACTTGCGCTTTATTTCTAGTTATAACAGCTTTTCATGAGGATGAAAGGACTAAATCACAAATATCGTTTAGATAATCCTCAATTGAAATATTTTGCATAAAGAAATAATTTTCTGTCACTCAACAATACAAAAACATAAATTTAAGCATCTTATAAGTGACATTTACTCACTTTTAATTTTAGTTGATTTATATTCAATTCCGATTCACTAAAGTAAATAATGACTTCTGAAATTAAACTTTCTAGATTTATCGCTGAATCAAATTTGTAAAAGATCAGCTGTAACAAGAAATACAATTATTTCCCGTCTAATTGAAGGCATTGTGTTTCTTTTTTTACAATAAAACGGTAAATTTACTACATTGTAGTTCGTTCAATAAAAAGTCTTAAAATACAGGTATAACCATGAAATTAAAATTAGCATTCCTTAGTACAATGGTTGTTTTGGCAGGTTGTGCAGGCGCATATCCTGAAAGAGTCGTAACCAAAGGTCCTTTAATTTGTGCAGCAAATGAAGTCTGCCCTGAACTTGCAATGCGTTGGAATGAAGAAAAACGTAATGGCTTTAGAATAACCACTGAAATTAATAATGCTCAACAATTTGACATTAAACAATTCGTATTCTTAGTCGATGGTCAACCGTACACCTATTCCACAATTGAACCGACAAAATACACCTCTTTAGGCACAACTAAAGTTTCATCTAATTCTATTAATGTTCCTGTGAGTTTCTTAAACTCATTTAGAAATGCCAAGACAATTGATCTTAAACTGGTTACAGATGAAGGTGAAATTAATCGCCCTATTCTGACTGCTGATGGTCAAAAATCTTCTGCTTATTTGACTTTCCTAAAAGGTTATACAGGTGATTTAACTCAGTAAGTTTTATTGTGTTTTAAAATCAAGCATAAAAAAACCAGACTAGATGTCTGGTTTTTTTATGCTTGATTTTTATTTAGGTTCAATTGGCGCAAATGGAGCAACGACATCAGCGTTCTGAGCACGATTACGCATAAAATGATCCATTAATACAATTGCAAGCATTGCTTCAGCAATTGGTGTTGCACGTACGCCTACGCAAGGATCATGACGACCTTTGGTTAATACATCAGTATCTTCACGATTAATATTGATGGTTTTACCTGGGGTCGTAATACTCGCTGTCGGTTTTAAAGCAATCGCAACACGAATATTTTGACCACTTGAAATCCCACCCAAGATTCCACCTGCATGATTTGCTAAGAAACCATTTGTAGTCAGCTCATCACGTGTTTCATGACCAAATTGTTCTGCAACTGCAAAACCATCACCAATTTCAACACCTTTAACGGCATTAATAGACATCATGGCATGGGCAATATCTGCATCCAAGCGATCAAAAACAGGTTCACCCCAACCTACTGGAACTTTTTCAGCAATAATTTCAAGTTTTGCACCACAACTTGTACCTTGTTCACGTAGTGAAGTGACTAATGCTTCGAAACGAGGAACGGCATCTACATCACCACAGAAAAATGGATTGTTAGGTACTTCATTCCAATCTAACTTTTCAGCTTTTTCAGTGCCAATTTGTGTTACATGTCCACGAATTTCTATGCCAAATTTTTCAGCTAGATATTTCTTCGCAATTGCACCCGCAGCCACACGCATTGCTGTTTCACGTGCACTTGAGCGACCACCTCCACGATAATCACGGAAACCATACTTATGTGTATAGGTATAATCTGCATGACCTGGGCGGAACGTCTGCGCAATATTGCCATAATCTTTTGATTTTTGGTCAGTATTGCGAATCAATAGACCAATGGATGTACCTGTGGTTTTACCTTCAAATACACCTGAAATAATTTCTACTTCATCTGGCTCTTTGCGTTGTGTTGCAAACTTAGACGTACCTGGTTTACGACGATCTAAATCTCTCTGTAAATCTACTTCAGAAAGTTCCAAACCGGGTGGCACGCCATCGACAATTGCCATCAAGCCTGCACCGTGAGATTCACCACAAGTCGTTACACGGAAAAGTTGCCCTATACTATTACCTGCCATGATGCTCACAAATCCTTATGCTTGAATGGATTGAATAAATAAATCTCTATAAGTACGACATTGCTCTGCTGTTAAAGCAAAAATGCCCGAACCACCTTTTTGGAATTGTAACCAGTAGAAATCAACAGTATTAAAGTTTTGTTTCATTGCCCATTCAGAATTACCCACTTCAATGACAATCAAACCATCTTCAGTTAAATAATCTGCAGCTTGTGCAAGCATTTTACGAACAAGATCTAAACCGTCTTGCCCTGCTGCCAATGCCAATTCAGGCTCATGTAAAAACTCAGCAGGTAAATCTGCCATGTCTTCAGCATCTACATACGGTGGATTAGATACAATTAAATCATATTGATTTTCTGCAGGAATTTTAGAGAACAAATCAGATTCAAGTAACGCAACTTGATACTGCATGTTGTGATGTTCTGCATTAATTGAAGCCACTTCTAAAGCTTCTTTAGAAATATCAGTTGCATCTATTTCTGATTCTGGGAATGCATAACTCAACGCAATTGCAATACAACCTGAACCCGTGCACATGTCTAAAATGCGACGTGGCATTTGTGGGTTTGGATTTTCTGGAAGATTATTGACACCTTCGCGACTTTGACGATTTTCATCTAAAAAATACGGCGCAAAACGATTTTGAATGAGTTCTGCAATCGGTGAACGTGGAATGAGTACACGTTCGTCAACGTAATAAGGTTTGTCACAAAAATAGGCAAGATTCAATAAATATGAGGTCGGAACTTTTTCATTGATGCGACGCTCAAGTAAATTAATAAATTCTGTTTTTTCACTTGGCAATAATTTCGCATCTAAAATCTCTGGATTCGCATTCCAGTCGAGTGCCAAAGTTTGCAATACTAAAGCAGAGCTTTCAGCAAAGAAATCTTCTGTACCTTGACCTAGATGTGCATCATATTGACGTAGAGCTGAAACACCAAAGCGAATAAAATCGCGAATGGTGATTAGGTTTTCAGCGGCTTCCTGTAAATGTTCAGGGCTAATAGTCAGTTGATCCACTTAAGGCTTCTCCAAAATCGATATTTTTTAAACGCCTTATGATACCTTGTTTTGCATTACATTTATAATGCTTTCCACTTTTTCAATGCAGAGTTCTGGCACTATCGATAAAAGAATCTAGCGATAACGATAAGATTGCTTCTCTAACATATTGCCGTGTTGCACTGTCATTTTGAGTGCACAACTTAAATATCGTGATTTATGTGCAATCGAAATAGATTGATTATTTTCATCACAACTTTTATCTCTAAAATCAAACCATTGTTTTTGGGTCTTTTTCTTTGCCTTTCTTTCATCTGCCGTATATTGAGACAAAATAATATTAAAATAAGATTTCACGCGCTTATCTTGTGCTTTTAATTCATCACTCATACAACTTGCACTATTGTTATTACTGATTCCTGCAGAGCTCATACACACTGCATAATTTGAGCTATAACCCATTGCTTGAGTTTGCATTGGTAATATCGGTAGCAATAAAGCCACGCTCATACCCCAAAATTTATAAGCCATCTTCAATCCCCCAACTTTAAAAATTCATTTTTTGTATTTAAAACGACCTCATTCGAGAAATATATGAATTTCAACAAAATGAAGAAATAAAAAAGTCATACATAGCGAATGAGGTGAATCTCTAATGAAGTTTAAAAGAAGACGAACAGAATAACAAAGCAAATATTTATATCTACTTTAGAGGATATTGCGAAAGCAACTTGATTTATACGATTTGAAAATAATGTTTTTCAGCAACCAATTTAATCTTGATACCTTTATACAGTCTTTCCTTGGAATCTGAAGACTTAGTGACTTTATCGTAAAACTTTTCATCATCGACTAAGCGTGCATAGGTTTTATAACCTATCTCAAGTTTTTCAGGTTTTTTTCCTTTTTCAGAAAACTCCTCAATCAACCGATTTACTTTCTTGGCATTTAAATTGTCCATAAATCATCACACTTTGTATTAACAGTACTGTAATAGTTAACATGCTTTTTTTACAGTCCGATGAATTTACTCAAATTCAATAACATATTTAACTTTTCAAATAGAAATCCTACATCGATATTAACAGTAAGTTCTTTATTGTCACCTTGAAGAACACATAAAAGACTTTATGCAAAAATCAATTTACATTGTCTTTTGCATAAACGCATCAAACCAAATATTACCTATATATACTTTGTGTTAATTCCAACAAATATCAACTTTATTGTTCAAACTTTTCACACAGTCAAAGCTACTGGATGACCATTGTTGATCTGAGATCATTTGCTTATTTTGACCATTTCTTAAATAACTTTTTGCTTTTAAAGTCGCACCACCATTCACTTGAATCTCGGCTTTATTACACCCCTGCTCAGACAATTCATTTTGACAATGTTCATAGGCAATCAAATATTCTTTATTGGCAATATTCAACACAACTTTACGTGTACCTGCTGAGAAGCCCTCATCAATTGTGCACTTTTGTATATTATTTTTCGTATTTGCAAAGAAACATTGATCTGCATAAATTGACATTGAAAACACAGATAAAATACTGATCCCCAAAACTTTTCTAAACATTTCCCAAACCATTTCGTATTTTTCCTATTGATCCATAAAATAATAACTCGCTAATAGGATAGCAAATTCATTCACATATCAGGATAAAACAGTGCTTTTCCAGTTTCCCATGACTTGATTTCAAAGCAATCCGACACTATATATAGATTAATTTTCTGCTCTCAGTATTGAAATGAGTTATAAGCACAACAATTTAATGGCAATGCGTCAAAACTATTGGAAAGACGAAACAAGTCCGAATGTACAAGTTGAAAAGCAGTTTTTTCAACACGCTTTAACAGAACACGGCATTTTTGATACAGCCACTTTAGACGATGCACGATACTTCTTTTTTACCTTGCCCAGTATTATTATTGTGAAAGGTTATGCCTTAGGTTTTCTTGATCAAACGGTTAAACAAATGATCTTTATGTATATTGAAGCGAATAAATCAGAGCTCATGAAATATCATGATGTGAAGATCCAATTTCATATGTAAAATCCTGTTTTATTTAAAAACAGGATCTTATGCAAATGCACTACAATCATCTTGATTGACTTAAATTACACCCACTATTCAGCAGTTTGAACTATTTTAATACGGTCAGACCATGTAATATCCATTACAATTATTCATCTGCTCGAATCGCTTAAAGGATTTAATCTTCATGTCAGATCAGAACGAGAAGCTTAAACAGTTAAAAACATCCTCTATGGATCGTCGCTTATCGATTGCGAAAGCATCCTTACTGGCGGGTTCACGTTGGGCAGCCTCTAGTGCAAGTTCTATATTCTCAAGTGAAGAAGAAAAAGAAAAAAAACGTAAAAAAGCAATGAAAGAGCAAGCGGAATATTTAGTTTCTGAAATTGGTAAGCTTAAAGGCTCTATCGTCAAAATTGGTCAGATGATGGCACTTTATGGTGAACACTTTCTTCCAGAAGAAATTACACAAGCCTTAAATACATTAAACAATCAAACGGTTGCACTTGCTTGGCCTGCGATTAAAGAACAGCTTATAAGCCAATTGGGTTCTAAATTAAATGATTTAACCATTGATCATGAACCTATTGGAACAGCTTCTCTGGCGCAAGTACATCGTGCAATACGTAAATCTGATGGCTTGGAAATTGTGCTTAAAGTTCAATATCCGGGTGTAGCGAATGCCATTGATTCAGATATGAGTTTGTTTAAAAACATGCTCAAACTTACACGTATGGTTCCACAAACCCGTGAGTTTGATCAGTGGTTTGATGAAGTTAAGGAAATGATGCATCGTGAAGTCAATTACCGACTAGAAGCGGCAACCACACGTCGTTTTGCAGATCGTTTGAAAGATGATGCTCGTTATGAAGTACCCGATATTATTGATGATTATTGTACAGATCAAGTGTTGTGCATGACCTTTGAACGGGGTGTACCAATCAATAGCCCTGTCATGCTCTCTCTACCTCAAGAACGTCGTAATTTATTGGGTGAAGCTTCACTTGAAATTGCGGTTCGTGAGCTATTTGAATGGGGTGAAATGCAAACTGATCCAAACTTTGGTAACTACTTGGTTCGTTTGGGGAATGGTACAGATATTCTAGATAAAATTATTTTGCTCGACTTTGGTGCTATTCGTCAGTTTGACACTCAATTATTAACGGTTGCGCGCAATTTGATTCATGCAGGCTATGACCACAACGAAGATGCTATGGTTCGCTCGATGTCTGGTTATGAATTTTTTGATGGTATGCCGTCAGATGTTAAACCGGGTATGGCAAAAGTATTTCTATTAGCAACAGAAGCATTCAGCACTTTGGCGAATAATCCTGACTTACCTGAAGGCGTAATGGATGAACAAAACCGTTACGATTGGAAAAAAAGCCAATTACATAGTCGTGTAATGCAACGTGCTTCAAAATCGATGGCATCTCGTTATTTTAGCATCCCGCCCAAAGAATTTATGTTTATTAGCCGTAAATTTATTGGTGCTTATACCTTTATGACCGTCATTGAAGCAAAAACCAATGTACGTAAAATGATTACACCTTTTATTTGATTTTTCATTTGACTAAAATGATATAGGTGACATGTTCAGTTTTGTCATTTTAGTCAACAACCAACTTTTGTTGGATAATTTAAAAAACAAAATAATATTTAAAATCAAAATTATAAATACAGTTCAAACTCATTTTTCAATGTACATCTTTGGTCAATAAGATTGTCAGCTTTGACATAGTTTTTTATTTATTTGCATGTCAGGATAATCACATACCAACACTAAAAAACACAGGGTATTATAATGACCAATATGGCAAACAAAGCTCAGGGGTTGGGCTTAGCGCTAATCACAAAAATTGCAGGAAGCGACATACTTGATCAACTCAAACTACGTAAGTTTGTAGAAAAATCTTTGTATCAAGGTTCAAAAGTCGGTTTTAAAACACTCAGTACCACACAAAAAGTCTTTAAGTCCGATTCCAATGTCAGTAAACAACGGTTGCCGAATCAACAAAAATCACTGTTCGATCTAAGTCTGACTGAAGAACAACAAATGACTTGTGATGCGATGGATCAATTTGCATCTGAGGTTCTTTATACTTTGGCACATAATGCCGATCAAAATGAGACTTTTCCAAAAGAACTCTGGGAACACAGCACGAATTTGGGCTTAAATTATTATGCCCTGCCTGAAGCTTTAGGCGGTGTTGCTTCAGAAAAAAATATTATCAGTAATATTTTAATTGCAGAACGTTTAGCAAAAGGTGATTTCAGCTTAACAGCCGGCTTACTTTCAACTTTTAGTGTGATTAATACCATTATGCAATGGGGATCAGAAAAAGTTCAGACAACATATTTACCTGGCTTTGCTGAAGATGCAGATATTCAAGCGACGTTTGCGATTCAAGAAGCAACGCCTGCATTTAATCCATTCCGCCTTAAAACTAAAGCGACTTCAAGTAATGGACAATATTCCATTACAGGTGAAAAAACTTTAGTTATTCTAGGTGAAACTGCTGATTTATTGGTGGTGAATGCTGAACTGAATGGCACACCTGAAGTATTCATTGTAAAACGTGATGGCAGTATTACCTCTAAAAAAACGCCTGCAATGGGCTTAAAAGCAACTGAAACAGTCACGTTAAAATTCAATAATACCCCTGCTGAGCGCTTAGGTGATGAAGACTTTAACTACACCGCTTTCCTTGATTTAGGAAATTTGATGTGGTGTGCCATGGCTGTGGGCACATGCGAAGCGGTGAAAGAATATTGTGTTAAATATGCCAATGAACGTACAGCTTTTGGTGAGCCAATTTCTCATCGTCAAAGTGTTGCTTTTATGATTGCAGATATGGCGATTGAAATTGATGCCATGCGTATGTTGGTTTTAAATGCAGCCAGTCTTGCTGAGGCAGGACAATCATTTCATCGTGAGGCGTATTTAGCACGTTTACTTTGCGCTGAGAAATCGATGTTAATCGGGACCAATGGCGTACAAATTTTAGGTGGTCATGGTTTTACTAAAGAACATCCAGTAGAGCGTTGGTATCGTGATTTACGTGCAACAGCAATTGTACATTCAGGCTTACATGCTTAATCCATAAGTAGAACAATAAGGAATATGAATCATGAATTTACAAAATCCTAAAAAATTCAAAATGCTTTTGGATCAAGCACACGAAACAGCATTAAATGTACTTCGCCCAATTTCACGTAAGTATGATAAAGCTGAACATGCTTATCCTAAAGAACTGGATATGCTTGCTTCACTACTGGATGGGATGAATGATGGTGGTGATGGCATGAATGCTGGTGCTGCAATCAATAAGCGTGGCAATACTGATAGCAGCAATAAAAATGGCACCAATATGTCAACAGCATTGGGTGTAATTGAAATGTGTTATGGCGATACTGGCTTATTATTAAGTATGCCACGTCAAGGTTTAGGTAACTCTGCTATTGCAGCGGTTGCAAATGATGAACAACTTGAACGCTTTAAAGGTACTTGGGCAGCAATGGCCATTACTGAACCAGGTTGTGGTTCAGATTCGGCTGCAATTCGTACTACGGCGACCAAAGATGGTGATCATTACATTTTAAATGGTGAAAAGATTTTTGTGACATCAGGCGAACGTGCTGATTCTGTTGTCGTTTGGGCAACATTGGATAAAAAACTAGGTCGTGCTGCGATTAAATCTTTTGTTGTGCCTAAAGGTACAGCAGGTATGAAAGTTGAACGTCTTGAGCATAAACTTGGTATCAAAGCATCTGATACAGCAGCCATAAGTTTTATTGATTGTCGTGTTCCTGCAGCGAATCTATTGGGTAATGAAGAAATTGATGTTGCCAAAGGTTTTGCAGGGGTTATGGAAACCTTTGACAATACACGTCCATTGGTTGCTGCCATGGCTGTTGGTTGTGCCAAAGCATCTTTAGAGCGTATTAAAGAAATTTTTAAAGATTCTTTAGATGCAGATTATTCAACACCCTATCTACAAACTTCTCACATTGCGGCACAAATTTATCGTATGGAAGCGGAGTGGGAAGCTGCGCGTTTACTGACCATGCGAGCGGCTTGGATGGCAGATAATAAAAAACCAAACTCTCGTGAAGCTTCAATTTCTAAAGCCAAAGCAGGTCGTATTTGTAATGAAATTACTTTACGTTGTGTCGAGTTGGCTGCAAGTGTAGGTTATAACGAAGATGAGTTATTAGAAAAATGGGCGCGTGATTCAAAAATTCTCGATATTTTTGAAGGCACACAACAAATTCAACAATTGATTATTGCTCGCCGTGAATTAGGTAAATCATCAAGTGAATTAAAATAAACTTCTTGTAAAAAGCCCTTTAGCTTCTCCTTCGAGAAGAAATTAAAGGGAATAAAAAACAATCTTATTCACATCACCAAATAACTTAGAAAAGATAGACTTATACAAAGCATCGTATTATAAAAGTCTATCTTTTTTATTTTTATCAATTTTGATATGTACCAATTAAGACCGATACAAGCCAGAGATAATGCTGAACTTGCACGTATTATTCGTGAAGTTTCTAAAGAATTTGGATTAGCACCTGAATCAGGCTTTGCTGTTGCTGACCCTACTTTAGATCATTTATATGATGTCTATAGTCAACCAAATGCCCAGTATTGGGTTGTAGAAAATCAACACGGACAAATCTTGGGTGGGGGAGGTTTATCTCCGCTTCAAGGTGATAACAGTATTCTTGAAATTCAAAAAATGTATTTTCTACCTGAAATTCGTGGTTTGGGTTTTGCAAAGAAAATTTTACAAGAAAGTTTTTATTTTGCTCAGAAGCAATATTTTAAAGCATGCTACTTAGAAACCACCAAAGAACTTTGGCAAGCTGTGAAGCTCTATGAAAAACTTGGTTTTGAATATCTAGAATCCCCTAAAGGCAATACAGGTCATAGTCATGCTTGCGAAATTTGGATGCTTAAAAAAATTAGTTCTAAGCATCCAGTCTAAATTAATTACTTAAAACGTAAAATTTTCTGATATCTATATAGAGAAATATTTTTATATAGGTCAGATTCTAAATTCCAGCCCACTCAGGTAGTTTTTCTTCTAACCAGAATAATGCGGCATGACCTATTTCTTGATTTTGATCATCAAATATTTTCCAAACAATACCATTTTGGATCATAAATAAATCACCATTTTTTTTCACTCGTGGCCCTTTATAATTCATTGCAATACCATTTTCTTGTACGATATTTAACAATCTTGATCTTTCAGCTCTATCTATTTCGGAAGCACTCAATTTAGATTTTAAATTTAAAAACTCATCCAAAGTATATCCAAATGTCTTTATTGCTTGTTGATTAGCATAAATAAACGTTGGTTCTACATCATGCTTATGAGCAAGTAAATGGTATGGTGCGAATTGATCTATCCATTCGAAAAAATCAGATGTTAAGTCTGGGCTTGGTAGATTACGCCCCATATATTTTAAAAAACTTTGATTAATGTACATCAATAGTGTTTCTACTTTCATAAATTATGTACTCGAGGATTAATTCCTAGCAATTGATCGGGATCAACAGGTATCTCTACTAATAATGATTGTTTACAATCAAGAGCTATATTTAAAATTTCGCTCAGATTAGATAAATCTGGATTTAATTTTCTGGCTTGCCAACCGTTTGCTTGAGCCAATAAGCAATAGTCAATTGGAATAACACTTGCATGCCAATATTCAGGCGATGTTTCGCTTAAAATTGTCTTTAATCCCTGCTCTACAATTGAGAACATCTGATTATTCAAAACAAATAGAGTGATTCCTAAATGTGCAGCTTCTGCTAATGATCCTGAAAACAATTTAAAACAACCGTCACCCGTGAAAATAAAGACATGCTGAGTGGGTTTAGCTAATTTTGCGCCAATAGCTGCACCCAGTGAATATCCCATTGCAGAACCTCTATAAAGTGAATAGAAATCAACGTTATTATGAGGTCGTTGAGTTACATATTGACGATCTTTATAAGCTAGGCACACATCACTAAACGCTATTGATTTTTCTGGCCACCATAAATCTATCTGTTGATAAAAATGTTCCATATTTACATATTTCTGACAAGGAGGAGTAATTTGTCGAATATTCAAATTCAATGGAGCTACTGGGGCATTTAAGTTTTCAAAAATATGTTCTTGGTTTAGTAACTCAGAAATCAATTCATCTAAAGCAGCATATAAATGGATATACTCATTCTGAGCACGGTGTTCAAATGTCTGATTAATTTGGCCATAGGCATTTAAAATATGCCCACAGAAAAAAGTTGAACCCGCTGTAAAGTTTTTTAAATTAACGGTATATTCATCTGGGCAAGCGCCCAATACCAATAGGACATCGTCTTCATTCAGATTCTGAAAGTGGTTAATCGCCAAGTCGTTACCACCAAATCCAAGGTATCCATAAGAATATGGATTATTTCGATCTACTGCATTTGCCCCATTCATACTCCATACTAAATAAGGTTTTATTTTATCAGCAAGGTTATTCAAGAGAGTTTTGGCATTCGAATATCTTGCCATTTCCTCACCAACTAAAATTGTAATTTTTTTATTTTTAGACATTTTTATAAGTTTAGAAACAAACATTTTCATTTCTAAGCTCAAATACTCCTTAAATTTTGGATGAAATATTTTTATTTCATCTTTAGTATTTAAAATAGGCTGTGAGAGTACAGAATGGATAAGAACAAAAACAATAGGTTTAGAGTTAAATAATCGTTCTTCAGCTAAAACCAATAAATTTTTAATCGTTGTTACATCATCAAAAACAAAAACACTTTCAGGTGATTCAGCTTTAAGTTGCTCAATCATATTATTCCCAAGCGATGAACTATCTTGTAACGGAGCTTTTCCAAATAAGTCTTTATCATAAGCAGGGACAATATATACAGCTGGAATATCATGTAATTTAGCATCACTCAGTCCACATGTAAGAAGTTTTGTTGCCGCTCCTAGAGTTGCTACACTGGCTGCAATTTTTCCAGTAGATAAGTAATATCCTAAGGGTACAAAACCTGCACTATATTCTGCTAAAGTAAAAAAACGAGTTCCATTATTTTTTAATTCTGACCAAGGAGAGATGTATTTAAGAAAATGTATGACTCCTCCTCCTGTAACCCCGCTAAAAAGTTGTATATCTAAACGTTGGAAAAATTCAAATAAAACCTCATACCCTGTTAAGGAAAAAGTCGTATTTTCTCTACTCATGGTTAATGTCCACTTTTATTAGAAAATAATAAATATCACATTAATTTAATGATTATCAGGCTATTTTTTCTACTAAAAACACATATTAAATAGATAATGACGAGTACTTAATATTTTAAAAATTTTATTATCTACAGAGCCCTGTTATTCTTATATTCACTCTACAGACAATGCCTAATTTTTACTTGCTATCATCATATTTTTAACTCATGTTACTAAAATGAACTCCTACCTCACTAAGAATTAGTCAAACTTCCATCAAAATAGTTTTAGATCTATATCAGACGTAAAAAAAGCTCAAAATGAGCCCTTTTTATACCTAAGATACTGTTTAGCTGAGTAACTTATCCAGAACACCAAATTTTTTAAAAAGCTTTGTGCGTCGTTTTGGATGAATATTGGCTTTATTTAAATCCCCTTGATAATGATCAAATACTCGCTTATCCATCATCTTAAACCACAAAGATGGAATAAGTGCGGGTAACAGCATACTTGCATATCCACTTGGCAGTTCCGGCGCTTCATCAAAATGTCGCAATGCTTGGAATGGACGTGTTGGATAAGCATGATGATCTGAATGGCGCTGTAATTGATATAAGAATAGATTGGTCACAATATTATTATTGTTCCAACTGTGTTCAGGCATCGTCCGCTCATATTTACCTTGTTCATCTTTTTGACGCAACAAACCATAATGTTCAATATAATTAATGATTTCGAATAAACCAATACTATATGCAGATTGCGTCAATAAGTAAGGAATCGTCTCTTTGCCAAATAAGGCAATCATTGAACCATGAAAAGCTGCCGTCATACTCCACCCTTGCAAAAGCTCATTGTCTTTCGACCAGAAAGATAAATTTTTACGTTTTAAACGGCGTGTTTCTATTTCAACCGCAGATTTAAATGAGCCTATCACTGTCCGTGGTAAGAACTCATAGAATGTTTCGCCCATTTTTGAAGATGCAGGATCCTCTGGCGTTGCAGCACGCTTATGGTGCCCATACGGATGTTCAATACGGAAATGATTATACGCTGATGGTACAAGTGCCAAATGTGAGAGTAAATGATCGATACGACTAGATTTATGGCTAAGTTCATGCGCTGTATTAATGGCAATCCCATTGATTGCTCCCATCGACATTCCCAACAAGATTTTATCTAATAGTGAAGTATTTTTACGACTCACTAAGTAGCATGCATATACATTGGCGATATATTGTAAGGGAATAAATGTTTTGACCAAGCGTGCATAATAAGGATCTTGTTCAAGGAGTTTAATATCTTCAGCAGTTGGATTGTTTTTATCTTTACCAATCAGCGTATCAATTGTTGGAATAATCACATGTAAAACTAAAGGACCACCAATTGCGAATAATTTTTTCAACGGACGTGGTGCAAATTGATAACCTGCTAGAATCCCAATCCCAATAACAGGTAATGATGGACTAATCGCCCACAAATAGCGCTTTTTATCGAGTGCTAATCCTGATTTAGCAACAGCGTCATGTAATTGTTGTTCTGTAATTTGTACTGGTGCATTCATCGCTTCATCTTCCATATATTACTGCTTATGTATATATTTCAATATTCAAGCGTACAAAGACAGTTGTAAGCGTCCAAAAAACCTATGAAAAAGTCTTTGGCATCTTCTACATCGCATTTGTCCTTTTCGCACATGTATTATTTTTATTTATTTTATATGCTTATAAAAATAGGATATTGAACTCATTTTATGGATGCATTAAGCAAAATTTTTGAGGATATTCATCTCATTCATTCTGAATATATTTATTTACAGACTAAAGGAAACTGGTCTTTTTATAGTCCTGAACAATCAGCTGTAATTGCTCATATTGTGCTTTACGGACAAGCACATCTTAGTTTTCCAAATCAGCTTCGTTTAACGCTACAAACAGGAGATATGCTGCTCATTCCTTCGGGGCTTGAACATCAAGTGATGAGCCAAGCAAATCATAAATTACTTGAATCCATCAATATTGAGCCTTTATTTAATGGTTTAAGACATGATGCAATTGAATTTGGACAAGGTGAGCATGAAAAAACCTTAATTCTCACTGTGCGTTGTCAAATGAATGCAATTATGGCTCGCCCTTTGGTTAATGCCTTACCACCCTACCTACATATTCAAAATGCATTGAGTCATGATGCACCTGAGTGGCTCAGAATTGGGCTTTATTTTGTGTCATCCGAAACACAGCGTGCATCTGCGGGTCGTAATAAAATTATGGATCATATTGTCAGTATTATGATGATTGAATGTGTACGTGACTATATTCAACAACTGCAAGATGATCAAAACAACTGGCTGAATGCACTGATTCATCCTGAACTTGCAAATGCATTGGCTGTAATTCACAGTCAACCTGAACTTGCTTGGACTGTAGAAAGCTTAGCCGAAAAATGTTGTATGTCCCGCTCTAAGTTCGCCAGTTTATTTAATCAAATTGTTGGTGAGACACCACTGGCATATCTGCAACAGCATCGTTTACGTTTAGCCAGCCAACTGCTTAAACAAGGTCAACTTTCCATCCAACAAATTGCGCATCAAGTGGGTTATTCTTCTGAAACAGCTTTTAGTCAAGCCTTTAAAAAGCAGTTTGAACTCAGTCCTAGTCAATATAAACAACAAGGTTAAAAAAATGGTTAAAGCTTAGGCTATTTAAAAGGTCTATTTTTTATAATCTAAAATCAAAAGCTTATAAATATCCAATTCTGAAAAAATGAAGCAATAAAAAAAGCGCCTTAGCGCTTTTTTTAAATCAATTAATTATTTAATTTTAGCATGCGATTTTAAGTATTCTGTGTAATCTGCCAATGCTTGTTGACCACGCAATTGTTGATATAGCTTCGCCAACTCTTGAATTTGAGCAGGTGTAAGAGAATCAACAGGTGCTTTAGTTACTTCAGCAACAGCAACGACAACCATTTCATTGGGTAATGATACTGTTGCAACAGACCACATCCCTGCTTTTGGAACGGGCACACTGAAAGCAACACGTTCAATTTCACGTTTTAAACCTTGTGAACGTGTAAATACACCTGCGTGTTCAAATGCCAATGCATGTTTGCTTAACACTTGCTGAGCAGGTTGTGCTTTAAAGTCCGTCAACATCGTCGCGACTTTCGCTTTTGCAGCTTCATAAGCTTTTTGATCAATCAGTTTAGCTTTTACTTTTGCAGTCACTTGAGCTAAAGGTTGTACACCTGCTTCATGGTAATTACGCACTTTTACCCAAACAGTATCACCATTCGCCAACTGAATATTGCTTGATGCATTTCTGTCACCATTTTTAACATCATCGTTAAATAGTTTTATTTTAACGTTAGGATCCGACAAAATTGGATCTTTTGTTAACAATGACACTGCATTCACAGAAGTAATTTTTGCGTCTTTCACTTCTTGTGGAATGGCATCTAAAGCATCACCACTTACGACCAACTCATTTAAACTATTTACTGTATCTGAGTAAATATTAGCAGTTTTAGCCTTGATCACGTCTGCAATTAAATCTGCTTTTTTCTCTTCAAAAGAAGGAATCGCAGTTGCAACTGTATTTGCCTCAATTAAATGATAACCAAATTGAGTTTTAACAGGTTTTGAAACTTGACCATTTTTAGAGGTGTTTACAGCATTATCAAAAGTATCCCCAAAGAATCCAGCAACATACGAGTCTAATGAACCGCCTTTTGTTTTAGAGCTTGGATCTTCTGAAAATTGCGCTGCAGCTTGGGCAAATGGCATACCCGCTTGAATTTTTGCATAAACTTCATTTGCAAGCTTTTCAGCATCAGCCGCAGAACGAGAATCTGTTGTAATTAAAATATGCTTAACTTCACGTTTTGCATCTTTATTTTGCTTATCTACAAATTGCGTATACGCTTGTTTCAATTCTGCATCTGTTGGTGTCACATTTGGCTTAGCCACCATTGCAGGCATTAAAACTACATAATCAACATCAACCGAAGCTGTTTGTTTAAACTGATCTTTATGCTTGTTGTAATAATCTGTGATTTCTTGATTTGAAACCTGAACATTTTTCTTATAATCATCTAATTTCACACTAGATAAAAATAAATTACGCTTCTCTGATTGCAGATTCGAAATTTGTTCAACATCAAGCTTACTCACCAAAGAATTATCAAGAATGCTGCTTGTCAGCATTTTCAAAGCATGATCTTGGCGTAAATTTGCAATGAGTGCCTGACTGGTCATACCAATAGAACGAAGATAATTACCATACAAGTTTTCTGAAAATTTACCATTTTCTTGGAAACTTGGTTGTTGTGCCAACATTTGTTCAATTTGAGAATCACTTAATGAAATGCCCAGTTTGTCAGCCTGTTGAATTAAAAGCGCACGTGAAATTAAACCATCCAGTGCAGCATTTTGAATAAAAGATTGATTCAATAAAGACTCATCACCCTGAGCCATTGATAAATACTGATCTTTATAATTTTTCGTCTGAGCTTCTAGGTCTTTTTTAGAGATATCTTGACCATTGACTGTTTTGGCTACGTCTGCTTTTTGTCCCCCACTAAAATACCCCTCAATACCGACTAAAGCCAAAGGAGCTAAAAATAAAATGAGTAGGAGTTTACCGAGCCAACCCCTTATGACTTTACGAAACGATTCCATAAGTATTCCAATATTTTATTTCGTACGGATTCTAACTGATATTCGAAAATGAATGAATGCGCAATACATTATAATTTTAGATATTTCATAAAAAACGCGCCATAAAGGCGCGTTTTGGCAACTAAAAGATTATGCTACAGAATCTTTTAAACCTTTACCTGCTTTAAAGCTAGGTACTTTGCTTGCTTTAATTTGTAGTTCTTCACCAGTTTTAGGGTTACGACCCGTGCGAGCTGCACGATCTTTAACGCTAAATGTACCGAAACCCACTAAAGTGACAGTGTCACCTTGTTTCAATGCTTCACCAATTGAAGCAATAGTCGCATCTAATGCTTTACCAGCATCGGACTTAGACAATCCCCCTTTCTCTGCAATCGCGTCGATTAATTCTGATTTATTCATGAAGATTACGTCCTCTTATATCGTTCGTTTAAGATTCAAGGCTGTAGTTTAAAAGGCCATGACGACTTTATAGCAATGCTTTGGGGGAAAACGCAAGACTACAAACTCGCTTTTCACAAAAATAACCGACAAAAAATGCAAAAATAGGGATTTCCTTTATCTCATCATCATTTTTTTTGTATTTTTTCTTTCAATTTTTGATTTTCTTCAACCAAAGCATCTACCTTAGAATGCAACTCTAAAATCAAATTTTCTAAATGCTTTAAATCTTTTGCAGTCACTAAACCAATTCGATTTAATGAATGATTTACACGTTGGTCTAATAGCTTTTCAACTTTATCTTTAGTATCAGTCACAGATTCTTTGGTTTTTTCTGCAACTTTATTGACAGCATCATCGGCTAAATCGACAGTTTTCGACTCTAACTCTTCACCGACTTTGACTAAAGTATCAAATAACTTATTACCTTCCTCTTCTGCTCTAGAAAAAGCGCCTAAACCTGCCAACCAAATTTGTTTTGTATATTTTCTAAAATCTAATGCTGCTTTACGAGATGATTTAGAGCTCACTTGGTTCATATCTTTCACATTTTCTTCAGAATTTTCTATGTGATCATCTTTACTATCTATTCCCATAGACTTAAACTCCTCAATGTTTTTTTGGCTTTCGTGGCTAATTATGTACAAAATACCATTATATTAACAAATAAAGCTCTTGAACGTTTTGTAAAACTGTTCTACAAAGCAAAGTATTGTTATTTTTGCACACGTTAACGCTCCATCACAATTTAATGAGATTGGATTCTCTATTTTAGCTATAGGATTTTTTTATGGATGATTCGCAACAAAAACAAGGTCAAACTCGTTTGTTGCTGAACATTGTCATGATTATATTAGAGACAATATATTCTTTCGTATTGAAGCATGATCGTGTTGTTCGCTTACAAGCCAAAAAATTTGTCGAACAACAAATCACGATCCGAATGAATAGCTACATTCCTTATTTTGATTTTTATATTCAGTTCACAGACAAAGGGATTTTGTTTGATTTAAAAGAACCTGAAAAATCTGTTGATCTTTCAATTAGCAGTACCATCATTGATTTTATTCAAATCTTTGTATTTGCCAATAAACGCAGTATGAAAAAAATGCGTTTAGAGGGTGATTCAACTTTAAAAGATGAATTTCGTGATTTAGTCATGCATTTAACCATGCCCAAATTAATGTCGGATTGGACAAAATGGCTGACCAACCCTGATGATGATCAACGAACAACCGCTTCAAAAAAACGAATTGCTCCTTTATTAGAAAAAATTGATCAACAACGTTCTAGAATCAACACATTACAAGTTGAAGTTAAGCAATATCAAAATCGCGTTAAAAAACTTGAAAAAAGCAAAAAGCGCATGAGCGTGGCTTTTTATGTAACTGGAATTCTATTTATTATGTTAATAGTGTACAATTTATATGTAATTTTTAATTAATTTTAAGAACAAACATCAATTTACAATTAATATGAAGAATCCTGACAAATTTAGTAGGAATTCAATAGAAAATACTTGACTAATTTAGTCAGGATTCATAAAATCAAAGCATCTAGTCTAAACATGTGTATCGAATCATGCGCTTAACCACTCGCGGTCGCTACGCAGTGACTGCTCTTCTAGACCTAGCTTTGCAGCCAATTGAACAAACGATCACGCTTGCAGAAATTGCAACACGCCAAACGATCTCAGTTGCCTATCTAGAGCAATTATTTGCAAAATTAAAGCGTCACGGCTTAGTTTCCAGTGTACGTGGTGCAAATGGTGGATATCATCTTGCGCGTAGTGCTAGCGAAATTACTGTTTTAGAAATCATTGAAGCTGTAAACGAAACTGTAGATGCAACTCGTTGCGACCATAAAGGCAACTGCCAAAATGGTGCGATGTGTCTAACGCATGATTTATGGCAAGAACTCTCCCTCCACATTGCCGATTATTTAGCTAAAATTTCTCTTGCTGATCTCGTCGCTCGTGACAATGTACAAACCGTTGCCATTCGCCAAAATCCAGCAAGTTTTGATTCAGCCCTTTTATCGGTTACAGGTATTTGACATGAAACGTCCAATTTATCTTGATTACGCAGCAACGACACCTGTCGATCCTCAAGTCGCAGAACGCATGATGGAGTGTTTAACGTTTGACGGTACATTTGGTAATGCAGCGTCTCGTTCACATGCTTATGGTTGGCAAGCAGAAGAAAAAATTGAATATGCACGCGAACAAGTTGCTAATTTAATTAAAGCAGATCCTCGTGAAATCGTTTGGACATCTGGTGCGACAGAATCTGACAACCTTGCACTAAAAGGTGTTGCTCAGTTTTATGTATCTAAAGGCAAACATATTATTACCAGTAAAATTGAACACAAAGCAATTTTAGATACTTGCCGTGAATTAGAGCAAGAAGGTTTCGAGATTACCTATATTGAACCTGAACCAAAAACAGGTTTGATTACACCAGAAATGGTTAAAGCTGAACTTCGTCCAGACACCATTCTTGTTTCCCTGATGATGGTTAACAATGAAATTGGTACAGTGACAGATGTTGCCGCAATTGGCGAATTAACTCGTGCTAATAAAACCTATTTCCATGTAGATGCTGCTCAAGCCGCAGGTAAAGTTGAAATCGATCTTTCTACGATGAAAGTTGATTTAATGAGCTTCTCTGCTCACAAGATTTATGGACCAAAAGGCATGGGTGCACTTTTTGTATGCCGTAGCCCACGTGTTCGCCTTAAAGCACAAATGCATGGCGGTGGTCATGAACGTGGTATGCGTTCTGGTACCCTCCCTACTCACCAAATTGTCGGTATGGGTGAAGCATTTGAACTTGCAGGTAAAAACTTACATGCTGAACAAACGCGTTTACGTGTATTGCGTGACAGATTGTGGAATGGTCTACAAGGTTTAGAACAAGTCTTCCTGAATGGTCACCCAGAATTCAACGTTGCAAACTATCTCAACGTCAGCTTTAACTTC
Organism: Acinetobacter sp. ANC 3832; assembly: GCF_002135415.1. Classification (GTDB taxonomy): domain Bacteria; phylum Pseudomonadota; class Gammaproteobacteria; order Pseudomonadales; family Moraxellaceae; genus Acinetobacter. The sequence continues at coordinate 154,289 of NZ_NEGJ01000008.1, forward strand.
GTTGAAGGCGAATCATTGATGATGGCATTGAAAGATGCTGCAGTTTCTTCAGGTTCTGCATGTACTTCTGCAACACTTGAACCATCTTATGTACTTCGTGCATTAGGTTTGTCTGATGAGCTTGCTCATAGTTCAATTCGTTTCAGCTTTGGTAAATACACCACTGAAGCAGATATTGATCATGTATTAGAAGTGACGAAAGCTGCTGTACAAAAATTGCGTGATCTTTCTCCACTTTGGGATATGTACAAAGACGGTATTGATTTAAGCACAGTTGAATGGGCTGAACACTAATCATTTGAAGGCATCTTTGTGATTTTATTCAATTGTAAATCACTCAGATGCCCCCATATATTTATTAAGAATATTCGTCGTTAACAATTATTGTTATCAACGGCTGACCCCGAGGTTTGGAGACGCATCATGGCTTATAGCGAAAAAGTAATTGATCATTACGAAAACCCTCGTAATGTTGGTGTTTTAGATAAAAATGCTGAAAATGTTGGTACAGGTATGGTCGGTGCACCTGCATGTGGCGATGTTATGCGTCTTCAAATCCAAGTGAATGACGATGGCATTATTGAAGAAGCACGTTTTAAAACTTATGGTTGTGGCTCAGCAATTGCTTCTAGTTCATTGGTTACAGAATGGTTAAAAGGTAAATCTTTAGATCAAGCTCAAGCCATTAAAAATATTGACATTGCGACTGAACTTGCGCTACCACCTGTAAAAGTACACTGCTCTGTTCTTGCTGAAGATGCAATCAAAGCCGCTGTACAAGACTATCGTAGCAAAAAAGTAAAAGTTTAATTTTACCCAGTTGATAAATGGAGTTTTCATGATCAATCTAACCGAAAGTGCTGCAACTCATATCAGCAATTACTTAAAAAATCGCGGTAAGGGTGAAGGTATTCGCGTTGGCGTGAAAACTTCAGGCTGTTCTGGTTTGGCTTATGTACTTGAATTTGTAGATGATATCGATTTACATGACCAAGCTTTTGAACAGTTTGGTGTGAAAGTTTTCGTTGATCCGAAAAGCCTTGTCTATTTAGAAGGCATGGAAATGGACTATGTAAAAAATGGTCTTAATGAAGGTTTCGAATTCAATAACCCCAATAAAAAGGGAGAATGTGGTTGCGGTGAATCTTTCACAGTTTAAAACACATTAACTTTCTTTTTCCCTTAAAACAGTGTTATGCACTGTTTTAATCACATTTATTCTCTTTAAAATCGCGGATGAGTATTTCCAATGAATCATTTTGAGTTGTTCAATCTCCCTGTAGCACTCGATATTGATTTAGCAAACTTAAAGACTCATTTTTTAAATTTGCAGCAACAATATCATCCTGATAAAGCTGAAGACAAAGATCAAGCCTTGATTAAATCAAGCGAAATCAATCAAGCATTCAAAACTTTATCGAACGTTGACAGTCGTGCAGCCTATTTACTTGCACTCAAAAAGCAAGACCACCATTTAGATCAATCGATCAGTGATTTTGAGTTTTTACAATCTGCATTAGAAATTCGTGAACAACTTGATGAAGCAACGGATACTGAGCAATTACAATCATTGAAAAATGAAGTAAATCAGTGGATTGAAGGTTTAGTTCGTGAGTTTAAAATTGATTACGTAGATGAAGACTGGGCTGAAGCACGCGACACTGTTCGTAAATTACGCTTTTTCCAAAAAGTTATGAATGACATCAATAAAGCAGAAGATCACATGCTTGATGATGAAGATTTTGATTTAGATGATGACTATTAATTTTACTTTTTTGACTTATTTTCAAGGGATTTAACACATGGCACTCTTGCAAATTGCAGAACCTGGACAATCAAGTGCGCCACATGAACACCGTATTGCAATTGGCATAGACTTAGGTACAACCCACTCTTTAGTTGCCACGGTGCTTTCTGGTCAAGCCAAAGTTCTGAATGATGAGCATGGTCGTGTATTACTTCCTTCTATTGTTCATTATTCAAAAAATACCACAGAATATGGTGATGCGGCTAAGCCCTTCATTACTACAGATCCTAAAAATACACTGGTTTCTGTAAAGCGTTTCATGGGTCGCTCAAAAGCGGACATTAAATTTCAACACCCGTACACTTTGGTCGGTGAAGATAATCAGATGCCTGCTTTTGAAACCAACCAAGGGCGTAAAACACCTGTTGAAATTTCTGCTGAAATTTTAATCCAATTAAAAGAACGTGCTGAAACAAGTTTAAAAAATCCGATTAATGGTGCAGTCATTACTGTTCCTGCTTATTTTGATGAAGCTCAACGTCAAGCGACACGTGATGCAGCCCAATTGGCTGGTCTGAATGTTTTACGTTTATTAAATGAACCTACAGCAGCTGCCGTTGCTTATGGTTTAGATCAAGAAACCAACCTAGCCACTGATAACAACTATGTGATTTATGACTTAGGTGGCGGTACATTTGATGTTTCAGTTTTACGTTTCTCACAAGGCGTTTTTGAGGTTCTAGCTACGGGTGGTCACACAGCACTCGGTGGCGATGACTTAGATCGCTTAATCGTGAAATGGGCAAAAAAACAACTCAAAATTGAAACATTAGATGATGCAGAATATGCACACTTTATTGTTTCTGCGCGTAAGGCTAAAGAAGCTTTAAGTGATAAAAATACAGTTGATTTAAAAGTTTTAGATCTGGTTTTAACATTAGATCGAACAACATTTGAAGATATCATTAAAGTGGCTTTAGATAAAACCATCAGTGTCTGTAAACGTGTTTTACGTGATGCGAAACTTGATCTAGATGACATTCAAAATGTTGTTTTAGTTGGTGGTTCTACACGTTCTTATGCTGTTCAAAATGTAGTTCGTGAAGTTTTCAAACAAGAACCACTATGTACAATTAATCCAGATGAAGTTGTTGCAATTGGTGCTGCAATTACTGCGAATCAATTGATTGGGAACAGCCAAGATGGTTCTTTATTGCTTGATGTTACCCCACTTTCACTTGGTTTAGAAACTATGGGTGGTTTGGTTGAACGCTTAATCTCTCGTAATACAGCCATTCCTGTTGCACGTCGCCAAGAATTCACCACCTATCAAGATGGCCAAACAGCCATGTTGATTCATATTGTGCAAGGTGAACGTGATTTAGTTGAACATTGCCGTAGTTTAGGTCGCTTTGTCTTACATGGCATTCCACCTATGACTGCTGGTCAAGCACGAATTGAAGTGACTTTCCAAGTTGATGCAGATGGCTTACTCAGTGTTGCAGCCAAAGAAACAACGTCTGGTGTCAATGCATTTATTGATATTAAGCCTTCTTATGGCTTGTCTGATGATGATATGCAACGCTTACTAATTGATGGTTATAAGTTTGCTGAAGAAGATAAAAATCTTCGTCACTTACAGGAAACCAAAGTTGAAGCGCAACGTGAACTTGAAGCTTTAGTACAAGCTTTAAAAGTTGATTTTGCACTTTTGTCCGATGATCAATTGAATCAATTGAATCAAGCAAAAATCAAACTTGAACAGCAATTGGAAACAACGGACATTACGGCGATTGAAGCTGCTGTAGAACAACTGAAAGTTCATAGTGATGCCTTTGCTGCCGCACGTATGAATCAACATATTGATCATGCATTAAAAGGCACAAAACTTGACGATTGGTCAAACTCAAACTAATTTATAGGTACAGATTATGCCACGTATTAAAGTTTTACCTCATGCCGTGATTTGCCCAAATGGTGCTGAGTTTGAAGTTGAGCCAAATGCCAACTTGTGCCAAAGTTTGCTGGATAATGGTGTCAAAATAGAACATGCTTGTGATATGTCTAAAGCATGTACCACTTGCCATATTGTTGTTCGTAAAGGTTTTGATAACCTTGATGAAATGGATGATGTAGAAGCAGATTTACTGGATCGCGCATGGGGACTAGAGCCAGATTCACGTCTTTCTTGCCAAGTTCAAATCACTGATGAAGATTTAGAAATTGAAATTCCTAAATACACCATCAACCATGCTTCAGAAAATCACTAATTATTTTAGCTTTCTCAGATAAAATAAAACCACTCAAATGAGTGGTTTTATTTTTTGCACTTAATTTAGAGACAGATTAAGCTTTACTCAAATATTTATTTTAAGATCATGATTTATTAAATTGAATACGGTGATTTAATCTCATCTTCCAAATTCAATCTTGCTATACCTTGAGCATTGGTCAGTTGTTGCTGTAATTGAATCCGTTCAATCATTTTTTCCAAGACATCAACCAATTCTGGATACTCATAATTCTGAACTTCTTCCAAATTCAATACCAAATGAAAACCTTTATATTCATAATCAAACCACTGTTGATGCTCATTACGATCTTGTTCATAGCGCTCCATCACCTGCCATGTTTTCACAAGACCTTGAATTCCTTTTAATTCAACTGGTGTCTTAGGCGCACATAAATAATCATTTCTAATGAGCTTATACGTTTCATCTGAAATTAAAATTTCATCTATTTCTGCCGCACCCTGTAAACGCGCTGCTAAATTCGCATCACGCCCAACAATGGTATAGGCCATACGGTGTACAGCCCCATAATTACCAACGTGACAATATCCCGTACTAATCCCCATACGGATATGCAAAGGTGCGTAACCTATTTTAATCCAACGTTCACGCAGAAATTTCATCTGCTGACGCATCGCAATTGCCATATCTACACAATTTTTTGCATCTTGCTCAACGCCTTGAGAATCAGGATCGCCAAAAAAGATTAAAATTGCATCACCCATAAATTTATCTATGGTTGCACCATATTGCTTGGCAATTTCAGTCATATGACTTAAATAATCATTCAGTAAGAAAGCTAAGTCATCTGGAATTAATGTTTCTGATAGCTCAGTAAAACCTTGAATATCTGAGAAAAAAATCGAAATTTTCTTACGTTTATATTCTAATTTTGCTTCTGACTCGCCTCGCATAATAGACTGCCAAAGCTGCAAAGGTGCATAACGGCTCAATTGGTTTGAGAGTTCAATATAACGATTCATTTCTTTAAAATAATTATCTTTCTGAACACCAATAAGCTTGGCACGTCTATTTTGGTAATAATTACCGATATTGATAAAAATCATAATACTTAAAAAGGATAAAACAGAAAGTTCAACACTAGTTTGCTGAAAATAATCTTCAAAACCAAAGATAAAAATAATATTGATATAAAAAACGAGTATTGCAATCAGGCTCGCAAGTGAACCCATCATAAATGAAACTTTATTATTAATTGCAGTGTAGATCAGGCCAAATAATAGGACAAATGTCACAACTAAACTTAAATGCACTGCTGCCAGTGCTGATGCGACAACAACAACATCTATAATAAAATAAACTTTTTTACGAACTTGATTGTCAAATTTATATTGAATCCAGCGCGATAACTTAGGCGTGATCAAAAAAATAAACAGTAAAACAAAAGGAAAATAAATTTGATAATGTGCAATAGGTGAAGTGAAGTAATATACAACCACTATCAAAGCAACGATCATGTATCCCATTAAGCGTTGGAATACTTCAAATTGCCTTGGATCTTTATCAAGCATACGATCTAGTGGCACTAACTCATTCACTCCAATTTCTAATTACAGCACAACATCCTTGTGCAATTTTTTCTTAGTCCATACGCCAATCGAATGGCATATCACCTTGTCCACGTAAAGCCAACATTAACGTTTGACGCATATGAGCCAAAACATCGCTATTATATGGAACAGCTTGCGTACCCCAAACTGGTTTAGGCCAAGCAACATCATTTTGATAACGTACAACATGATGAAAATGCAACTGAGGAACAACGTTTCCAAGTGCTGCAACATTCATTTTATCTGCACGGAATACACGTGCTAACTGGCTAGATAACCAACTAGATTCACGTAAAAATTGTTCTTGATCTGCCTGACTCAACTCATATAGCTCTGTAATTCCAGGTACACGCGGAATTAAAATAAGCCATGGAAATTGCATATCATTCATTAAACGACATGTTGAAAGCGGAAAGTCGCCGACAAAAAAAGTATCTTGAGCAAGTTGTGGATGCAAACTAAACATATCTTTATAAATGACGCAAAATTAGAAGGATGGCTAATACTACCACATCAGTTTTAGCCTGAATATTATTAGTATTGTGTTTTAGTACAAATAAATACAGTTTGACCCGAAAGCGATCACATAAACCCAATAAAGATTCTCATAAATATTTCAAGCCTTTTATTTGCCTATTTAAAAAGCCAAAATCACGCATTTAACCGTGCAATTTTAGCCATTTATAGAACTTTAGCCTAATATTAATTCAACTCATTCAATAATTTATTGAGCAAATCTAAAATAAACTGAATACGCTTTTCATACTCATCTAGCATCACCATGACTTTCAATCGTTGCCCACCTTCCATACGATAATAAGTAGGATGCTTTTGCATTAATTGAATAATACTCATTGCTTGTACGGGCGTATCTGGAGAGAATTCAACATACCCACCATTTGCACCAATATCAACTTTCGTAATACCTAATTGTTCTGCTTTAATTCGAATTTGATGCACATGAAACAGTTGTTTAACCGATTGTGGTGGCACACCAAAACGATCGATCAACTCCATTCGAATATTATCAAGCTTCTCTTGGGTATCTGTATTGCTAATACGCTTATAGAACAGTAAGCGTTGATGCACATCTCCTAGATAATCATCAGGAATCAGAGCTGGCATATGTAGATTAATTTCTGCAGTTAACAATAAAGGTGAATCAAAGTTTGGCGTTTTTCCTTGTTGGATCGCTTTGGTCGCCTTCTCTAACATTTCCATATACAAACTATAACCAATAGCTTGCATTGAACCACTTTGCTGTTCACCCAATAATTCACCTGCACCACGAATCTCAAGATCTTCTGTTGCCAGAATAAAGCCCGCACCTAAATTCGAAGCACGTTGAATGGCATCTAAACGCTTTTCAGCATCACCTTTTAAACCCTTAATTGAAGGCACCATTAAATAGGCATAAGCTTGGTGATGTGAACGCCCAACACGCCCACGCAATTGATGCAATTGCGCTAAGCCCAATTTATCTGCACGTTCAATAATAATCGTATTGGCATTTGGAACATCAATCCCTGTTTCAATAATGGTTGAACACACCAATACGTTATATTCTTTATGATAGAACTGTTGCATCACTTGTTCGAGTTCACGCTCGCGCATTTGACCATGTGCAACAGCGACACGTGCTTCTGGCACTAAATCACGAATATTCTCTGCGGCACGTTCAATGCTATCAACCTCATTATGCAGAACATAAACCTGACCACCACGTAATAACTCACGCAGAATCGCTTCTTTCATCGTTTCATTGGTTTGATCTAATACAAAGGTTTTAACCGCTAAACGACGTGCAGGTGGTGTGGCAATAATAGATAGATCTCGCATTCCTGAAAATGCCATATTTAGCGTTCTTGGAATTGGCGTGGCTGTTAATGTCAACATATCCACATCAGCACGCATCGCTTTAATACGCTCTTTGTCACGTACCCCAAAGCGATGTTCTTCATCAACAATCATTAAACCTAGATTTTTAAATTGGATACTTTCTTGCAAAATTTTATGTGTACCAATCACGATATCTACTTTGCCATCCGCTAAATCTTCAATGGTCTTGGTATGCGCTTTATTTGTCCCAAAGCGAGATAATACTTCAATTCGGATGGGCCAATCTGCAAATCGATCTTTAAACGATTCAAAATGCTGTTGTGCTAAGAGTGTTGTGGGTACAAGTACCGCGACTTGTTTATTATTTTGTACAGCAACAAAAGCTGCTCGCATTGCCACTTCAGTTTTACCAAAACCAACATCACCACAGACCAACCGATCCATAGGTTTTGCCAGTTGCATATCATGTAAAACAGCTTCAATGGCATTGGCTTGATCAAGGGTTTCTTCATAAGCAAAACCGCTTGAAAATTGCATATAAGCACTTTGTTCAACATCAAAACTAATACCCGGTTTTGCTTGACGGCGCGCTTGAAGATGCAATAATTCCGCCGCAACATCATGAATTTGCTCTAAAGCTTTACGCTTAGCCTTACTCCACGCATCTGTACCAAGTTTATGCAAAGGTGCTAAATCTGGATCACCACCGCTATAACGGCTAATCAGATGTAGATTGGTTACAGGCACATAGACTTTGGCATCATCTGCATAATTTAATTGTAAAAACTCATAGTCTTGATCATCAATATTTAAGGTGACCAATCCTGCATAACGACCAACACCATAATCAATATGCACTACAGGTGCGCCAATACTCAATTCAGTCAAACTACGAATGAGAAATTCTTCTGAAACATCTTGTTGACGCTTACGGCGACGCTGAACAACACGATGTTCATAAAGTTGATTTTCAGAAATAACCGAAAGTTGTCCAACAACGACCAAACCACGATCTAGTGGTGCATTGGTGATTGCAATGGAATACTGCGTTTTTTTAAATTCCGCAAAATTCTCAACAACAGGAATATCACCTAGACTGAGTCGTAAAGCATCTTTCAGGGTTTCTCGACGACCCGCACTTTCAGCAACCAATAACACAGGATGATTCGCTGAATCGATGTATTTTTTTACAGCTGAAAAAGGTTTGTCTTGTTTAGGATCTACAGGAAGTTTCGGCGGCTGCTCAACCTGTAAATTAATCACACCTGCTTTTTCAATAATTTCTTCTGTCGATGCAATAATTCTTGCAAAATTATTTAAAGATTCAAAAATTTGATTGGATTGTAAAAATAATGCTTCAGGTGCAAGTAAAGGTTGATCAATATTATGACGCCGATCTTCATAACGACGCATCACATCCTTCCAAAAGTTTGCTAAACCTTCATCTAAATAATTATCTGTAATGATAACAGCATTACTAGGTAAGTACGAAGTAATGCTACTTTGATTTTGCATTGCTTCTTTACTAAAGAAGAGTGGAAAGTAAAATTCTAATCCTGGAGATGCAATACCCTCCAAAACATCTTGATAAATCGGATTTTTCTTTGGATTTGCTGTGGGAAAGCTCTCTGCATAACGATCTCTAAATGTAGACCTAGCTTCTTTCAATGGAAATTCTTTTGCAGGTAAAACTGTGAAACGATCTAGTTTTGTTGTAGTTCTTTGCGTTTCAGGGTCAAAAAATTTCAGGCTATCAATTTCATCATCAAATAAATCGATACGGATTGGCGAATTTTGTCCTGATGCGTAAATATCCATGATACTGCCACGAACGGCAAATTCACCATGATCATAAACTGTATCAACCAAATGATAACCTGCTTGAATCAGTTTTAATTTTTGTTGTTCTAAATCAAATTTTTGTCCAACTTTAATATCAAAATGCTCACCCAAAACCCATGAGGTTGGTGCAACACGTTGTGCCAAAGTAATGGCTGAAATCAGTAATATACCTTTCTTTGGCATATTAGATAGAATAGATAATCTTTCTGAAACAATGTCTTGATGTGGAGATAAACGATCATAAGGCAATATTTCCCAATCAGGAAAAATCGTCGGTTTTACCCCATAAAATTCAAGTTCACTTTCTAATTGCCCCAAGTGTTGGTTATTACGTGCAACCAATACAAATAATTGATCTGACTTTTCTGATATTTCTTTAAATAATAAAGATGCGGACGAACCGAGCATTGAGCCGATCCATCTTTTTTCGCCTACTTTGAGTTGTTTTAAATTGAGTTCAGAAATTTCTTTTTGGAACATAGAGATCGCTTTGGGTCTAAAAGACATGGGCGATATTTTAGCATGCAATTTTTTCTAATTTAGGCAATGTTTGAATTACTGGTTAAATAAAATTACTTTTTAAATAAATCAGTCAATTTTGTCCATAAACTTTTTTTAGAATCTTGTTTAGAGCGTGTTTGTTCTTTTTGTCTAGGTTCAAGCAATGTTCTGTATAAAAATTCATCAGGACAAGCATCATCCAAAGTATATTTCGTCTGAAATAATTCAAATAAAAGTTCATTGAGTATGACACTTGCCAGTCCAAATTCATGTACTGAATTTTCATAATCCTCTATATAACGACATTTATAATATTCTTCCCACCCTTCCATTTCATCTTCATTAAACTCCGATTCAGAAATATTTCTGGTCTGCAACTCACCATTTTCATCTTCAAATTCATGTATATAAAATGCAGGTGCATTTAACCATTGCTGTTCAAATGATAGCATTACTCCTGATTGGTAACTTTCATCATCAGCTTGTTCAAAACAACGAATTTGTTGAGCATTTTCATAGATTGCATAGCCCGCAGTATTTGCACTATCTACTCGTAAAAAAACAATTATCCGATCCATTAAACCTATCTGATTAAATTTTTCCTGCCAAATTTCAGGTGTATAAAACATGCTATGAACATAACCGGCATGATGTAATATCAAATAACCATTTACTAAATAAAAGCTAAAATCCTCTTCACTTCCTGTATTAAAATCCGATGTCCATTGCTCTCTTTTGTATAAAGGTTTCCCTTCTAATTCTTCAATTAATGCGACTGCCTGTAATTCATTACCCTGAAATGGCAATATCAATCCACCCACATGAGTTCCCATACATTTATTCCTTATCTTATCTTCTCTTTTAAATTCTACACATCGGGAATTAAGATCTTGAATTTACATTATTTTCAATAAGAGTACTTTAATTGTATTTTATTCATAATTGCTCTTTTAATTAAAAGTTACTAAACACCACCATTTTACCTTCAGGATAAATACCACTCCAACCGCATGGCAAACCACCTTCATAATAAACCTGTAAAATTTCTTGCCAAATTGGAGGGAAGTCATCATTTGCATAACAATTAAAAATTTTATCAAAATGAATTTCCATCATTTCTTCTGCAACACAAATCCCATCATTCATTTCCAATCTTTCAAGTAGACCATTTAAATTTTTCTTAAAAAAACCATAGTAATTCGTTTTAGATAAATTGTAATGAATTCTTAAACTTAATTCGAAACTAAAATTCTCTGGAAATTGTGTACTAAATAAATTCTCCCAGCTACTAAACTGATCTTCGTTATCCTCAAGCAAATAATTCAAAGCAACTGTTCTATCCGTTATTATTAATTGGTCATTATCTGTTTTATAAGGCTTAGAAAAGTAATTATCTCCTTGTAAAAAATCAATAAAGCCTTTTGCTCTTTCAGCGATTTCCGCCCAGTTTTTAGCATAAGCCATTTATTTATCTCTTTTAAACTTTTTATAATAATCATTAAGTTTTTGAATAATTTGCTTCAATTGTTGTAAATTTTCTTCTGTATTTCCCAATCTCGCAACATAACGACTTGATCCAATTTCCAAATCAATCTTTTCATTCATTAAAATAGCTTTATAAAATAACGCTTTTAAATCATCAAAATTGTTTAACTTACGATTAGAAAAATACTCTAATCGTTCTGACAATGAATTAACCACAATACCATCTACGATATAGCCCTGTTCCGTATCAAATTGAATATTGTTTTCTCGCAGATACATCTGCTCAGCACTTTCTTTATTGCCTTTAAAAAAATCTGCGAGCTTATTCAACATCAGTGTTATTCCAAATAATTTACTCTGTGGATGATAGCAAAATTAGAATAAAAAATTAAATCGATTTCAAATAAGCTCAAGACATATACAACGATAGATTTCTTATATAAAGCCATTTAACTTCGCATTTAAAAAAAGTTGTTAAGGTTTATATAAGAAATCCAATTTTAAAGATTCGCTCTACGACTTAAATCATTAATCAGAATCACTCGCCTAAACCATCAAGAAAATCGACAGTTGGGACAAAAAATAATGTTCCTGTTTGTGCTGTACTAAAATCTAAAAGGCGGTCTAAATTCCCTTCAGCATCCCCTTGAAACATATGTTCTAACATTTGTCGTGTCACACTAAATTTTCGTGCATAACCAATAAATAAAGTACCATATTCATTTTTTGAAGGATTAGAGAAAGGCATATTGGCACGCATAATTTTGAGTTCATTACCATTCTCATCATGCGCTTTACTCACAACATTATGTGCAGTGTTTGGCTTTACATCATCACCCAACTCAACATCATTAAACTTTTTACGCCCAATCACTTTTTCTTGTTCTTCATCACTTAATGCGCGCCATTTATCCATATCATGGGTATATTTTTGAATAAAAGCATAACTTCCGCCTTTAAAACTTAAATCCTCTTCGCCAACCAAAGCATATTCTGCAGCAATTTCAGGTTCGGGATTTTCTGTCCCATCGACAAAACCAATAATTGCACGCCCATCAAAATATCGAAAGCCATGTACTTCATCAATGGAATGAGTCACATCTTTCAACTGTTCTTGAATAATACTCCCCAGCTCATAACACAAAGCCTGACGATCTGCTCTTATATGAAAAAATAAATCTCCAGCAGTAGACACTGCTGTATATTTAGGTCCCTTTATCTCTTTAAATGTTTCCAATTCCTGCGGTTTACTCTGATTCGGAAAGAGTTGATCCCAAGCATGAGAACTAAAACCCATCGTTGCACTAAATTGAGCATCTGGAAAACGATTGGTCAAACTTCGAGTTAAGGCTGAAAAATTTGCTGAAAAATCGATAATAGTGTCTGTAATCGAATCTTCCTGATTCAATCCTAAAACGATAAATAAGGCATTTTCACCTGGTCGATTAAGTACAGGCTGGATTCTAGTATGAGTCATATATCAATGCCTTTATTTGTTGTTAATTGAGATAATTTAGCATGTTAGCAAGTGGCTGATTGTAAAAAAGCGAAAAAATTATAGATCACTTATTTTAATACCGAGTACCTAACTGATTTATTACATAATGCCTTTTATTTTTCTTTAAGAGTAAAAAAAGGAGGTACTAATGGTCTATATGCTTAACGAATTAAATCATAGCCCATAATTTTAAAACATTGCTGATCTTCCTCAAAAGCAATATTCAGATCAAGCAATAATGCCCTAAAAGCATTACATTCATCTAAAATTAAATCAGCAACCAACTGTCCTTGATGCTTTCGAAGTAAGGGTTTCACTTTCATATATTCAATATTAATAAAATAAGGCATGCCTTGCTGATAATATGGACTCCAGCCCCCAAAATACCAAGGGGTGCTTTTTTCAAAAGTTGCTTCGTTATTTTTTATAGACTCATGCGTAAGTGATTGATCTATCAATCAGACTGCAAAATAAGCAGGTGGAAAATTGAGCTGAGTGATTGAGTGTTGTAATTGAAGCCATTTTGCATCATTCATTAAAGGAATTAAATTCCTCTCTTTTATAATTCGATTTATTTTTAATCTAAAATCTATATAATTTCGATTAGCCTTTATTCTTTGTTTATATAAATCATAACTTTCCTGTAAGTTCATCCATCCCCCTAATATTTTTACAAATAAAAAGCACCCTTAACGATGCTTTTTCAATTGAACCATTTTATTGAAAAAAGTATTAGCCGTATTGTTTTTGCAAATATTTCACAATGGCTTCTGATTCAAATAACTCAACGCCTGTATTTGGATCGATTAAATAAGGAACTTGAATATCATTTTTTGCACGCCCCATCACCTCTACAATTTTTTCACGCTTCCCACCTTGCAAAGGTACATATTTACCAGGTTTTAGGCGCAAAACAGCAGGACCTTGATCTTGCCAGCGCTCTTTAGGCACATTATGCAAAATAAAAGGCAATTCAAGTTCAGTTAATACACCACGCACAATACGAGAATATGGACTCGCTTCAAAACTCCATAACTCTAGAGCTTGTTCAGGCGCTTCACGATTAATAATTTTTTTATCAACCCATACACCACGTGCGCCATTCAATAATGTACCTGCTAATGCTACAACTGGATATTTTGGGTAATGTGCATATTTTTTTGGCGTCTTGCCACTTTTACCATAATGCTGAAATAAATAGTTGATGATATCTTGAGACTGATACATAGAAACACCCGTATTATCATCCACTAAAAATGGAAAGCGTAACTTACCGCCTGTGTCTTTCACAATTTTACGGTATTTTTTCCCACCTTTTGGACAAGGAAACACTTCATAATCCAAATTTAATAAAGTCAGTACTTCACGTACACGGCGACAAAATGGCGAACCTTCAAATTCATACAGTTTTAATAACTTTTCAGGTTGATTTGGAAAAGCTGTACCTGTTGCTCCACGTCCACCTCCAGCAATGGTTGAAGCCAATGCCTGAACGACTTTAATTTGATGATGCACCATTTTGTTATCCTTGAGCTTTTATTAACTGATTTAAAAATCAGTTTTAAAGATGGGTGTTATAAATCTACTAATTTTTCTTTTGAAACCACAATGCCGTTATTATCCGCATAGATAAACTCACCTGCATTAAACGTTACACTGCCAAAATACAAGGGTACATCCACTTCGCCTATGCCTTTACGATTACTTTTTTTCGGGATTGAAGCCAATGCATGTACACCTAAGTCCAATTCAGCAATTGCGTCCACATCACGTACACAACCGTAAATCACCACACCATTCCAATGATTTTTAACTGCAGATTCTGCAATCATATCGCCCATGAGTGCACAACGCATGGAAGCTCCACCATCTACCACCAAAACTTTCCCTGTGCCATCTGTCGCCAGTAATTCTTTTACGCGTGAATTATCTTCATGACACTTTACGGTCACAATTTGTCCACCAAAACTTTTACGCGCACCATAACTTTTAAAAAAATGACCATCCATCGATGGAATGAGTGTCTGAATATTTTTTTCTGGCTGATTTTCTGAAAAATCATCTAATAAATCACAAGTGACAAATGCTACTGACACGGTTACTCTCCCTTATTTGAAATTTTGTATTTGTAAATTATCATAAATTACGAATGGGTTGGTCTGTGTTTGTGCAGCCTCGACCATAGTCTGAGCCACTTGTTCCGCGCTTACAGGTTTATATTTAAACGTATCGGGCACAAGATGTGAAAATTTTTGATAGAGCTTTTGTGTTGCGCTTTCTAATGTTCTTTTTTCCTGACGATCCCCCAATAATAATGATGGACGGATAATTGAAATGTATTTTAAATCCAGACCTTGAATATAGTGTTCTAACTCACCTTTCACCTTACTATAAAAAATTCTTGATGAAGCATCAGCCCCCATTGCACTTACCAATAAATAATGTGTTTCAGTCATTTCGAATAAATCTGCAAAATGAGCATTAATTTCATAATCAATATTATAAAATCGCTCTTTAGAACCTGCTTTTTTAATGGTTGTTCCTAAACAACTAAACGCATGACTAAAGCCATTTACATCTTCATCATTCAGTAATAGAAAATCATCTAGAATAAACTGTTTTATTTTTGAGTGTTTTTTAAACTCTTGATCTTCACGGCGTACAATTACTGTTATTGCCTTACAGGCTAAATTTAAATTCAATTGTTTTACTAGCTCACGCCCCACCAGTCCTGTCGCACCAATCACAACCGCATTCTCTATCGACCTAGTCATTTTTCAATCAATCCTGTTTGGTTTCATATAATTTAACGTTTTCTTTTCAATTTATCTGCATCTAAAATGTTGTCAAAGCATGTCAAGACTTGACTTTGGTGCTTTAGTTAATCACAATATGGCACTTGTTTACGGGCTGGTGATAATTCTTCTGATGTTGGATTTCAGTTGCAATTTCAGCCCGCCCAGACCAATCTATTTCAAGGAGTGCACGAGTGGCAAACTCTGCTCAAGCTAAAAAACGTGCTCGTCAAAACGTTAAAGCACGCAAACACAACGCAAGCTTACGTTCTATGGTTCGTACTTATCTTAAACGTACACTAGCTGCTATTGCTACTGGTGATTATGCTGCTGCTACAGAAGCGTACAAAACTACTGTACCAGTTATTGACCGTATGGCTGATAAAGGCATCATCCATAAGAACAAAGCTGCTCGTCATAAGAGCCGTTTAAATGCACAAGTTAAAGCTTTAGCTAACTAATTTATGCATGTGAAAAAAGCCCTAATTAGGGCTTTTTTTGTGTCTATGCTTTATCATCAATATATAAAAAAGGCCTGTATAAGACTTATTTTATGCATCTAACATGATATCAATCATTATTTTTCTAAAAGCTGAAACTCCCTAATCGAAAGTTGACTGACTTCACCTCGCCAAATCCACTTCAATGAACTCTCAATGAAGCTCTCTCCTTCAAACCATACAAATAAACCTTCCATCATTTCTGGCCAGTCTGCTTGTTGAATATGATTTCGCCCTGAAATGACTGCAATAATCGCAGCAAGAATAGTGTCATGACTGACTGCTAGGCTTAAAGCATTTTTATGTTGTGGATGAGTGTTATAAATCAACTCCAAGACATCAACAACGCCCGTGATTGGATGTTTCATTCCCGGCAATGCATTATTCACAAAACTGTTAATAAAGCCCAAAGCACCTTGTTTACGAAAGTAAGGTGCTGCTTGTTTAATATCAAGCACAAAACTTCCTGGCTCTACCAATAATCCTTGCTCCACTATCTCTATATGGTGCGTATTATTATCGATAGAAATTGCATCAGCACCCTGAATCATCAAAGCTGCCGTATCTACACAACGCTGAATTGGACTTGAAATGCAATGTTGAATCATCCGATCTGTATGATGAATCAGATAAGATCCCCAAGATTGGGCTAAATCACGACCTTGTGATGTTAATTGCAAGTCATAGCCTGCCAAACCCTGACCATCAACAATTTCACGTATTGAATGACGTGTAAATAAAGTCACAGGAACATTCGTATCTGGCAATAAATCAATTGCTTTCAACATACTCTTCGGCAATAACTCAAGCGCCATACAAACTCAGTTTCATTTTTAATTTATTTTCCACACTATAGCATGTCAAAAAAAATGCTCAATCTTACAAAGTCACGTTTGATAGCGCATCTAAAGCAATTTTTTGGTTATCTTTATCTCTAAATGCGATAAATCCATCATTGAGTACAGTATCTCGCTGATTATAAGTAAATGGCACAGCATTTAAACTCACTAAACCACCACCAATGCTTTCTAATAACCCTTGCCCCGAACTTGTATCCCATTCAGATGTTGGATGAAATCTTGGATAAATATCAATTTCACCTTCTAACATCATACAAAACTTATAAGCACTACCTGCTTCACGACGAATAATAGGAATTTCCTGTTCAATAAAATCGATATATTGTTGATATTTTGGATTTTTACTACTATGACTCAGACCAATTTGAATGGCATCAGCTTCAGCATCTTTAAATTTATTATATCGTTCCCACGTTTTCTGACTAAATGAATATTTATAAGGTAATTCAGTTAAATAGCCGATATACATCACTTGCTCAGTCGGTACAGCAATCACAGAAAAAATGGTTTGATGATTTTGAATCAAGCTTAGATTAATGGTGAATTCATCCCGTTCATGAATAAATTCTTTTGTTCCATCTAAAGGATCTAACATCCAACACGTCCTCCATTCATGACGTTTTGAATAATCACTTTCTTCTGAAAGCACTGGAATATCAGGTGTTATTTCAGCCAATGCCTGTAATAAAAACTGATTAACCCTTAAATCGGCTTGAGTCACAGGAGAGTGATCATCCTTTTCATCAATATTAAACTCACTACCCGCGCAATAATTTTGGTATTCTTCTAACAAAATCTGACTCGCTTGCGCCATGATAGGTACCAGTTTTAAAATTTGCTGATCTTGTGGAGCTTGAGTTGTTATAAACATGAATGTAACCTTCTTTTATGCATAAATTAACTACACCGATTCTCATGTTTGACATGGACGGTACCCTACTCGATCTCGCTTTTGATGATTTAATCTGGAACTTTAAACTTCCTGAACGTCATGCAGAGACACATCAATGTTCACTCGAACAAAGCCACGCAATATTAGGGGCTTTCTATCAAGAACATAAGCATACACTATCTTGGTATTCTTCTAAATATTGGACGTCTAAAGTTGGTGTCGATGTATTACAACTTCAATATGACTTCCAAGAAAAAATTGCACCACGTTTAGGTTGCTTTGAATTACTAACAACACTAAAAGAGCTCGGTTATCGTTGTTGGTTGCTGACCAATGCAGATCAAGCAGGCTTACAGTTAAAACTTGAAAATGTGGATTTAAGCCCTTATTTTGAACTCATGATTAGTAGTGAAGAAATTGGATACTCTAAGGAGTTTGTAGAGTTTTGGGAAATTCTACAACAAAAGCACCCGTTTGACCCCGCATCTGCTGTCATGGTGGATGATACTGCACCTGTATTGAAAGGTGCTGAACAGTTTGGTATTCAACACTTAGTGACGATTGTACAACCATCGAGTGGTAGAGCAGCTCGCAGCGCATTAGAACTGGAATACCCTGCTATTCAGGATTTAACTGAGCTTTTAACGTATCTGGATACAATTCAAAGAAAGGAACGCGATGTCAAAACAGCATGAGCAACAACCTGTTGAATCAATGCGTATCGATAAATGGCTTTGGGCTGCACGTTTTTTTAAAACTCGCTCCATCGCCAAAGATGCCATTGAGGGAGGTAAAGTCCATCAAAATGGTGAACGAGTCAAAGTATCCAGAGAGATACGTGTAGGCATGGAATTGACAATCCGACAGGGTTTTGATCAAAAAACAGTGCGTATTAAGGCACTCTCTTTTATTCGTGGTGGCGCACCTGCAGCACAGCAACTTTATGAAGAAACCGAACAGAGTGTGACTCAGCGAGAGTTGATTTCCACGCAAAGAAAATTGCATAATCTTGCCCGACCAGAGCATCGTCCCAGTAAAAAAGATCGTCGCGATATCAGCAAGTTTAAACAAGAAAGTGGGCAACAGTTTGATCAACAATGGTCATATATTGACGATGATCGTTAAGCTAAAAGTTGGCGCGACAATTCATGTCGTACCAGTTTAAATAAGCATAGATCAGAAATATTTTTTCTGTCACTATAACTGCCGTGGACAAAGATTGAATTAAAGACATCCACTTCAGTTATTAGTGATATTACATCGTTTTGAGGTTTACGAGATGGATGATAACAAAAGCAAAGCGTTAAATGCCGCACTTAGCCAAATTGAAAAACAATTTGGTAAAAACACAGTGATGCGTTTAGGTGACAATACTGTTTTAGCCGTTGAAGCTGTATCTACAGGTTCATTAACGCTTGATATTGCACTCGGTATTGGTGGTTTACCTAAAGGACGTATTGTTGAAATTTACGGTCCTGAATCTTCTGGTAAAACCACAATGACGTTGCAAGCAATTGCACAATGTCAAAAAGCAGGTGGAACTTGTGCATTTATTGATGCCGAGCATGCTTTAGACCCGCAATATGCACGAAAACTAGGGGTCGATTTAGACAACTTACTCGTTTCGCAACCAGATAATGGTGAACAAGCACTCGAAATTGCAGATATGCTGGTCCGCTCTGGTGCAGTCGATATGATCGTTGTCGATTCCGTGGCTGCATTAACACCTAAAGCCGAAATTGAAGGTGAAATGGGCGACTCTCACATGGGCTTACAAGCGCGTTTGATGAGCCAAGCATTACGTAAAATTACAGGTAATGCTAAACGTTCAAATTGTATGGTTGTTTTCATTAACCAAATTCGTATGAAAATTGGTGTAATGTTTGGTAGCCCTGAAACAACTACTGGTGGTAACGCACTTAAATTCTACGCTTCAGTACGTCTAGATATTCGCCGTATTGGTCAAGTTAAAGAAGGCGATGAAATCGTTGGTTCTGAAACTCGCGTAAAAGTAGTGAAGAACAAAATGGCTCCTCCATTTAGAGAAGCATTGTTCCAAATTTTATATGGCAAAGGCGTAAATCAACTGGGTGAATTGGTTGATCTTGCTGTTGCACAAGAATTGGTAAATAAGGCAGGTGCTTGGTATTCATATCAAGGCAATAAAATTGGGCAAGGTAAAAACAATGTGATTCGTCATTTAGAAGAGAATCCTGAAATTGCCCAAGAACTTGATCGTTTAATTCGTGAAAAGCTATTAACCCCTATAACCAAGCCTATTGAAGAGAAAGACGAAGCTGAGCCTGAGTTTTTAGATGCTTAATTGATATCTATTATTTCAAATGATTAAACGCCTCTCGAGGCGTTTTTTATTAGATTAAGATCAAGGTGAAAAAAATCAGTTATGATAAAAACAACCAATAAAGTCTCTTATTCAAAATACATAACTTCACTCATAGATCAAACAATACACCTCGTCGCATCATCAATAAAATTAAGGTTATTAGTCATTAGACGTCTTACGAAAATCAAGAAATGAACAAAATTTTATAAGTAAAAATGATATTTGATTAAGATTTAATGTTCCTTCCCCCCTGGGGATAAGGTTAGGATGAATCTTAAAGATAATCCTCTCCCTAACCCTCTCCTTAAAAAAGAGAGGAAACATCCATTATGAAAAAATATTGATTAAAAACTGACTTATGTAAGAGGTCTATTAAATACTTATTTTAAAACAACGAATCGTCTTTTCAAGATATTTAATTAAAGTGTCCAAGACACATTAATATCGCTAAACTAGTCCCTGCCCCAATTCGTTATTTTTGTTGTAGAAGATAGATTCATGGATAATTCAAAATTCCCTAAAATGCTTAATTATGAAGCACTCAAGCAACAATTTGGTGATGAGAAACCGATTGTTACATCACAGATTATTCAAGATGAAAATCTAATTCATGAAAAGACATTACTTGAATCTGACAGCCTTTTCAATGATCAAGCAAGTGAGCAAAAAACTCAGCGCCCAGGTCTTACAGGCTCTCGTTTGCGTTCTTATGCCTTTGCGGTATTGACTCGTAAAGAATACTCAAAAGCTGACTTAATTAAAAAACTAGCGCTCTATGCTGAGCATCAAGATGAAGTGATTCAGTTAGTAGATGAACTTGCGCGAGAAAACTATCAAAGTGATCAACGTGTTGCTGAAATGATTGTACGTAGCCAAATGCGAAAAGGAAAAGGTCCCAATCGAATTAAACTTGCATTAAATGCAAAAAAGATTGATAAAGCGCTGGTTCAAGATGATATGAAAGAAGTAGATTGGTATGAAGAAGCATATCAACTTAAAGTTAAAAAATATGGAACAGAAGTAAGTAAAGACCCTAGAATCAAAGCCAAACAAATTCGATTTTTGCAATATAGAGGGTTTGAAATGGATGCGATTATGAAAGCAATTATGAAACAACAAGAGGATTTCGATTGATTTAAAAGGAGCTGCTTATAATAATTATGGTGGCAGCCCCACTAGCAAAACTTCGGCACATCATATTTCCGATACCGTTGCTACCTTCCGGTCCTGGCGGGGTTTTCAGAGTACAATTGCGAAGCCACCAGCAGGGCTACCATTGCAAGAACAGAGTATAGAGACTTTTTTTTATCTTGCAACATTGAATTTGTGTTTTAAGCAAGTTATTCATTCATTTGATTATTCTATCGCCAAAAATAGAATATTTCTCAGCCTTTCATGAAAATATCCGCTCTGCTCTTCCAAAGATACTTTATATCTCCATGATTTACGTAGAAATGCTAGAAGATTGTAAAAGGCACTTGCAATTCATGGTTGAGCCGTTTTAAATGACGCAATATGATTATTTTTTCGAAACTTTGTATCTTTATTTAAAGAATAGACTGGGTTCGAAATATGTTTACGAGATGGATATATAATTATGCTAAAGAAGCATGCTCTTTTTTCTATTGCATTACTCAGTTCAGCTTCTCTTTATGCGATTCCCATTGAATCCAGAGGTTTAAGTGATTCAAATTCAACAAGCCCTGCGCTTAATTCATCGTCTAGCCCAATTGCAGGTAATATGAATTGGGATTTGATCCAAAAAAATCAACAATTAGAAAGTCAGATTCGTGAATTACGTGGGAAAATTGAAGAGCAAGACCATTCTATTGATCAGCTAAATAAAGAACTCACCAATCGCTATACAGATTTAGATCAGCGTTTAGAACTTTTAAATCAAAAATTAGATCCTGAAAATGCACCAACGGATGAAAGTCATTCAGAAGCGAAGCCTGCTGATAATCAACCAGCAACGCCAAACAATCCAACGAGTACATCGACAGCAAGCAAAGACACAAATAACACCGTTTCTGGAACAAATACCAGTGATCCACAGGAATTAGAAAAAGCAGCCTATACCATTGCTTTAGATGCATATAAAAAAGGTGGTGCGAAACAAGCCATCACCCCTATGCAAAATTTTATAAAAAATAACCCTAATGGTTTATATACAGGCAACGCTTACTTTTGGTTAGCAGAATTCAATCTCGCGATTGATCCACCTAACTATAATGAAGCCAAAAAGAATTATGAAATTGTTGCATCTAAATTTCCAAATTCCACAAAAGCCCCTCGAGCTTTATATCAACTGTATAGCATTGCTAAAGATGTGAATAAGAATGTCGCCACAGCAAATGTATATAAAAATAAATTACTTTCTACCTACCCTCAATCTGAAGAAGCAGGCTTTTTCAAAAAACCATAAGCTCAATTAATAGCACAAACATTCATAAAGCTGAGTCAAAAAAAAGACATCTTAAGATGTCTTTTTTTAATAGTTTAATTGATTAACGTACAATACCGCGTTTCGACTGTTCTACCGAATCAATCAGAAGTTGCACTTCCGCAACTTCTGGCAAAATATCTTCACGAATTTTAGTCATCGCCTGCTCAGTCGTTAAATTCGCCTTATAGATTAGCTTGAACGCCTCTCTTAAGCCTTGGATAACATTCTTCGACCAACCTTTACGACGCATCCCCTCAACATTCATGCCGAATGCATGAGCAGGATTACCAGACACCATCACATAGGCTGGAACATCTTTAAGAATTAAAGATGCACCGCCAATCATGCTATAAGAGTCAATTTTGCAAAATTGATGAATACCCGAGTTTCCACCCACAATGACAAAATCACCAATATGTACATGACCCGCAATACCGACATTATTCGCAAAAATATTGTTGTCACCAATGACACAATCGTGTGCGATATGAGTATTCACCATCAGTAGATTGTGACTGCCCACTTTCGTCAATGCTTTATCTTGGATAGTTCCACGATGTAAACTGCAATGTTCACGAATTTTATTGTGATCACCAATTTCAAGCCAAGTTTCCTCGCCTTGATATTTCAAATCTTGACAAATTTCACCCACGCTTGCGAACTGAAATATTTCATTGTGTTCGCCAATTCGTGTAAAGCCACCAACAACAACATGTGAATGAAGTTTGGTACCTGCACCAATCGTAACATTTGCTCCAATAATTGAATACGGACCAATTTCTACATCTGGTGCAATCACTGCTGATGAATCAATAATTGCGGTTGGGTGAATTAGATCTTTATTACTCATGCCTGCTCTAGTTTCTGATGAGAGATGATAATTTCAGCGGTTGCTGCCACCATGCCGTCTACACTAGCAGTACATAAATATTTGTAAATGCCACGTTTTTGCATAAGCAACTCGGATTTTAACACGAGTTGATCACCGGGTACGACTTGTTTTTTAAAACGTATCTTTTCCGCACCAGCAAATAAGAACAAAGAACCCGGTCGTGGCTTTTCATTGTTCATAATAAAACCAAGCACACCCGAAACCTGCGCCATAGCTTCAACAATCAGCACACCCGGCATAATTGGATAGCCTGGAAAATGCCCCTGCATAAACTCTTCATTAATTGAAACGTTTTTATACCCTACAATTGCATTTTCAGTGACTTCAGTCACACGGTCAACAAGTAAAAATGGATAACGATGTGGCAAATACTCACGAATCGTTTGTGTTTGCATAGGAAGTTCAGGAACTGCAAAAGGTAAAGCTGTAGACTCGGTCATAATTATTTACGCGACTTTAAAGTTGATTCAAGAGACTCAATTCGAGCCTGCATATGATCAAGCTGTTTCACTAATTTGGTCAATGGCACATCTGCTAATTGTCGTAAGCGTACAACCGTTCGTTTCCATTGATTTGTTTCAAATTGTCCAGTACCCCCAGAATAAGATCCTGCTTCAGAAATACTTTTTGAGATCATTGACATTCCCGTAACAGTCACATTATCGGCAATATTAATATGCCCAACAATACCAACTGCCCCTGCTAGCACACAGTTTTTGCCAATCGTGGTGCTTCCTGCAATGCCACATTTAGCCGCAATCGCTGTATTCGCTCCAATGCGAACGTTATGCGCGATTTGCACAAGGTTATCAATAATGACACCTTCTTCCAGTATTGTATCGTCCAGTGCACCACGATCGATACTACAATTAGAGCCAATACGCACATCATCGGCAATTTTCACAGAACCTAATTGAGCAATTCGATTCCATTTTCCTTGATAAGGTGCAAAACCAAAACCTTCACCACCAATCACAGTATTGGCATAAATTCTCACACGATCTGCTATTTTGGTCTCACCAGTTAAAGTGACATGTGAATCAATAAAGCAATCTTTTCCAATTTCGATATCATTGTCTATTTTGACATGCGACTGAATAATTGTATTTGCACCCACGACACAATTTTCACCAATCACTACATAATGCCCAATATAAGCATCATCAGAAATTATGGCTGAAAAGTCGATTTGCGCTGTGCTTTCAATACCACGTTTGACCACTTTCTTTTCAAAAGTATGCGTTAAAATAGCAAAAGCAAGATAGGGATTTTGAACAACAATAAAATTTTGATGATGATCAAGCTGATCTTTTAATGCGGATGTAACAATCAAAGCACCCGCTTTAGATGCTTGTGCCTCTTTTAAATATTTATCGCCATTGACGAAAGATATTTGATGAGGCTGAGCTTGGTCTAAGCTCGCAAGACCACTTAATACAAGCTTAGATTGACCAATTAGCTCACCTTGAACAAGTTGAGCTAATTCATCGAGACAAAATTGAGTCGAATTCATTGATTACTTAATAGCATTAACCTTTTGAATCATTTTAGCAGTTAAATCATATTTAGAGTCAAATGCAATTGCTGAATTTTTATTCAAAACCAAATCTAAACTGTTTTCTTGGCGCAATTGTTCAGCCGCTTGCTTTACACGTGTTTCAAAAGCAGTATTTGTACTTTGAATAGTGGATTGAACTTTGGTTTGAACGCCTTGTTGAATGGTTTGAAACTCATTCACTTTAGCTTGGTATTGTGCATTAATTTGCTGAACATTTGCACCCTGAGCTTGCGCTTTTTGCTTCAATGCTTCAATTTCTTTGGTGATTTGTTCAAGTTTTGTTGTTTGCGGCTTAATTGATTGCTCTAAACTCGCATTTTGTTGTTTTAAATATGTACTACTTTCAACAACTTTTTCAATATCAACTACACCATAACCTGCTGCATGTGTTAAACCTGTCAAACCCAAGCTTAAACCCAATAAAGCATAAGAGATTTTTTTCATATTATTTCCTTATAGACACTGTTAATACATAAAATTATGAGACACCTTGCATGAATGCTCCTATGGTTTCTATTTCCCTAAAATAGGGAAATAAAAACTATACGTAAGATGTCTATTAAAGTCATGCTTAGAAAGTACGACCAATTTCGAATTGAATATTCTTCGTTTCATCACCAGGTTTATCATTCAATGGGAATGCATAGCTCAATGATAATGGACCAATCATCGTAATCCATGTGAATCCAACACCTACGCTATAACGTAAATTACCAACATCGAATTCGTTATTATCTTGACAATACTTTTGAGCATCAACCGCTGTAGTAGATCCATTTAAATATAAATCGCCTTTTGCAATGTTACATTGGGTATCAAAAACCTGCGCACCTTCAGCAAAAATTACAGGTCGAATTTGACGCGCCCAATCCCCTTTAAATGGTACAGGTAACGCAAGTTCAGTACCAAATTGGATCAATGCATTACCACCCACTTCTTCTGGGTCATAATCTTGAGTATGACGCTCATTATAGGTTACACCTGGATATTTTGGTCCAAGCGTACTATTATCATAACCACGAACTGATCCATAACCACCCGCATAGAAGTTTTTATAGAATGGTAAGTCATTACCATAACCCAACTTACCATATCCACGTAATACAAAATCTTTACCGAGTGGAAGGAATGCTTGAGTATCAAAGGTTAATTTTTGATATTCCACATCACTGCCTGGTAATGCGATTTCCGCATTCAGACGATGTGACATCCCGCTAGTTGGGAAAATTGGACGATTTAGCGTATTATAAGACCAACCTAAACTTAAATTATAAGTTAGAAATTCGCCTTCAAATGCATTTCCATATTCGACTTCAGGTTTTGAACAAGGCTGATAGCCTGTAATATTACCTTTATCATCTGTAATTGGCACTAAATCCACTGGGCAATATTTTTCAGAACCAGTTTGCTTACCGCCATTCGCAAGTAAATAATCACGAACATAAGTAGAAACATAAGGTCCCGTTGTCACTTTGGTATTATCAATATTAATACCCGCACTGATGTTCTGATTTTCATCAATTGGATAACCAAAATTTAAACCACCACCCAAACTATCTGTGACATAGTTATTAACGTTATAGTCTTGGTTTAGCTTGGTTTTACGGTAATACATATTATAACCGCGACTCACTCCATCAATTGTGAAATAAGGATCGGTTACACTTAAATTATAATAATCTTGAGTTTCTGAACGTGACAAATCAATTGCAACACGATTACCTGTACCCAAGAAGTTGGTTTGACTTAAACCTGCTTGAAAAGTTACACCACCATTTTGCGAATAACCCACAGCCAAGGTACTAGTACCTGAGTGTTGTTCTTCAACATCAATATTTAAATCGACTTGATCTGGTGAGTTTGGTACACGTACTGGTTTTACATCAACTTTACTAAAAAAACCTGTCCGTTCTAAACGCACTTTAGATAAATCAATTTTTTCATTACTCGCCAATGCACCTTCCATCTGACGCATTTCACGACGTAACACTTCGTCTGCTGTTTTGGTATTTCCTGAAAAATTAATGCGGCGCACTGTTACTTGCTGACCTGGATTAATATAATAATTTAACCCAACCGTTTGGTTTTCATTATTAATTTCAGGTACAACATTTACTTCTGTAAAGTAATAACCTGCATTTCCATATTTACGCAATAATAACTGTTTAACAGCATTTACTTTTTCTTGTGAATAAGTATCACCGTCTTTATAAATTTGTAATGCTTTCAGCTCTTCTGGCTTATACAGTGCATCGCCTAAAAATTTAGTTTGACTAAATTTAAATTGTTCACCTTCACGTACCGCAACTTCAATAAATATATTTTTTTTATCTTCACTAATATTTAAATTAGAACTATTAATATCAAAATTAATATAGCCTTTATTTAAATATAGCGCACGCAAAGACTCTAAGCTCGCAGCCATCTTCTCACGTGCATAACGGTCATTACGTGTAACTACGGAAGCCCAACCACTTTCTTTAACTGCAAATACTTGCTTAATTTCATCTTCTTTAAATACAGTATTTCCAATGATATTAATATCAAAAACTTTAGCAGCTTTACCCTCATTAAAGTTGATATCTAGATCTACACGATTGTTAGGCCGTGCCACTGTTTCTACTTTTACAGTCGCATCATAGCGACCTTGTTGAGCATATTGTTGCTCCAATTCATTTTGTAAAATCTGAAGAGAAGATTTCTTTAAAACCTCACCTTCAGCCAAGCCCATTTTCTTTAAACCATCTTCAAGTGCTTCTTTAGGAATAAGCTTATTCCCTTTTAAGTTGATCTTTGAAATGACTGGTCGTTCAACAACTGTAAATACCAAAACATCATTTTCTTTTGACGCTTTAATATCATCAAATAAATTAGAGGCATACAAAGCACGTATTGCATCAGCAATAGCAGGATCATTCACACGACTTCCACTATTGATGGGCAACATCGTTAACACATTACTTTGTGTCAAACGAACTAAACCATCTACACGAATATCACGCGCAATAAATTCGTCTGCTGCATATACTTGTTGTACTGCTGCCATAGCACTAACGAGCGCCAATGGCATAAATAAATGTGAGTGCTGCATGCCTATTATTTTCCAGTAAGTTAATTGTGTTCCATCTATAACGTCTTATAAACGCATAAAATCATTAAATATTGCAAGAAGCATCATACTGCCCAGCAGTACCATACCAATTTTTAAACCAGCCAATTGTATTTGTTCAGAAACAGGCTTACCACGAATTGCTTCAATAATGTAATAAACCAAATGCCCACCATCCAACATTGGAATAGGGAGCAAGTTTAAAATTCCCAAGCTCACACTCATCAACGCCATGAATGAAATAAAGGTCTGCCACCCCATTTCAGCACTTTGCCCAGCAACTTTTGCAATGGTAATTGGACCAGACAAGTTATCCAAGCCAATTAAACCACGTACCATTTTCACCATAGAGTTTAAAATCATACCCGAAAGCTGACCTGTTTTCTCTACAGCCACAATAAAAGCTTCAGCAGGATTATATTGAATTGTTTGTTTATATTCAGCAGGAATCGAAACTTTAGCACTTTGCGCTTCAACCCCTAAAAGTCCAGTTACTTGCCCCATGTTATCGCGCTTACCTTGAGGCATCACTTGTAAATGGACAATTTGACCTTGGCGTAAGACATCAATAGCCAATAATTTCTCAGGTGATTTATGCACAATATCAACAACATCAAACCAGTCTTTCATTTGAACGTTGTTAATTGCAATAATTTTATCGCCTTCTTTCACTCCTTGACGTACGGCTGCACCATCAGGACTGAGTTTATAAACGACTGCTTGAATTTCAGGGCGGTAAGGTACAAAGCCCAATACATCAAACACAGACTGACTTTGATCCTTTAGAAAGGCTTGGATCGGGAGCTCGAATGTCTTCAACTGACCATTGCGATCAACTTGGACTTGAATTTGTCCAGTTTCACCCACTCGATCAACCAAAGCATAATTCAATTTTTCCCAAGTTTTGGTTTCAGTACCATCAATCGCAACAATTTTATCACCCGCTTGCATTTGTACTGTTGCCGCAGGCGTATTCGGTAAAACTTTACCAATACGTGTATTTAGTTGCTCTTGTGCTGGAAGGAATAAAATCCAAAATAACACTATTGCAAAAACTAGATTAATGATTGGTCCCGCAGCAACAATTGCAAAACGCTTCCAGACAGCTTGACGGTTAAAGGCATAAGGTAAATCCTCAGCACTAACATTGCCTTCGCGCTCATCCAACATTTTCACATAACCACCCAGCGGCAATGCTGAAAGTTGATATTGAATCCCAGATTTTTTAGAGGTCCATTTTAATAATGTTGGACCAAATCCAATGGAATACACTAGAACCTTAACACCAAGTTTGCGTGCAACCCAATAATGTCCAAACTCATGAATCGCAATGAGTGGACCCAGTAAAAAAATAGCTGCAACAATGATATAAAGAACATTCATAGGATCAACTTTCCAATTGCGTAATACGCTGTGAAGCAACTTGGCGTGCAAGTTGATCGGTCTGTAAAATCGAATCAATCGATTCTGCAACACCATTTTGAACGTGATTTAAAGTATGTTCAACCACTTGTGCAATATCTAAAAATGCGATTTGCTGTTTTAAAAATGCAGCGACGGCTATTTCATTTGCTGCATTTAAAATTGCGGGCGCCAAACCACCTATTTTCATGGCTTGACGTGCTAATTTTAATGCAGGAAAACGCACCAAATCAGGTTCTTGGAAATCCAAACGTGATTGTGTAAATAAATCCAGTGCAGGCACATGAGTTTGAATACGCTCAGGCCATGCTAAAGCATGCGCAATTGGCGTACACATATCAGGATTACCCATTTGAGCCAAAGTTGAACCATCCACATACTGAACCATAGAGTGAATAATACTTTGTGGATGAACGACGACTGTAACAAAATGTTCTTTAATTGAAAATAAATGACATGCTTCGATCAATTCTAAGCCTTTATTCATCAATGTTGCAGAATCTACCGAAATTTTTTGCCCCATCGACCAATTCGGATGCTTACATGCTTGTGCAGGTGTGACTGTTTTTAATTGTTCTAAACCAAAATTGAGAAATGGACCACCCGATGCTGTCAACAAAATCTGTTGAACGCCGAGTTGAGGTTCACCATTTCGAAGGATTTGTAGATAGTTTTGAGGCAAGCACTGAAAAATAGCATTGTGTTCGGAGTCAACTGGAAGTAAAAGTGCTTGATGATCTTTAGCAGCTTGCATCATGATGTCTCCCGACATCACTAATGCTTCTTTATTTGCCAATAGAACTCGTTTACCTGCTTTTACAGCTGCCAAAGTCGGCAACAAACCTGCAGCACCGACAATGGCAGCCATCACCACATCAACATCAGGATGTTCAGCAACAGTGATTAAGCCCGCTTCATCAGCTAAAATTTCAATATTATTGATTTTCTTTGCTTTTAGAAGTTGTTGTAATTCATCTACTTTTGCAGCAGGTACAACAACTACTTTTGGTCGATACTGTTTGCATATTTCACCCAGCTCTTGAATACGACTATATGCACTAACTGCATATACTGAATACTGCTCTGGATGTTGTTCTAAAATTTTTAAAGTACTTTGCCCAATAGAACCCGTAACACCTAATATACAAACAGATTGTGACATCTATAAATCTACACCAAAAAGTTTTAATACATACATACCCGCTGCAAAAATTGGAGCAGCAGCAAGTAGAGAGTCAATTCGGTCTAATACACCACCATGACCTGGTAGAATACGTCCCGAATCTTTAATTCCTGCGCGACGTTTGATCATTGATTCAAACAAGTCACCCAAGACCGAACTGAATACCGTCACAATAGACAGAATTAGAAACAGAATATGTTGTGTAAACGTTAAATTTAAATAAATAGACTGAACAGCAATAATCACAATCGCAACAGTGAATATCCCACCTGCCAAGCCTTCTATTGATTTATTTGGACTAACATGGGGCGCAAGTTTTCGCTTACCCAATTTACGCCCAACAAAGTAAGCACCACTATCTGCCCCCCAAACCAGAAGAAAAAGATACATCAACCACCATGGTGAACTTTTCCACACCACAAAAATAGCAGTTACAGCAGCACTAATGAGTACCAATCCAATAATTTTTAAAGCTGGATTATACCAACCATCATATTCTGGAAAGGATTTCACCCAATAAATACTAAACAACCAAGTTAAAATTGAAGCACTCCAAAGTAAAAGTGCTAAATCACTAAAATAAAGTGCTAAACCTGAAAGTAAGGCAGTGAGTAAGCCAAAGCCAGTAGCCTTAACTTTACTTACATGAGCGGAATCATGCGGCATGAGTTTAAACCACTCATAACCCGCTGCCCCAGCTGCGATAATCATTAACACAAGCATTGGGTATTGCGAAGTTGTAGCAAACATACAGCTTAGTACAACCGCAACTAAAACCAATGCGGTAATTATCCGCTCTAACATTATTCGTTCTCTGTATTCTCTTGTTGAATTTGCTCTGAAGTTTTACCAAAGCGTCGCTCACGACCAGAAAATACATTAAAAGCATGGTCGAGTTCTTGAATGGTAAATTCAGGCCACAACGTTTGGGTAAAGTACAATTCAGCATATGCCGTTTGCCAAAGTAAAAAATTGGACAAACGATAATCCCCACCCGTACGTATTAATAGATCCACAGGAGGCAAATCACCTAAGCTGACCTGCTTTCCAAATAAATCTACATCAATTTGATTCACATCAAGCCTTTGATCTTTCACCTGTTGCGCAAGTTGTTTGGCAGTTTGTGCAATATCCCACATACCACCATAACTTACCGCAATGGTCAAAGTCATATTACTGAACTTAGCAGTCCTTTGTTCAGCATGCAACATTAAATCTTGTAGCTCAATCGAAAGACGCTCACGATCTCCAATAAAACGTAATGAAATTTCAAAACGTTCCATTCGAGGAATTTGCTCACGAATTGTTTCTTCCAACAATTTCATCAACAAATCAACTTCGTACTGTGGGCGATTCCAGTTTTCACTTGAAAACGCAAATACAGTTAACGCCTGAATTCCGACTGTTCTGCAATGTTCAACGATAGGGTCAAGTATACTTTTCCCTTCTCGATGTCCATCACCTTTTGCTAGCTGTTTCTTTTTTGCAAAACGATTGTTGCCATCCATGATAATGGCAACATGTTGAGGAAGAAGATACTCTTCAGATGAAGTCATTGTAAATCTTAGACCTTCATCAATTCAGCTTCTTTTGCAGCAAGACGGCGATCAACTTCTGCAACGTTTTTATCTGTGATTTTTTGAATATCATCTGATGCACGGCGTTCATCATCTTCAGAAATATCTTTATCTTTAAGCAATGTTTTAAGATCACCTAAAACATCACGACGAATATTACGAATTGCAACTTTTGCATTTTCAGCTTCATTACGTGCAACTTTTTGCATGTCACGACGTGTTTCTTCTGTTAATGCAGGCATTGGCACACGAATTGAGTCAGATGTAATTGGGTTTAAGCCTAAACCCGCTTCACGAATTGCTTTATCAATTGTAGAAACCATTGTACGTTCAAATGGTTGCACAACCAATGTACGTGAGTCTTCAACACCAACATTCGCTACTTGGTTTAATGGTACATCTGAACCATAGTAAGGAACCATCACACCATTTAAAATAGATGGATGCGCACGGCCTGTACGAACTTTAGCAAAACCTTGTTCCAAAGACTCAAGGCTTTTTTGCATACGGTCTTCACTGTCTTTCTTAAGATCGTTAATCATTTGATCTTCCTTACTTATTCAAAGGTGTATAACTAAAATGGCAGTAGTATAGAGAGCTTTCAGGCTCACGTACATTAGTTTGTAACGTGAGTTCCTTCTTTTTCACCCATAACCACAGAAAGTAACGCACCCGATTTATTCATATCGAATACTTGTAATGGCACATTGTGATCACGGCACAAACAGATTGCTGTTAAATCCATCACACCGAGCTTCTCATCTAAAACTTGATCAAAAGTTAAATGATCATATTTTACAGCATCATCATATTTACTTGGGTCTTTGTTATAGACGCCATCAACTTTAGTTGCTTTTAAAATCAAATTCGATTCAATTTCAATACCACGTAGACATGCTGCTGTATCTGTAGTAAAAAATGGATTACCTGTACCTGCAACAAATACGCAAACCTCACCTTGTGAAAGATGACGAATTGCATCACGGCTTGAATAGGATTCAACTACAGTACCAATTGGTAAAGCTGACATTAAACGAGTTTTAATATTACGACGCACCAATGCATCACGTAATGCCAAACCATTCATAACCGTTGCCAACATACCCATTTGATCGCCTGTTACACGACCAACCAAACCATCTTTTTGCAATTGGCTACCACGGTATAAATTACCACCACCAACCACGATACCTACCTGTACGCCTAAACCAACCAAATGCGCAATAGATAAAGACATTTGATCAAGCACTTGCGCATCAATACCCATATCTTTATTTCCAGCAAGCGCCTCACCAGAAAGTTTCAACAAAATGCGTTCATAACGCGGCTTTTTAGAATCTAACATCGTCCAAAACTCCAATCTCTATAATTTTATTTGTATAACTACAGGCTTAAAATTAAATGCGTATTAATATTGACGACTTATACCGATTTAATACGAATCAATTTAGCATATAAGTCATATTCATCAGCATCTGTGATTTCCACTTCAAGTAGATCACCTGACTTGAGCAATGACTTATCAATATCTTCTACAAAAACGTTACCATCAATTTCAGGTGCATCCGCATAAGAGCGTGCAACTGCAACAGGAAATTCATCTTCAAAACCATCAACAAGCACTGTCATGGTTTGACCAATACGTTTTTGCAATTTTGCTGCAGAAATTTCTTGCTGAACTTCCATAAAACGTTCATAACGTTCTTGTTTAATTTCTTCAGGGACGTGGTCTGGTAAATCGTTTGCTGTCGCACCTTCGACTGGTGAGTAAGTAAAGCATCCCACTCGATCAAGCTGTGCTTCTTTCAACCAATCTAACAACATCACAAAGTCTTCTTCAGTTTCACCAGGGAAACCAACAACAAATGTAGATCGAATCACTAAATCTGGGCATTTTTCACGCCATAATTTTACGCGTTCAAGTGTATTTTCACTATGAGCTGGTCGCTTCATCAACTTTAAGATGCGCGGACTGGCATGCTGAAAAGGAATATCTAAATATGGCAGAATTTTACCTTGTGCCATTAGATCAATTACTGCATCCACATGTGGATATGGATAGACATAGTGCAAACGCACCCAAATTCCCAATTGACCTAGTGCTTCGCACATATCGTAAAACTTAGTTTTAACAGGCTGACCATTCCAAAAATCAAGTTTGTATTTGGTGTCTAAGCCATATGCTGAAGTATCTTGTGAAATCACCAAGACTTCTTTAACACCTGCATTTTTCAATGCTTGAGCTTCGGTCAACACTGAGCCTACAGGACGTGAAACTAAGTCACCGCGCATACTTGGAATAATACAGAATGTGCAACGATGGTTACAGCCTTCTGATATTTTTAAGTACGCATAATGTTTCGGAGTCAAACGAATACCCTGTTCTGGAACAAGGTCAATAAAAGGATTGTGTTTTGGTGGCGCAGGAACATATTCATGTACTGCTTCCATCACATCTTGATACGCCGCTGCACCTGTTACTTTTAAAACACTTGGATGCATTTGACGAATTTTATCTTCATCTTTGCCCAAACAGCCTGTCACAATCACACGACCGTTCGCACTGATGGCTTCGCCAATGGCGTCTAAAGACTCTTGTACTGCAGATTCAATAAAACCACAGGTATTTACAACAACTAAATCTGCACCTTCATAATCAGATGCAACATCATAACCTTCAGTCTTCAACTGAGTTAAAATTCGTTCGGAATCTACCAATGCCTTAGGACAACCTAAAGATACAAAACCGACTTTGGGGGACTTCATTGAATCTGCACTCCACTATATTCCGCGTATTGTATGACTTTTCTAAATATAAAAATAGTTGAAAACAGCACTCTTTGCATAACGCACCAAAATACAACCAATATTTTTACTAAATATTATTATCGCACCAATTTGGAACATTTTTATTGTATTGTAAATGCAAGGAGATTTCACATCGACTTGAAAAGATCAATTTCTGCACATTTTATAAATTAGCATCATAAATATGTGCAGAAGTGATGAGTTGGCGTGCATTTTGCTTTATATCAGAACATTGCTAGGACAGTTTCATCACGATTCTCCCCACAATGGGCATATATGAAAAGAGGTGCAGATATCATTGCGCTATTTTAATACAGGAATTCTGGGCTAATGGATCAACACCCTACAATTGATTACCGACTTTTAGTGGATAACTTAACCACAGCAATTTTATTGGTAGATAGCAACTTAAATATTTTTTATCTCAACTCTTCTTGCGAAACATTATTCGACATTAGTTTACTTCGTGCATCTGGTCAGCCTGTTATGAATATTCTACATGCACCCAATGATCAATTTAATACACATGAAGCTTTACTTAACACCTTAAAAAATGGACAAGCATATACACGTCGTGAAGCGACAATTAACGTCAATTTTAAAGACAAACATGTGGACTATAGTATTTCACAACTAAATACAGGCAAACCTTATCACCCCTTATTAATGATCGAGCTCAACCCTATCGATCGAATGTTAAAAATATCTAAAGAAGAAAATTTAATTCAACAACACCAAGTAACCCGTCAACTGATTCGTGGCGTTGCACATGAAATTAAAAATCCGCTTGGAGGAATTCGTGGCGCAACTCAACTTCTTGCACGAAGTCTAAATGATCCACAATATGCAGAATTTACTGACATTATTATTAGTGAAGTTGATCGTTTAAGAAATTTAGCAGATACCATGCTAGGTTCAAGACAATTACCGAGCTATGAATTTGTAAATATTCATGAACCTCTTGAACGTGTTCGTTCGCTTGTCATTAATCAAACCAAAAAGAAAATTAAAATTATTCGAGATTATGATTTGTCTCTACCTGAAATCAAGGCAGATCGTGATCAACTCATTCAAGTCATGCTCAACGTGAGCGTCAATGCTGTACAAGCGATGACTGAAAATAAAGCTTTTTTTGTAGACCATCAACCTGAACTGATTTTCCGCACCCGAATTCAACGTCTTGTCACTATTAATGGTGTATTAAACCGTTCTGCTGTTCGAGTTGACATTGAAGACAATGGGCCAGGTATTCCAGAAGAAATCTTAGAATCTGTATTTTATCCACTGGTGACAAGTCGTGCTCATGGTACGGGTCTGGGCTTAAGCATCGCACAAAATATCATGCATCAACATAACGGAATGATTGAATGTCAATCTATTCCTGGAAAAACAATATTTAGCTTATATTTACCTTGGGAGTCTAACCATGTCGCATAATAAAATCTGGGTCATAGATGATGATCGCGCAATGCGTTGGGTCTTGGAAAAAACCTTCAAAGAAGAAGGCTTTGATGTTACCAGTTTTGAAGAAGCGCAATCCGCTTTAGATCAGCTTCCGACCAATGCTCCCGATGTTATTTTAACTGACATTCGCATGCCTGGAATTGATGGGTTAACATTTCTAGGAAAAGTAAAAGCAAATTATCCTGATCTTCCCGTGATTATCATGACTGCACATTCCGATTTAGAATCTGCAGTATCAAGCTATCAAACAGGTGCTTTTGAATATCTACCTAAACCTTTTGATATTGATGAAGCTTTAGCCTTAGTCAATCGTGCCATTTTGCACATCAATAAATTACAGCAACAAGAATCTTCTAAATCTGTACTTCCGATTCAATCGACAGAAATCATTGGCGAATCTCCTGCAATGCAGGAAGTATTCCGTGCAATTGGTCGTTTATCTCAATCGCATATTACTGTTTTAATTAATGGCGAATCTGGTACAGGAAAAGAATTGGTTGCACATGCTTTGCATCGCCATTCACCACGCGGTAGCAAACCATTTATTGCATTAAATATGGCGGCAATTCCTAAAGACCTGATTGAAACAGAACTTTTCGGCCATGAAAAAGGTGCTTTTACAGGGGCAAATACACAACGCCAAGGTCGCTTTGAACAAGCCAATGGTGGCACCCTATTTTTAGATGAAATTGGTGATATGCCCTTTGAAACGCAAACACGCTTATTACGCGTTTTAGCGGATGGTGAATTTTATCGCGTTGGTGGACACATCCCTGTTCGCGTCGATGTACGTATTGTGGCTGCAACTCACCAAGATCTAGAAAAATTAGTACAAGATGCTCGTTTCCGTGAAGATTTATATCATCGTTTAAATGTCATTCGCATTCACATTCCAAAACTTGCAAATCGTTCTGAGGATATTCCGATGCTTGCTCAGCACTTTTTAGCACGTGCAGGCAAAGAGCTTGGCGTTAGCCCTAAAATACTCCGTGCTGAAACTCAGGAATATATGAAACAATTGCCATGGCAAGGTAACGTCCGTCAATTGGAAAATACATGTCGTTGGTTAACAGTCATGATCACAGGTCGTGAAGTTTATCCTGAAGACCTACCCTCAGAATTAAAACAACTTCCGATTCAAAAATCAGATGAAAATAACCCAAACAACTCAGGATTTGATCGCATCTCACTGCATCACTGGGATGAGTTATTAGGGCAATGGGTCATTCAAAAGCTTAAAAATGGTGAAATGAAAATTTTAGACATTGCCACACCCATGTTTGAACGGACATTAATCAATGCTGCCCTCCAACAAACACGTGGTCGTAAACGTCATGCTGCCGAATTACTCGGTTGGGGGCGTAATACACTTACGCGTAAGCTGAAAGAGCTCGGCATGGATACCGTTGAGGATGACGAAGAGGAAGAAAAAATTCCAGTCACCGAATAAGTATTGTTTCTAGCGAATAATCTGTTATTCATAGCTGATCTATCAAACCATAGAATAGAACAGAAATGATTAAAATATTCAGATTATTCGCTTTTTCTTTATTGAGTGCTTTACCTATATATAGTTA
Source organism: Acinetobacter sp. ANC 3832 (assembly GCF_002135415.1). GTDB lineage: Bacteria > Pseudomonadota > Gammaproteobacteria > Pseudomonadales > Moraxellaceae > Acinetobacter. Next base: position 192,490 of record NZ_NEGJ01000008.1, read on the forward strand.
TGCAACTGTTGGTGGCCCACAAAACATTGAAATTTTAGGCTATGAAGCGAATGAACAAAAATTATACTTATTACGCCACTATGAAGATGGTCGAGGTCGTTTACCACAACTGTATTATTATCAATTTAAAAATAACAAACATCCTGAAAAATCCATTGAAGTCAAATCACTGTATATCAATCCAAAAACCCAAAAAATTGATTATGATCAAAATGGTATACAGTTTGAAAAGGATTTAAATAAAATTAAGAAAAGACTCACACCTTTGACTGTACCCAATACGAAAACTGCAAAAATTCAGATTATTAAAAAAACAATTCAACATGTGCTTTCAAGTTATGATCCTCAAGAAAAAATTCCTCAATATACATTTTTATACCAAGTCGTAACATCTCACCAAAGTAGTTCACTACAAAAAGCAATTTCTTATAATCAAACCTTACAAATCAGTCAAAATTACATCATTCCAAAACAAAATATTAAAATTGTAGTGGTCAAATATTTGGGTATTCCATTTGAAATGGGTTATAGCATTGAAGATCCTGTTTTATTATTGCCGAAAAAATAAAAGCGATATCGTTTAATTTTAAAGAATGTCTTACTTAAAGTAGCCTTCTATTCAAATGAATAGTAAGAAATTACTTAGGCTATTTATATATCTTGTATATTATCCTTGAAATTGCTTAAAATCCCAACAAATACCTATTTGTTAAAACAATGCCATCAATCTATCAATTAAAACCTGCTTTTCAAAACCTATTACGACCTTTCGTTAAGCAACTTTATCAGTTGGGTATAACAGCAAATCAAATCACACTTTTAGCGATGTTTATTTCAGTTGCTCTAAGCCTATTCTTCTATACATATAATCTGAACCATTCACCTTCTTGGCTATTATTGCTGTTTCCTTTATGGATGCTGATCCGTATGGCATTCAATGCAATTGATGGCATGTTGGCACGAGAATTTAAACAACAATCGCAATTGGGTGCTTTTTATAATGAATTGTGTGATGTTATTTCAGATACTGCTTTATATTTAAGCTTTATAGCCTTTCCATTTATTCGACCAGAATTGGTTTTACTCATCACATTTTTGGCAATACTCAGTGAATACACAGGTGTCATGGCTCCTCTAATTGGGCAAGAACGCCGATATGATGGCCCCATGGGGAAAAGTGATCGTGCTTTTTGGTTCAGTCTGCTCGCCGTCATTATTGTGATTTATCCTCTATTTTCGAATCAACTACAAATCCTTAGTTATATCTGTAATACCTTATTCATATTCATCGGGCTATTGCTCATTCTGACCATTTATAATCGTATTAAAAATAGCATTCAAAATCATTCATAATTTTTGGGATCAACAAGATGCATAACAATAGCCAACATACCTTTCAAAGCCATGATGGAACTGAATTGTTTTATCAACATTGGAGCAGTATCGATTTATCAGAGCCTAAAAAAGCCATTATTTTGTTCCATCGTGGACATGAACATTCTGGTCGTATGGCACATTTGGTTGAAGAGCTCAATTTACCCGATTTTGATTTTTTTGCTTGGGATGCACGTGGACATGGACAATCCCCTGGTGAACGTGGGGATGCAACAAGCTTTTCAGCATGTGTGAAAGATATTCAATATTTCGTGAAGCATATTGAAGAACAATATAATATTCATGAACAAAATATTGCTGTAATTGGGCAAAGCGTGGGTGCTGTTTTATCAGCGACATGGGTGCATGATTATGCCCCTAAAATTCGTGCTTTATGTCTAGCATCTCCTGCTTTTGACATTAAATTATACGTCCCTTTTGCAGAACCTGGTTTACGTATCCTTAATAAGTTGAAAGGCAATTTTTTTATTCAAAGTTATGTCAAAGCAAAAATGCTGACACATGATGAAGAGCGCGCTCAAAGCTATGATACTGACCCACAAATAGCCAAAGCCATTTCAGTGCGTATGCTATTGGGTTTATATGATGCCTCTAAACGCATCGTTGATGATGCCCAGAATATTTATGTACCGACTCAAGTGTTATGTTCAGGTTCAGATTTTGTGGTACAGCAAAAACCTCAGCGTGAGTTTTACCAAAGGCTTCCTCATCCTAAAAAAGAATTTCATATTTTAGATGGTTTTTATCACGATACTTTAGGTGAAAAGAACCGTGATATTGCTCTTGAAAAAATCCGTCGCTTTATTCTGCAATGCTTTGCCATTGAATACCAAGCACCTGATGTACTCAATGCAGATAAAATTGGTCCAAGTTGTGCCGTAGCAGAAAGTTTAAGTTCAACATTGCCACAAAAATCGTTGAAAAAAATATTTTGGGATACCACTAAAAAGAATTTAAAAATCGGAAGTTATTTGTCTAAAGGTTTAAAAATTGGGGAAAATACGGGCTATGATTCAGGCAGTACTTTAGATTTTGTATATCGTAATCAATCAGAAAGTTCCAACCCAATCGGTAAAATTATCGATCGACAATATTTAAATGCAATTGGTTGGCGTGGGATTCGTGTTCGTAAAGAACATATTGAACACCTCATGCAGAAATACGCACAAGTCCTTGTGAAAAAACGTAAACCTTTACGTATTCTTGATATTGCTTCAGGTCATGGACGTTATATTTTAGATGCCGTAACGCAATTACCGAAACGTCCTGATTCAATTTTATTGCGTGATTATAGTGATATTAATGTCACCGCTGGTCAAAAAATGATTATAGAACGAGGCTTAGGTGACATTGCTGAATTTGTTCAGGCCGATGCGTTTGATACTCAATCTTTAGCCTCAGTTAAACCCAAACCAACACTGGCTGTGGTTTCAGGTTTATATGAGTTATTTAGTGATAATGATCTACTTCGTCAGTCACTTGATGGTTTAAGCAAAGCAGTAGCTAAAGATGGTTATTTAATTTACACAGGGCAAATTTGGCATCCTCAACAAGAGTTTATTGCTCGCGCACTCACTTCTCATCGTGAAGGTGATGCATGGGTAATGCGCCTACGCTCACAAGCTGAAATGGATGCATTGGTTGAAGCTGCTGGCTTTCAGAAAGTTGATCAATGTATTGATGAATTTGGCATATTTACCGTTTCTGTTGCTCAGAAGCTTTAATTAAATTGACATCTTTTAATCGTCTTTTTGCATAACCCGTCCACTCCTCCTTTGGTGATAAAATAAAGAGGCTGTGAATACTTATGCAAGAAGCTCGTACTAAGCTCTATCAATAGCAGTGCGATATTATCTTGGATGATTCATAAGCTTTGTATTTTGATATAAAACTAAAAGGCTTATTCAAGATGTCTATTCAGTTTATATTTTGATATCGTTATATAAATAGCTATAAAAATTTAAAAATCATAAGTAATGGAAGCCTATAAAGAATGACTGATTTAGCTAAAGAACAAGGAACATGGAAACGAGGGATTCTTTGCTTAGTCATTCTCGCGCCTTTCTTTTTTTTGACTTATGGTTTTGCCAATCAATATGCGTCAGGCTTACTCTCAGTACCAAGTATTGTTTTTAATTGGGAAAAACATATTCCACTTTGGCCGTGGACCATTGTTCCTTATTGGTCAATCGATTTATTTTATGGTTTGTCTTTATTACTTTGCTGGAATAAATTTGAATTAAGACAGCATGCGCTTAGGCTATTTACAGCACAAGTCATCGCAATATCCTGCTTTCTCCTTTTACCACTCAAATTTAGTTTTGAACGACCTGAATTACATGGCTTTTTTGGCGTATGGTTTGATATTTTAATGGGTTTTGATAAACCATTTAACCAAGCACCGTCTTTACACATTGTTTTATTAACCATTCTTTGGGATTTCTACCGTCGTCATGTTTCACCCTATTGGAAATGGTTAGTCGATTTTTGGTCATTTTTAATTGGACTTTCTGTACTTACCACGTGGCAACATCATTTCATTGATATTCCAACAGGACTACTAACAGGTGCATTTTGTCTGTGGTTATTTCCCATTACAACAAAATCTCCATTTAAAAAAGATGGCTTACAGGCACTTACTCCAAAACATTTAAAATTAGGTTCATACTATTTAATCGGTGCAATTCTTTTCACAATTCCCGCTTTTGTCTTTAGAAGTTGGGCTTTATGGCTACTTTATCCTGCAATTAGCCTTTTATTGGTTGCATTGGCATATTTCTTCGTACGCCCACATTTCTTTCAAAAACAAAACAATGGCAAAATGACAATTGCCAGTCTCATATTGTTTGCCCCTTATATGATTTTTGCATGGTCCAATAGTCGTATTTGGACAAAAAAACATCCTAAAGATTCAAAAATAATCAGTGTTGAAAATATGACTATTTTTCTAGGTCGTATTCCTAATCAAAAACATACTCAAAACTTTCAAGCATTATTTGATTGTTGTGCTGAAATACCTGTTCATTTTTCTCAAACGCAATTTTTTCAAACTCAATATCAACAATATTTAAGTTTAGATTTAATTCCATTACAAGCCAATCAACTTAAACAAGCAGTTCATCAATTTGAATTGTTATACAATCAAATAAAAACAGATCCATCTGAACAAAATATATTAATTTTCTGTGCCTTAGGATATTCACGTAGTAGTGCTATTTTATGTGCATGGTTGATTAAACAAGGGCATGTCAACTCAGTTCAAGAGGCTGTTTTACTGATTCAGCAAGCACGACCATGGATTGTATTAAAACAACCACAGCTGAAAGAATTAAACCTGTTTCAACTTAAACTGAAAGGATTAGCACCATGAATATGAAATTCTTTGTGCTCTCCAGATTACTTTCATCGACCACAACTTTATTGGCTTCAGGCTATGTCGCATTTGCACTCAGTATTATCAGCATTCAATTAAAAGCATGGCAATCACTGACATTCTGGATTTTGATCTGTCTGGTCTTCATTCTATGTGCAATTCATCATTATATTTCTATACGTGTTAAATTCGATGCAGATATACTGAGTACGTTGGCTCAACAATCCAAACAACAAAATGAAAATGATTTGACACAAGCTTTGGATCATTCACTGCTTTATTTTAAACTTATGCCACAAAACAAAGCTGGACGAGATTGGGATTTACGTTTTCAAGGTTGCTTAAAATTATTTAAAATTCAAATGACATTCGTCGTCATGCAATATATTGTTTTAATCACGTTAATTTTTAAATTATTAGCACAATAATAAATTTGGTTTATACAATGAAGCAAAATTCAGCACAGCAAAATAAACCACTCGATCCTCGACAAAATCAAGGGAATATTGCGAGCAATACATTGGCTCGTTTTATTGCTTTTTTGATCCGTCGCGGAGCACGTCTACTTACAGGTGCACGTAGTTTATGGGTCGGTTGTGAGCCTGAATTAAAGCAACGCATTTATTTTGCCAACCATAATAGTCATATCGACTTTATTTTATTGTGGTCATCTTTACCTAAATCGATTCGCAGGCAAACGCGCCCTATCGCTGCTTCAGATTATTGGATGAAAGATGGGTTTAAAAGATTCCTTATTCAAGATACATTTTCAGGTGTAACGATTCAGCGTAATCGTGAGGATAATCAAGATCCCTTACAACCTGTTATTGATGTTTTAGCTGAAGGATATTCCATTATATTTTTTCCTGAAGGAACACGTAATTTAAATGATGATATTGAATTATTAAAATTTAAAAGTGGTTTATATAATTTACATAAACAATTCCCTGATATTGAAATTGTTCCTGTATGGATTTCAAATTTAAGGCGGGTTATGCCCAAAGGTGCTTTTGTTCCCTTACCTTTACTTTCTACTGTTATTTTTGGATGTCCACTAGATCAACATTTAGAAATGGATAAAGTAGAATTTCTAGAATATGCACAACAACAATTACTGAAATTAAAAGAGGTCGAATATCAATGATGTTCAATAACTTACAACAGACCTATCTTTTATTTGGTATTTTTACTGCAATTTTAATTTTTGCATCTACTGTTGGCTTTATTCTCAAACAGCGCACTGGACAAACAACATCACCTGTTATTGATAATTTAAATGCACGAATTAATGCATGGTGGGTCATGCTCATTGTCATTGGTGCAGCGATATTATTAGGTCAAACTGCTTTTATTATTTTATTTGGAATTATTTCTCTTTTCGCATTACGTGAGTTTATTAGTTTATTACCCACACGACGCGGTGATTATTTCCCACTTTTAATTGCATTCTATTTTGTGATTCCTTATCAATATTATTTAATCTATACAGATTGGTATGGTTTATATTCTATTTTTATTCCGCTTTATGTTTTTTTACTTATTCCTATTGCCAGTTTAAAACAAGAAGATACCACTCATTTTCTAGAGCGTAGTTCAAAAATTCAATGGGGATTGATGATTAGTGTATTCTGTATTTCTCATGTGCCTGCACTTTTAAATTTGAAATTGAATGGTTTTCATGGAGAACCGATTTGGTTAGCAATTTGGCTCATTATGGTTGTACAAGCTTCTGATGTTTTGCAATATGTCTGCGGAAAACTATTTGGAAAGCACAAAGTTGCGCCTCTGCTTTCACCATCAAAAACGGTTGAAGGTTTACTTGGTGGGATTATTTTAGCCACAGCTTTAGGTGTAGCAATGTCATGGTTAACACCATTTACTTACTTTGAAGCTGCATTTATTGGTTTAGTCGTTTGTATTTTCGGTTTCTTCGGTGGATTGGTGATGTCAGCGATTAAGCGTGATCGTGGTGTTAAAGACTGGGGGCAACTCATTCATGGTCATGGTGGCATGCTCGACCGAATTGATTCTATTTGCTTTTCTGCACCTATTTTCTTTCATATTTTAAGATATTGGTGGAGTTAAATAGCTATTGTTTTACTCAAAATGATGAATAAAAAGTTACTTGAAATATAAATTTCATTTACGTTTAAATTTAAATCGGCTATGATTTATGCATAAAAATAAATAAAATAATAAATTCAAAAACTATATTTCTTGCTTTCATTGTCTGTTTATTACGACTCTGTAGCAATGCACCCAGTTGTAATAATGATGATGTCATTGAGCTTACAAAAAAACTTTATACATATAATGCTCATCATAAAATTCGTAATAAAATGGAACAGATGTATCACCAGTTTGAAACTCAATCGGCACAAGTAGAAATTTTAAATCAATCTATCAATAAAATTGAAATCACAGACATTGGAAGAATTCGTTTTATAAAATTAAAAAAAATACTTAGTTTTACCAATTGTGACTCAGAAGAATATGCTCAATATGATCATGCTGGCTACATCTGTACAGCAATCATAAATGAAAAAATCAGTATAAATTCAATTAAATATGCTCAAACACATCAAAAATATAATTTAAAAAGCATCATCAAAAATAATCAAATTTCAATTCCTATCATTTATACTATTAGTTATAACGAAAATAATGATGATGAAAATATTGGCTACACTGTTCATATTTCAGAAAAAAATCTAAATGATTATATATATAAACATACTGCTTAAACCAAGTGGTCCACAATATGTAAATGCACAAATAGAATTTTCAAAGGATATATTCTAAATTAGATTACAAATCTATTATATTTTATAAACTTACAACACATTGATTGCTTTGTAATAATTATTTATGATTAAAATAATCAGGACTCTAATTTTACGGCTTTATTTTGAATCACCATAAATTAAAAATACTCTCAATATTATCTTTAACTTTTATTATCTCTGCTTGTTCCTCCTTAGGTGGCGGTTCAGTACAAAAGCGAGCTGCGAAATTATCTTCAGGTATTCAAAAAGCCTATTCCGTCTCACCTGATACAGCAAATCGTGTTTCACCCATGATTGTACAAAGTGCCGATAAATATGCTGTAGATCCCCTACTCATTGCAGCAACAATTCGCCAAGAATCGAGTTATCGTAGTACAGTCACTTCATCTGCTGGTGCAGTCGGTCTCACTCAGGTCATTCCACGCTATTGGCAACAAAGTTGCCCTGGTGATTTATTTGATGAAAATATCAATATTAATTGTGGAAGCTATGTTCTAGCAAAATACAATCAATCTGCTGGTAGTTGGAAAAAAGCATTGGCTTATTATAATGTTGGGCCAACCAATTATGAAACAAATAGAAAAATGAAAAAACAAGGAAAGAAATATGCAAAACAAGTTAAGGCACATGAAAAAGCATTAAAAAGTGCGCTTTAAAAGACGATAAAAATTGAATAATCAATTTTATTTCGCAAATCTAATAGCTTATAGAAAAATAAAAAACCTTGATTAATCAAGGTTTTTTATCCAAAAGTAATCATCACTTTAAATTAACTTGTTTGTACTACTGTTGTTTTCACTTTAGCTGTACTTTTAGCAGGCTCAACACGAATTAAAGAAAGTGCAAATGCTGCGATCAGTAAAGGAATTGCTACAGCAATGAAATTCCATTTATGTGGAAGCTCCATGCCTAAAATCATACCAATAACAATTGGTCCAACAATTGCACCAATACGACCTACGGCTGATGCCCAACCAATCCCTGTCGAACGCACAGCTACTGGATAATATTGCGCAACATAACTATAAAGTAAGATACTACCGCCAATTGCAGAAGCACCAGCAAAGGCAACTAAAATATATAAAACAAACGGAGGTGAATTAAAGCCTAAACCAAATAAAGCAGTTGCTCCCATCAGTGCCATACTAATCAGTACAGGTTTTAAATGAAATCTATCTGCCAATATTCCACCACTAATTGTTCCAATCACAGCACCAATATTCAATGAAAGTAAGAACAATAAACTGCTACCTAAAGAGTAGCCTGCAGCCATCATCAATTTTGGTAACCAACTACCCAATGCGTAAAGTACCAATAGACAATTAAAGAATATTAACCAAAATAAGAAAGTGCCTACAGCACGTTTTTCTGTAAATAATGCTTTTACTGAAGAGCTTTGCGTTTGATCTGTTTCAGCTAAAACCAACTTTACGTCTTGAGATAAAGCTGTAGAAGGCTCGATTTTTTCTAAAAATTTTCGAGCTTGCTCATGTTTATTTTCTTTAACTAAAAATGTTAATGACTCAGGTAAATACTTCCAGAATAAAGGCGTGAATAATAATGGAATACCAGCAATATAAAACATTATTTCCCAACCGTAAGATGATGCAAACCATGTACCGCATAATGCAGCCATAATTCCACCCACTGCATAGCCACTAAACATTGTGGTCACTAAGGTGCTTCTTAAACGTTGAGGAGCATACTCATTGGTTAATGAAACTAAATTTGGTAATACACCACCAATGCCTAAGCCTGCAATGAAACGTAAAATACCAAACTCTATTGGATTGGAAGAAAAGCCACCTAAGAACGTAAATCCACTAAATAATGTGACACAAATTAAAACAACTTTTTTACGACCAATTTTATCTGCCAACATGCCAAAGAACATTGCGCCAAACATCATGCCTGCAAGTGCTGTACTAGCGAGCATCCCTGCTTGTACTGCTGTCATTCCCCATTCTTTCATCAGCAAGGGTAAAACCACACCATTAATGGCTAAATCATAACCATCAAATAGAACAATGAATAAGCACCAAAGGACTAATTTAGTATGAAACGGCTTAAACTTTGCATTATCAATTACCGTATTAACATTTATTGTCGTCATTGACATTTTTCTCACCTCCAATTGTGAGATTATATTTTCAACTAAAATGAATCTTAATTCATTTTTTGTCTACAACCTTTAAAGTATATAATTATACAAATAAGGTATTTTTGTACTTATTTGGAGTAAAATGTCAGCTAATTTTGAGTAATTTATCAATAAATATTTATTTTTAACAGAAAAACTCAATCAATATTTTGCATATTCATGAAATATCAAGGAGTTAAAAATGACTATTCTTAAACTAGACTAAAGATAACTTGCACTGAAAAATGTAATGTATTATTCAACTTTTTATATTATATTTATGATTGTAATTTTTTAGAGATATATTTTTAGTTTTTTCTTCTATTTTCAGTTTTCAATCTTATCGTTTCATTTTTATTTTTATACATAAAAAAACACCCCCTTCATAAGAAGGGGGTGTTTTTAGGAATAATGAGCTGGCGATGACTTACTCTCACATGGGTAACCCCACACTACCATCAGCGCGAAGAGGTTTCACTTCTGAGTTCGGGAAGGGATCAGGTGGTTCACTCTTGCTATTGTCGCCAGCAC
>NZ_NEGJ01000009.1 GCF_002135415.1 Acinetobacter sp. ANC 3832
CAGGAGTCACAGGAGTCACAGGAGTCACAGGAGTCACAGGAGTCACAGGAGTCACAGGAGTCACAGGAGTCACAGGAGTCACAGGAGTCACAGGAGTCACAGGAGTTGAGCCTATCGCAACCCACTTATATTTCAAGCCCTCAATGGTTTGAATTTGTCCAATCCCTGGGAAAGGTAAATGTGGGGCAGCAATGGTTATATTGGGTTTGGCATATTTTGCAAAAAGTTTTATTCGAGTATCTGCTGCTTGAATTGGATCTACATCAAAATCAACCGCAAGTTTCGGCTGTTCAAATTGTAAAGTTGATGAATGGACTACATCACCTAGAAAAATCAATTGCTTATTCGCATCAATCAATTTAAAACTATGATGACCTGGTGTATGCCCTGCACTACTAATCACTTCTACATCATTAATGATTGAACCATCTTTAAATGTTTTAAAACTTAACGTTTTTTTATAAGGCTCTATGGCTTGCTCAATCTTCGCAACAGTATCTTTAAATTTTTGTTGTTTATCCGCTGGCAATGAATTAACCGTATTTGGATTTAACCAATAATTCGCTTCATTCTCATGCACATAAACTGTTGCATAAGGAAAAATAGCTTTACCCTCTTTGCTAATGCCACAGACATGATCAGGATGTAAATGCGTTAGAAACACGGTTTTAATACTTGTTAACTTATAACCTGCAAGTTCAATATTTTTAGCTGTCGCACCTAAGGTTTGACCAAAGCAACTTGCACCCCCACTATCGACTAACATCACAGATTGCCCATCATCAATAAGGAAAGCATTCACAGAAGTCGCTAAAGCATCTGAATGGATTGTTAAACGGTTAAATAGTTGCTGTCTTTCCTCTTCTGATACATTATGGCTAAAAATGCTCGCACTCAAAGGAAGCGTACCATCCGATAATGCTGTAATTTTATACTTACCAAATGGATATTTGTAAAACCCCACGGATGCTTGATCATTCATTGAACTTGTTTCAGTCGCCTGAACACTTTGCATTCCCATACACATTGATACTAGTGCCCAAAAAATTACTTTCATATTTTTCATATAAATATTCATCATTTCTATTCAGTTTAATTATGTTTGTCTTAAAATAATTTAATTCATTGTCTTTTAAGTTTATTGTGCTATTTTGCCATAAAATTACATAAATTTTAAGTTATGAGCGATTATTCTCCTTTTAAAGGAAAAACGGGTTTTAAACGTATTCTAAATGCAACTGGCTATTCTTTGGCTGGATTTAAAGCAGCATATCAACACGAAGCGGCTTTTCGTCAAGTTGTTTGGATCAATATTATTCTGATTCCTATTACTTTTTTTCTAAATGTTAGCAATATAGAACAAGCTGTAATGGTGGCTGTTTGCTTATTGGCAATTATTGTTGAGTTATTTAATTCTGCACTTGAAGCAGTTGTAGATCGAGTTTCGCTAGATTTACACCCACTTTCAAAAAATGCAAAAGACATGGGAAGTGCAGCCCAATTCGTTGCTCAAGCCATTATCTTTTTTACATGGGTAATTATTTTGTTCAAGTAATAAAGTTCTTACATAAACCTGTTTCTATCCTCTCTTTCATAGAAGAGATAGAAATAGGTTTTGAGATTTATCTGTGCTTTCAATTAAAATGATATTTATTGGATATGTTCAAGATCAACAGTTAACCCCATCAATAACTGCATGAGTTGTACTTGTAAATTACAGTTGTTTTTCAAAAAAATCGGGGGGTGTTTCAAAAATTATGCTGACATTACACGAATCCATTATTGATATAAAAGAAGGTTAAATCGAAAGCTTTAAAATGGTTTTCCAATTTTTTCGAAAAGTTACAACAGCTCCTAAACCCTCGTCTCATTCGATATCTTATTTTGCAGTTATTTCCTAATATCCACAGTAAAAAACTTACCAATTGCTTACTTACAATGCTTAAAAGCTGTGACAAAACTATTCCAATGATCGCTGGAAATTCGAGTGTATTGAACTCCTAATGTTTTGAGTTGAGCTTTAAGCCGTTGGAATGTGGCTAAATCTCACTTTCCCCAAACATAAGCTACAATTTTACCTATATCTCGATGATAAGCGTAAATCAATCATTGTTTATTTTGTTTGTTACCTACAAATGTCCAAAAATCACCCACCTCAAGGGATTCATAATCACTCTGCTTAGTTTGAATTTAATAACTCGATTGACTTCAAGTTCGTAAAACTTTACCTATACTGATTCGCTCAATTTCTGCGATATCTCTTACACCACTGCCTCTTACCATTAAATGCAATATCTTACTGGTCATACCCGAGTTGCATCCTTGATAGCTTAGAGCATGGTGGTCACCAATAAATTGACGTTTACAGCCTTTGCATTAATAGTTTTGTTTCCCATCCATTTTTCTTTATATTGTCACTCAGGCAGGTTGGGCATTTGATTTGTAGAGTTATTTGCATTTCTCTATTTTATCAAAATTCAGCCTGTTCTTTTCGGCATACTTTTTGAAACACTACTTAATATTCAAGTCTCATCCCCAAATAAGGAATAGAATTTTATTATTAGAATAAAGTTATCTATAACTTTTAAATACTAACCCACTCGACATTTTGTCTAAGTATTAACAACCTCTTTATTTTTTCTACTCTAGGATTAAATTAAAAGGCTCTATGTAAGATACCCACTATCGATAGAAAATTTATCTTTAAAGCAAAAATAAAAAATCCCCGCTAAAAGCGGGGATTTTTTGTGTTTAACCTTTAACGGAAATAACCTTATTTACCGCCAAATACGTAAGCTAGACCTACACGACCACCAACTTCACCGTCACCAGCAAAACCAAGAGCAGCACTTACAGAAGTACGACCATCAGCAAATACGCTAGCTAAACCAACAGCTCCTGCTGATTCGCCTTCATAGTGACCAACACCACCAAATACTGCAAACTGACCAGCACCGATGTTAGGAACTTGTTGTTGAGCAGCTAAAGCAATTGCGATACCACGGTAAGAAGTTTTCTCAACGTCATCAACACGATTGTTTAATTGATCAACACGGCTATTTAACTGTCCAACTTGTGCAGTTAAACGTGTATCAACTTCAGTTACTTTAGTATCAATAGCAGTAACTTGAGTATTTACAGTTGTTTTAAAGCCTTCGATTTTACCATCAATATTAGCAACTGATTGGTTAATACCATCTGTTGCATTTTTAACAGCTTCATCTAAAGAAGCAGTAATACTTTGACCATTGATACGGAAATCAGCAGCATCGATATAACCAGTAGTTTTTACACCATCAGCGGTAATAGTTGTACCAGTAGTAGTCACTTTACCATCTGTACCAGTTACAGTTTTATTAACGTCTACGCCATATTTATTAGACTGATCTTCATTTTTACCAATTACACCAGTAGAAACTTTTTGTTCAGTTTGAATTTTAGGTGCTGTTTCTTCAAATGTAGTATCAACGTTAGTCGTTGCTGCACCTGGAGTAGTAATACCAGCTTGTACACGAGATTGGTCTGCAGTAAATACAGCTTCACTATAAGTTACATTTTTATTAGTAACAGTATTATGTACTTTTGAAATTTGGAAAGTACCATCATCATACTGTGCAGTACCAGTTTTAGTATGCGTACCAGCTACAGGAGTTGTACCAGCATATTCAACTAAACCAGTACCGTTACCAGTAATTTCATAGTATTTAGAAGCTAACTCACGACCTTCATCGTTATTATAAACTTCTAGAATACGTTTACCACCTACATCATATTCACGTGTTTTTTGAGTACCACTTACTTTACTTTTAATTAACTCACGTGTTGCAACACTACCGTCAGTTTGTAAAACACCTTTATTTGAAAGATCTGCAAGTGCAATACCATTACCAGTCATCATTACAACATTATTGTTGTCACGAGCACTTACACCATAAATGTTTTTAGATGGATCAACAGCTGGACCAGTACCCGTATTTGCGAGGATACCTTGTTGTACATAACGAATATCATTCGAAGCAGTTTGTTGCTGACCTAGTGTACCAGTTAAATATTCTTCAGTTGAAGAGCCTTCAGGTGCAACTAGAGTACCGTCAATAGAACCAGCATTTACTGATGTACCACCTTGGTAACCATAAATAACATGCTCACCATTTACTTGACGGTTTTCATATCCAGTAGTCAGTTGACCACCTGTAAGACCTGAAACCTGTCCACCTTTTGTTAAAGTATTTACATCAATTTTCGAACCACCAGTATAAGCAGTTAGATTACCAGTTGCATCAGCAACATAAGTACCTGGGATTTTTGCACCTGTAGTTGGGTTTTCAAACTGGTATACAGTAGTACCATCAGCAGTTTTATACTTAAACACGTCATACTTTACAGCTTGACCTGGTTGAGTATTTCCAACTACTGCATTTGTCCCTAAATCTAAAGCAATCTCACGACCAGCACCATTAGTAACTACATTAATTGTAGGTAACCAATCGATATCTAAGTCAGCTTGTGGTGAGTTTGTTGCATGATAACCATGTACAGGAGCATCAACGCTTCCTACGATAGTTGAGCCATTACCACCATAAATTGGATTAGTATTTACCAATCCTTCTGTTACAGAAACTGGCTTTGCGTTTTGGGCATTTGCTGTAACTGCTACTACTGCCAAACTTGCTGCTAAAAGTGTTTTTTGAAATTTCATATAAATTCCTGCAATTCTTATAAAAAAACTGGCTCACCCTAGGATCATGTAAACCAGCGAAACTGAGATGAATGCGTGGTTATTAGGGAAGTCCACCATCCTTACCCCGCCGCTACTCTGCGACACTGTGCTAATCATATACAAAAAGAAACAACAATATCAATCAATATTTGATTAAAAATACAATCAATACTTAAAATAAACTTGTGATTTAATTAAAATTTAATTAAAAACAGGTAATTATAAAATTTCAATTGATTAAAATATAATCAAATAATTATAGTTAAAAACTTGAGTTGTTTTACTTATATTATATATATGTGAATTATTTTTTTAATTATAATATATATGTAAATTAAATAAAAAAAACATAACTTTCAAATACTTGAACATAAAAAAATACATTACTTACATACATAGAAAAGATGATTTTTCACACATTAACATTCAATAAATAATAAAAAAATATACAATTAAACAAACGAAAATTTAAAAAAAAAGTATAGAATAGTCAGAAATCAAATTTTGTTTTAAGTTATGAGTAATCAACAGGAAAAAAAGTTATTTGCTAATCGCTTAAACAAAGCCTTAGCTGATGCAAATCATCCAATTAGCCCAACGTATATTGCGAATGAATTTAACAATCGTTACGATGGGCAATCAATAAGCGTACAATCTGCAAATAATTGGCTATTGGGAAAAGCGATACCCAACCAAGATAAACTCGCGGTTCTCGCTATTTGGTTAAATGTTTCTAATCAATGGTTAAGATTTGGCGATACAAATAACTCTCTAATTTCATCTTCAGGTTTTAACTCTGCTGATATGGACTATTTTCTTAAATTTCGCCGCCTAACCAATACTCAAAAAAAGATTATCAGCGATCTAATAGATGAACTTATTCAATAGGTAATTTTGCTAAGAGACTTAAATAATATTGATTCTCTTTTTTATAATGTTCTATCATTTCTTCACACTCTCGAATTTTTTTGTACAAATTTTTAAGCTCCTGCTTTTTAATAACCATACATTCCGAATCTTCATGCTTCCCATTAAATATACCTAGATTTATCTTTTCCATATTTTTAGTAAGTTAAATTATCACTTGATGAAATCATAAACCATTTAAAAAAAAAGACCAACAAAAAGTATACTTTTTATTACAACATAAAAATTATGTTAAATAAATCTCTATATATAAGCAACTTAGTTTTACCTAGCATTAAAAAACCCCCGCTAAAAGCGAGGGGTTTTTAAACAAGATGATGTCTTGGCTTACATCATGCCGCCCATTCCACCCATGCCGCCCATATCTGGCATAGCAGCTTTATCTTCTGGAATGTCTGTAATCATACATTCAGTTGTCAACATTAAACCTGCTACAGATGCAGCATGCTCAAGTGCAGAACGCGTTACTTTAGCTGGGTCAAGAATACCCATTTCTAACATATCGCCATATTCAGAAGTAGCAGCGTTATAACCGAAGTTACCTTCACCATTTTTCACAGCATTAATCACAACTGAAGGCTCATCACCTGCATTTGCAACAATTTGACGTAAAGGTGCTTCAATTGCACGACGTAAAATGTTGATACCTGCATTTTGGTCGTCATTGATACCTGTAACACCATCAAGTACTGCTGCAGCACGTACAAGTGCAACACCACCACCCGCAACAACACCTTCTTCAACCGCAGCACGAGTCGCGTGAAGCGCATCATCTACACGGTCTTTTTTCTCTTTCATTTCAACTTCAGTTGCAGCACCAATTTTGATCACAGCAACACCGCCTGCTAATTTAGCAACGCGTTCCTGAAGTTTTTCTTTATCGTACTCAGATGTTGATTCTTCAATTTGTGCGCGAATTTGAGTAACACGTTCAGCAATTTGATCTGCATTACCTGCACCATCAACAATCACAGTGTTTTCTTTAGAAACAGTAATTTTGTGTGCTGTACCCAAATCTTGTAATGATGCTGTTTCTAAAGACATCCCTACTTCTTCAGAAATAACAGTCGCGCCAGTTAAGATTGCGATGTCTTGAAGCATTGCTTTACGACGATCACCAAAACCAGGTGCTTTAACTGCACATACTTTAATAATACCGCGCATGTTGTTTACAACAAGTGTAGCCAACGCTTCGCCTTCAACATCTTCGGCAATAATTAAAAGTGGTTTACCAGTTTTAGCAACAGCTTCTAATACTGTAATTAATTCACGGATATTACCAATTTTTTTATCAACAAGAAGAATGAATGGGTTTTCAAGTTCAGCCGTTAAAGTATCTTGTTTGTTTGCAAAGTACGGGCTGATATAACCACGGTCAAACTGCATACCTTCAACAACATCAAGTGAATCTTCGAAGCCTGAACCTTCTTCAACAGTGATCACGCCTTCTTTACCAACGCGTTCCATTGCTTGCGCAATCAATTTACCAACAGTTGTATCTGAGTTTGCAGAAATTGAACCCACTTGTTCAATTGCTTTGGTATCAGAAGCAGGTTTAGCTGTTGCTTTAATATTTTCAACAACTGCACGTACTGCAAGGTCGATACCACGTTTCAAGTCCATTGGGTTCATACCCGCAGTCACTGATTTAATACCTTCGTTTAAAATTGCTTGAGCCAATACAGTTGCAGTCGTAGTACCATCACCAGCGATGTCGTTGGTTTTTGAAGATACTTCACGAACCAATTGAGCGCCCATGTTTTCAAATTTATCTTTTAACGTAATTTCTTTCGCAACAGTTACACCATCTTTAGTGATGTGTGGCGCACCGAAAGAACGGTCAATAACAACGTTACGACCTTTAGGACCTAAAGTTACTTTTACTGCATCAGCAAGTGTATTTACACCAGCAATCATTTTTGAACGTGCTGAATCGCCGAATTTTACGTCTTTAGCTGACATGTTTAACTCCAAATATTTTTAAATTTTAACAATCTGATTGATACAAGTCGTATTTCATAGACTTCTTGCATAGCACCTTTTCATTTTTCTTCAAGGAGACAAACAAGAGGTTTTAAATCACTGATGCAAGATGTCCTATTTACGTTTTGGCTTAGTCTACAAGAACAGCTAAAATGTCAGATTCTTTCATTACAAGAAGTTCTTCACCATCAACTTTTACTTTTGTTCCAGCATATGCACCGAACAATACGTTATCGCCAACTTTAACATCTAAAGCACGTACACCATTGTCCGTAACTTTACCGTTACCTACAGCAAGAATTTCACCTTGAGCAGGTTGTTCAGCTGCTGAAGTACTTAAAATAAGACCACCCGCAGTTTTAGTTTCCTTCTCAACACGGCGAATAACAACGTTATCATGTAAAGGACGAATGTTGCTCATTGAAAACTCCATCAGACTAAGTGTCTTTATATTGGTTAAAAATGATGACGGTTTTATTCCCTAAATCATCATCTATTAAAAATAATTTCTATGACACTTTTGTGGGGATGGAAAAAAACGCTTCAAGGGCAAAACTAAAAAATATTTCCAATTATGTGTGTTTTTTATCCAACTTATGCATTCATTTATTCAATTTCGATCAATTAGGCGATTTTTAAAACAAAATCCTGTAACTGCTCATCAAAAAAATAATGCTGAAAAGTGCCATCATTTAAAATTACATTGAAGCTATTCGGCATTTTTTTATGTAAGCGATGTGAGGTTGCTGTACCTGCATGTACCTCATAAACGGGATGCCCTAGATTTAAAGCAAATTCCTGATTCAAATCATACACAGCCACTAAATGTAAATGCCCATGCAATAAAGCATATAAATGATGTTGCCCCCACTCTGCTAAGGCAAGTTTTCCTAAAGTGGGGCAATCTTTTAAATGATGATTATCTTCAGAAGAATAAAAAGGTTGATGACTCACAATAATGTTTAATTTATTGTTCGGCGCTTGAATCAGTTGTTGATTCACTCTGTGAATTTGCTCTAGTGAAACGTGCCCACGGGTGTGGTAACGACGTCGAATACTATTAATACCAATTAAATAGAAATGCTCAGTGACTAAGGTTTTTTCCAAACTGCCAAAAAACAATTGATACAAAGCAAATGTTCTAAAGGTCCGATTCCATACATGATACAAAGGAATATCATGGTTTCCAGGCACAAGAAAATACGGCGTATTTAACGATTCTAAAAATTGCTTACATGCATAAAACTCTTTTAGTTTCGCCCTTTGGGTTAAATCACCACTGACCACAACAATTTCAGGTTGATGTTTCTCACAAAAGCGCTGAATCGCAGTGATACATTCAATTTTTTCTGTTCCAAAATGCAAATCAGACAGATGAATCAACATAAGGCACCATAATATTTAACGCATTTTTTTCAACATGAATATTTAATGGCGTATTCAGTTCAACAATTTCACCATCAATCGCAACGGTCAGTTTAGGTCTTTGCGAATATACTTTCACATGATCTGCACTGAAACTATATACATCGGAGGCTTGTTCAAGTTGTCCGCGAATGGTCTGAAAGAGTGTCTTAAATAAAGTGGTTTTATCACCCTTCGCAATCACCACACCTGCAACCTGCCCCACTTCTGCACATTTGGCTATTTTGAGTTTCATTTCTGCAAGTTGTAATTGATTATTGCCAAAGAAAATAAGGGGGGTTTTAACAGGATAACGATGACCATCTACCTCCACTTCTAATTTTAATTCTTTACGATCACGAATAAGCACATCCAAACCTGAGGTATAGGCATTTAAAGGGAAACGTCCAAATCTTTTATTGTATTCTTCGCGCCTTTTAATAAATAAAGGATATAAGCCCAAACTAGCATTATTCAAATATATTTGATCATTAATACAAGCCACATGTGAAGCACGTGGTTCACCTGTTCCAATCACTTTTGCTGCTTCCAACAAATCTAAAGGGATGTTTAAAACTCTAGCCACATAATTAAATGTACCCAAAGGTAAAATTCCCATTGGAATATCTTGATGTACCAATTGTGAGGCAACTGCATTTAAAGTTCCATCGCCGCCTGCCGCAACAACTACCCCTTTTTCAGTATATTGTTGATGACGTTTTAAAATTTTTTGCATCAAAATCTGAATATTTGGCTCAGAAGCAATATCAAAAACTTGTATTTCAAAGCCTTGTTCTGTCCAAATTGTCATCAATTGTTCATAGACTGCCTCTTTTTTACTTGCATGAAAGCCTGATTTTTCATTATAAACCATAGATAGAGGTTTTAATTGAGCGCTCATAATGTTGTTTATTTTGAAGTAATTACTCTAATTTCGCTGAAATTTCAGACGAATAATATATCCTTTATGTAATTTTTGAATTGACTTGATTTATTAAACCAATGATAAAATAGAATGATTCTTAAACAACAAGATACTAATTTAAAACAATATTTTTTAAATAAATAATATACATCATTTTAAATGATACTTTGAATTACGTCACAATACCACAATCAAAACATTAAATAACAATAGCTTATACCACTATGGGGCGCAAATATCTTTTACGCCTTTAGTCTTATTTTTTTTATGATTTTATGCTTTAATACAGCCACTTTTTTCATACTTAAATCTGAATGTTGTATCCCTTCATTCAGGTTGTTATTTGTACATAAAAATGTACATATTTTAGATAGGCCTCACCATGACCCAAGTGAACGCACCAGAATTCGTTCGTCACCCTAAGCTCATTGCATGGGTTGAAGAAATTGCTAAATTAACTAAACCTGCAAAAATTGAATGGTGTGACGGAAGCGAAGAAGAATATCAACGTTATATTAACTTGATGATCGCTAACGGCACCATGCAAGCATTAAATCAGGACAAACATCCTGGTTCTTTTTTAGCGAATTCTGATCCTTCCGACGTTGCTCGTGTTGAAGGTCGTACATACATCTGTTCTGAAAAACAAGAAGATGCTGGTGCGACAAACAACTGGGAAGCTCCAGCTGAAATGCGTACTCGTTTAAGTGGTTTATTTGATGGCTCAATGGCTGGGCGTACAATGTACGTTGTTCCATTCTCTATGGGCCCATTGGGTAGCCACATTGCACATATCGGTATCGAATTAACAGATTCTCCTTATGTTGCAGTCAGCATGTCTAAAATGGCTCGTATGGGCAAAGCTGTTTATGACGTACTCGGTACAGATGGTGAATATATCCCTTGTGTACACACTGTTGGTGCACCGCTTGAAGCAAATCAAAAAGATGTTGCTTGGCCTTGTAACCCAGAAAAATATATCGTTCATTATCCAGAAACACGTGAAATTTGGTCATTCGGTTCTGGTTATGGCGGTAATGCATTGTTGGGTAAAAAATGCCTAGCGTTACGTATTGCATCGTCTATGGGTCGTCAACAAGGTTGGTTAGCTGAACACATGCTGATCCTTGGTGTAACAAGCCCGCAAGGTGAAAAACACTACATCGCAGCTGCATTCCCTTCTGCTTGTGGTAAAACCAACTTTGCAATGTTGATTCCACCAGCAGGTTATGAAGGTTGGAAAATTGAAACTGTAGGTGATGACATCGCTTGGATTAAACCAGGTGAAGATGGTCGCTTATATGCAATTAACCCTGAAGCTGGTTTCTTTGGTGTAGCGCCTGGTACAAATACGAAGACTAATCCAAACTGTATGGCAACATTGACCAAAGATGTGATCTATACAAACGTTGCTGTAACTGACAACGGTGAAGTTTGGTGGGAAGGCCTAACTAAAGAAGCGCCTGCGAACCTAACCAACTGGAAAGGTCAGCCACACGTTGCTGGTGAAAAAGCAGCACATCCAAATGCTCGTTTCACAGTTGCAGCGGGTCAGTGCCCTTCTATTGATGCTGACTGGGAAAATCCAGCGGGTGTTCCAATTTCAGCGTTCATCTTCGGTGGTCGTCGCGCAGATACTGTTCCTTTAGTTTCTGAAGCATTTGACTGGGTTGATGGCGTTTATAAAGCAGCAACTATGGGTTCTGAAACAACTGCTGCTGCAGTAGGTCAACAAGGCATCGTTCGCCGTGACCCATTTGCTATGCTTCCATTTGCTGGTTATAACATGGCTGACTATTTTAGCCATTGGTTAGAACTTGGTGAAGAAGTTGGTGCTAGAGCTGAAGCTGCGGGTAACAAACTTCCAAAAATCTTCAATGTAAACTGGTTCCGTCGTGATGCTGAAGGCAACTTCGTATGGCCTGGTTTCGGTCAGAACATGCGTGTTCTTGAGTGGATGATTGACCGTTGTGAAGGTCGTGCTGAAGCAACTGAAACACCAATTGGCTTAGTTCCAACTTATGAACAGTTAAACTGGACAGGTTCTGACTTTACAAAAGCACAATTTGACCTTGTGACTGAACAAGATAAAGCGCAATGGATCAAAGAACTTGAAAGCCACACTGAGTTATTTGATAAATTAGGTGATCGTTTACCAGCTGCGCTTAAAACACGCCAAGCTGAATTGATTGCTGCTGTTAAATCTGCTTAATCTGTCTTTGATGATTCCCCTCTTTAAAAAGAAGGATTAAGGCAAATTTAAAAAGACCGCTTAATGCGGTCTTTTTTATGCTTTAATCAATGAATCAACCAAACCTCATAAAACAATAATGAATCAAATTCAAAATATCACCGAATCACAACCCTACCTCAAGCTATTACCTGAAAATGAAGATGTTTTCGCACCTGATAGTGCATTTTTAGCTAAACACCTACTTCCTCTTGTTTCGATTGATTTAGCTGCGATGAACCCTGAATGGCGTGGCAAAATTCATTTGATCAATCCAATTGAGCCTGCTGATTGCTATATTGGCTCTTATACTAAAGCGTTCTACAATCAATTCGCCGCTGAAAATTATTTTATTCTACAACTGGATGAAAACAATCATTATCAATGGCTCGGTGAAAAACGTTATTTTATTCTTGAAAATGCAAATCATGCAGAAATTTGCTTTAATCAAATGCAACCGCATAGTGATCAAATGCACAAAGATTATTTAGAAGTTAAAGCCCGATTTAACGAAACAGGGAAAATGACCTCGACAGATCATTTTATAAATCAATATGCTGAGCCGAATACTTTACTTAATTGGATCGGTGGCGAATTTAGTGTAAGTAACTACATGAGCCCTTTAGATCAATATTTTGATTTACAGATTATCGAAGAAAGGACTGATCATGAAGAAGTCCATATTTATGATAAACAAGGAAATCGCTATTACTTCATTACCTGTGCATCAGGCTGGCAATATTGTACGAGTGGTGCGGATGATATCTTGATGTATTATCAGCCTGAAACTAAACGTGTTTTATTTACGTTTGATTGGACTTAAATTCTATTTATGCCATTAAAACAAAGAACTCACACTTACTCATATTCAATTAACATTTCAAAATAAAATGAGAATCTTCATCAAATGGATCAAATTCAAAATATCACCGAACCGCAACCCTACCTCACGCCATTACCTGAAAATGAAGATGTTTTCGCACCTGATAGTGCATTTTTAGCTAAACATCTGCTTCCATTAGTTTCGATTGATTTATCAGCGGTGAATCCCGAATGGCGTGGCAAAATTCATTTAGTGAATCCAATTGAGCCATACGAATGCTATATCGGTAGTGAAACCACTCAATTCGCCAACGAGTTTGCGAATGAAAATTGGTTTGTTATGCAACTGAACGATAAAAACCAATATGAATGGCTAGGAAATCGAGAATACTTTGCTTTAGAAAATGCTGAATGCGATGCAGATTTACGAAAACATAGCCAAGAAATGCATCTAGACTATTCACAAGTAAAACAACGCTTTTTAACGACTGGAAAAGTCATTTCAGGATCAGATGTGACATATGAAAATGATGAGCCTACTGTTTTATTAAATCAGTTGGGTGGTGATGCTAGCTATGGAAACTGGAATCACCCGATCAGCGATCATTTTGAACTTAAAATAATAAATAAAGATACAGATGATGAAGTGACCCATGTCTATGATCAGACTGGTTTACGCTACTACTTCATTGCTTCGGCATCTGGCTGGGAATATTGCAATCACGGTGCAGATGATATTTTAATGTTTTATCAACCTGAAACTAAACGTGTTTTATACACTTTTGATTGGACTTGATTTCAAATATCAGTAAATATCTTATTTATAAGCACTATACATTTATTTATCTTCCGAGCAAAAATAAACAGATTTTATGCAAGTAAGATAAATAGCATTCACTTTTTTTATTATGCGACATCTTTCCGTAAACGACGTTCATGCAAGCTTATTAAATATTCATCTAAAATTTGAACTTCACTTTCGACAAACTCTAAATAAATTTTGGTTCTACGTTTCAAAATATCCTCACTTACAATCACCCATTCCTGATCAACAAGATAATCGACTTCTTGTGCATATAAACCATGCCCAAAATCTTGCCCTAATTCATGAATAGATATGGAATGACCAAGGAATTTCCATACTCGCGTTCCATAAGCATGCGCCCAACGATTGGCCAACTCAACAGAAACACCTTTTATTTTCTGCATAACTTGTTCCGCTAAATTATCCACAGAAACTAATTCTTCCGCACCAGGCAATAAACTCCTTTCAGTCCAATATGGCTTCATTTCTGAAAAAAACGGATGCAATTGCGCCATTGCAGATTCAGCCAATTTACGATAGGTCGTCAACTTCCCACCAAACACAGACAATAATGGTGCTTCACTCTCCATATCCTGAGTCAAAGCCAAAGTATAGTCACGCGTTACTGCCGATGGATTATCTGACTCATCATCACACAAAGGACGCACACCTGAAAAAGTGCTGATAATATCAGTCTGTATGAGTTGAACTTTAAAATGATCATTTGCAACATCAAGCAGATATTCAATTTCCTGCTGTGTGATCTCAACCTGATTTGGATCACCTGTATATTCACGGTCTGTCGTACCAATTAAGGTATATTGATTTAAATATGGAATGGCAAAAACAATTCGCTGATCATCATTTTGCATAATGAAGGCTTTATCACCCTCATACATTTTCGCTACAATGATGTGACTACCTTGGATCAAACGTATGCCATAAGGAGATTTCAGCTTTAAATCTTGCTGAATAAACTGAGCCACCCACGGTCCTGCTGCATTCACCAAAACTTTTGCCTGAATCTGATATATCCCTTGCTCATTCTCCAACTCAATAAGCCAAATTCCATCAACTCTTTTTGCAGACTTACAACGTGTTTGTGTCACAATTTTGGCACCATTTTCTCGGGCTTGCATTGCATTCAACACAACCAAACGAGCATCATCTACTGCACAATCTGAATATTCAAAACCTCGCGTAATTTCTTCTTTTAATGGACTATTGTCTGCTTGAAATTGAATCGTCTGTGAGCCTGCAAGTTTTTCGCGTTTTCCTAAATGATCATAAAAGAACAGACCTGTACGAATCAGCCAAGCAGGACGTAAATGTGGACGGTGTGGCATAATAAAACGCATAGGGCGAATAATATGTGGGGCTTTCGCCAGTAAAACTTCACGCTCAGCTAAAGCTTCTCGAACCAAACGAAATTCTTTATGTTCAAGATAACGTAATCCACCATGAATCAATTTACTACTTGCAGATGAAGTATGGCTCGCAAGATCATCTTTTTCACATAGAAATACAGATAAGCCTCGACCTGTCGCATCTGTAGCAATACCAAGACCATTAATCCCACCACCAATAACAGCAAGATCATAACAAATATTTTTTTCTGATAGATTAGTCATGTACGATCACCAATATTTTTCGTTTATTTTCGTTTTAGAAAATACTAACCGATTCATTATTAAACTTCTATGACAGAGCAAAATAATTTACATATTTATGCCTTTTTACAAATTGAGTCTGCTTCATACTTAAATCTATTTAAATCAGCAAAAAATTGAGGATTAACATTCAAACAATAACGATTGAAACATTACTCTTTTCTATTAACTGCATATATTTTTCATTCGGGCTTTCATCAGTAAAAACACATTCAATTTCAGATAATTCTCCTAATCGCATCATTGCATTTCGACCAAACTTACTATGATCCGCTGCAAGAAAAACATGTTTAGAGTGCCGAATAATAACTTGAGAAACGCTCACTTCTTGATAATCAAAATCAAGCAATGTTCCCTCTTCATCAATCCCACTAATGCCAATCAAGGCATAATCTACCTTGAACTGCCTAAAAAACTCCGATGTTGCTTGCCCAATAACACCACCATCTGGTCGCACCCGACCACTGGCAATCAAGACTTCAAAATTTTCTTTCGCACTTAAAATTCTTGCCACATTCAGATTATTGGTAATCACTTTCAAACCTTCGTGCTGTAATAAAGCTTGTGCGATCGCTTCTGTGGTTGTTCCAATATTAATAAAAATTGAGGCATGATTAGGTATGGCTAAAGCCACAGCATGCGCAATTCTTTGTTTAGCTTCCGAATGATGACTTACACGCATCGTATATTCTGTATTAGTCACACTCGAACCTATGGCAGCGCCGCCGTGATAACGTTTTAACAAACCCGCTTCTGCAAGTTGATTAATGTCTCTACGAACAGTTTGAGGCGTCACGTTAAAATGCTGTGCCAATTCATCAATACTGATATATCCACGGACTTTAACCCTTTCAAGAATCTGTTGTTGTCGCATGACCAAGCTCATGTTATTTCTCTTATGATATTTTATTTTCGAAATCGAACATTTAATGTATGAGTTGTATCTGATTCCGTCAATAGTCGTATGGCTAAATCATTTTGAACTTTCACACCTATGCTAAAGAATACTTTTCAACCAATTGAATTTTCAATATAAATTTAATAAATATCGTTATAAATCGTGCTTATAAATATAACAAACAATTGCTTATCTATACTTTATTTAAACTTTAGATTATTAACTCCATCTACACCAACATTTCCACACACCCATTAAGACCAAAGTCTAATAAAAGTGCTTTAGATGCGAGCGTATAAGATCTTTGTAATTTTTTGTTTCTCCCTTCATTACTTTTCAAATTATATTTTTTAAGTTTCCTGATTAGATTTTCTACATAGAGAATTTAAAGAATATATTTTGCCAACATTCTTCTGGAGAATTGTTGTGTCAAATTCATCTCCTCAAATTGATCCTTCTCAACTTGATAATAAAACTCGTTTTAAATCTATCCTCGGTGGCTCTGCAGGTAACTTAGTCGAATGGTACGATTGGTACGTTTACGCAGCTTTCACTTTATATTTCGCGCCACAATTCTTCCCCGATGGTGATGACACTGTAAAATTATTACAAGCAGCGGCTGTATTTGCATTGGGCTTTTTAATGCGTCCCATTGGCGCATGGGTCATGGGGATTTATGCAGATCGTAAAGGTCGTAAATCAGGTTTAACGCTGTCCGTATCTTTGATGTGTGTCGGTTCACTCATCATTGCTTGTGCTCCAACCTATTCATCTGTAGGCATGCTTGCACCTGCATTACTCCTCTTTGCACGTTTGCTACAAGGTTTAAGTGTTGGTGGTGAATATGGTTCAAGCGCAACATACTTGACTGAAATGGCGGGTAAAAACCACCGTGGTTTCTTCTCGAGTTTCCAATATGTAACGCTTATTTCAGGACAATTACTTGCCCTTTGTGTCCTTATTATTTTACAACGCACACTGACTGAAGGTCAGCTTTCAGAATGGGGATGGCGCATCCCATTCCTTATTGGTGCATTATTGGCTGTAGTTGTATTTTGGATTCGTCGTGGATTGGTTGAAACTCAATCTTCAAAAGAAGCCCAAGAACAAGCAAAAAATGGTGGCCCCAAATCTGGCGCATTGGCTCTATTCACGAAATATCCAAAACAAGCCTTTACCGTGATTATGTTGACTGCAGGTGGTACGCTTGCTTTTAATACCTTCACAACTTATTTGCAAAAATATTTAGTCAATACTTCAGGTTTTGAAAAAACTACAGCAACGGAAATTACCACTGCGGCTATTTTTGTCTTCATGTTATTACAACCTGCCGTTGGTGCACTATCGGATAAAATTGGTCGTAAACCGATTATGATCACTTTTGGTGTATTGGGTGTTCTATTTACTATTCCAATTTTTAACGGTTTAGGTTCAACCACCAATCCAACCACTGCATTCATGTTATGTATGAGTGGTATGGTCATTGTAACGGGTTATACGGCAATTAATGCAGTCGTAAAAGCGGAACTATTCCCTGCACACATTCGTGCCTTAGGTGTGGCTTTACCGTATGCCATTGCCAATACTTTATTTGGTGGTACAGCTGAATTGGTTGCGTTAAGCTTTAAAAATGCAGGTCATGAAAATTATTTCTTTTATTACATTACCTTCATGATTGGTCTTTCACTGATTACTTATATATTTATGAAAGATACCAAAAAACATAGTCTTATTACGGATAATTAAGTCAAATTAATGTCATCACACAGTTTCTCGAATGCTAATTCGAGAAACTGTGTTCTAAAATTCGAGCACATCCAGCATCGTTAAAAATATCCAGCTATGGCATACTCAAATAAACAATAGCACTGGAACTTTCAAAAATGAAAAATATGAAAATATTAGGGTTAGGATGCATCGTATTGGGCTTAGTGGCATGTCAAACCACACCTAGGCAATACAACGGTGTAACGGGCTATCAGATTGAAAATAAAAGTGATAATAGCGCAACTTTAGCATATACCCTTGCAGGACGCTCTGACCGCCAATTGGATGCAGACAAGTTACAACGTGCTTGTCAAAAAGTTTTAGGTGCCAATAAAACCTACAAAATTTCAGTGTTAAGCATCAATGAAATTATGAACCCACAGAAGGCTGAGCAAGATCAAGCAGGTATTCAACTTGGGCATTCACGGACTTCATTTGGTTTATCCAATACACCAAGTTTGACCAATAGTGAAGATTACGCAACACGTCAATCTCTAGAAACGCGCCCAAGCACCTTGCATGTGGTTCGCTATACCTGCTCTTAATTTAGAATACGAATTTAAGATATAAAAACCATATATAAGACGCTAATTATAGCGTCTTATAAAAACTGACATTCCGAAATTCTTTCGATTCATCTAAGTCTGGCCAAGTCGTTGCACTTCGTTCATCTAGTTTTTGATATTTAGGATGACTAAAATTCTTCACACGACTATCTGCCACCCACACTTCTGGTGCAAATTTTAAAAATTCGTCTAAAAAGAAACGATTGCATTGGTCATAAAGTACATCTGCTGCAAGTAACACATCCACCTGCTCGCCTTTGCGCTCTAAAGCATAAAGATCATCTAAATACTCAAGCTCTACATCATTCAGCAAGGCATTTTCACGACATGCATCTAAACTGACTTGATCTATATCACAACAGATCACACGCTTCGCACCTGCCAGTTTAGCTGCAATCGCAACCACACCCGAACCCGCGCCAAAGTCGAGTACAACCTTATCTTTCACGTGGTGTGACTCTGCAAGCAACCACTGTGCCATTGCAAGCCCTGAAGCCCAACGAAAGATCCAATACGGCGTATCATTCCAAATACGACGAATGACTTCATCATCCAAACGATCGGTTGGAAATACGGGGGGAATCAACCACAGTGAAATTGGCGTTTCAGGAAGCTGTTGTGCTAAAAGCTCACAATTTGGAATGACTTCATGTAAGGCTTGAAGTAAGTTTTTCGGAGCTTTAGCCAATTGAAATGCACAACTCATTTGATTTTTTAATTCATTTTAAATTGTTGAAAATCTCCTAACCTCTTCCTTTAAAAGAAAAAGGCTAAGAAGATAGTTGAATTAACCTAGCGCTTTTTCAGCAGCTTCAACCGTTTGACGAATCAACGTGGTAATTGTCATTGGCCCCACACCACCTGGAACAGGCGTGTAAGCAGAAGCAATCTCTTCAATGCCCACCAATTGAATATCACCGACACCGCCGCCATCACGTGGATGGAAACCCGCATCAACAACAACAGCACCTTGCTTAATCCAATCTTTTTGAATCAATTCAGCTTTACCGACAGCACCCACAACGATGTCTGCTTGTTTCACCAACTCAGCAAGATTTTTTGTACGTGAATGACAAATCGTCACTGTTGCATTTGCTTGAAGCAACATCATTGCCATGGGTTTACCCAAAATTGCAGAACGTCCCACTACAACTGCATGCTGTCCTGCAATTTGAATATTATTCTCTTTTAGGATGGTCATAATGCCTGCTGGAGTAGCAGAGCCATAAGCGGCTTCACCCATTGCCATACGACCAAAACCAAGGCAAGTTACGCCATCTACATCTTTCGCCAATGAAATAGCATCAAAACATGCACGTTCATCAATTTGCTCCGGAACTGGATGTTGTAGAAGAATACCGTGTACATCTGGGTTGGCATTCAATTTTTCAATTTCAGCCAAAAGTTGCTCAGTTGTGGTTTCTTTACCTAACTCAACTTTTAATGAATCCATGCCTACACGACGGCAAGCATTGCCTTTCATACGAACATAAGTCGCAGATGCGCCATCATCACCGACCAAAATAGTCGCAAGAATTGGGGTGCGACCTGTTTTTGCTTTTAACGCTTCTACACGTGTTAGCAAGTCAATTTCAATTTGTTTTGCCAATGCACGACCATCTAAAACTAATGCCACGGCACATCTCCAGAGTAGATATGAATCAATTTTGCAAATAATACATGATAATTTAGGCAAATTTATTCTATATGCCGATTTTATGTGCATATACACCATGAATAGTATTGTTTTTTTTTCAAAGATTGCTAATATGTGCATCACCAAGAGATGGCGGGGTGGCAGAGTGGTCATGCAGCGGACTGCAACTCCGTGTACGCCGGTTCGATTCCGACCTCCGCCTCCAATCTTGTTAATGCCCGAGTGGTGAAATCGGTAGACACAGGGGATTTAAAATCCCCCGCCCACAAAGCGTGCCAGTTCGAGTCTGGCCTCGGGCACCATTTTAATACTTCTTAAAATGGTGCAATAAAATTACCAGCTTAATGCTGGTTTTTTTATGCCTGAAATTCCTCTTCTTTTTGATTACAATACATCATCCACTTCCTGACCTTCTCAATATGATCAATAACAAACAAGTTTCTCTCTATCTACAACAATTACAGGCTGAATACCCTCAAGCCTTTAAGAGAAATTATTTGTTTTATAGTCAAATCAAAACCAAAGGTATGTTAGATGAACTGAAAGAATTGATTCCCTGGATACTTGCTGCGATGATTTTCGTGAGTATTTCGATAAGCCTTAGTCTTTTTATCGAACAACGTTTCCCACGATTTGATACTTTTCAAGCCAGTGCTATTGCTGTCTTGGCGATCATGTTATTTTTTATGTTGATTGTTCCAATCATTATTAAACAAATTAAACACAGCTCCGTACATTTATACCAACAATTGAGCAACAGCCCTTTAAAAATTGCTGTGGTTATTTTACTACAAGCAGTCAATTTTGCTTTTATTCAGAGTTTCCTTTTACAAGCTGTATTATTCTTCCTTGCGATCAGTTTTGGATTTGTCCGTTTTTATAAAGAAAATATGTTCCGTGAACACACCAAAGATACAGATTATTACAATCTTCAACAAATCCGTAGAGTTTGCTTTTGGTCATATAAACAAGCAGTAAAATTAAAAGTAAGACTTAGCTTAACGCCGAAAAAATCAACTGAATATGCCGTCTTTAAAAAACAATTAGCTCAAATTTCAGAGTTACACGTTCAGCTCATCCAATATGAAAATGAATTATGCAGAACTTATAAATTTGTAGACTTAGATGCCTATATGGACAGTTTAATGTAAAAACCGAGCACGATGGCTCGGTCAGAATTAACGATACAACTAAAAAGATAAGCCTAGAATATTAAGAGTTAAGCACTTTTTAATGTTGATTTTACATCAGTCAAATTCGTATCTAAGACCAATTGATGAGCACGACTATTATCCACTGCATATTGTTTATCCTTAATCGTATTTACAAATATCCAGTCTGCTTGCATTTTTTGCTCTGTAAAACTCACAGTCAAATAACCACGCTGATTTAAATTGGTATAAGTCAATTCATCAATCAATGTAGAGAATGCCATTTCGAATTGCTGTAATTGCGCCAATGGAATATTTAAATACTTTTCCATACCTGGCGATGACACAGAACTCGTTGCAAGCTCCACTCCAACAAAATCTCCTGATTGGCTATGTAAATCCGCAGACCATGCGTTATGCGTATCCCCTGCCAATACAACAACTTTCTTCTTTAAGCTTTTTAATGTGCCATACAAAATTTCACGTTCAGCATAATAACCATCCCAAGCATCCAAATTATAAGGTGCTACGGTACTAATCCGTGCTTTTTCAGCAACTGTTAAAGTCGGATCTCCTTTCAGTAAGCGAATCTTTAATGTTACAAGCTCAGTAATTTGCGTATTCATTTTTGCCAAAGTATCAGCAGTCGCATTACCACTGGTAATTGCAGACAACGACATTAGCAATTCAGCAGGAATTAGCATCTTCGCCATCAACACCTGTTGTCCCAGTACATTCCAAGTCGCTGTAGATTGCGCTAATTTACCTTGTAACCACTCTCGTTGCGCATACCCCATCAATGTACGAGTAGGACTGGTTAAATCGGCTTGAAAACGCTGAATGTCTAAGCCCTGTGCAGTGATATAGTTTGCATAATCCAATTGTTGGTCGCGCGCTAGAATTCGAGTATCTAACATGGTCAGCTGAACCAATGACCCAAAATTAAACTGACGATAAATATTCAAATGGTCATTTTCAGCCACAGGACGAATCGGCATCCATTCAAAATATGCCTGTAATGCTGCTAACTTTCGGTCGATAAAATTTCCTTCATTGGCTTGATGATTCTCTGCACCATTTTTCCAAGCATCATTCGCAAGCTCATGATCATCCCAAATTACAATAAATGGATGACGTTGATGCACCGCTTGTAAGTCTACATCTGTCCGATATAAAGCATAGCGTTTACGATAATCATCGAGTTTAATAATTTCTTTATTATTATCTAGTGGCAAAGTACGTCCTAATTTCACAGCATCTTCAGTTGCATAACCATCTTGGCCATATTCATAAATATAGTCACCCAAATGAATCACAACATCTACATCTTGCTTGGCCATTTCTTTATATACATAGAAATAACCCGCAGGATAATTTGAGCAAGAACACACAGCAAATTTCACAGACGTTGTTGTTTCAGGCAATGTTTTGGCTCGACCAATTGGAGACGTTACATTGCCATAGCGGAAACGATAATAATAAGTTTGATTCGACTTCAACTTATCCGCATCAATCTTCACTGTAAAGTCTTGAGCTTGTACTGTCTGCACTTTCCCTGAGTTAATGATTTGAATAAATTTATCATCTGTTGCAACTTCCCAAATCACTTCCAATCGTGCTGTTAGATCTTGCGGTGTGAGTCGAGTCCATAAAATCACTTTATCTTTTAGTGGATCACCACTGGCAATACCATGTTTAAATTCTACTTGTACCATTGGCACTGATGTATCTTTCGAATCACCACCACATGCAGTTAAACCCACAGGTAATGATAAAGCCCCAAAACCTGCTAATGACTTTTGAATAAGTTCACGGCGTGAAATTTTAAATGACATAGTCTTTTCCTTTTTATTCCGACCCAACATAAGGAAAAGATATGTAATTTTGATCTCACTTGGATGAATAAATGATGAAATTTAATCCTAATCACAAAAAAGTGGGTTATTTTTAAACTTAAACACATGAATTGATTGAAAAGAAAGCAAATCGTCACAAATAACCTTGCCAAGAGAAAGTCACTCCTTTATTATTGCGCTCATGCCCGAGTGGTGAAATCGGTAGACACAGGGGATTTAAAATCCCCCGCCCACAAAGCGTGCCAGTTCGAGTCTGGCCTCGGGCACCATTTTAATACTTTTTAAAATGGTGCAATAAAAATTCCAGCAATATGCTGGTTTTTTTATTTCTAAATTTCCTTCATAAAACTTATAATAATAAAAGAAACTATTTCGATAAAATTATAATGAAAATGATCGACTCTAAAAACCTAAACATAAATGACATTCCCTTGAAATATCATTTAGACAGCTTTAATCAATTTGCCCTAAGTTTTGAACCACAAAATGATTCGGCAATGCCCTATTTTATTCACATTCCGATATCACAGCCCTTATCTAATCTAGATCATGTAGTGTCTATACGGGCACTGTTATATTCAATACAGCGAATATTAAATAACAGAACGTATGAGTCAGATGAATTCAAACCGAAAATAGAGAAAAGTTATCAAATTTTAAGATTAAAATTACAAAAAAATAGAGAGTGACTTACCACTCTCTATTGGATACCAAACCTTCCATCTCAATTTCCATGTAACCTTTATCCTGCACCACCATCATCATTGCTTCCGCAATATAATCCGCTGCAGTATCATCCAGTGAAGAATCAAGATCTTCAAACTGTGGTTTCATTTCATTGATTTCAACGACCGTCGCATCAGCTAAACGATAAATTTCATCTTCAGAAAAACTTGCTTTTGCATTTGCAATTTTCTTTGCAAATAGTTCAATGTGTTGCTTAACTTCAGCAACCAGAATATCAGGATAATACTCATCATCAAACATTGGGAGAAGTAAGTCATTAAACATATAAACCTACATAAATAAGTATTGCACTAAGCGAGCTTATATAACATAAAGTATACAAATAGCCAAACAGTTATAGCAATTAATTCTCAATAATAGATGAAGCTAAGCAGTTATTGAGCTTTATTTTGAAGATTAAAAACAATATAACTCACTGTTTCATAAAATTTAAATAAAAAATAAAAACCTATATGAAATTATAGAGCTTTATACAGGTTTTTATTATGAGATACCTTATACAACGACGAATAAGATACTCATACTGATTCAGTCTCTTTTTCTTAAGCTTGTTGCATTGCTTGCCACATCAAAATAGCATCATGAGTTGCTTTTACATCATGCGCACGCACCATGCATGCACCCTGCTGAATACTCATTAAATGCGCTGCAACACTCCCCACTGCTCGATGTTGTGCATCAGCACCATTTAAAGCCTCACCAATAAAACGCTTCCGTGATAAAGCTGAAAGAATTGGATAACCCATTTCATTTAACTTATAAAACTCTTGGAGTAGCTTTAAGTTTTGCTGTGCATTTTTCGCAAACCCAAACCCCGGATCAATCATAATATTTTCAGCTTTCACACCTGCTGCAAGTGCATCATCCACTCGCTTTTGAAGTTCGACAATAACTTCTAAAGTAACATCATCATATTGATCTAAATTATTCATTGTCGTAGGCTCACCACGCATATGCATAATCATAATTGGAATGTTCAACGCAGCAGCTGTTGCCAATGCATGTGGTCGAGTTAGCGCACGTACATCATTCCAAATATGCGCACCTGCTTTAACGGCTTCACGAATCACTTGTGGTTCAGATGTATCAATTGAAAGCACAACATCATATTGTGAAAGTGCTTCAACTACTGGAACCACTCGACGAATCTCTTCTTCAATCGAAACAGGTGACGCGCCCGGACGTGTTGATTCCCCACCAATATCTATAACCGTTGCGCCATCCTCAATCATTTGCAAGGCATGTTGAACAGCCTGATCTTTTTCATTATGTGCTCCACCATCACTAAATGAATCAGGTGTCACATTTAGAATTCCCATCACATGCGGCTTAGATAAATCTAAACTCAAACGCCCACATTTTAAAATTTGCTTCGGTAATGGTATTAAGCGCATTTTGAAATTCCCTATTTAAATATGAAGTGAGTGTATCAATTCTTAAAATTTCTAAGTTTATTTTTTCAGATCTAAAGAAATTTAGCATAAAAAAAGAGCCTCTTTTGAGACTCTTTTCGATACTTTATAACTTTTAGATTTTTATCACACTGCAAAAATTAACTTACTGGTAATGGTGGAGGAGTCGATGGACCTTCAGTAGATACTGCATCAATCACTGGATCTTCTGCAATATAAACTTTAGGTGGTTGTGGCTCACGACCTTCCATAATGTCACGGATTTGATCACGATCAATCGTTTCCCATTCCATCAACGCTTTAACCATTGCATGGGCAATATCTTTGCTATTTTCTAAGATCTCACGCGCAACTTTATATTGCTGATCAAGAATACGACGAACTTCCTCATCAACTTGTTGTTGCGTTGCTTCAGAAATAGTACGGCTACCAACATTACCAAAGAAGCCTTGTGCATTTTCATCTTCATAAACCATTACGCCCATCTTTTCAGACATACCGTATTTGGTCACCATCGCACGTGCTGTTTTAGTTGCACGTTCGAAGTCATTCGATGCACCAGTAGACATTTGGTTAATGAATACTTCTTCTGCAATACGACCACCAAAAAGAATAGAAAGTTCATTCAACATCTTATCTTTATAATGGCTTGTTTGATCATGTTCAGGTAACTGCCAAGTTACACCCAATGCCCAACCGCGCGGCATAATGGTTACTTTATGTACTGGGTCCGTACCTGGCAAAGTCTCAGCAACAATCGCATGACCCGCTTCATGATAAGCTGTAGCACGACGTTCTTCTTCACGAATCACCATCGATTTACGTTCAGGACCCATGTACAACTTGTCTTTTGCATCTTCAAAATCATGCATATCGACTGTGTTCTTGTTACGACGTGCAGCAAATAATGCTGCTTCATTTACAAGATTTGCCAATTGTGCACCTGAGAAGCCTGGTGTACCACGTGCAAGAACTTTAACATCCACACCTGTTACAGAAGGTAATTTCTTCATGTGTACATTTAAAATCTGTTCACGGCCTTTAATGTCTGGTAAACCAACCATCACTTGGCGGTCAAAACGTCCCGGACGAAGTAAAGCTTTATCAAGAACATCTGCACGGTTTGTTGCAGCAATGACAATAATACCTTCATTACCTTCAAAACCATCCATTTCAACCAACATTTGGTTCAAGGTTTGCTCACGCTCATCGTGACCACCACCTGTACCTGAACCACGATGACGACCCACTGCATCAATCTCATCAATAAAGATGATACATGGCGCATGGCGTTTCGCTTGTTCAAACATATCACGGACACGGGAAGCACCCACACCCACAAACATTTCTACAAAGTCAGAACCTGAAATGCTAAAGAACGGTACTTTTGCTTCACCAGCAATGGCTTTCGCAAGTAAAGTTTTACCCGTACCTGGAGGACCAACCATCAATACGCCTTTAGGAATACTTGCACCCAGACGCTTAAATTTTGATGGGTCTTTCAGAAAATCTACAATTTCAACAACTTCTTGCTTCGCTTCATCACAGCCCGCAACATCTGCAAATGTTACTTTAATTTGGTCTTCTGAAAGCATTTTTGCTTTTGACTTACCAAAACTCATCGGACCGTTTTTACCACCTGCACCGCCACCCATGTTGCGCATAAAGAACATGAATAACAAAATGATTAAAAGCACAGGGAAGCTTGCGATAAGAAGTTGCATCAACAAACCTTGACGTTGCGGTGCAGTTCCTTCAACAATTACCTTATTTTTAATAAGGTTTGGCATGAGTTCAGGATCTTGAACCGCTGGGCGAATACTTTCAAAATCTGAACCGTTTGTTTTTTCGCCACTTATTCTTTCGCCATCAATGATGACTTGCTTAATTTGCCCAGCATTCACCGCAGCAACAAACTCGGAATAGTTCATTGCAGCTGGCTTATTACGGTCACTGATGTTACTGAAGATAAGAATCAGCACACCCAGTATCACGAGCCACAACACAGCATTTTTGAAGATATCGCTCAAAGCTTTATTCCCATATCAATCTAATTTGATCATGCCCATAATTGGGTGACCCTAACCAAAAGCTAGTAAACAGCTTGTAATAATTTAAAATTGTACAAAATGCACAATTTTTAAGAGCTTGGCAAGCAAACTTTAACGTAAAGCTTTTTTACGTCCCTGTCCAATTAAGAATACTTCTTTTGAACGGGCACGTGATGCCAACGGTTTTGACGTTTTTAGAACCTCAAAGCTATCAACAACCTGCTTACGAAACTCATCAAAACCTGTACCTTGGAAAACTTTTACCACAAATTGCCCTTTTGGTCCTAGAACCTTATTTGCAAAATCTAATGCCAGTTCGCACAAGTAAATTTGACGAGGCTGATCTACTGCCTTATTACCTGATGTATTGGGGGCCATATCTGAAATTACAACGTCTACTTGGCGTCCATTTAAAATATTTAACAATTTTTCGAAAACTTCTTCTTCACGGAAGTCACCTTGCATGAAGGTTACATCGGGTAAAGCATCCATTTCTAAAATATCAGTTGCGATTAATAAACCCTTAGAACCCACGAGTTTACCTGCAATTTGCGACCAACTTCCAGGTGCAGCACCCAAATCAACCACTGTCATACCTGGTTTAATAATTTTATATTTTTCTTGCATTTCAAGCAGTTTATAAGCCGCACGCGCGCGATAGCCTTCTTTCTGAGCCCTTTTTACGTAAGGATCATCTAAGTGCTCTCTCATCCAATCACGACTACTTTTAGATAACTTTTGGTTGGTGATGCGTGTAGCCATATCTCTCTAATACAAATAAATATCTAGCTGTTAATTGTACGTGAAAATTGTTCTCATTGCAGTATACATCTGTATCTAAATTCACTCAGAGATCTCTGTTTTTTTCAAATAAGTACCATCGATTATTTCTATAGTTTTTACAGCGTTTGAACTTGGCATTTGCTATACTAAGTCGTTTTTAAAATTAGGTTATCTTTATGGCGGCTTTATCTATCCAAGAACGTAAACGTTTACGTCAAATCGGACATGCGCTTAATCCTGTAGTTATGATCGGTGGACAAGGCTTAACTGAAAACGTCACTGAAGAAATCAAACGTGCTTTAGAAGATCATGAACTGATCAAAGTTAAAGTGGCTGGTGAAGACCGCGAAGCACGTGTTGCTATTATTGCTGAAATTGCAAAAGCGACTGAATCTGAAAGTGTTCAAACGATTGGTAAAATTGTATTGCTTTACAAACGCGCAGCAAAACAGAACCAAAAACTTTCTAATCTCGTTCGTTTCGCTAATTCAGCAAAATAACTCAGAGTCAGCACATTTAGTATGGCAAGTTACGAACTTAGTGATTTTGATCGCCGCTTTCAGTCTATTTCGTTAGTGGCAGCGATTGAACAAATTGGTGCAAATACCTTGAATGTTGGTTATTGGATTCGTGATCCGAATCAACTCATTCAATATCCAGATTTGGTTACAGCGCATCCGCGTCAAGATTTTTTGTGGGAAAAAACCTGCTTTGAAATCTTCATCGGTGTTCAAGGTGAAGATTTTTATCGTGAAATTAATCTCTCCCCTTCACAAGCTTGGCAGGTTTATCAATTCGAAGAGTATCGTTATCCTGAAGATATGCCTCCTCAACCCGCTTATGATATTGAACTGAATCAATTAAAACGGACGCATTATGGTTTAAGTGTGAGTCTGGATTTAACTGATTTTATGGCAACACATAAACTGAAGTGGGCAAATTTATTTTTAGGATTATCTGCTGTTCTAAAAACCACTGATGGCGAACGTTATTATGCAATGCAGCATAGTAGTCCGCATGCTGACTTTCACAATAAACGTGATTGGTTGCATATTGCTTAGAAAGTAAAAGCAAGAGTCCATGCTTTTGCTTTTAGTTTTATTTGTTTAATATTTTCTGTTCTGCTCTTTAATCATCGAATTCTAAATTCCGCAAACCATTTACAATTTCAAAAAAAATTCAAAAACTCTTTCTAATCGAAAATTAATCCTTCTTATTATCAAACAACTTAATTAAGCTAATCGAATAACGATTCACATCAAACTAAATTCCCAATTTTATCTTATACATTTCTATCTGAACTTCGATTCTATAAATTAGATACTCTCTACAAATCTAAGCAATTTGTTTATTTTTTAGAGTAAAACAAAAACTTCATGCAAAATTTATTGAGAACAAATCAGCTTATCAAAAATTATTTCTAAAAAATTTAAACCCCACTCTACCCTCTTTAAACTTAGTTCAAAATAGTTCACGTAAACAGATCCTTTTATTAGTAATATTTTTTAGACGTTGTATTTTACTGAGAATAATTTTTAATCAAGTTCGAAAATTCTCAATATTTTTTAACACTTGGTAAAACTATGGATAAAAATTACACCCTAGTGCCATGAATAACATCATTTATTTCCAATATTTAAAATTAAATAAAATTATGTATTTGAAATAATGACCAATTAATAAATCATGAATATTTTTAAAAAAAGGATTATTTTGGAATGCAAAGCATTAATCTTACATATTCTTTGTATTTGACATGGACTTAGTGACCCTTCATCCGTATAATACTCTGTTAAGTTCAAGCGAGCAGACATAGGAGGGTGGGTTTCAAAATAGCCTTCCTTTTTTTTCGTCTTCTCGCTTTTTTACAGCCTAAATTTCAGGAGCTTTGGTTTGAGCACCCCAGCAATTTTAGCCCTCGCAGACGGAACTATCTTTAAAGGTATTTCGATCGGCGCAACGGGAAATACGACTGGCGAAGTCGTTTTTAACACTGCCATGACAGGCTATCAAGAAATTTTGACTGACCCAAGTTACGCGCAACAACTTGTGACCTTAACTTACCCGCATATTGGTAATACAGGTTGTAATGAAGAAGACGCTGAGTCAGGTCGTATTCATAAAGTTTGGGCAAATGGTTTAATCATTCGTGATTTGCCATTGTTGCATAGTAATTTCCGTGCAAATCAATCATTAGCCGACTATTTAAAACAACATAATGTCGTAGCGATTGCTGATATTGATACACGTAAATTGACGCGAATTTTGCGAGATAAAGGCGCGCAAAATGGTTGTATCCTTGCAGGTGAAAACATCACTGAAGAAGAAGCTTTAGCGAAAGCTCGTGCTTTTGGGGGTTTAGATGGTTTAGACCTTGCAAAAGAATGTTGTGACCCTGAAGGTTTTGAATGGACTGAAGGCTCTTGGACACTTGGAAAAGGTTTCTCCCAACCTGAACTTAAATTCCATGTTGTTGCATACGATTATGGTGTCAAAACCAACATCTTACGTATGCTTGCTGACCGCGGTTGTAAATTAACTGTGGTTCCTGCACAAACCTCTGCTGCTGATGTACTTGCTTTGAATCCAGATGGCGTATTCTTATCCAATGGTCCTGGTGATCCTGCCGCATGTGATTATGCCATTGAAGCTGTAAAAACAATTGTAGACACAACCAACTTACCTGTTTTCGGTATTTGTTTAGGTCACCAGATTCTAGCGCTTGCTTCAGGTGCTAAAACTGTAAAAATGCCACATGGTCATCACGGTGCAAACCATCCTGTACAAAACCTTGAAACGGGTACAGTGATGATTACTTCTCAGAACCACGGTTTCGCTGTAGATGCAGATACTTTGCCCGCTACTTTAAAAGCGACACATAAGTCATTGTTCGATCAAACCCTACAAGGGATTCATCGTACAGATAAACCAGCATTCAGCTTCCAAGGTCACCCTGAAGCGAGTCCTGGTCCACATGACTGTGCCCCATTGTTCGATCATTTCATCGAACTTATTGAAGCATCTAAGAAGTAATTAAGGAAGCGATCATGGCTAAACGTACAGACATTAAAAGCATCTTAATTATTGGTGCAGGTCCGATTGTCATCGGTCAAGCATGTGAGTTCGATTACTCAGGTGCTCAAGCGTGTAAAGCACTTCGTGAAGAAGGCTATCGTGTTATTTTGGTGAACTCTAATCCAGCCACCATTATGACTGACCCAAGTATGGCCGATGCAACATATATCGAGCCGATTACTTGGCAAACTGTTGCTCAAATCATTGAAAAAGAACGCCCAGACGCAATTTTACCGACCATGGGCGGTCAAACGGCGCTGAACTGTGCGCTTGCACTTGATGAGCACGGAATCTTAGAAAAATTCAACGTTGAATTGATCGGTGCGAGTAAAGAAGCCATTGAAATGGCTGAAGACCGCAAACTGTTTGATGATGCGATGCGTCGTATTGGTCTTGAATGTCCACGTGCTGCTGTTGCTAGCACTATGGAAGAAGCATTTGAGATTCAAGCAAAATTAGGCTTCCCTTCTATCATTCGTCCATCATTTACGATGGGTGGTTCTGGTGGTGGTATTGCTTATAACCGTGACGAATTTATTGAAATTTGTGAACGCGGTTTTGATCTCTCTCCTACTCACCAACTTCTAATTGATGAATCATTGATTGGTTGGAAAGAATACGAGATGGAAGTTGTTCGTGATAAAAACGACAACTGTATCATTGTATGTACCATTGAAAACTTTGACCCAATGGGCGTGCATACAGGTGACTCAATCACTGTTGCTCCTGCACAAACATTGACAGATAAAGAATTTCAACTTCTTCGTAATGCATCTTTAGCAGTACTTCGTGAAATTGGTGTAGAAACTGGTGGTTCGAACGTTCAATTCGGTATTAACCCGAAAGACGGTCGTATGGTTGTGATTGAGATGAATCCACGTGTTTCACGTTCATCTGCACTTGCATCAAAAGCAACAGGTTTCCCAATTGCGCGTATCGCTGCGAAACTGGCTGTTGGTTATACCCTTGATGAGTTGAAAAACGACATCACAGGCGGCACAACCCCAGCTTCTTTCGAACCTGCAATCGATTATGTTGTAACAAAAATCCCTCGTTTTAACTTTGAGAAATTCCCACAAGCTGACGCAGTTTTGACCACACAGATGAAATCTGTGGGTGAAGTCATGGCCATTGGTCGTAACTTCCAAGAATCTTTACAAAAAGCGCTTCGTGGTCTTGAAGTTGGTGCATGTGGCTTTGATGAAAAAATCGAAGTGGGTGCTGATGGCGCGAAAGAAAAGATCCTGCAAGAACTTAAAGTTCCGGGTCCTGAGCGTATTTGGTATATCGCAGATGCTTTCCGTCACGGCTTTAGCTTAGATGAAGTCTTTGCTGCAACGAACATCGACAGATGGTTCTTGATTCAAATCGAAGATATCATCAAGTCAGAAGAACAAATCAAAACTTTAGGTTTTGGTGATTTGAATGCAGATAATATCCGTGCATTCAAACGTAAAGGTTTATCTGATCTTCGTATTGCAGATTTGATGGGCATTTCACAAAAACAATTCCGTAAACACCGTTGGAACTTGGGCGTAATGCCAGTTTACAAACGTGTAGATACGTGTGCAGCAGAGTTTGAATCTGATACTGCTTACATGTATTCAACTTACGATGAAGAATGTGAAGCGAACCCATCGACTAAAGATAAGATC
Organism: Acinetobacter sp. ANC 3832; assembly: GCF_002135415.1. Taxonomy (GTDB): domain Bacteria; phylum Pseudomonadota; class Gammaproteobacteria; order Pseudomonadales; family Moraxellaceae; genus Acinetobacter. The sequence continues at coordinate 33,105 of NZ_NEGJ01000009.1, forward strand.
ATGGTGATCGGTGGCGGTCCTAACCGTATTGGTCAAGGGATCGAGTTCGATTATTGCTGTGTACACGCTGCGCTTGCAATGCGTGAAGACGGCTACGAAACCATCATGGTGAATTGTAACCCTGAAACGGTTTCAACTGACTATGACACTTCTGATCGTTTGTACTTCGAACCGATTACTTTAGAAGATGTTTTAGAAATCGTACGTATTGAGAAGCCTAAAGGTATTATCGTACAGTACGGTGGTCAAACACCTTTGAAATTGGCTCGTGCTTTAGAAGAAGCGGGTGCGCCGATTATCGGTACATCTCCTGACGCAATTGACCGTGCAGAAGACCGTGAACGTTTCCAACAAATGGTTCAACGTCTACAACTTCGTCAACCAAACAACAGCATTGTTAAATCTGCTGAAGAAGGTATGGCTGAAGCGTCTAAAGTAGGTTACCCACTTGTAGTACGTCCTTCGTATGTACTGGGTGGTCGTGCGATGGAAATCGTCTATAATGACGAAGAACTGAAACGCTACCTACGTGATGCCGTTCAAGCATCAAATGAAGCACCTGTTCTACTTGACCGTTTCCTTGACGATGCCATTGAAGTCGATGTTGACTGTGTATCTGATGGTAAAGAAGTTGTCATTGGCGGTATTATGCAGCATATTGAGCAAGCAGGTATTCACTCTGGTGACTCAGCTTGTTCAATTCCTCCTTACTCTCTTTCACAAGAAGTTCAGGATGAAATGCGTCGTCAAACTGTGGCTATGGCGAAAGAGCTTGGTGTTATTGGTTTGATGAATGTACAGTTTGCTGTAAAAGGGACAGACGTTTATATTTTAGAAGTGAATCCACGTGCGTCACGTACTGTGCCATTTGTTTCTAAATGTATTGGCGAATCTTTAGCGAAAGTTGCTGCACGTTGTATGGCGGGTCAATCTTTAGAATCTCAAGGATTTACTAAAGAAATTATCCCGACTCACTTTGCAGTAAAAGAAGCTGTATTCCCATTCAACAAATTCCCAGGTGTTGATCCAATTCTTGGCCCAGAGATGAAATCTACGGGTGAAGTTATGGGTGTTGGTAAATCTTTTGGTGAAGCATTCTATAAAGCTGTGTTAGGCTCGAATGATCGTTTACCGGGTAAACCAACTGAAGGTGAAGTGAAACATGCATTCTTATCTGTTCGTGAATCAGATAAACCACATGTTGCACGTATTGCCCAACAGCTTGTAGATTATGGTTTCAAACTGGTTGCGACAGATGGTACACATAAAGTGATCACTGAAGCAGGTATTGAGTGTGAGCGTGTAAATAAAGTCACCGAAGGTCGTCCACATATTGTAGACCGCTTGAAAAATGGCGAGATTCACCTCATTATCAATACATCAGAAGGTAAACAAGCACAGCAAGATTCGTTCTCGATTCGTCGCTCTGCACTTCAAGGTAAAGTGTATTACACAACCACTTTGAATGGTGCGGATGCTGTGTGCCAAGCGTTAGCTATTCAATTACCAATGGATGTATATCGCTTGCAAGATTTAACAGCAGGTTAATTCGTTTTCCGATAAGTCCCGTTACCTATCGGTAGCGGGATTTTTTCATTTCTAAAGTGTATTTTTTAATACCTAACAACTTGAGGGACAACAATGCAACGTTATCCTATGACACCAGAAGGCAAAATTGCCTTAGAGAAAGAATTACAACAGTTAAAATCTGTTGATCGTCCACGTATTATTGCAGCGATTGCTGAAGCACGTGAACACGGGGATTTGAAAGAAAATGCAGAATACCATGCTGCTCGCGAGCAACAAGGCTTCTGTGAAGGTCGTATCCAAGATATCGAAGGTAAATTGGGTGCTGTACAAGAGATTGATGTCAAATCGCTTGAAAAAACGGGTCGTGTGGTTTTTGGTGTCACTGTCACCATTGAAAACCTAGAGACTGAAGAAAAGAAAACCTACAAAATTGTAGGTGATGATGAAGCAGACTTTAAGATCAATAAGATCTCTGTGAACTCTCCAATTGCACGTGGTCTTTTAGGTAAAAGCGAAGGCGATGAAGCGAAAATTACGACACCACAAGGTGAAGTCGAATACGAAATTGTGAAAGTTGAATATCTTTAATTTTTAAGATTCTCACTTGTTTAAACCCCTCACAAGAGGGGTTTTTTATTATTCTATTTTATATTTACTTTTAAACCAACCGACCCTTTTCACTGTGTTTTCAACAAATTCCTTACATAAGCTTTGAAATTTTTCTCTCAATGAAAAAAATAAATAGCTTGTGAATAGTAATATTTAATATCCAATAAAGCTCCTGAATGTCACTTTAGCAAAATATGTATTTTCTGATAAATAAATTAAAATTTTGGCAATTGTATGCTGATTTAAATAGGCTAAACTCACTAAAGAATAAAAATGCAATATATGGGATATGTGATATGAAAGCTGGACGTTCAAGTAAAACTGCTGAAGCTGCAGCGGCATTAAGAGCCAATCATTATTTACATTCACAAGAACCTATTTTTTCAGACCTTTATGCATTAGAACTAACAGGTGTTGTTTGGCGTAAATTACTGTCTATTTCAGTACTGACTAACGTGATGAATTCAAATCTGATGAACCGTAGTTTGGGTTTACTGACAGCACAAGTGGTTGCACGCTCTCGATTTACTGAAGACCTGCTTTTACAAGCCATTGAAAATAATATTCAACAATATGTTTTAGTCGGCGCAGGCTTAGATTCATTTGTATTGCGTTTAGCAGAGAAATATCCTCAACTTAAAATCTTTGAAGTCGACCATCCAGATACTCAAAAAGCTAAGCAAGCGAAACTCCAAAAGTTTGGTGCAGTGCCAAGTAATGTAGAATTTGTCGCAATTGATTTTGAAAAAGAACGTTTATTTGATGCTTTAGCACGGAGTAGCTATAAACAAGATCAAGCAGGATTTTTTTCATGGTTAGGTACAACACATTATTTAACGCCACAAACCACGTTGGCGACGCTAGAAAATATTGCTTCTTTTGCAGCACCATCAAGTGAAGTTGTAATGGATTATTCTATTGATTTTAAACAACTCAAAGGCATTGAAAAATACGGAAGTTTTGCCGTATCTCAATTTACACGGTTATTAAAAGAACCTCTCATCGGTGCTTTCAACTCACAAGATTTACATCAAACAGTGCTTAAAATGGGTTATGAAGTCTTAGAAGATTTATCGGGTAATGCCATTACTGAGCGTTACTTTAAAGATCGACAAGATCATATTCGCCACACAGTAGCCACACACTTGTTACATCTGCGTATTATGTAGTCTTTTCATAGCCTCATGCATGATTTGGTATAGAATAGCTCTCCCCCTTGGTTTGTATGTTTAATATGTCTGATGCCATCAATTCTCCAGTTAAGCATTGGTGTGAATTCGAGTTTATTTCTAAAACAGTGAAAAACCCGAATATTCACATTAAAGGCAATTATTCATATTATTCAGCGTATTGGGATCAAGGTTTTGAGCGGTGTGTGGTGCGTTACTTACACAACAAACCTGCAACAGTCGAAAAGCCGATAGATCAGCTTCATATTGGTAATTTTGTCTGTTTCGGTGCTGAATGTGTGATTATGATGGGTGGCAATCAATTACACAGAACTGATTGGATTTCAGCATTTCCTTTTGATACACGTAGTTTTTTACCTGCGGGTGATACAGTCATTGCCGATGGTTGTTGGATTGGTAGTCGTGCCATGATTATGCAAGGCGTGACTTTAGGCGAAGGTGCTGTAGTGGCTACAGGTGCTGTCGTGACCAAAGATGTTCCGCCTTATACCGTTGTAGGAGGTGTTCCTGCAAAAGTCATCAAGTATCGTTTTTCAGAAGCAGATATAGAAAAACTGCTTTCCCTCAAACTTTATGAAATGGATGAAAAGCAGTTTTTAAAGATGCGTGAAGAATTGCAGAGTGATGATATAGATAAATTTAGTAATTATGTTGAATTTTCATAAACCAGTTTGAATATATTCATGCCATGCATGAATAAATTCTTTTGAATTATCGATATTACAAACAGAATATTTTTTAAAAAACTCTAATAATTCCTGCTCCTGAAAGCGTAAATTATTTGATTGAGTTTTAATATTTCTATATAGAAATAAGAATTCATGTACAAAATATGAAATATCATAATCTTCTCTTAAAGCAAAATTGATAAAGAATGAATCCGTCTCTTTCTTTAGATCTCGCCCCATATTAAAATCTGATAAATTAAATTTTTTAATGATTTCATATTTATCTAAGTATAAATATCTCATCAATTTTGAAGAAATCAATTCCAGAAAACTGATTATATCATCAATAGTTGTTTCTTTTTTAAGAATAAAAATACATAGGTATAGGAAAAAATTATTCTGAAGATTTCTTGTCCTTAATAAAGCATATTGATTGATCTTTTTAGTGAATTCCCTAGCATTGCACTTATTTAATAATTGAATACTTAAAGCTAAAAAGTAGAACGCATTTATTTCTTCTATATCCGACAACTCCCCAATTTTAAAAAGCTGTTCTCTAACTATATTTTCGAATTCTTTTTCCACACCCATATTTGATAAATGCACTGTAAAATCAATAAACTTATCCAGATACTCTTCTCCTTGAAAACCCCTATAGCCATAACTATGGCAAATGATATTTGAAAGTTGTATCTTATCCATCACTAAAATAAAAACAATTTTAGGAATATCAAAAAAGTGCTTAATTCTTTCAATTAAACGAATGGCAAAATCAGGACGACAACGATCCAATTCATCAATAATAAAAACTAAAGGTTGATCCAATTCCTGTGCGAGTTGAGCCAACTCCTGCTTAAAAGCCAATAATGTATTTTTATCAGCTTCATGTGACTCAATTTTTTCTTCTATACTTTCTTTAATTTTATCGCCCATTACATCTGTTACAGACTCAATGACCTTTTCACCTGCTTTATGAATATCCTGAGCTACTACTCCTAATATACCTCCACTGATTAAATTAAGCCCTAATGTCAGCAAAACTTTAGGTAAACTTGGCAATAAAGCATGATATGCCGCTGCAGCTTTTTCTTTAAAAGCACTAATATGGCTAGCGTCAATATCATCATCTTTAGATAAACATGCTGTAATCTCCGAAGAAATTACTAAAAAAGGATCTTCCAAATAGTCATTTGCAAAGGCATCTAAATAGATCACATTATGATTTTCAGTTTCTAAATGCTTTTTCCAATGACGAACAAACCAAGTCTTTCCTTCCCCCCAACGTGCATCTAAGGCTAGAACTGCACCGCAATTTAAGCGATCAACATAATTCGTGAGTTGAATACCTAAGCGCTTCCGATCCCACAAATCACCATCCCATGCATTTTCAATATTATCTAAATTTGTACGTTGCCAATTCAATTGAGTTTGATTAGTCATTTGTTTTCATTATCATCATGTTAAAACTATTATGGACTATTTTACTCAATCTTTAAAAGTCATTTTGAATGCCTAAACGGCACTACAACCTCCCTGCTTTTTTCGATACTTTTATCTTTCTCAGGCTTAAAAGCATCCCAACTAAAATTGGTATAATTTAATATCCATTGGTAAAAAGGTTTTCCAACATCCTTAAACTGGATAGAGAAAGTTGAACCACTTTCATCATGGCAATGTGGTGAATTTTTATAATCCTTTTCAGAAAAACAAGCTCGGATCATTTCATACGAATAAAATGGAATACTTTTCACAGCAAGCCGATACTTTCCCTTTGGCTGTAATTGAACAAAATCTGCAACTTCCTCTCCTCTTCCACCACCTGAATATGAGGTAAACCACGTATTTAACACAGCAATGGCATCATCATTTTTATTTAAAGGATAAAAAGCAGGGAAAATCCTCAAACCACCTTCGGCTAAATCTTCATCACCAGTTCCCTTCTGACTGTGTTGATAGTCTTTAAAATCCCATTGATCAATAATTTTATAATCTGAAACAATTTTTTGTAATTTAATCAATTGTGGTGTTTCATCAATCAAATAATAGATCTGGTCTTTTGAATTTTTTATTTGCCAAATATTTGCATCATCTTGACCACATCCATGAGTGAGAGAGCTACAAATTTTATTGATGACATTTTTAGCTAATGTGAATTTTATGAGTGGCTTAGCCATTATCTTTTCTGTAGCTAAGGCATTTTGACTAATAATGAAAATGACCACTACCATAAAAATAATTTTTTTCATAAGATTTAACTCAGCATATATTTTAAAAGTGCTAAAGATTGTAAAAATATACACGGATTATTCAGATATTAAACATTATGCATAAAGCCTTTTAATCTCTCCTTAAAGAAGGCAAACAAAGAAGTAGTGGATACATCACTAAAATATTGAATATTCCTCTTCATAATCAACATATTAAAACATAAATCAGCATGAATCATTCAACTATAATCAAACTTTAAAATGCCATATATCCTTATGTATTTACTAGGTTTTATTTTCACAAAATAAAGGTTATGATCAAAGAATAGACTGTAATTAGTCCTTGTCTTTTTTAGCTTTTCAATTTTCATTTCTGTCGAAACAATAAGGAGAAATACACATGGCTTATCAAAATATTTTAGTGCCTGTAGATGGTTCAGAAACTTCACTTAATGTTATAAATCATGTTGTTGAACTTGCTAAAGCATTTAATAGCAAAGTGACTGTGGTTCAAGTGATGACTTTAGACCCATATATCGCAGCAGAATATTTAGCGAGTGGTCCAAGCAATCAACTGATTGAACGTGCAAAAAACTTCATTCAAGATAATTTAAATACAGCAAAAACTAAATTTGCAGAAGCAGGTTTAGATGTTGAAACAAAACTTCTTGAAGGTGAAAGCATTCCTCGTACCATTGCTAAAGCTGCAGATGAACTTGGCAGTGATGCATTGGTGATTAGCTCTCACGGTCGTAGTGGTTTAAAGAAAATGATTATGGGAAGTGTGGCACAGAGTCTTTTAACTGAGCTTCAAATTCCTGTAGTAGTTATTAAGCAATAATTTATTTTAAATAGATTGATTGGGCTTCTTGCATCAGTATTTATTGTCTTTTATGTTTCTTATTAAAAGAGACAAATAAAAGGCTCTATGCAAGGAGTCTATTTCTATCTGATGATGATATTTTAATTTTATACGGATTAAAGTACTTCAATACATGTCATTATTCCACGTATAAACTTTCATATTCACCTTGTCATTTAATATATCAATGCCTTCATCCAAAAGTTTTAACTTTTGAATGTTTTCACCTTTTTCATTCAATTTACTTAGGCTAATTTTTCCTTGTGAGTTAATCACACGAAACCAAGGAATTTTGACATCATCATCCAAATTTTTCAGCACATAACCCACCAAGCGAGCATGTTTCGGTAAACCTGCCATTTTTGCGACTTGTCCATAACTTGCCACTTTCCCATAAGGGATAAGGGCAATCACTTCTAAAATTTGTCGTGCCAACTCATCTGAAGAGAACGTTTGTTTAGCTTGCATCTATTGACTCGATTAATATAGAACAGGTATTTTCAGCAAATGTATTTATGACTATTTTAATTTACCTTATTTAAACCATAAACATTAAAAAACAACAAGAGTATTTCAAATGAAAAGGACTTTTTCAAAACTATTGCTTTCAGCAGCAATTGCATTCGGTACCACAGGTGTAGCAAGTCTCTCTTCAACGGCGATGGCTGCAGCGACTATTGATATCCAAAGTGTATTGCAACAAGAACGTGCTTGGGCAGGTTTACAATCTAAACGTTTAAAAGTCGCTGATATTGATTGGGCATATAGTGAAGGAGGACCAGCAGACAAACCGACGTTAATGCTTGTGCATGGCTTAGCAGGCAGTCGTGATAATTGGAATCGTTTAGCGCGATATTTAACACCTTATTATCATGTGATTATTCCAGACCTTCCAGGTCAAGGTGATAGTAAAGTTCCAAATGAGTTTGATTATTCCATTCCCAATATGACTGAAAAATTACGCCGTTTTGCTGAAGCGGGTCAATTTGAAAAGAATCTACATATTGCAGGACACTCTATGGGGGGATCAATTGCTCTACTCTATACGGCGCAATATCCTGTTGATACTAAATCATTATTTTTAATTGATAGTGCTGGTGTATTTAAAGCAGCCAATACACCTTATCTGAAAGATCCAACTACTTTAAGAAATATGATTGTGGCTAAACCAGGTGATTTAGATCGATTATTAAAAATTGCAACCAGTTTACCGCCATTTATTCCTAAAGAGCTGAAAGAATCTCAAGAAAAAATGATGATTTCTCAATCTGCCAATACCAGTAAATTGGTTGAGCAACTCATCGTTATGGCAAAAATGTATACGCCAGATACTTTTGCTTTAGCAGCACGTTCAGTTGATCAGCCTGTGTTGATCGTTTGGGGTGAAAAAGATCAAATTATTAATGTAGAAGCCGCAGCAGAATTAAAAGGTCTGCTTAAAAATGCGCAAGATCCGATTATTCTCAAAGGTGTAGGTCATATGCCGATTATGGAACAAGAGCAATTATTGGTGCAGCCATATTTAGACTTTTTGAATAAACATAAATAATTCAGCCTATTTTTTTATTTAAAAGCCAAGTGATTATTCACTTGGCTTTTTTATGACCTTATATATCTCAAACTTTTAATACATCGATAATTTAAAATTACTTATCAAACTGAAATTATTGATTTATTTATTCTAGATTATTTGTTTTATTCCTCATTTTTTATTATGGTGATCTATCAAGTTCATATTACTAAAATACTTGCATTATTAATCACAGCTTTCTGCAAAACATCTACTGTAATATATAAAAATGATTAAATTGGGGAATAATCAATGACAAATGCTATATCAGAACATGACGTTCTACGTTGTTTTCGAACCCAGCTTATACCACTTTCAAAAAATTTAACTGAAATGCTCAATGAACATTTTAGCCATCAAACAGAAAGACGCGGTTGTGGGTTTACTCAAGCCACTCGAGTTATTGCTGAATTTATCAACCAAGAAAATAAAGAGTCAGATTTTAAAGATTTCCGTATTTTTGATGATTATGATACTAAAAACTTAAGGCTTATTTTAAATCATGCCAAATCTTATGACATTGAATTAGAAAGTTGGCGTGATCTGGATCTCAATCCACACATACAAATATTTTTAAAGAGTAATCCGACTGAAGATAGTTTTGTAGAAGCACTAAAAGCAGAAGTTCTTTTCCAATCTCAATTAAGAGATATACGCAATAAAGTCGAGCATGAAGAAAGCAAACTGATTTGTGACTTTTTAGAAGATATTATTCTACGAAAAAATCATGATATAACAGACTATATCGAGCTTAAAAGCTTAATTGAAAAACCAAAAGTAGGCTCTTGCCCGATGGCTGAAAACTTTTTCCTTAAAATTGCACATCGGCGTTTATTAAGACAAGGTTTAATCAACATCTTTGTGAATGAAAACAATGAACCCATTTTAATGGAAAAACTGAAAATGGGTGATGATCATTCTTGTATCAACCTTGTTCCTTTAATTATGAATGGTATTCGTATTCCATTGGGCAGTTTATTTTCCGTCTATTACGATGAAGAAAACATTCAAAAACAAGCCAATAAGCTATATAAAGGATCAATTATTCCTCTTTCTGAAGTGGATGGATTTTGGTTTTTAAGGCTAACAACCCTCTCTGTTTCACCAAAAAATAGAGCCCGAGCATTTACCTCACATTTTAAGCAACAAATAGACAATGGCTTATTTAGCCCAGATACGACACAATTGGATCAATTGAGAATCGTTGCGTTAGAACAAATTTAAATTCGGGATTTCGTTATGCTACAAGCTTGTTATTCTCCTCGTTATTTTGCAACAACGCATACCAATAGCATGGAAAAATTAACAGCTGTTGCGGAAGTTTTAGAACAAGATCAAATCGCAGATTTAGTCGATCCTGAAAGTATTGATCCTAAAATTTTGTATTCAATTCATGATCCTGCCTATGTGAAAGCTTTTATGCATGGGAAAAAACCTTTAGCGACCATTCAAGGCTTTAAAAATTGGAGCCCGCAATTCCGTGAAGCGATTCTTTCAATTCAAGCAGGACAATTGGTTGCCAGTGAAATAGCCTTTAAAAAAGGGATTTCGGCCAATATTGCGCAAGGCTTTCATCATGCCGTTTATGAACGTGGCAATGCCTACTGTACGTTTAATGGCTTAGCACTTATTGCCAAACAATATCCAAATAAGAAAATTTTTGTCTTAGATTGTGATCAACATGGTGGCAATGGTACGGCGGAATATACCCAACAATTAGAGAATCTTTATAATTTTAGTATCTATGCTTTGGCTTTTGGTTGTGCGACGCATGAACGTAGTATGACACGCCATATTCACAACAAAAAAGGCTCTTTTGATGAATATGCTGAAGCGGTTATCGAAGGTTTTGAACATGCGCTTGACTGGCAAGCGGATTTAATTATTTATCAAGCTGGTATGGATTGTCACCAAAATGACCGTTTTGGTTCAAAATGGTTTACCACAGATCTACTCTATCAACGTGATTTAATGGTGTTTAAATTAGCGAAAAAATATCAAATCCCGATCATGTTTGTATTGGCAGGTGGTTATCAAAAATTAGATGATTTAGTGCCTTTACATGTTAATACGTTTAAAGCAGCCAATGAAGTCTATTTCAAAAAAGCGAAGCAATAATAGATTCTTTTAAAATATGCTCCTGCTAAATGAATCGACTTCTTGGATAACGATATTTCATTTTTTATTTAAAGAGAAACATAACAGGCTTGTTCAGCTTTATCCAAATAAGATGTCTAAAAAGCCTTTTCACTTCAAATATCCATGAACGAATAAGTAGGAATAAAAAAGGCTTTACGCAAAATACTGACTTAACGATAGAGACTATTCGATATTAAAAGCAATCGAATATTAAAAATTATTTGGATTTTCTAAACGTTTCACTTCTTGTGCTTTATCTGGATGATGTACCGCAGCCACACCATCATCAGATTTCTTATCGACCAATGCTTCAGGGTTATAAATGGTAATTGTTTCATTGCCATAAGTATCTTCACCGACAATATACTTGAAACCTTTACGATTCATCCTATTGCACATTCGTTGATACCAACCTTTAAAACCTTCTTTTTGCTCATCTGGATTGTAATAAAATGCATTCATCACGGCAGGTAAACCCAAACCACAAACGATTCCAGACAACAACACACTAATAAAAGTATAACCAATTAAGATACTGCTATATGGACGTAATTCAGGAACATTAGCAACAGCAAGAATCAATGCCAGTGAAATACCGCCTCGTACTCCGCCCCAAGAAAGAATCGCTAAACTACCGTTATAGCTTTTTTGACGAAAACTTGGGAAAAATGCGAATGAAAGAAAGTTGGCTGCAAATCGTGATAAATGCAGGGCAAAGAAGGCAAAAATACCGCCTAAGATTAAACTGCTACTCAAATCTAAAATAAAAATTTCAAGACCGATGAGCGTAAAGAGGAATGAATTAATAATGCCTTCTACAGTATGCCAAAAATGATTTACTTCACGAATTTCACGATCTGCTAAAATTTCTTTCCATTTATTTCCAACGATCAAACCACCAATCACACAGGCAATCGGCGCTGATGCATGCGCAAATAATGCAACCAGATAAGAACCACAAGCCAATAGAGCTGTCGTGAGAATTAACGATTCCATTTCATGTTTACCGCGAAGTAAACGTAAAATACCTAAACCGAATGCCCAGCCAATAATGACTGCCACCACAATTTCATACAGTAAAGTTTGTAATGTTGCCAATAAACTGAAGTGTTCGCCTTCTAATACATTTAACAGTGTCATAAAAACGGCGATACACATTGCATCATTAAACAGAGATTCTCCTTCTAGTTTAACAATCAGATGATGTGGTGCACGTACTGAGCTTAAAACACCTTTAATCCCAATTGGATCTGTGGCACCTAAGGCAGAGCCCAAGAGCAGTAGAACCAGAATTGGAACAGGGCTCCCAATTAAATATTGAAATCCAAACACCATTCCTGCAAAGAAACCTGCACACAGTAAAAGTGCAATTGTCGCTAATATGCTAATCGGTTTCCAAAATACTTTTAAATCTGACACCTTAAATTTAAGTGCCGATGAGGTCAAAATAAAACAAATAACACCATTGACCAAAAAATCATAGAAATCGATATGTCGTACAGCTTCTTCAATATTGTGAATATTAATGGAAATAAATTGATTGCCATTTAATAGACTTGCGCCCCACTGCAAAATAAAGACAAAAATTGCAGATACTAACGGTACACCGATGGCTTGAGGAAAACCGAGAATACGTTTATTAAATATTGTGGTCGCAATGGATAATGCAAAAACGACTGTAAAAACCTGAAGGAAAAAATAATTACCCATGCGGACCCTAATTTGATTTCTAATTAAAATGAATAAGCATTTCTAAACTGAATATAAAAAAGAAAACCATTTAAAAACTTTATAATTCTACAAAAAAAACCACATTTACATGTGAAAAAGATAAATTATTTAACATAAAACTCATTTAGCTTCGTGTATTACGCTTTTTATTTATCCATCTAGGAAAAAATAAAAAGATTCGAATATTGATTCAAAATCTCTACTCACTATGGAAGGTCTCTAAGTTAATGCAAATTATTTCAATTTTTGGTCAAAATCTTTTAGCATAGCGAACATCTATTCAATTTTGGCTCACTCATGAATGTAAAAATAACCTTTCGATATATTTATGCAGCCATTATTTTTATCATTAGCTTCATGTTGTTATGGACATGTATTGTTAAGACCCAAGAATTTCTCCAAGCACAACAGGTTCAGCCGAAAAAATTCAGCTTAAGTTCTAATCAAACCACTGAATACAGACTTTTGAGTAATAACCAAAAACCCGATCAATTACTTTATGTGCTAATTCCCAACCAAGGGTTTATTGCAAAAATTAATTGCGAACACTATCTTGCTACTTTATGTACTGATCAAAACAATCAAACCCAATTTCGTAGAATTGATCAAATTGATTTACTGGCATTTAAACAACATGTCTATATCCAAAATATCCGTTATACCAATACTCAAGACTTAAAACCACAATCTTTCCAATTCACCGGCCCACAAATTCAAGCATTTTACCAAGTAGATATTCAGCAATTAAAATATCAACTTTTTACCTTAGCTTTGTTTAGCTTGTTTGCCTTATATGTCTGTTTCAGAATGATTCGAAATTTTAAAAGCTTTTTAAATAAATAAAAAAGAGAGCTTCATGCTCTCTTCTTAAACTAATAATGAAACTTTTTGAGATCAGCATCATTCATTTAAATAGATGCCTTAAAAGTATCACATTGATTCACATCACCTGTTTTCAAACCTGTTTGAAACCACTGCATCCGTTGTTGGCTGGTACCATGAGTAAAGCTATCGGGTACGACTGTACCTCTAGCTTTTTTCTGTAAATAATCATCGCCAATTTTTTGGGCTGCATCCATCGCCTCTTCAACATCACCCTGATCTAAGAACTGAGTTCGTTGTTGGGTATGATTTGCCCATACACCTGCGAAACAATCTGCTTGTAACTCTAAGCGAACAGACAGTTGATTCCCCTGTGCTTGAGTGGCTTGTTGACGTGCTTTTTGGACTTGCGAAGAAATACCCAATAAATTCTGTACGTGATGCCCAACTTCATGTGCTACGACATAAGCTTGAGCAAAATCACCTGCTTCATCTTGAGTCGTCAACTCAGTTTTATTCTGTTCACCTGAAATGCCCATTTGCGTGCGCATATCTTTAAAAAACTCAGTATCAATATACACTTTTTGATCCGCAGGACAATAAAAAGGCCCCATTGCAGATTCAGCAGTACCACAACCTGACTCTACTGCACCACTAAACATGACCAACTTTGGTGGCGTATATGTTGCACCTTGTTGTTGGAAAATTTGTGTCCACGTATCTTCAGTATCTGCCAAAACAGTACCCACAAACTGTGAAGCTTCTTGTTGTTGTGGCGTTGGATTCTGAATCGCACTAGCAGATTGACTTTGGCTTCCTGACGTGACTTGCTTAGTGGCTTGATACGCCATTTGAGGATCAACCCCAAAAAACTTCCAAGCGATAAATGCAATCACTAGCCCAAGAATACTAATACCACCCGCTTTAGCTCCACCGCCTCCGCGACGGTCTTCGACATTGTCACTTACCCGACGTCCTTTCCAACGCATAGTCTTATCCTTATTTTTAATTCAGTTATTTTATTTTAACGTGATTTAAAACATTATGCCGCTTTTGCACGTACAGTTTGAATCAATTTCATCACTAAAACTACTGCCAAGCCTGCAATAATACCAATCAACATATTGATGAGTGTTGGCGTAATTGCACCAATAATATTACCCACACTTGGAATCAGTTCAACATGATCAACCGCTTCTTCAGTCAGATGATGTAAAGATGAAACTGCATGCGTGATGATCCCGCCACCCACTAAAAACATTGCAATTGTTCCTACAATGGTCAAAGTTTTCATGAGTTTTGGAGCAAAAGCCAATAAACCACGACCAATGGTTTGCTTTGCGCTTGATGCTTGTTTCGTTAAATATAGGCCTAGGTCATCAATTTTAACAATCATCGCAACAAAACCATAAACACCTATAGTCATTAAAATGGCAATCACAGACAAAACCATCACTTTTATACCAAAAGCTGCAGTTGCAACGGTACCTAAAGAAATGACAACGATTTCAGCCGATAAAATAAAATCTGTTCGCACAGCCCCTTTCACTTTATCTTTTTCAAATGTTGCTAAGTCTGTTTCTATGACCTCCAATTCTATAGAAGCTTCTTCTTCAGTTTTGGCTTTTTTATGGTGCAAACTATGTAAAACTTTTTCAACGCCTTCATAACATAAGAAAAGACCACCAATCATCAATAAAGGATTAATCAGCCATGGAGCAACCACACTAATCAGTAGCGCCAATGGAACTAAAATCAATTTATTAATAAATGAACCTTTAGCAACCGCCCATACCACAGGTAGTTCTCGGTCTGAACGAACCCCACTGACTTGTTGAGCATTTAAAGCTAGATCATCTCCTAAAACACCTGCAGTTTTTTTGGCAGCCATTTTGCTCATCACTGCAACATCATCAAGCACTGCTGCAATATCATCTAATAATATTAATAAACTGCTTGCCATATTTCTTATCCTAATTTCTTTTATTGATACATTTTAAATAAATTGAATGATGCTTTATACATTCTCTTCGTTGTTTTGAAAAATATTATATTTTGAAAAAGCTTTATTTTTTCGCTGACATTAAAAAAAATTATACCGTACAATGTGTCTCATTCGTAGAAACAACTGATGTCGTCTCTAGCGGCTGTGGAATAAATAATGAGTAATCAAGACAATCGTCCTGTCATTTTAACGGGCGACCGTCCAACTGGACAACTTCATTTAGGACATTTTGTAGGTTCTTTACGCTCACGTGTAGGTTTACAAGATTCACATCATCAGCACCTTTTATTGGCTGATGCTCAGGCATTGACAGACAATGCGGATAACTTTGAAAAAGTTCGTCGTAACATTATTGAAGTTGCAACAGATTATTTAGCTGTCGGCATTGATCCAACAAAAACAACAATTTGTGTTCAATCATGCCTTCCTGCGTTAAATGAACTGACAATGCTGTATTTAAACTTCGTCACTGTTTCTCGCTTAGAACGTAATCCAACCATTAAAGCTGAAATTCAGCTTCGTGGTTTTGAGCGTGATATTCCTGCAGGCTTTCTGTGCTACCCTGTCGCTCAAGCTGCGGACATTACTGCATTTAAAGCCAGTGTTGTTCCAGTGGGTGATGACCAAATTCCAATGATTGAACAGACCAATGAAATTGTGCGTCGTTTGAATCGTCAAATTGGTCATGATGTACTGCCTGAATGCAAAGTTTTACTTTCTAATATGAGCCGTTTACCTGGTTTTGATGGTAAAGCAAAAATGTCAAAATCTTTGGGTAATACGATTATTCTAGATGCGACAGATAAAGATATTAAGAAAGCTGTTAATGCTATGTATACCGATCCGAATCATCTTCGTATTGAAGATCCAGGTCAGGTTGAAGGCAATATTGTATTTACTTATCTTGATGCGTTTGATCCAAACAAAGAAGAAGTTGAAGAGTTAAAAGCTCATTATCGTCGTGGCGGTTTGGGCGACGGTACAGTGAAAAAACGCCTTGAAGGTGTATTAAAAGAACTGATTGGGCCAATTCGTGAACGTCGTATCGAGCTTGCGAAAGATCCAGATTACATCATGGACATTTTGAAAACTGGTACCGATAAATGCCGTATCATCACTCAAAATACGCTTGATGAAATTAAACAAGGTTTAGGTGTTTTTCATTTTTAATGAAACATTAAAATTTAATTGATCAATAAAAAGTCTTTCAAAATGAAAGGCTTTTTTTTACTCAACTTTTATTTAAAAGCATACAGTTTTTACGAGATTTAACACTTGATTACGCGAATACCAATGAATAAAAAGCCATGAATTATTAATATTAACTCATGGTTATGAACACACCCCTAGTTCATAACATTCTCCTTAACCGAAACTGTGTGAACAGATTCGTTGTTATACGCAATGATCACCCCAATCATTGCGTATTTTTTTTGCTCAGAATTTATCAAAACTATTTTAATTCAACTCCATGAGAACTGGAAAATAAGTTCTTGCTTTGATAATAAACAGGTATCTCTCTATCGGTTCATCAATTATTTACTTTCTTATTAATGAGTAAATTAAAGGGCTTTATAGACAATCTCAAAAAGATACTTTTATAGAATATTTCTACTTTTCAATAAAAAAATTAACATATTGATTTTAAATTACTAATCATAAACTTACTGTTGCTAAAATGAGCTGTGGCATATAAAATCAAATGATTAATAGAATTATTGAATCAGTATTTCATCTTTTTTGATTTAAATCGATGACCAACAACTTAAAACCTATATTAAAAACAGTGACAAGAATTTAGAAGAGCATGAAACATGTGGGATTTATTTATACATCCATCCAATCTTTTTTTTAGCGTTAGTCTGTGTGTGATGTTGCTATTGGGCATCTTTGAATGTCTTTTACTCCTTATTGGCTCTACATCACAAGGTTTTCTCGATCAATTTGTTCCAGATCAACTGGTTGAAGCACAACACTCACATCATATAGATATTGATGCTGATCCCAATGTGTTTGTACAATTTTTAGATTGGTTGTATTTAGGCAGAGTGCCTGTACTGGTTTGGCTGATTATTTTTCTCACTGTGTATTCATTATTTGGTTTTATCGTTCAAGCCATCATTTTTAATCTCACACAAAGCTACTTCCCACTTTGGATTATTGCGCCTGCTTGTTTATTTTTATGCATGCCCATCGTGAGAATTTGTGCAGCAGGTATTGCCAAAATTTTACCTCAAGATGAAACAACAGCCATTCATAGTGATGAATTAATTGGCCGTACAGCGCAAATTATTTTAGGTGAAGCAAAACCCAACTACCCTGCTCAAGCCAAAGTTAAAGATCAATTTGGGCAAATGCATTACATTTTAGTTGAACCTGAAACAGATATTATTTTTTTACAGGGTCAAGATGTTATTTTGACTCAAAGAACAAAAATTGGCTTTCAAGCCATCGCATTATCAATAAATTAAATCCTCATAAATCAACCTAAACAAGAGAAAATAAGATGTTGAATTCCTCTTTGTATCAGATACTCATTCTTGCTGGCATTGTTTTAATTGCCTTGATAGTGATTGGGGTCATTGTTGCCCGTCTTTATAAACGTTCAAGTAAAGAAGTTTCATTTGTTCGTACTGGATTTGGTGGCGAAAAAGTCATTCTGGGTGGTGGTGCAATCGTTCTCCCTGTTTTACATGAAGTTATTCCTGTCAATATGAACACGCTTCGTTTAGAAGTAAAACGTGCTGCTGATCAAGCCTTAATTACCAAAGATCGTATGCGTGTTGATGTTGCCGCTGAATTTTATGTTCGAGTAAAACCAACAGCTGAATCTATTGCGACTGCTGCTCAAACTTTAGGTCAAAAAACCATGCAACCCAATGAGTTAAAGTCATTGGTTGAAGGTAAATTTGTTGACTCATTACGTTCCGTTGCTGCTGAAATGGCAATGGAAGAACTGCATGAAAAACGCGTAGATTTTGTACAAAAAGTACAACAAGCCGTATCTGAAGAACTGTTTAAAAATGGTCTTGAATTAGAAACCGTCTCTTTAACAGGACTTGATCAAACCGATTTTAAATTCTTCAATCCACAAAATATTTTTGATGCTGAAGGTTTAACCAAGCTGACTGAAACCATTGAAGATCGCCGTAAAAAGAGGAATGGTCTTGAGCAAGATGCTGATCTTGCAATCAAAACAAAAAACCTTGAAACCGAACAAGCACGTCTGAAAATTACTCGTGAAGAAGAGTATTCGAAGATGGAGCAAATTCGTGAACTGTCCATTCGTCGTGCAGAACAACAAGCAGAAATTGCAACACAAGAATCTGAAAAACAACGTGAAGCAGGTGAAGCAAAAATTGCATCTGATCGTGAAGTTCAGTTGAAACGTATTGCTGCTGATCGTGATATTGAAAATGAAAATATTCTTAAAGCACAAGCCATTCAAAAAGCACAAGTCGAACAGAAGAAAACCATTGAATTGGCTGAGCAAGATCGTGCAATTGCCATTGCAGAAAAATCTCGTGCAGAATCTGAAGCCAAAGCCTTGGCTGACCAAGCACGTGCGACTGCTGTAAAAGCGGAAGAGGAAGTCACCACTGTACGTGAAACGCAACGTGCAGAGCGTTTAAAAGCTGTTGAATTGGTCGGTGCAAAACAGATTGCAGAAACCGATGCGATTGCAATTACTGTTGCGGCTGAAGCCTCTAAACTTGCTGCGGCAGATGATGCTGAAGCTGTTCGTATTGGTGCTGAAGCTGAAGCCGAAAAAGTGCGCTTAAAAGCAAAAGGTGAAGCAGATGCTAAAATTTTGCTTGCTCAAGCACAAGAAAAACAATACCAAGTGGATGCAGCAGGAACGCATGCTGTCAATGAAGCAAATAATATTCTTTCTACTGAACAAGTTGAAATGCAAATTCGTTTAGCTTTACTCAAATATTTACCTGAAATTATTCGTGAAAGTGTTAAACCAATGGAAAACATTGATGACATTAAAATTTTACAAGTCAATGGATTAGGTGGCTTAAGTGGTGCATCAATTACAAACGGTGAAAATGCTGAGCAAGGTCAAGTTGCACTTTCAGACCAAGTGGTGAATAGTGCGCTTCGTTATCGTTCACAAGCGCCATTAATTGATAGCCTCATGAGTGAGCTCGGTATTAATGGCGGTGATATTAATGGCTTAACACAATCTTTAAAGCCAAAATCGAACTAGACTAACCTAGCTAGCATATTAAAAATTCAATAAAAAAGCCTCTAAAATTAGAGGCTTTTTTATAAGACATAATTTAAAATATGATATTGATCTTAAATTAAGTGAAATAAAAAGCATAAAATATACAAATTCTCATCGCTTGAATATTCTAAAATAGAAGCTCTTTTATTACTTTTATATTCAAATGTGCTTATCCACTTCTTACTTCCAATATCAATGAATATAACGCAATGATGACTTGGCTGATTTTTATTTTAGGTGCAATGATTGCAGGTTTCGTACAAGGATTAACGGGATTCGCTTTTGCCTTAATTGCAATGTCATTTTGGATTTGGGTACTTCCGCCACAACTCGCTGCCCCACTTGTCGTTTTTGCTTCTCTCTGGAGCCATATTATTGCTTTAAGCAAAGAACAAAAACATCAGTTACCTTTCTCGTTGGTACTTCCATATTTAATCGCAGGTTTAATGGGTGTACCGCTTGGAACCTATTTGCTTCATATCATTCAAGCAGGCACTTTTAAAATTATTTTAGGCATCTTTCTCGTACTGTGGTGCCCCATCATGTACTTTGCACCTGAGTTTCCTCGCTTACAGAAATTAGGAAAATTTCCAGATGGATGCATTGGTTTTATCGGCGGAGTTTTAGGTGGATTAGGTGGCTTTTGTGGTGCAGCACCATCTGCGTGGGTCATGTTGAAAAACTTACCGAAACAGCAACAACGCTATATTTTAAGACATTTTAATTTTGCCATTCAGCTATTCACTATTTCAATTTATTTATTTCAAGGAACGATTAATCAATCTCATTTAAGTTATATGGGTGTTTTAATTTTAAGTGTGAGTATTCCTGCAATATTAGGAGCTCAACTTTTTTATAAAATCTCAGAAAAACAATTTAAACATCTGGTTCTGAGCCTACTCTTTGCATCAGGTTGCTTCTTGTTGAGTAGTTATTTTCATTAAATTTTTACAGAAAACCTTTATTTCTCTTTATAAGGGAGAAACAAAGTTGTTATGAATACAGATGTAAGTACCCATTCATAAACGCTCTGATTTTAATTGATCAGCGCTTCAACACTTAATCAATAAAAAGTCCTTATTTAAAAGTGAACTTCTATTTAAATGAGATGAAGAGGCATAGAATGCACCCACTTATTTTTTGTAATGTCCATGATGAAATTTTCATCTTTATTCAGTAGCTCAGCTCCTTTAGTTAGAATTTTTTTAATCACATCAGTTTTAACCTTAACAGGATGTAGCTTAGGCATATCTAGTGAAATTAAAACAGCAGAAACGATGCTCAACCACTTCGAATGTAAAAATATCGAAAGTACGGAATTGGTACATAGCCCTATCACCAATTATCATGAGCATGCTTTATCTGCGAGTAAGGATAAAGCAACAACTTATCTAGAAAGCTACAAATCAGGTGATGTGTTGTTTAAAATTCCTTTGAATGAAGTTATTCAACAACAATATGATATTTATAAAGCTTCCTGTGAATCTTTAGGTGGTATTCAAACTGAAGCGAACATCCAAGAATAAAAATATCTCGTTATCAAATAGAAAAAAGACAAGGTAAATGCCTTATCTTTTTTCTAAAATAGACTTTTTATGTATAGCCTTTTAATTCAATTTATAAGCATAAAAAAGATGCATGATATCGAATTAAAAACATGATTTAAAATTTAGCTTTCATTTGAATGATAGCGTGTATCAACACTGAATAATTCTGGAAATTTCGGATTAATTTGTGCATAAAATGCCATAATTTCCGCCATATCTTTTTCATAATCTCCAGTAGGATAAACAATTTTTCCTATCCCTGTTTTTTTCTTATCATAATCCATATAAGCCAAAGCAATGGGTACACCTGCAGTCACCGCAACATGATAAAAACCAGTTTTCCACTTTTCCTGTTTCGTACGAGTACCTTCTGGAGTCACTAGCATCACGAGTTTAGGGTGCGTTTTAAATAAATCACTCATCAACTCAACCATACTTGGTCTTTCAGCCCCGTCTTTTTTCGGGCGACGATCAATTCCTATACCCCCCATCGCACGAACGAATGGACCAAAAGGAAGTTTCATATAACTATCTTTAATGGTAATTCGCACATGT
Organism: Acinetobacter sp. ANC 3832; assembly: GCF_002135415.1. Taxonomy (GTDB): domain Bacteria; phylum Pseudomonadota; class Gammaproteobacteria; order Pseudomonadales; family Moraxellaceae; genus Acinetobacter. The sequence goes on from NZ_NEGJ01000009.1 coordinate 54,777, forward strand.
ACACCCAATGCTTTTAAGGCAAGACGTGCATATAAAGCATCCCAATTACTGGTATGTGGTGCGGCAATCATGACACATTGGTCAATATCCAGATCCCAGTGATTATCAATCTGCCAACCCATTAACCCCAAACTTTGTTCAGCTAATTTTTCGAACACAAAATGCACCGCAATATAAAAATTTCGCGCGAATTGTAGCAATGTCGATGAAATAAGAAAGCGAAACCAGATGAATAAAAGATCAATTAATATATAAATGTATAAAATATTTGTAAGCGAAAATTTTTAAATAAAATTCAATAGTTAGATGTTTTTAGTATGATTTTCATATGCTAATTATTTAAAGGATGAAAGTACTTAATCCAGTGCATTTCTCTACAATGATTATCAAAATGAATTCGTTGTGGCGTAATCAACTCATTTGAATGATACAGTACTTGATAGTTAATCCAACTTTCTAAACATGCCTCTATTTCTAGGCATTCATTGTCTTGTTCTACCCTTTTTTCAATGATAGTACCATCTGAAAATTCATACACTATTTTTTCTTTAAGCACTTGAATATTCTGCTCTTGCTGATGTTCATGTGTCTGTGTTTGCTGAATAATATGTAGGTGATGGCTTGTTTGTGAATGTCCTTGAGAATTAACCCGATCAATAACAGCCACGTACTCAGCCAAATGTTTCATTATTTTCACTTCCAATATATAAATATCTTTATAAAAAGAATATAACAATCCCACAATTTTAAGCAATTTATTACACTATTCACATGTCCATTTTCAATATTATTGTTTATTTTCAAAGTCAGTGATCTTTTCTTTATTCATCAATAATTGGGTACAAATATGAAAAAAATGCTTTCTGTACTGGCACTTTCCAGTATTACCTTAGTCGCTTGCTCTAAACCGACACCTAAAGCCTCTGAAGATATTCAATCTATACAGCAAACTCAGACAATAACTTCCCCCCCCCCTGCTTCTGCTCCAATAAACAGTACTGATTCAGCACATAATGCTCAAAATAGTTTAGATTGGGCTGGAGAGTACAAAGGCTTATTTCCTTGCGCAGACTGTGAAGGAATAGAAACTAAGTTAGAGCTTAAACCTGACCATACCTATACATTGACTGAAGAATACAAAGGCAAAGGCGATGGTAAAAAATTTAAAACTGAAGGAAAATTTGAATTTGATACAACAGGTACAATTATTACTTTAGACAAAGCCTCAGAACAGCGTAAGTTTTTTGTAGGCGAGAATTTTTTGGAAGCACGTGACCGTGAAACTGGGGCAAAAATTGACACCAATTTAAACTACAAGCTCAGTAAAGAACTCCATTAATTTTTCAAAATCTTTACTTGATAAGCTTCAAGTGCAATAGATATCTCACTTAAGAACTTTTAAACGCTCCATCAAGAAGAAACATAGAAAGTTTATTGATACTTATACAAGCTACCTTGTGAAATCAACTTTCTAACGTTACATAAAAAACCCTGCTTTCGCAGGGTTTTCTCTTAAATCAATTGGAGGGATTAACCACCGAATTGGTTCATTGTGTTTTTAGCATCATCATGCGCTTTAAGAGCATTGTCACCAGAGAAGATTTCTTTGTGATCATCACCGATGTCAGAACCAGCCATTGCTTGGTGTTTAACACATGCGATTGTACCGCGGATTTCTTTACGTTGTACGCCAGCAACATAAGCAAGCATACCTTGATCGCCGAAGTAACCTTTAGCAAGCTCATGTGTAGAAAGAGCAGCTGTGTGGTAAGTCGGAAGTGTGATCAAGTGATGGAATACACCCGCTTCACGAGAAGCATCCGCTTGGAATGTACGTACTTTTTCGTCAGCATCAGCAGCTAATTCAGTTTCGTCATACTCAGCGCTCATTAATTTAGCACGGTCATAAGCAGAAACGTCTTTACCTTCAGCAACGAAACGGTCATAAGACTGTTGACGGAAGTTTAAAGTCCAGTTGAATGATGGGCTGTTGTTATAAACAAGCTTAGCATTTGGAATTGTTTCTTTCACACGATTAACCATGTGAGCGATTTCGTCTACGTTTGGAGTCGCAGTTTCGATCCAAAGTAAGTCAGCACCGTTTTGTAAGCTAGATACGCAGTCAAGTACAACACGGTCAATTTGTGTGTCAGGACGGAACTGATACAAACCAGAAGCTAAACGCTTAGGACGGTGTAATTTACCATTACGTTTGATCAAGATTTCGTCTTCTTGAGCATCAGCAATGTCAATTTCAACTGTGTCTAAGAAACCGATGTACTGAGAAGCGATGTCACCTGGCTCTTTAACCACTGGGATTTTTTGAGTTAAGTCAGCACCTTCAGAGTCAGTACGAGCAACGATGATACCGTCATCAACACCCATTTCTAAGAATGCATAACGTAATGCATGAATTTTAGAGATGAAGTCTTCATGTGGAACAGTTACTTTACCTGCTTGGTGACCACATTGTTTCGCATCAGAAACTTGGTTTTCGATTTGTAGTGCACAAGCACCCGCTTCGATCATTTTCTTAGCAAGTAAATAAGTCGCTTCTTCGTTACCGAAACCAGCATCGATGTCCGCAATAATTGGCACAACGTGAGTTTGGAAACCGTCGATTTGAGCAGTGATTTCAGCAGCTTTAGCTGTATCGCCCGCTTCGTTTGCTTTTTTAAGCGCACGGAACAAATCATTCAATTCTTTCGCATCAGCTTGACGAAGGAAAGTATAAATTTCTTCGATTAAAGCAGGTACAGACGTTTTTTCGTGCATAGATTGGTCAGGTAAAGGACCGAATTCAGAACGAAGAGCTGCAACCATCCAACCAGAAAGGTAGATGTAACGCTTGTCAGTTGTACCGAAATATTTTTTGTTCGCAATCATTTTTTGTTGTGCGATAAAACCATGCCAGCAACCTAATGATTGAGTGTATTTGCTAGAGTCAGCATCATACTCAGCCATATCACGACGCATAATTTCAGCTGTATATTTAGCAATATCCAAACCAGTTTTAAATTGGTTTTGCATTTGCATACGTGCAGCATCTTCTGGGCTAATGTCACGCCATGTGCTACCGAATTTTGCTTTTAATTCACGGATTGCATCTACTGCTGTTTGATATTGAGTCATGATATTTCCTGTAATAATATTAGGATTTCATCAGTTGAAGGACTAAATCTTCTCACTATTTATTTGTTCAGATTTAGAGCACTTCGTTGTTATGGACACAGCTTAGATGGAGTCAAATAATTAATCCAATAGTCTGCGTTAATTTTCGGTATTTATTTAAAAAATATGTAGATCAAAGTCGTATTATAATTATCTTAAAAATATATAAAATATTGATTTTAAACATAATTAAAAAATTAGATCTGGATACAAAAACACCTGTTTTTTAATTTAAACCATATTAGACTTAAGTCTGAGCAAGGTGAAAGAACAATGAAATATACTTTTCTTGTACATTTTTTAATAATTTATTAAATAAAATAGTGAATCAATCAGTGTTTATTAATTATTCTAAACAGTTGAATAGTTTAGATAAGAGCAAGATAAAATGTGATTGTTCATCTCAATCAAATTTTCAAAGTAAAAAGGGCTTACTACCTTCATCACCAAGATAAATACTCCAACAAATTCAATTACTCAGATTATAGATTTTACCACTATCACGCAAAAGCATGTTTTTAACACAAAGGCATTTGCTTATGGCATAATTCAAAATGATTTCAGAATTTTATTTTCGGTATTTATTTTATGAATCTGGAGCGGGTTGACCTAAACCTATTAATTTACCTTGACGTACTCTTACGTGAAAAAAATGTGACTCGTGCCGCAGAACAATTGGGTGTCACCCAACCTGCGATGAGTAATATTTTACGTCGTCTGCGTAACTTATTTAATGATCCACTTCTGATTCGTTCTTCTGAAGGTATGACACCGACTGAACGTGCGTTGGAACTTCAACCCCGTATCCGTGATGCACTTTCAGATTTATCGATGATTTTAGAACCTCGTACAGAGTTTCGACCTTATACATCGAATCGTGTTTTCCGTATTATGACGTCTGATTACGCTGAAGCAACATTGATTCCGCGTCTGGTAAAAGCGTTACGTTCTGAAGCACCCAATGTTGTACTCGACTTTTTAACACCAAGTGATGTGTCTTATCGTGACATGGAACAAGGCAAAGTTGATTTAGCGATTAATCGCTTTAATGAAATCCCACAAAGCTTCCATCAAGTATTAGTATGGCGAGATAGCTTTTCTTGCTTACTCAATCAGAAACACCCTGCTGTGACCAATCTCAATTTAAAAAGTTATTTAGATGCGCAACATATTTGGGTATCTAAAACAGGTATGGGCGTTGGCTTTGGTGTTAATCCAGAGAAACAAGCGGGATTAGGATGGATTGATCAAGCTTTAGAGCGTATTGGTCAAAAACGTAAGATTTCAGTCTTTACCCGCCATTATCAAATGCCAGCACTTCTTGCATCGAATGTTGATTTGATTGCAACCTTGCCATCTCGTATTGCACGTCTTCAAGCAAAAAGTCAAAATTTGGTGATTAAAGATCCTCCTTTTTATATTCCAGAATTTGAATTGAAAATGGCATGGTGCCCTTTATTACATCATCACCCTGCTCACCGTTGGTTACGTCAACTTATTTTGTATGTTGCCCGCCAAATGGTTGAAGAAGAAAATCGTGAATTTTTAACCACCAATTCACATTTTTCTCAATATTAAGAGAATATTTCTTAAATTCTTCAAATTTCAAGCTTATACTGTTCATGCTTAAGGTAATAATAAATGATTACCTTAAGTTGTTTTGTGTTAAAAATATCTCATAATAATGACAAACCACAGGTGATACGTGAGTCTCTTTCAGAATATCGTGATCATTGTCATATTGATCGCCGGTGCAGGTTTTCTTTCCTTAACGGAAATTGCCCTCGCAGGTGCTCGCAAAGTAAAATTGAAAATCCTTGCTGAATCAGGTGATGAACGCGCACAAAAAGTATTAGACCTTCAAGCACAATCTGCAGATTTTTTTGCAGCGTCGCAAATCGGGTTAAATGCTGTTGCAATTTTAGGTGGTATTCTCGGTGAAGCCGCTTTTCGTCCATATTTCGTCACATTAATTGCAGGTTTTTATACAGGTCCTTGGACTGAAACCATCAGCTTTGCACTCTCATTTACCCTCGTGACATCGTTATTTATTCTTTTTGCTGATTTAATGCCAAAACGTTTGGCTATGATTGCACCAGAAAAAATTGCTGTTTCTGTTATTAATCCAATTCAAATTTTCATTACGGTTTGTAAGCCTTTGGCTTGGATTATTAATGCGATTGCCAACTTATTGTTCCGACTCTTTAAAGTAAATACGATTCGAGATGACAATATTACTTTTGCTGATATTTCTGCGGTCATGGATGCAGGTGCACAAGCAGGCGTATTACAGAAACAAGAACATCATTTTATTGAAAACGTATTTGAACTAGAAGAACGTAATGTTCCATCGAGTATGACAACTCGTGAAAATGTAGTCTACTTTACCCTGAAAGAACCTGAGGACAGTATTCGTCAAAAGTTAGCTGAATTCCCTTATTCTAAATATTTAGTCTGTAATGATAATATTGATCAAGTGATTGGTTATGTTGATGCCAAAGATATTCTTGTTCGTATTCTCAATAATCAAAAATTTACTCAATTAAATGAATCTACCATTCGTACTGTACTCACGATTCCAGATTCTTTGACCTTATCTGAACTCTTAGATCGTTTTCGCTCAACCAAAGAAAAATTTGCCGTTGTAATTAATGAATATGCTTTAGTGGTGGGTGTCATTACACTGTCTGACATCATGATTACAGTCATGGGCGATTGGGTAACACCACTAGATGAAGAGCTACAAATTATTAAGCGTGACAATAACTCATGGTTAATTGAGGGAAGCACCCCAATTGAGGATATGAAACATGCGCTTGAAATTGACGAAATGCCTGATGATGATAACTATGAAACATTGGCTGGTTTCATGATGTTCCAACTTCGTAAAATTCCACGTCCTGCGGATACGGTTATTTTTGGCGGTTATAAATTTGAAGTGGTTGACGTAGATCATTTTAAAATTGACCAATTATTGGTGACACGACTGTTAGAAAGACCCGAAGAACCAACTATAATTGAAGAATAAGCTCTGCCCTATCCTCTTGATAGGGCTTTATTTCAAATAAAAAACTGTTTTAAAATCTCAAATGAACGTAGATGCTTAATAAATCTGCTAAATACTTATTTTGATTAGATTAAATATTAAAAAAATCAATAAATATAAAATAGATATAAAACAATACCTTAAAAGTATAGTGAACTTTTTGATTAAAAATTAAATATAAATCACATTTTTTCAAGATACTGTTTTGTAAGTACTATTTATTAAAAAAATAGTATTATAAATCTTATTTCTTTTAACTTATTTAATTTTTCTTAAAAAAAGAATAGCATCACACCTAGGAAATATCAGAAAAACATTACTTCAAACAAAGGATTGACCCATGCTGACCGTATTAGGTCTAGGGATGATTTTGTGCTTTATGTACTTAATCATGACCAGACGTCTTAGTGCTCTAGTAGCGCTCACACTTGTTCCAGTTCTTTTTGCTTTAATTGCTTACGGTCTCGGATTCTTCGTTGATAGCTTGAGTCATATTCAACTCAGTGGACTTGGGGAAATGATGTTAGATGGCGTTAAAAAGCTCGCACCAACAGGTGTCATGCTTCTTTTTGCCATTCTTTATTTCGCCATTATGATTGATACAGGGTTATTTGATCCATCGGTAAAATGGATTTTAAAATTAGTGAAAGGTGACCCCCTTAAAGTGACTTTAGGGACAATCACATTAACCCTTATTGTCTCTTTAGATGGTGATGGTTCTACTACATATATGATCTGTGTTGCAGCAATGCTTCCTCTTTATAAACGCTTAGGCATGAGCCCACTGGTGATGGCATGTTTAATGATGCTTGCCAGCGGTATCATGAACTTAACCCCTTGGGGCGGACCGACTGCACGTGCTGCAAGTGCGCTCCATGTCGACCCAAGTGATGTATTCGTTCCAATGGTTATTCCAATGCTGTGCTCAATTGCATGGTTATACTTTGTCGGTTATATGTATGGTCGCAAAGAGCGCAATCGCTTAGGCATTATTGAGTTAGATGTCAGTCATGGCGATAATATTCAAATTTCATCTAATCCAGATGCAAATCGTGCACATTTAAGATGGTTCAATGGTTTACTCACTGTTGTACTAATGATCTGTTTAATTAAAGGTGTCTTGCCTTTACCCATCCTCTTTATGATTGCACTGTGTATTGCACTTGTTGTGAACTATAAAGATCTTGATATGCAAAAAAGTCTTGTTGCACATCACGCAGGTAGCGCCCTAAACGTCGTCGGGATTATCTTCGCTGCTGGTATCTTTACAGGTATTTTGGCAGGCACTGGTATGGTCGATGCGATGTCTAAAGAATTAGTTGCGATCATTCCAGAAAGTATGGGGCCATTCTTAGCACCAATTACTGCTGTTTTAAGTATGCCTTTGACTTTCTTTATGTCGAATGATGCTTTCTATTATGGTGTTCTCCCTATTCTTTCAGATGCAGCGGCACACTATGGCATTACCCCTGTAGAAATGGCACGTGCTTCTATTGTAGGTCAACCTGTACATTTGCTTTCTCCATTAGTTCCTTCTACTTATTTATTATGTGGATTAGCAGGGATTGAGTTAGGACAACATCAAAAATTTACCATTAAATGGGCGCTATTGACTTGCTTTGTTATGCTTGTTGCGGCGATTATTTTTGGCGTATTCCCATTCTATTCAACGCTATAAATTGTATAAAATAAATCTATGGCTTTAATCTTTTCGATTAAAGCCATTTTTCACTCTAAACAATTTCAACAAACTTCAAATATCTCAACTTTAAATAGGTTCATCAGCCCATACATTTAAATTGCCAATATTGGCCAATAACTGATACCGAACAACCAAAAAATTAGTGACTGATGTTGCATAATTCATTTTTGCTTCAACAAGCAAATTTTGTGCATTAATCATTTCTAGCATATTACCTACTCCCGCTTTATAGCGCCCTTGAGCAACAACATAAGCCTCTTCAGCACTTTGATTTAATACAGATAAAGCTTTAATATTTTCATGTACAGCTTGTAATTCATTATAATTTTTCCAAATTTCAGTACTCACTTCTTGTTTTAATAAATCTTGCTCACTTTGTTTTAATTTAACGGTTTCATTTGCCAATATAACTTGATTCTTTTGATTAAAACCATCAAACAAAGGAATACTGAGCTGAACACCTGCCTGAATACGTTGGGTATTATTGGCAAAAGGACTTTCTCCCATCTGTTCTGAATTATTATAATTGGTGATTAATGACAAGGCAGGATAATTGCTTTTTTTAACTGATTTTACTTTTTCAGTTGCAGCATCAATTGCCAATTGTGCAGCTTTAAATTTTGGATTGAGCTGTATCGATTCAGCAATCAGATCTTGAATTGATTTTAAATTTAATACATTAGGTATTTTTAGCTGGCTGTTAATTTTAAAGTCTTGATAAGCAGGCTCGCCCATCAATGCTGCTAAATTACCTTTGGCTATTTTTAAATCTCCTATAAACTTAATTTGATCTGCTTTCGCTTTCGATAAATTAGCCAGCATCTGTAATTCATCAGATTTAATGCCTGCACCTGCTTTATAACGTGCATGTGCAATATCATAATTCTGTTCTGCCAAAACAACCAACTGTTGTAGATTATCAAGCTTCAATTCCACCTGAATAACTGCATAATATGCCATGATGGTTTTTAGAATAATATCTTGTAATACAGTATTTTGTTGGGCAAATGACATTGCCAATAACTTTTCAGATGCAGCAACTTGATGTTGTCGTGCACCAAAATCATAAAGCAACCAATTGGCTTGTACAGCAATCCCATAACGACGTGTATTGGTGTCATAGCTAAGATCTTCACGGTTATTAACCTGGTAATTATCTTTGCCCCAATCATAATTTATTGTTGTATTTACCTGTGGGTAATAACTTGCTTTGCTAATGCCAACTTGAGCTGCTTGAATTTTAGTTTGTATCCAAGCATTATTCGCTTCTGGATGATGACAAACCGCTTTCTCTATAGCAAACATTAACTCTAAAACATGTTCTTGATCTAATTTCGTTTGGCTCAAACAATTAATCGTACCTAATTGGCTTCTCTCTTTTTGTATTTTAGGCAGACTAGTCTGATTTAAAACTTGCACAACTTTTGGATTAGTTTGCTTTGTGTCTTTTATCTCTTTCTGTTTTTGTTCTTCAACTAAAATATTAAATAGGTTCGCTGTATTTTTCTTTTTGTTGAATAAATTTGACCATGCACTTGGTTGTGGAATATCCGCATATACAGCCTTATTCAACAATAACGTCATGAATACTATTCCGAATATGATTTTTTTTTGATGTATTCTCATACTGTTTGCAGATCCTTTAACAAGATATCTTGCACAATGACACCATCTTGGAATGCAATCACACGTTCGGCAGAAGCAATCGTTTCAGGCCGATGAGCGATGAGAATTCGAGTAATATTCAGACCTTTAATTTTTTCATTTACTTCATGTTCTTTTTGTATATCTAAATGACTGGTTGCTTCATCCATGAATAAAATTTTTGGCTTTTTATACAAAGCCCTAGCCAACAAGATACGTTGCTTTTGCCCACCTGAAAGTATGTTTCCAATCTCACCGACTAAGGTTTGATAACCCATGGGCATTTTCAAAATGTCTTGATGAATCGCAGCTAGATCAGCACATTCTTGTAGCCACTCTTGCTGAGGACTGGCATCAAAGAAACAAATATTTTCTGCAATTGAACCTGCGAATAAAATATCATCCTGTAAAACTGTTGCAATTTGATTTCGAATTGCATTTAGCCCCAACTTATCAATATCCCGCCCCATGATGGATATTTCACCTTCATTTTGCCGAAATACGCCCAGCAATACATGTAATAAAGTTGTTTTCCCACATCCTGTTGGTCCAACAATGGCAACAGACTGGTTCAATGGAATGGTGAAACTGACATTTTTAAGAATATAAGGGTCATTTTCAGAATATTTAAAATATAGATTTTTAACTTCAATTGCGTTCTCAACATTTTCAATATTCGTAATTTCAACTTCACCATAGAGTTTTTCTGGCTCAGTTAATGCAATATCAGAAAGTCGTTCTACATCAATTTGCAGCATTTTCAATTCAATATATTTATCAATTAAGCCTGCGACTCGACCATCAAACTGATTTTTATAAGCCACAAATGCCATCAGTACGCCGACAGTAAAATTTCCATCTAAAACCAAACTCGCACCAAGCCAGATAATGAGAATATTTTCTAAACCGAATAAAGCGCCATTGGCTAATGAAAAACCAATACCTAATTTCTGAGAACTTAAATCTGCATTGACTTGATTAACCAATAGATTCAGCCATGTCGAACGTCTTACATCTTGTCTCTGGAAAAGCTTAATGGTTTTAGCACCACGTACCGTTTCCATAAAATGGCTACTTTGCTTCGCTGCATGAATAATTTGCGCTTCAGTCGCACGCTTTAATGGCGCATACCAAATCCAACGAATTAAAGCATAAAGGCACATGGTTCCAATGGCAATCCATGCTAATTTGGGGCTATAAATGAACATCAATATCAGTGTGAAAACTGTCATGAGCCCATCTAAAATTGCAGACAAAAAAGTTGATGTTAGTGTGCGCTGAATACTATCAATTGAACCAAAACGCGAAACAATATCGCCTAAAGAACGTCGTTCAAAATATGAAACAGGTACATTAATCAAATGATTGAATACATTCGCTCGCCATTGCACATTCAAATGCGTGCTCATGTACATCATAATCCATGATCTTAAAAGACTAATAAACTGCTGTAAGAACATGAGCAGTGCAAAACCAATCGCCAAGACTGTTAATAAATCTCGATCAGCCGAGACAATGACATGATCAATGACCCATTGCATAAAAAATGGACTGGTCAGCGAAAAGACTTCTAATGCCAAAGCCAATATCAGAATTTGCCCTAAAGATTTCCATAACCCTCGAATATGCCCAATAAGGCTTCTTAATTGAATCTTATTTTTTTCTTCTTTTTTTTCAAATTCAGTATCTGGCCATAATTCTAAAGCAACTCCAGTAAAATGCTCTGATATTTCATCTAGACTTAAAACACGTTTACCAAAGGCAGGATCTGAAATCGTTGCCTTATTCCCTGACATTTTCTGCAAAACTACAAAATGGTTAAAATCCCAATGTAAAATACAAGGGGTTCTGAGTTGATTTAAATCTTCTAATTCTAATTTGAGAGGACGAGTGACCAATTTTACTTGATTACTAATTTGAATCAGTTGACTTAAATTACTGCCCTTTTGTGAAATAGAAAAACGTCGTCTTAATGTGATTAAATCAGATTCAAAACCATAATAATGTGCAACCATCGCAATACAAGCCAAACCACACTCAGTTGCCTCAGTTTGCAAAATTGTTGGAACTTGACGAGAGAACCCAAATGAAATTTTATCTAATATTTGCATGATTCTTCTTCTTATAATTTGCCAGTAATACTGTATAAAGGCTCAAGTACCCATTCATATAATTTACGTTTCTCTTGTAATACATCCGCATCAAAAGTCATACCAACTTTCAAGCGCTTATTCTCACCATAGGCCTTCATACTTTGCTGTTGGAGTTTCACTTTTACCAAATATACAGCTTCATTTTTATTCAATGCTAAACTGTTATTAAACTCGCCTAAATTGGTCAGTTCTTGCGTATTCATTGTGGTTTCTGAAATAGAGCTAATATTGCCCTGAGCCTGCCCAAAGCGTTGATAAGGATAGGCTTGAAAACGTAGTCGAATAGACTGATTTAATTTCACAAAACCAATTGCCGAACTGGGAATATAGAGATGTGCCTCAAGTTGAGAATGGGCTGGAACAATATTTAATAAAGGTGTTGTAGATGAAACTTGTTGACCTACTTCTGCATTTAATGAGGTAACAACACCAGAAGCATTGGCTTTGATCAACAAACTATCGCGTGCTTTATTTTCAATGAGTTCTTGTTGGTTGGAAGCCAATTGTCGATCTACATTATTCAATTCATTGTTCAATTTACTTTGTAAACTTTGTAAAATAAGTTCTTTATTGGCGAGCTCAGATTTCTTTGCAATTCGATCACGTTCATAACTTTGTAGCGTGAGCTTTTGATTAAAATAAATATCTTGTTTGGTTTGAAATTCTTCAACAGAAATATAATCTTTTTCTTTTAATTGTTGATAACGATTCATATTTTCGAGTGCCAAAGCCAAGCGTTGCTTTTGCTCTTGAATCAATCCGTCCACTTTTGCCAATTCTAATTTTAACGATTGAATTTCAGATATGGTTTGTTCGTAATTATTTTGATGTAGATTTTTTAACTGATCTTTTTCAGTCGCTAAAGTTTGTTTTTTTACCTGTATTTGCTGTGCAAGTGATTCATTATAATTACCTGAATTGCTAAATCGCGTCATTTGCAATTGATACAAAGGATCACCCATTTTAACCGTTTGACCTTCCTGTATAAATTTCTTATTGATTGTGCCACCATCAACCGCATAAACACGAATCAAACCTGTATCAGGCATAAGTTGACCTTGTACTGTGGTCTTTTTTGTATAGCTACCCAAAAAAAGAAAAAGCACAATAATAATGGTAAAAATGGCAACACCAATCGTCATCACAGTAAAAGAAAATGGGCTAATGAGGATAACCTCTCCGATCCATTTTGATTTTTGTGCATCTACCGCTTTATCTCTAAATAATTTTTTATTCATAAAATCATGTGTAATTATGTTGTGTCGTTATAGCGTTATGATCTGAAATTTTGATCTTCTTTTATCTTTAATGTGCATGTTAGTTTTTTTACGAATTGAATCATCACCCCTTAATCGCTTTCAAAAAGCATGTATTTCTAGAAATTAATTAAGAGATGATTAAAATCGATTTTGTTATTTCAGTAAGCGATCTAACAAAGGTGAAGTAAATAAAGCCTTTGGATCATACTTTTTAAGAACATTAGTAGCAGCTTGAATGGTTAATGATTCAGGCTGACCTTTAGCATGAACTCGAGGAATTTCTTGTTCAAAATAACTCGTATTGTCCCAAGCCTTTGTTGAGGTATATCCCCAACCTTTAGACCATTCAGGGCGAATCAGTGAATCTCCCTGATAACGTGAACACATCCACCCTTCAATCTCAGTATAAAAATCAGCAGCAAAAGGCGTACATGGCAAAGTCAAAATATCAAACCAAACAGCACAATCCCACTCAGGATGATCTGGGCATGGTTTAATCGCAGACAATGCTGCTGTCTGTGCATTCGGCACAATTGAGTCTTGAGCATTGTCCAAGCCAGTAACACGAATTTCAACAGGACCATTCATTGGAAATTTATTCAAATTCTGATATTGCGTGAGCTTGCTTGAATAGATTTCACAGAAATCAGCAATTACATTTTGTACATTCGCTCGACTGGTAATCACCGCATAACCATTTGCTGTAACCCTTAATGTTGTTGGTTTCACATATAGCAATAGATTTTTTGATGGACCCCAAATATCATGAATCTGCGTTGAAGCCAAACCACCTGTAAGAATGGTTGTTACATCAGATAAAGCTGAACCTTGTAATCCTAACTTAGTAATATCAAACTGTAATTTTCCAAAAGTCGGAGTTAAATAGCGACTATTATTCACAATAATTTTCTGTATTAAGTCAGTTAGTGGCTTAATTAAATTATCTGAGAACCAGTAGTTAAAGGGTTGGTAGGTCATTTTTGAGGTCAATGGACGCTTAGGTGTAACACTCCAAACTTTCACCCATGGATAATCCGTAAATGGATACCAAATTGCTTCCACTCGACCAGATTGGTCAAGCAATTTTGAAAAAGTTCGACCTGAATCTTTATTACGTGCAAATAATTCTTGCTGATGAATATCTAAGAAACTCTGGCAACGTAAAAATTGATTTGGCGCTGTCTGCAATTGAGCTGATAAGACAAATGCGCGTCCCAAATTCACCAAAAAAGCACTAATTTCAGGTTCATTGCGATAAAAAGTTTTCGCTACATATTTATTATATTGGGGGTCATATACGGCAGCTGTAATCGAAATAACTAAATTACTCACTGAACCATACGTTTGACCTTGCAATTTTGTTTCACCAATTGCAGGTACTGAAGTTCCGTGACCATCAATAGCTAAAACACCGCCAAGGGTTAAATCCCCAGGTGCAGGTGTTGCAACAAAGCCTCTACCTTTATTTTCCATTGCTGTCATTAAAGCTTGCATTTGAATGCCCGCTTCAGCAGTGGCGACCCCATTGGAATCAATTGATATTTTATTAATATAAGACGGCATATCAACCAATAACACTTTTGTGATTTGGTCATGATCATCTAGCATTAATGGTGACCAGTTATGAGACATCCCTTTAGGACGTACTTTATAACCGTTATCGACTGCCCAATTAATGATTCTTAATATTTGCTCTTGATTACGAGGAACAGCAGTCCACGCATTTTCATAGTGAGATTCTCCTGACCAGTTTTCATAAAGTTGCTTAAATAAACTAATATCTGAAGGGAAGCTATTCAATCTTTCCTGTATAGGAAAAAACCAAGCTTCTGCTTTCTGCGTTGGGATCCAAGTTGATACAACACCAACAGTGGCTAAACCACCCATCATTTTTATAAAGTCACGTTTAGAAACATCTACGTTTTGATCAGAGTTCGTTTTCATAATAGGCCCTATATTCTTAATATTTATTTTTATTAAACATAGAAGTAGCGCACTACTTCCATGTTTATTTATAAAGATTCAACTAAAAAACATACAATTATTTGAATATAAATTTAGGTAAAATTGTGTATTGACCTTCACCATTTTCTTTTTCATAGTGGTTTTGAGTTTCAGCCACATCACCACCTAAAGCGCGACCAATTGCAATACCTACTTTTGAACCAACCAAACCTGTTGAGTCAGCAACTTGATGCACTAAACCCAGTCCAACACCACTAAAAACTACACCCACAGATGAAATTAGTTTTGAATTTAAAATTTGATTAAAACCATTAACCGCATTGATAATACTGTCACCTAAAAAAGTTCCAGCACCAGATACTTCTTCAATTTCTTCCTGTTTTAATTCAACTAAGCTCATAATAGTTACCTCTTTATTTAAATTTATTACTATAAAAACCTAACACTATTGTTAAGTAAAACTTAATATATAGATTTAAAATGACAAGACTTAAAGAAGTGTCTGACAATATTGTTATCTTTTGATAATGCCTTAGCACTTATTCTTTATACTTCAGCATTATTCTAGAAATAAGCAACCCTAGCTCAAATAAAATATAGATACATATACCTGCTATAGCCATAGAAAATATATCTGGAGGTGTTATAAACATGGCAATAAAAAAGCTTAAAACAAGTGCATAAGACCTCTTATTAATTAAATTTTCAACATTTATAAAA
Source organism: Acinetobacter sp. ANC 3832 (assembly GCF_002135415.1). Taxonomy (GTDB): domain Bacteria; phylum Pseudomonadota; class Gammaproteobacteria; order Pseudomonadales; family Moraxellaceae; genus Acinetobacter. The sequence continues at coordinate 70,437 of NZ_NEGJ01000009.1, forward strand.
TTAAAATATATTAAAATTACAATAACTAGAGGGAGCTGAAAAATAAAACCAAGAACTAAAAAAAATTTTATACAAAATATGAGATATTGATTAATATCTGTCATAGGAATAACAGTATCTGGAGCAATACTCACAAAAAAACTAAGCACCGTGGGTAAAATATAAAAATAGCCTAATAAAATTCCAAAATAAAATAATAAGGTACTCATGCTACAAAAAATAAAAATGACTTTCTTTTCTTTTAAGTATAGTGCTTCTCTTAAAAAAAAATATATTCTTAAAAAGATAAAAGGAATAAGAATAGTTACTGTCACAAAAAATACTAATTTGAATGGTGCAACAAATGTCGATGTGATATCTGTCGCAATCATATGGGCATTTGGTGGAAGGATTTTTTGTAATGGATCTGCAAGATTGTTATATATTTTTTTTGAAAAAGGAGCTAAACACATAAAAACAAAAATAAAAAATAAAATTATATAAATTAAATTTCTTCGTAATTCAGAAAAGTAAAAATTAAATTTGCTTAGACCCAATGCCCCATTATTCTGTATTTTTTGCATCTGAATAATCATCTACTTTAAATTAAAACAAGACCAATGCATTAAATTTTCAATGAAAAAATCATGCTGATATGGTGCTTTTATGTTTATTTTTTCTATTGGATAATATCTTTTTATATCTAGTTTTATCGTTTCATTTTCTAGCTTTAAAAAGTAGTCTTGCATTCTTTTTTCTAGGTTTTTTACCTGTATAATTTCATTATTCAATTCATTTTTAAGCTGATTAAGTTCAAACTCTTTTTCTAAAGTCTGATTTAAACTTGCTTTTAAACTGGTAATTTTTAATTTTAATTTAGTAATATAACGAATTGCTTCAGGCAATTTTTCTGGGCCTAAAACAATAACTGTAATAATTCCTAAAAATAAAATTTCACTAAAGCCTACATCAAACATTTTCAATTCAACTTTATTTTATTTCATTATTTTTATTGTCTTCTTTTACTGCTTGTTTAAAGTCTTTGACAGCACCTCCAACATCTTTACCAAAGTTTTTTAATTTTGACGTACCGAAAACAATCAAAATAATAATCGCAAAAAGAATAATATGTCCTATAGATAAACCCATCATTTTTAATTTCTCTTCATTTTAATTTGATCAAACTATAACAGAGCTTTTTTTTTATCGAACCAATATTGTTTAACAATTCTTAATATTATTTTCAATATGCGCTTAGAGTGATGATCAAATTTTATGAATTTCTTTATAATTTTAAGTGATTTATATCGTTAAAATTAAACAATTAAAATTTAACCATAGAATTCAATGTATTAAATATGGACAAAGTATATTCATATCTATGACAATACTTATAGGAAGATTAAAATGCTTTTTCTTTCAATTCAGTAAGCGATTGATCTCTCAATATTTTGATCAATAACTGAAATAAAAGCCGATGTAAAAAGCCTCTTTTATTTGTATTGTATCCAATTGAAATAATATCAATCAAAGTACAAATAAAAGAGGCCCTAAGTTACCAGTAAACACCAATTAGAAGCTAAAAGCTTAACTTAATCTGTTCTACAAAATCCTAAATAACTTATCTCAAGCGAAGTAAAGCATCTAAAGTTGCTTGGTAATGAATCGTAATATCATCTTCTAAAATAGTATATGCATTGTCAAACTGAACCATCGGCCACCCTTCTTTCCAGAATGGAAAAATATTGTGCAAATCTTTAGTCACAATCGCATCTTCACGAACAATCGCTTGTGCAACTTGAGACAAAACTTGTGCAGTTTCTGCGCCATCAATAGCCATATAGTCAATGCCACGTACTTTTAAAATACGAATACGATCTTTTTTATAGCGAATTTTTTTTGCCTGACCTTCATTTAAATTCAATGCTAAAGCCACCGCTTCTACAAACTTATCTTCAAAGCTATTGTGTAAAGCAACCAAAGCTTGTTTATGTGCTTCCTGACGACCTGCTTTGCCCCCACTACGAATCATCTCGTTTGCTTCAGTGTTTAATTCGTCATTTTTCATTGACTGTAAGATGTCTAAAATTTCGATATCGCTTAAAGCTGACTGAGGTTGTTCTGTCATGGGAGTCCTAAAAATAAGAGCAAATATAAAGATGTTCTATTTTCGCATAATTTGCGCTTTAAAACAGAGATAAAATTCTGTGCTAAAATTTCACCCTCAAAATAACAACAACTCACCCAATAAAATGTATAGGATAAGGTCACCAATGACGAACTTTTCACTTCCTGCAATTTTGGCATGTATCAGCTTCTATTCAAGTTTATATCTTATTTATTATTATTTTGCTCAACAGCAACAGCCTTTCTTACTGATAATTGCAGTCATACTTTTCATTTTATCTTTTATTTTAATTCCTTCCGCAGACCAGCAATCTAAACGTCGCACATTTAACAACACTTTCCATCATGAAAACTTTTTCACCTATCCATTATTTACTTGGTGGCGACTCTTTAGCATGCCCATTCGCTTTATCTTGTTAAAAATGTTATATTAAGTTACTGAATAATAAAAATATAATATTTAAAATACCTGAGCAATCGATACAAGTATTCAAACATCAACTTACATCCTTAAACATTCGTACAATAGCTTTTTGCGTTGCTTTAGATTATCTCTATGATCTACTCATAATAAGTTGGATTTTAAGGATAAAGCCATGAAAGTTGTTGCCTATAAAAAACCCTGTCCCATCACTCACCCTAATGTTTTTACTGATGTTGAGCTTGCACAACCGATTGCCAAAGATCGTGATTTATTGATTGCCGTACATGCGATTTCAATCAATCCTGTGGATATTAAAGTTCGATTACGTACACCTGAAAGCAATAATGATTGGAAAATTTTAGGTCGTGATGCGGTTGGTACAGTACAAGCCGTCGGGGAAAATGTACAAAACTTTAAAGTGGGTGATCAAGTTTTTTATGCAGGTACCATCAATCGGGATGGTTCTTATGCTGAATACCAATTGGTGGATGAACGAATTGTTGGGCATAAACCCACTACATTAAATCATGCTGAAGCAGCCGCAATGCCACTAACATCCATCACCGCATGGGAAATGTTATTTGACCGTTTAAAAGTCCAAGATGCAAGCAATCAAAATGCCACGATTTTAGTGATTGGTGCAGCAGGTGGTGTTGGCTCAATCACCGTACAACTGCTTAAAGCGTTGACTGATTTTAAAGTCATTGCCACTGCTTCACGCCCTGAATCTAAAGCTTGGTTAGAACAAATTGGTGCAGATTATATTGTCGATCACCGTCAACCTTTAGAACAGCAAGTGCTGGATTTGAAGATTGGTTTACCCTCTTACATTTTCGCTGTGACAGGTACAGAAAACTATACCAAAAACATTGAGAATTTAATTGCGCCACAAGGTCACTTTGGCTTAATTGATGATCCTGAAAATTTTGTGATTAATGGGTTTAAAGCAAAATCAGTTTCTATTCATTGGGAGTCAATGTTTACTCGTTCTGTTTATCAAACGACTGATATGAGTAGACAAGGCGAAATTTTGGATAAGATTGCAGAATTGGTCGATGAAGGAAAAATTAAGACAACACTGTCTAAAACATTCGGTGTTATTAATGCTGAGAACATCACCAAAGCACATGCTTTTATTGAAAGTGGCAAAAGTATTGGTAAGATTGTTTTGGAAGGGTTTTAATCTTTTTCCTTACATACGTCTTTTCATAACCCCTTTTTTAAATCACATAAAGGGGTTACTTACACGTATATAATCTACTTAAATCACTTATTTAATAGCTTATTATTTTGAATACTCAAATTCCCATATGCTATTTAAAGCAAAAATCTATTTAGCTAAAGATGAGGCATAGCTTAATGTTTCAGGATGACCAAAAAATCCTGGTAAACCACCTGAATGAAGGAAAACTGTCCGCTGACCTTTTTGAATGGTACCATCTCTCACTGCAGCAATAAGTCCAGCAAATGCACGCCCAGTATAAATAGGATCTAGAACAATCCCTTCATATTGCGCAATTAAAGCCAATGCTTCTTCAACTTCTTTTGTTAAAAAGCCATAACCAGTACCAACTTGATCCATTCGAATGCGTAAATTTTGTTGAAAAGACTCTTCTTGCATCTCTGATAAAAGTAGACGTACACGTACTTCAGGATCATTCACTGCGCCCGTATGAACACCATAGACCTTTTCTGCACCCAAGCCATGCACTAAACCTGCCATTGTTCCACCCGAACCCAGAGCCACAACCACATGATCCAAATACGTTAATTGTTGTTTTAATTCTTCAGCACAATCTACATAACCAAAAGCAGATATAGCACTCGTGCCACCAAAGGGAATAAAGAATGCCTTAATACCTTGTGCTGCTAAAACATCAATCCGTTGCTTTGTCGCTTGCTCCAATTTGGCATCATCTGCATTACCTAACCAATGTAATTGTGCACCAAATAAACCATCTAAAACAACATTGCCCATGACTTGTGTCGGTTGTTCACCAACCAATATTAATTCTACGTTTAAGCCTAATTTTGCACCTGCTGCCGCAGTTAATCGTGCATGATTACTCTGTGCTGCACCTACCGTTATTATTGTCGTTGCTTGATTTTCTAAAGCTTGAGCACATGTATATTCCAGTTTTCGTATTTTATTGCCTCCGCCTCCTAATCCAGTCAAATCATCACGTTTAATCCATAAATCATCTGCATTTAAGCCCAATGCAACAGCTAAACGTGGCATTTGTTCTAATGGAGTATTCCATATGCTTAATAACTTTTTTTCCATTTTAAATACAACACAATTGATTCTTAAATCACAATATAACGATTCTTCACGGATTTTTTAAGATCATATTGCTAAAATTTACTTGAGATAAAATTAAAAAATTTAAGGTAAAGATTAGGCCTTTTTAATCTTGCGATCTAATCTTTACGGTTAACAGAAATTTTATTTTGAATACATTAAATCACTTCTACCACAATTTTTCCGACATGATCACCAATGTCCATTGCAATATGAGCATCGACAATTTGATCAAATTTAAATGTTTTATAAATCATTGGTAAACATTCACCTTTTGCCCAAAGCGGTGCAACGGTGTCTTGTAAACCTTGTGCAATTTCAGCTTTTTCAGAAGTAGTACGTGCACGCATGGTTGAACCCGTAATGGTCAATCGTTTCATCATAATCTGACCCAATTTCACGTCTTTGGCTTTAGCACCGCCTAGAAAAGCGATATAAACCAAGCGACCATCACGACGTAGCAAATTCAAATTTTGATCTAAATAAGGTGCACCAACCATATCCAAGATGATATCTACCCCAGCATTCTCAGTTTTTTCATTAATGACAGTTTCAAAATTTTGCGTTTTATAATTAATTGCATCAGTTAAATGTGCAATTGCCTGAACTTTTTCATCAGAACCTACAGTTGCAAATGTTTTTAAACCCAAAGATTTACATAACATTAGCACTGTCGTACCAATACCGCTGGTTCCACCATGTACAAGAAGGGTTTCCCCTGCTTTGGCTTTTGCCATTTGAAATACATTTGCCCAAACAGTAAAGAATGTTTCAGGGATAGCCGCAGCTTGCGTAAAGCTTACGCCTTGAGGGATATTTAAAGTTTGGCTTTCAGGTACAACACAATATTCAGCATAGCCACCACCATTGGTTAAGCCACAAACTTGATCACCGACTTTAAATTTGGTGACATCAGCACCCACAGCTTCAACAATCCCCGCCACTTCCAAACCTGGTACAGGTGTAACACCTTTGGGCATTGGATATAAACCTTGACGTTGCAAAATATCTGGACGGTTAATGCCAAAAGCATGGACTTTCACCAAAACTTCATCTGCTTGTGCCGTTGGAATAGCGACACTTTCATAGGCTAATTTTTCTGGGCCACCCACTTCAGTGATAATGACCTGTTGCATCTGTACTTGTGACATAGATGAAATTTCCTTTTACGTTACTTTTCAATATTTCTGTTTGTATTTGAACATAAAGGAAGGTGCGATTGAAGAACAGTGGACTTATGTATGAGCAAATTAAATTATTTTTTAATTCAAATACTTCGTTGAATAGGTCCTAATATTGATTATTTTTTGTTTGTTATTTTAATTTTACCCTGATAATATTATTTTGCGGATTAATTTTACCCGTATAAAAATAAACATAGAGTTTAAAGAAAATGAATATCCCAAATACCTATACTGCTTTTTCAGGCGATCAACATTTCATAACAGATACGCTGTTGAATGTCGCTTTGGCAATAAAAAACACTACAGATACACATGCCAATATTTTGATTTTTAACGATCAAACTGGACAGCAATTAGATGTGGATCTATCAGGCTCAGATACTGACTTAGAGTTGCGTTATGCTGAACCCGAAGCGATTAAAAAAGTAGGACGTCCTAAATTAGGCGTCATTTCTCGTGAAATTACCTTGCTACAAAAACATTGGGATTGGTTAGATCAACAAAGTTCAAGTGCTTCGGCAGTCATTCGTAAGCTGATTGATCAAGAGTTGAATAATCCTTTGTCTAAATCGAATATCATGCTTGCCAAGCAAGCGACAGATCGTTTTATGTCTGCAATGTTAGGCAATATGCCCAATTATGAGGAAGCAACCAGAGCCTTGTATCAAGGCAATAAAGATCAATTTTTGCAGTTGATTGAGCATTATCCTACAGATTTAAAAACCTATGTCCTGACTTTATCTCAACATGTATTTTCAAGCTAAAAGTATAAGATCAAAATCAGATGTTCTTTGATTTTGATCTTATACCTATCTATTCATATGATTTAAATTTTAGCTCAAACCATAATCATCAAAATATAAGCTTCTTACCTAAGACTTTTTATTGCCCTTTAATGAAGAAAAAGAAAGACTTTATACACGTCATTTTATCTACCTAAATCCTTATTTAAATTAAATTTATTCAAATTATTAGCTCATTCAATTCATTCCTCATAAAAGGAAAAATTAAACTGCGCTTGTTTTTATCAATTTTATATATGATTATATATACCGATCTACCTAATAAATTAATTTATCGCCATGAGTAGTAAAACTGCAAAAGAGAAAATTCTAGAAGCTGCTAAAAGTTTGTTTTACAACCAAGGGATTAATCAAACGGGCATTAACATGATTACGGACAAAGCCGAAGTTGCGAAAATGTCCCTATATAACAACTTCCCGTCTAAAGCGGATTTGGTAAATGCCTATATTGAATCTAGACATGCTGAATGGCTTGCGCTGTATCAATTACGCTTAAGCAAAGTTAAAACACCCTTAGAGAAGGTTTTAGCCGTATTTGATGCTTATCGTGATCACGCTGAAGATGCATATGAAAATGGTTTTCGTGGTTGTGGTTTACTCAATGCTGCTGCCGAATTTCCTGCACATAGTGAAGAACGCCATGCCGTTAAGCTTCATAAAGATGAAGTTGAGCAAATTTTATCTGAGCATTTACAGCATATATTTTCAGATCCGCAACAAGTGCAATATATCGCCAGTATCCTTTCTTTTCTTTTAGAAGGTTCTATTGCACGTGCAGGTTTAGAAAGTTCGAGCCAAAAACTGATTTTAGCTAAACAGATGGCTGAAAATCTAATTCAAGATCAGCTTAATCACAGCACCTCATCATAATTCAAACAATATGCAGATTAGGAAATCATGATGTTTTTTTCAGGACAAAGTAGATGAATGCAAAATACACTACGCTGATCAGTATTGGTTTATTTGTGCTTCTCTGGGGCAGTGCCGCCATTTTTACCAAATGGGGTTTACAGCATTCCGATATTATTCCTTTTTTATTTTTCCGCTTTTTGATTGCAACTGCGTTGATTCTTGCATTTTGTGTGTGGAAAAAATTGCCCTTTTTACCGCAAAATACCTCGTGGAAATATGTTGCACTATCAGGTTTATTTTTGATTAGCGGTTATACCCTATTTTATTATTTGTCCTTAAAACTTGGCATTGCTCCCGGTCTGCTTGCAACTATTCTAGCATTACAACCCATCATCACTTTTTTTGTGACTGAAAAAACCTATTCTCAATTGAAGTTAACAGGTTTGGTATTGAGTTTTGCGGGCATTATTTTATTGGTTTATCACAATATTTTTGTCAATCAACTGTCTTTATGGGCAACCTTTGCATCATTATTTTGTCTGTTTTGTATTACCACTGGTGCAATGTTACAGCGAAAAATTGCAGAAAAACCGTGGCAGATTCTACCTTTGCAATATGTATTATCACTGATTATTTTTCTGTTCATTATTCCGTTTCAACCGTTCCATTTTGAAATGAATATTGGTTTTTGGATTCCGACTTTATATCAAGGCATTGTCATTTCTGTTGTTGCTCAATTGATTTTCTATCGCTTATTGCAGTCAGGTAATTTGGTGAATACCACCAGTTTATTTTATCTTGTGCCTTTAGTTACATTGATTTTAGATTTTCTAGTTTTCAGAACAGAGCTGTCACCTTTGGACTATGCAGGAATTATAGCGATTTTGAGCGGAGTTTATTTGGTTTATAGAAAGCCAACAACAGTTATTTGAGAAATGATCAATAATCTAAATACAATACTTTCTGCAAAACTTCTTTAATTTCACCTCTGAGGAAAAACTAAAGAAGTCATGACTACTTATCTAAATCAACTGAATAATTACCCAAAGAAGACTGCAAAAATACAGATGAATTTCCACCTCTTAACAGACTATATTCAGCTCTAATTTATCTACTTAGAAATTATATCTCAAAGTCAAAGTTGCATTACGAGGTGCCGCATAGTTCATACTATTTGCTCCAATTCCATCAAAATATTCTTTATCAAATAAATTATCGACATTTAACTGAACACCAAAATTTTGATCAATTTTATATCCTAACATTAAACTTGCAAGCCAAAGATCATCTTGCTCAATACGATTCAGCCCCGTACCTGAATAAGTTTTACTACGATAGTTTAAACCGACACCTGCATTCAATTGATCATTCATTTTGTACTTAACAAATAGGTTCGACGTTGTTCGAGAACTTGTTGTTGCTACCTTTTCACCTTTTGCATCTTTGGCTTCAAAATTGGCTACACCGAAGTTAATACCCCAATTATCATTAATTTCACCATCTGCTTCGAATTCAAAACCTTTACTTACAACACCATCAATTGCTTTATAAGCCTGTTCCGTTGTCATGTTTCCATTCACATGAACATAACTATCTGTGATTAATTCAGCAAAATTAGTTTGCTCAATTCTAAATACAGATAATGCCGTATTTAGATGACCACCAAAAAACTCACTTTTAATCCCAGTTTCATAATTTTTTCCTTCCATCGGATCTAAATAATCACCTTGCTCATTACGACGGCTTTGTGGTTTAAAAATACTTGTATGGCTAGCATACCAAGAGTGATCCTTAGCAAAATCATAAACCACGCCTATATATGGAGTCAGTTCATTGTCAAACTCACGATTCCCAACATGATCAGATGCTTCAAACTCCCATTTAGATAAACGAGCACCTGCAACGACCTTTAAAGGGTCTAATATCTGAAACTTAGCTGCAATATAAGCAGCATTTTGAGTTGTTTGATTTAATGCAAGTTTTTTAGGATTAGTAATCGGTGTTAACAACTGAGTATTGATATTAGAAAAATCGAGTTGATTTGGTGTATTTATATTTAAGTCTTTATCTGCACCCTGTATCGTTCCGTAATTATTTTTAAGTAATTCTTTTTTATTCCAAGACCCTCCCAATACGATTTCTTGGTCACGTCCAGCTATTGTAAATGGTGCAGAAATATAAACGTCAACATTGTTCTCATCATTTCGCACATCAGAAGAATAAACTGAAACAGCACCTACACTTTTATTGGTCGCTTTATCAACTTTTCCTGCAACATATAGCAATGCTGTATCTGTATCATCTCGACGGTAACTATAAGCAACATTTAATGCAACATCGTTATAAAGCTTTTGCTTAATGGATGCAAATAATGCTGTTGAATCTACATTCCAATATGTCCAATCTGAACTTACAGTTAAAGACTTACTAAAATCTGTACGTGTTCCGTCAGTATAAAATGCAGGTAATCCTCCCCAACGGATTCCCTTGCGTTCTAATTGTTGATAATTTGCAGCCAATGACAAAGTCGTGCTATCTGAAAAATCATAATCAATTGCAGCATAAGCGATATTACGTTCTTTTGAGTAAAAATCCATGAATGAATCTTCATTTGAATGTTTAACATAAGCACGCCCCCTTAATGAGCCATCTTCATTCAATGCAGAGGAAATATCAGCTGATGATGAATAACTATTCCATGAGCCAGCTGATGCAGTCACATTAGCTGTTAATTCTTTTGCATTTGCATGTTTACGAACTAAATTGAGTCCAACCGCAGGATTTCCTGCTCCTGTCATCAAACCATTTGCACCTTTTACAACCTCAACACGATCAAAAATACCTAAATCAAGATCTCCTTCAGATAAAGATAACGTCGTGGGTATTCCATCGATAAGAAAATAATCAATTTGAAAACCTCGTGCAAAATAACTTTGTCTTTCATCAGTTCGTGATGCTGTAACACCTGTGACGGCATTCATTAAATCTTGAAACGATTCAATATTTCGATCATCTAAATATTCGCGGGTATAAACTTTTACTGCTTGAGGTGTTTCGCGTAAAGATAACCCTATTTTCGTTGCTGTATTTGTACTTTGGGTTGTATAACTTCCTGATTTTTCAGTAACAGCTTCAGGACGAGAATCAGCAGTCAAAGTGATTACTGGTAATTGCTGACCAGTTGTTTGATCTGTACCATCCTGATTATTTTCTACTGCATAAGTTAATTGGGTAAACATGGGAATAGATGTAAAAAAAGCAATTTGCATTGCTAAATAAAGTGTATTCTTCTTAGAAATCAGAAAACTAGACATATAAAATCAACCAATAAGATAATGAGCTATTACAGAAAATTTCCAAAATGAATTGATATATTCTTTGTATATAATCCTCATCATAAGAAGATTTTTCTTGAAGTATTTTTATTAAATTACACAACTATGTAATTACAATAGTTTCAAAAAAGTGCCCCACACTTAAACTTTAAACATATCAATTCAGTGGAATAATATCATAATGAAGAACATAGTGATATTGATTATCATTATTAATAACACTCTGTAATTTTAAGCATTCTAGATAGATCTGGATCAACTTATTAATCCTTTCAAATTGTTTTTCATCACTATTTTCAAAACCTACCCACATATTAATTTCATCAAAACATCCCACGGCATACTTCAATGAATCGCTAAGGATAAGAGAGTTTTGAACTTGCTATGAAAACATAGGTCTACCTGAAGACCAAACACCACCACTTTCGGAATGAATAACGCTTTGCTTCCTTCCTTCTAAAATACCCAAAGCCATAGAAGCGATATAAAATTCAACATTAATATTCTCTATTTCCAGTTTCATTAATATTCAACAATCAAACTCAGAGTTTTTATCATAATAAAAACCCGCCATTAAGACGGGTTTTCTAAATCAATCCAATCTCTTAAAGACGAACCAACTCCACAATCTTCTCAGCCAACTCTTCAACAGCATCTTGCGTAAAGGTCACATCTGTACCTTCAGTCACAGAAGTAATCACCGCAATACCTGTTTCACGAAGCAATGCCACTTGTGCAACATCTAAATCTGCTTTCGCAATCGCAACAATACCTTGTTGAATCAACAAACTTTCAAGCGCTTGCGCATTTTCCAAAGCTTTTGCAGATACTGTAATCGACGCAGGTTTTTGACCCAAACGTGCCGCACGGTCTTCTGCTGTTACAGGGTTGCTATGCGCAGACCACTCAACAGATTCTTCCACCATGCCTGCACCAATCGTCACATTATTTAAACGATCAATGAAGATAAATGACCCTGTGAAACGACTGTCTTGATAACGGTCAAATACAACAGGTGCATCAAACTCAACAGTGACATTGGCAATCGCATTCAGATCAAGATGATCCACTTGCATTTGCTCAAGTGTATTCACATTTGTACGGTAATTAATGGCAGTGACCTTAGCAGGAACAGTTTGCGTACCCACTTTTAAGTTATACAACTTACCAATCACAAGCGGTTGATCCGCCATCCATACCACACTTGCTTTGACAGCACGTGAAATGGTTGGTACACCTTGGTCTGCACGAACCAACATATTGCCACGAGAAACATCAATTTCATCGTTCAATGTCAGTGTTACCGCTTGACCTGCAAATGCATGCTCAAGGTTGCCATCAAAGGTCACAATTTCTTTAACCGTTGAAGATTTACCTGATGGTAAAGCAATAATTTTATCGCCGACATTAATTTCACCGAGTGCAACTGTTCCTGCAAAACCACGGAAATCGAGGTTAGGACGATTCACATATTGCACGGGGAAGCGGAAATCATGTTTCGCTGTATCACGGTTAATCTGTACAGATTCAAGTGAACCCATCAAGGTTTGACCTGTATACCACGGCATATTTTCAGATACATTCACCACGTTATCGCCATTCAATGCAGAGATTGGCGTATAGATGATATTGCTTGGCTTACGGTCACCCAATTGACTGACGAATTGCGCATATTCAGCTTGAATTTCATTAAAGCGTGCTTCAGAAAATTCAACCAAGTCCATTTTGTTGATCGCAACAATAATGTTCTTAATACCCAATAAACTTGCAATATAGGTATGACGACGTGTCTGAGTTTGAACACCATAACGTGCATCAATCAAAATAATCGCAAGGTCACAAGTTGATGCACCTGTTGCCATGTTACGGGTATATTGCTCATGCCCAGGGGTATCGGCAATGATGAACTTACGCTTTTCAGTAGAGAAATAACGATACGCGACATCAATAGTAATACCCTGTTCACGTTCCGCTTGTAAGCCATCGACAAGAAGCGCTAAGTCAGGTGCATCACCTGTTGTTCCTACTTTTTTCGAATCACGGGTAACCGCTTGTAATTGATCTTCATAAATCAATTTTGAATCATAAAGTAAGCGACCGATTAAAGTCGATTTACCATCATCCACATTACCGCAGGTCAGGAAACGTAGAAGGTCTTTATTTTCATGTTGTTTCAAATAGCCCAAAATATCTTGGCTAATCAGTTCTGATTGATGAGACATCGCTCAAACTCCACAAATTCTTTAGAAATCGGTATTTTTTAATCTTAAAATCCACCTAAGTCCTCCTTTAACTCAAGGAGGACTTTGCTCCGTTCTTCTCGGAAGCTCCCCTTCTTTCGCAAAAAGGGGTTAGCGGGAGATTTTTTAGAAATAACCCTCTTGCTTTTTCTTTTCCATCGAGCCAGCTTCATCATGATCAATCATACGACCTTGACGCTCTGAGCTTGTTGCCAAAAGCATTTCTTGGATAATTTCAGGCAAGGTATCAGCAGTTGATTCAACCGCGCCTGTAAGTGGATAACAACCCAAAGTACGGAAACGTACCGATTTCATTTGTGGAACTTCACCTTCTTTTAAAGGCATGCGTTCATCATCAACCATAATTAACGTACCGCTACGTTCAACCACAGGACGTTCTGCAGCCAAATATAAAGGCACTAATGGAATGCTTTCCAAGTAAATATATTGCCAAATATCAAGCTCAGTCCAGTTTGATAATGGGAATACACGAATACTTTCGCCTTTGTTTACTTTACCGTTGTAAAGATTCCAAAGTTCAGGACGTTGGTTTTTCGGGTCCCAACGGTGTTTGGTATCACGGAACGAATAAACACGTTCTTTAGCACGTGATTTTTCTTCATCACGGCGTGCACCACCAAAAGCAGCATCAAATTTATATTTATCCAGTGCCTGCTTTAAGCCCTGTGTTTTCATAATGTCGGTATATTTAGAACTGCCGTGATCAAATGGATTGATCCCTGCATCTTTACCTTCTTTATTTTGATGTACGATCAAATCGAAACCATGGGTTTTTGCCATGTTGTCACGGAATTTGATCATTTCCTTAAACTTCCAACCTGTATCGACATGCAATAGTGGGAAAGGAAGTTTGGCAGGATAAAACGCTTTCATGGCAAGATGGAGCATCACGGCTGAATCTTTACCAATAGAATAAAGCATCACCGGGTTTTCGAACTCGGCAGCGACTTCACGAATAATATGAATACTCTCAGCTTCAAGCTGTTTAAGATGAGTAAGTCTTTGTTCATTTAATGACATTGACAGCACCAGCTCACAAAAACGTGTACTTATTACACATATGAAAATTTATATTCATTATAGTGATTTGTAAGTCTTTTCTTTTGCTTGTTTTTTTATATTCATATATAAAAACATCATATACCAAACCTATAAGATCAAAATATGACAACAAGAATTATTGCGTTATCAGACATTTCATTTGAGCAATGGTGTCCCCTGTGGCAAGGCTACCTGACATTTTACCAATCTACCTTCAGCGATGATCAAACCAAACTTTCATGGGAGCGTATTACTAATCCCAAGCAAACAGATATGTTTGGTTTTGCGATTCAAGTGAATAATAAGATTGTTGGCTTTGTTCATTTAATTCCACATATGAGTATGTGGACGTCATTGCCGTACTGCTACTTGCAAGATTTATATGTGAAAGATTCTTATCGTAATCAAGGTTTAGCACCCCAACTCATTGAACATAGTTATGCTATCTGTAAAGAGAAATTTGATCGTGTGTATTGGCTTACCCATGAAAGTAACCAAACCGCTCAATTGTTATATGATCGAATTGCCACTCAAACGGGTTTTATTCAATATAAAAAAATGCTTCATTAAATTTTTTATAGCGAAGCTTTTAATTGATTCGCTAAGGAATTAATAAAGACCAGTGAATCGTTAGATCAGATATCTATTTAGGCAACGCATACTTTTAAAGTATCAATGAATACTCATAAATTGAAGGTCTATTATTTATTTGTTCATAAAAAAAGCTTATCCAAAACAGATAAGCTTTATAAGACACAAAAGCACAACCTCAGCTTTTATATTTTATAAGTGTAGGAATAACTTCTTCAACAAGGTCAGTTCAAGAAGTAAATACATCTTAACGAATCAAAACGAGCAGGCATATACCTGATTTCAGGTATATGCCTGCTCTATAAATCTTCTCTTAGAATTTAAACATATTTTTATCAAGTGGTATTTCTACCCCGATAGATGCCCCTGCATCATTGCCATGCTTATCAGAATCACTCACCCAACCATTAATTTTTAATGGAATAGTCGGTTTAATATAATGCGTCCACGTTAAATCCAAAGCTTTAATTTTATCTTGCTCAGGGAAAGCTAGATTAATCTGATGATCTGCAAAACGATCAGCCGATTGGTTCACATCTGCAAAAATAACACGACCACCTAAACGATTCATTACATCGACACGAATATCACCACCTACAGAAACCATTTGACCATCACCCCCCATGGCATGACCCAACGGGAAACCTTGTTGGTAATAACCATCTGTATAAATATGATGGTTATATGAAATCGCACTGACATCACCATTGGTACGTGTATCTGCCCATTCTGCATAAATCTGATAAGGCATATTTTTAAAGCTAGATGAGTAATCTGCACCAGCTAAATACATTTTTTTTGAAGGCAAGTAGCCTGCTTCATCTTCACCAACATATTGCCCGTACAAGCTGACAGGAACTGCAAGTAAAGGTTGCAAGTTTAAACGTGCATCAAATCCAGCCAATTGGTTCGATGGATTACCGACACCACTACAAGTTGCATCAGCACATTCATTGTCTTTACCTGTAAAAGCATTCCAATATGCTTTAAAACTTCCTGGTTGCCCTTCGCCATCAATTTGGAAAGTACGAGAAGCACCCAACTCAAGGTAAGGTAAAGGCTGAGCAGTTAAACGAATTCCCATCAAACGAGTATCTGGTACAGCAGTATAATCATTCAATTGACCTGCAAATGCTTGATATTGCCAAGGTCCAATCCACGATAACCATTTTGTTTCAAATGCTTTCTGTTCAGCGCGCTGAGCCGTAAAACCATATACAGGACGACTCGCATCTCCACGAATTAAGCTACCGTCATGGCCAGGCCCCCAATAGGTTGGAATTTGACCTGCAACAATCCATTGGTTCCACAATTTTCCCGCAATATAAGAACCTTCTACATTCACATCATGATCACTACGAATATGCGGATCTTTTTCTGCGTTTACACGTAATTTAGCATCCCAATTTTCACCACCTGCATTCAATTCAAGTGAACCGACATACTGCGCTTTTTGACTATCCCCAAATGCTTGCGGAATATTTTTTTGATCAGTTTCTGCAAATAAACCTACTTTTGCAGTTTTACTCTCTACTTTTAATGCAGTTTGGACAGAATCAATCACTTTCTGTTGGGTATTATTGGAGACTTTCGCAGAAGATAAAGCACGCTGTATTTCATCGCCACTCATCGGCCATGTTGATGTGCTGATCTGAATCACACCCTGTTGGTTTAACCAATTTAAATCCGTACGAAGATCTTGGTCATTTAAAACCAAACCTTGTGCAAAAACAGGAAGCGATAAGGTTGCTAACATCGCAGCATAAAGTGACTTTTTAAAAAACATATGCTTTATTTTCTCTCATTTATTCACCACCCCACCTTAAATTTTTTAAGATTTTTTTTCAATGGTGAAACTGTGTTATTACAAGTTTAAATCTTAGAAATAAAAACAGCCACCTTTGTCGGGTAGCTGTTTGATAAATCTATTCAATCATTTAAATTAAACGTCTTTACGGCGCATATGTGGAAATAAAATCACATCACGAATACTCGCTGCATCAGCAAAAAGCATGACTAAACGATCAATACCAATACCTTCACCCGCAGTTGGAGGTAAACCATATTCTAATGCTTCAACAAACTCTGCATCATAATGCATTGCTTCATCATCACCTGCATCTTTTTCTTCAACTTGCGCTTGGAAGCGTTCAGCTTGGTCAATTGGGTCATTTAACTCAGAGAAGCCATTCGCCAATTCACGACCACCAATGAAGAATTCAAAACGGTCTGTAATATGTGGATTATCATCATTACGACGTGCTAATGGAGAAGTCTCAGCAGGATATTCTGTAATGAATGTTGGTTGACGCAACGTCGTTTCAACAGTTTCTTCAAATACAATCGTTTGCAGGCGACCTAAACCAAAACCAGGTTTTACTTGTTCTTTTAGTGTTTCTTTAACGAAATTCGCCAAAAAGTCACGATCAGCAACATTCTCTGCTGTAAATTCTGGATTATTTTCCAAAATTGCATCGAACATTGAAATCTTTTTAAATGGACCTTTAAAGCTATACACTTCACCTTGATAAGGCACATCTGTAGAACCAAGAATATCGATGGCTAATTTCTCAAGCATGTTTTCAGTCAAAGCCATTAAGTCTTTGTAATCGGCATAGGCTTGATAGAATTCAATCATGGTGAATTCAGGATTATGACGTGTTGAAACACCTTCATTACGGAAGTTACGGTTAATTTCGAATACACGTTCAAAACCGCCCACAACCAAACGCTTTAAATAAAGTTCTGGTGCGATACGCAAATATAAAGGCATATCCAATGCATTATGATGTGTTTCAAATGGACGCGCAGATGCACCACCTGGAATCACATGCATCATTGGTGTTTCAACTTCCATGAAACGCTCATTAATCAAATAATTACGAATGCCTGACACTACTTTTGCACGAATTTCAAAAGTTTTACGTGTTTCTTCGTTTACGATTAAATCTAAATAACGTTTACGGTATTTAACTTCTGTATCGTTCAAACCATGGAATTTATCTGGTAATGGACGAAGTGATTTAGTCAGTAATTCAAAATGTTCAATATGAACATAAAGATCACCTTTACCTGAGCGACCAATATAACCTTCAACAGCAATAATATCGCCAAGATCAAGACTTTTGATTGATTCTAAAACATCAGGTGCAAGTTCTTTACGTGCAACATATAACTGAATACGACCTGTCATATCCTGAATCACGATAAATGAACCACGGTTCAACATCACACGGCCAGCAACTTTGACGTAGACACGTTCACCCGCTTCAATTTCTTCTTTAGATTGATTTTCAAATTGGTCTTGTAAATCTTGAGCGTAGTGTTCACGTTTAAAGCTATTTGGCCACGGGCTTACACCGGTTTCCTTCGCCTTTTCTTCTATTTGTTTTAACTTGGCATGACGCTGTGCGATTAAATCGTTTTCGGAAATGGGTTGTTCAGAAGTCGATTGAGCGTTATGTTGCGTCATCTCTGCCTCGATTGTAATAAAAAATGGAAGTTGCATAGCATAGCAGATTTACAACATAATGCGCATGAATACAATTCAAACCCATAAGTAAAAACTAAAAATGCTTAAAAAGTATCGGCATGGAATAGCGCGACTCTTCATTCTTACAGTTTTCTATTTAACTGCTCTATCACTATACGCTGAACAAATGAGTGTGCTTGGTCATACACGTAAAGACTTGCCCATTAAAATAGAAACAAGCAACTTAGATTCAAAGGGATATGTTTGGCAAATTGAAATTACACCGAATCAAAACTCTCAACAAATACAGGTTAAATTACTCAATCCAAATTCTGAACTTAGCATTTTGAATAATCGTGCTCTTGCTTTGGCTCGACAATTCACTTTGGCTCAATTACCCCAAATTAATCTTGATTCAAAAAATATCACACTCAATCAAGATGAACAGAAAATGCAAAAAACTCATTTTTATTATGGAAAATACACCCTGATCATTAAATTTCCAAAAGGCTTCCATTACGCTTCAAAAACCGATTTTTCAAATTTACAACAACAGCTCGAACCTTTTTGCCATTTAGATGAAAGTTCAACAACAAATCAAAGTAAATTAAAGCCTAATGCTCAAAGTAATTTACAATTGAATGCACAACTCTTTGTAAATACTGAAGGCTCAATTTATCAAATCAAATATAGCCCTTTGCCCAATTCAAAAATGATTGAAATACTTAATGCTCAATTCAAAAAAATAAGATTTTATTCTTATAATAAATATGGGACTCCAGCTTCTTTTTCTGTACTTCAACCCATCATGATTCAATGCAATTCAAAAAATACGAACAACGATTCTAATCCTGTTACTTAAGTCTCTAAGACCAAAAGCTAAGTTCGATAAAATTCAGAGCTCCGTAGAATGGTGCTATCTGGTTGTTGCGCATGAAATTACTGCAACTCCTTCTATCTTTGTGATTAAAGACAGTATGAATGTTATAACAATGAACCTATGCAAATCTAAAATTCTCTTTTTACATGGTTTAGATTCATCTAAAGAATCAACAAAATACCATGCCATAGAGGCTGTCAAAAAATATTGTATCGATATCGATTATCGTAATTTAAACTATAAAACAGTCGAAAGTTTTTATCATGACATCATTGAAAAATTTAAACCTGACCTACTGATTGGTCACAGTTTAGGTGGCTATTGGGCATTAAAGATGTCCCAACTTCATCGGATACCCGCGATTATTGCCAATCCAAGTCTGAACCCTGATTTTAGAAATGACTATCAACCGATTAACGAGCATGATCTTGAGCATGATGTACCTCAAATTGCCTATATTGAACTGGGTGATGAAGTTCTAGATATGTATGCAACTGTGGCGCAATTAGAATCTTATATGCAAGTCGAAACCATGCAAGGTGGTCATCATCGACTGGAGCATCCGCAAAATTTAAATCGCTTAATTGAATATATGGAACATACTTTTTTGAGCTAACATGAGACTAAATTGATGAAACCATGACTTCATCTAAAAAATTTTCATAAAAAAGCCTTGTAAATACAAGGCTCTTTCTTTTCAGCCAAAATAACTCAATGATGTTAAATCACTCAGCAACTTCTGAAACGACAGGCTTAGATGTTTCATCCAATACTGACCAAATATTCATCCCTAAATCTGAATGTAAATCTGGTAAGTCTAGGAAAACACTTGCACCTAAAATAGTATGGTGACACTTATTCATTAACTGCTTCACTGCTTTTAAAGTACCGCCAGTCGCCAATACATCATCTACAATAATCACTTTTTGCGCTTTAATATCTGCTGACATTTCCAAGCGATCTAAGCCGTATTCAAGACTATAGCCAACACCAACCACTGGAGGTGGTAATTTACCTGCCTTGCGCACCAATAAAAGCCCTTTACCTGTGCGTTGTGCCAATAAACTTGCCAATACAAAACCACGTGCTTCTACAGCCACAAAACTGTCTACTTCTGCTAATTTTTCAACAGGAATACTTGCGATGAGTGCATCTGTTAATGCTTCAAGTTTTGTCATAAACAATGGCGTTAAGTCATAAAAACAAATACCTGCTTTTGGAAAATCTTGGACAGTACGGATGTGCGACCACAATGCAGTAGACATATTCATAAGGAGGGAGAGCTGTATAAGATAAGAATTGTGTGAATTTTAACGCTTAATTGACTATTTTAACAGCCAGTAAATATTCTGAGGTCAATTAACTCTCGTAAGATATTGAATTTATTAGCACCATTTTTATATTAAATATTGGGTATATTTATAGGCGAGCATATTTTACATACGAATATTCAAATTCACAGCTAGACTTTAGTCAAATAAGTCTTATCTCTGATAAACCAAGCTTAATTTCATCTGAATTAGATTCCAATTTTAAATTGAATGATTTATTGACTGTTTTTTTCAAGCCAACTTATTCTATTGTCTAATAAAAAAGAACTAAATTAGCCTAATCAACACTGCTTTTGTCACACTCAGCCATTCAGCTTTATGTTTAGTTGGTTAAACTCCGATAATTACTTTACTTTAGTTATAGAACTGCGTAAAAATTTAGTTGAATATGTAACTATTAAAGACATAATCAATAGCACCATATTTAGTGGAAAGAATTTTTCTGACATTATTATTGAATAAATCTGTGTCAGAGTTTGGAGAGTCGAATGAGAAAATTTCAGTGCATCGTATGTGGATGGATTTATGACGAAGCAGAAGGTTGGCCACAAGATGGCATCGCAGCAGGTACCAAATGGGAAGATATTCCTGATGATTGGACATGCCCAGACTGTGGTGTTTCAAAAGCAGACTTTGAAATGGTAGAAATCTAAAATTAGAATGAAAGACCATGTCAACATGGTCTTTTTTTACGCCTTTTAAATATTAAAAAATACTGGAGAATCGTATGCAACCGATCATCATCATTGGTTCTGGAATGGCGGGTTATACCCTTGCACGAGAATTTCGTAAATTAAATACTGAGCAAGAACTCGTCATGATTTGCGCAGATGATGCGGTGAATTATGCAAAACCAACGTTATCCAATGCTTTAGTTGGGAAAAAAGCGCCTGAACAAATTAGCTTAGGTGATGCAGAAAAAATGAGTGCTCAACTCAATATGAAAATTGAAGCACACACTTGGGTCAAAGAAATCCAAGCAGATCGCCATCAACTGGTCATCGAAAAAAATGGCGAAATTTCTACACAAGGCTATTCAAAACTAATCCTTGCTGTGGGTGCAAATCCAATTCGTCTTGCCATTGCAGGTGATGGCAGTGACGATGTGCATGTGGTGAACTCTTTAATCGACTATCGTAGCTTCCGTGAAAACTTAGCAACATGTACTTCAAATGAATGCGAAGACAAGCGTGTTGTGATTCTGGGTGCCGGTTTAATTGGTTGTGAATTTGCCAATGACTTACAAAACACAGGGCATCAAGTTACGGTTATTGACTTAGCAACACAACCTTTGGGTCGTTTACTACCGACACATGTTGCACAAGCTTTCCAAGAAAATTTAGAACAAGCAGGTATTCAATTTGCATTGGGTACAACTGTAGAAAAAATATCAAAGCATGCAGAGCGTGGTTACATTGTCACTCTAGCAAATGGTCAAAGCTTAGTGGCAGATCTCGTATTGTCTGCAATTGGATTACAGCCAAATCTTGCTTTGGCTAAAACAGCTCATATCGAAACCAGTCGCGGTATTATCACCAATGGTTTATTAGAAACTAACCAAACTGACATTTATGCAATTGGTGACTGTGCAGAAGTAAACGGCATGTTATTGCCTTATGTGATGCCTCTCATGCAACAAGCCCGTGCTTTGGCAAAAACATTAAGCGGTCAAACAACCGCTGTACATTACCCTGCGATGCCCGTAGCTGTAAAAACACCTGCTGCGCCATTGACTGTACTCCCGACACCTATTGGTGTGGATGTAACATGGGATACAGAAGAGTTTGAAGACGGTATGTTATCTAAAGCCAATGATGCCGAAGGAGCACTGAGAGGTTTTGTCTTACTTGGTGCAACAGCAGGAAAACAACGTCTAGTTCTTACCAAATTGGTTCCGGACTTGATTCCTGTATCTGTTTAAGGTTTTAATGCAAAGGATATTTTTTCTACAAAATATCCTTTTTTAGGAAAATAATAATGAATAGCGCACTTCAGTTTCAAACATCACCTTATGCATCCTTTATGCAAGAGACCAAAGTTGATTTAGGCAATGGGATTCAACTCCATGTTGAATCTGGTGGAAAACCTGAAAATCCAACCATTCTCTTAATTATGGGCTTGGGTGCTCAAATGCTGTTTTGGCCTGATTTTTTTTGTAAATCACTGATTGATCAAGGCTTTCGCGTTATTCGTTTTGATAATCGTGATATTGGCTTGTCATCAAAAGTTCGCCATAAAGGACCGCGCCTAAATTCCTATAAACTGATGGGACGTTTTGCATTAGGCCTCCCAAATGATGGAGCACCTTATAATCTTTATGATATGGCAGAAGATGTCGCCTTACTCATTGATCGCTTAGGTTTAGAAAAAACCCATATTATTGGTGCATCAATGGGTGGGATGATTGCTCAAATTCTCTCTGCAAAATATCCAGAGAAAATTGATAAAGTCGGTTTACTCTTTACCAGTAACAATCAACCTCTGTTACCTCCACCTTTTCCAAAGCAACTTTTTAGCTTGATTGGTAAGCCTGAATCCCGTGATGAGCAAGGCATTATTAATCATTCTTTAAAATTATTTCAGATTATTGGTTCCCCTGGTTATGTCAACCAAATGGAAGCAATGCAAATTGCGCGTAGATTATATCAACGTAGTTATCATCCTGCGGGTGTACTTCAGCAGTTTTTAGCAATATTATGTACAGGCTCATTGCTACAACTGGACAAACAAATCCAAAAGCCAACTTTAGTTGTTCATGGCTCTAAAGATCGTTTGCTCCCACCAAGTCATGGTAAAGCTGTTGCAAAAGCAATATCTGGCGCTAAGTTTGAATTAATTGAAGGAATGGGGCATGATATCCCTCCGCACTTCATTCCTCAACTTAGTGGATTATTTGCTCACCACTTTAAATCATAAACATTAGGACACTATGGCTGCATTACCATCCCTAAGACAGCTGTCATATTTAGTGACACTGTCTGAGACGTTGCACTTTACTGAAGCAGCGCGCCGTTCATTCGTAACACAATCTACACTTTCGGGTGGGATCATGGAGCTTGAACGTTTATTGGGAGGCGTACTCGTTGAACGTGATCGCCAAAATGTACGTTTAACCCCTTTAGGCGAACAAGTAGTTGCCCGAGCCCGTGTTCTGCTCGCTGATGCTCAGGACTTAATGCGTTTAAGCCGTGAAATGAGTGAGCCGTTAACTGGTGATTTACATCTAGGCATTATTCCAACCATTGCGCCCTTTATTTTGTCGCGGTTGTTAGATGAGGTTCACAAACAACTTCCGAAAATTCAATTGCATTTACATGAAGCGCAAAGTGAAAAAATAGTAGAAAAACTTGAGCATGGTAATTTAGACATGATTATGTTGGCACTACCATTTGACACACGCGGATTGAAAGTGGCTGAAGTTTCAAAAGAAAGCTTATATCTAGTATGTAACAAAGCAGATCATCATGCTGTGAATGCGAAAAGTTTAGAAGATCTAGATTTGTCTCATTTAATGCTTTTGGAAGAAGGTCATTGCTTACGTGATCATACATTGAGTGTTTGCCCAATTGGTGAGCGTAAAAATGATCATCGTTTAAAAGCCAGCTCTTTGCCGACATTGGTTGAAATGGTGAGTTCGAATTTAGGTTATACGCTATTGCCTGAAATTGCGATTCACACCAATATGTTGAAAAACAATGAGCAATTGATTATCAAACCAATTGAGAATGCACCATCTCGCGTATTGGCTTTGGTTACACGAAAAAGTACACCACTACAAAGTGAGTTTGATGTATTACTGCAAATTTTGCAAAAAATCACATCAAAGTAAATCAATAAATTCAAAGAAAAAAAAGGAGTCATCAGACTCTTTTTTTTCTTTATACATTGGACTGACTTTGTATGTTTAATCTAATTTTTTAATTTTACTTCTAATAAGATCAACATAAAATAGTACTCTTATTAATCAATAACACAATATCAATCACAAAAAACCAAATATTTTACAGGACAAATTGATATATTCATGATTTTATTCAGATAAAATTGATTGATTATCACCCCAAATGGTACAACAATATTATACTACTTGGTAAATTAAAACCAACAAGTACTATGAAAAACAACAATTTTATATAATTAAAATTAAAATAATTATTTTTACCAATTCTAACAAAGACTTAAATTTAATTTTATGTATAAATATACCCAGTTTTAGGGATTGAGAAATGTGGTCAAGTATTACAATGTAATCCTATAAAATAAAATTATATATGTTGTGAGAAAGACCATGCCTGATGAAATTACCCTAGCCATACCTGTGCTTATTGTAGAAGATGACCCACTGATTCAAATCAGATTAAAAGGAATCCTTTTATCTTTAGGATATTCAATAAATCAGATCTTAATTTCTGCAAGCATTCAAGATGCAAAATTAAGAATTGCATTAAATTCACCTCATTTTACTTTGCTTGATTTAGGTCTACCTGATGGTAATGGCATAGAGTTAATTTCCCTTTTAAAGCAAAATAATCCTCAAACGTCAATTCTCATTATCTCTGCATGGAGTACTGAAGATACAGTTCTCAATGCTTTAAAAATGGGTGCAACTGGCTATGTTTTAAAAGAACGAGATGATTTAGAAGTCACTTTAGCTATTCGGAATATCTTCCGAGGTGGAGCGCCGATTAGCCCTTTTATTGCTGAAAAAATCTTAAATTTTCTAGACCAGTCTGATTCGATTAATTCACAAGATTCAAATCAAATGAATCATCAACACACTTTATCTGCCCATGAAATTAAAATACTGACGTTAGTCTCTCAAGGTTTTAGCAATAAAGAAATTTCTACGCAATTTTCGTTATCGAAACATCATATTGATGGTGATATTAAACATATTTATCAAAAACTTGCTCAAAAGAGCGCATCTTCAAAAAGTCCTCATTATCATATTTGAGGTTTTTATTTCTAATTTACTTTTATTTAAACACATGATTTAAAATTAAATACTATTATAATTCAGTTATCTCAACTCTTATTTTACTAAATTTTATTCATTTACTTTTTATTATAATATTTTATTTAATTCAAAAAAATCCAATTTGTATATACATTTAACCCCTCTGAGCTCCCCAAATTTGGAAAACTCAGAAATTCAAATCACAATGATTAGCCAACAATCGTGTTTAATAATATCTGCTGAGCATTATGGGGTTCTTCCCCTTCTTTCATCTTCACACGCATCCAAGTCCCATCACCTTGTAACAACCAAGCTCTTTGATTATCTTGAAGGTAGTTGACCAAACCTTGTTGATAGATACGTTTTTTCAATGCTGGATCTTCAATTGGGAAACAGACTTCGACACGATTAAATAGATTACGATCCATCCAATCCGCACTCGAACAGTAAATACGTGGATTACCTGCATTACTAAAATAGTAAACACGTGTATGCTCAAGGAAACGTCCGACAATTGAACGAACACGAATATTTTCAGATAAGTTAGGTAGCCCTGGACGTAAGCAACAAATCGAACGAATAATCAAATCAATTTGCACACCTGCCTGTGAAGCTTCATATAATTTATTAATCAGTTGCACTTCAGTTAACGCATTAACCTTCACAATAATTTGCGCAGGTTTGCCTGCTTTGGCATTGGCAATTTCATCTTCAATGAAAGCAATCAATTGTGCATGTAAAGTAAAAGGTGCATGTAAAAGCTTTTTAAGCTTCGCCATTTTCCCCATACCTGTTAGTTCTTGGAAGATACGATGCACATCTTCGCATAGCTCTTTTTCAGTTGTGAGCAAACCATAATCTGTATAGATTCGTGCATTGGTTGCGTGATAGTTACCTGTACCTAAATGTACATAACGAACTAATTTATTATTCTCACGGCGTACAACCAAAATCATTTTAGCATGGGTTTTATAACCGACAATGCCGTAAACAACTACCGCACCCGCTTCTTGAAGAACGTTTGCTACTGCAATATTGGATTCTTCATCAAAGCGAGCACGTAACTCAATGACAGCTGTAACTTCTTTGCCATTACGTGCTGCTTCCGCCAATACTTGTACAATTTCAGAATCTGCACCACTACGATATAAAGTCTGCTTAATCGCAAGTACTTGCGGATCTCGTGCAGCTTCACGCAATAGATTAATGACTGGTGCAAAAGATTCAAATGGATGGTGTAGTAAAATATCCTGCTTTTGCATCGCAGAAAAAATATTCTCAGTCTTTTTCAGTACTTTTGGAATTGCTGGCACATGAGAGTCATAACGAAGATGGGGGCGTTTAAAATTCGAAACTAAACGTGCTAAATTCACTGGGCCATCAACACGATACAATTGCTCTTCTTCTAAATCGAACTCATCTAAAAGATATTCATAAATATGTTTTGGACAATTTTCAGTAACTTCCAAACGAACTGCACGACCAAAACGGCGTGAACTTAATTCACCTTTTAATGCTTTTGCTAAATCTTCAACATCTTCATTGAGTGCTAAATCGGCATTACGGGTAACACGGAATTGATAGCAACCTGTTGCCGTCATCCCTGGGAATAAATCTGATACATGTTCATGAATGATTGCAGATAACATTACAAAGTGTTCTTTTCCACCTGTTAATTCATCTGGTAAGCGAACAACACGCGGTAATGAACGTGGCGCAGGAACGACTGCTAAATCGATTTGACGACCAAAAGCATCTTTACCTTCTAAAGTCACAATAAAATTTAAACTTTTATTTACTAATCGAGGAAATGGATGAGCAGGATCTAAACTGATTGGAGTTAAAACGGGTGCAACCTGTTCTTGGAAATATTTTTTAATCCAAACAGACTGAGCAGGCGTTAACTCTCCACGGCGTAAAAAACAAATATCTGCTTCACGCAACTTTGGAAAAATTTCTTCATTTAAAATACGATATTGACGTTCTATTGCTTCATGCGTTGTTTTAGAAATTTCTTCTAATACTTGTTTTGGTGTCAAACCATCTGGAGTACGGCTTTCATTCCCCAGTGTCAACTCCTCCATCACACCTGCAACACGAATTTCAAAAAATTCATCCATGTTTCGAGAAAAAATTAATAAAAAATTCATACGCTCTAACAGTGGATGTAATGGATCTACAGCCTGCTCAAGTACACGTAAATGAAAATCTAAAATTGAAAGCTCACGATTAATGTATCGTTCGTTATAAGTATATTCTATGGGTGTATTGCTAACTGCGGTATTCATGCAACTAACCTGCATTCAAGTGATATGACGCAAGTATGCTTCAAATTTGTGACAATTTCATAAAAAAAAGCGCAACAGAATGCGCTTTTTTTTAATCGAATTGTTAAGCAGGAATATCTCGTACAGAAGCATTACGAATTGCTTGCTTTAATGCTTCATAACCATGAATTGGTGGGAATTGTGGAAATTCTGCAATCACATTAGCAGGGGCATCAAACAAGAAGCCTGCATCTGCTTCACCAAGCATCGTTGTATCATTATACGAATCGCCTGCTGCAATCACACGGTAATTCAAACCATGTAAAGCTTTTACCGCTTCACGTTTTTGATCAGGCTGACGTAATTTATACGCCGTGATCATACCATTATCATCAGTTTCTAACTTATGGCAAAAAATGGTTGGCCAGCCCAATTGTTTCATTAAAGGATGAGCAAATTCATAAAAAGTATCAGAAAGAATAATCAACTGAAAATGCGTACGAATCCATTCTACAAATTCTTTTGCACCAGGAAAGGGTCCCATATCTGCAATCACAGCTTGAATATCATTCAAACCTAAGCCATGTTCTTTTAAAATATTCAGACGTTGTGTCATTAACACATCATAGTCTGGAATATCACGAGTGGTTGCTTCTAATTCTTTAATACCTGTTTTTTTTGCAAAATTGATCCAGATTTCTGGAACCAATACACCCTCAAGATCTAGACAAACGATTTCCATGGGTTCTCCCGAATGTTGGTGAAAAAATTTGCACTATCATAGCATTAAGAATTACTTTTGTAGCTGTAGATTTTTAAATCAATATTATTCATAAGTATCTATTTTTAAGTGCTAAGCAGAATATTTCATTTACTTTAAAATACGATGAATTTCAATATATAAATAGCTTCCAAGCTAGTTGCCAGGAGCAGAAATGACTGCCATACCAACCGTTGATATTATAGATGCGCTTGCTGCTGAATATGCAGATCAGTCGCCTTCTGAAATTTTAGCTTTAGCCTTAAACCAAGAAGGTGAAATTGCACTTTCCTTTTCTGGTGCAGAAGATGTCGTTTTAATTGATATGGCATCTCACTTAGGCAAACCATTTCGTGTGTTTAGCTTAGACACAGGACGTTTGCATTCGGAAACCTATCAATTTATTGAAAAAGTTCGCAAACATTATAATATTGAGATTGAAATTTGTTTTCCTGAATCAGAAGCCGTACAAACATTTGTGAAAAATAAAGGTTTGTTTAGTTTTTTTGAAGATGGTCATCAGGAATGCTGTGGGATTCGTAAAGTACAACCTTTACGTAAAAAACTTGCCACTTTAGACGGTTGGATTACAGGGCAACGTAAAGATCAAAGCCCAGGAACACGTGATGAAATCCCAGTGATTCAAGCGGATGTAGGCTTTTCTGGTGAAGGCAAGCAATTGATTAAATACAATCCACTGGCAAACTGGTCAAGCGACGAGGTATGGAGCTATATTCGTATGATGGAAGTGCCATACAATGCACTACATGAAAAAGGTTTTGTTTCAATTGGTTGTGAACCCTGCACTCGTCCAGTTTTGCCAAATCAACATGAACGTGAAGGTCGTTGGTGGTGGGAAGAAGCTACACATAAAGAATGTGGCTTACATGCAGGAAACTTAAAAAAATAATAGTAAAATAAAGCCATTGATATTCTTTGGCTTTTTTCTAAACTATCAATTCATTATTTTTTTAGATTTTTTTCTACAAAAAGCACTATACTTAAGATTCAGATTTATAATTCTAAAAAGCCAGCACTCATACATGAGCTGTTGTTGATTTTGCAGTGAGGCAAACCAAAACCATGCGCCCATTACACCCAATTGATTTAATCTTTCTTACATTAGAAAAACGCCAACAGCCAATGCATGTTGGTGGTCTTTTTTTATTTCAAATTCCTGAACACGCACCTTCGACTTTTATTCAAGATCTTGTTGCAGATATTCGTAGTTCAAAATCAAAACCAATCGCACCATTTAACAATCGTCTAAGTGGTCTGTTTTGGGATGAAGATGAGGAGTTCGATATTGATCATCATTTCCGCCATATTGCCCTCCCTCATCCAGGGCGTATTCGTGAATTATTGGTCTATATTTCACAAGAACACAGTAGTTTAATTGACCGTGCTAAACCGTTATGGACTTGCCATATTATTGAAGGCATTGAAGGCAATCGTTTTGCCATGTACTTTAAAATCCATCATGCTATGGTGGATGGTATTGCAGGCATGCGCTTAGTTGAAAAATCGCTTTCTAAAAATCTTGAAGATAAAAGCATTGTGCCACCTTGGTGTGTTGAAGGTCCTCGTGCCAAACGCTTAAAAGAAACCAAAGCCAGCAAAATTAAGAAAATTCTAACCACGATTAAGGGGCAACTTGAAGCTACCCCTAAAGTTACGCAAGAATTGTTTCAAACCGTCTTTAAAGAGATGGGCAAAAACCCTGATTATGTTTCGAGTTTTCAAGCACCGAGTAGTTTATTCAACCAACGTGTGAGTTCTTCTCGACGTTTTGCAGCTCAATCTTTTGATTTGGACCGTTTCCGTGATATTTCAAAGGCTTTGGGTGTAACCATTAATGACGTGGTGCTTGCAGTATGTTCTGGTGCATTACGTGAATATTTAATCACACAAGATGCATTGCCGAAAAAGCCACTGATTGCAATGGTACCTGCATCAGTCCGCGATGATGATTCTGAAGTCAGTAATCGAATCACTATGATTCTTGCCAACTTAGGTACACACAAAGAAGACCCGATAGAACGCTTAGAGATTATTAAGCGTAGTGTTCAAAATTCGAAAAATCGCTTTAAACGCATGAGTGCAAATCAAATTTTAAATTACAGTGCGTTTGTTTATGGGCCAGCAGGACTAAATATCGCATCGGGCATCATGCCAAAACGCCAAGCTTTTAATGTGATTATCTCGAATGTTCCGGGACCAAAAGAACCATTGTATTGGAATGGTGCAAGATTGGATGCACTCTACCCTGCATCCATTGTATTGGACGGACAAGCGCTGAACATCACCATGACCAGTTATTTAGATAAACTTGAAGTGGGCTTAACAGGTTGTCGTAATACTTTGCCAAAAATGCAGAACTTACTGACTCATTTAGAGACTGAAATTCAACGTTTTGAAAAACTCATTGCAACAAAAGATGCTGAAACTGCAACGGTTAAAAACAAATAAAGCCTATAAAATAGGCTCAATTTTATCAATTAGGGGACTTTAAAACAGTCCCTTAATTTTTTACATTACGACATTTATTCAAAAGTTGATGACATACTGAAACCACCATATCTTTCGTAATTTGTACTTCTTTACCGCTATCATCAAGCATGACGCATGTATTTTTCTTTTTACCGTCTAATACATGACTTAAACCGCTATTGATTACTTGTTCACTTATATTCATTCTTGACCTCACTTGCTAAGACTTTATACAGGGAGATTGTCTTTGGCTACTTGTTGTAATTAGTATTGTAAAATCGCGAATAAAAGTAAAATTTCAGATGTAACAAGTGTTTAACGATATTCTGTTACAATTTCAACTCAGAATGATATCGTATTGCTCTTGTGTATATAAATTTTCGACTTGGAATTTCACCACTCGACTAATAAAATGCTCTAAATCCGCGACAGCTGGGGCTTCTGCTGTTAATAGGCGATCGATAACAGATGGATGGGCAACAACAGTAAAGCCAGTCTGTGATTCATAAGCACGAGCATATCTTAAAATTTCTCGAAAAATTTCGTAACATACTGACTCCGCTGTTTTCACATATCCGCGTCCTTGACAAGTCGGACATGATTCACATAACAAATGCTCAAGTGATTCACGTGTTCTTTTACGTGTCATTTCAACCAAACCCAACTCTGAAACTTGGGTGATTTTGGTCTTTGCATGATCGCGTTCAAGCATTTTGTCAAACTGACACATGACTTCATTTCGATGCGCTGCTTCCTGCATATCAATAAAGTCGATAATAATGATGCCACCCAAGTTGCGTAGTCTTAATTGACGAGCAATGACTTGAGTTGCCTCCATATTGGTTTTAAATACCGTATCTTCTAATGATCGCCCACCCACATATGAACCTGTATTCACATCAATAGTAGTCATCGCTTCGGTCTGATCAATCATCAAATACCCACCCGACTTTAATGCAACACGTGTTTGCAAAGCCTTTTGAATATCTTCTTCAACATTATAGAGGTCAAAGATTGGCCGTTCACCCGGATAGTGAATCAAACGATTCTGCATATTCGGAACAAACTCATCCACAAATTCTTTTAATTTGGCATGAATTTCACGAGAATCTACCGAAATTTTAGCTGTTTCATTATTGGCTAAATCACGAATCACTCGTTGCGGTAATGGAAGCTCTTCAAAAATTAATGAAGGTACAATGATATTTTTTTGCTTACGTTGAATATATTCCCAAAGTTTAGCCAAATACGCCATATCTTGAGCAATGGCAGCTTCCTCAATGCCTTCAGCAGCAGTACGAACAATCACTGATCCGGGTAATTTATGCTCAGCTTGAATACGTTCAATCATAGAACGTAAGCGATCACGCTCTTGTTCCGACTCTATACGCTGCGATACACCAATGTGACTACCAAACGGCATCAGAACCAAATAACGCGAAGGAATGGAAAGATCTGTACTTAAACGTGCACCCTTCGTGCCCAACATGTCTTTCATCACTTGCACAGTCAGAATTTGCCCAGGTTGCAACAATTCAAAAACATTAGGAACTGGCTGGTTTTTTGGCCAAACCATATCATTGATATGTAAAAAGGCTGTGCGAGATAATCCAATATCTACAAAAGCAGCCTGCATACCGGGCAGAACACGGACAACTTTGCCTTTATAAACATTGCCGACTAAACCACGTTTTACAGTACGCTCAATAAACAACTCGTTGACCGTGCCATTTTGGATTAACGCAACCCGACACTCCATAGGCGTGACGTTAATCAATAACTCGTCAGACATAACAAAACTCAAAACATTATAAAAATTCTTTTCAGTGGTTAATTTAGTGCCTTAACCGCTTTTAATAACTGTATTGTTTCATATAAAGGTAAACCTACTACATTGCTATAACTCCCTTCAATTCGAGGGATGTATTGTGCAGCAATGCCTTGAATCGCATACGCGCCTGCTTTTCCCAGTGGTTCTCCAGTCGCCCAATAATCTTCCATGTCATTGAGGCTGAGTTTTTGAAATTCGACTTGAGTTCGAACCACCGTGCTGATTGTTTTTGTAGCGTGCGCAACACAAACGCCTGTGAGCACATCATGCTTTCGATTGGATAGCATAGACCAAATTTCAAAAGCGTGTTGTTTATTTTTAGGCTTGCCGATAATTTTATCATCTAAAGCCAAGCTGGTATCTGCAGCAATAATCGTGGCTTGAGGATGAGTCACTAAAACAACCTGTGCCTTCACCTCAGCCAATCGCTTAACATAGGCTTCTACAAGCTCACCCTCTAGAACTGATTCATCAATATCAGGACTATAGATATCAAAATCTAATCCCAACTGCTGAAGCAGTTCTTTGCGTCGAGGAGAGCTAGAAGCTAGTATTAAATTCGCCATTTTCTTAAAAAATAATAAAGAACTGGCCAAGATAAAATACTGGTCAGTAAAGGTTGCCAATGCCTTGTGATAGAGAAATGAACGCCTGCCATCACTTGCGCCATTAAGATAATCACCAGATGTGCAAAAATCGCCAATGAAGCAATCACCCATAAATTACTAAAGGTGAGCACCCTTCTTTCACGAATAAAATAACGTGTAAAGAAAGCAATCGTGACATAGCTCAAGGCATTCAAACCCAAAGGAGCATCAAGCAATAAGTCTGTAAATAACCCCATGATAAATGCAAACCATACTCCACACCATGTTGGCTGACACAACACCCAAAACAACATGATCATCATCATAAAAAGGGGTCGCCAACCAGCAATTGGGTATGACAAAGGATATACCATTAAAATCGAACCAATCACGATTGAAATTATAATCACGATCAATGGATCTTTACGTTGCTTTTCCGAAGATAATTTTTTAGCGATCAACATTTGGCTGCTCCATCGCTAAAGAATCGGAAAATAATACAACGACATGATGCCCACCCGCCAATTGTGCGGCAGGTTTGACATCAATCTGTGCAAACTCACCTGTATTGTGACGCATGACTTTCGACACCATACCCACCAAATAGCCTGCAGGGAAATGTTGCCCTAAACCTGAACTATATACTTTATCACCCACTTTAATATTGGCGCTGGTCGGTACATATTCCATTTTCAGACGACCCAAATCACCTGTGCCTGAAACAATAGCGCGCATACCTGAGTTTTCAAGTCGCACAGACAATGAATGTTCTTTATCTGACAGCAACATGACTCGACTACTGTGCGGATATACACTGATCAGTTGACCCATCACACCTTTATCATCTAAAACAGTTTGCCCCACTTTTAAATGACTATAAGAACCGCGATTAATCACAATAATATGGCGTAAAGGATCGGCATCTGTACCAATCACTTCTGCAATTTCCATTCGTCCATCTATAATCAATGGCGTGTCTAAAAGTCCGCGTAAACGCGTATTTTCAGCAGAAAGTTCAGAAAGTTTTTGCAGACGCACTTGAGCCTGTAGCAGTTCAGCTTGCATTGCCGTATTTTCACGACGAAGCTGTGCTTCAGATTTGGTTTGTTGATTCAGCCATTCTTTCGACAATACAGGATAGCTTGCAAGGGCATATATTGGATTATATGCTGCGTACAAGACATCTCTTGCAGGTTGAATCACATGCGGCATGCGCCAGTTGAAAAAAAGCACAACAAAACATGTGATCACTGCAATGATGAAAGAGCGAAAAGATGGCGGTTGTCTTGAAAAGAGATTCGGTTGCACCGCCTCGTCCTTAGCTTAGCCTACAAAAAGCATATCGTGGTTAGGATTATCAAAGAACTCTAATACTTTACCGCCACCGCGAGTAACGCAAGTTAAAGGATCTTCAGCAACAACCACAGGCAAGCCCGTTTCTTGTGCAAGCAATTTATCAAGGTTACGTAACAATGCACCACCGCCTGTCAATACAATACCGCGTTCGGCAATATCAGATGACAATTCAGGAGGTGTTTGCTCTAATGCAGATTTCACAGCAGAAACAATGCTTTGTAATGGATCTGAAATTGCTTGGCAAATTTCATCTGAAGTGACAGTAATTGCACGAGGTACACCTTCAGCCAAATTACGACCACGAACTTCAATTTCTAAAGTTGTGCCATCTGGAAGAGCCATACCCACTTCTTTTTTAATAATTTCAGCAGTGGTTTCACCAATCACGCAACCATGTGCTTTACGCACATAATTAATGATTTGCTCATCAAATACATCGCCACCAATACGTAATGAGTCTGCGTAGACACAACCTTGAAGTGAAATAATCGCAATTTCAGTGGTACCGCCACCAACATCAACAACCATTGAACCACATGCTTGTTCTACTGGCATACCCGCACCAATTGCAGCAGCCATAGGCTCTTCAATTAAGCGTACATCACGTGCACCTGCATTAAACACAGCTTCACGAATGGCACGACGTTCAACTAAAGTTGATTTGCAAGGTACACAGACCACAACACGGGGTGCAGGTGGGAATAAACGTTTTTCGTGCACTTTACCAATAAATTGATTTAACATGGTTTCAGTGACTTCAAAATCTGCGATTACGCCATCTTTCATTGGACGGATTGCAGAAATATTTGCTGGTGTACGGCCAAGCATGCGCTTAGCATCTAAACCTACAGCAGCAACAATTTTCTGTGAACCACTGTGACGAATCGCCACAACTGTCGGTTCATTTAATATAATGCCCCGTCCTGGTGCATAAATAAGTGTATTAGCAGTGCCTAAATCAATGGCAAGATCTGGCGAAAACAAGCCAATTAGTCGTTTTAGAATCACGGGTCGTTCTCAGTTAAACTTTATGTGGACGCAAGATGGCAACTTTAACTAAATGTGATGCTTTGAACAAGTCAATCGCTTATTATAACGCATGATATTTTGAAATTTTTTAATACTGATTAGGTAAGACATCATGACAACATCAGATGCTCAGCATCCTGCAGACTTAAATGCACAAACTGTTTCGGGCATT
Source organism: Acinetobacter sp. ANC 3832 (assembly GCF_002135415.1). Lineage (GTDB taxonomy): Bacteria > Pseudomonadota > Gammaproteobacteria > Pseudomonadales > Moraxellaceae > Acinetobacter. Next base: position 106,468 of record NZ_NEGJ01000009.1, read on the forward strand.
GCCAATCTTGCTCGATTGTCATTGAATGAAACGCAATCTGCTGAATATGCTCAAAGTTTAAATAAAATCTTAGGAATGATGGAAAGCTTAAAAGGCATTGATACCGATGGTATTGAGCCATTAAAGAGCCCTTTCGACCATCCACAACCATTACGCCAAGACGTGGTGACTGAAAGTAATCATCGCGAAGAATATCAAGCGATTGCTCCTGCTGTTCAGGATGGTTTGTACCTTGTCCCTCGTGTGATTGAATAATTTACAATCAGTTGAACCTATTTTTAAATTTAATCGTAAAGAATTGTACTCATGACTGATTTACACCGTTTATCGATTCGTGAAATGGCTGAAGGTCTAAAAACTGCTCAGTTTTCTTCACGTGAATTGACGCAACATTATTTAGACCGTATTGCAAAAATTGATGCACAAGTTAAATCTTATGTAACAGTTACTGCCGAACAAGCACTCCTCCAAGCAGATGCCGCAGATGGCTTACTCAAATCTGGCATGTCAGGCGCTTTAACAGGTGTACCACTTGCACATAAAGATATTTTCTGTACGCAAGGTATTCGTACCTCTGCGGGTTCAAAAATGCTGGATAATTTTATCTCGCCTTATGATGCAACAGTGGTCGCTAAAGCAAAACAAGCAGGCTTAGTAACTTTAGGTAAAGTGAACATGGACGAATTTGCCATGGGATCAACCTCTGAAAATTCTTATTACGGCGCAACGGCAAACCCGTGGAACTTAAGTCATGTTCCGGGTGGATCTTCTGGTGGTTCTGCTGCGGCTGTGGCTGCTGATCTTGCACCTTTTGCAACAGGTACAGATACAGGAGGTTCAATTCGTCAACCTGCATCTTTTTGTGGTCTTACAGGCTTAAAACCAACGTATGGCCGTGTGTCTCGTTTCGGTATGATTGCGTATGCATCATCACTCGATCAAGGCGGGCCATTGGCACGTTCTGCTGAAGATTGTGCTTACCTGATGGATGTGATTGCAGGTCATGACCAAAAAGATTCAACTTCAGTTAATAAAGAAGTTGATAACTATGTTGCTCAGTTGAATAACACAGCGGTTAAAGGCTTACGCATTGGTATTCCGAAACAATACTTTAACGTTGTAGGCTTAGATGCTGAAGTTAAAGCACGTGTTGAAGAATCATTGAAAAAATTACAAGACATGGGCGCAATTCTAGTTGAGATTGATCTCGACATGGTTGAAAGCTATGTACCAACCTATTACTTGATTGCCCCTGCTGAAGCATCTTCAAACTTGTCACGTTATGACGGCGTTCGTTATGGCTACCGTTGTGAAAATCCTGTTGATTTAGAAGACCTTTATAAACGTTCACGTTCAGAAGGTTTTGGTGCAGAAGTTCAACGTCGTATCTTGATTGGTACCTATGCGTTATCTGCGGGTTATTACGATGCGTATTATGTGAAAGCACAAAAAGTACGTCGTTTAATTCAACAAGACTTCTTAAAAGCATTTGAAAATGTCGATGTAATTGCTGCTCCATCAGCACCGACCACTGCTTATAAAATTGGTGCGTCTTTAGATCCTGTTGAAATGTACTTGGGTGATATCTACACCATCGCAGTTAACTTGGCAGGTCTACCTGCAATTAATGCGCCTGTTGGTTTTGATTCAAACAACTTACCTGTTGGCTTACAGCTCATTGGTAACTATTGGTCAGAATCTCAATTATTGTCTGTGGTACATCAGTACCAACAAGCAACCGATTGGCATACCAAACGTGCGGCAATTGCTGAGGAGAAAGCATAATGGCGAAGCTTATTGATGGTTGGGAAGTGGTGATTGGTTTAGAAATCCATACACAACTACAAACCAAGACTAAAATTTTCTCAGGTTCTTCGACTGAATTTGGTCAAGACCCAAATACGCAAGCCAGTCTTGTTGATTTGGCAATGCCGGGTGTTTTACCAGTACTGAACCAAGCCGTTGTCGATTTAGCGGTTCGTTTCGGTTTAGGGATTGATGCTTATATCGATCAAGCCTCTGTGTTTGCACGTAAAAACTATTTTTATCCAGACTCTCCGAAAGGCTACCAAATCAGCCAAATGGACAATCCGATTGTTGGCTTAGGTCATGTCGATATTCAGCTTGAAGATGGCTCTGTGAAGCGCATAGGCGTTACACGTGCACACTTAGAGGAAGATGCAGGTAAATCGATTCATGGTGCTGTTGCAGGCATGACAGGTATCGATTTAAACCGTGCATGTACGCCTTTGCTTGAGATTGTTTCTGAACCTGACATGCGTTCCGTTGAAGAAGCAGTTGCTTATGTGAAAACCATTCACACATTGGTACGTTGGTTGGGCATTTCTGACGGTAACATGGCGGAAGGTTCATTCCGTTGTGACTGTAACGTGTCTTTACGTCGTCCGGGCAATGAGTTTGGTACACGTTGTGAATTGAAAAACATCAACTCTTTCCGTTTCATTGAGCAAGCGATTAATGTTGAAATTGAACGCCAAATGGATATTTTGGAAAATGGTGGTTCAATCAAACAAGAAACACGTTTGTTCGATCCTGTGAAAATGGAAACACGTTCAATGCGTTCTAAGGAAGAAGCCAACGATTATCGTTACTTCCCTGACCCAGACTTGCTTCCTGTGATTATTACAGATGAGCAAATTGAACGTATCCGTGCGGAACTTCCTGAGCTTCCAGTCGCGCGTCGTGCTCGTTTTGTTTCAGAGCATCAATTGTCTGAATATGATTCGCATGTTTTGACATTGTCACGTGAAATGGCTGATTTTTATGAAGCGGTTGTGGTTGCTGCGGGTGGTGCGAAGCAAGCAAAATTGGCTGCAAACTGGGTGATGGGTGAATTCTCTGCCGCTTTAAATAAAGCTAGTTTAGAACTTCAAAATTCGCCTGTTTCTGCTGAGCAATTGGGTGGCATGGTTGCTCGTATTGTGGACAATACCATTAGCGGTAAAATTGCGAAGCAAGTGTTCGGCTTTATGTGGGATGAAGGCAAAACTGCGGACGAAATTATTGCGGAAAAAGGCTTGAAACAGGAAACTGATACAGGTGCGATTGAAGCAATTATTAAGGAAGTTCTTGCTGCCAACGAGAAGATGGTTGAAGAGTTTAAAGCAGGTAAAGAAAAAGCCTTTAATGGTCTTGTTGGTCAAGTGATGAAAGCGTCTAAAGGAAAAGCCAACCCTGCTCAAGTGAATGAGTTAATGAAGAAATTGATTAGTTAATCTGATCTTTCTTAAAAAAAACCCGCTTTAGAGCGGGTTTTTTAGGGCTATCTTATTAGTTAGAATAAGGATTGATAACATCTCTGATAATTGATACGCTGTTAACTACAAGAACTATTTCTACACCTTTCTGTGTTAAAAAAAATTCAGCCTCTTTCGGCTGTCCATCATACAATACACTACCAAAGGTATTATTACTTTGTATAACTTTATTACCTTTAGTTTCAAATATAATTTTTTCGTTTTTAAAATCTATTTTTACGATAAAAGTTATATTTCCTCCGTTCCTATCTTTATACGGAATTTCTATATCATTTCTATAAAACATTAAAAAATATTTAAAAATAAAACATTTTTCCTTTTCAATTTTTAAAGGAAAAATTAAAGCTAGAGCAGTATGATTATTAAATTCTTTAAAGTAATCAGATTTATCTAGAACCTTTAATTCATATTTAAATAAAGTCTTTAGCAAGATAAAATTTATATTCTTTTCATTAATTAAGCTATAGAATGGCATATGCTCTAAAAAATTAAAATCTTCTAGATATTTTTTATATTTAGGAAATTCATCGTAACAATTAACCGATAATAGTTGAAGAATTTTGATTGGTATATTTGCTCTCAATATATTGGTATATGATTTTTTTAGATCAGTTTTATTATCATCAATTTTTTCATCAATATTCTTGAAAATTTGGAACATGCACATAAAATATTGAGAAACATCAGCATTTATTAAAATTAATTTTCTTTTATCAGTAATATCTTGTTCTTCATTTCTTAGAAAAATGTCTATATATAAGTTATCTAAGTTTGAGAATTTCTCTTGTCCGTGTTGATCCTTTTCATTAGGTACAAATACCAATTGTGCTTCTAAGTTTTTTAAATGCTGTAACATTCCCCAAAATACAGTATCAAACTGTTGCACTTGTAAAACTTCATTACTATTTCTCAATTCTGTTCTACTCACTTCCAAAGTTTTCGAAGTGACACGCCATGTAGCAAATAAAAGTAAAATACTAAAAAAACCAATGATTGGATTTAGTGTTCCTCCAATAAAATCACCAAATGTTCCCCAATCTCCGATTGGATTAGTTTCTTTTTCCCCCTGCTTTGATTCGGAGTTTAATTGTGGATATTCTTTTAAGACTAACGAGCCATTTTGAAAATTAACAGTTTGATCTAAATAAGGCAAATATAAGTTATTCCATAAAATAAATCCTGAAAAAACAACTATAAAGCCAAAAACCACCCCACAAACTATGGTACAAATATTGATTTCTAGTTTTGTCTTTTTTTTGCAATTTTCACAAAACTCTTTCAAACTTTCAATTAATTTATATAATAAATTCCACTTAGCCTCAGCTAACCAAAGAAAAAAGATAAAAACTATAACGCCACAAACTAGCAATACTAAATTTAAATACATAGTAAGTCATTTGATTATACGAAAAATTAATTATAACGAAATTAATTAACACTATAAATGAAACACAACTATCACGAATACTTAGAAAACACTCAAACACCTGATTCTTTTATCCTCAATATTTAAATTCATCACCCTAAAATCAAAAATCACTCCAATTTTCCTTATAGTTTCTTCAATTTTTCAGCCTCTTCCAATCCAAAATCAAAAGCCTCGCTCCTCTTATCGGTTCTATTACCATATTACAATCATCAATGATTATTAAATTACTTCAAAAATCAAACAACCAAAACCACTCTAAACACCCCCCTCATCTTTATTCTCAACCACCATGCAACTTCACAATCGACAAACCTAAACCACCCGTTTGCACTTTTTTATGACGAATGCCATCCACCTGATAAAACCGTTCAAGCAGATGCGTCAATGCTGTTTACTTATAAGCGTATTTGTATCAAAACACCTGCTTTAGATTAATAATCTGTAAATCAAACAAGAGGGATCACTCCCCTCTCACCACACCTAATTTATTCCAAAGATCAGGCGTTAAAAAAGTCACTACCAACTTATTTAAATCGATATATTTGACCACACCATTTAACTGCTGTTTAATCTCAGGAGTTTTCAAAATTTCCTCACCTGTAATACTACCAAGCTCCTGAAAACTCTCACCAACAGCTTGTAAACCATCAGCTTTAATCACAGCTTGCGCTTGTGTAGAACACTGTTCCGTTAAAATCCGCTGTAACGTCTGCGCTAAATTTTTATCTAAAGCGGTTTTTTGCTCAGGCGTTACATTGCTAAAAGCTTTCAATTCAGGATGCTGTGCCAATGCAGTAAACGTCCATTGCAATACTGTGGTTTTATCTGCTTCGGTGGTCGATTTCACCAAACATTCACTGAGCTGATTGACTGCCTGCCCTGCATTGGCGAATTGCATAGCCCCCAATAAGGTCACAGCCATCAATACAGAACGGCTCATCAATGAAAACCTTTGGCGAAGAACAACAGAAATACGGTGTGACATAAGGAGAATACTCATACAAAATCAAATTCTTTGTACCACACATCCCCACTATTCACGTGTTATGACTCTGTAAACTGAATATCTCAAAGTTGAAACTTAAACGTGAGTAAAACTCAAAATCATCCCACTAGATTTACTTTATCTGGCTCAACAAATGCTTCGCCCCAGCATGATTTTGATTACTCGCTAAACTTTGTAAAATCGTTTTTGCACGCACCTTAGGATTCGCAAAACGACTGCTATAACTTGGAACATTGATTAAACAACGCGCAACAAGTACACCTGATTCAGCATAAACATTGGTTCCACCTGCATTTTGCAACTTTCCAAGATTATAAGCATATTGCGCATTATTACAGGCATTGACCTGATTTTTACCATTGGCTAAATCTCTACGTGCAACCACATAAGCTTTTAGCTGTTGTTGCTGAGGAGTTTCAATCACTTTCTCAGGTTGTTTAATCGGTAATTCTGGAATTTGTTTTGTCTCTTTTTTGGCTTCAATATTTTTTAAAGGGACTACTTTTTCTACAACTGGAGCTGTAACTGCTTTAACCACTTGGTTATTGTTATTCTTCTTTTTAGCGACAACATTATTTGCCGAACCAATATTTTCATAGAATTTTTTACTTTCATCTAAACTCATAATTCGAGTCTGAAGTTTCACCACACGCGTTTCATTGGCCTCATCTAATTTTCGCTCTGCAACAGGCTCAATAGACACGATCCAATTCTGTCCATCACTCTGTACACATCGGTAAGCACCTATACCTAGTTTCACACTGCTATAGGTTGCCAATAATTTCTTCGCCCAATGATCTTTAACCAAACTCATTGAACTTTTATATACTGGAGAAAACTTACCCCCTTTGGCGGCACAATAAGCACTTAAATATTTTTTAGGATATAAAGATTGAACCTCTTTATCACCTCCATGCGCCCCCCAAGAATAAACGTATTCTTGTGCATCCCCATTTTGACCATTTAGCTTTTTTTGTGTAATTAATTCTTGAGGCGAAGCATAACTTTTAAATGAATCTACATTCAAATGATCAAGGCTCGTACAACCATGTAAAGCAATGCCAATCCCACCAATCAGGATGAATGTTTTTAAATTCACAGCTCTATTCTCTATTCTTTTGAAGCTCTGAAAATATATGAAAAACAAGTAAAAGAACAGAGTCAAAATATTGATTTTATTGTTTATTTAATCATAGACAAATATGACTGATTATTTAAAATCCACAATAAACACCAATTAAAAAACACTTAGAGTCAAAAGCATGAATTAAACAACATTTCTTGCTTTAAACTATTTCAATAAATTCAAAATATGACTTAAACGAATGTGATCAAAATCCTGTTTATACACCGCATAAATTGGGGCTATACACGGCGTATCTGCATGTAAAGTTTTATAGATAATTTGCTTATTCCAAAAATCTCGAATCGCCTCAGGAACAATCGATAAGCCAATGCCTGCTGCAATCAAATTTAAACTAGACGTTAGACGTGGTGCTTCCTGCACAATTTTCGGACTAAATCCCGCCTGATAACAACTGGCCAAAATATTATCAAACAAATCCTGACCTGCTAAACGGCGATATAACACAAAATCATAGGGCTCTAAATCTAAGATATGAATGGCATCTTGTTGCACTGCCAGTGGATGGTTATTCGGTAAAGCCACAATTAAAGGCTCATCTAACACATGTAAACTGGTTAAACCCAAACCGATGGGTGCAGGTTTACGTAGAAAAACAATATCATTCTTTTCATTAATAATAGAGTCAATCAGAGAGCTACTGCCATCCTCTTCCAAATGAATAGAAACTGCAGAAAAGGCTTCACGAAAATTACGTAATAATGCAGGTAAAAATGGATGTAGACCCACAGAGTTGGTGAATCCAATACTCATCTGCCCTTCTAAACCTTGCGCGATATTTTGCACTCGCTTCGGAATTGCTTGAGCATGAGCCAAGATCGTTAATGCTTCTTGGTACAAAGCCTTGCCTGCTTCCGTTACCTCAACTCCACGAGGTAACCGTTTAAGTAAAGTCGCCTTTAACTCATCTTCTAAACTTTTGATCATTCGAGTTAAAGGCGGTTGTTGCATATTTAAACGGACAGCAGCACGGGAAATATTGCTTTCCTCTACTACAACCACAAAAGCATTCAATTTATGAATATCAATCATTCCTGCCTTACTCATACTTTATTGATATGGATCACAGCAAAAATAGCATTTTTCAACATATCTAAACAAGCGCATACTCGCCTCAAGATTTAATCAAACACACGATTTTCATCCAAGCAAAACATATATGAGGCGAAGCATGAATACTGAAGCAATTCCAATGGAACACTTACAAGATATTCCAGATTGCAAAGCTTTATTTTCAGGTTTTATGAAACTTGGCTTAATGGGTTTTGGCGGGGTATTACCTTTAGCGCATCGCTTAATTGTTGAAGATCAAAAGTGGCTTAATGCTGAAGAATTTACCAATTTATTGGGCGTTTGCCAAATCCTCCCTGGCGGTAATATTGTCAACATGGCAGTAGCAATTGGTTATGATTTTCAAGGTATTAAAGGCGCAATCAGTGCCGTCTTTGGATTAATGCTAGCACCAACTATTATCGTGATTAGCTTATATCAACTTTATGCACAATTTCAGTCAATTCCAACTGTAAAACATATGATTGAGGGTTTAGCTGCTGCAGCAGCAGGTTTGTTATTTGCGACGGGTCTAAAAATGCTTAAACCGATTATGAAAAAAAAGCTGACCTACTTCACTATCGCATTAACCATCATTTTTATGTTGTTGATTAAGCTGCCATTGGCACTGACTTTAGTGATTTTAATGGGCATAAACATGATGATTCTTATGGCTCAACAACCTAAAAAAACACAGGAGTAAAAACATGCTTTATCTTCTCGTTGCCCTAGCTCTTGTTTTTACTCAACTTTCATTGTTGGCTTTTGGGGGTGGTAATGCCATTTTACCCGAGATGCAATATCAGGTCGTGACTGTACATCAATGGATGACAGCTGAGCAATTCAGCTCCATGTTTGCCATGGCACAAGCCGCTCCGGGACCGAATATGATGATTGTGCCCTTGGTCGGCTGGCATGTCGCAGGACCAATGGGTTTACTGGTCACCTCTTTAGCGAAGTTTGGACCATCATCAATCATTACCATCTTTGCACTTAAATTTTGGAATAGCTTTAAAGACAATCCTTTGCGTACCAAATTTGAAAAAGCATTGAAACCGATTACCGTGGGATTGGTTTTGGTCAGTGCATGGATTATTGCAGGCGCTTCTGCACAGAATGTTTTATTGGTTGTTATTGTCGCTGTGGTCGCTTGCCTAAGTTTATTTAGAAATGTTCACCCAGTTTGGTTAATGCTAATTGGAGCAGGAACAGGAGCCCTATTTTTATAAAGGATATGAAAGAAGTATCTTGCATAAAAAAAACCCGCGATTTGCGGGCTCTTTTTTATATTAGATTTAATCTTTAAGAACTGCCTCAAAAGCTTTTAAACGCTTATAAATAGAAAGTAATTCAATAATTGTTTTCCATGAACTAACCAAATACTGAAAGGATTCACGAACTTTATCAAAGACATTACCAATCTGATTCAGCAAACCTAAAGTCATTGTTCCTGCTGCAATAGATGGGAATAAGACAACTAGACTGAATAAAACATCCAGCTGTGCATACCAAGTGCTGACTAAATTAAAATAGGCATAATGAAAATACAGACGGAAATAGTTTTTACGTACACTGCTAAATAATTCTTTTAACGTCTGTGGTTGTGCTCGCTCTTCATAATCTTCACCATAAACCAACTCTTTACGATATGCGGCTTCAACTTTTTGATTATTAAATTCTAAACCTGGTAATTTAATCCCGACACCCATTAATAATGCTGTACCAAAAACGGCCCATCCTACAGCAGCCCAAACCAAAGAATATTTTATTTCACCGATAATCGGCAATATAGGGACATGTTCGGATAATTGAATAAGTACAGGTAAAAAGGCAATTAAAATCATAATTGCTTTAATAAAGCTGACTCCAAGTGCTTCCAAGGTTGTAGCAAAGCGCATGGTATCTTCCTGCACACGCTGTGAAGCACCCTCAATAACACGTAATTGTGACCAATGTTCCGTATAATATTCATTCATTGCAGTACGCCAACGGAAAATATAATGGCTAACAAAAAATGAATTAATCACTGCAACTGTAACCGCAACCATTGCAATTAAAAGAAACGTTAAGGTTCCCATATATAATTGCTGAATATCTCCACCACCACTGCTGAGCATTTTCTGAATTAAATCCCAGAATGGACCATACCAAGCATTAATAGAAACACTGACTTGTACACTAAACCAAATATTAAATAAAATAAATGCAGAGCCCCAAACAGACCATCTTTGCCATGGATTGGTTGATTTTATTTTCCAAAAGGTAGCAAAAATGGCAGTTGAAATGAAGAACCATAAATAGAACCAAATAAACTGTGCTGACCAAAAACGGCTGACACTAATAGGCAACTCAGCCGTTGCATAATCTGCTGGAAAACCAATAAACGTCCCCCATGAATTACCGCCTGAATACCACAATGCAAGGTTAATAAAAAACCACAACACAAATGAACTAAAAAACCACTTAGGATTTGGAAAAAAGGACTTAAACATTTAGCTTGGCTTTCCTTAAATATTATTTTGGCTATGCTATGCCTTTGATACTAATCCTAAAAACTTAAGTTTGCTTAAGTAGTTGTTATCTTTTTGATAATTTTTCGATTGTTCTATTCTATTTCTGTAACCAAACTTGACTTAATCATCAGATAAATCCATTAAAAACTCACTTCATCATTGCAATCTAATTTTATAAAATTTAAATAATCGTGATGATTTAAATCTTATTGACAGAAGCATCAACGCCTAAAAAATCGAATAAGAAACTACGACTAAAGATTCAATCCTCTGCCTTAAAAACATTCATTGCTTATGCTATTTTTTAATCGATAACTTGCAAAAATTATTATTCTATCGAGGGTTTAATCTATGTCTAAACAAGTTTTAATGTTGGTTGGCGATTATGCAGAAGACTATGAAACCATGGTGCCATATCAGTTTCTCACTGGCTTAGGCTATACCGTACACGCAGTCTGTCCAGACAAAAAAGTTGGGGACACTATTGCTACAGCGATTCATGATTTTGAAGGTGACCAAACGTATAGTGAGAAACGTGGTCATAACTTTGCAATTAATTATGATTTCTCAACTGTAAATACAAACGATTATGTCGGTTTAGTGATTCCAGGTGGGCGTTCGCCTGAATATTTACGTATGAATGACCGTGTTATTGAAATCGTACGTGAATTTGATGCTGCCAAAAAACCAATTGCTTCAGTTTGTCATGGTGCGCAACTTCTAGCTGCGGCTGATATACTGAAAGGTCGATTATGCTCTGCTTACCCTGCCTGTGCTGCGGAAGTAAAACTTGCAGGCGGTCAATATGCAGATATTCCTGTGACAGATGCAGTGACCGATGGTCATCTAGTGACAGCGCCTGCTTGGCCTGCTCACCCTGCTTGGATGGCTCAATTTATCAAAGCGTTAGGCGCAACAATTACTCTTTAAAATAAATAATGATCATAAAGTTTCTTTTGATTTTATGATCATTCTAAGCTCATTTTGAATAATTCATATTTTTTTCCAATCGTTCAATTAGCCCATATCTTTACAACGTAATTCATAATACTCCGCCTTTGGCAGATGATTCTTTACACCATCTCTTTTCAACGTTTCTAATAATTCATCAGCTTTTGAAACCCTACATTTTGCTTGTTTGGCATAATCTTGAATTTCTTTTAAATCTTTGGTTTTTTCAAAATAAATACTACCACCAGGGGCAATGCAACAGCCCACCCACTGAGTAAAGTATTCCTCCTCAAGTACCACAACCTTTTGCCCTTTAAAACTTAAAGGTTTATGTACTAAATAAGTGTCATATACTAAGTCGACACGTAATGCTTCTGGTTTTTTATGGATATATCCTTCGACTTTTAAATCTCTTAAGAATGATCCAATTTGCTCAGCACGTTGTTCAATATCATCATTATGCAGACTATATGCATCTGCCATTTTATTTTGAATTGCTGTATCTGGGCTTAAAGAACATGCAGATAAAATACAGCAAAATATTAGAGTGATTTTTTCATTATTAACCATCATTTTTTAATATTTGAATATTAATAATTCAATACGTTTCTTGCAAAAACCTCTTTATTCCACCTTCAAACAGAAAAATAAAGAAGTTTTGAATATTTACCTAAGATGTCCCACATATTAAGAAGATTTCGTTCGACTCAATGCATCATTCCATTGATGTAAATGTTGTGCTCGCTGATCTTCATTCATATTGGGTTCAAAAGCTCGATCGAGTTGCCAAGATTCTGCAATTTGCTTCAAATCACTAAATAAACCAACTCTTAGACCTGCCATAGCTGCTGCACCCCATGCTGTAGATTCCAGCATTTTAGGACGCAGTACAGGCACATTTAAAATATCTGCTTGAAACTGCATAAGCATATCATTTTGACTTGCACCACCATCCACACGTAATTCTTTTAATGGTTTATCAATATCAGATTGCATAGCTGTTAATACATCAGAAACTTGAAAAGCAATTGCTTCTAACGCAGCACGTGCAATATGTGCTTTATTTGTCCCTCTAGACATGCCACATAATAATGCACGTGCCTCACTGTCCCAATGTGGCGCACCTAAACCTGTAAATGCAGGGACGAGAACGACACCATCAGTATCTTTAACTTGGCAAGCGAGTTTTTCAACTTCAGCACTATTTTTGATAATACCTAAACCATCACGTAACCATTGCACAATTGCCCCTGCCATAAAAACGCTCCCTTCTAGCGCATAATGACTGTTATTTTGACAATTCCAAGCCAAAGTCGTGAGTAGCTGATTTTTACTGTATTGAATTTCAGAACCTGTATTAAACAGCATAAAACACCCCGTACCATAGGTGTTTTTCGCTGTACCAACTTCAAAACAAGACTGCCCAAACAGTGCAGATTGTTGATCTCCCAATATCCCTGCAATTGGAATCTCAGCCCCCAATAAACCCGTTGCTGTATTGGCAATATAAGCATCTGAGCTGATAATTTTAGGCAATACACTTTTTGGAATATCAAATATTTCTAATAAAGCATCATCCCATTGCTGAGTTTTCAGATTCATTAACATCGTTCTTGAAGCATTACTCGCTTCTATAACATGTTCAGCACCTTGGGTTAAATTCCAAATGAGCCAACTGTCAATGGTGCCAAAAGCAACATGCCCTTGATTGGCTAAAGTTCTTAAGCCATCCACATTTTCCAGTAACCACACCAACTTTCCTGCACTGAAATATGGGTCAATTCGTAAACCTGTGGTTTGATGAATTTGCTGTGATAAATTTTTCTGTAAAAGTTGATTACACCACTCAACAGCTCTACGGTCTTGCCAGACAATTGCAGGTGCGAGTGGTCGCCCTGTGCGTTTATCCCAAACCACTGTTGTTTCTCGTTGATTGGTAAGCCCCAATGCTTTAATGTCTTTCGCCAATAAGCGAGCTGATGCAATGGCTTGTTGAACGACTGCAATTTGTGTCGTCCAAATTTCTTGTGCATCTTGTTCAACCCAACCTGAATGGGGGGTTTTTATCTGGATTTCTCGCTGAGCACTTGCATGAACTTTTCCATGTTCATCAAAGATAATTGCTCGGCTAGATGTCGTTCCTTGATCGAGTGCAAGTAAATAGCTCATCTTTTTTATTTTTACTCTTGAAAAAAGTGATATTGGTGCAATTATGTAATTAATCGCCTCTTGTTGTATAGATGCTTATAAATTACATAGTAATTTTCTATATTTATGCTAAGATGCGACTGTACTTTGGGGATGTTCCTGGCTTCGACGCTGGTGATGAAACTCATAGATGCATGCCGAGAGCGCATTTTCTCTCGTAAATCAAATTTGCATTTTTTAGTCGCAAACGACGAATCATACGCTCTAGCTGCCTAAGGGCAGCTTGTCCGCCTCTCCGAATACTTGTGGTTAGAGAGACCGACTGAAGCGCACGCACACAAGTCCGTATTAAAGCCACGCCTCGGGGCTTTGTACTAAATCTAGAGGATCGCCTTAGTACCCTGTTCGTCGGGTCACAACGGGTTAAAATAATTGACGATATCTAAGCATGTAGTATTCTCGAGCGTAGTGCTGGCGGACGCGGGTTCGACTCCCGCCATCTCCACCAAAACACTAACTTTATATACACGAATATGAGTGAATATAAAGTGGAAAGGCTTAATCCTCAAGGGTTAAGCCTTTTTTTATGCCTGTATATAACTTTTTATAATGGTATACAATGTATGCTTCTATGTATAGTCTTGTGTATAATCTGAGTTAGGTTGATTATCACTATACAAGAAGTAAAGTAATACCATGAAAAGATCAGCAAATATTAAGAAGCCAATGAAAGATGCTGTTTTGTCATCATTAGAAGCAGAGCTTAAAGAATATAGAATCAATGATGGTGATAATCTTCATTTTGTTGTTAGTCCTAAAGGTAATAAACGATGGGATTTAAGATATAAAAGTCCAGCTAGTGGAAAATGGACGTGGTTAGGCTTAGGTACATATCCTGAAGTTAGTGGAAAACAGGCAAGATTACAGGCACAAGAGTGGCTACAAAAAATTGCTGATGGTATTGACCCTATCGACTATAAAAATCAACAAAAGCAAATTGAAAATGGTGAATATACTTTTAAGAAATTAGCATTAGAGTATTGTAATGGTAAAACTTGGACGGATGGAACAAGGGTAAGAAATGAAGGAGCATTAACCAATCATGTTTATGATGTGATGGGAAAAAGAGACTATAGAAAGATTACCAAGAAAGAATGGTTGGAGTTATTTAAGCAAATCCAGCAAAAGCCCCACCCAAAAACTGGCAAGCCGATTATTGAGATGGGTAATCGTGTAAGAGGTTTGTGTAAAGATATTTATGACCTAGCCGAAGTAACAGGCAGAATAGACTATAACCCTGTAGTGGGGATTGAAAAATTTTTAGAAAAGCATAAAAGTCAAAATATGCCCCATGTTACGGTGGAAGAGTTACCAAACTTATTAAAGGTAATCCATGCATTTAAAAGTCGTCAAACATCTATAGGATTACAATTGTCACTTATGTTTGGTTGTCGACCTAACGAAATGAGAAAAGCGGTATGGGGTGAATTTGATATTGATAACAAATTATGGAATATCCCTGCCCATCGTATGAAAAAACGGATCGAACATACTATCCCCTTATCAAACCAAGCATTAGATTTATTGCAAGAATTAAAAAGTTATAGTGGAGATAGTCCTTATTTATTTCGTGGTCGTTTGAAAGCAAACCAACCCATATCTGAAAATACCTTTGGCAAAGCATTAAAAGATATGGGGTATAAAGGAAAACAAACACCCCACGGCTTTAGGAATATTTTGAGTACGGCATTGCGTGAACATGGTTTTCAGCGTGAATGGGTGGAGTCTGCACTTGCCCATAAAGTTGGTGGTGTCGAAGATATATATAACAAGGCAGTCTATTTAAAACAACGTAAAGCTATGATGCAAACATGGGCAAACTATTTAGATAGTTTAGTTAATGTTATATCAACTGAAGTACCTGAAAACAATCAATCAATAGATGATTTGGCAATCAAACTAAATCTAACTGATAAACAAAAACAATTACTTGCAAATTTTTTTGAAGATACTGTTTTGGATAATGAATTTGGAGAGACTGCTGCGTAATAAAAAAATTAAGGGTAAAATATTATGCAATTTATATCAGCGTATGATAGTTCAAAATCGACTAAATTAGGCTTTAGATTATTACACATACAAGTAACAGATGATTGTCATTATCAAGTTGCGGTGTTTGATCCCAATGTCATTATGGCTGAAACTGAGCATGAAAATAGTCAGGTTTTAGCCCTTGCTGTACAACATTGGCTGGGCTATGGCTTGATTTACCCTAAATTAGATCAATTGGACATAAGCCAATTACAGCAAAGATATCCCAAAATTATTTTATTGGATGAGAACAACCCCGAATATGATGTCTTTACCCAATATGGACAAGTCGTTTTGGATTGGAATGAGTATCAAGATGAGGTAAAAAAATTGGTGTATCATGTCAGTTTATAATTGATTGTAAAACAAATATATTTTTATGTTTTTGTGGAGTTATTGGACAACGCAATAATCATATCTCGAATTACCTTTTTATGGAACGACGGTAGTGCTAAAAAAGCATCTACGATGTCTTTATTTTTTATATGGTCATTTGTTTACGATATTGCCATCTAGTCTAAAGCGGATAATTAGGTAATTACACATTTGATCAGTTTGTGCAGCGTTAAATTTTTTAGATTAATTGGATTAAATGATATGAGGGGATTATTTTAATAGGTTTTAATTAAAATAATTTTTGCTATTTTGATAATTAAATGTAGTGAAAATAGAGTTAAATTTGGTCAACTTGAGTTTGATGAAAAAATGGAGTATAATAATCACCTATTGTTAATATTAATAGTACATTTGTTGCATTTTGACATAATATAATTATAACATTTTTAAAATTTAGTATACCTACCTTTTTATATCTAATCCTTTAAGTGTTTTTTGACTTATTAAAAAATAGTCATGTGTATTTTTTTGATATTAATTTAGATGCTTTTTATTTTAAGTATATTAAAAATAATAAAAAATATTATAAAGGAGATAAATAAATGTATAAAAATAAAATTAATATAGATTGGTTAGATGTAGTTGTTGATGTAACACATGATCCAAAGAAGTTGTCTAAAGGGTTAACAATCTATTTGGATGAGAACCATGATTTTGGTAAAGCACAAAAATCTTATAGTCCTTTGTATATAGAGTCTAATAATAAACATGTTTTAAAAGTCAAATCTGTAGATGATAGGTTAAAGATCAGTGGTAATTTTTATAAATGGTTAAATGGTCAAAACATTACAGGATGTGCCAGTATCGACGATTTGGTCTTAGATGTAGTTAAAAGATTTATTGAGATGGGATTAATTGAGCCAACAGATGAACAATTAGATATCATTAAAAAAGGTCAATATCGTATCTATCAAACCCATATTAAACAGGATTTAATCTTTGATAATAAACAATTGGCTTTAAATTATTTAGATCAATTAAAAAAAGGTGGTTATTATCCATATAAACCTAAAACCATATATCAAAATGGAGTTTATTTTGGTCAATCATCTAAACGGTGGGTACTAGGTTATTATCATAAAGGTAAAGAGATAGATCAAAAAAGGATTAAAAAGGACATTGTGAATCCTGAATTAAAAGCACTTGCTGATGTCATGATTAGAGCTGAGATTAAAATTTATTATAGACAGCTAAAAGATTGGGATTTGATGTTTGCTTGGAAATGGCATGATGTAGATCATTTAGATATATTTTTTAAAATCCATTTAAAAAAATTAAAAATACCAAATTTTAATTATGTAATTGAGCCATTAAAAATAAAACAGATAGGAAGTTTTATAATTGCTTGTTATGTGGGGATATTAATCTTCTATATGGACGGTCAACAATCCATCGTAAAAGAGTAAAATTTATGCAAGATTATAATATCAATATAGATAATATTAATAATAAAAAACCAAAGGAGGATGTATGCAAAAACTAAGACTAACAAAAAATGAAGTGTGCCATATTTTATCAATCAAAGCGGACAAGTTGGCTAAACTAATACAAACAGACGTATCTTTCCCACGACCTATCAAAGAGGGTGTTACTAGACAAGCATCCGTTTACTTTGATCGTCAGGACTTGGAGAATTGGTGGTGTAATAAAAAATCAGCTAATGATCCCAACGCCGTGTTAAGTGCTTAAAGTGGCTTAAGTGGTAAGTTAGTGTTATATCAAAGCCTGAGTACTAAGGGTGGTTTGGGTAAATGTACTTGGTTTTGATAGTTTAATTTAATTTAAAATAATCATAAGCTTATGTTGCAAATAAAATAAAAAACAAAGTGACTTGAAACTTAAAAAAGCATCCTCACTTAAAATATAACTCAATAAATTTAAGAATCAAAAATTATGTATTACAAGTGGAATAAATCACGTGCGGAAGATCATATCGATAGTCTTTGTGGTGCTGTTAAAGAAGTCACAATTAAAGAATATACCCGCGATAAAAATTTATCGAGTATAAAAGTTAACGAAGCGTACTCAATGAATGCAGTACATTTATATGTAGATATCCTTAACTTAGCGGGTATATTAACAACAGCAAATGGAACTGAATCATCTACAACGCATAAACGGGCTATACGTTTCTTTGATTCGCATGTGCGTGGTATAAAATTTATATTAGACCGAACAGATAGCATTTTTGTTGATTTTCATAATCAGAGATTACATGCTGTAATTGCTAAACCATATGGTGATGAATATGAAAAGGATCGTATTAATAAGGCTATAGCAATAGCAGATTTGATTATCGAATCTGTTAAAAAAAATCGTGAAGTTGATGGGGATGAGGCAATTGAAGCAGCGGATATTCGTATTGGTATTGATACAGGTTTAGCCCTTGCCGTTAATAATGGACGTAGAAGTAATCGTGAGCCTTTATTTTTAGGTGATCCTGCAAATCATGCTGCAAAACATGCATGTGGAAGCAATGTAGGAATTTATTTAACTACTAATGCCCGAGATGTCATTGGCTTGAGTTTAGATGAGAATAAAGATACTAAAAAAGTTAAATTAAAGTCTGATGAAATTGAAGCATCTAAGAATGCAGCAGATTTAGATTTGACATGTGATGATGTTATGAAAGAGTTAAAAAATAATGATAAAAAGTTAAATGATTTTAGTTTTAGTAGAACTACCCCTCCTTTAAAAGATTTGGATTTTGATGATTTGTACTATAAATCAGCCAAGCACCAGGAAATAGTATCAATTTATGCCGACATTGATGGATTTACAAATTTTGTAAGTGCGAATATTAATTCAGATGAAGGTAAAAAAGACATTATTAGAGCTTTACACGTTTTACGATCTGAAATGGATGCAACACTAAGCAATGACTATAAAGGACGTCGTGTCCGTTTTATTGGTGATTGTTTGCATGGACTAGTTTGTGAAGGATCACATGTTGAAACCAAAAAGGATAAATCGGTAGATGTTGCTACAGAGGCTGTTGCTGGTATTAGAAGTAGCTTTAATATGTGTTTGGATAAATTGAATGAATGTTTTGCAATAGATGGTATTGATGATTTAGGACTAGCAATTGGATATGAGATAGGTGATGTATCGTTAACACGAATTGGTAAACGAAATGATACTTCACGTTATGCAATTGGAATATCTACAATTGAATCAGAAGAAGCGCAAAAAGTTTGCAAGGGTAATGCTACTAAAATTGGTACAGATGCATATGATAATTTGAGTGATAAGTATAAGAGTTTATTTAAAAATCAAGTTACTGTTGATTTAACCTATGAGTCAATTAAGTCTGCCGATCAAGCTGATGAAAATAATAATACAGTCAAGAAAAGTAGCTTGTATGAATCAGCGCCATATGTAAATACTGACCTAAAAGCACATGCCAAATTTAAATGATTTAGTTGGTTACCTAATTAACAAGAAAATTTCTATTCAACAAATAGATGAAAATACGATTATTTTTGAGTTGAAATTTTATACTGATGGTGGTGATGCCCGTATTGAAGAACTAAAAGTACATGCTGAAAATGATGTACTTAAAGTGAAAGCAACTAATAGGCGTTACCCTAACTTATGTCCTAATAGGCATATTAATAATGGTGGTTTTTTTTGCTTAGGTTTGCATGAAGATCTAATAAATTTACCTATAGAAAAATGGGTACGAACAGTCCAATATTTTTTAGAAGCACAGTATAAATGTGAACTTAATGGTGTGTGGCCCATCGATGATTTTAAACAATGGGCACATGGTGATGGTGCAAAATATCAAAAAGTAGTTGAGCATTATTTTGATCAATTTAAGAATAATTTGCTGGGTGTAACCTTAGAGCAATTAAAAGTTGTTGAACTAAATAGTGACAAGAAAAAAATTTATCATGTTTATGCTAATGATGAACTGATTCTAGTTGGCAATGAAGATCAAGTCCTTAATAAGCGTTACACATGTATTTGTGATGATCATGGTTTAAAGAAACATATAAGTATTGGTAAATGCCCTAAAAACTGTGCAACAGTGATTTTCATGGTGGCAATTAATGACTTTTTATTGGATAAAGCTGAACTAGAATTTTGGGATAGCTTTAGAAAAGATTGCGAAGTCATTTGTTGTAAGACTATGAAGAGGTGTGAATTTAAATAAAATAAGGTGGAAAAAATGCAACTTAAAGATCGCTTTACAGATAAACCAGTACTTGTTGAGGCGCTATTACCGCAAACATTAGTCCAACACGATAAACAAATGGCTGAGGATATAGTAGAACATGGTGAATTAGTGGAATTTGCTGAGGGTGATACCATCCTTACACAAGGCGACTATGATCAAGACGTATTTTTTATCATTGCAGGTGAAGTAAATTTATTAGTGTATGGTAATAAATTTCCTTATAAAAGAACGGCAGGTATAAGTATTGGGGAAATGTCTGCACTTGATGCTACACAACCTAGATCTGCTACAGCTATTGCAAATACTACTACTGTGGCATTGAAAGTAAATGCTAAAGCCTTTAATGAATTAGCGCAAAAATATCCAAAAATATATCAGTTATTAGCTGTTGATTTGTCACAACGATTAAATCAAAGAAATGAATTGATTGAAAAGCAAAGTGAAAGACCAAAATTATTTATCATCAGTACTGTAGAATCATTAAATATAGCAAGAGATGTAAAGTCTCAACTTGATTATGATGAGTTTGATGTAACGATTTGGAATGAAACTAGTGTGTTTAATGGTGGTGATTATACACTTGAAGCATTAGAAAGAGCTGTGCAAGAGTCAGATTTTGGATTGGCTATTTTACAAGATGATGATATAACAATATCTAGAGAAATTGAGCAAAGAGCGCCTAGGGATAATGTAATTTTCGAGCTAGGTTTATTTATGGGCTTATTAACAAGAAAACGGACATTTATAGCATTACCACGTGGCGTGGAACAAAAACTAGCATCTGATTTGAAAGGTCTTACGCCTTTTGAATATAAAATAACTAGTAAGACTAATTATGATGTTAGTAATTTGGCACATAATTTAAGAAATGCAATTACCAAGCTAGGTAAAAGAGATAAGTTAGATATGTGTTAAATATTTTTGATTAAATTTTATACAATTAAAGCGTTAATAACACTTGATTTGTATAGTAGTTTGTATAGTCAAGGTTTTATTTATTTAATTTTTATTAAAAATCAATATGATAGTTAACTAGTTTGGTAGACGCCATCCCACCAAAACACTAACTTGATATGACGTAATATCAAGTATAAAGGCTTAATCCTAAAGGGGTTAAGCCTTTTTTCTTACCTGTATATAACTGAACTTAACTGAATAAAATTAGGCTTAGCACTACTTATTATGTATCCCTATTTGTATCCTAGCTATTTTCTTCAATCCAAACGATACGAATATTAAAGCATATACATATTTCAAAAATTCTCAGCCTATTTGATAAATATTCCCTATTTCCAAACTAAAAAAGCCTGATTTTCATCAGGCTTTTTATCATTCAATTATTAATTAATGTGCATGTCCTGCACCTACACTTCCTTTCGGTTTCGGGCATAACCAAATAATAAGACCTGCGAAAATAAAGAGCATCGCAAAAATCAAAAAAACATGATTAACTGACAAAGTTAATGCTTCTTTATCCACCAAATTAGAAATCACCCCCAAAGCACCTTCTGGACTTAATCCATGACGAACAAGCTGTTGCTGAGTGGGTTCTGCATGCATAGTCGAAACGATTTCGCTTCGTGCCAATTTCGCATGGTCATCCCAAATGGTCACAGCAATGGATGCACCAATAGCTCCTGCCATCGTACGAACAAAGTTCATCAAGCCTGCTGCAGATGCAATTTCATCAGGGCGAACTGCACCCAATGCCAAATTAGTCAATGGAATAAAAAAGAATGGAACAGCAAAACCTTGAATAATTTGTGGCCAAGCCAATGCCATAAAATCTGCATCTGTTGTCCAAAAAGCACGCATTAAAGTCACGCCACCTAAAATCATTAAGCCAAAACAAGCCAGTGCTCTTGGGTCATGCTTCGTTGCGAGTTTTGCCACAATTGGTGACATGGTCAAACTACCAAAGCCCATGGTGGCAGTTAAATACCCCGCCCATGTGGCGGTATATCCTAAATTCAACTGTAACCATTGTGGAATTAAAACAATACTGCCAAAGAATGCCCCGAACGCAAATGCTAAAGATATGGTTGCAATGGTAAATCCTCTATATTTAAAGATTTGGATATTCACGACGGGATGTTTTTCCGTCATTTCCCAAATCACAAATACCACGAACCCGACCACCATAATCGCAGCCAAAGCGCAGATCAAACCACTATTAAACCAATCTCGCTCATGCCCTAAATCAAGCATTAATTGTAATGCACCAATCCAAATCACCAGTAAAGCCAATCCAATACTGTCAATTTTTAGTTTTGCAGTTGGAGTCTCTGCCACTTTAAGTAAGCGCATTGCGCCCACAGCACACAAGATCCCGACAGGAATATTGATAAAGAAAATCCAATGCCAAGACAGATTATCACTGATCGTACCACCTAAAATCGGTCCAAGAATAGGTCCAACAACAGTGGTCATTGCCCACATCCCCATTGCCTGAGATTGCTTTTCAGGAGGGAAAATACGCATTAACAATGTTTGACTCAGTGGCATAATTGGCCCACCGAATAAACCCTGCCCAATACGGCAGATGACTAGCATCGCAAGGCTATTGGAAAGTCCACACAAAATTGAAAATATCGTAAAACCAATCAGACAGGTACAAAAAACTCGCACAGCACCAAAGCGCCCCGCAAGCCAACCTGTTAAAGGTACACAAATCGCTTCAGCAACGGCATAGGAAGTAATCACCCATGTCCCTTGTGAGCTTGAAACCGCTAAACTTCCCGTAATATGTGGCACAGATACATTGGCGATGGTCATATCTAGAACCACCATGAAGTTGGCTAAAGCCAAGACGAAAGCTGCGAGCAATAATTTGCCGCCTTTCAAATCACCATAAAGTGCTGTGCTATTCATAAGTGATTACTTCGAAGACAAGTCGATCGTCGCGTCCATAGACAAACCCACACGTAATGGGTGTTCAGCCAATTCTTTCGGGTCAAGTTTGATGCGTACTGGTAAGCGCTGTACTACTTTAATCCAGTTACCTGTTGCATTTTGAGCAGGAATTAGAGCAAAAGCTGCACCAGTACCACCTGAGAACCCAATCACAGTGCCGTTATACTCAACCTTTTTTCCGTATAGATCAGAGGTTAATGTCGCCTTTTGTCCCACTTTCACATCTTTCAGCTGACTTTCTTTAAAGTTTGCATCTACATAAACATCGGTAATGGGTACAATACTCATCATGATTGAACCTGGCGCAACGCGTTGCCCGACTTGCACGCCACGTTGTGCAATTACACCATCTAATGGCGCGACAATTTCAGTACGTTGTAAGTCTAATTTAGCCTGATCAACTTTTGCTTGCGCGACTAAAACATCAGGTGTTGATGCTTTGTTTGCACCTTTAATTAATGCTTCATTGGCAGCCAAATTACTCTCAGCTGCTTTACGTTTAGATTCTGCTTGTGCCAAACCTGCTTTCGTGACTTCTAAATTTGCTTTAGCGGTATTGAACGCACTTTGCGATGTCGCCAATTCTTCTTTTGAAATTGCACCCGAAGCACCCAATTGAGTACGGCGTGCTAATTCTGCTTGCGCACGCTCAACTTCAACTTGTGCTTGAGCCACTTGCGCTTTGGCACTGTTAATATCATCACTACTGACTAAAACTTGTGAATTCAAAGAACTACTATTGGCAGAACTTTGCGTATATTGACGTTGTGCTTTTGCCAATTCTGCTTCAGCTTGTGCTAAAGCAATTTTGGCATCACGATTGTCAATTACCGCAAGTACTTGACCCTTTTTAATTTGTTGGGTATCACTTACACGAACTTCAGCAACCTGACCACTGACCATTGAGGTAATTTCAGCCGTTTCAGCACCTACATACGCATTGTCGGTATTGACTGAGTTATTAAAAAACATCACCCAAATTGCATATAAAACAGCCACTAGAATAAGAATGATCGCAACAATCGAAAGCATTTTTTTACGCTTTGATTTCATTGCCACATCTGTACTCGCATCAGCTGATTCATCTTGGGGTGCAGTGGTATTTTGAGCATCCGTCATCGCATGTTCCTAGGTCTAGGTATAGACTTGGTCATATTGATCTTTGAACCCTTCATCATCAACACAATTACGTTTGTTTTAAAATGAATGAAAGTTTAGATGTATGAAAAAGTCTATTTTCTTAAAATTGTAGGGGAGCAATTTTACAGTTAAAAATCACATTACGAGAATAAAAATATAACTCTAGAGTTTATTTCTATTAAATTATTTGATAATCCTCGATATTATTCTTATTTATTGTCAAATATAAGTCATCAAAACTACCATTTTCATGACTAAATCATAAACCTTTTACTAACTCGACATCTTGCATCCAGCCTTTTATTTCTCTTTTAAGGGGAAAATAATGTACTGGTGAATACTGATGCAAGATGTCTATTCATAACGATAATTTTATGAATCAATACGCATATGAAGCAATCGCCGTTGCAATCGCTTTGCCTTCATTATTGGTCATGGTCATGCGCATCGTGCAACCTTTACGCCCCATTCGTAGTGTTTCAGCTTTTGCAATAAAATATTCACCACGACCCGGTGCAAGATAATCTACACGCATATCGACTGTAGCTAAACGAGCAACTTTTTTCAGCGTATCGGCCAAAGTATCAGGCTCAGAACGCTTATAAAGCTCACCCATTGCAACAATACCGCCAATACTGTCCAATAGCGTTGCAGCAACGCCACCATGTAAAATTTGGAATGCAACATTGCCAATTAAATAGGGTTTCATTTCGATATAACCTTCAATTTCACCATCAACCACACGCATTTGCATGGTGTTATGTGAAAAATAAGGTGAAGCATTAAACGCTTGGGTGAGTTGGTTTAAAACAACATTTAAATCAACTTTTGTACCCAGCTGAATATTGCCTGTCCATTTTTTTGGTGACTCAGTTTTAGGAGAATCACTTTGGGGAGAGTCGTTCATAAAATACTCAAAAATACTGTAACAACTTAAAAGGTATCAATAACATCATGAAGAAAAAACAGAAGCTTTTTCCAATTACATGATTATAGGTCTACAATACTGCATAGTTTAATACTGATCACTGAGATTGTTATGACCTATACGTTCAATCGTCCTGCTTTCCCTGCCACTCGCATGCGTCGTATCCGTAAAAATGACAAACTAAGAGCAATGGTAAGTGAAACGCATTTAACTGCTGACCATCTAATTTATCCAGTATTTGTTCTTCCAGGGCAAAATCAAACTCAAGATATTCCAAGCATGCCCAATGTTCAGCGCCTTTCTGCTGACCTGTTGTTAAGGAAAGCTGAGACTTTACTTGAACTGGGTGTTTCTAAACTGGCTTTATTCCCAGTTACGCCACAAGAAGATAAAAGCCTCACTGCTGAAGCTGCATGGCATGCAGATGGCTTGGTGCAAAATACTTTACGTCTATTGAAAAAAGAATTACCTGAAATGGTGCTCATCACAGATGGTGCGCTTGATCCATATACCACACATGGTCAAGATGGCATCATTGATGAAACAGGTTATGTACTGAATGATGAAACTGTAGAGTGCCTGATCAAACAAGCGCTTAGCCATGCTGAAGCAGGTGCGGATGTGATTGCACCGAGTGACATGATGGATGGTCGTATCGGGGCGATTCGTCAAGCTTTAGAAGCAGAAGGTCACATCTATACTAGTATTATGGCCTATTCAGCAAAATATGCCTCTAGCTTTTATGGTCCTTTCCGTGATGCTGTCGGTTCATCGTCTAATCTCAAAGGTGGTAATAAATATAATTACCAAATGGATGTCGGCAACCGTGCAGAAGCGTTACATGAAATTGCCCTTGATATTCAAGAAGGTGCTGACATGGTGATTGTAAAACCGGGAATGCCATATTTAGACGTCGTTCGTGAAGTAAAAGATACCTTTGGCATACCTACATTTGTTTATCAAGTCAGCGGTGAATATGCCATGTTAGCAGCTGCGATTCAAAATGGTTGGTTATCTGATAGCGTCATTATCGAATCTTTAATGTGCTGCCGTCGTGCAGGTGCAGATGGGATTTGGACATATTTTGCTGAAGATGCTGCACGTAAATTAAAAGAAATGAACTGATAAATCTCTCTCATCTTTGCTTTAGAGCAAAGATGTTCAAAAGTAAATCCTTCTGTTCATGGGAGGATTTACTTGAGAATTCTAGCTAGCTCAAATGGTATCAAACTCAATATGCATATCGCCATCATCGGTGCTGGAATCAGCGGATTACTCACAGCCCTCGAACTTGTAGAACAAGGTTGTACAGTCAGTATTTTTGATCAACAACATGCAGGTAAAGCGGCATCATGGGCAGGCGGTGGCATTCTCTCCCCCATGTACCCTTGGCGATATCCTCAAGCTGTCAATCACTTGGCTCAATTTGGTAAAGAACTTTATCAACAATGGAATGAAACACTACAACTCATTACAGGCATCGATTTTCAGATTCATGAAACAGGCATGCTTATTTTTGATGAAGATGATTTTGACATTGGACTTAATTATAAACAACAACATCAAGAACCTATGCAACATTGCGAGTATTTACAGCAAGAACAGCTTAAAAAAGTAAATCCGCATATCTCTGAACAATTTAAACATGCAATCTATTTTCCACAACTTGCCAATGTTCGCAATCCACGTTTATTAAAATCCATCATTCATTACTTAAAGCAACATCCTCTTATACAGTTTCACGAAAATACGTGGATTGATAAATTTGAAAAAAATGCTCAAAGCATTCAATTTATTCAAACCCAAAGTGGACAAAAAATCTATGCTGATCACTATGTCATCGCAACGGGTGCATGGTCAGATCATTGGTCAAAACAACTCAAATTTAATATTCCAGTGCAACCTGTTCAGGGACAAATGCTACTGTTTAAAACGCCTGAAAATTGGCTACCGACCATGTGTATGAACAAAGTCATGTATCTGATTCCACGTGTAGATGGTCATGTTGTTTGTGGCTCAAGCATGGAGAACATTGGCTTTGACCAACGCCCTTCTGTGCAAACACAGCAAAATATTTTTAAAGCCTGCATTGAAATAGTACCTGAACTTGCTGACTTTCCAATTGTGAAACAATGGGCGGGACTCCGACCGAGCTCACCCACGGGCATTCCCTATATTGGCAATATGCCTGAGCTCAATAACCTTTGGGCGAATTTTGGACATTATCGTAATGGTTTATGTATGGGACCTGCATCTGCGCGTTTACTCAGACAGCTCATATTAAAACAACCGACACTTGTTGATCCTACGCCTTACAGTACAAATCGACTACAACCCTCAATTCACAGTTAGAATTTGTTTCAAGGCGATGTTTAAATCTGGATATTTAAAATGAAATCCTTCTTGTTGTAATGCTTGAGGTTTAACATATTGTCCATTCAAAACCAATTGTGATTGTTCACCCATCATCAAACGCATCACAAAGCTCGGTAAGGGTAATAAAGGTTTTCTCTTTAGAATATTGGATGCAATTTTCAGAAACTGCAGTTGATCAATATGATCTGGTGCGACAACATTATAAATTTTCTGAGGTGATGCACTTTCAAATAAAAATAGAATGGCTCGAATAACATCTTCTATGTGTACCCAAGTCATGGGTTGTTGACCTGAGCCAATTCTCCCAATGATATTGAGTTTAATCGGTATAAGAGCATTTGAGGAAGGATTCCTCCACCTTGCCCAAATACCACGCCTAAACGAATAATTTGAGTATTTTGAGTATTTTGAGTATTTTGAGTATTTTGAGTATTTTGAGTATTTTGAGTATTTTGAGTATTTTGAGTATTTTGAGTATTTTGAGTATTTTGAGTATTTTGAGTATTTTGACGGGTATAACTTAAAGCTTCATTTTCCCAATGCTGACATAGCTCTGACATAAAAATAGTTTGTGATGCAGATGATTCATCACACTCACCCTGCCATTGCTCTAATGGATCAATGCCATAAAAACCAATGGCTGAACCTGAAATAATCTTTTTAGGTTGAATCTGTTTTTTCTCTAACCATTGATACAACTGTTGTGTTGTCTTCACTCGGCTTTGGATCAATTGTTGTTTTCTTTTGTCGGTCCAACGCCCTTGACCAATACTTTCCCCTGCTAAATTCACCACATAATCTATATTTTTATGTTCAATATCTTCTAATGCTGACACCCAAGTTAAATTCATACGCTTAGATATTTTGTTTTTCTGACGCATTAGACCAATAACCTGATAGTGCTGCACCAATAAATTTTCAATCAAATATTGCCCAATAAATCCTGTTGCACCTGTCACAAGAACTGTTTGATTCATCAGCACATCTTCACCATGATTAAGTCATTTGAATCTTAGGTATAGGTGAAGATTAATTTTTATGCAAATTTATCTAACGATAAGCAATACATTCAGCATTCTTTCAATCTCTTGCATAACGACTCACCAGTTGTTCATTTTTCTCATCAAAGGATGAAAAACACTGTTTCACAAGGGAAGCAGTTATACAAGAAGCCGATTAACCAAACATTTTAGCAGCCATGCGCTGTGCTTGTTTCCCGTAAAACCAATAGGTAATTAAGTAGAGTGGAATCGCTAAAAGCAGAATCATAATCATTGCTGTGGCTAAAAATTCTGGTTGTTGCATATACAGTAAAAAATTCTGCCAAATTTCTGGATCATTTTTGGAAAATATCGCAATGCCCAATAAAACACCTGCAAAATTATATCCCCAAAAAATAAGGGTATAAGCTAAAGTAAATTTTTTACGTTCCTGATCTGTTGGCGCACGATGCTGTTGTTTTAAGAAGATATACAGCACAATGATCATTGCAAATAAATAAGGCAATGCTGTCAATATTCCCCCCATCCCCATAGGTAACAAGGCAGCCAGTACACCTGCAACCATGCTGAGTCCTAAACAAATCAGAAAGAACCATAAAAAATATTTGTTTAAAGACAGCATGAGCTTTGCCTAATTGGGAGAGTAAGGGACATAGTATAGAAAGTTTTTAATTATTTTTAAATTTGTTGTCAACCAAATCAAAAGTCATGTCGTTATATAAGTATAAGGTCAGTAGCAACCGTATTTATTTGGATTGGCATCCACGAATAATTTCGGTGACCTTGATCCCATGAGACTTAGAAACTCATACTTCAAAAATAGATTTGGTTTAGTAGGCCAAATCAAATTGAAGGAAGTATTTTTGGCCGACGATTTACTATCACTCGAATCGTCGGCTTTATTTTGTCTATAAACAACTGAAATCTAATAACAAGCAATTGATTTAATTAAAAGTATCTGCTTATCTAAACTTTGATTTTTGTTCTATGCTCTTTTTATTTGTTCTATCATAGAATGAAAATACAGAAACTTTCCAATACTCATTCGAAATAGCGAATAAATTTACATGCCAATTTTATGCAAAATCCCCTCATATCAAAAAATATGAAACTCAAAAAAATCTGTTGAGTTAGTCAAAAATATTGAGTTGTAGCTTTAAATAACTATAATTTCCATTTCCCAAGAATTTTAGAGTATGCTCGAAATCAAGACTAAATTTTGTTCTTGCATAAATATGATATTCCGCTTGATTAAAGATTCTGCTTAAATTATTTTCAATATCAATTGACAGTTATTAAATAAAGAAAATCACTATTAGCTATAATCATAAGATAGAAATAGGGATGAATAAGATGAAAAATGATACTAAAAAGTTTAATCGCATTCTATTCCCTTTCATTTCTACCTGTTTCTTATTGTCTGGTTGTATTGTAAACATGAACCCGACAGGTGGAAATTCTCGACCGGATTACCCTTATTTTATTACTACTACGCCGTTAACGATTAAACATATTGATGTCCCAACGGGAACACATTTAGTTTACGTTGATCAAAAATTTAAAAAAGGAAAACAAGATCAAATCATGCCTGAGAAAAATCTTACTCAGATCGTCCTTCCTGAAAATGCAAATATGACTTGGGGAGGTGTACCCATCACTTCTATTCATCAATTTTTTAATTCAGCGATGACGGGATACACGGTTAATGCAGATTTTTCAAAATTAAATCCATCGGCTCAGACACGTTTTTCCAAACTTTGGAAAAGTTGTGATGAAGGTTTAGGGATTACAATTAAAGATCGTTCCGATTGGTCATTTAATAAGAATAATATTGTTGATGTTCAAAGCTGTAGCGTGCTATATCAACGCTATTTTAAAGACAATCAGGAACAGCAAAAGTTTTTAGATTATCTATATTCAGAACTCAATAAAATTAATTCAAACCCTAAATGAAATAAATAAAACCATCCCCCCTACTCAAATCACTCTTGAAAAATATATTTTATAAACAACAATATTTGCTATAAAAACAGAACCATTAAGCCTCAACTCAAAGAAATAACATAGGCATACACAACCTATATTTTTCAACATATATATTTGTTTTAGAATCACTCAGAAATTAAAAAATATTCACGAGGATACTTAAATGACCAGCATCATCTACTTCGAAATCCAATCTTCAAACCCACAACGTGAAGTTAAATTCTATAGTGAAGTTTTCGGTTGGACATTTATAAAAGTCGAAGGATTACCCATCGAATATTACCAAATTGAAATGACAGGTATTCATGGTGGCTTATTACAACGCCCTGCACCAACACCGCCTACTCATTGTGGAACCAATGCTTTTACCTGTTCCATAGAAGTAGAAAACTTTGAGGCAACAGCAGAAAAAATTATGGCTTTAGGTGGGCAAGTGGCAATGGAGAAATTTGCCATTCCTAATAAATGCTGGCAAGGCTACTTTCTTGATCAGGACAACAATACTTTTGGTTTGGTACAAGTTGATGCAAATGCACAGTAAATATTAAAATTAAAGCGGCAAGTTCAGTCGCTTTATAGCATCTCTGAACATCCAAAATATGCTAAGTTATACAAGGCATTTCAAATACTTTGGTTTAGCATGACTGTACGCTTTATTCATACTTCAGACTGGCACTTAGGGCAATTCTTTTACAACCACTCACGCCAATATGAACATGAACAGTTTTTAGCGTGGTTACTGACCCAAATTAAAGAAAAGCAGCCACATGCTCTGCTCATCGCAGGTGATATTTTTGATGTGATTAATCCTGCATCGGCAGCACAAAAACAACTGTATCAATTTTTAGCCGATGCTCACGACCTTGCGCCACATATGCAAACGCTGATGATTGCAGGGAATCATGATTCAGGTTATCGCATCGAACAAGTTGAACCTTTACTTGAAAAATACAATGCTAAAACCGTTGGCGTCATCCATAAAAATGCTGATAGTCAGGTGGATTTAGATCGTTTACTGTTGCCTATTTATGATGAAAATCAAAAAATTGTGGCATGGTGTTTAACCTTACCTTTTTTACGCCCTGCCGAAATCACAGGTTTTAACGACCAAACCACCAATAGTCAAAATGCCATTACCTACTTACACCAACAACTTATTTCTGAAGCTAAAAAGAGAAAAACTGCCGATCAAGCCTTTATTCTGATGTCACATGCGCACATGCAAGGTGGTGAAACATCGGACTCAGAACGCCCCATTATTATTGGCAATGAAGAAGCGCTTTCTACAGCTCTATTTGATGAAGTGATTGACTATGTTGCACTTGGACATTTACATAAACCACAAAAAGTTGGACAGGAGAATATTCGTTATAGTGGCTCGCCGATTCCACTGTCTTTTAGTGAAATAAACTACAAACATCAAGTCGTTGAAGTCAGCATTGATCCAACTAAAAATGATGAATCACGCTTTCAATTTGAAGCGATTTATATTCCAAGAAATGTGCAATTGCATAAAATTAAAGGTGAATTAAACGCTGTATTGGCTCAACTCAAAGCCTTAGCTACTGGTGAAATTGACAATATTGATCATCGGGAATATGTGGATATTGAATATCACACTGCTGTGCCACCACAGCCAAATTTAAGACAACAATTTGAAGATGCCTTGCCGAAAGATCGCTATCGTTTAGTGCGAATTTCACGACAATATTTAGCTTCAGAAAAGAATGCTGATGAACAATCGATGATGAGTTTAGAACCGCCAACACCTGAAAAACTATTTCAGCAAATTTGGGGAAAACAAGGTTATAGCACTGATGATGCCGTCCTAAAAGACTTTCTAAGTTTAGTCCAAGAAGCAGAAAAATCACTTGAAAATGAGCATGAAGCTTAGGTATTTGTCATGAAAATTCTATCTATTCGACTTAAAAACTTGGCTTCACTTTCAGGTGAGCATTTTATCGACTTTGAATCTGAACCATTGGCTTCGGCAGGTTTAGTGGCGATTGTTGGGAAAACTGGTGCAGGTAAATCGACCATTTTAGATGCCATGTGTCTTGCACTGTTTAATAAAATTCCACGCTTAAAAGACAGTGATGGTAAATTGCAAGATGTTGATGGTTCGGAACTTTTAACCAATTCTCCGCTCACTGTTTTACGTCGTGGTACGGCGCATGGTTTTGCGGAACTGACTTTTGTTGCACAAGATCAAAAACATTACCTTGCCCGTTGGGAACTCAAACGTTCACGTGAAAAAGCGGATGGAAAACTGCAAAGTGTACAGCGTTATTTAAAATGCCTAACCGATGGTGTGGTGGTTGCCGACAAAGCAAAAGCGGTTGATGCAAGTATTTTAAAAATTACTCAACTCAGTTTTGAGCAATTTACCCGTGCCGTATTATTGGCGCAATCTGAGGTGACTGCATTTTTAAAGGCCAGAGATAATGAACGTGGCGAACTACTTGAGTATTTAACCAATTCTTCTATTTTTGGAAAAATTGGACAATTGGCTTTTGAACGTACCAAAGCCGTTGCTGTGAAACGTAAAGAGTTGGAAAATTTACTTGGTCATATTGAAGTTCTATCCGATGAGCAAGTAACTGAATATACTGTACAATTTCAGCAAGCAGATCATGAATATAAAAATTTAGACACTGAAAAATCACAACTTGAAAAGCAACAGTTGTGGTTTGAACGTCAGCAAAAATTGCAAAATGAAATCACTTTAAAACAGCAGTTGGTTGATTCGCAGCTTAAAAATCATCAAGAACTTGCTCCTGAACAAACACGTTTAAAGCGTTTGGAAATATTTTCAAGCATTCGTCCAAGTGTATTTCAACAACAACAATTTTTAAAAACTGAACAGCAAATCGCCCCACAAATTCAAAAGCAACAACAGCTTTTTGATGTTTTAAATCTGCAATTTGAAAATGAAAAACAGCAATTTACCAAAACCGAAACTGATTTAAATCACCAACAGAATTTTGAAAATACCCACCGTGAAGCTTTAGAGGAGGTTCGTAAATGCATCCAAGAACGTGAGTTTTTTGCCAATGAATATAAAAAGATGGGTACTAAACTAACAGCGTTGGAATCTGTAAAAGCGCCATTAATCAATCAACAACAAGCTTTAGAGCGACAGATTGAACAAGTATCACAACAACTGATTGGGTTAAATCAACAACTGACAGAAACAGCACAATTTACACCTTTGGATAAGGGCTTAACAGCGCACAGCCATCAACTGAATAAATTTATTCAACAATATCAAGATATTGAAAACCAACTCGGTCATCAAACTCAAGCTGAGCAAAAATTAATAGAACAAAAAAATCAGTTTGCACAATCTATTGAGCAATTTGGCAATATAGAACAACTTGGAAATCAACTCGAACAAGTTCGGATTCAACGTGAGCAAAAAATTGTACAACTGAATCAGTTTGATGGAATTCAACAAAAACTTGCATATTATTTTGAAGTTCAAGCTGAATCAAAGCGACTGAATGAATTACTTATTATTTCACGTGAGAAATCTCAATCTCTTAAGAAAGATACAGTACAAGCTGAACAAGATTATCAAACTGCAAAGATTGAACGCTTAAAACTACAAGATATTTTGCAACAGCAACGTCTACTGCATACTGAAAATGTTGAACATTTACGTGCTGAACTCAAAGATAATGAACCTTGTCTTGTCTGTGGTAGCATTTCGCATCCGTACAAGGTAGATGATTCAGCAGTGTCCAAAGCCTTGTTTGAGCTACAACAGCAACAAGAGCAACAAGCCATTCAAAAAGAACAAGAAAATTTGCAGAAATGGCAAGTTTTACAACAACAATGTAGTAAGTTAAATGCTGAATTGGAACAATACCATTTGTCTATTCAAAAGAATGCTGAACGTGAAATCTTGCAGAAAAACTTAGTAAATGAGCAAGTTAAAAATGTGAATTGTCAAATTAATTTTGCTCAAGAACACAATGAAATTCACCTACAATTTGAACACATGAAACAGCAATATCAAACGGATATTCAACAGATTGAAATGCAGTCTAATCAGTGGATACAAAGCATTAAGCATCAACAGCAATTGGACAAATCTATTCAACAGACTGAGCATTTATTACAATCTGCTCAACAAATGCAAAGCCAAATTGAACCTATTCTGAATTGTCTAAATGATGATGAAAAATCGACGTGGTTCAATCATCGCGTTGTAACTGCACAGCAAATATTAGGTAGATTGAATCAACGCATTCAACATTTAGATCTGCTTGAAAAACTGTCCAAGCAACTCGATGTACAAAATCAGCAACTCAAAACGTTGTCTTTAAATATTGAAAATACCACACAACAGATCGCTGGTGTGGCAAAGAGTCTGAATGAAATCAAAGTCAAAGGACAAGAAAATACCGAAACAGCCAATCGACTAATTTTAAAAATGACAGGTTTAACCGACATTAAACCGAATGAATGGTTGAGCCAATTTGAGCAAAATCGTCAACGGATTCAAACGCAATATCAGCAAGTCAAACAAGATTTTGAAACCTTACGCAATGACTTTGAACAGCAAAAAAACCAGCTCGACCAACTCAAAGCACAGTTACAACAGAACCAAAGCCATGCCAATCAAGTGAATGTGGAAATTCAAAATTGGCTAGAGCAACACACTGATTTTAATGTGGATGATTTAGTGCAATTGGCACAGATCAATTCTGCTCAAGAACAGCAAATCCGTCAGCAATTACAGAATGCTGAACGCCTACTGAATGAAGCAAGTTCTGCCCTAAAAACTATGCAAGAACAATTGACTGAGCATAAAATTTATCAGCCTGAGATTGAATTTGATGCTTTACAGCAAAATATTCTCAATACCATCGAGGCACTCAAAGCTCAGACAGAAATTCGAGACCAATTCAAACTCAAAATCGAAATGCATCAACAAAATCTTGCCAAACAACAACAATTTGCAGATCAAATTGCTGAGATACAACAGGAAGAACATCGTTGGGGTAAAATTTCTGGTTTGATGGGCGATGCCACTGGAAAAAAATTCCGTGATTATGCACAGCAATATAATCTTGATATTTTACTTGAACATGCCAACCAACAATTGACCATGTTGTCACAGCGCTATACCTTAAAGCGACTTGAAAATTCGCTTAGTCTAGCGATTATTGATCATGATATGGATGGGGAAACTCGTTCAGTGGCTTCACTTTCAGGCGGAGAATCCTTCCTGACTGCCCTCGCCTTGTCCTTGGCGATTGCCAATATGGCATCAGGTTCAATGAAAATTGAATCTCTATTTATAGATGAAGGCTTTGGAACATTAGATGCGTCATCTTTACATATGGTGATGAATGCGTTGGATCAATTGCAAAATCAAGGTCGTAAAGTCGTCCTCATCTCGCATATACAAGAAATGCATGAGCGTATTCCTGTACAGATTCAAGTCCGACCTTTGGGTGCAGGTGCAAGTAGCATTAAAGTGGTGAGTTAAGCGCTCACTGCTCGTAATATGATTTTCATATCATTTTGATATTGAAATATCTTGTATAAAAGCCATCCCACTTATTTTTTATAAACAAGAAATTAAAGGGCTTCATACAAGTTGCTGATGAGAATTTAAAGTGGACTTTCCTAAAGAGGAAATTCCACTTTAAATTTTAAGCTATCTTTCTTTTACTTATCAGCTGGAAAAGCATTCGGTGGTGGCGCATATTTATTTACTGGTTTAGCAACATCTTCTGGCGCTTCTAATTCGTAAATTACAGTTCCAATAACACCAGCATTTTGAATAGAACCATTTGCAGAATTTGCTGCATATGAATCTGCTGGTTTACTAAAAGTAAATGAAGCAACAGCATTTTCACTTTTACGGAAACCTTCAATTGTTAAGCTATCACCTGAATGTAAAACATAGCCTGAATTGGTACGTGACGCTTCACTCCCATTAATCACATCAATACCATCAACACTGGCAACGATTTCAAAAGTTTTCCCAGTATTATTTTCATAATGAAGTTGATAACTTTGACCATTTTTCCCAGCCAAGTAATAGCTTTGTCCGACTCTAAACATAGGTAAGGCATTACCATTGTCATCGATAACAGAGAAGCTAATTTTTCCGCCAGCCACTGAAATAGAATTGACGGTTTTACCTTTGTAATCTTTATTGGCATATTGAACTTGAGTTTCTGCAATAGGCGAGCTTGATTTACGCTTTAGATCGACTTCAGTCACATGTGAGCTAATATCATCGCCCCACTTAGTCCCTAATGTTTCATCGGCAGCAACATCATTATTCTTAGCTTCTGCGGCAGCATCCGCTGCTGGACTTGTAGCTTCTGTACTTTGTGCACTTGAATCTGCTGCAACATCACTTTGACTGGTTTTTTTCGCACAAGCCGTAAGAAATATGCAGAAAAACAAACACATAAAAAAATTTATTGTTTTCATTGGATGACCTATATTTTAAATATAATAAAACGTCCCAATTTTTCGATTCAAATTGAATCTTGCTGAATTGGAAATGAAGAAATTAATTTAGATTATTATCAATTTTAGAATATCTTTAATTCTATAAATTGCCAATATACATATTTCATAATTATGTAACAATATAACATTTCAAAAGAAGAGCAATACACTCTCTTTTTAGTTTTAATTATAAGAAGTCTTGCATCAGTGTTAATAATTTCTCTGATGCAAGAAGTCTAGTGCTTATTAACGATCTGCAGGAAAAGCATTCGGTGCAGGTGCATATCCATCACTATTAGGTTTTAAAGGTGCTTTCGGTGCTTTAACTTCATACACCACTGTTCCAATCACACCAACATTTTGAATAGAACCCTTTGCACTATTGGCTGCATAAGCATCTTTCGGTTTGCTAAAAGTGAATGAGGCAACAGATGAATTGCTTTTTCTAAATCCTTCAATTGCAAATGAAGCATATGGTCTAAGTACATAACCACTGTTATATCGTGATGCTTTACTGCCATCTAAAACATCTAAACCATCTACACTAGCAACAATTTCAAAGGTTTGATTGCTCGAATTTGCATAACGTAACTGGTAACTCTGCCCATCATTGGCAGATAAATAATAATATTCACCATCTCGGTATAAAGGTAAAATTTTTCCGTGGTCATCTACCACTGAAAAGTTAATTTTTCCCGCACCCAAAGAAATACTATTAATACTGCGCCCTTGAAACTGCTTAGCAGCATAGAGAATCATGGTTTCTGAAATCGGTTTTGAACTTAAACGCTTTAAATCGACTTGGGTGACATTAGACGTAATATCATCTCCCCATTTCGTTCCCAGACGATCTTCAGACGTCATTTTATTATTGGTCGTTGGTGCCACTTTTGCTGTGCTTAATTTCATCATATTTGGAGATGATGTTTCTGCATAGCTTGGTTCAGCATCCATATTATTTGATGATTGTGTATCGGTTTGTACTTGAGTCGAGCTACAAGCTGCCAAAAAACCACTTAAAAATAACCACAATAATGATTGCTTGATCATCTACTTTTTTCCTTTATTAGAATTATTCAATTCGTTATTCAGGTCAGTATAATGAAATTATTGATTTTCGTTTCTAATGATTTGTTTAATTATTTTTAAGAATACATATTTTGCATAAACATTAACAGTCACTTTATTTTTCTTCTTTATAGGAAAAATTTAAAAAATATGTAAGAAACCGAATAAACCTGCATTAAAATTAATTTCTAATACAGGTCAGATAAAGATTAACTGATCGGTCTAAGTGTGAGTATTTGCTCACTGCGTCCAAATGGACCTTGTAAATCATGCAAAATACTACTGGTTAAACCAATTCCATCTGTTCCATATTGCTGTACAGTTTCCAACCCTAACCATTGACCTTGTGGTTGGCGATAAAGATGAACTTGCAAATCTAAATTTGGAAAGCCCCATTCTAAAGGTCTGCCTTGGCGAGGAACAATACCGTTTGCCACATCAATCATGCTAATTAAACGTACAAAATCGGATGTTGTCTGCCCTTCTACCATATCCGTTGTAGTACTAACCCAAACTAATCCCTTGCCTTGCTCATGATGATTCGATCTCGCCTCAACGGTTTTAGTAAATTGTCCAGGCCACTTTCTTAAACCATCAAAATCAGGCATATTTTCAGGTGTATCAACAGGTTGATCTTCTAAACCTGCAATTGCTGAACTGTCTTGCATCACCATACGCCAACTTTTTGCAACCACTAAGGTTTTACCTTGACCTTTCATTATCGATTCAATCAGCTCAATGGTTTTACCTGCTCGAATCACTTGCGTCGTGATTTCAATTTCGCCCAAAGCAATCAAGCCATAAATATCTAAGCTTATTCGCCCTATACGCATATTTTCACGTGGTGAAAATTGTTCTAACTCTGCACACATAACTCCTGTTGCAGGAGACATATGCTGTTCATTGGGATTCCAAGCACCTTGTGAATACATAGTCGATTGATAATGCGCTGTCACAACACCTTGGTCATCTTGAGTACGATTGAGCAATTGATAATAAGCAGACATGATCTTCCTTGTTTCAAGTATTTGTAAATTTAAATGAGTTTAAGCATTCTATTTTTGTACTTAACTTTACTTGATAAGTCCATTATTTCAGCAAAATTTGATCTCTTGGGTTCAATGTTTTATTGCACTATACCCTATTTGATAAGCGCAAAATTTAAAATTCAGACTCTACAAATCTATTCATCCTAATAACAAAACAACTCCTGCAAAAACCAAGCAATAAATACCAAACAAATACCAACGCCCATGCTCTAACCATGCAGACAACCATTTTAATGCGACTAAACCTGCAATAAAACTAAAGATCATGCCTGCTAAGCTTGGCACCATTAACTGACTAATTTGAGTGTGTTGTAAGCTTTGGGTATGTATTAAACGATAAAATTCTTTTGCAATCACAGCAGGTGTAAGTACAACTGCAAGGGCAAAACTGAATTCTTCAGCTTTTTGGCGAGATATACCTAAAAACAAACTGGTTGAAATGGTTGCACCAGAACGTGAAAAACCTCTGAAAGGCAGGCAAAGTGCCTGTACTGCACCAATCATTGATGCTCGACCCAGTGTAATTTCTCCAGTCTGACCTTTGTCTAAACGTGAAGATAAAATAATTAAAATCCCAGCAGCCGCTAAAGCCGTTGCCATCAATTTTGTATTACTAAAAAGTTGTTCTATTTCAAAGTTACTTGCTCCACCAAAAAATACATGTTTGATGATTGCTTGTAGCGTTAAGCCTAAAACCCCAGTAATTCCTGTCGCAACAATAATAAACAAAGCCTGCTTTTTAAAACTTTCCCATGATGAAAAATATGTCTTTTTCCATGATTTCCAAAAATAGACAATCACAGCAAACATTGTACCTGTATGTAACATCACCAATAAAAATGTCATGTCAGGTGCGGATGGATCAAAGCCCATTAATTTTTCAGCCAAAATAACATGTGCAGAACTGGATACAGGCAATAACTCTGCCAAACCTTGAATAATGGCAAGAATCAAAACATGAAATAAAGTCATCAATCTTTTCTATCTTTAGAATTGTTGATGCCTTATACGTTTATTGGATTAAATAGAAATTAAAATTTACTTAAATCCATCCGTGGATTCATTGAGTCACTCTTTGAATAAAATTGACTAGATCACTTTTGAGAATAATCTCGAGCACCAAACAGCGCTGTTCCAACCCGTACCATGGTTGAACCTGCTGCAATCGCATCCAACATATCCCCAGACATTCCCATACTTAAAGTATCCCAATCTTCAGGATGTTGATGTTCTATTTTAACTGTTTCGAATAATTGTTTAGCATCAATAAAGGCTTGAGGATTATTCGGTGCAGGAATCACCATTAAACCTCGTAATTTTAAAAGCGGTAATTGGCTTATAGTTCGGACCAGTTCAGCAACCTCATTCGGTTGACAACCATCTTTCGTATCCTGAGCATCAATATTCACTTGTAAACAAATATTCAAAGGCACTTGAGATGCTTCACGCTGACTGGACAAGCGCTCTGCAATAATCAACCGATCAACACCATGCACCCAAGCAAATTTCTCTGCCAAATGTTTGGTTTTATTGCGTTGTACATGTCCAATAAAATGCCATTCGATGTCCAATGATTTTAAATTTTCAATTTTATCTAAGGCTTCTTGAAGATAATTTTCACCAAACATGCGCTGTCCAGTTGCATACATTTCTTCAATCAGGTCACTTGGATGTGTCTTTGAAACGGCAAGTAAGTGTACTTCATTCACATCCCTATTCGCAGCTTCACAAGCCTGTTGGATTTGTTGTAACACCTGATTTCGAGCTTGTTTTAGATCATTCATTGACTACCGTCTCATTTCAAATAAATTTCAGCTTCCAAGCAATTAAATTGTTGGTTATGCTGAGTGAAAGCCTTATCATTCTACAAAATAATTAAGCAAATAGTTACTTCGGGGACATTATGGATATTACAGAATTATTGGCATTTTCGGTTAAAAATGGGGCGTCAGATTTACACTTATCGGCAGGTATGCCACCGATGATCCGTGTAGATGGTGAAGTTCGTCGTATTAACTTACCTGCACTTGAACACAAAGATGTGCATCGTCTTGTTTATGACATTATGAATGATAAACAACGTCGTGATTTTGAAGAACAGCTTGAAACTGACTTTTCATTTGAAGTTCCTTCAGTTGCTCGTTTCCGTGTAAATGCATTTAACCAAAACCGTGGTGCTGGTGCTGTATTCCGTACCATTCCATCTAAAGTTCTTTCTATGGAAGACTTAGGAATGGGACAAATCTTCAAAGATATTTGTGAATATCCACGTGGTATTGTACTCGTTACAGGCCCAACAGGTTCGGGTAAATCAACCACCCTTGCTGCAATGATAGATTATATTAACGATAACCGTTATGACCATATTCTGACTGTAGAAGACCCGATTGAGTTTGTACATCAATCTAAAAAGTGCCTCATCAATCAACGTGAAGTACATCGTGATACACACGGTTTTAATGAAGCACTTCGTTCAGCGCTTCGTGAAGATCCAGACATTATTCTTGTTGGTGAGATGCGTGACTTAGAAACCATTCGTTTAGCACTGACCGCGGCTGAAACAGGTCACTTGGTTTTTGGTACGCTACATACCACGTCTGCGGCAAAAACTATTGACCGTGTCATTGACGTCTTCCCTGCTGAAGAAAAAGATATGGTTCGTGCCATGTTATCAGAATCTCTTCAAGCTGTTATTTCTCAGACGCTGTTGAAAAAAACGGGGGGCGGTCGTGTTGCAGCACATGAAATTATGATTGGCGTTCCTGCGATTCGTAACTTGGTTCGTGAAAACAAAGTCGCACAAATGTATTCTGCAATCCAAACAGGTGCAAACTACGGTATGACGACATTGGATCAAAGCTTAAAAACCTTGGTCGCAAAAGGTGTGATTAGCCCACAAGTTGCACGTAATGCAGCGAAACAACCTGAAGCATTCTTATAATTAAAACGGATTTTGGATATTAATAATGGATTTTAATGACTTACTCAATCTGATGATTGAACATAAAGCCTCTGACTTATTTATCACGGCTGATGTTGAACCATCCATGAAGATTAACGGACAAATTTCACCCATTGCAAAAACAAAATTGACGGGAGAAATCGTTGGTCAACTGATTCACTCGATTATGAGTGATAAACAACGAAAAGAATTTGCAGATACGCGTGAATGTAACTTTGCGATTACCAATAAAGACAAAACAGCGCGTTTCCGTGTTAGTGCGTTTCAACAACGTGATATGCCCGGCATGATCTTACGTCGTATTGAAACAACTATTCCGACAATGGAGGAATTAAAACTCCCCCCTATTCTCAAAGATTTAGCCATGACTAAACGTGGCATTATTATCTTTGTAGGTGCAACAGGGACGGGTAAATCAACTTCTCTTGCTTCACTGATTGGATATCGTAACCATAATACCAAAGGTCATATTATTACGATTGAAGATCCAATTGAATTTGTACATGAGCACGCAGGTTGTATTATCACGCAACGCGAAGTAGGTATTGATACAGATTCATTTGAAATCGCTTTAAAAAATACCCTACGTCAAGCACCTGATGTCATCTTAATTGGTGAGATTCGTTCACGTGAAACCATGGACTATGCCATTGCCTTTGCTGAAACAGGTCATTTAGTTTTTGCAACACTGCATGCCAATAATGCTAACCAAGCCATTGATCGTATCATTCACTTTTTTGAGTCGGATCGTCATAGTCAATTATTCATGGATTTATCACTCAATCTAAGAGCAATGGTTGCGCAGCAACTTATCCCTACACCTGATGGCAATTCGCGTCGTGCTGCAATTGAAATATTAATTAACTCTCCGTTAATTTCAGATTTAATTCGTAAAGGTGAAGTACATGAGATTAAAGACCTAATGAAGCGTTCACGTGAATTAGGGATGCAAACATTCGACCAAGCCTTGTTTGATCTTTATAAAGCTGGACAAATCACCTATAAAGATGCATTAAAACATGCTGACTCACCCAATGATTTACGTCTACAAATTAAATTAGATGAAGAAGGTGGCGCTCAATTATTGAATGCAACCAATAAACTGACTTTTGATGGTCAATAATTTTTAAAAGCCAAACAAAAAAGGGAACTTAATGA
Source organism: Acinetobacter sp. ANC 3832 (assembly GCF_002135415.1). Lineage (GTDB taxonomy): Bacteria > Pseudomonadota > Gammaproteobacteria > Pseudomonadales > Moraxellaceae > Acinetobacter. The sequence goes on from NZ_NEGJ01000009.1 coordinate 149,718, forward strand.
CTAAGTTCCCTTTTTAATTTGTTGTATTTATGTGATTTTATTTCTTACGTAAAGCTTCTTTACATTCAGGTGCATCACAATAACCGTAAAGATTTAAAGAGTGTCCAGTCAATGAGAAACCAAACTTTTCCGCAACTTCATGTTGCTCATGCTCAATAGTATCATTAGTAAATTCAACAACTTTATTACAATTTAAGCAAACTAAATGATCGTGGTGATCATCTTGCATGATTTCGAAAACAGAATGATTGTTTTCAAAATGATGGCGCTGAATAATACCCGCCGCCTCAAACTGTGTTAACACGCGGTATACGGTCGCTAAACCAACATCTTCACCTTGTTCAAGTAATGTTTTATAAATGTCTTCCGCGCTCATGTGGTGTTGTTTTGAATTTTCTAATAATTCCAAAATCTTGATTCGTGGAAGGGTAACTTTAAGTCCAGCTTTGCGTAAATCTTGATTTGAAATAGCCATATAAAAAGGTCTCGCAACAAATTTTAAGTTGGAATATGCAATAGAGTTGAGATGCAGTATGATCTATCCTTGGGTCAATTGCATCATAATTAATTTGGGATAGTGTAGCAAAATGCAAAAAATCATGCTGACGTTATTCGTCGCTTCATTGCTTGGCGGTTGTTCTGTTTTCGGAGTATATAAAGTTGATATTCCTCAGGGAACCCCTTTAACCCAAGCTCAAGCTTCAAAAATTCAAGTTGGTATGAATTATCAACAAGTACGTTTTTTGCTGGGCAGTCCAACAGTAACTGATCCGATGAATCCTTTACGTTGGGACTATATTTACAACTATATCCCAGGAACTTATGCTAAAAAAGCTAAAATTCCAGCAGCTCACGGTCAACACTTGAAAGTGTATTTTAATGAATCAGGAATCGTCTATAAAGTCGAGGGCTTAGAAAGCATTCCTGAGTCACAACCGGGTTTGCCTTCTTCAAAAGAAGCAATATTGAATGCGCCCCCACTATAGTCACTTTAAAATAAAAAGAAACCCCTCAATGAGGGGTTTCTTTTTATAAGACAATGAATATTTATATCATTACAATTGTTTAAAGCGATTGCCTCGGCAATACCGCCCAACAGGATTTGCAGCAGCTCGATTACGTCGAATGTCTTTCGGATTAATTTTTAAAGCCCGATAAATTTCTACGCGATCTCCCACTTGAAGCAATTGATTGCTATCCATAATTTTACTGCCAAAAATACCTAAACTATAATGCTCTGGCAATTCAATCTGATCTTCAATTTTACTTTGAACAATTGCATCACGTACTGTCATACCATCCACAAATTGTACAGCAATCACAAATTGTTGCTCAGGTGCTGCATAAGCCACCCAAACTTGGTGTTGTCCTTGATCCTGAACATTCATTAAATCAATTGTCCAATAAACGAAATGATGGCAACTACAATCGATACTGGTAAAACAACGCGCACAGCAATTCGCCATAGGTTATAAAACAGCTCATTGCTAAAGTTCACAGCCTTACGCAAATGGCTGATTTTCATGATCCAACCGGCAAAGATTGAATAAATCAAACAAATAACCAATCCCCACAACATCAATACAGGATTGAGAATATTTGCAATATTCGGAATAGCCCAAACCAATAATGCAACCGACAGAATGATAAATTGAATCACTATCGAAATTTGACGTTGAACCAATTGTTCACGAGCCAATTGCACCAATAATGCAGCAGCAATGACAGCAGCAATCGTCATACTCCATGCAGGGATTTGAGTACTCATCGCAAAAAAGCCAAAAGCAATCACGGCAATCAGTTGTGCAATCCAAATGGGTAATGCTGTTTTAGTTGAATTTTCTTGTTGTTGAATCTGTAAAAAACTGGTCTGCCAATATAAGCCCAAACCTAAACCACTGGCAACCAATGCAAGAATGGTCGCATTGCCCCACTCTTTAAATTCAATGGGAGTAATGTGCCACGGTTGTAATGCTGTGCCGAACACATTCGCAAGGATGAGTGAAATAATGACCGTAACTGCTGTTAAAATCACAAGAATTTGACGAGGCAAATAAGAGAGAGCCAGTGCAAGAATCGCTAAAATAATAAATGCAATGTTACTCTGCGCTGCAAATACAGTATTTTGTACAGTAACTTGTCCAATATTGAACAGTACTCCACCCGCAAGGAATGGAATAAAGACCACAGCCATCCACCCAACAATTCGCCATCTTTGCGAAGCGTCAGCATCACGCGTTAAACTAGATAAAGCATTTAAAGCTGTTGTTTTTGAACGTTTCGCTAATGCAATTTCCAAATAGGCAATGGGTAATGCCAAAATGAACATTGTTCCAAACCACAATAACCAAAAATCAATTTGTCGATCAATTTGAATACCTAAGCTTGGCGCAAGCCCAGCAATAATAATAAATGATAAACAAAATGCCATGAGCGGCGATAACCATCGTGACATAGAATTGTCCTGCATGACGTGTCCCGTGAAAAAGTCTTATGCTATTTTGCCTTTGTCATAGCTGAAAATCAAAGATTACAAAGAAAAAAGCAAATCACCCCCTCAGATGATTTGCTGCGCGAATTTGTTATTAAAATTTTAATTCTTTTTATCTCTCTTTATTTTATTATTTCAAAAGAATTTGCTCTATGAAAAAAACCGAGCAAACCAATTTTTACCTTTTTTCTTTTCATTTTCTTTAATAATACCCATCATATTTAATTTTACAGCACCGACATAATCTGCATCATCATGTTGAATATGATTGATTAACCATTTAGACAATACTTCATGTAACTCGTTTTCAATTGAATGCCCGGATTCAAAACGAGTACGATAACTTTCAATTTTCTTAATAAATAAATCATGTACACGTTTATGTGGAACACGATATTTATAGCCTGCTTCTTCTTGAAGACTTTCTTCAAAAGTAAAATGCGATTGCGTATAATCAATAATATTATCCAGAATCTGTTTTACTCGTGCACGATCTGTTGTAATACCGACTTCATCAATCTCATTGATATAATCTAAAATCCTTCTATGCTGATCGTCAATCACATCGATTCCAGTATTATATTCTGGTATCCAATTCATCTTCATACGACCACCTTTAAAAAATAATTGCAGTACAATTTCAACCATAGTATCTATTTAATTGATAAATAAAAACAAACCATATCACTCTGGATTATATAGAAAGCTTCAAAAAATCAATAACACACTGATATAATATAATTTTATTTATATACCCAACTAAAAGGCTCAATTATTTATTAACCGTTTATATTATTTTAACACTCATTATTTTTATCATTAAAATGACAATAGTTTAATTTAATTAAACAATTTTGATGAATTATATATATCAACTTATATAAAATTTAATACTAAAATCTTTAAATCATTCAATTAAAGAATAGAACTCTTAAATAAATCATTTTTTATTTTCAATAAAAACCAAAGACAAAATAAATACTAATGCAGGATATAAAATAAATATAAATTTTAAATGACTAATTAAACACCATATATAAAGTAATTTATTTACTCTTAAATAAATTACTTTATATATTTTTGAAAATTAACAAATGAATGAATAGGTTTCTTACAGCCTCCTTTTTTCTTATGAAAAAAATAAGGAGCTTGTAAACATTGATGTAAAATATCTAATATTGATCCGCTTTGGTTACCCTTTTTAAATTTGGATTCTCAGCTTCTCTTTTTAAGCGAGTAACACAAGTAATTGCACGCTGTATCGGTCGCCCAGCTTGAAATAAAATCATTTCCCCTGCTTGAAATGACGTCCAATTTTCATTGTGTGTTAGTGGTTCTGTCGTAATTACAGCAACACGATCTTCTGCTGTAGTGACTTCACTAAAATCAACTTCTACATCTAAATCAATCAATTGTGCAGGTTGAAATGGGTATTCTCGTACTAGCCAATGTAATTTTGTGATGGCATAGCTAAAAAGTGCTTGCCCATTGGATAAACAAAAATTAAATGTGCCATATTCTGCTATTTGTGGTGAAACTGTCTCAAGTACAGAAAATATTTGTTCTAAACTAGGCTCTACATAACCAAATTTTTCAACCAGTTGATCGAGTAAATAACAAAATGCTAACTCACTGTCGGTATTTCCAATCGGAATAAAACGACCCGATAAATTCGGTTGAAAATCGTGTAAATCACCATTATGTGCAAAAATCCATTGTCTTCCCCACAACTCGCGCATAAATGGATGTGAGTTCTCTAAGGTAATTTTACCTTGGGTTGCTTTACGAATATGTGCAATAACATTACGAGATTTAATTGGATAGTTTCGAACAAGTTCTGCGATGGGAGACTCCACAGCAGATTGATTATCAACAAATAAACGACAAGCTTTATCTTCAAAAAAGGCAATTCCGAAACCATCAGAGTGGTCAGACGTAATTCCTGCACGTTGCGAAAAACCTCGGAATGAAAAGGTAATATCCGTAGGTGTCGCACAATTCATTCCAAGTAGTTGGCACATAAGTATTCATATAGCTTTAATTATGTGAATATTGTGCATGAGTCCTCACTCGCTTGCAAATATCAAAAGTAGCAACACTTACGAGCGAGTAAAAATCAAGCAAATTAACGATGCACCATTTTATTTAATACAAAGTTTTTCGCAATTTCATTTACATCGAGAAAGACAAAATAGTCCAAACAATTAAAGGCTTGATCATAATAAGCTTGTTTAGATAGCTTCGCATTCATCTTTAAATAAACGTCAAACAACTTAGGGATACGTTCATCCTGCGGAAAACTAAATTTAGGATGTGTCGGTTCATAAGCAGATATCGCATTAATATTGATTGTTTTTTTATCCTCTAACTGCTTAATAAATTGATGCGTATAATACGCACGCGCTTTATTATCCTCTAAGCGAATACTGACACAGCCCATCAGGTGCTTCGCCTTCATTTTCCACAATACTGTCGGTACTAAATGTAACCACAAAATAGACAATGCCTTGCCTGAACGATAACGTGGATGCACACATGTTCTGCCTATTTCCACAATATTGGATAATTGTGAAAAACCTGATACATCAAATTCTTGTGCGCTATAACTCTGTGCTAATTCATGACCTTGGAAAAGTTTGAGTCGTGTATAAGCAACGATTTCATTGCTCCATTTGTCACGTAGCACGGCGTGTTCACAATCTAAGTCATATAAATCTTGATCTAAGCCATGATCAAAGTTGATCCCAAATTGATCAGAAAATTGTGTTGCACGAAATTTTTGTACTTCTTTCAGTTGTTTGAGGTCTTCGACCCATTCAAAACGATATTGTGATTGTGCTTTTTTAGGTTTTATTAACGGAATGCTTAAGTTTTGACGATATTGGTTTAATTTCGCAAACATATTCTAGACTCCTTGTGCTTTTCTTTACACTAGGCAATCTAGATGACAATGACATGACTAAATGATGAAGATTAAAAAAAGCCACAAATCGTGGCTTTTCAAATGTTACTTTTATTTAAGTTAGCATCATTTTACTGACTTAGTACGATTGGTAATTAATGTTCCAACCCCATGGTCTGTAAAAATTTCTAATAAAGTCGCATGTGGTACACGTCCATCAACAATATGCGCGCTGACAACACCACCTTTTACAGCATCTAGTGCACAACCCACTTTCGGGATCATTCCACCATAAATCACGCCTGTTTCGATCAGACGATCAACTTCCTGCGTACTGAGCCCAGTAAGCAAGTTTTTATTTTCATCCAATACGCCTGTAATATTGGTCAATAAAATCAACTTTTCTGCGCCCAATGCTTCTGCCACTTTGCCAGCCACCAAATCAGCATTGATGTTATAGGTATTTCCGTCATCATCCACACCCAAAGGTGCAATCACTGGAATAAAATCGCTTTGAGTAAACATTTCTAAAACATCAGTTTTTACACCAACCACTTCACCGACTAAACCAAGATCAATGTCTTTTACACTGCCATCTTCATTGGTCTTTTGCATGATTAACTTACGGGCACGTAATAAATTACCATCTTTACCCGTTAAACCAATTGCGCGTCCACCATGTTTATTAATGAGATTCACAATCGATTTATTAACACTACCGCCGAGCACCATCTCAACCACTTCCATGGTTGCAGCATCCGTCACACGCATTCCATCAATACGATCAGATTCACGACCTAATTGCTTTAAAAGGGAATCAACTTGTGGACCACCACCATGTACAACAATTGGATTTAAACCCACTGTTTTCAATAGAACGATATCGCGTGCAAATGAACTTTCCAAAGCAGGATCAGTCATTGCATTGCCGCCATATTTAACCACCAACGTTTTACCAGCGAAACGTTGAATATATGGCAAAGCCTCAGTCAAAATTTGAGCTTTGTCGATGCCAGTATGTTGTTGTGGCATTCGTCTATCCCCTTATGTACCTATAGATGAGTATGAATGTGCATTTAATATATCTTGCGCGATCATAGGATAACGTTCACTTAACATGGAAGCAAATGTATGCCGAATTTCATTTAATCTGGATGGACTATCTGCATCAAAACGCACTGTGAAAAACTCACCTGTATTCGATGCCCGAATAATGCCAAAACCATTTTCAAAATCGAGCCTCACTCCATCAATTTTACTTAATGATGCACCTATCTGATCACTTGAAGCTTCTATTTCATTCAGCACTGTTTTAGGGTCAGTATAATGTGTACTAATATAAGTATCTTGGGTATAGCAACGCTCAGGATATACAGCAAGAAGCTCAGACAGCGTTTGTGAATGCTGACTCAAGTATTCCATAACACGTAGTCCTGCATATAAGCCATCGTCATAGCCCATACCTCGACCATCGTTAAAGACATAATGCCCTGCATATTCTCCACCAAATACAGCCAAGCCTTTGGATTGCGACATGTATTTACGCAGAAAACTACTTCCAGTCCGAATCATTTTGGCTTGACCACCCAATTGTTCAACCACTTGACGAACCATGGTCGAGCATTTCACATCAAAAACAATTTCATGATGAGGATGATCTTTTAAGCACATTTCAGCAAATAATGACAGTAAGCGATCAGCGGAGACAATATTGGCCTTCTCATCAATTAAAACAACGCGATCTCCATCACCATCGAGGGCAATACCAATATCGGCTTGATGAGTTAATACATTTTTACGGAGTTGCTCTAAATGAATGGCTTGAGATGGATCAGGTGCATGATCAGGAAAATGACCATCGGCTTCACAGCGAAGCGCAATCACATCACAGCCCAATTTCTGTAAAATTAACTGAGCACAATGCCCTGCTGAACCATTTAAACCATCAATCACCACTTTTAATGGTCGCTTTAATTGAATATCACTCAAAATGGCTTGTTGATATTGTAGACAAAATTCTAGCTTTATCTGAGGCTTTTCTTCGCAAGAAATTTCTAGAGGAATATTTCGTTGATAAAATTTTTCTGCCTGATATCCAATGTCTTGAATCATTTCGGGCGTTGGTGGCTCATTTTGGATAATCCATTTAATCCCATTATCCGTTTTAGGATTATGACTGGCAGTAATCATAATGCCATTACCATCAAACTGACGTGCAGCAAAATACATTTGCGGTGTCGCACAACAGCCTAAAGCAGTGACTTTAAAATTCTGTTCAATAAATACATGCTCAATAATTTTGGCATAGCTAGGACTGGTCAAACGGGCATCATAACCAATCACAATTTGCGTTTGCCCTTTCTCTTTCATTTGTTGAGCAAGTGCATACGCAATACTGTGGATTAATTGAGGTGTTAATAATTCCACTTTTCCGCGAATATCATATGCACGAAAAATTTGATGTGGAAAATAATCTTGCGGGTTTTTCATAAGCAATACTTCTAGTTGCTTAATCTTCAGCGGGCTATATTAAAAATATAGACTCATTATCTATCGATATTATATTGAGATTTAGTAGCGCTGAAGTTAGACATTAATTTCGATTTTAATATCTTAAACGCTTAAATGAATTTTAAAAAATACTTTTTGTTACAATGCGATACAAATAATAAAAAAGCCTGAATTCTCAGGCTTTTTTACATTCATTCAAATTAAACTTAATTTTTACCTGTGTGCCCAAAACCACCTGCACCACGTTCAGTGGCTTCAAACTCACTGACTAAATCAAACTCAGCTTGAATTACTGGTACAAGAACATATTGTGCTAAACGCTCACCTGGTTCTAATTTAAAAGTTGCTTGACTACGGTTCCATACAGAAACCATCAATTCACCTTGGTAATCTGAGTCAATTAAACCCACTAAATTACCCAGAACGATTCCATGCTTATGACCTAAGCCAGAACGTGGCAGAATTAAACCTGCAAAATTTGTATCTTCAATATATATTGCCATACCTGTTTTAACTAAAACAGTTTGACCGGGTTCAATTTGAATCGCTTCATCTACACATGCACGTAAGTCTAAACCTGCTGAACCTGTTGTTGCATAAGTCGGTAATGGCCATTCTTGACCTAAACGTTTATCAAGTACTTTTACTTGAACTTTCATAATAAAATCCTATGAGTTTCTTTAACTTTAAATACAACCAATCAACGTTATTGAGTTTGTTCATCAAAATTAGGGCATTTAGAATCTACTTATTTATACGACTATAAACTTCAAAAACCTCTAAGTTTCAAAAACTACTCAATTAACGTTTTAACAATGCTTTTAAATTTTGCAGATATTGTTGAGCCTGTAATTTAGGATCAATATTTTCAGCCAACTTTTTCTTACGACCTAACCAATCTAAATCATCTTGCGGTAATTCATCTAAGAAGCGGCTTGGTGTCATTTGCTTCATTTGACCACCGTTTTTACGTTGCTCTGCTAAGGTTAATGTTAAACCTTGTTGAGCACGGGTAATTCCCACATACATGAGACGGCGTTCTTCTTCAATAGTTTCAGCAGCAATCGAGTTCTTATGTGGCAGAAGTTCTTCTTCTAAGCCCATAATATAAACAAACGGGAACTCTAGACCTTTAGAAGCATGCAAGGTCAGAAGATTGACTTTATCAGTATCTTCTTCTTCTTGTTGTTGCTCTAGTAAATCAAGCAGTACCATTTTACGAATGACACTTTCAATATTCTTTTCATCAACATCTTCAGCACGATTAATCAAACTTTGAATACTGGTGTACAGCATTTCTACATTATCAAGCTTGGTTTTTTCTTGTGCAGGCGTCGCCGCAGATTCACGAATATAATCGATATAACCTGCTTCCATCATCATCTGACGAATTTTAGGTACAGGCTCATCATCATCCAATAATTCACGCGTAAAATCATTAATAAAGCCTGCGAACTCAGCCAATTGCGTTGTGGCTTTCTTCGGCATGACCATCGTCAAACGCTGATCACTAGCAGCTGTGAGCAAAGACAGATGATTTTCTTGAGCAAATAAACCCAACTTTTCCAAGGTTACAGGGCCAATGGCGCGCTTTGGCGTATTAATAATACGTAAGAAAGCACTGTCATCTTCAGGATTAATAATAATTCTGAGATAACTCATGATGTCCTTAATTTCTGCACGTCCAAAGAATGACTGACCACCAGAAAGTTTATAAGGAATCTGCATTTGACGTAAATGTGTTTCTAAAACACGCGCTTGAAAATTACCACGATAAAGCACCGCGTAGTCTTTCCAACTTTTACCATTCATCAATTTATGCGTAATCAAATCTTTGACCACACGCTCAGCTTCATCATCATCATTACGACAAGTAATGACTCGAATCACCTCACCATGACCTTTATCACTCCATAGTTTTTTCTCAAAAATATGTGGATTATTGTCAATGACATGGTTTGCCGCTTTTAGAATACGACTGGTCGAACGATAATTTTGTTCAAGCTTAATCACTTTTAAATTATGAAAATCTTCTTTCAGCAAAGCCATATTTTCAGGTTTGGCACCACGCCATGCATAGATGGATTGATCATCATCACCTACCGCAGTGAATTGCCCCATCACACCAACCAGAAGTTTCACCAACGTGTACTGAGCTGTATTGGTATCTTGATACTCATCGACGAGAAGGTAACGAATACGATTTTGCCATTTATCTCGAACTTCTGCATTTTCTTGTAATAAACGTGTTGGCATCACGATTAAGTCATCAAAATCAACGGCATTATAAGCACGTAAATTACGCTCATACAGTTGATATAAATGTGCAAACTGAACGTCTTCAGTAGTTTCACAGGTGTTATGTGCCTGTTCAGGCATGATCAAATCATTTTTCCAATCTGATATTTTTTTCATTGCTTTCGCAATTAATTCTTTGCTTTCTGCACCCGACAAATTATCGCGATGCATTAAATCCATCAAAATACGTTTGCAATCATCTGCATCTAGAATCGAAAAGTTATTTTTGAGTGGTGTATTTTTCAACTCTAAACGAAGTAAATTTAAACCAAAAGTATGGAAGGTTGAAACGGATAACCCCTTACCCTCTTCTTTTCCCAATAATTTACTGACACGCTCTTTCATTTCACGTGCAGCTTTATTGGTAAAGGTCATTGCTGTAATTTTAAATGCAGGAATACCGCATTGCTGAACCAAATAAGCAACTTTTCTTGTAATAACCGATGTTTTACCCGAACCCGCCCCTGCAAGTACTAACAAGGGTCCTTGAGTATATTTCATGGCTTCAAGTTGCTTGTCATTGAGTTGACTTGCTTTAGACATCGTTCTTCCTCTAAAAACTTCGAGCTCGATTATAGTCATCTAAACATGACTTGCCTAATGCTTAATACAATTTTTACAAACCATATAAAGCTAAAAAAACCACCCCAAGGTGGTTTTCTTTCAACAACTAAACTTAATTCTATAAATTAGTTTGTTGCATAAACTGTAATTTCTACACGACGGTTTTGTTCACGACCCGCTGCTGTTGAATTGTCAGCAATTGGAGAACTTGAACCATAACCACGAGCAGACATACGAGATGCTGAAATACCTTGTGAAGCCAAGTAATTCAAAACTGATGATGCACGATTTTGAGACAATGGATTGTTAATTGCGTCAGAACCTGTGTTGTCTGTATGACCATGGATGACCAATGCTAATTTACCTGCAGTACCGCCTTCAGCCAATACACGAGCAACATCATTCAATGCCGCTTGGAATTTAGGTTGAATCGTTGCTGAGTTTGAAGCAAAAGTAACACTTGGCATTACCATGTTAATCGAACCATCTGGATTACGATTTACATCAACACCAGTACCCGCTAATTCTTGTTTTAAACGCTTTTCTTTCTGATCAAGAAGTAAGCCTGCGCCACCACCTAAAACAGCACCAATTGCAGCAGCTTGCCCCATTTTGTCTTTATCTGCATTTGAATACGCAATACCCGCACCCAATAATGCACCAAGACCCGTACCAATTGCTGCTTTGTCATATTCCATGTTTTGGCAACCAGAAAGAGCTAAAGCTCCAACAACTGCAGAGAGAACCAATGCGCGCATTTTAAAACCCCGTAAATACTTTAGACGTAAAAAATCGAACCATAGAAACCTATGATTCGATTCAGATTATATATGTTTTAGATTAGTTTGCCGCATAAATACTGATTTCTACACGACGATTTTGCTCACGACCAGAAGCCGTTGCATTCGAAGCGATCGGATTTGCAGCACCTTGACCTTGTGCATTAATACGAGATGTTGGAACACCTTGTCTTGCTAAATACGATGCAACAGATTGAGCACGTGCTTGAGATAAAGGAATATTAATTGAATCATTACCTGTGCTGTCTGTATAACCAGTTACAAGAATCGCACTCTTATTATCTTCAGTTAAAGTTTGTGCAACTTTATTCAACGTAGAATAGAAGTTTGATTTAATTGTTGATTGATTGGTATCAAACGTGATGTTACCTGGCATAACTAGACCAACAGAACCATCTGGATTACGGTTAACTTCAACCCCCGTACCTTGCATTTGTTGACGTAATTTTTTCTCTTTATTATCAAGATATAAACCAGTACCCGCACCTAAGATCGCACCAATTGCTGCCGCACGGTTGTTTTGTGCAGAAGAGTTAGCATTACCGCGAGACAAACCATAACCAGCAGCAGCACCAATTAAACCACCAATTGCAGTTTTATCATACTGACGTGCACCGCCAGTACCATTGTCCATAGTTTGACAGCCTGAAAGTGCTAGAGCCCCGATTACTGATGATATTACTAGTGCGCGCATGATACGCCTCCTGATTTTGATTTTTTGTATGTGCCAATGATCGTCTATTAAATCGAATGAAAATATTGACATTTTGTTAAAAATTAAGCTTTAAGTTACATTTTGTAATATTTAATTAGCAAACAGTGATCACTTCATCATAATTTACACATACTTTTAAATTGATACTTTTTTATTTATGAGTCTAAGGCTATATTTAAATCATAATCTATTCATTAAACTAATAGTTAGGACTGTTCTATGTCAACTCAGCAACAGAAACAACCTATATTAAAAAAAATTTCTAAAGGTTTAACCGTTAGCTCTGTCATCACTGGAAGTACTTTTTTTCATGGCCCACCTGTTCTTGCTTTGGGGCTCACTAAGCTTATCAAAAAATCACCTAAAATTGATGAAACAAATATTAACATTACCAACAGTTGGTTAGGTGTGAATAACTGGCTGATCGATCATGTCTTACCTGAATTAAAGTGGGACATTAGCATTGATGATGATCTAGATTTAAGCATGCAAGGTCGTTATTTAATGACTTGTAATCATCAAAGTTGGGTTGATACTACAGTGAATCAGTACTTTGGTTTAAAACGCATGCCACTCACCCGTTTCTTTACCAAATGGGAACTCATTTTTATTCCCTTTGTCGGTCAAGCCTTTAAAATTCTAGGCTTTCCAATGATGAAACGACATAGCAAAGAGCAGATTGCAAAAAACCCTGAGCTTAAAAATAAAGATATGGAAGAAGCACGTAAGGCTTGCGAGCAACTGCTAAGCCAGCCTTTCACCTTGTTAAATTACTTAGAAGGCACTCGCTTTACCCCTGAGAAGAAGGCAAAGCAAGGTTCACCTTATACAAATTTACTCAAACCTAAAGCAGGTGGTCTTGCCCTTGCCCTCAATATTTTGGGTAATGACATCGATGCATTGGTGGATATGACCATTGTGTACCCTGATGGCGCGCCGGGTTATGGTGAATTCTGGTTGGGAGATGTTTCACGTATTGCGGTGAATCTACGAAAAATAGATATTCCAGATTGGGTATTAGGTGGGAACTATGAAGAAGATGCTCTCTATCGTGAACATTTTCAGCAATGGGTTGATCAACTATGGACAGAAAAAGATATGTTGATTAGTCAAATGAAACAAAAGTATCAATCTGAAACTACATAATTAAAAGAAATAAGACAGGATATTTATGACGGATTCAAATCAATCATCACAGAATAAGTTTCAAACGATTCGTCATGATACGCTCGCATGGAAGCTCTTTTTAGTTTACGACATTTTCATGATGGTGATTATTGTCGTTAACTTAGTTTGTCTGTGCGCCAATGCATTTTTAATGAGCAATTTTGGCGCTTGGTTCTTTGATCAAATTCATTTACAGCAAGTTTTACAATTTTATAAAACTGATTTGCATCCATGGGTGATTAAAACTGAAAGTTGGTTTATTACATTTTTAATTGCAGAATTACTGATTCGATGGGCTATCTCTATTGTGAATAAGCACCACAAACGTTGGTTCTTCTTTCCTTTTATTCACTGGTATGAAGTCCTTGCAATTGTTCCTTATTTACGTTTCTTGCGTTTAATCCGTGTTGCAATTATTGGCTATAGATTACATGAACTAGGTTATAAAGTTGTTCCTGAAAGCATTAAAAATAAAGCACTTTTTTATTATAGTGTGGTGATGGAAGAGCTTTCAGACCGTATCGTGATCACTGTGATTGACGGTGTTCGTCATGAATTAGATACCAGTTCGAGCCATAAAAAAATTATCCACGATCTGGTTGATCATCATCGTGAATTATTTGCCCGAGTTCTAGCAGAAATTTTACAAGAATCGCTCGCCACTGAATTAAAAGCACAGCAAACCGTAATTGCAGATAATGTCGGTCAAATTGTAAAACAAGCCATTGAGGATACACCTCAACTGACTCAACTTTTAAGGCTGATTCCGATTGCAGGCAGCATGATTGAAAATCAAATCCAAAATATTGGACAGCGATTAGGTGAAAATATTACCAACGGTTTAATTGACCCGCTCACCAATGGAACAGTGCAACGACCGAACGCTACCTATCAACTGATCTCAGAAAAAGTCAGCAATTTAAATATTGAAAATCATTTGCTTGAAGAATTGGTTGAATCCGCAGTCTACGAAAGTTTAGAATCATTACGTAAACAAGTAAAAATTAAACAATGGCAACTGGTATTAGATAAAAATGATCAAGCGAAGCAATAATCCAGTTAAAGAATGCTCAATTCATTGAAATTATTTGTATCTTTGCTAGAGAAAACAATCAATTTGTTCTAGCATTTGACCAATTTCATCGTTTAGCTTTACGACATCAGATTTAGGTCACAAGCCTTTTAAGGAATAACTATGGCTGATATACGGATTACAGGCAAAATGGTTCATACCACTCGATTAACTTTCGAGAGCAATGATCATAATGCTATCCGCCAGCAACTATCCAGCATGTTAAATGAAGCATCTTACCAAGGTGCTTTAGTTGTTATTGACAGTACTGTTGAGCAAGAATTGATTGCACTAATTCAATTGCTGATTAGTTTAGAATTACAGCCAATGGCTGTGGTAGATGGTATCTTAGGGGATCAAGCTCGTGCCATTCAATTCCCTGTCATGCCGGCGGATCGTCCGTTACAACGGATTAAGCCAACCAAAGAACAGGTAGTTGAAACACCTGTTCAAAAAGCAGAACCACAAACAGCAACTGTAGCAGAGCCTGTTAAAAAAATTAGTCATGCAACGTCTTATCATGATGAAATTTTACGTACTGGACAATGTCTTGTACAAGATCATGGCGATATTATTCTGAACGCTGGAATTAACAGTGGTTCTGAAGTGATTGCATCAGGAAATATACATATCTATGGCAGTGTTCGTGGTAGAGTCATCGCAGGTGCAGGCGGAAATACAACTGCAAGAATTTTTTGTCATTCATTAGAAGCTGAATTGGTTTCTATCGCGGGGACGTATTGTGTGGCTGATGACATTCCGCAACATGTCGTAAAACAGTCTGTACATATTTACCTGAATGATCAGCAAGAGCTTGTATTTGAAGCTCTTCAATTTTAAGGTATAAATTAATCACCATAGAAAACCCGTTTAAACGGGTATATCACCATAACAGGAGTGGATTCGGTGGCCAAAATTGTTGTCGTTACATCAGGCAAAGGCGGAGTAGGTAAAACTACAACGAGCGCATCTTTTGCAACAGGTTTAGCCCTTCGTGGTCATAAAACTGTTGTGATTGATTTTGACGTAGGATTACGCAATCTAGACCTTATTATGGGTTGTGAACGTCGTGTTGTTTATGATTTTGTCAATGTTTTGAATAATGAAGCTCGCTTACAACAAGCGTTGATTCGTGATAAAGAAATTGAAAATTTATATATCTTACCTGCTTCACAAACACGTGATAAAGATGCCCTAACAGATGAGGGTGTTGCTCGCGTTATGGAAGAGCTTTCTCAAGAGTTTGATTACATTATTTGTGACTCACCTGCAGGGATTGAACGTGGTGCAATTCTTGCCATGTATCATGCAGATGAAGCGATTATCGTAACCAATCCAGAGATTTCATCTGTTCGAGATTCTGACCGTATTATTGGTATGCTTGATAGTAAAACCAAGAAAGTTGAACAGAACGAAGGTCGTATCCGTAAGCATCTTTGTATTACTCGTTTTAATCCAGAACGTGCTGATAAACAAGAAATGTTAACGATTGACGACATTTCTAAAGATATTCTTCGTGTACCAACCATGGGCGTCATTCCTGAATGTCCAAGCGTATTACAAGCTTCCAATGAAGGTAAACCTGTCATTCTTTATACAGAAACAAGTGCAGGTCAAGCATATGATGATCTCGTTGCTCGCTTCCTTGGTGAAGATCGCCCATATCGTCATATTACGGTGAAACCTAAGGGCTGGTTAGCACGTTTATTTGGAGCATAATCATGGCAGGATTCTGGAGTAAACTTTTTAGCAATGATGAAAAACCATCTAGCGCTCAAACGGCGAAAGATCGTTTAAAAGTGATCGTTGCCTCTGAACAAGGTTTAGGCAAACGTTTAAGCCAAGACAAAATTGATCAAATGAAAAAAGAAATCATGCAAGTGGTCAATCGTTATGTTCGTGGTGTAGATGAACAGCACATTCAAATGTCTGTTCGTTCTGAAGCGAATATTGAGATGCTTGAAATGAATATCAATTTACCTGAAGAGCGTTAATTTCATTATTGATTAGTCAAGTGAATTGATTCAGGGCAAAATAGCATTGGTTATTTTGCCCTTTTTAATCAGAATTATATTTTGAGGAGATGCTGTTATGGCACTTTCACAGCCAGCAACGTTCAATGAAGAATGGTCAGATGAGCGTGTATTTGCCTATTTGGAACAACTTCCTCCTGAAGGCGTGAATACAGATTTTCATGTGCTTTATCATGCATTCAAGCATATGCGCCCTTTCGATTACGAACGCCTTTTGACAAAATTTGTTGCAGATGGTCGTGATGTGAATGCGACAAATTCTGAAGGTCAACGCATTCATGATGTGATCGCTGAATTCCCACGCCAAAAAGATGGTTTTTTAGAAGTATTGGCAAAGTTTGCTTAATCATACTTTTTGAAAGATGAAACCTGCTTGAAGCAGGTTTTTTTACGCTTTATGATTTCATTAATTTTAAATCAAATAACGACTCAACCATTCATCTCCTCCTTTATAATTTTTAGTCAGATACACCACTCTATTATGGATGACATACCACACTTAAAATTAAAGAATATGGATGATCTCAATTTTGTATTATTAATAAAAAAGCCTCTAATAACTAGAGGCTTTTTAACATTAGTGAACGTTACACTAATATATCTCGTTTACCATTGGTACCCATTGAACTCACAATACCGTTCTCTTCCATCTGATCTACAATACGTGCAGCTCGGTTATACCCTAAACTAAATTTACGCTGTAAAGAAGATACTGAAACTTTACGGGTTTCCAAAACGAAAGAAACACATTGATCATAAAGTGCATCACGACTTGGATCACTATCACCATCTTCAAAACCTCTTGAAGTTGGCTCTTCATCATAAGGAGTTAAGATTTCATCGACATAATTCGGTTCACCACGCTCACGCCATGCATCACAAATACTATTCACTTCATCATCTGAAATAAATGCACCATGAACACGCTCAGGTTCAATTTTACCAGGCCCTAAAAATAGCATATCACCATGACCCAATAAGTCTTCTGCACCACCTGCATCCAAGATAGTACGAGAGTCAATCTTACTGTTTACACGTAATGCAACCCGTGTCGGAATATTGGCTTTGATCAAACCTGTAATCACATCGACTGATGGTCGTTGAGTTGCTAATAATAAGTGAATACCAGCCGCACGCGACTTCTGTGCTAAGCGTGTAATCATTTCTTCTGCTTTTTTACCGACTTGCATAATCATATCTGCAAATTCATCGGCAACAATCACAATAGACGGTAAAGGTTCTAAACGCGGAGCTCGCTCACGAGTCGCAGAATCACTTGGTTTCCATGTTGGATCAATCAGATCTTCGCCATTGGCAATTGCTTCATCGACCTTGCGATTATAATCAGACAACTTACGAATTTTTAGGTAAGACATCAGTTTATAACGACGCTCCATTTCATTAACACACCAATTCAATGCATTTACAGCATCTTTCATGTCTGTCACGACTGGGGTGAGTAAATGAGGAATATCATTATAATTCGCAAGTTCCAGTTGCTTAGGATCAATTAAAATCAGACGTAAATCTGCAGGTGTATATTTCAATAGCATGGATAAAATCATCGCATTTACAGCAACTGACTTACCCGAACCTGTTGTTCCTGCAACCAACATATGCGGTGCTTTGGCTAAATCAGTGAGAACTGGGTTACCTGAAATATCCTTACCCATCGCCATGGTAATTAAACCACTTGGATCACGATAGGTTGGTGTTTCAAGCAATTCAATTAAACGAACCATTTCACGTGAGCTATTCGGTACTTCAATACCGATATAAGGTTTTCCTGGAATCACCTCAACCACACGTACAGATGCCATGGACATTGAACGTGCTAAATCTCTTGAAATATTGGTCACTTTAGAGGCTTTAACACCAGGTGCTAAATCCAACTCAAAACGTGTCACGACAGGACCCGGTTGGGCTTCAATCACTTTGGCTTTGACATTAAATTCTTGTAATTTAATTTCAAGTAATTCCGAGAGTCTTGCCAACTGTTCAGCCGTAAAATTGACTTTTTTGTTGGGATCAACTTTATCAAGAATATCTAAACTTGGTAATGTCGGTAAATCTTTCCGTTTATTGGCAACTTGCATTGCGCGAGACATTGGTCGACCTGATGCATCGGTTAAGGGTGCATCAAAGTCAAAAGATTGATCCACTTCACTTTCAAGTTCTTCAGGTGCCCCTACTGTATCTTGCCAAGCTTCTCTAAAGGCATCTTTATCACTCGCAATGCGCTGTTTTTCTTCTTCAGAAACAATTGAATGCGGTTGAAAATTGGTTTGAATTTCAGCTTTTACAAAAGGTGTTGATTGCGCATAACTACTGGTTGTACGAACAGGTACTATCACCTCTTGTTGTTCTTTTTCAACCAACAATGCTAAATCATCTAATTCAGATGCCAAATTTTGAGTCTGTTGTAATGCTTGAGATGCAATATTAGACTGTGTTGCTGTTGTGGCAATCGTCGCAACTGCTACATCTGATGGTGATATCATTTCAGCAGCTTGTTGATGATACGGACTATGAATATCTGTGGCTATTTTGCCATTCGGCACCACCGCCAATAACTCATCAAAGACTTGATCATCGTCCCAATCAAGATGATTTTCATCATGAGAGCGTTGCGTTGGTACAGTGGTATTTTGTGGCGTATGTATAGATGAAATTACATTTTCGGCTTTATGATGAATATTTGATGTCTCTAACTCATCATCTGCGGCACGAAGTAAAGCATCAATATCGCGCTTATGATCATTTTCTTGATGTAATGCTTTCCACACTTCACCTGTTGGTACAACACGCTGACTTTCTTTTTCTAATTGATGTGCTTTCTCTAATGTTTTTTCAAACTCAGCATCATCAATTTCATCAACAAACTGCTGTTCTTGATATTTTTTGTCATGCATCCCCTCATCAACCAAATCATCAAATAAACGTTCAGCAGCTCGCTGTTGTTTCGATGATTGAGTAGAATTTGAGATCACAGCGGTATTTATGATGTCTTCATCAACACTCTGAACAGCATCATCTGTATGATTGATAGGCACTTTAACTTTTTGATTTTTTTGTGGTGTTGTTAAATCATAAGCAGATTCACTTTCAGGAACATTCTTATAAAATAAATCTTGTAAATAAGCAGGTGTCGCTTTTAAGGTTGCCCAAGTTCGATTCCATTGAATACCGAATGCTAGAGTAAATAACAAACCCAATAAGAATACTAAAAAAATGGTCGCCCCATAAATGGTTAATAAATGGCTAAGACTCGCCCCAAGTTCATAGCCAATAATGCCACCTGAAGCATTATCCAATGTATCTGCGGGTACATTCCAAAGTAAATATAAAAGACTGGCAAAAGTGAGCAAAATAAAAAATTGCGCTGCATAACGAAATGGACGGCTGAGAAAACTACGTGGCCACCATACTTGTGCTGCTTCAACGAATAGAAATATTGGGATCAGCAAACTTGCCCATCCTAAGAATCCAAAAAGTAGATCTGCAATCCACGCGCCCGCAACACCACTGGCGTTTGACACTTGTTGAGTATCACTTGAAATATGCATCCAGCCTGGATCAAATGGGGTATACGTCACTGTTGCTAAAAACAGATAGATCCCAAATGAAATCAAGAATAATGTTAATAATAAACGCTGTGCATAAACACTCGACACCGCAGTCATATACTGTCCTGTAACCAATTATTCATATTGCTCTTTTCTTGACGCGTAACGCTATCTTCAGAGAAGAAATCTTTATATTATGCACCTGTTCTATAAAAAAAGATGCACGATTATTGACTTGTGTTGTAAAGCTTTGTAGATAATTCAGCAATTTAAAACTGTTTTTAAACCTTATTTTATTATACAACTTTTCTATATAGTTCAATTCGATTTCGATGATCAATATTATCCACATCGAACTCTCACCACTGTTATAGAGTTTCACGTATAATTTTAACAGATTCTATATTTTTTATATAAAAAGGATGGCTGGAATGAGCACACGTCACTCACGGTTAATAATTTTAGGTTCAGGTCCTGCGGGCTATAGTGCTGCGGTATATGCTGCACGTGCGAACTTAAAACCAACACTCATTGCTGGTATGCAATTGGGTGGACAATTAACAACAACGACTGATGTTGAAAACTGGCCGGGTGATCCTGAAGGTTTAACAGGTCCTGCTTTAATGGAACGTATGCAAACGCATGCTGAACGTTTTGGTACTGAAATCTTATACGATCACATCAATGAAGTTGATTTAAAAGTTCGTCCATTTGTCTTAAAAGGCGATATGGAAGATTACACATGTGACGCTTTAATCATTGCGACAGGTGCAACTGCACAATATTTAGGTCTTGAATCTGAACAAGCCTATATGGGTCAAGGTGTCAGTGCTTGTGCGACTTGTGATGGTTTCTTCTATAAAAACCAAAAAGTAATGGTTGTCGGTGGTGGTAATACGGCTGTTGAAGAAGCGCTATATTTATCGAATATTGCTTCACATGTCACACTTGTACATCGTCGTGATTTTTTACGTTCTGAAAAAATTCTTCAAACTCATCTTTTTGAAAAAGAGAAAGAAGGAAAAATCAAAATTATTTGGAACCATCAAGTTGATGAGGTTTTAGGTGATTCTGCTTCAGGTGTAACGGCTGTTCGTATCAGATCAACTCAGGATGACAGCACTCAAGATATTGATGTTTCAGGTTTATTTGTTGCTATTGGTCACAAACCAAATACAGCAATGTTTGAAGGTCAACTTGAATTGCGCAATGGCTATATTCAAGTACAAAGCGGTACTGCTGGAAATGCAACTGCAACTTCAATTCCAGGTGTTTTTGCAGCGGGTGATGTTGCTGATGATGTCTATCGTCAAGCCATTACTTCTGCAGGTTCAGGTTGTATGGCGGCACTTGATGCTGACAAATTTTTAGATGGTTTGAAATAATTCATTTATTTTTTGTAAAAATAAACCGCCTACATGGCGGTTTATTTATTTTTGATTTATAAAGAGATTTAATTATTTTTATAATTTCACCTTGTGGGGAAAACAATGACAACAGCATGGACCGATGGCTATCAAACTGAAGTAAATTACACCTATGGGTATTACAAAGATTTGAGTCCAAATTATCAAAAATTTTGTTTGTTATTAAATGGAGTTGATTGCCCGTCCTCACATCAAGATCATATGCATTGCGAACTTGGTTTTGGTCAAGGTGTCAGTCTGAATATTCATGCAGCATCAAGTTTTGGTATCTTTTATGGTACAGACTTTAACCCTGCACATGCGGCTCATGCCAATGTACTGGCTGAACAAAGCCATGCTCCACATCATTTTTATGATGCCAGTTTTGAAGAGTTACTGAACAAAGATTTACCCATGTTTGACTCAATTAGCTTGCATGGCATTTGGAGTTGGATTAGTCATGAAAATCAACATATTATATTGAAATTCATTCGCAAATATTTAAAACCCAATGGTATTGTTTATATCAGTTATAACTGTGTCACAGGCTGGGCAGCTAATATGCCGATTCGTGAACTTTTCCACAGTCATTTTAAATTTAATAGCAGCAGTACTAATCCGATTCAAAAGGTCAAAGACTCTTTAGAATTTAGTGAAGCTCTATTAAAACAAAATCCAAATTTCGCTCAAAGAAATCCAAATGCATTAAGCAAAGTTCAAGATTTAAAAAAACAAAATCCAAACTACTTAATCCATGAATATCTTAATCAAGATTGGCAATGTTTTTCATTCCAACAAGTGGTTCGCATTCTTGAAGAAATCAAACTTTCCTATGCAGGCTCTACTGATTTAAACACACATTTGGATAACATCAATTTTACGGATGAGCATCAAAAATTCTTAAATGCCATTGAACACCCTGTTTTTAAAGAACAATGTCGTGATTATTTTGCCAACAGTCAATTTAGAAGAGATTTATTTATTCGAGGTAAAAATACCTTAACCGCATTACAAACACAGCAACGTTTAAGAAATACGGCTTTTGTACTGCTTACTGCACCAGAACAATTACCTAAAACGATTGCAGGCTATTTAGGTGAGTTCAATTTAATTCAAGATATTTATGGACCTTTAGGCGCTCACTTTAAAAAATTAGACTACAAACCTCAAACCATTGCTGAAATAGAACAAGCCATCCCAACGCTTAATTATGCCCAACTCTTAAATGCCTTGGTAATTTTGTGCCATTTAGGTTTAGCTCAACCTTGCCAAGCTGAAGCAAATCCAGAAATGATTCAGCATGCTCAAGACTTTAACTATTACCTTCTCAATCAAGCCAGTTTTCATGTGAATTACCAAGCTTTAGCCTGCCCAATCACAGGTATGGGTATTCCAACAGATCAATTCACACAACTGTTCTATCGTGCACATTTTGTGGAAGGATTAAAGTCTGCAAAACAATTTGCACAATATGTTCAAGATGTACTGACTGAATTGAAATGGTTGGTCTTAGATAGCGAAGGAAACTCAATATCAGATTTGGGACAAAGTCTTAAAATTATTCAAGAAAAGGCTCAGAAGTTTTTAGATGGCGATAAAATCAAAATTGCCAAACAGCTGAAACTTTTCGCATAAAACATTTTACATTTTAGTGCTAAGGATCAGCTAAGATATTGCTGATCCTTATACTTTTTTAATGCGCTATGCTCACACCCTCTCAATATATTTTCCCAGATCCGATTGAAGCAGATCCTGAACAACAAGGATTAATTTGTGTGGGTGCGGATCTCTCCCCTTCTACACTCTATGAAGCGTATACACATGGCTTATTCCCATGGTTTTCAGAAGATGAACCTATTTGTTGGTGGAGCCCTGAACCACGCTGCATTATTCGACCACATGATTATCACCCCAGTAAATCACTGATTCGAAATATGAAAAAGATGGATTACAAAATTACCGTCAATCATTCTTTTGAACGTGTTATTCGCTCGTGCTCTTTACCCCGTAGTTATGCAGATGAAACTTGGATTTCTGAAGATATCATCCAAGGTTATTCCGATTTATTTGATGCAGGCTTTGCTTATAGCGTTGAAGTTTGGAATCAAGATAAAGTCGTGGGCGGATTATATGGTGTTACTATTGGGCATGGCTGTTTTGGCGAATCTATGTTTAGTACTGAAACTGATGTTTCAAAAATGGCTTTTTATACACTGATGCTGATTGGTCAAGAGAATCAACTGCCTTGGATTGATTGCCAATTGGTTAATGATCACCTCTTAAGTCTTGGCGCTTGCACACTTTCTCGGCAAGAATACCTTAAATCGTTACAAGATGTTGTGAAACAGCCTGTTATAGATTGGAAAAAATATCAAGACCGTGTATTTTCAAGTAAAACAATAGCGTTAAATGCGCGCCTCATGGAATGACAAAAAGGAGGGACACACAGTTATGAACTCTTATCATCCGAAGTCCCTATTAAATGACTTACAGTATTACATTACGCCACCGCATGATTGCAGTTATTTAGAAAACAAATCTGCGCGTATGGTCTTTCTTGATCCGGTTCATCGTATCGATGTGGTTACCTTGTCTGAATTGTCACGCACAGGCTTTAGACGTAGTGGCGATTTTGTGTATCGACCTGAATGTCACCTCTGCCGACAATGTCTATCTTGTCGTGTTCCTGTTGATACCTTTCAAATGAACAGTGCACAAAAAAAGGCTTGGAAGCGCAATCAAGATTTAACAGTGAAAATCACTCCAACACATCAAGCAACTACAGTTCATTACGATTTATACGAACGCTATATCCTTGAACGGCATGCCGATGGTGATATGTTCCCACCGAGCTATGATCAATTTGAAAAATTTTTACTGCATAGTTGCACTGAAAGTTTCTTTTTAGAATTATGGAAAGACGACAAGCTCATCAGTGTTTCAACTTGCGATCTGCTTGATGATGGATTATCTGCTGTTTATACCTTCTTTGATCCTGATGAAAATCGACGCTCTCTTGGCGTTTTTGCGATACTCAAACAAATTGAATATATTCAATCTATTGATCAACAATTTGTGTACTTAGGCTACTGGGTTCCACATTCAAATAAAATGAATTACAAATCACAATATACACCGATTGAACTGTTATTAGATGGTCAATGGCGTCGTTTAAATCGAACGTTAAATCAGGAAGAAATTAATCAATTGGGAGATATGCTTATGACCACTCTGCCATCTGAATGGAACGAACTGATTATTAAATAAGTGATTAATTATTGATTATTATAAAATTAAGCTCCTCAACATTGAGGAGCTTTTTACATCATATTAACCAATCGATAAAAGATGACTCATTCAGAATTAACTTTTAAAAAGTTGAGAAAAATCATCACTACATGATTTCACCATAATAATTGCATGCTCTTTTCCACCATCCGCTTTAGGATAGTAATTACGTCGCATATCAATTTGATGGAAGCCAGATTTTTCATATAAAGCGATCGCTGAAAGGTTACTTTCACGGACTTCTAAAAAGATTTGAAGTGGATTATTTTTAAGCAAAGCCATCGATTGATCTAATAATTGATATCCAAGCCCTTTGCCCTGCTGTTGTGGATGGATTGCCATCAACAATAAATTTGCCTCATCTAATACAGGCTGTAAAATACAAAATCCAACAACCTCACCTTGCTGCTCGATCACTGTACTTTGATACGAGTTAATCGATTCTTCAAATTGTTTTAATGTCCACGGATGAGTTTGAACTAAGTTTTCAATTTGAGAAACAGCACTTAAATCAGCTTTTTGCATTAAACGAATCATCTTCGTTCATCATTTAGAAATAAAGGCTGAAGTATAAGAAGTTCTATCACTAAAAAGAACTAAAAAGGGCAATTTTCATTGCCCTTCATATTTTAAATTTATATTTCACATTTTAAAAGCCCAGTTTCGCTTTCCATGTTTCTAATAACTGTACAGTATCTAAATCATTTGGATGAAAACCAGGTCTAAAATAGGCAAACATTTCTTTGGTCATTCCTGCAATAATCCCTTTTGATGGACTATATGCATATTTATAAATCATGCTTAATTCTTTCAAATTTAACTTTTTATCTTCTTTCAATAAATTAAAAACAAATGATGATTGCGCGATAAAAATTAGAGTCATTGCAAAGATCAAAGCCGAACTACGTAATGCATATGCTTTCACACCCTTACCAAAAACTGCTTCATAAACATCATAAGCCACAGCTTTATGTTCATTTTCTTCAATGGCATGCCAAAACCACATCGTGGACATGGTCGAATCAGTCATCAGCTCTTGAATATGATTATTCACAAGCAATTGTGATGCAATAGTCGCAGTGAAATGCTCTAATGCTGTTGTTGCAGTAAGATCAACCATTTCCTGTGTCATACCAAATGGTTTAACCACTTTGGCAAAAAGCTTACGTGCCGTTTGAATCACTACACCTGTTTGACGTTCATATTTAGCAACATCATGACCATATTTTTGTGCTGAAGCATTAAAGCCCGCATGTTCATGCGTATGCATCGCCTCTTGACCAATGAATGCGCTAATTTCTTTTTGTAATGCTTCATTGTCTTTAATCGATGGGTGATAACGTACTGCACGTACGGAATCAATAAATAGTTTTTCACCATCTGGAAACAATGCAGACAATGCGGTCATAAAATGTGTAAGACCCGCCGAGCCATTCATCCAATATTCTGGTACATCATCAAAATTAAAATTCATACGACGAACAGGAAAACTTGCACCTGCGCGATTTGAAATATTCACTTTAGCATTCATTGCAAAAACTCCTATTAAGTGACTACGACACTTAAATCATTTATGTTTTTTTTCTCTATTCTTATATTACGGCTTTATGAAATTTCGATAAGTGCTGATGAGGTCATGCGAATATCACTTAGGGACAGCTTAAGGGTCTTTTTGTCTAACAATCTTGATAAGGTCGTTATCTATAGCTTTGAATAAAAAAACTAAAGCAAAACCCGAACAAATCACTTATTCTTTATTTTCACTCGATGAAAAATTCTCTCAATGCACATTCATAAGATTGTCTAACTTTATTCATTAGACTCTAAGATATTTCAAATATCATAAAGTCTTGCAACACGGAGCTTAGATCATGTTCAGTACAAGAATAGTCATCAACAAATATACACTTTCTATCATAATATTGGTCTTCACAATGATGACAAGTTTAATGGCAAAAGCTGAACTTATTGTTTTGGCATCTCCGCAAAGCAATGATCCTTACTATGCCAAAATGAAAGATAAAATTTTCGATTTTCATGTGAACTATGCGAAAAAAATCATTCAACATGGAGATCAAGTTTTAATTTTAACAGATCAATCTTTATATAATGACTATGTTAAAGCACTTGGAAAAGATCATATTGTCATTGCACCTATGCAAGATATTTGGATGCGTGATTTTAGTAGTTCAAATCCGAATGCTCCAATTTTATTCCGCTATACAGCAGAAGGACAAGGTGGTGGCAAAAAAGGTCAATTAAACGCTGATGCAGTACAATCAAAATTTAAACAATACATTCAAAAAGCTGGATTAAAATTTACTTCCACAAATTTATTCAATGATGGTGGTAACTGGGTTGACGATGGTGCAGGTCATGTTGTGGTCAGTACAAAATTCTTATCAGACAATAAAATATCTGAAAATGCCGCAAGAAAGAAATTAATAGCGCTCACAGGGTTAAAACATATTGCTTTTATTGACTCAGATGAACAAGGTGGTCTTGAGCATGCTGATGGCGTTGTTAGTTTTATTGATGAAAACACTTTAGTGATTAATTCTTATCCTGAAGACCCAGAATATTCGCAAAAATTAAAAGCTGATTTACGACGTGGGCTTCCCAATGTAAAGATTGCCGAAATCATTACCCCTTATGATGGTAGCCAAATTTATGATCAAAAGTTTGGTTCTGCTTGTGGCTTATATACCAATATGCTTGTCACCCCTCAACGTATCTATTTCCCTCAATTCGGCATAAAAGAAGACAATATTGCATTGCAACAAATTCGCGCACTGACTAAACGTGAAATCATTCCAATCCCATCCAATAATGTGTGTCATATGGGTGGCGGAGTTCGTTGTATGTCGTGGCAATTACGAGGTGAAAATGCAAAATTAC
Organism: Acinetobacter sp. ANC 3832; assembly: GCF_002135415.1. Classification (GTDB taxonomy): domain Bacteria; phylum Pseudomonadota; class Gammaproteobacteria; order Pseudomonadales; family Moraxellaceae; genus Acinetobacter. The sequence continues at coordinate 177,429 of NZ_NEGJ01000009.1, forward strand.
TCTTAGATTCCTTAAAAAGATAATAATATACTGATGATGAATAGTAGATCGATATATTTTGTATAAGCGTTTTTAATTTCACCTTGAAGAAGAAACTCAAGAAGTGATTAATACTTACGCAAAATATCGAATAGTTTATGAAAAATCTTATCTTCTAGAATATGAGCATATAAATCGGGTTAAAAAATATAAAACTTGATACATAAAAAAAGCGCTCCTAATGGAGCGCTTTTTTTAAACAGAAAGGCTTAAAGTGTTACTTTAGCAACAACACCAGCACCCACTGTACGACCACCTTCACGGATCGCAAAACGTAGACCTGGGTCCATTGCGATTGGGTGAATCAACTCTACTGACATTTCAACGTTGTCACCTGGCATAACCATTTCAACGCCTTCTTGTAATTGGATTGCGCCAGTTACGTCAGTTGTACGGAAATAGAACTGTGGACGGTAACCGTTAAGGAACGGAGTATGACGACCACCTTCTTCT